>CAWDQL010000001.1:0-585591 GCA_963804465.1 uncultured Gammaproteobacteria bacterium
CATCTTGACAATCTCGCTCGCGTCGCGCGCGCACAACCTTCGCCCGACACGGACGGCGGGGGCTACGGAAGTGCTCTCGTCGGCGACGCGTCATTCGGCGCTAATCTTGTCGGCTACGCGTTCGGCGAATTTGGACGAGGTGAGGATGTGCGAATGCTCGCCCGGTCGCTCGATCGGTTAGGCGTTCCCTTCAGCATCATCAATCAGGACTCCAGCCTCATGGACCGCGACGATAGTGCAGCTCACTGGGTGACGGACCGGCCGCAGTACCTGACGAACATCTTCCTCGTCAACGCCGATCTCTTTCCATTCCTGCCTTTCAAGCTGGGGAGTGACTTTTCGATCGGCCATCACAACATCGGATATTGGGCTTGGGAGCTCTCGGAGTGGCCGATCGAGTTCACGCTGGCGCTCGACATGGTGGACGAGGTGTGGGCCATCTCGGAGTTCGTATCGGAGTCGGTGAAGACGAGAGCCCGGGTTCCCGTCTTCACTATGCCGAATTCGGTGACAGTTCCGAGACTCGGGCCGCAGTACACGATCGCGTTATGGACTCCCGTCTGAGAGCTTCGTCTTCTACTTCATGTTCGACGGCACGTCGCACGTCGATGCAAGAACCCCATAGCCGCCGTAAGAGCTTTCGAGCAGGCATTCGATGCCGACTCATCCGACGATGTGCATCTGCTAGTGAAGGCCATGAACGTCGATGCGGCCGGCGCGCGATGGAGCGAACTCCTCGAGGAAATCGCCGACAATGACCGATGACCTTGATAGTGGACCGGATGACGCGCGAGGAGGTGCTCGGGCTGCGCGTCGCGTGCGACGCCTCCGTCTCTCTGCACCGCTGGGAGGGTTTCCGCCGCTGCATTGCGGAGGCGATGGCCTACGGCGAGCCCGTCATCGTAACCAACTACTCCGGCAGCCGGACTTCGCAGAGGGGCGACATGCGTCGTGGACTATCGTTTCGTTCCCGTTCCCGCGAATTCGTACCCCCTCAGCGCCGGCCAGGTTTGGGCTGAGCCAGACGTGGAACATGCCGCGGCGCTAATCCGACGGATCGCACGCGACCCGTCCTACCGGAAGGAATCGCCGCCACCGGTCAGCGCTACATCCTGGAGAACTTCAGCGAGGAGGCGGTCGGGCGGCTCTATGCTCAGCGCCTGGCGCAGATCCGCGCGTTGCGAACGGTCCATGGGTCCCGGATGAACCCGGCGGCAAGCAATACAGCGGAAGCGCGGACATTTTGGATGCATCGACGATCCGCCAGCCGGATCCAATCCCGAGGTATCCGAGATGCTGTCAATCGAAGGGTGGACGACGTCACGCGCGGGAATAGAGGCGGTGAAGGTAGTTGTCGACGATGCCTACGTCGCGGACGCGCGCTACGGAGTATTGCGACCCGACGTGTATGCCGCCTTCACGGATTTTCCGGGTGCTGGCCGCAGCGGCTCTCCCTGTTGCTGAATCTGAGTGAATATCCTGACGGCGATCATAGCTACCGCGTCACAGCGGTCAGCCGCGACGGTGTTTCGAAGGCGTGGGACGGCGCCTTCGTCGGACAGTTTCGACAAGCTATGCCGTCTGGAATCAAAGAGTCAGCGAGTTGTCGCCGGCAGTTCGAAGTGCGCCATCACGATCCGACGGAGTCTTTCTGTCCGTCGTCGTGCGCTTGACCGCGGGTACAAACGTAAACGCTCTGAGCGAGACGCTCATGTCCCTGAAGGCTACAGCCTATCCCCATATGGAGATGATTTGTCTGCTACCGACCAGACGCAAGAAAGTGTTGTCGCCCTCGCAGCCCGACGAGCCGGGGTCGACGCTGAACCCAGATGTCTGCTATGCGAGCGGGGAAAGTGGTTTTCGGTCTTGAGTCACTGCCGCGGCGATTTCGTGGGAGTTGCGGATCCCGGGGACACCTTCCGACCGGTTGCCTTCCGCATCATCGACAAGGCCATCCGGGATGACGCTTCACTCGATCTGCTGTACGCCGATGAGGAGGTCCACAGCACGACGGAGGCTCCCGAGCCGGTATTCAAGCCAGGTTGGTCTCCCATCTTCCTGGAGTCCTACAACTACATCGGGCGCCCCTGGTTCGCCTCGCGGACTACCGTGCAAGCCGTTCTCTCGAGGTGGGTGGCTGTCAATGACCACGTATCCGAGCATGATTTGCTGAAGGCGATCGGTGTCAGCAGCTCGGCAGTCGCGCATGTGCCGATGGTCCTTGTTTCCCGCAGAACTTTGGCGCCGTCGGAGGGTCCGTCCCCGCAAACTGGCCACGCAGATGCCGATGAAGCGGTGTCCGGCAGCGACTATCCCAAAGTCTCGATCGTAATCCCGACCACCTTGGGCAACGAAGAGATCGTCTCCAGGTGCTTCGACTCACTCGAGCGCGGCACTGACTATCCGAACTTAGAGGTGATCGTCGTAGTAAACAACGTCACGGATCCGGCGGCCATTGAGCAGCATCTCGGAGCGCGGGCCTTCAGGGTCCTCCATTGGGACAGTGCCTTCAATTGGTCGGGCATCAACAATTTCGGCGCTTCGCATGCCGACGGTGACCTGCTGCTGTTCATGAACGACGATATCGAGCCCCTCGAGCCGAAGTGGCTGCTCAAACTCGTGAGCACGCTCTTGCGCTCCGGCGCCGGAGCGGCGGGTTGCCTGCTGAAGTATAAGAATGGAACGATCCAGCACGGCGGGGTCAATTTCGTAAACTACGGTGGTGGTGCACGCCACCTGTTTCGTTTTTGCACGGGGGATGAAACGCGGCTGAACTGGCTCCTGAAATGTCCCCGCGAGGTGAGCGCTGTTACCGGAGCATGCCTGTTGACGACTCGGGAATGCTTCAACGAGTTGAACGGTTTCGACGACGAGCTTCCCTTGGTCGGTAACGACACGGACTACTGCCTGAGGGTCTGGCAAACTGGACGCCCCGTGGTCCTCGACCCGCAGGCACGGTTGATCCACCACGAGGGCATCAGTCGCCAGGGGATGTCCGAGGAGACGGACGTCGACATGTTCTGGCGCAAGTGGAAGAGCTTCCTCGACCGCGGCGATATCTTCACCAATCCGAATCTCGACATGAGACGAGATGATTGGTTCGTCGATCCTTCCGTCGACCGGACCTTTCCAGTTCGAACCAGGTGCCGCGTGACAGACAACTCGGGAGTCATCGACGCGCCGTCGACCGCCGATCCACCGTCTCAGAAGATACCTCCAAACCGCTGAAGGCCGACGTTCGACCCGTTATGCCTTAGTTCCGAAAAAAGTGTGCGATCCGAACCCGCCCGATATAACGTCGAGCATGACCTCCTTTATTCGTCCACCCGCGTCGGCAATGATGTCCAGTACGGCGTGCATGGGCAGCGCATGCATCTCATAGTTCGTGCCGACTTGGTTCGGACGCTCCAGATAGGCGTCGATGTTGAACGTATATTCCGGCATCTGGTTCGGCACCTGGAAGAGAAAAACCCCACCGCTGCGCAGTCTCCGGAGGATCATCTTCAGCATCCGCGCGATAACAGGGGGCGGGTTGTGCTGCAGGACGAGAATCGAGTAGAAGAAATCGAATTCGTCCGTTTCCTGCAGCTGCTTGAGGTCACTCAGCAGCACCAGGCTTACATTGTCGACGCCTTCCTTTCGCAGGTAGCTCCGCGCCAGCTGCAGATTTCCCTCGGAGATGTCGACGCCCACTACCCGGTCGAACCGCCGGGCAAGAAACCGCGTTTCCCGACCCACTCCGCAGCCCAGCTCTAGGCAGGTACCTCGCGGGGGGGCAATCAGCGTCCTCCGGCAAAAGACATCGATGAGCTGGTCCGAGTCGGCACCGCTCGCGTAAAAGTCCCCTTCGTTCTCGGCGAAACTTTTCACGCGAAACCGATCGAATGACAGCACGGACCAATACGGCTCCGAACGCCCCAGAGCGGTCCATTGCTCTTTCACCCGTGAGAACAATCGCTCGAACTGAGCGTCCGACACATGCACGTCCACGCGATCCTGATTCGCGTAGTACTGCGCACGGACGACCGACGTGTAGTTCGGAAATCTGAGGCTGAATTCCTCTGAGGTGATGAAGCCCTCGAGTAGCATCTGGTCGCTCTCGGATTCTTCGAGCTTCTGCTTCACCACGCGCTCGTTCTCCGGTTCACGTCCGAAAAACGCCCGATATGAGGCGAGGATTAGCTCACGTGAAACCGAGGGCCTTTTACTGGCCCCCGCTGCTACCGGTGTGTCCGCCTTCGGACGAGACCCCTTACTTCGCAATGACTGTCGCTCCCGATCTTGCTCGCTCATCTCTTCACCTTACATCCTTGTCTTGCCGCGACTGCTGCGTTGGCTGCCGCACGCATCGCCCAGAGCACCAGCTCAGCAGCATTCTCCGGCACTTTGGCCGGAATTTTTATAGTATGTCACGCTTGGTTGGCCTCAAGAATTGCCCTGTGGGGATCGACACTTCAACTGCCCAGGCCAGGGAATCATCATTTCCAATCTTTACTAGCTACTTGTTGGAGGAGTATGGAACACCCCACCCGACTTCAGGAAATGCGCGCCTTCAATGAAGCTGACTATTTGGCTCGTTACCCCGACGTCGCAACTGCTGTCGCAGCAGGGAATTACGCCAACGGGTGGGCGCATTACGAACACCATGGACGCCGTGAGGGTCGCCAAGTATGCGCGTTTGACGAAAAATTCTACCTCGGCTCCTACCGGATAGTCGCACAGGACGTGGCCGTTGGTCGCGCGGCCAACGCCTACGAACATTTCATCATGCTAGGCCGCGGACGCGGCTATTTGCCGCAGAAGGACGCTGCAAGACCACAGAATCCCACAGCAGCCTCTTCGGCATTCGGTGGCCTGTGGATTGACGCAGCGGACTCACTCGACCGTGTGCGCGGAAGACTGTTAACGGGTCAGATAACCGCCGCTCAAGCCACATGGCTAGAGAACTTCATTCGCGACGGTTACCTCGTCCTGCGAGATGCCGTGCCAGAAGCATTGATAGCGGCAGCAGAGGCTGATTTGGATCGTGCCTATCGCGGCGGATTCTCCAATCTGCACTTTGAGTGCGCTAGCCTCAACCCGAGAGACCCAACATGGCAACCGGTCGTTCTGGATGTCCCCTCCAAGGCGTTAGACATTCACCTATTTTCAAAATCCATTCGCGAACTGATTTTCTCTGCAGCCATAACGGAATTCCTGGCCCTCATTTTTGAGAACAAAGCACTGGTCTCTCAGACTCTCGGGTTCCTGCGGGGGTCCGCGCAAGGCGGTCATCAAGATACCGCCTATGTTCCTTATTCGAGCCCGCTGGGCTTCGCTGCGTCGTGGATCGCGCTGGAAGATGTAACTGCTGGGGCTGGGGAACTTTTCTATTACAAAGGCAGCCACCGGTTGCCGGACTTCTTTTACGACGGTCGGTTCAAGAGCATCCACGAGGGCGAGAGGTTCAACGGCGCGCATGAGGCTGAACCTTTTAGCAGAACGCACTATGCGGAGCAGATCGATGTCCATGAGCGATCACTGGAGACGAATGCTACTCGCTTCGGTTTGGAACGGCAGGTGCTCATGGCAAAGCGCGGTGATGCGCTAATCTGGCACGCCGATCTGGTCCATGGTGGACAACCAATTTCGAAGAAGGATACGCGCAAGAGTGTTGTGACCCACTATTGCCCCAAGCACCTTATCCCGCTTTTTTGTGAATCGCGCGAGCTCTGTTTCTACGATCACAATGGGCACGCATTTACCTCTAGCCACTACTCCGAGATGCCGAGGGAGGCTTGATCCGCTGCTTCATTGGAACGCCAGGTCTCGTCGCTCGGATAACCCCGCACCGGCATCGGCGCTCGGGTTACGGGCGCACAGCAATGCTTCTTGGTCGGTCGGGCCGACTGTCCTGGGAGGTATAGCGGACACGGCAGTCAGGGCCCCTAGATTTTGTTCCGCGCTCTTGCATTCGTCGGCGCTGCCATCGCCACCGACACGGATCGCCTGGCCCACCTGACAAGCTCTTGCGCGTCCTCCAGCACCTCCGCCGGCGCCTCGTAGTAGCTCATGCTGAGGTGCGGCCGGTCGGCATACGGTTTGAACTGCGCCATGCCGCGCGCGGTGTAGTCTTTCCGATTGGAGTCGTCCACCCGCAGGTATAGAACGTCGTCGGCGATCAGCCCGAAGAAGTACTCATCGCAGTACAGCCCCGCACCCCCGAACATGCGCCGGGAGCTGACGGCGCCAAGCCCCGCCAGCTGGTCGAGAACGTAGGCGAGGTAATCATTGCTGACCGCCATGGGCTCAACCGAACTGCCCCCTGCTCACTCCTCGCTGATATTCCTGAAGTCGACTCCAAGAGAGCGCAGCTTCCGGTACAGGTGCGTGCGCTCCATGCCGACGCGCTTGGCGAGCTGTCCGACCTTGCCGTTGCAGAGCAGCAGCTGCTGCTGCAGATAAGCGCGCTCGAACTGCTCGCGCGCCTCGCGCAGCGGCAGCGCCAGCAGGTCCTGCTTGACGAGCGGTTCATCGGCAGGCGCCTGCACGGCGAGCTCGCGCTCGATCTCCTCGAGACGGATCTCCTCGCTCCCACCGTGGATCAGCAGGCGATGCGCCAGGTGGCGCAGCTCGCGCACGTTGTCCGGCCAGGGGTAGTTGCGCAGCCGGTTCTGCGCCGCGACGCTGAAGCGCCGGAACGGCAGCCCCTCGGTGTCGACGATCCGGTCGACCTGATGACGCAGCAGCTCCGGCACATCCTCGGCGTACTCGCGCAGCGGCGGCACCCGCATGATGAGCACGTTGAGGTGCGCGAGCAGATCGCGGCGCACCGCCTCGCCCCCGGCACGCTGCTCGACGCCGGGCTGCACCGAGGAGATCAGCCGGGCACGGAAGCTGATCGGCTGAGCTCCGCCGAGGCGCGTGAACTGTCCCGACTCGAGCACGCCGTACAGCAGTCGCTGCACGCCCGGCGGCAGATCCTCGAGCTCGTGGATGAACAGCGTCCCGCTGCCGGCCTGCTCGAGTGCACCCTCGTGGCCGCCGCCCTGGGCCTCGCGGCCGAAGAGGCGCTCCTCGGCGTCCGCTTCGCGGAGCGTCCCCGCGATGAGTGTGACGAACGGCGCCGCCGCACGTGGGCCTTGCTCGTGGACGTAGCGCGCGAAGGCCTCGCGGCCCGAACCTGGCTCGCCGATCAGGAGGAGCGGTGAGGGATTCGCCGCTACCTGCTGCAGCTCGGCGCGCAGCTGCTGCATCACGCGGCTCTTGCCGATCGGCGCGCTGAGGGCGGCGCCTAAGAGCTTGCCCGACTGGCGATGGCGGCGGCCGGCATCGAGCGCGCGCTCCACCGTGCGCAGGAGCTTCGCGAGCGACAACGGCTTCTCGACGAAGTCGAACGCGCCGAGGCGCGTTGCCTCGACCGCGGTCTCGACCGTGCCGTGCCCGGACATCATGACAACGGGGCAGCCGTCAGCGTTCGCCGCGGACCACTCGCGCAGCAGCGTGATGCCGTCGACGTCCGGCATCCAGATGTCGAGCAGCACGAGATCGGGGTTCTGCCGGGCGCGCGAGGCGCGCGCCTGCGCGGCGTTGGCCGCGACGTCCACCTCGTAGCCTTCCTCGGAGAGGATCTCCTTGAGCAGGCCGCGGATGTCCGCTTCGTCGTCGACCACCAGAATGTGTGGGTTGCTCATGCGTGCTCTCTCCTAAACTGATCACGCCGCTCGCGCGCTCCGCCGCTGGCGGAGCGGGTGCTGTCGATCACCGGCAGCACCACGCGCACGCGGGCGCCACCCTCGGGGCGATTGTCCGCGTCGATCCGTCCGCCGTGCTCTTCGACGATTTTCTTGACGATCGCGAGTCCGAGGCCCGTGCCCTTCGGCTTGCTGGTGACATACGGATCGAACATCCGGCCCAGCAGCTCGCGCTGAAACCCCGGCCCATTGTCACACACGGTGACGCTCGCATATTCGGCCTCCGCGGTACGGTCGAGGCGGGTGACGATCTCCAGCGTCGCCCCCGCCACCCCCTCGAGCGCCTCCAGCGCATTGGTCACCAGGTTGTTGAGGATCTGCCGCACCCGGCCGCGATCCGCCTCGATGCTCTCCAGCCGCGGGTCGAGCTCGAGCCGGATGCGCGCCCGCGGCGCCTGCGAGCGGTACAGATCCGCCACCTCGGTGACCAGCTGATTGAGACTGAAACGCGTGATCTGCATGTCCGGTGCACGCGCGTACTCGCTGAAGGCGTTGACCATCTGCTGCATGGTCTGGACCTGCTGCACGATGGTGCGGGTGCCGCGCTCGAGGATCTCGGCGTCACGCTCGCTCAGGCCCGAGAGCAGCCGGCGGCGCAGGCGCTCCGCCGACAGCTGGATGGGCGTGAGCGGGTTCTTGATCTCGTGCGCGAGGCGGCGCGCCACCTCGCCCCAGGCCGCATCGCGCTGCGCCGCGAGCAGCGTCGTGATGTCGTCGAACACGATCACGAAGCCCATGTCGCGCTCCTCGCCCGGGAGCGGCGTGCACGCGCACATGAGCGTGCGCCGGCCGGCGGCGCCGTCGAGGTCCAGCTGCTCGCGCCACTCCTCGCGGCCGGCGGCGAAGCGCACCGCGATCGCGCCGACGAACTGCCCGAGCCGCTCGTTGCCGGCGGCGAGCTCCGGCAGCGGCTTGCCCGCGGCGGTCGAGAGCTCGGTGCCGAGGATCGCGCCGGCCGCCTGGTTCGCCATGCGCACGGTCATGTGACGGTCGATGGCCAGCACCCCGGTGGAGAGGCGCGCCAGGATGATCGCCAGGCGCTCGCGCTCGCGCTCCACCGCCTCCTGGCTGTGCTGCGCCTCGGCGCGCGCGCGCCGCAGCCGCTTGGTCATGTCGTTGAAGGAGTGCACCAGGAACCCCATCTCGTCGCGCGACGGCAGCGGCAGGCGGGTGGCGAAGTCGCCCTTACCGACCGCGCGCGTGCCCTCGATGAGGTCCTGCACCGGGCGCACCAGGCGCTGCGCCGAGAAGATCGCGCCGTAGATCGCGGTCAGCATCGCCAGCAGCAGCACCAGGGTGAGCGTCAGGCTGAAGCTGTATTTCAGCGGGGCGCGCATCGCGGCGAGGTTGCCGTACTGCGAGTACGTGCCCTGCACCGCCTCCGTCAGCGCGGCGAGCTGTGCCGGCACCGGGTAGATCGCCACGACGAAGCGCGATTCGCGGCTCGCGTCCACATCGGCGAGTGCCGCCGCCGTGCGGATGAGGTAGCGCCCGCCGGCCTGCGGCTCGAGGCTCACGTACGGCAGGTGCTGTCCCACCTGGCGCAGCAGGTCCTGCGGCGGGTGCGAGGGCAGCGCCTGCAGCGGGTTCTCGAGGCTCGCGGCGAGGATGCGTCCCTGCGTGCCGAACAGCACGATCTCCAGCGCCTCGTCGTCGCGCCGCTCGGCATCGAGCCGCGCCTGTACCGCACCCGGCGACAGGCCCCCGAGCGAGCGGGCCAGCGCCTCGGTACGCTGCGAGTACTCGCGCATGCGCAGACCGAGCGCGGCGCGCGACAGCACCACCGCGTCGTTCAGCCCCTGGCGAACCTCGACCGTGAACCAGCTGTCGATGCCGCGGTTCAAGAACTCGAGCGAGGAGAGGTAGACGATAAGGAGCGGCGCAATCACCAGCACACCGAAGATGCCCACGGTACGCGCGGTGAGCCGCGAGCCCGGCACGTGTGCGCGGTAGTCCCGCACCAGCCGCCACACCTTCTGCACCACGAGCGCGGTGAGCACCAGCACCGCACACCACGTTGAACAGCAGGATCCAGCGCTGCAGGCGCGCGAATTCCGCGGAGTTCTGCACGCTCTTGGCGAGCAGCAGGAAGGCGCCGATGCCGATCACGCTGAAGAACACGCCGAGCGCCACCGCACTGGTGCGGGCGCGGCGCTGCTTGCGGCGAGTTACACCGGCAGCGTCCATGTGTACCACTCGCTCTGCCGCGCCCAGTCGTCGGTCCAGAACATCAGTGACCGGAGCGAGGCCGGCAGGTGCCCGCGGCGCACGCCGGCGCGCACGCTGATCGTGTAGTTGCCGCCATCGAGCTGCGGCTCCACCAGGATCGGCCAGGCATCCACCCGGCCGAGGAAATCCAGCGCCTCCTCGAGGGTCGCGAAGCTGTCCTGATCGCCGCTGTGCGCGTCGCGCACCACGTAGCGGTCGCTCACCGCGTGATAGCTGAGCTCGCGGCGCAGCGTCAGGTCGACGACACTGGCGTTGAACCAGAAGCGCCGCTCCCGGTCGACCCGTACCTCGAGATCGAAGGCCAGCGTGATGCCATCGCGCAACGCGTCCCGCACCGAAGGCCCCACGGGGTAATCCACCCGGGCGTGCAGCAGGAACACCCCATGATCGATATTCACGTAGGCCGAGCGCACCTCGAGCTGCGCCATCGTCCGCATCGGCGGAGGCGCCCATGGCGCCCCCGAGGAGCGCCAGCACACAGAACGTGGTGAGGAGCCGCCGCGCGATCAATTCATTCCTTGCTGGACCGGCGCGTAGCATGGATGCAACGACAGGCCTCGAATGTCGACCGGAGGTGGGGCTTCAGGTTCCGGTCGTTGTCTTTTCGAGACAAGCATAATAGAAGCCGTCCGTCCCCGCCTCTGCCCCGGGGAGCAGCTGAATGCCGACACGGCGGTCGAGTGCTCCGGGGGCCAGGTCCGCCGCCCGCGGCATTTCGGCGACAGCCAGGCCGGGCGTCGCCTCGAGGAGGCGCAGCACTACCCCCTCGTTCTCCTCCGGCAGCACCGAGCAGGTCGAATAGACGAGCCTTCCGCCCGGGGCGAGCATGCGCGCCGCTCCCTCGAGGATCCGCAGCTGCCCGGCGACAAACGCGGGGACGTCGCTCGGGCGACGCAGGAGCTTGATGTCCGGATGGCGGCGGATCACTCCGCTGGACGAGCACGGTGCGTCCACCAGAATGCGCTCGAAGGGCCGGCCGTCCCAGAACGTGCCGGGATCACCCACATCCGCAACTACGACCCGGGCACTTCGTCCGAGGCGTTTCAGGTTGTCGCGGATCCGCTCGGTGCGCGCGGCATCAAGGTCGACCGCGGTGACGTCGGCGCCGTCGCCAAGCCACTCGAGAATCTGACCGGTCTTGCCTCCCGGTGCCGCGCAGGCATCGAGCACGCGCATCCCCGGGCGCGCGTCGAGCAGCGGCGCCGCCAGCTGCGCGCCCGCGTCCTGCACGGACACGAGACCCTCGGAGAACCCGGGAAGCTCCCCCACGGGTACTGGGTGATTTAAAGTGACCGCAGTTCCCGCCCATTGAATCTCTATTGAGTCAATCGAGGCCTGTTGTAGCGTGCCTCTGTAGTCGCCCACGGTCGTCCGCGAGCGGTCGACCCTGAGCGTCATCGGCGGATGGGCATTGTTGGCCTCGAGGATCGTGGGAGCCCTCTCGCCCCAGGCCGCTTCGATCCGCTCCACGAGCCAGGCGGGGTGCGCCGTGCGGCCGGCGAGCCCGGCATCAACACGCGAGAGCAGTGCCTGGTGTTCGGTGAGGTACCGCCGCAGCACTGCGTTGACAAGCCCAGTGGAGCGCTCGGCTTTGAGGATTCGCGCGGCGTCGACCGCCGCGTGTACTGTCTGTTCGGGCACGTTGCGCGAGTACTCGATCTGATGCGCGCTCACGATGAGCAGCGCGCGGATCGGCGCCGGCAGGCCCTGAGGGCGCGTCAACAGCTGATCGATCGCCGGCTTCAGGCGCAGGTACCAGCGCACGGTGCCGAGGGCGATGGCACGCACGGCCGCTCGCCCGCCTTCCGGGTCTGCGCTCGCGAGCGCTGCGTCCGCAGACCGTCCGTCCGACACCACGGCATCGAGAATCCGGGCCGCCTCGGCCAGGGCCGGGGCGCCCGGTGCCCAGCGGCTTCTAACCAAGCAGGCGGCCCACGAGATCGAGGTTGTGGGCCAGTTCTGACACGGCGAGCACCTTGCCCCCGGGCCTTTGCACCTCGCGGACGCCTAAAACCGTCCCCTGACCGCAGTGAACCAGCAGGTTGCCGTCTTGTACGGCGATGATCGACCCTAATTCTGATGTTTTCGAGGTTTTTATCGGCACGATAGACGCAGAGTAGATGCGTAACCGCTCGCCGCTCAGCCCTGTCTCGGCGATGGGCCAGGGAATGAACGCGCGTACCTGGCGTTCGATACTCGCGGCGTCCCGGCTCCAGTCGATGCGGGCCTCCGCCTTGGCGATCCTGGCGGCATAGATCGCGCCATTTTCCGGCTGGGGATGCGCGGTGAGCGTCCCGGCGGCAAGGCCCTCGAGGGCGGTGAGGAGAGCCGCCGCGCCGAGCGGGGCGAGCGCGTCAAGGATAGAGCCGGCGGTGTCGTGAGCCCCGATCGCGAGCTCGCGCGTGAGCAGGATCGGACCGGTGTCGAGGCCCTCATCCATCTGCATGATGGTGATGCCCGTGACGACATCGCCCGCGAGGATCGCGCGCTGCACGGGCGCCGCACCGCGCCAGCGCGGCAGGAGCGAGGCGTGGATGTTGATGCAGCCGTGGCGCGGCAGACGCAGCACCTCGGGCGGCAGCAGCAGCCCGTACGCCACCACGACCAGAGCGTCGGGATTCCACGCCGCGAGCTGCGCGCGCGCCGCCTCGTCCTTGAGCGTCGTCGGCTGAAGGACCGGCAGCGCGTGCGCTGCTGCCAGCTGCTTCACGGGAGAGGCGGTGAGATGACGGCCGCGGCCGCTCGGTCGATCGGGCTGCGTGAGGACGCCCACGACCTCGTGCTGCGCGATCAGCGCCTTAAGCGCAGGCAGCGCAAATTCAGGCGTGCCGGCAAAAACGACGCGCAATGTCAGTACGCGCGGCGCGCGCCGGCGGGCGCCGCGTCGTGCGCCGAGCGCTCCCGGCGTTCTTTGCGCTCCTTGTCGAGCTTCTTGCGAATGCGCTCGCGCTTGAGATCCGAGAGATAGTCGACGAACAGCTTGCCTTCGAGGTGATCCATCTCGTGCTGGATGCACACTGCCAGTACGTCGTCGTAATCGCGCTCGAACGCAGCGCCCGTGCGGTCCTGTGCGCGCACGCGAATCTTCGAGGCGCGCTTCACCTCATCGAAGATCCCGGGAACCGAGAGACACCCCTCCTCGGTGCTCTCCTCGCCCTCGCGCGTCAGGATCTGCGGGTTCACGAGCGTCAGCGGCTCGGTGCGGTCCTTGGAGATATCGATCACGATGACGCGCCTGTGGACGTCGATCTGGGTGGCGGCGAGGCCTATGCCGGGGGCCGCGTACATGGTCTCGAACAGATCGTCGATGAGGGTTCCCAGGGATGAGTCGAATTCGGTCACCGGCTGGGCGCGGGTGCGCAGCCGGGGGTCGGGAAACTCCAGGATGGTTCGTAGGGCCATGATCTCGCGCTATATGGGGATGCTGGGGCCCGTGATCCAGCGCACAAGTTTGACATTAAATCGGCTGTCAGACGGGCGAGATGCCAGTATAACAATTAGAATCTCGGGCGCTTGCTGATGCCCCGCCTCGCATATATGAGGAGTGGAGGATGGTCTCTAATCAAGTACTTGGAACCCGCCTGGCGGCGGGTGTGTTCACCCTGTCCTTTGCGTTGACCGGGTGCGCCCACTTCAGGCATTCCGACACCACCGCCCAACCGGCGGCGGCGACGGCTCCGGCGACCTCGACTGCGCCGGCCGCCGAGACTGCTGCGGCACCGGCGATGACGGCCACCGAGGCCGCGATTGAAGCCGCCGGCTCGCAGGCTCAGCCCGCCGCCGAGGCACCGGTTCCTGCGAGTGCCGTCAAGGAGACGGCGCCCAAGAGCTACGTCGTCAAGAAGGGCGACACGCTGTGGGGCATCGCATCCATGTTCCTCAAGGACCCGTGGCTGTGGCCCGAGGTCTGGATCATCAATCCCAACATTCCCAATCCGCACCTGATCTACCCGGGTGACACGCTGGCGCTCGCCTACGGCAGCAATGGCAGCCCGCAGGTGACGGTGGTTGAGGGCAGCTCGCTGCGCCTCGAGCCGAGCCTGCGCAGCCGCCCGATGGATGCCGCGATCCCGACGCTGCCCTACTCCTCGATCCAGGGCTTCCTCTCGCACCCGACGGTGCTCGCGAGCGATGAGATCAGCCATGCCCCGTACGTGCTCGCCTTCCGCGACATGCACCAGGTGGCGGGCCCAGGCGTCGAGGTGTACATCAGCAACCTCAGCGCGCAGCAGAACGCGCGCTATGCCGTCATGCACGTGGGCGATGCGCTGCGCGATCCGGACGACAATGCGCTGCTCGGCTACGAGGGTATCTACACCGCGACCGCGCTGGTCGAGCGCCCGGGCGCACCCGCCAAGGCGCTGCTCACGGATCCGGCGCGCGAGACCGTCGCGGGTGACCGCCTGGTGACCACCGCCGAGGAAGCGACGCCCGTCAACTTCACGCTGCGGGCGCCTGCGAGCGACATTCACGGCCGCATCATCGCCGTGATGAACGGCACCGATCTCGCCGGACAGTTCGAGGTGGTCGCCATCAACCGCGGCAAGCGCCACGGCCTCGAGACGGGTAACGTCCTCGCCATCGACTCGGCGGGCGATGTCGTAGCCGATCTGTACCGTGGCGGAAAGACGCGGGGCGATTCGATCCCCGGCTACTCCTCGTTTGCGCCCAAGGTGAAGCTCCCCGACGAGCGCACCGGCACGCTGCTGGTGTTCAAGGTGTTCGACCGGATGAGCTACGGTCTCATCGTCGGCGCCTCGGATACCATCCACACGCTCGACGTGGTGCACAACCCCTGAAGGCTCGCGCGGCCTTGAGCCGCCCATAATCACACCCTTTGACGCTTAAGGCGCCGCGCGGCCCCATGCCGCGCGAGCGCCTTGTTATGCTCGTCCGCCATGGATCAGGTGAGGGTACACGCGCTGCTGGCACGAACCCCCGGGCTCACGGCCGACGCCGTGACCGGGTTGCTCGAGGCTGCGCGCGGCGATCTCACGGTCATCGCCCGCGCCGCGCGCGCCGCCGCTGCACTTACGCTGCCGCCCGCTGCGCGCGCCTTTCTCACTGCTCCCGACGAGCGTCTCCTCGATGCCGATCTCAAGTGGCTTGAGGAATCGGGCACGGCGATCGTGCTATGTACGGACCCGGCATACCCGCCGCTCCTCAAACAGACCGCAGGCGCGCCCGCCGCGCTCTACGTGCAGGGCTCGGTGCCGCTCCTCGCTTCGCCGCAGCTCGCCATGGTCGGCTCGCGGAGTCCCACGCCCGCCGGACGCGCCACGGCGCGCGACTTCGCCGCGTGGTTCGCGCACGCGGGACTCACGGTGACGAGCGGGCTCGCGCTCGGGATCGATGCCGCGAGCCACGAGGGTGCGCTGCGCGGCGGTGGCGCGACGCTCGCTGTGTACGGCACCGGGCTCGACCGGGTGTATCCGCCCGCGCACCGGGAGCTCGCCGAGCGCATCCGGGCACAGGGCGCGCTGGTCTCGGAGTTCCCGCCGGGCACCGCACCACTGCCTGAGAACTTCCCGCGGCGCAACCGCATCATCGCCGGCCTCACGCTCGGCACACTGGTGGTGGAAGCCGCACGGCGCAGCGGCTCGCTGATCACCGCGCGGCTGGCGCTGGAGGCGGGCCGGGAGGTGTTTGCGATCCCGGGCTCGATCCACAGCCCGCTGTCGCAGGGCTGTCACCAACTCATCAAGAGCGGAGCGAAGCTCGTCGAGGAAGCCCAGGACGTGGTGACGGAGCTCAGATTTTTGGTTTCTAAAGAACCACTTACGGAGGTCCGCACGGCGGCTGCGGCCGGGCGCGAATTGGACAAGGAGTATGAAATGCTGTTAGATGCGGTCGGTTTTGAGCCCGCGACCATCGATAATCTCGTCGCGCGCACCGAGCTGCCGAGTCAGTCAATCGCCTCGATGCTGTTGATTCTCGAGCTCGAAGGTCGCGTGGCGGCTCTCCCGGGCGGCCGTTATGGCCGTATACCTTGAGTCAATGACCGGAAGCATTCTCGACATCCTGATCTACGTCTTCGACCGGTACATGCTCGCCGATGCGCCGGAGGTGCCGCAGCGCGAGCATCTGGCGCGCGACCTCGAGCGCGCCGGCTTCACGCCGGCCAAGGTGGAGCGCGCCCTCGACTGGCTCACCGAGCTCGCCTTCGAGCACGATCGCCCGCCGCTGCCTGCGGCTACTCCCGGCGCCGACGCCGCGGGGGTGAGGATCTTCTCCGACAGCGAGCTGGCGCGGTTGTCGACCGAATGCCGCGGCTTCCTGCTGACGCTCGAGAGGCTGGGCGTTCTCACGCCGCAGCAGCGCGAGATCGTCATCGAGCGCATGCTGGCACTCGATGCCGACGAGCCCGACACCGAGCAGTTGAAGTGGGTGGTGCTGATGGTGCTCTCGAGCCAGCCCGGACAGGAGCTGGCGTTCGAGCGGCTCGACGGTCTCGTCTCCGAGAATCAAACCGGGGCACCGCATTGAGCGGCCGCGCCGCCGGGTGCGATTCCACAGGCTCCGCGGCTCGTCCGCGGTTTTTCGTCTCAGGGTGAGGCGTTTTTTTCATCCATGGCAGAGAACCTCGTCATAGTCGAATCGCCCGCCAAGGCGAAAACCATCAAGAAGTATCTCGGCCGGGACTTCGACGTGCTCGCCTCCTACGGGCACGTGCGCGATCTCGTCCCCAAGGAGGGCGCGGTCGACCCCGACAATGGCTACGCGATGAAGTACCAGGTACTGGAGAAGAACCTGCGCCATGTGGATGCGATCGCGCGCAGCCTGAAGAAAGCGAGCGCGCTGTATCTCGCCACCGACCCGGATCGCGAGGGCGAGGCGATCGCCTGGCACCTGAAGGAAATCCTCAAGGAGCGCGGCGATCTTGTCGGCAAGGAGGTGCGACGCGTAGCGTTCTACGAGATCACGCGCAACGCGATCCGCGCCGCCGTCGCGCAGCCGCGCGACCTGTCGCTCGAGCTGGTGAACGCCCAGCAGGCACGCCGCGCGCTCGACTACCTGGTGGGCTTCAACCTGTCGCCGCTCTTGTGGAAGAAGGTACGCCGCGGACTCTCGGCCGGCCGGGTGCAGAGCCCGGCGCTGCGCATGATCTGCGAGCGCGAGGAGGAGATCCAGGCGTTCAAGGCGCAGGAGTACTGGACCATCGACGGCGAGGGCACGCACACCGGCCAGGCCTTTCCGCTCAAGCTCCTCGAGTACCGCGGCGGCAAGGTCGAGCAGTTCACCTTCACCAACGAGACCGCGGCGCGCGAGGCTGAGCGCACCATCGCCGCGGCCGCGCGCGCTGCGGGCGGTGCAGCCGAGCTCGGCGTGCTCGCCATCGACCGCAAGCAGCGCCGCCGCAATCCGGCGCCGCCCTTCACTACCTCGACGCTGCAGCAGGAGGCCGCCCGCAAGCTCGGCTTCAACGCGCGCCGCACCATGCGCCTGGCGCAGCAGCTCTACGAGGGGCTCGACATCGGCGAGGGCAGCGTCGGACTCATCACCTACATGCGCACCGATTCGGTGTCGCTGGCCGCCGAGGCCGTAACGGAGATCCGCGAGGTCGCCGCCCGGCTCTACGGCAAGGACGAGGTGGCCGAGGAGCCGCGCGTCTACAAGACCAAGTCGAAGAATGCCCAGGAGGCGCACGAAGCAATCCGTCCCACCTCCGCGGCCATCACGCCGTCCGACGTCGAGGGCAAGATCGAAGAGGATCTCTATCGCCTCTACGCGCTCATCTGGAAGCGCGCGGTCGCATCCCAGATGAGCCACGCGCTGTTCGATACGGTGGCCGTCGACCTGCTCGCCGGCCGCGACGGCCCGCAACGCCACCTGCTGCGCGCCAACGGCTCGACCCTGGTGAAGCCCGGCTACATGGCGGTGTACCAGGAAGGGAGCGATGACCAGAAGACCGACGAGGGCGATCACGTGCTGCCGCCGATGCAGGAAGGCGAGCGCGTGGCGCTCACGGAACTCAAGGCAGAGCAACACTTCACCGAGCCGCCGCCGCGTTACAGCGAAGCCTCGCTGGTGAAGGCGCTCGAGGAGCACGGCATCGGCCGCCCCTCGACCTACGCCTCGATCATCTCGACGCTCCAGGACCGCGAATACGTCGAGATGGACAGCCGGCGCTTCGTGCCGACCGACATCGGCAAGATCGTCTGCCGCTTCCTCACCCATCACTTCCACCGCTACGTCGAGTACGGCTTCACCGCGGCGATGGAGGATGAGCTCGATGCGGTGTCGCGTGGCGAGGAGCCCTGGACCACGCCGCTGGCCAAGTTCTGGAAGCCCTTCATCCAGCAGGTCGAGAAGATCGACAAGACCGTCACCCGCGAGCAGGTGGCGCAGGCGCGCGAGCTCGGCAAGGACGCTGCGAGCGGCAAGCCGATCACGGTGCGCATGGGCCGCTTCGGCCCGTTCGTGCAGATCGGCACCAAGGACGACGAGGAGAAGCCGCGCTTCGCGGGCCTCAGGCCCGGTCAGAAGATGGATGCGATCACGCTCGCCGATGCGATGGAGCTCTTCAAGCTGCCGCGCACGCTCGGCACTACGGCGGACGGCGAGACCATGATCACCAACGTCGGCCGCTTCGGCCCTTACGTCAAGTACGGCGCCAAGTACGTCTCACTGAAGGAAGACGATCCCTACACCGTGTCGCACGAGCGCGCGCTCGAGGTGATCCGCTTGAAGCAGGAAGCGGACGCGGCACGCCTCATCCGCGACTTTCCGGACGACGGTATCCAGGTGCTGAATGGCCGCTACGGCCCCTACGTCACCGATAAGAAGAAGAACGCCAAGGTACCGAAGGAGCGGGATCCAAAGAGCCTGACGCTCGAGGAATGCCGCGCGATGATCGCGGCGGCGCCCGAGCGCGGCACCGGCCGATTCGGTCGATTCCGGCGCGGCAAGCAACCAGCTGCGGCGCCGCCCGCCGCCGATAGCACCGCCACTGCAGGCCGCGCCACAAAGGCCGCGCCGGCCAAGAGAGTTACAGCGGAAAAACGCTCCGCGGCGATACCAGAGGCGGCTCGGCCCAATACCTCGCGTGGCCGGCAGCGGCCTGCCACACGCAGCGCCCGCAAAGCACATGCGGTCACCAAGAGCGGTGGCGCGCGCAGCAGCGCCGCCCGCAAGCCACGTTCCTTGCCTAAGTCCGGTTCGGGACGGGCGCGTGGACTGAAGTAGTCAGGAATTCCTGCCACTTGGGCAGGATCGCCTCTTGCGTGTAGCGTCCGGCGACCCGCGCACCCCTCTCGATGAGCTCCTGGCGCAGTCCCTCACCAGCCGGATCGATCACCGATTCTACGGCGTGAACGAGCGAGTCCACCGAATAAGGATTGAAGTACTGCGCCGCATCGCCGAAGACTTCACGGTGCACCGGGATGTCGGAGGCCGCGACCGCGCAGCCTGACCTCATGGCCTCGACGCCGGAGAAATCGAACCCCTCGCCGAAGCTCGGGCACACGGTGAGCTTTGCCTGCGCGTAGAGCACACGCAGCTCCTCGGCCATCACGTCCTCGAGCAGGAACGCTTCACCGCGGTCGAGCCACCGTCGGAGCTTGCGCACGATGAGCTCGTGGTGCCAGCCGAGCTCCCCTACGATCACCAGCTTCAACGCGGGAAACCCGCCCGCTCGCAGCTGCTCCCAGGCCGACAAGAGCGTCAAATGATTCTTGCGCGGCTCGATTGTGGACACGATCAGCAGGTAATCGAACTCCCGCGCGAGGACGATCTCCCCGAGCAGCCGGCGTTGCACGCCGGGCTCCAGTGGCGGCTCGAGGCGGGTATTGAGCCGGGTTCTGATGATCTCGGGAATCCGCGCGCGGTCCGACGGACCGTCGTGAAAGTGGGGCGACACCATGTTGTGGATGGTCACCGCGCGGGGTTCTGCCTGCGGAAAGATCGAGAGAAGATCATTGCGGGTCGCATCCGACACGCACGCGAACCAGGCGCCGTGGCGCACGTTGCTGCGCAGAGCGCCGTAGTGGTAGGCCTGGTGCCAGCGTCGGTCGGAGATCGTGTGCGGCATCAAAAGCGGAATCGCATCGTGGTAATGAACCACGAGTCGTGTGCTCCGCGCGACGGTCGCCGGATACGGCGTCTCACAGATCATGACGTCGAAATCCGCGGTATCCAGACGCGGATAAACGGGATTCCCGAGCTGTCCCGTTACGAGCGCGCCTATATGCATGGCCTCCCATGGCAGGCGCGCGATGCGGAAACCCGCCTGCAGCACGAGATCGAAGTCATCGGCAGGGAGTGTGCGGGCGAAGAATCGGCGCCACATGAAATCGCGAAAGTGTGTGGCCTCGAACCGTGTGAGCCGCTGCCGCCCGCCGAGCAAGTGCTTGAGCAGCATACCGATGGTGAGCAGCGTCGCGTGCGCGTAGAGGTTCCCGGTCCTCTGCTCGATTGAAATGACCACGCGTCCCAGTCGGTTCATTTGCCGATCCGTCGACAGCGACCCCAACCAGCCCGCCCCGGACGGCGGCAATCCGCGACTCAGCACATGCGCGCTGCTTTGAAGCAACCCCTCGACGCGCACGCCCTCGAGCAAGGCCAGACCACGGAACAGCAGGCGCGTCGACTGCGGAATTCCCGCGTGCCCGCTCAGAGCTGGACGCAGCTCCATCAGCACGCGCAGCGGCGGCTTCGCTTCTTGCGACATGCGAAATCGTCGCGCGCCAGCACGCGCGAAGTCAAGCAAACGCTTTGCCCGGTGACATCTCCAGAGCGAGCTTGCCGGCGCCGGTCATAAATTACCGCTCTACCTCCTCGCTCTGTCACTCATCGAACAGACGCTCACCGAGCAGCCGCCACTGCTCGAGTCGCTCGCGAATGAGCGCGCCGATGTGGGCATCGAGCCGCTCGACGTTGGTGCGAATGTCTGTTCTCTTGTCGCCGCTGCGCAGGAGCGCAAACGGCGCCTCATACACCAGCTTGAATCGGGCACCGTCACCGACGCGCTCGGCGTAGGCGGGAATCAGAAACGCGTCCGCCACCAGCGCGAGGCGCACGGCGTTCACGATGTTTCCCCGGATCGGTAGCGGTCGCCCGAGGGACGGAGCATTGACCTGGCCCTTGAACGGCTCGTCGATGTGTATGTGCAGCCCTTGCCGGCGGCGCACGACGGCATCGTAGATGGCGTGCGCGCTCGCTTTCCCGGGCGGGTAGATGGGATGGCGCTTCGTGAGGCGCGCGCGTGCAGCCGTCATCAGCCTTACATCGAATCGGGTTCCGGTGGGCTCGAACACGCTGCAGCACTCGAGCCCGAGGCTCACCAGCCCGATCCCGGTCAGCTCCCAGTTCGCCAGATGCAGGCAGGCGACGATGAAGGGGCGCCGCGCGCGCTGCGCTGCCAACAGGTGCTCGGCGCCTGTGACGGCCACGCGTCCGGATGTCCACAGACGCTCGATTGCCGACAGCTCGGCCATGGTCCGTCCGAGGTTGCTCCACATTGCCTGCATCGCGCGCTCGAGCTGCTCCGGGCTCGCCTCCGGCTGCAGCCACAGGTAATTGCGCCGCGCACGCGCATCCATACCACGGTGCACCGTGCGGCCGAGCAGGCGGCCGAGCGGCGCGCCCAGCGCGGAGCACACCGCGATCGGCATGAGCCTCATGGAATGATGGAGTGCGGCCTTCCACAGCCCATCGAGCGGCTCGGTGATCCAGTAGCGGCGAAAGGCGCGGCGCGACTCGGGAGTGCCGAGCCGGCCCGCCGCTGGGGGCGCCGCCGCGGTCATGACCTGGCTCCGCCCTCCGGGCTGCGCAGCAGTCGCAGCCGCTGCCGGGACTCGATGCGATAGATCCGGTCCGCCCACTCGATCGTGCGGCCTATCAGCGTCGACCAGATGACCGCCGCATGAAAGCCCAGACAGAGCGGCGTCGCCCAGCGGTCGAGCGCCAGAACCCCGCGCATGCACTCGAGGCCCTCCTCACCCCAGAGAGCGCCCACCACACGACGCCGCAGCAGCGCGCGTGCCTGGTCGAGCGCGTTCGCCACGACGATGACTGCGAGTGCCAGCCGGTCACCGGCCAGCGCGAGTGGCACGGCGGTCGCCCAGCCGATGAGCGGCAGTGTGGTGCCGGTCGCGGCCAGCGCCCACAGTCCCGGCGCGTAGATCCTCAAGAGCAGGTATTGCCGTCGCGCAAAGCCGAGGCCCCCGCGCCAGTCGTACGCGACCCGTGTCGGCAGCAGCAGCTCCCGCGGTCCGACGACGGCCTCGCCGCGAGCCTTGAGCGCCGTCGTCAGCGGCAGGTCATCGCTGATGCTGCCCTGCCAGACGCTCTCCATATGCAGTGCATCGAGCGTCTCGCGGCGCAGCGCCATGGTGCCGCCCCAGGCGTGATTGAGATTGCGCAGGCGCGGCAGCGTTGCGATCGATGCATTCGCCGCGCACACCAGCAGCGTCGCGAGGTTTTGCGCATCCGGTACGAGCCAGCGGTAGCCCGAGACCGCGGCGACCTTGGGAGGGGCGAGTGCCGCGACGATGCGGGTCAGCCAGTCGCGCGGCGGGATAATATCGGCGTCCGCAAACACCACGATGCGATCCTCCGGTCGCAGCCGCGTGAGCGCGCTGAGTAGGTTATGAACCTTCTGTCCGGTGTCGGTTGCCGCGCCCGCGATCAAAAGCTCCGCTGACGGCGCGTCCCGCCGCGGGAGCAGCGCCGACAGCGCTCCATGGGCCGGATCGTGCAGCGATTCGACCACCCATATCAGCCGCCAGGCGCGATACTCCTGCGCGCACAGCCCCCGCCACAGTGACTCGAGATGCCGCGGGACGCCGCGCACCGGAATGATGACGACGGTCGCGAGTGGCTGGGCGACGTTCACGGCGCAGCCGAGCTTGCTTTGGTAGCGGTATACGCAGTAGCAGCCGAGGCCGGCGACCATGAGCCATCCGGCCATCGCGCTCCAGAGGAGCGCCTCAAGCGCAGAGATCGACACCATGATCGCTTCACCTTGACACCAAAACGGGGCGAACTCAATGTGACTGGCCCCAGCATTTCTCCCGTAGTCAGGTGCGGTCTTGAGTCGTGCGGTCACCAGAGCGATGCGCAGCGTACTGCTCGGGCCGCTGTGGACCACCCAGCTCCTCACCTCGGCTAAATCCTTCACGGACAATCCGCTGATCGGCAGTCGCTGGCTCAATGCCCGCGGTCTGCACCTGTGGCGGCTGCGGACCGCGGAGGCCCTGGCGGCTATGCGGCGGCGACGCCTGGCGGCGCTCATCCCGGCCGAGGATCGCGCGGCCTTCGACCGCGACGGCTTCATCGTCAAGCCGCAGTTTCTTCCGCAGCCGCAGTTCGCAGCACTCCTCGAGCAGGTGCGTAAGTACCGCGGAGCGGCGCGCGAGCAGCTGCAGGGCGATGCCGTGACACGCCGGATCGCGTGCGACCACGCCACGCTGACCGCGATGCCAGCCCTGGCCATACTGCTCGCTGATCCTCGCTGGCGTGGTCTCATCAACTACGTCGGCAGCTTCGATGCCGAGCCCATGGTCTACGTGCAGACGATCCTGAGTCATGCCGGGTGCGCGGGCGAGGATCCGCAGGAGGCGCTCCACTCGGACACCTTTCACGCCACCGTCAAGGCGTGGCTGTATCTCACCGACGTCGAGGCGGGCGGCGCGTGCTTCAACTACGTGCCGGGCTCTCACCGCCTCACGCGACGGCGCCTCGCATGGGAGCGGCGACAGAGTCTCGCCTGGGTCTCGCACGACGATAGGTACAGCCGTGAGGGGTCGCTGCGCGTCACGCCCGCGCAGCTACGGGCCTTAGGTCTGCCGCCGCCGCGCGAATTCGCGGTACCGGCGAACACCCTCATCGTCGCCGACACACATGGCTTCCATGCGCGCGGCGCGAGCGTACGGCCCGTCAAGCGGGTCGAGATCTGGGCCTATGGCCGGCGCAATCCGTTCCTGCCCGCGACCGGGCTCGATCTCTTCCGCCTAGCTGCGCTCCGTGATCGGCGCATCGGCCTGTTCTGGTGGTCGGGCGATCTGCTCGAGCGACTCGGCATCAAGTCGCAGGTGTGGAAACCGTGTCCGGATCGCAGCGCCTTCGATCCATCAGCCCCGCCTGTTGCAGCCAGAGCTGACTGAGCCGCTCGACGGGGAGACTCGCGGCGAGCGGTGCGGCTCGGTGGAGGTCGGCCGCCCTGTTGTTCCAGATCACGTACTCGGTCGTGCCATCGGGGCTGCCGAGCGCCGCATAGACTTTGTCCATGATCGGCACATGATCGCCGTAGAAGCACAGTCCCGCCGGACCCGGCACCGCCTCCAGACACTCGCGCAGCGTCCTGATCATGAGATCGGCGTTGGCGAGATGCCGCAGATAGACGACCAGATCCTCACAACCCCGTGGCGGTGGCGCGGTGCACAGAGGCGTCACGTCCTCCGCCGTCACGGTCTCCAGATGCAACGGCCCATGGTTCTCCATGGTGATCGCGAACACGAACAGCGGTTGCGTCCGGTGCCCGGATCGCACCATGCCGCAGATCATCTCGGCGACCGCCCGGTCGCTCACGAACGGCCCTTCGTGTACGGCGCCAGCGAAGCCTTCGATGTCGATGAACTCATCGAAGCCGAGCTTCGGCAGCACGCCGTCGCGGCCATAGAAACTGCCCGGGTACGGGTGCAGGCACACGGTGCGGTAGCCGCGGTCCCTCAGAAACGAGGCGACGGTGGGCGGCTGCTGCCGGGCCGCCCGGCGATAGGGATTGAAGCGATGGATGCCGAGGGCCTGCGAATCGATCCCGCTCAGGAAGGCGAACTCGGTACGCACCGTGTTCGCTCCCCAGGCTCCGACCTTAAGCGCCCCGTGGGCCGCGGCCGATACCTTGAGCGCATCGAAATGCGCGAGAACCTCGCGCCGCACGCCGGGAAAGGTACGGCGTGGATCGAAGAAGGACTCGCTCTGGATGGCAATCAGGTCGGGTTGCACGCCCTCGCGGGCCGTGGCGCCGGACACGAACACCGACGCAGCAAATGTCGGCGCGGTCCGCCGCTCATCGGCCCCATAGCGCCACAGGCTTGCGAGCAGGCCCAACCGGCGCAGGTCCGCGGCCGGATCGTAGCTCGCGGGTGGCAGGCGGGAAGACGCGACGAGCAGCAGGCCGGCGGCGAGGGCGGCGAGCACGACGACGGTGGCGACGAAGGCGCGGATGCCGATCGCGCTCACCAGGGAGGCTTCGAGCGAAACGCCGGCCACGATGGCGCCGCCGATGGCCGCGAGCGCAACAGCCAGGCGCCACATTCCGAGGAACGGGAGGTACAGCCGCGGATGCCTCAGCGCGTCGGTGAAGTACTCGAAATCCTGCCAGATGAAGGGCTCGCGCAGCGCATCGAGCTTGGCGTTGTTCACCAGCACCAGGGCGACGAACAGGGCATCCACGTTGGCGGCGGCAAACCACGGCCGCCGGAAGACGGCGAGCTCCGCGGCGAACACGGCCAGCCAGAGGGCGAGATGCACGCCGAGCGCGGCCCACGGCCGCCGCCACGCGGGCCGCGGCCGGGGACGGAGCGCCCACTCGATGAGGAGCGACAGCAGCACGCCCGCCGCCAGCGCCGGCAGCAGGCGGGACAGCAGCGCCTCAGCCACCGTAGTTCAGCCGCCTGAGAATCCAGCCTGCAAGACTTGGATGCATGACCGACAGCCACCAGGCTCCCCAGCTGAGTGGCACCGGAAAGCTGATGCGGGGCGCGTCCGCGGCCAGGCGCCGCCGGATGAGCCGCGCGGCCTGGCCTGGCGTCAGCAGGAACGGCTTCGGGCCGGGCATGCTGCGGCACATGTCGGAATCGACGTAGCCGGGCATCACCACGCTGACGCGAATGCCCTCCTCCCGCAGCCAGCCGCGCAGCGCCTCGCCATAGGCCTTGAGCGCCGCCTTGCTGGCGCAGTAGCTCGGCGTGACAGGCAAGCCGTAGAACGCTGCGAGTGAGCTCACGAGCGCAATCTGCCCCTGCCGGCGCCGACGCATGGCGGGGAGCAGCGCATCGACGGCGGCGATCGTCCCCTTGATGTTGGTATCGAGCAGCGCCTCGGTCGCCTCCCAGCGCTCCCCGGCACCGTCGGCTCCGATGTTGGTGTTGACGCCGGCATTGGCGATGAAGAGATCGATCGGCTCGGCGGCGCTCACCTCGGTCACCCAGGCGCGCAGCGCCTCGACCTCGCGCAGGTCACCACTGTGCGTCAGTACACGCGCGCCCGCCGCCCGCGTCACTGCCGCGATCGCCTCGAGCCGGTCCGGGCGCCGGCCGTGCAGGATCAGCGTGGTACCCGGTTGCGCGTACTCCTCGGCGAGCGCGCCGCCGATGGCGCCGGTCGCGCCGGTGATCAGGATGCAGCGCGGCGCCGGCACCGCGCCCCTCACAGCAGCTCCTCGAGCGGTGAGCGCTCGGCGGCAAGCAGCGGCGCGGCGTTATGCACCGCGAGGTCCATGCCGGGTCGCGAGTAGAAGCCGCCGTTGACCTGGGTAGCGTGAATGATCGTGTTGCGAAAGCAGCGGTAGAGCTGCGGGTCGGCGGGCTGCCCGCCGCGCCAGAAGTCATCGAGTGAGCCCTGAAAGGTCAGCCCCGGGAGGTCGTAGATCGCCTGGCCGAGCGCAATCGTCGGACAGCCGGCGGCGAGCGAGAGCGTACCGGCGGTGCTGTTCACGGTCACCATGCCTCGGGCGCGTGTGAGCAGCAGACCGAGGTCTCCGGCCTCGAGATACTCGATCCGTCCGCCGAGCTCGAAGCGCCGCTCGAGCGCGGCGATCAGGTCAGCGTAGTCGACGAGCGCCATGTCGAGCGGATGATTCTTGATCACGAGGCGCGCATCTGCGGGCGCGTGGCCGGCAAATGACTGCATGACGACTTCGAGAACATCGTGCATGTCGTAAAAGGGCGAATGCTCGCGGATTTGCGCATCGCCGTTCAGTTGCAGCGGCAGCAGGTAGTACGGTGCTGCCCCGCGCGCTACGCGTTCCGCCCGCCGGAGCTCGCGGCGCTCGATCAGCGCAAGCTGCGTGAAGCGCCGCGTGTAGCCCAGATACTCCACCGGCGCGCTGACCAGCGCGTGGGTTCGATAGCCGGCGAACAGCAGCGGATTGACGACACCCGCGCAGTGGTACATCACGTCATGCCAGGCACGCGCCCGAAACGGAGCCTGAAAGGGCTCGCCATCGCCCGCATCGGGGAGCCGAGCAGCCGCGGTCCTGAACCAGAGTGGATCGCGGGGCAGCCGCGAGCGGGCGTTGACGCCGTCGCGCTCGAGCGTCACCCAGTTGGGGCGGAAGTAACCCTCCTCGAACACGTGGGTTCGCACCCCGTGCCGCCGCGCCCACGCGAGCGCCTGTCGGTGCACCGGCCGTGAGTCGCCGAACAGCACCTGGTCGGTCACCGCCGAGTGGGCGAACTGCTCGCTGAGGAACTCCCCGAGCTGCTGCGCGTGTGCACGGAACAGCCGCGAGGGCCGCGCGCCCCAGTAGGCCAGGTCGCCGCCGTTGAAATTGACCTTGAGAATGTGATGGTCCTGCGCGCGCAGCCGATCCGCGAGCCTGGCAAAGAACGGCGAGCACACTCCCTGCAGCAGCAGGAAGCAGCGCTGTGCGCTCACCGAACGCCGACCCCATCCCCGACCTGCACACGGCCGTCGATCAGCTCGCCCGTCGTGCCGACCGAGCCGTGCAATCGCCCGAGCAGCTCGTCGACGATCGCGAAGTGCTCCGGCCACGTCGGCTCCCTGAAGCGGCTCAGGCGCTCGAGCTGCGCCGCCCGCAGGGGGCTGTCGGGCCGCGCAAACTCCGTCACCACCTCGGCCCAGCGCTTGCCGTCCAGGGGATCGATGTACTCAGGTACCTCGCCCCCCACCTCGCGGAAGACCGGCAGATCGCTCACCACGACCGGCACGCCGAATGACAGTGACTCAATGACCGGCATGCCATAGCCTTCGGCAAAGGATGGGTAGAGGAGCGCTTGCGCGTGGTGCAGGTAGTCCTGCAGCTCGGGATCCGCGCAGTTGGAATGCTCGATGACGAAGCCCCTCGAAGGGTCGCAGCGATCGAGCAGATCGAGCACGTTCTCGCACTCCCAGCCGCGCTTGCCGATGATGACGAGCTTCGGGGCCGCGCTGCCGAAGCGCTCGACGAGCTGCCGCCACACCTGCAGCAGCAGCAGGTGATTCTTGCGCGCCTCGATGTTTCCCAGGATGACGAAATAAGGGCCCGCGAGCGGACGCGCGCCCGGCGCGGCGCGCTTAAGGCCCGAGGCCAACGGCGCGGTCACCGCAGCGGGAATCGCGACGCGAATCTTGCCGCATGTGCGGTGAGCCCGCGAGCGTCGCGCGCGAGTTGGCGATGAGGGCGACGCCGCGCTCAAGCGCGGTGCGGATGCGGATCGCGTGCCGGTCACCGTCCCCCGGCGGGACGTACTCCGGGTGGGTGATCGGAATCAGATCGTGAACGAAGAACACCGGCCGAAAGCGGTGGTAGCGCAGCACCAGGCGGTAGAGGCGCCCCTCGAGCCCGAAGTGTCCGGTGTTGAGGAGAATGTGCCCCCTGACCCGATGGAAGGTGGCGGCGCCGGCGAGTGCGCCCCACAGCACCACCAGCGCAATTGCTCGACGCGAGCGTCCGCCGGGCGGCGCCAGCAGCAGCCTCCACAGCCGGCGCGATGCGCCGGGCGGCAGGAGGAATGCGCAGCACTGCCACACGAGCAGCGCCTGCGCCTCGTGCTGGTAGCGCGCGACGTACGCAAGGCTCACGCGCTCGATGCCGGTCGGCATGCGTCCGCAGAGCGCTCTCCAGGTCAGGCGGGTTGCGTCAATGAGCATGGGTCGCGTCCGAGGCTCGGTCGGCCCCGTTCTGATCGAGCAGCTCCGCCGCCAGCGCCGCGACCGCGGTACGAATGTCGGACTCGCTGTGCTCGCAGCTCATGAAGAAACGCAGCCGCGCCTGCTTCTCGGGCACCGCGGGGTAGAACACGGGTTGTACGTTGATGCCGCGGGTGTATAGACCCTCCGACACGCGCGCGGCGCGGATCGAGCTGCCGACGATCGCAGGAATCACCGAGATGCCGGCGCTGGTACCGGTATCGATGCCGGCGGCGCGCGCGAGCTCCAGGAACAGTGCGCCGCGCGCGCGCAGCACGCGCGCCCGCTCCGGATGCTCGAGCAGGAGCCAAGGGCTGCGAGCGAGGCGGCCGCCAGCGGCGGCGCCATGCCGACGCTGTAGAGAAAGCCCGGCGCCAGGAATTTCAGGTGCTCGATGAGCGCCGTCGTGCCGGCAATGTAGCCGCCGCATCCGGCGAGGGCCTTGCTGAGAGTACCCATCCAGATGTCGACGTCGGTCCCCGCCACGGCGAAATGCTCGCGGACACCTAAGCCCCCCGGCCCCATGACACCGAAGGAATGCGCCTCGTCGACCATGAGGAAGGCGCGATGTCGGCGCTTGACCTCGATGAAGCGCGGCAGATCCGGGTAGTCCCCGTCCATGCTGTAGATGCCCTCGAGCACGATCAGCACCCGCTCGTAGTCGCGGCGCTGGCGTGCGAGCAGCTCATCGAGCGCGCCCCAGTCGTTGTGCGGGAAGGACACCCGGTGCGCCCCCGCGAGCTGGATGCCCTGCAGGGTGCTGTTGTGGATGAGCTCATCGTGCAGCACCAGATCGCGCGCGCCGAAGAGGCAGCCGATGGTGGTCACGTTGGTGGCGTGACCGCTCACCAGGACCACCGCAGCATCGGTGCCGTAGACCCGCGCGAGCGCCTGCTCCAGCTCACGGTGCACGGGGCGCTCGCCCGAGACCGCGCGGCTCGCGGAGACTGAGGTCCCGTATCGATCGATCGCGGCCTTGGCCGCCGCCGCCACCGCCGGGTGGCCGTTGAGTCCGAGGTAGTTGTAGCTGGAGAAGTTGAGATATTCGCGGCCGGCTATGCGCGTGCGGGCGCCGGCGATTCCCTCGTGCGCCTTGAAGAAGGGACTCGCGATGCCGAGCTGCGCGGCGCCGTCGGCGATGATGCGCAGCTGCTGGTACCCCGGGTGCAGATCGAAGCGGCAATAGCGGTCGGACGCCGCAGCGTCGGGCGCATTGCGCCTCACCGCCGCGCCCGCGGCGTCCCGGGCAGAGCGAACGCGGGTCTCGAGGCCGCGCTGAATCAGGTCTTCCTTCATCTGCGCGCTGAGGCCGGGTGAGCTCTTGCGCTGCATGCTAATTGATCATCCTGCGGCTCGCGGTCGCGCCCGTGAGCAGCTGCGCGGCGAGCCGCTCGAGCTCCTCCGCCGGCAGCTCGCCCCCGTGCTGACTCACCACCTTCTCGACCTGGGCGCGCGCTTCCTCCTGAACGCCCTCGTGCGTGCCGCCGCGCAGCTGGGCGCTCAACCATGCCGCCATCTTGGAGACGGTCGGCGTGTCGCTCAGCAACAGCACCGGCGGCCGCACTCCGAAGCGGCTCTCGAGAGCGACCGATAACTCCACGCCCATGAGTGAATCGAGACCCATCTCCTGCAGCGACAGGCTCGCATCGATCTTATCGGCGCCGGTGCGCAGGATCTCGCCGATCTCGACCTTCAGCAGCTCGATCAGTCTCTTGTCGAACTCCTCAGGCGGGAGCTCCGCCATCAGCTGCCACCAGTCGAGGCCACCATCCTCCTGGGCTACGTCGCCGCCGCCTTCGCGTGCGAGCTCGCTGAATTTCGGCGACCCCGCGCTCGGCAGCGAGCGGTTGAGAGCGCTCCATTGAAAGTCGAGAACACCGAGGTCGCTGGAATTCGCCAGCAGCATCGCCTCGAGTGCCGCCAGCGCGGTTGCCGATGCCAGCGCCGCGCCGCCCATGCGGCTCTGCAGCGCCTCCTTGAGCTTCTGGTTGCGTGCCAGGAAGCCGACGTCGCCGATGGCTCCCCAGTGAATGCAGGTGGCGGGCAGCCCCTGTGCGCGCCGTGCGCGCGCGAGAGTCGCGAGCGCGCTGTTGGCCGCCACGTAGTTGCCCTGGCCCGGATTGCCGAGGAGCGAGGTGGCCGATGAGTACAGCACGAAATATTCGATCGGCAGGTGGCGCGTCAGCTCATCGAGCAGATAGGCCCCCGCTATCTTCGGCGCCAGCACCCGCCGGATCTGCTCAGCGCTCATGTCGCGGATCAGGCCGTCATCGACCACCATCGCCGCATGCACCACGCCGCACAGCGGCGGCAGCTCGCGGGCGATCTCTTCGAGGAGCGACTCGAGCGCCGCGCGCTCGGTAACATCGCGGGCACGCGCCAGCACCCGTACCCCCTGTCGCTCGAGCCGCGCGAGTGCGGTGCGCGTCTCGAGCGCCTCAGGGCCGCGGCGGCCGACGAGCACCAGATTGCGCACGCCCCGCTCCGCCAGCCATTCGGCAGTTCGCAGCCCGAATCCGCTCAGGCCTCCTGTGACCAGCCAGGTTGCATTCGAAGCGAGCTGCAGACGCGCGCCCGGGCTGGCGCCGGCTGCCGGAGCATTCCCGAAACGCTCGCGGTAGGTCACCACCAGCTTGCCGATGTGGCGCGACTGCTGCATGTAGCGGAATGCGTCGACTACGTTTTCCACGTCGAAGTCCCGGTGGGGAAGCGGTCGCAGCACCCCGTCGCTAAACAGGGCCAGGAGCTCGGCGAACAGGCGCTGTGCCAGTGCAGGCTCATTCGCCATCAGCTGGTCGGCGTCGATACCGAAGTAGGTGAGATTGTTGCGGAACGGGCGTAAGCCGATGTGCGTGTTCTCGTAGAAGTCGCGCTTGCCGAGCTCGAGAAACCGTCCGAAGGGCTTGAGGATGCGCAGATTGCGGTTGATCGCCTCGCCCGCCAGGGAGTTGAGCACCACATCGACCCCCTGCCCGGCGGTCTGCTCGAGGATCTGGTCGGCAAACTCCAGGCTCCGTGAATCGAATATGTGCTCGACGCCGAGCAGGCGCAGGAAGTCCCGCTTGGCATCGGTTCCGGCCGTGGCGAAGACTTCCGCGCCGCACCAGCGCGCGATCTGGATCGCAGCGAGGCCCACCCCGCCGCAGGCGCCATGGATCAGTACCCTCTCACCCTCGCGCAGCCGCGCGAGATGGTGTAGCGCGTAGTACGCGGTGAAGAAGGCGCTCGGCAGGGTGGCGGCCGCCTCGAAGGAAAGTCCCGCGGGAATCGGCGCCACGGCAGCGGCGCGCGTGACCATGTAGTCGCCGAAGCTCGAGGGCGCGAAGCCGAGCACCGCATCGCCGGGCGCGATCCGGTCGCAGTTGCTGCCGACGCGGCTCACGACCCCGGCGAACTCCAGCCCCAGGCTCGGGCCCGCAAAGCCACCCTCCACGGCCTCGTCTGACAGCAGTCCCAGCGCGTACATGATGTCGCGGAAGTTGACCCCGGTCGCCTTCACGGCGACCTCGAGCTCGCCGTCGCCGGGCTCGCAGCGCGGGCCAGTCATCCAGCGGAGGTTGCGCAGCTGTCCGGGAACGGAGAATCCGAGCCGTGTGGCTTGCTGCCCGACGGCGGGCGCTCCCCCGTCGGGCGCCGGCACGCCGCACAGCCGCAGTCGCGGGGCGTAGCGCTCGCCGCGGTGCGTGAGGATCACCTCCTGTTCGTCCGACCCCGATTGCAGCTCGCGGGCCAGCGCGCGCGCTGTTGCGTCGATATCGGCGGTCGCCGTCTCGAGATCGATCAGGCGCACGCGACAGTTGCCGGCCTCGTTCATCAGTGTGCGCACGAAGCCGAAGAGCGCCGCGCCGCCGGGCGCGCCGCTGGCGTGGCGTCCCGGCAGGAGGTAAGTCGCCGAATCCGCGGTGACGAAGCAGCACAGCGTGGGCAGATGCGAGCTCTCGCACGCACGCGCGATGGCGGCGGCGGCCGCGCAGTGCTCCACCTGTGCGTCGAGCAGCACTTCCGCATCCACAGCGCCGCGCAAAGTATCGATCCCGTTCAGATAGATGATGCCGTCGGGCAGGCGCGCCTGCTCTCCGGCCGCGCCTTGCAGGACTGTGGCGATGTCCCCCGGGTGCGCGACCGCTGCCTGTGTGACGGCGGCCCCCTGCTCCTCGAGGCGCGCGCACAGCCGGGCGCTCAGTTGCGCCGCGTAGCCCGCGCCGTCCGCCAGCACCAGCCATTGCCGCGCGCTCGCTGCCGCCCGCACCACCGGGCTCTCGACCTCGAGGGTGCGCATGGCGAGCAGTAGGAACGGCCCCGAATCGAGCGGCTCGCCGTGCCAATACCGCCCCTGCACGGAGAACCCCGCGCCCTGCACTCGCGCCATCCAGAAGCCGGGAGGATCGCCCCGCTGCGATCGGCTGAGGTCGTCCGCGTCGTTCCACCAGGCGGGATCGCGTCCGAACACGAAGTCGAGCCAGCGGGCCGCGTGTTGTCCGATGATCAAGAGGCAGCCGCCAGCTTGCAGCTGAGCCCGCGCGCACTCGAGTGCGCGCAACGCATCGCGCAGGTCCGCGCCGTCGAGCCAGACGATTGCCAGGTCGGCATCGGGCGCCAGAGCCTCGCTCGTGAGCGCCGCAACCTGAACGGCCGGATGTCGCTCCCGCAGGCGCAGCGCCTCGTCACGGCCTGACTCGTCGTCGCTCAGGAAGCGGTAATCCGCGCGGTCGAAGTCGATGGCGCGGCAGATCTCGCCCCCCAGCGCCGGGCCGCCGCTGCTGATCTCGACGATCCTGAGCCGCCGCCCCTCGGGGAGCCCGGTGAGCGCAGCGTGGATCTGCTCCTGGATCGCGGCGCCGAGGAGCGATCTGAGATTCGCGCCGAGGACCTCACGCAGAAACGCCGCCCCGGGGTTCTTCTCCGGGTGAACCGCGGCGAGACTGCGCTCACCGCGCAGCAGCGCAGGCAGGTGCAGTCCCACGCACCCCACCGCATGGATGATGTGGAAGTAGTCCGGGTAGTCGCTGATCAGGCTGTTCCAGATGTCCTGTGCCGAGCCCGGCGGCGGCTGCTCCTCATCCAGCAATCCGTCCGCGCGCGCGAGCAGGTGCGCGTGAAATGGCCGTGCCTCGTCCACGACCGGATCGATGCCCCGTCCGAGCGCTTCGCGCACGAAGCGGTCACACAGCTCGCTCAGCAGCGGCTCGACCTCGGTGGCGTATTGGCTCACAGCGCGCCGCACGCCGCGATCGTCACAGCATTTCTCAAGCGCAGGCGCGAGCTCCGGGAAGCGGCTCGCCGCGGCGGCTTGCGCCGCCTCGGGCAGCGGTCGCGGCACGGCCGCGTAGTGCAGATAGCGGACCTGCTCCGCGACCTGCCGCTGGGTGCGGATGCTCTGGAAGCGCACGTCCTCGAGCAGCGCCACCGGCTGCAGGCCCTCATCGAAGATCTCGAAGCGCGCCGAGACGGAGTGTGGACCGCGCGTCAGCAGCTGTGCCCGCGCATAGCGCGCCGGCCCAGCGGCGCCGCGGCAGGAGAGGCGCCCGACCCGGACCGGCACGAAGGTGAATCCCGTATAACTCGCGGCATGCGGCGCGAGCAGCTCGAGGATGAGCTGGAACGCGCAGTCGAGCAGCGCAGGATGCAACAGGTAGTGCGCGAGATCCGCCTGCAGCGACTCCGGCACGGAGAGCGCCGCCAGCGCCGACTCCCCCTCAATCCAGCCCTGGCTGATTGTCTGGAAAGCGGGCCCGTAGGCCAGGCCGACCGCGCCGGTCGCGTCCGCGTGGCTGCGCGCCGTGAAATCTGCAGCGCGCGACGGCAGCGTGCAACGCAGGCGGCTCAGCCTGAGGTCGGTCGGCTTTGCGAGCAGCCGGCCGACGGCGTGCTCCGTCCAGCCATCCTCGCTCAGCTGTTCGCGCGATCGAACCGAGAACTGACCGTCACGCGGATCGAGAGCGCAGCGCACCGTCCGGCTCGGGGCCGCCGCGAGCAGCAGCGGCGCGCGGATCTCCAGGTCCTCGACCTCATGGAGCGTCTCGCCGCGCTGCCAGCAGGCGGCCATCGCCAGTGCCAGCTCCGCAAAACCGGAGCCCGGAAACACCGTCGACTCGCCGATGACGTGATCGGCCAGGAACGGCACGCGCAGCGTATCGAGCGTGACTTCCCAGGCGGGCTCGCCCCGCTGCAGCGGATATCCGAGCAGCGGGTGCTCGGTTCTGCGGTCCAGCAACCCGAGCGAGTCGGACGTGGTTGCATGCCAGTGGCGTTGCCGCTGCCACGGGTAGTTGGGAAGCTCCACGTTCCGGCCGCGCCACGGGAACAGCCGCTCCCACTCCATTTGTGCGCCTGCGATCAGCGCCTGGCTCGCGGCCGAATGGATCCGCTCCACACTGTCATCGCCGCGCGAGCCGGTACTGATGACCCGCCCGGCAACCCCGGCGTCCTCGAGGCAGTCCAGGAGGTAGCGACGGAGCGCGGTGTGCGGGCCGATCTCGAGGTAGATGCTGATGCCCGCGCCCGCCATGCCGCACACGACACGCTCGAACTGCACCGGGGCGCGGACGTTGTGCCACCAGTAGTCGGCATCGAGCGATTTCCCCGACAGCCGCTCGCCCGTCACCGTGGAGTAGAACGGGATCGCCGAGTCCTCCGGCTCGAGGTGCGCGAGCGCGCGGTGCAGGTCGGCGCTGAGTACGTCCATCGCCGGACTGTGAAACGCGTAATCGAGCTCGAGCCGTTTGTGAATTACGCCCTGCGCCACGAGCACCCGCTCCAGCTGCTCGAGGTCGAAGCGCGGTCCGGCGATGGTCACGCCGCGGCCGCTGTTGACGCCTGCGACCGCTAGCCTCCCGCCGAGCTCGAGCGACTCGAGAATCTCGTGCGCCCGCGCCTCGCTCACCGCGACCGCGGTCATGCTGCCGAAGCCCTTGGTCCTTCCCTGGAGCGAGCTGCGGTGATAGATGACGCTCACGGCAGCGGCCAGCGACAGCGAGCCCGAAGCCCAGGCAGCCGCCACCTCTCCGACGCTGTGCCCCGCAACGGCGACCGGCGCGAGACCGCGCTGGCGCAGCATCGCGGTGACGCCGACCTGCCAGGCGAACAGCGCCGGCTGCGCGATCTCGGTGCGCTCGTAGCGACCCTCACCGTGCTCGGTCGCCAGCTCATCCTCGAGTGACAGCGGCGCGTAGCGCGAGAACAGCTCGTCGACCTCGCGCACCGCCGACTTGAACGTGGGATCCGCGAGCAGCGCCCGCCCCATCCCGGCCCACTGCGCGCCGTTGCCGGAGTAGATGAACGCGGCGCCCAACGGAGCCTCGAGCAGCGTGCCGCTCTCCACAGATGAGCGAACCGGTTGCTCGAGTGCGAACGCCGTCAGGCTCTCGGCGGCGCTCTCCGTGCTCCGTGCGAACAGCACCGCGCGATGTGCATGAATGTCGCGACCAAAAACCGACTGGTAGGCGATGTCGTAGAGGGCGCTGCGGGGCTGGCCGGCGAGGAGCTGGGCGAGCTCTCGCGCCGCCGTCCTGAGCGCTGCTGCATCACGCGCCGACACCAGGATCGGCAGTGCGTTGCCAACGGCGAGCGTGGCGGTCGAGGGCGCCTGATCCTCATGACTCTCGAGGATGACGTGGGCGTTCGCGCCGCCGAAGCCGAACGAATTGACGCCGACGATAATCCGCCCGCTGTCGCGCAACGGCCGGGTGGCGATCGGCACCTCGAGATTCCACTCAGCGAACGGGATGTGCGGACTGGGCGTCTCCATGCCAATGTGCGCGGGAACGGCACGGTGGCGGATGCAATGCAGCGCCTTCACCAGGCCCGCAACTCCGGCGGCCGCCTCCAGATGGCCGACGTTGCTCTTCACCGACCCGATCGGCAGCGGCCGGTTCTTGGGCCGATGCCGGGCGAGCGCCTCGCTCAGCGCACGTGTCTCGATGGGATCGCCGACCGCGGTGCCGGTCCCGTGGGTCTCGATGTAGTCGACCTCGATGGGCGAGATTCCGGCGCGGCGGTAGGCCTCGGTGAGCAGCGCGGCCTGTGCCGCCGAGCTCGGCACCGTAAGGCCCGACTTGCGTCCGTCGGTGTTGACCACCGACTGCGCGATCACCGCCAGTACGGGGTTGCCGTCGGCGAGCGCCTGGTCGAGATCCTTGAGGAAGAAGATCCCGCCGCCCTCGGAGCGCACATAGCCGTCGGCCGCGGCGTCGAACGCCCTGCAGCGCCCCTGCCGCGACAACATGCTCGCCTTGGAGAAGGATACGAATCCGAGCGGGTGCAGATGCAGACTGACCGCGCCCGCGATGGCCTGGGAGATCTCACCGGCGGCGACCGCGCGCCACGCCTGATGGAAGGCGACCAGCGCGGACGAGCAGGCCGTGTCGATCGCCATGCTCGGACCGTGCAGGTCGTAAAAGTAGGAGAGGCGGTTGGCGGCGATGCTGGCGGTGTTGCCGGTGGCGAACGAGGTGTCGATCGCAGCCAGGTCGTCTGCCAAACGCCAGGAGTAATCGGAAGTCGAGATGCCGATGTACACGCCGCAGTCGCTGCCGCGCAGCGTCGAAGGGCGTACGTTGGCGTTCTCGAATGCCTCCCAGCTCATCTCGAGAAGCAGCCGCTGCTGGGGATCCATCAGGGCGGCTTCGCGCGGGGAGATTCCGAAGAATCCGGCGTCGAAGCCCGAAACGTCGCCGATCGAGCCGGCGGCGAAGGTATAGCTGGATCCCGGGTGAGCCTTGTTGGGATGCAGGTACGGTCCGGTCGCCCAGCGGCTCGGGTCGACTTCGGTGACCAGATCCCGACCCGCGAGAAGATCGTCCCAGAATCGCGCCGGCGTGGTGCCCGGCATCCTGAAGGAGGTCGCGACGATTGCGACCCTGCGGGATCGATCCCTCGAACCGGCGTTATCCGTCACACCACAGCCTCATGAGCAGCGGGCTAACTCCCGGCGGTTGGGGTTACATTCCATGACGTAATTGATCCCCCCACACAGCTCGGCTCCCGCACCGCCACGCGATTGGGTCGGAGCACTGAGTTGCCGTGCAGCAATTAAAGCACAATGTTACGGGACTGTGACGGCCAGATGTCGCAAAAGCACGGCCCGTTTGAGCGCGCTCGTGATCTTGGCAGATGGTTTGCTTCAGCCACCGGCCCCGAGCGCCGCCAGAAACTCATCGATCGCCTTCACGCACTCCGGCTCATCGAGCAGCGGCACGTGGCCGCGGTTGGCGACCGTGAGCGTGGCGAGATCGGGCTTCTCGCGCTGCATGCGCGCAAGCGTCGCAGCGCTGAGGATGTCCGACTGCTCGCCGCGGATCGCCAGCATCGGCACTTTGGCGATCGCGCCCCAAAGCGGCCGCAGGTCAGGCGCCGCCTTCGAGATGTCCTTGAGCGGCTCGCCGATCATTGGATCGGCATCGGGCTGCGGTACGCCTGGTGCGTCCTCCGGTAGCAACTCCGACGCCGCCATCGGCCGTCTCCGGGAAATCGAGCCACTGCGCTCTCTATATACTGGCGGCGCCTGTGAAATACCGCCACAGCTACCACGCGGGTAACTTCGCCGACGTGCACAAACACGTGGCGCTGCTGGCGCTGCTCACCTCGCTGCAGAGGAAAGACAAGGGCTTCCTCTACTTCGACAGTCACGCGGGCCGCGGCAGCTATGAGCTCGCGGCCGCCGGCGGCGAGGTGAGCGGCGCGGCGGAAGCGGCGGGCGGCATCGGGCGCTTCCTCGGGCACGAGCACCGCGCCGAGGAGCTACGCCACTACTCGGCGCTCCTCGCACGGCTGCGGGCGGCGCGCGCAAGTCCGCAGCTTTATCCCGGCTCCCCGCTGCTCGCAGCGGCGGTGCTGCGCGCGCAGGACCGGGGCGTATTCGTCGAGCTGCAGGGTGCCGAGGCGCACTCGCTCAGCGCGGCGCTCGAAGCGCTCGCGCCGCAGTCCGCGCAAGCGCGCCTGCGCGTCGAGCGCGGCGATGGACTGAAACTGCTGCGCGCGGCGCTGCCGCCGCCGGAGCGCCGTGCGCTGCTGTTCATCGATCCGCCCTACGAGGAGACACAGGAGGAGTTTCCGCGGGTCGCGGCGGCGGTGCAGGACGGCCTGCGACGTTTTGCGACCGGGGTGTTCGCCGTCTGGTATCCCATCAAGGAGCGGCGCGTCACGGCGGCCTGGCACGCGGACTGGTCGCGCGAGGTGCTGGTGCCGACGCTGGTGAGCGAGCTGTGGCTCTATCCGCGGGACTCACGCGTGTCGCTCAACGGCTCAGGTGTTCTCATCGTGAATCCGCCCTGGCTGATCGCGGAACGCATGCGCGAGTGGCTGCCGGAGCTGGCCGCGGCGCTCGGTGCCGGCGGCTCGGGAGGCACGGACGTCAGGATGCTGTCACAATAGGTTAAATGAGCGCAGCACCCGATCCGTACGGCGTCGTCGGGCACCCGGTCGGCCACAGCCTCTCACCCTTCATTCACGGCCTGTTCGCTCGCGACACCGGGCAGGCGATGAGTTACCGCCTCTACGACGTGTCACCGGGCGAGTTCGCCGGCTTCGTGGCCGGCTTCTTCGATCGCGGCGGCCGTGGACTCAACGTCACGCTCCCGCACAAGATCGTCGCGGTCGAAGCCGCCAACGAGCTCACCTCGCGCGCGGCGCATGCCGCCGCCGTCAATACGCTGGCACTGCGTGATGACGGCACGATCCTCGGCGACAACACCGACGGCGCGGGCCTGGTGCGCGATCTGTGCGATAACTTAGGGCTGGTAGTCACCAATCGGCGGATCCTGGTCATCGGCGCCGGCGGCGCCACCCGCGGAGTGCTGGCACCGCTCCTCGGCCTCTCGCCCACCTCGGTGGTGATCGCCAACCGCACGCCCGAGCGCGCTCAGGCGCTCGCCGCCGCGTTCACCGACCTCGGTGTCACGCAGGGCGTGGGCTTCGAGGACGTCGGCGACCAGCCCTTCGATCTCGTGATCAACACCACCTCCGCGAGCCTGTCGGGCGAGATCCCGCCCCTGCCCCCGGGCGCCATCGGCCCCGGCACCGTGTGCTACGACCTCGCCTACGGCCGCACCGCGATGGCATTCGTCGACTGGGCGCGCTCGCGCGGCTGCGCGCAGGCGCTGCAGGGCTGGGGCATGCTGGTGGAGCAGGCGGCGGAATCCTTCCGCCTGTGGCGCGGCATCCGCCCCGCTACGGGTAAGGTGCTGGCGGCGCTGCGCGAGCGGGCTGCGAGCCTGTAGAGGGTGCGGCGGCGGCAAGCGGCCGCCTACCGCATGGTGACGAGCTCCTCGGCGCTGGTCGGGTGGATCGCCACCGTGTCGTCGAAGTCGCGCTTGGTGGCGCCCATGCGCACCGCCACCGCGAAGCCCTGCAGCATCTCGTCCGCCCCGGCGCCCACGACGTGCACGCCGACGATGCGCTGCTCACCGCCGACCGTGACGAGCTTCATCTCCGTGTGCGGCTTCTCCCGCGTCACCGCGTGATAGAGCGACACGAAGCTCGAGCGGAAGGTCTGCACGGCATCGTGCCCGTAGCGCGCGCGTGCCGCCGGCTCGGTGAGGCCGACCGTGCCGATCGGCGGGCGCCCGAAGATGACCGTGGGGATGTTCTCGTAATCGAGATGCCGCCCCGCGTGACCGCCGAACAGCCGCTCTGACAGGCGCCGGCCGGCGGCGATCGCGACCGGCGTGAGCTGCGCGCGCCCGGCGACATCGCCGATCGCGTAGATCCCGGGAGCCCGAGACGCCTGGTAGATGTCGGTGGCGATGAAGCCGGCCGGATCGAGCGTCACTCCCGTGTGCTCGAGGCCGAAGTCCACGGTTACGGGCTGACGGCCGACCGCCCACAGCACGCAGTCGAAGGGTCCGAGCGCGCGCTCATCGGCGAGATTGAGCGTGAGCGTGCCGTCGCCGCCGCGCGCCAGTGCCTTAGGGAGCGCACCGCTCACGACCGTGACCCCGGCAGCACGCAGCATCGCGAGCGTCGTCTCCCCGATCATGGGATCGAAGCTGCGCAGCACCGTCGCGGTGCGCAGCGCGAGCGAGGTCTCAGCCCCGAGACCGGCAAAGATGCCGCTCAGCTCGACCGCGATGTAGCCGGCGCCCACCACGGCGACGCGCTTGGGGAGTGAGGCGAGCTCGAAGAAGCCGTCCGAGGTGATGCCGAGCGGCGCGCCCGGAATGTCGGGCAGCTGCGGCCGGCCGCCGGTCGCGATGATGATATGCGGGGCGGTGAGCGTGCGCCCCGCGGCGCTCACGGTGTGCGCGTCGGTGAACGCCGCACGGCCGCGGATCAGGGTCACGTCGCGCTTGGCGAGATTGGCGGCGTAGAGGTCGCTCAGGCGCGCGATGTACACCTCGCGCTTGTGCTTCAGGGCCGGCCACTCGTGGCCGGCCTCCCCGAGGGCGAAGCCGTAGTCGCGCGCATCGTGCAGCGCGGAGCCTAAGTCCGCGGCGTTCCACATGATCTTCTTCGGCACGCAGCCGACGTTCACGCAGGTGCCGCCGAGGCGCCCGGACTCGATGAGCACGGCACGCGCGCCGTATTCGGCCGCCCGCTGTGCCGCCGCGAGTCCGCCGCTGCCGCCGCCGATCACCACCAGGTCGAATGACTCGCTCATGGCGGCCATGTTAGCCGAGGCGCCTGTGCACCGGTGCGGCTCGAACTCGCGCCCCGGCGTAGGCCGGCTACAATGCGCGGCTACAATGAGCCCCATGGACAACCCCCTGCTCGGCGACGATCCGCTGCCGCGGTTCGTGCAGATCCGTCCCGAGCACGTCGAGCCGGCGGTCCGCGAGATCCTCAACCGCAACCGCGCGCGCCTCGATGAGCTCGCCTCCCTGAGCCAGCCGACCTTCGCCACCTTCGTCGAGCCGCTCGAGGAGCTGCAGCACGGCGTGCAGCGCGCCTGGTCGCCGGTGAGCCATCTGAACGCGGTGGTGAACTCGGATGCGCTGCGCGCCGGGTACAACGCCTGCCTGCCGCTGCTGTCGGCCTATCGCACCGACCTCACGCAGAGCGAGCCGCTGTTCCGCGCCTATCGCACCATCGCCGAGCGCGACGCGCAGCTGCTCGCGCCGGAGCAGCGCCGCGTGATCGAGCACGCGGTGCGCGACTTCCGCCTCGCCGGGGTGGGCCTGCCCGCCGCCCGCAAGGAGCGCTTCAAGATCGTGATGCTGGAGCTCTCGCAGCTGCAGGCGCGCTTCGAGGAGAACGTGCTGGATGCCACCCATGCGTGGAGTCTCGCGGTCACGAATGGGGATGAGCTGCGCGGCCTCAACGAGATGCTGATCGAGCAGGCGCGGCGCCGCGCCTACGAGCGCGACGCCCCGGGCTGGATCCTCACCCTCGATCAGCCGACCTACGTCGCGGTGGTGACCGATGCCGAATCGGCATCCCTCCGCCGTGCCTTCTATGAGGCCTGGACCACGCGGGCCTCCGACTGCGGACCGAACGCCGGACGCTGGAACAATTCGCCCGTCATCGAGGACATCCTCAGCCGCCGCCACGAGGCGGCGCGCCTGCTCGAGTTCGCAAACTACGCCGACTACGCGCTCGCCACGCGCATGGCGCGCAGCGTCCCCGAGGTGCTCGCCTTCCTGCACCAGCTGGCACGGGCGGCACGCCCTGCGGCGCAGGCGGAATTCGCCGAGCTGGAGGAGTTTGCCGGCCGGCGCCTCGCCGCCTGGGACGTGGGCTTCCACGCCGAGCGGCTGCAGCGCTCGCGCTACGCGGTATCGCAGGAGGAGCTGCGGCCCTACTTCCCGCTGCCGCGGGTGCTCGCCGGGCTGTTCGAGGTCGCGGAGCGCCTGTTCGGCGTGCGCATCCGCGAGCGTCAGGGGGTCGCGGCCTGGCACGAGGACGTGCGTTTCTTCGACATCGTGAGCGCCACCGGTCAGTCGGCCGGCGGCTTCTACCTCGACGCTTACGCGCGCCCCAACAAGCGCAGCGGCGCCTGGATGGACGAGTGCGTCGGCCGCAAGCGCCTCGCCTCGGGCGCGGCGCTTCCGGTCGCCTATCTGGTGTGCAACTTCCTCGCCCCCGCTCCCGGGCGACCGGCGCTCCTCACCCACGACGACGTGGTGACGCTGTTCCACGAGTTCGGGCATGCGCTGCACCACCTGCTGACGCGCGTCGACTATCCGAGTATCGCCGGCTGCAACGGCGTCGCCTGGGACGCGGTCGAGCTGCCGAGCCAGTTCCTCGAGAACTATGCGTGGCACCCGGAGGTACTCAGGCGCATCTCCAGCCACTTCGAGAGCGGCGCAGCTCTCCCCGAGGCGATGCAGTCGCGGCTCATCGCCACGCGCAGCTTCCATGCGGGACTGTCGATGATGCGGCAGCTGGAGTTCGCACTGTTCGATTTCCGCATGCACGCCGAGTACACGCCGGAGCGCGGCGGGCGCGTGCTCGAGATCCTCGCCGAGGTGCGCCGCGAGGTGGCGGTGGTGCCGGTGCCGGAGTGGAACCGCTTTCCCCACAGCTTCGGCCACATCTTCGCCGGCGGCTATGCGGCCGGTTACTACAGCTACAAGTGGGCCGAGGTGCTGGCCGCCGATGCCTTCGCGGCCTTCGAGGAGAGCGGCGTGTTCGATCGCGGCACGGCGCAGCGCTTCCTCGATGCGATCCTGTCGCGCGGCGGCAGCTGCGATGCGCTCGAGGCCTTCGTCGCGTTTCGCGGCCGTACGCCGGATGTGCGACTGCTCCTCAAGCAGCACGGAATTCTGCCCGCGGGCGGGCTGGCCGCTTGAGGCGCGCCGCTTTAGCGCTCACTCTGCTCGGCGCACTGTCGGGCTACGCGCAGACTCCCCCCGACACCGCTCCCCCTCCGGCTTCGCAGACCCCCGAGCCCGCCGCGGCGGCTGCACCCGGCGCGCCGACCGAGGCGCCCGCGCCGACCGAGACGCCCACGCCGCCGCCGGCCGAGCCGCGCGAGCCGGCGGCCCCGGCCCCGTCGCATGCGAGCGCACCCCGCGCCGCCATCCCGCACCCGCCGGCGCGCCGCAGGGGCAGCCACTTGCCGCACTCGAGCGCGATGGGGAGCTCGCGACGCTGCGCGCTGAAGTGAACCGGCTGCAATCCGAGCTCGACGCCGAGCGCGCCGCGGCGGCGCAGCCGGCGGCGGAGGAAGGCGGCGCGCTGTCCGAGCCGGTGCGCAGCGCCTGGGAGTGGCTCGTGGGCGCGGCGCTGCTGGCGCTGGCAGGTGGCTTCGTGCTCGGCTGGCGCGTGCTCGACCGGCGCATCCGCCGCAAGTACGGCGGGCTGCGCATCTACTGAGGCGCGCGCGTGCGCATCGCGACCTGGAACGTCAACTCGCTGCGGGTGCGGCTGCCGCTGCTCACCGAGTGGCTGACACGCAATCCCGTGGACGTGCTGGCGCTGCAGGAGACCAAGCTCATCGATGCGGACTTTCCGCGCGCCGAGCTCGAGGCGCTCGGCTACCAGGTTGAGGCGAGCGGCCAGAAGACCTACAACGGCGTGGCGCTCCTGTCGCGCTGGCCACTCACCGCGGTCGTCACCGACATCCCGGCGTTCGAGGATCCGGCGCGCCGCGTGCTCGCAGCGACCACCGCGGGACTGCGGGTCGTCAACCTCTATGTGCCCAACGGCCAGACGGTGGACTCCGACAAGTACCACTACAAGCTGCGCTGGCTGGCGGCGCTCACCGCGTGGCTGCGCGGCGAGCTCGGCGGACCTGAGCGCCTGGTGGTGCTCGGGGATTTCAACATCGCGCCCGAGGATCGCGACGTCCACGACCCGGCAGCCTGGGCGGGCTCGGTGCACGTGAGCGAGCCGGAGCGGCGCTCGCTCCGCGGGCTCCTCGACTTAGGTCTGGTGGACGTGTTCCGCCGCTTCGAGCAGCCCGACAGGAGTTACAGCTGGTGGGACTACCGCATGCTGGCGTTCAGGCGCAATCACGGCCTGCGGATCGATCTGCTGCTCGCCGACAGCACGCTCGCCGCCGCCTGCACCGCCTGCGTTATCGACCGCGAGCCGCGTCGCGCCGAGCGCCCGTCCGATCACACCCCCGTGATCGCCGACTTTACAACGGCCGATGAGTCAGTAACCCATTGATCTGCATTATGTTTCAGACCCGCAGTACGCCCGGCGTTCAGCCTCGGCGAAATGTGCGCCGCGTCGCGGCCGCCGATCGCAACATCTAACTAGACTGTGCGTTGGATCACTGGTTGTTGAGGCCTCGGACGGGGAGGGCCAACATCATCCCTAATACGCGGCAGCTCCATTTGACAATGACCAACACGCGGCGCAGCGACTTCGACGTCACCAACACGGTGCAGGTGAGCTCGCCGCAGGCCGTGCTGGCCGCCGTCACGGCTCTCTACCAGCCGACGTTCCCGGATCTGTCGCTCGATCCGGTGGAGCGCGCCTTCGAGCACTTCGAGCGGCTGTTCGCCGGCGAAGTGCCCGGCTTTTACGGTGTCGACACCGTCTACCACGACCGCCAGCACTCGCTCGACATAACGCTGGCGCTCGCGCGGCTGATCGTCGGCTACGAGCGGCAGCAGCCCGAGGAGACGCGCCTCGGCGGCACGCGCGCCATCGTCGGCCTGATCACGGGACTCTTCCACGACGTCGGCTACCTGCGCCGGACGGACGAGCGCGAATCGCGCAACGGCGCGGAGTTCACCCGCGTGCACGTCTCGCGCGGCGCGCGTTTCCTCACCGAGTACCTGCCGACGGTGGGCCTCACCGAGTGGGTGCCGGTGGCGTGCGAGATCATCCATTTCACCGGCTACGAAGTGCCGTTTGTGCAGATCGAGTCGCGGCTGAGCGATCGGCGCGACGTCATCGTCGGGCACCTGCTCGGCACCGCCGACATGATCGCGCAGATCGCCGACCGCTGTTATCTCGAGAAGTGCCGCGATCGCCTGTACGCCGAGTTCGTGCTCGGCGGCGTCGCGCTGCCCTTCTCCGGTGGCTACCGCCAGGTTAAGTACGCCTCGGGACTCGACCTGCTGCGCCAGACTCCCGACTTCATCGAGGAGACGCGCCGCAACCGCCTCGACCGGGACTTCGGTGCGGCCTACGAGCACCTCGAGGTTCTCTACGGCGGCCGCAACCCCTACATCGAGTCGATCGAGCGCAATGTCGAGTTTTTGCGACAGGTGCTGCGCAGTGAGAGCTGGCAGCTGCTGCGCCGGCGGCCGCCGATCTTCGCCGCGGTCGAGGATCCCATGGGGACCATGCGCGGCCTGATGCTCGGCTACATCAAGAAGGTCTGGGCGAGCTACTGATCCGGCGCCTTTTCTGGCGCCGACACCTTGGCGACGGGTAAGATGAATCCCCAGATAAAAAGGGGATCTTGCCCCGCGCCCCATGCGCGGGCAGGCACGACAAAACAGTGACCGCCGCGAGCTTCAAAGTCCGGTACGCGGGCGCCGCATTCCTGGTTGCGCTGCTGGCCGCCGCCGCGGTCGCCGGGCTCCTGGCCTGGCGTCACGCGGCCGATACCGCCGCCTTGAGCACGCTCGCCGAGCAGGCGACGCGCGAGCGCCTCGCCCCCGAGCTCAGCGCGCGCGCGCAGAGCATCGCGGCCCACGCGGCCGATTCGATCGCCGGTGCGGTGCGCGCCGGCGATACCGCCGGCATCGCCCGCCGCCTGCAGCCCTTCATGGACGACGCCACGGTCGCCGCGATCTCGGTGGTGAACCACTCGGGCGGGACGCTGTACTCCTGGGTGCGCGGCGCCCCGGCCTTTGCCGGCACGCAGGTGGCGACCGCCACGGTGCCGGTGCGCCTCGTCACGGAGAGCTTTCCCGGCGCGGTGACTCCGGAGACGCTGGCGACGCTGCGCCTCTCGCTCATGCAGGCAGCTCCAATGCCGGCCGCACCGCTGACCGCCCGGCTTAGCGATGCGAGCGCGCCGCGCACCTACCTCACCTGGTGGCTGGTGGTGATCCTCGCCGCCGCCGGCGCGCTCGCCGCCGCGGTGTTCGCCTGGCGTGCGGTGCACGAGCTCGAGCGCCCGGTGGACTCCCTCATCAAGAGCGCCGAGCGCATCGGCCACGGCGACTACACGCGCCCCGTCGAGGTGAGCCTGACGGATGCGCTCGCCGGGCTCGAGCAGGCGTTCGAGCGCATGCGCGGGCGGCTGCGCAACTCCACCGTCAACAAAAGCTACCTGTACAGCGTGCTCAACAGCATGACGGATGCGGTGTTCGTCACCTCGCCCGACGGCGTCATCCGGCTCGCCAATTCCGCGGCCTGTAAGCTCCTCGGCTTCAGCGAGGCGGAGCTGCTCGGCCGCGGCATCGTCGCCATCCTCGAGGAGCGCGAGCGCGTCGGCTTCGACCTGCTGCAGGCGGCGCAGGAGACGCGCGAGACCGTGGTGCGCACGCGCGCCGGCCAGACCATCCCGGTAGCGTTCACCGGCTCGGTGATCGCCAGCGACGACCCGCAGTTCCAGGGCAACATCTTCGTCGCGCGCAACATCACCGATCGCAAGCGCGCCGAGCGCCGCATCCGCTATCTGGCCCGTTACGACGCGCTCACCAAGATCCCGAACCGCATGCAGTTCTACCACGTGCTGCAGCAGACCATCGCGCGCGCGCTGCGCAGCGGGCAGATGGTTGCGGTGCTGTACCTCGACATGGACCGCTTCAAGGAGGTCAACGACACCTTCGGTCACGGCGCCGGCGACCGCATGCTGGAAGTGCTGGCCGAGCGGCTGACACGCTCGGTGCCGAAGGAGACCGTGGTCGGACGGCTCGCCGGGGACGAGTTCGCGCTGTGCGTCGACGGGCTGCCGGCGGACGCCGACAACCGCGGGCCGATCGCCACCCTGGCGCGCGCCATCCTCACCGAGGTCGGCCGGCCGTTTCAGCTCAATCAGCAGGAGGTGTTCCTCACCGCCAGCGTCGGCATCGCCTTCTGCCCGCGCGATGCCGAGAACGTCATCGACCTGATCCGCAATGCCGATGCCGCCATGTACTACTCCAAGCAGAACGGCGGCAACACCTTCGCGTTCTATTCGCCGGAGATGAATGCCGCGGCGGTCGAGCGGCTGATGCTCAAGAGCAAGCTGCGCCGCGCACTCGAGCGCGACGAGCTCGAGATCCGCTACCAGCCGAAGGTGGACCTGCGCAACGGCCGCATCATCGGCGCGGAGGCGCTGCTGCGCTGGCGGCTGCCCGGCCACGGCGACATCCCGCCGTCGCACTTCATTCCGCTCGCCGAGGAGACCAACCTGATCCTCGACATCGGCGAGTGGGTGCTGAACCGCGTGTGCATGGACTACCGCCACATGCAGAGCCAGGGCGGCGATCCGGGACGCATCTCGCTCAATCTGTCTCTGAAGCAGCTGCGCCAGGCGAGCTTCATCCTGCGCTGCCGCTCGGTGTTCCGCCGCCACGGCGTGTCGCCGACCGCGTTCGAGCTGGAGATCACCGAGACCACGCTGATGGCGGATGCGCAGCGCACCGTGCGCCTGCTCGATGAGCTCTATGCGATGGGCCTGCACCTGTCGATCGATGACTTCGGCACCGGCTACTCCTCGCTCTCGGCGCTGCAGCAGTTCCCGATCGGTACCCTCAAGATCGACCAGTCGTTCGTGCGCGATGCGAGCGAAGATGCGGGTGATGCCACCATCGTGCGCACCATCATCGAGATGGGACGCAGCTTAGGCATGGAAGTGATCGCCGAGGGGGTCGAGTCACGCGCGCAGCTCGAGTTCCTGCGCAACAACGCCTGTCTCTACGCCCAGGGGCGGCTGTTCGGCGAGCCGTGCACGGCCGCCGAGCTCCTGGCGCTCCTCACCCGCCAGGCCGGCGGAACCCTGCCGTTCGCGCATCTGCTGCGCCGGGCCGATGTGGCGGCAGTGGCGGCGGCGCCGCGCCTGGCCTAGAAGCCGTCTTTAGTGTGGGGCGGGGCTGCGCTCCGCGAAGGCGCGCGTGGCGGCGGCCGTCTGCTCGGCGAGCGAGCCGAGAGCGGCATCGGTCGCCTGCTCGAAGGCCGCGACCACCGCGGTCATGTGGTCGCTCGAGGCGGCGGCACTCCCCTGCGCCACGAAGCTCGCGATCATCCCGCCGCGTCCGCCGAGGGTGCAGTCGAGCACCACCGTGACCGTGGGGGCAGCGCCCCCTCCCGTGTAATCGGCCTCGAAGCGCCGCACTGAGATCTGCAGCAGGTATTCCGACGCAAACGGGCTGCCGGAGCCCTCCACCGACTGCCAGGCGCCGCTCGCGCGCAGGGTGTCGACCGCAAGCGCCTCGACCACGTCCGGAAGCGGCGCCGGCCAGCGGCTGCCGACGTAGAAGTTCATGCGGTGATCGGCTTGCACCAGCATGATGTGCGGCCCGTCGAGCCCGGGGGCGGTGCTCGGGTGCGCCACCTGCAGGGTCGCCTGGGACGTTTCTGCGAGCGCGCTCGCCGTGGCGGCGGACGGTGGCGCCCCGGCGGCGCGCACGGCGGGGGCGCGCAGCACGTAGGTCTGCTCGGGCCTGGCATCCGAGTGGAACAGGTTCGTACAGCCGGCGAGCGCCAGCAGGCACGGCGACAGCAGCGTGTTGTTGCGCACGACTCTCACCGTGGGATCTCCACGCCGCGCTCCGGCGGCTGGTACAGAAGCTGGGCCGGGTTCTCCCGCAGGCTGTTGGAGAGCTCACGGATGTCGTGCGCCGCCGCGCGTCCTTCCTCAACGAAGCGCTCGATCTGCGGCAGGCCCTCGTGGGTGAAGGCGCGGACGTCCTGGCGGTTCTCGGCGATCGCCTGATCGAGCTGCCGGGTGGCATCGCTCAGGTTGTTGGCGATGGTCGTCATGCGCTCGGCAGTGGTGCGAACGTCGGGCGCGACCGATTCGAGCACGCCGTGGGCGGTGTGCGCGGCGGCTTGAAGCTCCGCGCTCGCGCCGCGCAGCTCACTGATCAGCGAGTTGAGATCGTGCAAGGTCTGCGGCAGGCCGGCGCTCGCCTTGTCGAGGTTGCCGAGGGCGGAGGCGACCGCCGCCAGGTTCTGATCGCTCAGCACCTTGGTCGCGCGGCTCACGAGGTTGCCGGCCGCCGCCACCAGCTCGGGCAGGCCGGCGAGCAACACGTCGAATTGCGACGGCGCCGAGCGGATCACCGGGTACCTGATCATCGCCACCTGCGGCGAGAGGCGCGTGCCGCTGCGGTCCTCGCTCAAGTCGATGTACAGGAGCCCCGTCACCCCCTGCAGCTGCAGCTGGGCAACGGTGTGCTCGGAGATCGGCGTGCGCGCGTCGATGTCGACGATCACCTCGACGCGGCTCGAGTCGCGCTCGTCGATGCGCATGTCCTGCACGCGCCCCACGCCGACGCCCAGATAGCGCACCGCGCCGCCCTTCTCCAGGCCGCTGACGCTGCCGGTGAAATAGATCTCGTAGCGCCGGTAATCGCGGTGCTCGTTGGTGTCCGAATACCAGTAGACGAACAGCGCCCCGAGCAGCGCCACCAGCAGCACGAACGCGCCGACGGCGGCGTAGTTGGCCTCACGCTCCATGGCTCGCTCCGAGGCGGGCGCGGGCCCGCTCGCCGTGGAAATAGGCCTGGATCCAGGCATTCGGGTGCTCGACTATCGCCTCGAGCGTGTCCGATTCCATGCGCTTGTCGACGATCACCCCGACACGATTGCAGGTACGGAAGATGCTGTCCAGATCGTGGGTGATCATGACCACGGTGAGCTTCAGCTGCTGGTGCAGGTACAGCAGCAGATCGTCGAAGGCGGCGGCGCTCACCGGGTCGAGCCCCGAGGTCGGCTCGTCGAGAAACAGCAGCCGCGGATCGAGCGCCAGTGCCCGCGCCACCGCGGCGCGCTTCACCATGCCGCCCGAGAGCTCCGCCGGGTACTTGCCGGCGGCATCCGCCGGCAGCCCGACCAGGCGGATCTTGAGCAGCGCCAGCCCGTCGAGGTCTGCCGTCGGCAGGCTCAGGTGCTCGATCATGGGCAGCTGCACGTTCTGCAGCACGGTGAGGCCCGAGTACAGCGCTCCCTCCTGGAAGGCGACGCCGTAGCGCGCCTTGATCGGGCGCAGCTGCGCCTCGCTCAGGCGGGTGATGTCGTTCCCCTCGATGTGCACGCTCCCGGCGGCCGGGCGCTGCAGGCCGAGGATGGTTCGCAGCAGCACCGACTTGCCTGAGCCCGAGCCGCCGACGATGCCGAACACCTCATCCGCCGCGACGCTCATGTCGAGTCCGTCGTGCACCACCTGCGTGCCGAAGCGGTTCACCAGCCCGCGCACTTCAACCTCCGGGACCATCAGATGTCCATCTTCATGAACAGCACCGCGAACAGGGCGTCGGCGAGGATCACCAGGAAGATCGCCTGCACCACCGCGACCGTAACCATGTGCCCGAGCACGCGCGCCGAGCCGCGCACCAGCATGCCGCGATAGCAGCCGGCGAAGGCGATCACCAGCGCGAACACCGGTGCCTTGATGAGCCCCACCCAGAAGGTGGTCGGCGAGATCGCGTAGTTGACACGGTTGACGTACTGCGTGAGCGGCATGTCGAGCAGATAACGGCACAACAGCGCCCCGCCCGTGAGCCCGATCAGATCGGCGATGATGGTGAGCAGCGGCAGCGCGATCATCAGTCCGAGCACGCGCGGCACGATCAGCAGCTCGTACGGGTCGGCGCCGCTGGCGGTGAGCGCATCCACCTCCTCGTTGAGGCGCATCGAGCCGAGCTCGGCGGCAAAGGCGCTGCCCGAGCGTCCGGCGACGATGATCGAGGTGAGCAGTACCCCGAGCTCGCGCAGCACGCCGATGGCCACCAGGTCCACCACATAGATGTCGGCGCCGAGCCCGCGCAGCTGCTGGGCGCTCATGTAGGCGATGATGACGCTGATCAGGAAGGCGATCAGGGCGACGATCGGCATGGCGGTGATACCGGTGTCGTACACGTGGCGGGCGATCGAGATGGGGTGCAGCCGGCGCGGGCGCGCCAGGCTCTCCACGAAGGTGACACAGGTGCGCCCGAGGAACGCGAAGCCCTGCACGGCGTTGTGCCAGCTGCGCACCGCGTAGCGACCGACCGCCACCAGCGCCCGCTCGCCCGGCTCCCCGGCGGCCACGGGCGCCGCCTCGGCGGCGGTGCCTGCGGCCTCATCGCGCAGCGTCTCGTCGACGAGCCGCAGCTGGTCGGGCGCAGGCCCGTCGAAGGCGACCTCGGTGCCGGCGCGCCGCGCGCGCTTGAGGAATGCGCGCAGCACCCAGGCGCCCGACAGGTCGAGCCGCGTGATGTCGGCGGTGTCGATCTCGAGCCGGGGGGCCGCGGCCACATCGACGGCGGCGAGCGCGGCCTCGAGGCCTGCGACCTCGCGCGCGCTCCACTCGCCCTTCAGGGCGAGCTTGAGTCCCGCGGCGGTGCGCCGGACCTCGACGGCCTGTGCTTGTGTGTCGGTCACGCCGCGCCTCCCGTCCGCAGCGCGATGATAAGCTAGCTTCGGTAAGGAGACGGGCCCATTGTCATGAGCACCGATGCCACACTGACAAGTAGGGGACAGACCACCATACCCAGGCTGGTGCTGACTGATCCGCGCGATCGCGCGGCATTTGTTGCAGCAATGCGGGCGCCCCCTACCCCAAGCGCCAGACTACGGGCTGCCGCTGCTCGCTATCGAGACGCGATTAAAGGGCATAGCGCTGTTTTTAATGAATAATGCGAGCTCGAACTTTCGCACTCAGCTGTCGTCGCGGTAGCGGCGGATGCGCGCGGCGGCGTAGAGCATCGCGGCGGCGGCGATCACGCCCAGCCACAGGTCGATGTCGGTGAAGGCGCCGCGGATGTTGAAGGTGTCGAGGGCGACACCGATCGGGCGCAGGTCCTGCGGATGCTTGAAGTCGAACACGTGCTCGTGGCCGAGCGCCAGCGTGTGCCAGATGCCGGCGGTCCGGTAGCGCTCGAAGTCCCAGATGTAGTGGGTGCCAAGCCCGATGCGCTCGATGAGCGGCGCCACCACCGGCACGAGCGACGCCCACAGGACCGGGCTCTTGCGTATCCAGGCCGAGAACAGCAGCAGCGCAGCGCCGATCGGCGCGTACCACAGCACGCCGAGGATCACGCCGAGGAGCAGCACGACCTCGGTCCGCAGCCACTCCCAGGTATTCCAGCTGAGTGCCCCCGGGACGCGCACTGCCAGGATCGCCGCGAACACCAGGTTGCCGAGCGTCGCCAGCACGAATACCCCGAGCGGCACGACTACCGCCGCGACCGCGAACTTGGAGCCGACCGTGAGCTCGTCCGACACCGGCAGTGATTTCCAGAAGAGAATGCTGCGGTCCTTGCGCTCGGCGTACAGGGCATCGAGCAGATAGAAGCTGACGCAGATCGCCGCCACCAGGAACAGCGGCTGCGCGAGTGCCCACTGCACCAGGGTGAAGATCGCCACGCGCTGCTGCACGCCCAGCATCTGGTCCGGGAGGTCCATGCCGATGTGGCCGAACAGCAGGCACAGCGCCAGCAGCCCCTCGACTACGAGCGGTGCGATCCACAGCGAGCGGTGCTCCCAGAGCTCGCGGCGCGCGAGCCAGGTGAGCTTCTCGAGAGTGCCGGCGCGGCCGGACGGCGCGCGCTCGGGCGCGAGTTCTGCGGCGTTGGCGTTCATATGAGTAAGGCCCCGTGGCTGGCGAACATGAGGTAAGTGCAGGCGGCGAGGAGTGAAGCGGTAAGGAGCGGCGCCACCCAGGGGGCGATGCGCAGCCAGCGGCTGCGGCGTGTCAGCCGGCCGCGCGGCGACTGACGGGTGCCGCGGCTGCCGAGAGCGCCCGGGCCTGCGAAGGCGGCGCTCATGACGCGGCGACTCCCTGCATCTTGGCGACGAACAGATCCGCGATCGAGGGCGTACGCAGCTCCCCGAGTGCGCCGAGCTCAGCCGCGGTACGGCCTTCGAAGAACAGCGCCACCCGGCCGAACACCTCGCGCTCGTAGAACGGGTGCAGCTCGCGTGCACGCGCCGCCTGGTCTGAGCTCACCGTGAGCTGCAGGTAGCGCGCGCCGAGCTCCTCGACGGGCGCATCGAGCGTCAGCTGTCCGTGGCGGATGAACATGACATCGGTGAAGAGCTGCTCCACCTCTTCCACCTGGTGGGTGGTGAGGAGGATGGTGCGCTCCTTGTCGAAATAGTCGTTGAGCAGCGTGTCGTAGAACTGCCGGCGGTACAGCAGGTCGAGCCCGAGCGTCGGCTCATCGAGCACCAGCAGCTTGGCGTCGATCGCCAGGATCAGCGCCAGGTGCAGCTGCGTCACCATGCCCTTGGAGAGCTGGCCGACGCGGCTGGTGCGCTTGATGTCGGTCTTGGCGAGGAAGCCCTCGGCAACGCTGCGGTCGAAGCGCGGGTGCACGTGCTGGGTGTAATCGAGCGCCTGCGCGACGCGCAGCCAGCGCGGCAGCACGGCCACATCCGCCATGAAGCACACGTCGCGCATCAGCGCATCGCGCTGCGAGCGCGGATCGAGCCCGAGCACGCGCAGCTCGCCGTCGAAGGCCGTGAGTCCGAGGATCGCCTTGAGGGCGGAGGTCTTGCCGGCGCCGTTCGGGCCGATCAGGCCGACGATCCGGCCGGGCTGGATGGTGAAGTTGACGCCATCCAGCGCGCGCGTGGCGCCGTAGGATTTGGTGAGGCCACGCGCTTCAATTACCGCTGTCATCGCTCTCCCCTTTTTTAGCGGGCGTCGCCGGAAAAGGCGCGGCGGGTGCCGCCTTGCCGGCCTCGAGCAGCTCCTCGCTCGAGAGTCCGAGTCGCTGAATGGCCGCGTAGACCTTCGGCCAGTCGTCCTCGAGGAAGCGCTGCCGCTCGTCCTTCATCAGCGCCTTGCGGGCGCCGAGACTCACGTACATGCCGAGGCCCCGGCGCTTTTCGACCAGCTGCTCGTCGACCAGCTGCTGGTAGCCCTTGAGCACCGTCAGCGGGTTCAGACGAAAGTCCGCGGCGACGTTGCGCACCGAGGGCAGCGGGTCGCCTTCCTTGAGCACGCCCTCGAGAATCATGGCCACCACCCGGTCGCGGAGTTGCCGGTAGATCGGCTGGCTGTTGTCCCACTGCGGATCCATGATTTGTCGCGGCGTCTCTCGGTTACGGAAGGTCAGCCAGTTAATCTACCAAAACAGCCGGCGCGGGCTGGCCGAACCAGGACGGCGCGGCCGCGTGCGCGGTCGGCGTCAGCTGGGTCTCGGTGCCGGGAACCACTGAGGTGGACTCGACAAAGGCCATGCTGGACAGCGTGCAGATCACGAGGGCTGCGGCGAAGCAGGTCAGGTTGCGATAGGCAGTTGCGAAAGCGTTCATGGGTCTTTCCTTTTCGGTTGGGTCTTTCAGGTCTTGACTCGTCCGGCTTCCTGTCCTTTGGGTAGGTCGCCTTCCTTGGTGTTGTACTCTAGTAGAACACTACTTAAGTGTCAAGCTAATTCACAAGGGGAATTGAGAGCCTGAAAATAGGGGTCGGGGGGGTTGGTACGCCCTCCCGGGGCCTCAGGAGGCTGGCGATCGAGGGCGGGGCAGAAGGTCGCCCGCGGGGGAATGAGCCGTTTCTCCCGGCGTCGTGAGCGCACACGCTAGAATTTCCGGCCGTCTCCTCTTCGCCGCAAAGAAATCCCTTATGAAACCCGCTGTGACTGTCGCAATCACCGGCGCCGCCGGACAGATCGGCTATGCGCTCGCCTTCCGCGTCGCCTCCGGTGCGCTCTTAGGCCCCGACACCCGCGTGCGGTTGCGGCTGCTCGAGATCACCGCCGCACTGCCCTCGCTCCAGGGCGTGCTGATGGAGCTCGACGACTGCGCTTTCCCGACGCTCGAGAACGCGAGCGCCAGCGACGATGCCAACGTCGCGTTTCGCGATTGTCAGATTGCGCTCCTGGTGGGCGCACGGCCGCGCGGCCCGGGCATGGAGCGCAAGGATCTGCTGCTCGCCAACGCGCAGATCTTCTCCGCGCAGGGCAAGGCGCTGAATGCGGTCGCCGACCGCAACGTGCGCGTGCTGGTGGTCGGCAATCCCGCCAACACCAACGCGCTCATCGCCCAGGCCAACGCCCGCGATCTCAAGCCGCGCAACTTCACCGCCATGACGCGCCTCGATCACAACCGCGCGCTGTCGCAGCTCGCGCAAAAGACCGGCACGCACATCACCGACATCCGCCGCATGACCATCTGGGGCAATCACTCGGCGAGCCAGTACCCGGACGTGTCGCACGCTACGGTGCGCGGTGAGCCCGCCAGCTCGCTCGTCGATCGGGCGTGGATCGAGGGCACCTTCATTCCGACGGTGCAGCAGCGCGGTGCCGCCGTGATCAAGGCGCGCGGCGCCTCCTCGGCCGCCTCGGCCGCCTCGGCGGCGATCGACCACGTGCACACCTGGGTGCACGGCACACCGAAGGACGACTGGGTGAGCATGGCGGTGCCGGCCGATGGCAGCTACGGCATCGTCGCCGGCGTCATCTACTCGTATCCGGTCAGCATCGAGAATGGCGACTACCGCATCGTGCCGGGGCTCGCGATCGATGAGTTCAGCCGCAAGCGCATGGACGCGACCGGCGCCGAGCTGCGCGAGGAGCGTGACGGCGTGAAGCATCTGCTCGGCTGATGGATAAGGAGGCGTAACCATGCTCGGCGCGATCGTCGCACTGCTGCTGGTGGTGGCTGCGGCTTACGCCGTCACGCAGGTCGGGGGCGTGATCACGCTCGCGTTCATCGCGGCGGTGCTGTTCCTCGCCTACCGGCGCTTATCGCTCCTCGCCTTCGCAGTCACTTTCACCGTGCTGCTCGCGCTCTACACCACCGCGGGCGCACCGGCCGGCATCTGGAAGGGACTGCTGTGGGTGCTGCTCGCGGCGCTGTGGCTCCTCAACGTGCGGCCGCTGCGCAAGTCGCTCATCACGCGCCCGTTCCTGGGGGCTTACTTAAGGCTCCTGCCCACGATGTCGCAGACCGAGCGCGAGGCGCTCGAGGCCGGCACGGTGTGGTGGGACGGGGAGCTCTTTACCGGGGCGCCGCAGTGGTCGAAGCTGCTCGCGGCCAAGGCGCCGCGCCTCTCGGAGGAGGAGCAGGCGTTTGTCGACGGCCCGTGCGAGGAGCTGTGCCGCATGCTCGATGAGTGGCACATCACCCACGAGCTCGCCGACCTGCCACCCGCAGCCTGGGATTTACTCAAGAGCCGCGGCTTCTTCGCGATGATCATTCCGAAGAAGTACGGCGGGCTGGAATTCTCCGCCTACGCCCACTCGTGCGTGCTCGCCAAGATCTCGAGCCGGAGTCCCACCGCGGCCTCCAACGCCGCCGTGCCTAATTCCTTAGGGCCCGCCGAGCTCCTCAACCACTACGGCACCGAGGCGCAGAAGAACTACTACCTGCCGCGGCTCGCGCGCGGCGAGGAAGTGCCGTGCTTCGCCCTCACCGGCCCACGCGCCGGCTCCGATGCCGCCTCCATTCCCGACACCGGTGTCGTGTGCCGCGGCATGTGGCAGGGGTCGGAGATCCTCGGCCTCAAGCTCAACTTCTCCAAGCGCTACATCACGCTCGCGCCGATTGCCACCGTCATCGGGCTCGCCTTCCGCATGTTCGATCCGGAGCGGCTGCTGGGCGGCAAGACCGACATCGGCATCACCTGCGCGCTCATCCCGCGCGCGACCCCCGGCGTCAGCATCGGCCGGCGGCACTTTCCGCTCAACGTGCCGTTCCAGAACGGCCCGATCCAGGGGCGCGACGTGTTCGTGCCGCTCGACTTCATCATCGGCGGCGCAGGCATGGCCGGCAGCGGCTGGCGCATGCTGGTCGAGCAGCTGTCGGTCGGCCGCTGCATCTCGCTCCCCTCCAACACCACCGGCGCGGCCAAGGCGGGCGTGTGGGCGACCGGCGCCTACGCGCGCATCCGCACTCAGTTCAATATGCCGGTGGGGAGATTCGAAGGGGTCGAGGCGGTCATTGCCCGCATGGTCGGCCTCACCTACACGATGGATGCGGCACGCTCGGTCACCGCCGGCGCGATCGACGGCGGCGAGAAGCCGTCGGTCCCCTCCGCGATGCTCAAGTACCACGTCACCGAGATGGGCCGCCAGGTCGGCAACGATGCCATGGACGTGCACGGCGGCAAGGGCATCATGCTCGGGCCACGCAACTACCTCGCGCGCGGCTACCAGGTGACGCCGGTGGCGATCACCGTCGAGGGGGCCAATCTCCTCACCCGTAATCTCATCATCTTCGGCCAGGGTGCGATCCGCTGCCATCCGTTCGTGCTGCGCGAGATGACCGCGGCGCGTAATCCCGACCGCCGCGCCGGCGTCGATGAATTCGACCGCGCGCTCTTCGGCCACATCGGCTTCAGCATCTCGAACGCCGTGCGCTCCTTCATCATGGCGCTCACGCACGCGCGTTTCACGCGCACACCGGTGCGCGGCGGGACGGCGCGCTACTACCAGCACATCGTGCGCTTCTCGGCCTCGTTCGCTTTCGCGGTGGACGTGGCGATGCTCACCCTCGGCGGCTACCTGAAAAAGAAGGAGGGCCTGTCGGCGCGGCTCGGGGACGTGCTGTCAGCGATGTACCTCGCCTCGATGGTGCTCAAGCATTACCAGAACCAGGGCGCGCCGGAGGAGGATCTGCCGGTGGTCGAGTGGGCGTGCCGCAACCTTCTCTACGACGCGCAGGAGCAGCTGCACGGCTTCCTGCGCAATTTCCCCAACCGCGTGCTCGCCGCGATCATGCGCGGACTCATTTTCCCGCGCGGCCTCGTCTACTCCGCGCCCGGTGACCGGCTTGGGTCTCGCGTCGCGGCACTGGTCACCGCTTCGACGCCGACGCGCAACCGGCTGTGCGCCGGCATCTACCGCACCCTCGAGCCGCATAACCCGCTCGGGCTCCTCGAGGAGGCGATGCTGCTCGCCGAGCAGCTCGAGCCGTTGCTCAAGCGCATCCGCGTCGAGGGCGTCAAGACCGGCAAAGTGACCGCGCTCGATCTTCCGGGCCAGATCCAGCAGGCGCTCACCGCCGGCATCGTCTCCGAGACCGAGGCGGCGGCGCTGCGGGACTACGACCGCAAGACGCTCGACCTCATCAACGTCGATGACTTTGCATCGGAGGAGCTCGGGACGCAGGCGCAGCCCGTGGCCGCGCAATCGCGGCCGCACGTCGCATGAGCTCCCCGGCGGGCACTGCCCTCGAGGGTGCGGTGAGCGCCGCTCCGGTCGCGGGCGCAGCCGCCGCACCGCGGCCTGCCCCCGCCGCGCCCGTGCAGCTGTGCGACAACTGCGGCGCGAGCGTGACCGGCCGCTACTGCGCTAACTGCGGCCAGCGGCTCGAGCCGCCGGTGCATACGCTGTGGCATTTCATGGCTGTTGCAGCCGAGGACGTCACGCACGCGGACTCGCGGCTGTGGCGCACGCTCGCGGCGCTGCTCTTCAGGCCCGGGTACCTGACGCACGAGTTCCTCGCCGGCCGCCGCGCGCGCTACCTGCCACCGGTGCGGCTGTATCTCGTACTATCGGTGGTGTTTTTCCTGTCGGCCGCGGCGCTCCACTCAAAGGCGCAGGTGCTACAGGTGAGCACCACCGACAACGGCGTGCCGAAAGCGGCGCACCTGGTGCCGCTCACGGAGGCGACCAGCATTCCCGGGAGCGGTGCGCGCCCGGGAGAGTCGGTGGCGGAACGCAACGCACGCGAGTGCGCCATGATCAACTACGACGGACCCTGGCACACCACGCTGACGCCGGAGATGCAGAAGGCCTGCCTCAGGGTGCGCGCCGACAATGCGCGCTCACTCATGCAATCGGTCCGGCACAACCTGCCGCGGGTGATGTTCGTGTTCCTGCCGTTGATTGCGGCGCTGATGATGCTCATGTACTCGCGCCCGCGGCACTATTACGTCGAGCACCTGCTGCTGCTCGTGCATAACCATGCGTTCGTGTTCCTGATGCTGCCGCTCGCCTGGGTTGTGGGAGCGCTGCTGCCGTCGGTCGCCCGTTGGCTGGACCTGGCGCTCTCCATCTACATCGCCTGGTACCTGTACCGCTCCATGCGCACCGTGTACGGCCAGGGGCGCGCGCTCACGCTCGCCAAGCTCACGGCGCTGGCGTTCGTCTATTTCGTGTTCGGTGTCGTGATGTTCACGGTCAACTTCGCCTATAGCGCACTCACCCTGGATTAACCTGGAAGGGGTCAGTTTATGCGTCCGCTCCCCGCGCCCCGGGGCAGGCCGTGAGCGCAACGCCGGACCCGGTCGCGCCGGCACCCGCGCCGCTCGTTGCGGCAGTCAGCGTGCCGCGCTGCGACAACTGCGGCGCGCCCGTGCCGCAGAAATACTGCGGTGTCTGCGGCCAGCGGCTCGAGCCACCGCTCCATACGCTGTGGCATTTCATGCGGGTGGCGACCGAGGACATGACGCACGCCGACTCGCGGCTATGGCGCACGCTCGTGGCACTCTTGCTCAAGCCCGGTTTTCTCACCCGCCAGTTCCTCGACGGCCGGCGCGCCAGCTACCTGCCGCCGGTGCGGCTGTATCTGGTGCTGTCGGTGGTGTTCTTCATCTGGTTCAGTGCCACGCACCAGAAGATGACGGTGCTGCGGCTGGACACGCCGCGCAGCGCCGGCAGCGGTGCTGCGGTCGCTCCCGGGCGGCACGAGTATGGCCCCATGGCGCCAGCGCAGCCCGACGAGTCCCCGCAGCAGCGCGCGGAGCGCGCGTGTCCGGATCTGAAGCCTCAGGGGCCCTGGCAGGACTGGTTTTTGCATCGGGTCACCCACGCCTGCCGCCTGGTGGTGCTGGATGACGGGCGCTCGGTGCGCGATGCGTTCCTGCATAACGCGCCGCGGGCCATGTTCCTGTTTCTGCCGCTGCTCGCGGCCGGCATGATGCTCGTGTACCGGCGGCCGAAGCACTACTACGTGGAGCACCTGCTGCTGTTCGTGCACAACCACGCATTCGGGTTCCTGCTGCTGCTGCTCGCGGCGGGGGTGTCGGCACTCTTGCCCGTGGCGACACCCTGGATTCGCTTCGCGCTCTGCGTGTACGTCCCCTGGTACGTGTATCGTTCCATGCGGGTGGTCTACGGGCAGAGCCGCTGGCTCACCTTCGGCAAGCTCGTGGTGCTGAGTTTCTTCTACCTGGTGAGCGGTGCGCTGATGATCGCGCTCACCATCGCCTACAGCGGACTGTCACTGTGAAGGAGATCACGATGCGTACGTTCACCGTTGCTGCACTGGCTCTCGCCGCCTCGCTCGCCGCCGTGCCGCTCAGCTGGGCGCAGACACCCGCGGCTGCGCCCGCTGCTGCGGCCGCGTTGCCGCGCACCCCCTCGCCGGCCGGCGCCGAGGTCTACATCATCAGCCCGAAGAACGGCGCCAGGGTGAAGAGCCCGGTGCTGGTGCAGTTCGGCCTGAAGGGCATGGGTGTGGCCCCGGCAGGGGTGAAGTTCGACAACACCGGTCACCATCACCTGCTGATCGACACCGACCCTCCAAAAGACATGAGCGCGCCGCTCCCGGCGACCGACAACATCAGGCACTTCGGCAAGGGTCAGACGGAAGTGTCGCTGACACTGACGCCCGGCAAGCACACCCTGCAGCTGCTGCTCGCCGACCAGAACCACATCCCGCACGACCCGCCGGTGATCTCGAAGAAGATTACGATCACCGTCGAGTGAGCGATGAGCCGCGCTGTCCTGCACGTCGACATGGACGCGTTCTACGCGTCCGTCGAGCAGCACGACAATCCGCAGATTGCGGGCCAGCCGGTCATCGTCGGCTGGTCCGGCGGTCGTGGCGTGGTAGCGGCCGCGAGCTACGAGGTGCGCCGCTTCGGCGTGCACTCCGCCATGCCGATGCGCACGGCGCTCAAGCTATGCCCGCACGCCGTGTGCGTGCGCCCGCGCATGGCGCGCTACGGCGAAGTCTCGCGCAGCGTGTTTGGCGTGTTTCACGAGTTCACGCCGCTGGTCGAGGGCCTGTCGCTCGATGAGGCCTTCCTGGATGTCACCGCCAGCCAGCAGCTGCTGGGCAGTGCGGTCGAGATTGCGCGGCGCATCAAGGCGCGGATCCGCGAGCTCACCGGTCTCACGGCATCCGTGGGCGTGGCACCCAACAAGCTGGTGGCGAAGATCGCCTCCGACCTCGACAAGCCGGACGGACTCTCGGTCGTGCCCGCGGGAGAGGTGCGCGCCGTGCTCGATCCGCTCTCCGTGCGCCGCCTGCCGGGCCTCGGGCGCAAGACCGGGGCGCGCGTCGAGGCGGCCGGCATCCACACGCTCGCCGAGCTGCGCAGCGCACCGGACGCGGTGCTGTGGCCGCTCTTTGGCCGTTACACCGCGTGGGTGCGCGAGCGCGCCTCGGGAGTCGATGAGCGGGCGGTGCAGCCGCAGGTCGAGGAGAAATCGCTGTCCGCCGAGGACACCTTCGAGGACGACATCGGCGATCCGCGCGTGCTGCAGTCGCAGCTCGCGCGGCTCGCGGACCTGGCCTGTGCGCGGCTGCGCGGCCGGCAGCTGGTGACGGCCTGCGTCGGCGTGAAGATCCGCCGCCATGACTTCGTCACCTTCACCCGCCAGCGTGCCATCGCGCCGGCGACCTGCGCCGGGCGGGTCGTGTCCGGGGTGGCCGCCGAGCTCCTCACGCGCTGGCTCGAATCCCACCCGGGGACGAAACTTCGCCTGCTCGGCGTGGTCCTCACGGAGCTGAAGCCCGCGGCGCAGCTCGGGCTGTTCGAGGACCTGCGCCGCACCGGGCGTCTCGACGCCACGCTCGACGAGGCGCGGGCGCGCTTCGGCGAGCGGGCGCTGCGGCGCGGCAACACGATCGAGTAGCATCCGAAACCCATGTATCTCAAGTTCTTCGGTCTGAACGAGAAGCCGTTCGCGATCACGCCCGATCCGCGCTACCTCTACTTAAGCGAGCGCCACGCGGAGGCCCTGGCACACCTCATGTACGGCATCAACGAGGCCGGCGGCTTCGTGCAGCTCACCGGGGAGGTGGGCACGGGCAAGACCACCATCGTGCGCTCACTCCTGGCGCAGGCGCCGAAGAATGCCGAGATCGCGCTCATCCTCAACCCGAGGATGACGGCGCCCGAGTTCCTGCTCACCATCTGCCAGGAGCTCGGCATCGAGGTGCCGGGCGCCTCACAGCAGAGCCTGAAGGACCTGGTCGACATCCTCTCCGGCCACCTGCTGCGCGCCCACGCCGACGGCCGGCGCGTCGTGCTGGTGGTGGACGAGGCGCAGAATCTCTCGCCCGAGGTGCTCGAGCAGGTGCGCCTGCTCACCAACCTCGAGACCAACACGCAAAAGCTCCTGCAGATCATCCTCATCGGTCAGCCGGAGCTGCGCGAGCTCCTGGACCGCACCGAGCTGCGGCAGCTCGCGCAGCGCATCACCGGCCGCTATCACTTAAATCCGCTGTCGCGCGAGGAGACCGGCGCCTACGTGCTGCATCGCCTGCGCGTGGCGGGCGCCACCACCGACATCCTGAGTCCGCGCGGCCTCGCCGAGGTGTTCCGCCTGTCGGGCGGCGTGCCGCGCGTCGTCAACGTCATCTGCGACCGCGCGCTCCTCGGTGCGTATTCGCTCGACCGGCACCGCGTCACCGGCACGCTGGTGCGGTATGCAGCCGCCGAGGTATTCGGCCGGCCCATCGCGCCGCACTGGCTGCCGTGGGCCGCCGCCGCCGGCATCGCCACCGCCCTCGCGTTGGCGATGGCGGCGCTCTCGACTTACGGGCCGTGGGGGGCGAGCGCGCGCGCGGCGGCGGCGGGCGACCGCCACGCGAGCCCTGCGGCAACCGCTGCGGCGGCGGCGAACGCAGCCGCGACCACTCCGCCACCGCCAACGCTGGCGCAGCTGCTCACCGCGCACGTCGCCGAGACCGACACCGACAGCGCCTTCGGGAAGCTCTTTGGACTCTGGGGCGCGAAGTACCAGGCGGACGGCACCGATCCGTGCACGCAGGCCACGCAGCAGCACCTCGAGTGTGTCGCCGAGCGCGGCTCCTACGGCCAGCTGCGCATCTACAACCATCCCGCCATTCTCATGCTGAGCGACGGTGCCGGCGGCAATCCGCAGGTGGTGCTCACCGCGCTCGACGACGAGCGCGCGCGGCTCGACCTTAGCGGTGCGCAGTCGGTGTCGCTCGGCGAGCTGTCGCATTTCTGGCTGGGAGACTTCGTGATGCTGTGGCGCCCGGCGAGCTCACCCGTCAAGGCCCTGTCGGCCGGAATGCGCGGCGCGGAGGTGCGCTCGCTGCGCCAGAGTCTCGAGCAACTGGCGCACGTCGAGAGCACTGCGCCGGTGAGCGACGTGTTCGACGCCGAGCTCGCCGGACTGGTGCGCGATTTCCAGCGCCGCCATCAGCTGTCGGTCGACGGCGTCGCCGGGCTCCAGACCCAGATCGCGCTCGCCGGCGCGATCGCAGCTCCCGGCGTGCCGCTGCTCTCGGCCACCGACACACATGGCGGGTGACCGATGTCATTCATCCTCGACGCATTGAAGAAGTCCGAGAGCGACCGCCAGCGGCAAGGCGGTCCCGCCCTGTTCGAGGTGAAGGTCGCGCCACGGCGCAGCGCGCTCCCCGCCTGGGCGATCGCGATCGCGGTGCTGTTCGCGGCCAACCTCGGCGTCGTGCTGTGGCTGCTGTTGCGCCATGGAACAGCGCCCGCGGAGCTGGTGCAGCCCCCGGCCGGTAGCCTGGCACTCAGGGCGCCGCCCACGTCCCCCGCCGCTGCGCCCGCACCTGCGCCTGTACCCGCGTCCGTACCTGCGCCCGCAGCCGCGAGCGCCCCCCCGAGTGCGCTGCCGGCCGCCACAGCCGCAGTGACGGCGAGCGACCGGGGCGCGCCGCCCGCAGCTCCCGAGCCCGCCGCGAATCCCGATGACTACGCGCCCGCCGCCGAGGCGCCGGCACCCGGTACCGGCCACGTGCGCGCGGCACCTCAGCCGGGGTGCCTCTCTACCAACAGCTCGCCGCGACCCCGGGCAACCAGCTGCCGCAGCTGCGCCTCGACCTCCTCGCCTATGCCGACAAGACGCAGGACCGCTGGGTACTCATCAACATGCACAAACTCCGCGAGGGCGACTCGCTCCCCGAGGGGGTGCAGGTCGAGCGCATTGCCCCCGACGGGGTGGTGCTCTCCTGGCACAGCACGCAGTTTCTGCTGACGCGGGACTGACCGCCATCACGGCCGCTCCCGGCCAGCCACCCCGGGGTGCGCCTGCGGGCATGACCGGCTTCACAACTTGAACCGCGTCACAGAATGAGCTTCACAGAATCCGTAGCCCGCTGGCGACAGCGGCCGGCGTCTCCGTCATCGTTTGCAAATGAGCGCCCGCCGCGACACCGCACCCGCGCGCATGCTGATCGTCGAGGACGACGTGCGCTATGCGGAATGGCTGCGTCATCACCTCGACGTGCTGTGTCCGCGCGCCAGCGTCAGCCTGCTCAACCGCGCGGAATTCGAGGGCTGGTGCAGCACCTTCTCCGGGCGTGACTGCGACCTGCTGCTGCTGTGCTGCCCGTTCGGCACGAGCCCGGAAGATCCCAATTCCCCAGGCCTGTCGCTCCTGCGCCGCCTGCGTGACCAGCCCGCCGCCCCGGCCGTCGTGGCGATCGCCGAGGACGGCAATGAGCTCACCGCGGTGCGCGCGCTGCAGCTCGGGGCGCTCGACTACCTGCCGAAGAAAATGCTGACCCCGGAACGCCTGAGCACCGCCGTGCGGGTGGCGCTGCGGCGCGTCGAGCGGCGCGTGGCGCGACGCCTGGCGAGCCTGGCGCACATCGAGCAGGATCGCGTGACGCAGGCCGCGAAGGAGGCCGCCGTCGCCGCCCAGAGTGCCAAGGGACGCGTCGGCGACACCGTCGCGGGCGTAGTGCCGGCCGGCTACGTGCCGCCGCCGCCCGATGTCGCGGTCACGGCCGCATCCGAAGCCCTGCCCGCGCCCGGAGTAGTGGCGCTCCTCACGACGCCCCCCAACGAGGATTTCATTCCCGGCTACACGCTGCGCCTCAAGGTCGGCGAGTCGGAGAAGGCGGTCGTCTACCTCGCGACCAGCGCCGCCCGCGGCCACAACGTGGCGCTGAAAGTCTCCAAGTCGCTGCGCGACGAGGCCGCCGGACGGCAGTTCCTCGAGCGCGAGTACACCGCGGTGCTGGCCATCAAGAGCCCGCTGGTGGTGGAGATCTACGACTACGGCATACACGCCGGCTTCGAATATCTCGCGATGGAGTATCTGCCGCGCGGCGATCTCAAGGCGCGCATCCTGCGCGGCGTGAGTGAGCGCGAGGCGCTCGAGTACCTGAGGCACATCGCCGAGGCGCTGCAGGTCGTGCACCAGGCGGGTCTGGTGCACCGCGACCTGAAGCCCCCCAATGTGATGCTGCGCGAGAACGATGCGGTGGCGCTCATCGACTTCGGTCTCGCGCGCCAGATCGACGGCACCACGACGAGTCTCCAGACCGGACAGACCGGTGTGCTGCGCGGCTCGCCGTATTACATGAGTCCGGAGCAGGCGCTCGGCGACCAGCTGGATGCACGCTCCGACTTCTACTCCCTCGGCATCATCCTCTACGAGATGCTGACCGGGCAGAAGCCCTATACCGGCGCCACTGCTCTCGATGTCCTGCAGCAGCACGTCAGCGCGCCGCGCCCGCAACTGCCGCAGACGCTCGAGCGCTACCAGCCGCTGCTCGTCAGGCTCCTGGCCAAGCAGCGCAACGATCGATTGACGAGTGCCAGCGAGATCATCGCGGCGGTGAACGAGCTCCTGCCGGGCGCGAGCTCCCCACCGCAGCCGGTTGCCGAGCCGCAGACGAGCGCGGCTTAAGTCCCCAGCTGCGCGGTTAGTGCGCGTGGCGGGCGGCGGCCCCGGCGGGAACCTCGGCCGCCGAGTGATCGCGGGCGCGCTCCTGCGCGCGCCCCAGGGCGAGCGCCAGCACCGTCCACACCGCCGAGATGCAGGCTCCCAGCCAGCCGATGGCCGCAGGTCCCGCACCGAAGCTGCCCGTGAGCGCCTTGTAGAGCGAGCCCGAGAGCGCATCTCCCCCGCGGTACACGAAGGTGTCGATGAGGCTCTTCGCCTTGTACTTCTCCTCGCGGCTCACCACCGTGAACAAGGCATCCCGGCACGGGCGCGTGAGCGCGTAATCCGAGACGCGGCGCACCGCGTACACCACAACCAGCAGCATGAATCCCGGCGCCAGGGCGAACAGCGCATAGCCCGCGGTCATGATCACCGGCACCGCGGCCAGCACGACCCTCATGCCGAACCACTTGAAGAGCCGCCCGAAGAGCAGCAGCTGGATCGTGAGTGAGGCCGCCTGCACCCAGAAGTCGATGCCGCCGAAGAAGCGCGTGCGCTCATCGGCAGTGTGGAAGGCCTTGGCGACGAAGGCCTGCTGCTCGAGATAGAGGAAGGTCGACACCCAGGTCATGAGCAGCACGAATGCTGCGATGCCGAGCAGGTACGGCGAGCGCATCACCTGCGTGAAGGCCGCCCAGATACCGCCGCCGAGTGCGTCCTGGGGCCGCGGGGCTCCGGGGGTCGCGCTCGCGAGTGCCGCGCCCTGCCGGCGCTGCCAGGTGATCACGAGCCGCATGAACACCAGCGACAGCAGCAGCAATCCCGCCGAGATCGGCAGCAGGTTGATGGCACCGATCGACACTGCGAAGCGGTTGTCGATTGCAGGTCCTATGAGCCCGCCGGTACTGGCGCCTGCCCAGATGAAGCCGAACAGCCGCCCGGCCTGCTCGCGGTTGAAGACGTCCGCCATCAGGCTCCAGAACGCCGCCACCACGAAAAGGTTAAAGACGCTCACCCACACGAAGTAGCTGCGCGCGATCCAGGTGTGGTCGTCCTGCACACGGAACCAGATGTAGAAGGCGAAGAGGTTGGCGGCAAAGAACGCGTACACCCACGGCAGGAACACGGTGCGCGGAAAGCGTGAGGTCAGCCAGCCGTACACCGGCTGCAGCGCCAGCATCACCACGAACACGCCCCAGAAGAGATACGGGATCTTGTCGAGTCCCGAAGTGATGCCGAGCGCATCGCGTACCGGGCGCAGGATCGTGTAGCTCGCGAACATGCACAGCAGCGTTGCGAACGATGCGAGCAGCGCCGGAGCTTCACCGGGCTGCAGGACGACCAGTCGGCGCAGTAGCTGACTCATGCTTACACCACTCTTGATCCCGCCCGCGGTTTGCTCCGGCGCCGGTTAGTGTGCCACAAGCGGCTCGCTCCCTTGACGCGCCAGCAGAGCCGGGAGCACGCTTGAACTCTCCCGGGGGGAACTCACATGAGAAGAAGAACCTTCGTTGCCGCGGGGCTCACCGCGCTCGCGACTGCCGCCCTTCCCTTGCGCCACCTCTCTGCGGCAACCGCCGCGGACCTGACTGCGGTCGGCCTCGACGGCAAGCCAATCACTCTCAAAGGGAGCGAGGTCGACGAGGTACGCGCGGGGCTGCGCGGTGAGCTGCTCGGTGCCGGCCAGACGGGTTACGACCAGGCCCGGCGGCTGTGGAATCCCGCCTTCGACCGCCACCCGGCGCTCATCGCCCGTTGCCTCGGCACCGCGGATGTGAAGCACGCGGTGAGCTTCGGCGCCGCGCATGGACTCCTGACCGCGGTGCGCGGCGGCGGCCATAGCTTCGGCGGCCAGTCCGGGTGCGATGGCGGACTGATAATCGATCTCTCCCCCATGCGCGCGGTGGATATCGACCCGCTCACGCGGCAGGCGCGCGTCGGCGGCGGCGCGCTGCTCGGTCACCTCGATCGTGAGTCCCAGGGCTTCGGCCTCGCCACGCCGGCTGGCGTCGTGGCGGATACCGGAGTGGCCGGGCTCACGCTCGGTGGCGGCATGGGCCGCCTCGGCCGCAAGTTCGGCCTGAGCTGCGACAATCTCATCGGGGCCGAGGTGATCACCGCCGATGGCGGCTGGCACCGGGTGAGCGCCAAAGAGAGTCCCGACCTGCTGTGGGGCCTCAGGGGCGGCGCCGGCAACTTCGGCGTGGTCACCGAGTTCGTCTTCGCCCTGCACGAGGTGGGTCCGCTGTACGGCGGCGCGCTGAGCTTCCCCTTCGACGCCGGTGCGCGCTCGCTGCTCAAGAGCTATGCGGACTTCACGGCGGGCGCGCCCGATGAGCTGTATGTGGGACTTGATTTCGACACCGACGAGCACGGTCAGCGACTCATCGAGCTTGACGTCACTTACTATGGCTCGATGCAGGACGCAGAGCGCGTGGTCGCGCCGCTGCGCAAGCTCGGCAAGCCGCACGAGGATGCGCTCGCCATGACTTCGTATGTGAAGCTTCAGGGGAGCGAGGATCTCCCCGGGTTCTCGCGGCAAGCCCTGTACCTCAAGGGCGGGCTCGTCGAGAACATGACGGGGGAGTTCATCGACACCGTGGTCGGCTGCTTCGACAGCGGCAAGCTCGACAGCCTCGGACTCGGCTTCCAGCCGATCGGCGGCGCGATCGGACGCGTCAAGCCGCACGACACGGCGTTCTGGAACCGCGCGGCCCGCTACTCCATGCACATCTACGGGCTGTGGAAGCCCGACGCCGACCACGACACCGTCGAACGCAACAAGGAGTGGGTGCGCGCGACGTACCAGAAGCTCGAGCCGCTCACCCACGGCCGCTACGTCAACATCTCCAACGGTGAAGATCACGACAGCCATTTGTCCGCGGCGTACGGCGACAACTATTCGCGGCTCGCGGCGCTCAAGAAGCAGTACGACCCGAACAACCTCTTCCGCCTGAACGCCAACATCAAGCCGGCCTGAGACCTGTCGGAATCTTCCGGCGCGTCCGCGGCGGGCGCGCCCACGCCCCGCCATGGGAGTACCGAGGCTTGACACTCACTTGTCATGCAGGTGCAATGCGGGTGAGCCGGGGCCAGGCGCCGCGACTACGGAAGAAGCCTTTGCACCTCGTTGACACGACGCTCTTTTATTCTCCGACCAGCGGCGGCGTGAAACGCTACCTCAACGCCAAGCATGCCTGGCTCGCCGCGCATACCTCCTGGGAGCACACCATCGTGGTCCCGGGCCGCCGCAACCACACGCAGCGCGGCGGCGTCTGCACACTCGCGGGCGCCAAAGTCCCCGGAACCTTCAACTACCGGCTGCCGCTCAATGCGCGCCGCTGGACGCGGCTGCTCACCGAGCTCGAGCCGACCCTGATCGAGGCGGGCGATGCCTTTCATCCGGGCTGGTGCGCGTGGCGCGTGGCGCAGCGCCGCGGCATCCCGATCGCCGGCTTCTACCACTCCAATCTCCCGCAGCTCATGGGGCGGCGCTTCCTCGGCACGCTGACCGAGCCCGCGCTGCGACGCTACCTGCGTTCACTCTATGCGCGCTTCGACGTGGTGTTCGCTCCGAGCCGCGTGATGTGCGACTACCTGGGCGAGCTCGGCGTGCACCACACCGTGCACCAGCCGCTCGGAGTCGATACGGAAGTGTTTCATCCGCGGCGCCGTACGCTCGCGCTGCGCGAGCGCCTCGGGCTGCCGGCCGACACGCGCTTGCTTCTGTTCGCGGGGCGTTTCTCGGAGGAGAAGAATCTCCCGCTGCTGCTGCAGGCGTTCGCGCGCCTCGGCTCGCCGTACCATCTGCTCCTCATCGGCGGCAAGCGCGCCGCGCGCCCGATGCCGAACGTCACCATGCTCCCGTACCGGCGCGACAGTCTCGAGCTCGCCGCCTGGATCGCGTCCGCCGATGCCCTGGTGCACGCCGGCACCAATGAGACCTTCGGCCTCGTGACACTCGAGGCCATGGCCTGCGGCCGCCCGGTGGTGGTGGCGCGAGCCGGCGCCTTTCCGGAAGTCGTCGACGAGAAGGTCGGCATGCTCGCCGAGCCGGAGAGCGACGTGAGCATGGCGGAGGCGATCGCCGGGCTCTACGAGCGCGATCTCGAAGCGGTCGGCGCCGCAGCGCGCGCGCGCGTGCTCAAGACGTTCACCTGGGACCGCGCCTTCCACGCCCAGACCGCAGCCTACGCGGCACTCATCGGCGCGCATCACCGCCTCTTCGAGGAACACCCGGAGCTGTCGCTCCATTCACCGAGCGCGTGACTACCTGCGCAGTGCACGCACGACGGCAAGCCCGGCGCGGCTGCCGGCAATGCTGAGCGCCGTGCGCAACAGCAGCCGTCGCAGAAACGGCGCGCGCCGCGGCGGAATCGCGCGATAGAACGCGGCGCCCACGTCGCGATGCGCGGATACCGCGCGAGCCGCGACCATCCAGGTGCGCGTGCCGCTCCTCACACGAAACTCGCCCTCGCCCGAGTGCTCGACCACCGCGTCCTCGATGATCTCCGGGAGGTCGGCGCGAGCGACGGCGGTGAAGGCGAGCGTCAGCTCCTCGCCGGGCGCATCCGCCGCGCGCCCGCTGAGCTCAAGTCCGATCGGGCCGTACGCCGGCCGCCGGCAGCGCGCGGTGCCGCGGAACGCCGCCACCCTCGCCGCCGGCACGTCAGGTCTCCCCTGCGGGCTCGACGCGCACCTCGGTGGTCACCGAGTTGGCGATGAAACACTCCTCGTGCGAGCGGTGATGGAGTGAGTCGATGTCGGCGCGCGTCGGCAGCCGCTCGCCGGAGAAGCTCACCCGGGGATGGAGCGTGACGCGCACCATGGCGGTTTTTCCCGCGGAGTTCTTTCCCATGACCCCTTCGGCGTCGTCGCTGTAGTCATCCACCCTGAAGCCCTTGCCCGCTGCGAACGCCAGGAAGAACAGCATGTGGCAGCTGGAGAGCGCCGCCACCAGCGCCTCCTCGGGGTCGACCGCGTGCTCGTCCGAGAGCGGCACGCGCACCACCAGCGGAGAGGAGGATGCCGGCACCTCGATGCCGCCGTCGAAGTGCCAGCGGTGTGCGCGGCTGAAGCGGTTGTCGGTGAACACAGCCGCGCCGCGCTGCCAATGGATCCGTGCCTGATAGGAATGCGCCGCCATTGCTTTCCTCCACGCGCCTCGGGCTGCGATTGTACGATAAGGGGATGGTGAGCCCCGAGCTGCAACCCCGCCGCGATCTCAAACTGACGCATGCGACCTCGCTGGTCGTCGGCGTCATCATCGGTACCGGCGTCTTCCTCAAGGCCGCCAGCATGGCGCAGGCCGTGGGGACGCCGCTCCTGGTACTGGCCGCGTGGGCCGCTGCGGGCGGTGTCGCCATGCTGGGCGCGCTGTGCTTCGCCGAGCTCGGCGCGCTGTTGCCGCATGCCGGCGGCGAGTACGTCTATCTGCGCACTGCCTACGGCGAGCTGCCGGGGTTCCTGTTCGCCTGCAACGGCTTCGTGCTCGGCGGAGCGGCCGTGGCTGCTTACGGCGCCGCGGCCGCAATTTTCGTCGCCGATATCCACCGCTTCGATGCACGCTGGTACCAGCACACGCTGCACCTCGCCGGCATCAGCTACGTGTTCGAGTTCGGCGCGCGGCAGTTGATCGCGGTGGCGGTGATCGGCGTGTTCACAGTGATCAACTGCCTGGGCGTGATGCTCGGCGGGCGCGTGCAGATGCTGCTCACGGCCATCAAGGTGGCCTCGATCCTCGCGATAGTGGTCGGCGTGTTCGCCTTCGGTGAGGTGCACGACGTTGCCAACCTGCGCGCCGAGCCGGGCGCGGCCAGCGGCGGCTGGGCCGGCTTCGGCGGCGCGATGTTTGGGGCGCTGTGGGCCTACAGCGGCTGGCAGTTCCTGCCCATGGCGGCGGGAGAGGTGCGCGAGCCGCAGCGCAACGTCCCCCGTGCCATCGTGGGAGGAGCGCTGCTGGTGCTGGTGCTGTATCTCCTCGTCAACGCCGCCTACCTTTATGCGCTGCCCTTCTGGCAGGTGACGAGCGCCAACTCCACCGCCTACCCGGAAGCGCCGTCGGTGGCGGCGCGCGCGGTGCAGACCTTCCTCGGCGCGCGCGCCGCGCCGATCGCGGCCCTGATCTTTCTGATCTCGACCATCGGCTCGCTGAACGGCGTGATCCTGGGCGGGGCGCGCGTTCCCTACGCCGCAGCCCGCGACGGGCTGTTCTTCGCAGCGTTCGGTCGTTTGCATCCCGTGAGCCGGGTGCCGCTCACCTCGCTCGTGCTGCTCGGGATCTGGGGAGCGCTGCTGGCGGCGTCCGGCACCTTCGATCAGCTGACCAACATGGCGGTGATGTCCTACGCGATCTTCTGGATCCCGGTGTCGCTCTCGGTCATCGTCCTGCGGCGCAAGCTCCCGGACGCACCACGCCCGTTTCGCGTGCCGGGCTATCCGCTCACCCCGCTGGTGTTCGCCCTGGTCATGGTGGGGATCGTCATCAGCGCGTTCCATCTGGCGCCACACGAAGCGCTCGCGGCCGTGGTGCTGATCCTCCTAGGGTTGCCGCTCTATCCGCTGTTCCGCCGCCGCCTCACCGCGACTCGAGCTCCCACAGAGTAAGCGGCGCGCCGCGCCGCAGCCACACCCCTAAGCCCGCCTCGCGGAAGTGGCGCTCGAGCCGCGTCCGGTACCACGAGGAGGAGCGCAGGTGCACGTCGGCATCGGTGCGCTCGCGATCGCAGTTGCGCTTGAGGTCGCCGCGCGTGAGCGCGCTGAAGTACAGCACGCCGCGAGTGAGCCGCGCGAGGTTGGCGAGCGCGCGCGCAGCGTGCGTGCGGTCGAGATACTGCAGCACGTCGTAGCAGATCACGAGATCGAAGGGAGCGCTCGGGCGGTACTCTTCGATGTGGCCGCGCTGCCAACCATAGCGCCGGCAGAGGTATTCGCTCGTCTCGATGCCGGTATAGTGCGCGCGCGGCAGCGCCCTCCTGAGCTCCCGGCCGAGGAGGCCTACGCCGCAGCCGGCATCGAGCATGCGCCGCACCGGTAGTCCCGCATACACAGTGGCGGCGGCGATCAGCCGCGCCCGCGCGCGCATCTCCGCGCGGCTGGCGACCGCGGTGCGCGGATCGTAGTAGTAGCGGCGGTAGTAGTCGGGTCCGAACTGCATGGCAGGGATGATCCGGCCTCCCTGCCCGAAGTCAATTGGCGCGTGATCGGGAACTCACAGAACTCGACACGGCAACCGTCACCAGAGCAGCGGCGGCTGCGACGGCGAAGGTCCCACCGGCTTCGAGGAATCGGGTCCAGCGCCCCCACAGACTGAGCGGATCCGCCTCATCGTGAGTCAGCCGCGAGGAGACATCCGCAACCGGGTACAGCAGTAGCGTCGCTGTGGTGACCGCTTCGAGGCCCAGGAATACCGCGACGCCGACCGCGAGACGTATCCAGCGCTGACGGGCGCTCGCGGCGGGCCACGCCAGCAGCAGCGTCCAGAATACGATCGGTGTCTCGATCACTGTGCCGACCTGGACACGACTCACCGCTATGGCCTCAGGTTTCAGGTCAGATCGTTGCCGGCGAACCTCGCCAATCAAACGCAGCACCACGCCGGGACTCTTCGGGTCGGTCGTCACCGCGACCCGCTCGATTGTCCAGGGATGGGCCATGGCGATGAGTCGATCGACCGCGGCGTAGTACGGAGCGGCAAGACGCGCGTAGGGTTCGGCACACACCGCACCGACCGCCAGAGCGCCGATGGCCGCGACGGTGAAGCGCCACTCAGGCCGCACGGTCCAGAGGCTTCCGGGCCTGCGGCGAGGAGTCTGCGGATGACCAGCGCAGGAAAAAGAGAGCCATCAGCACTACGGGCGCGAGGGGCAGAATCAGCCCGTGCAGTGCCTCCCAGCCGCTCGGGCTATAACGCAGTACGTAATGCAAAGCCATGAGGCGCGCGACACTCAGCAGATACGCCAGGAGAAAGCCGATCAAAAATCCCTGCAGGCGGCGCTCGAGGCTCACCGGAAAGGCAGCGATGGCGGCAACCAGCATCAGAAAGAGCTCGATGCCCTCGCAGCCACGCGTGACGCGCAAGGTGGCACTGCCGGGTGCACGGATCGTGCGACCCACCAGCATGGCGTGCTCATCCGGAGTCAGCGCGTCGATGAGGTGCACCGTCGGCACGAGAACCCCATCCTCGACCACCCAGCGCTCGAAGGCCGTGCCTCGGCACGCCTCGAATCCGGCCGTGAGCAGGCCGAACACGATGAGGAACCTGAGCCCAAATTGCAGCGGCGTGGCGTTCACGAGGGCGGGGGCGCGAGGCATGACTCAGCGTGGCCGGGCACGGAGCGCGCTCGGTCGGGTCGCGATGCCGAGGAGCAAAAGACCGAGAGCCACGTAGGCCCAAAGCGGCAGCGGCCCGTCGGAGCCGCTGGACTCACCGCTCGCGTTCAGCGCCACCGTCGCCGAGCCATCGGCGGGATTGAGATCGGGATTGCCGGAGCTCGCGGTGAACTGCAGGTTGACCGTGCCTGAGCCGCTGGGCACCAACACGATCGTGATTGGCGCGGTGGCGCCCACGGCGAGCGCGCCGACCGCGCAGGTCAGCGTCTGCCCGCTCTGGGTACAGAACGGGCTGCTCATTCCCGATACCAGCGTCAGTCCCGCGGGAAGAGTCGTGCTCACCACGACCGCGGTCGCGGTCTGGGGTCCGCGATCGCCGACCGTGAGCGAGTACGAGAGCAGACCGCCGGCGATCACCGTGCCGCTGGCGCTCAATGACACATCCGAGGAGGTCCAGTACTTGACCAGATTGGCCGCGTTGACGCTCCCTAAGCCGGTGGCGAAATCCCAGCCGCTCGTGGCACCGAACGCGGCGGCGTAGGCCCCGTCGTTGGTGGACAGCACGCCGTAGGTGCCCGAGGGCAGGTAGCAGTCGTTCGATCCCTCGCACACCACGTCCATGTCGCCCTGCGTGATGTCATAAAACACACAGCCGCTCGAGACGGCGTTGCCGCTCGTCGAGTTGCACTTGAGACCGCTCGCGCTCTGACTCGCGGCGAGCGTGTAGTAGACGAAGTTCGGGTTCCCCTGCCGGGCGCCCGTGCTCTGATTCACGAGAGCCTGGATGCCTGCGAGAATCGGGGTAGCAAAGGACGTGCCCCCGGCGGTCGCCCACTTGCTCGGTCCGTCGGACTTGGACGTGGAGCAGATCGAGCCGTCCGAGTCACAGAAGACGTACGCGTGACCCCACGGGCCGTCGGATGCGAACAGCGATACGTCCGGGAGATCTCGCACGCCGTCGGATGGAACCCCGGGACCCGCCTGCCACGACGGCTTCGGCGTCCCCGCACAAGTGTCGCTTTGCATTCCCTGCACTGCGCAGCCGCTCGGTCCGCCGCTGCCGGCGATGAAGTCCAGGTAACTCGCCCCCGCCTTGGTGTTGCAGAATCCGCTGCTGCCATAGGTCGGCGAGTAGCCCTCGAAAGTTGCGATCAGGACGCTGGCGCAGGACTCATTCCAGGGGATCTCGGGAATATAAGAGAGCGCCGAGCCGTACACCGAGTTGTTGGTCGAGCTCCAGTACGTGCTCGTGGTGTTGGCATAGTAATCGCCGAAGTCGGTGCCGCCCACCGCCACGTTGTAAGCCGTCGAAGCAAGACCGTTGACGGCGATCCCCTGGGTCGCATACTTGAGACCACTGCCGGCATCGCACACGGCAGCGCCCCAGTCCCCCGCCGCGACAAACACCGATACACCCTCGCCCGCCGCCTGCTGGTACGCGGAGCTGATCGCCTGGTTCGCGGTCAGGCCATTGTCGGCCTCACACCCGGCATAACTGATACTGATGATCGCCGGAGGCGAGGCGCTCGCGATCAGGTTCTCGGCCGCCAGGAATACACCGGGGGTCGTTGAGGAGTTCGCGCACGCGGCCAGCTCGATGGCCGCACCCGGAGCGGCGGCGCTGGCCCATTCGGCATCCAGAATGGCCTCATCCTGATCCCCCGTGACGCCCGGATCGGCGCAGCCGCCGGGATGCACCTCGCTGGCCTCGCTAAACGATCCCGGGTAACCCGCCAGGCCGAAGACGCTGCGAAATGTGCTCCAGTCGGTTGTGCTGTAGACGTCGCTATCCTCGACGACGGCGACCGTCTGGCCCTGTCCGGTCACGCCCGAGGTGAAGAGAGGATTGAGGTTGTAGATCGTCGCGAGGTCCGCCGGGACGACGAGGTGCACGCTGCTCGAGAGCGTGAAGGCGGCATGAGCCCGGTGCAGGGTCGGGTGTGGGCGGAAGTCATGCAGTGAGACGATGCCCGCGACCGCCGGCGCGAGCGCGGCCGGAATCTGCGGGTCGCTCATGTTGGCGATGTGCCGCACGCCTCGCACCTCGAGCGCATGGATCTCGGTGCGGAAGGCGCTGCGCACGCCGCCTGCCGTGCCCGAGAAATCAATCACCACGCCGCCGGGATACACCGCATTGACCGTGAACCCGTGCCGGGTCAACCAGCCGGTGATCGTGGCGAGGTCCTGCTGTGCCAGGCCGAAGCGCCGGCCGAACTCCACGGCACTCAGCCAGTGATGATAGAAAGGTGACTTGCGATCGTGCAGCTGCCGGATGAAGTGCTGCAACTCAAGCTCCCGCTCGGCGGGACGCTTGAGCAACAGCAGCATGTGCTCGAGCGGCATGGAGTCAGGCACCCGACCCCGGTCGTTGCGCGCATTGGCCTCCGAGCGCGTGTTTCCTGCAGGGCGAACAACCCGGCCTTCATCGATGGGATCCGTAACCAAGGAGCGCGCAGCGCTCCCTTGCGCGTGCGCGGGCGACCCGGAGATCAGCGCGAGGTCCAGCGCGAGCAGGCCGGACAGCACGCTGCGGATACCGAGCCGACGCGCCACCGCCTGCATTGAACTCCCCCATCATGCCGATGCCACCGTCGTGGCGGCAGCTGTATAAGGAATAGCACTCAAACATGACACCGCCATAAACGGGGCAGGACGCGCTCATGAATGGCTGCTGAACAGTCTGCAACGGTCGGGCGCCCCGGACGCAATTCTCAGTTCTGCCCCGGCGGGGGCCGGCGGTGAGCTTGCAGGCTGTATGCTTAAAGCTGGTCGCGCGCGTTGTTTCTGACAGGTTACGGCATTAGAGCCGTGAACGAGAGGAGACGGTTTGATGAACGGCAAATCACTGCGAGTCACGCTTGCGGCTGCGCTGCTCAGCGCGGCGCTGTCGGCCTGTGTGGTAGCCCCGGCGCCGGGATACTACGGTGAGGCCGTTTATACGGCGCCGCCGGCGTTGCAGGTGGAAGCGGTCGGCGTGGCCCCCGCGCCTGGGTATTTCTGGATCGGCGGCGGCTGGTTCTGGGAGGGTGGGCGTTACGGCTGGCATCCCGGTTACTGGTCAGCACCGCGTGCCGGCTACCGCTGGGTGCCGCGCGAGTGGGTCCGGGCTGGTGGCGGCTGGCGCGTACGCGGCGGCGTCTGGGCCCGGCGCTGACCGCGCGGCCGACCGGCCGCAACTCAAGCAAGACTGAGAGATCCCACCGCCTCAGGGTGCCCCGCCAGGGGTCCTGAGGCGGTGTTCTGTGCGCGCATTTGCCTCGTGCGCGCCGGCGCTGCACACTCCGCCGCTTCGGACCAAGCCCCGAAAGCCCGGGGGGAGAGCGGACCCATGAATCCAGCGTGGATGGCGGGGGCGACGGTTGCGGCGACGGTGATCATGGCGGCGATCCCGGCCGCGCGTGCCGGTGGCGGCGGCGGCAAGTTCACGCTCACCAGCCCCGACATCGCCGCCGGCAAGACCCTCGCCGCCGCGCAGGTGTTCAACGGCTTTGGCTGCACCGGCGGCAATATCTCCCCCGCGCTCGCCTGGAGCAACGCGCCGGCCGGCACCCAGAGCTTTGCGCTCCTCATGCACGATCCCGATGCGCCCACAGGGAGCGGCTGGTGGCACTGGGTGGTCTACAACATCCCAGCCAACACGAGCTCACTGCCCGCGGGCGCGGGTGATCCGCACAAGAAGCTGTTGCCCGAAGGCGCGGTCCAGGGCCGCACCGACTACGGTACCGCGGGCTACGGCGGCCCATGCCCGCCGCCCGGCAAGCCACACCGCTACTACTTCAGGCTGTATGCGCTCAAGGTCGCGAAACTCGAAGTGCCGGCTGATGCAACCGCGGCCCTCATTGGTTTCAACGTCAACGCGGCTGCGCTCGACAAGGCGGAGCTCATGGGGCTCTATGGCCGCTGACCGCCGCCCCAACACCGACGCTCGCAGTGGGCGCGAGCGGCGGCCGGCGATCTGGCCGTGGCTGCTGATGCCGTTGATCGTGCTGGCCGTGTTCTGCGCGCTGCTGCGCATGCATCACCGCGCGGGCGCTCCCTGGGCGGCCGGCTGGACGCACGCGAGCGACGACAGCACCCCGCCCGCACAGCAGCCCTAGAGCCGTGTCCTCGAATCTGAAAACGCGCCCCGGCGCGCGCGCGCGTGCCCGTGTCCCCCGTGTCGGCTTCGTGAGCCTGGGGTGCCCTAAGGCGCTGGTCGATTCCGAGCGCATCCTCACGCAGCTGCGCTCGGAGGGCTACGAGGTATCGCCCAGCTACGAGGCGGCCGATCTGGTCGTAGTCAACACCTGCGGCTTCATCGACGCTGCGGTGGACGAGTCGCTGAGCGCGATCGGGGAGGCGCTCGAGCACAACGGCCGCGTGATCGTCACCGGCTGTCTCGGCGCGAAGCCGGAGCGCATTCTCGCGCGCCATCCGCAGGTGCTGAAAGTCACCGGTCCCGCGCGCTACGAGGAAGTGGTGAGCGCGGTGCATGCGCACCTGCCGCCGCGGCACGATCCATTCGTCGACCTGGTGCCGCCGCAAGGCGTGCGCCTGACGCCACGCCACTACGCCTATCTCAAGATCTCGGAAGGCTGCAACAACCGCTGCAGCTTCTGCGTCATTCCGTCCATGCGCGGCCGGCTCGCGAGCCGCCGGATCGACGAGGTATTGCGCGAGGCCGAGCGCCTGGTGACGGCGGGCGTGAAGGAGCTGCTGGTCATCTCCCAAGACACGAGCGCCTACGGCGCGGACCTGCGCTACGCGCGCGCCACGTGGCGTGATACCGAGTGGCAGACGCGCTTCATAGATCTTTCGCGCGCGCTCGGCTCGCTGGGCGTGTGGGTGCGGCTGCACTATGTCTACCCCTACCCGCACGTCGATGAGGTGGTGCCGCTCATGGCCGAGGGCCGGGTGCTGCCGTATCTGGACGTGCCGTTCCAGCACGGGAGTCCCTCGGTGTTGAAGCGCATGCGCCGGCCGGCGCACGCTGAGAACACCCTCGAGCGCATCGCCGCCTGGCGCGCGCTCTGCCCGGAACTGACGCTGCGCAGCACCTTCATCGTCGGCTTCCCGGGGGAGACCGAGGCGGAGTTCGAGGAGCTGCTGGCGTGGCTTAAGGACGCACAGCTCGACCGCGTCGGCTGCTTCAAGTACTCACCGGTGGAGGGCGCGGCCGCCAACTCGTTACCCGAGCACGTGCCGCCCGAGCTGCAGGAGGAGCGCTACGCACGCTTCATGGAGTGCGCCGCCGCGATCAGCACGCGGCGTCTCGCCGCGCGCGTCGGCACGCGCGCGCGTGTGCTGGTCGATTCGGTGGCGAACGGCGTGGCAGTGGCGCGCAGCGGCGGCGATGCGCCCGAGATCGACGGCGTGGTGCGGATCGCGAGCGCAGGTAAGACAAGAGTCGGCGACTTTGCCGACGTCGAGATCGTGGCTGCAGACGCCTACGATCTCGCCGGCCGTCTCGTGTGAGGCGGCCGGCGAGACGTTGAGGTGCGAGAGCTAGAGCCTCAGCTCGCCGGCTTCATATCCAGCGACTTCATGATGTCCGCCGCCTTGTCCTGGACGGCCTTCGCCTTCGCCATCGCGGTGGTGTAGTCGCCGGAGGTCGAGGCGTTGGTGGCATCGCTCCACATCGATTTGAGCGAGTCGAGTCCGGTCTTCGCGGCCGCGACGTTGTCCTTGGTCACGCCCTTCGGCAGCTTCTTCGACTTCGACAGTGCCTCGACCCGCTTGCCGATATTCTCGACCATCTTCGGCACCGCGGCACTCGTTGGGCCCCAGTCGTCCTTCGCCTTGGCGAGCGCCGCCTCGGCGTCGGCCTTCTTCTGGGCGGCCTTGTCCTTGAGCCCCGAGATGGCGGTGGTCATGGCCGGCTGCGCCGCCAGTACCCCGGCGTAGTCGCCCTTCTGGAAGCTGTCCTTCATCTGACCGAGCTGCGCCTCGACGCTGCCCAGGTCTTCGGGGTCGTATTTCTGCGCCGCATCGCGCGCGGCATCGAGCGCCGCTTCGGAGCCCGCCACGGCCTGCTCGGCCGGGCCTTTCTGCATGTTGCAGCCGGCGACAGCCAGGGCCGCGAATATCGCGACAAGCCAGAGATGGGATTTCTTCATCGTGTTGCCCCTTCTTTGCGTTGATGGGGAGCGCCGAGCCGCAGCGCGCACCCGGCGAGGCCCAAAAGAGTAGCACGAATCGCGCCGCGGCGGAGTTCAGCGGCTCGCCGGGCTCACGCACTCGCCGCGTACGGCGTCATCCACGCTCGAGTAGTCGAGATCGGCAGCCGGCAGCTGCGGGGGCTGCGCGCGCAGCAGCGCGTCGCGCACCGTATGCCGCAGCCGCGCCACACGGATCTCGATGCCGCGCTCCGCCAGCCAGGTGCAGAACTCGACGAACGTCTCGAGCGCCGTGCTGTCGAGATCGGAGGACTCCTCGAAGCTCAGCACTACCCGTTGTGTCCCGGGCGCCGCCAGCACCAACTCGCGGGCGCGCATCAACAGCGGTTCGGCGTTGCCGAAGAACATCGGCTCCTCGGGCCGCAGCACCAGCAGCCCCGGCTCGCGCAGCGCCTGCGGAAAGCGCTCGACGTTCACGTAATCATGCCCGACTCGTCCCAGCACCGTGAGGCGCGGGCTCGCCAGGGACTTCAGCAGCCACGCGATGCTGAAGGCGATCGCCGCGAGCAGACCGTTCAGGACCCCGAAGGCCATCACGGCCAGCACCGCGGCGAGCGCCACCTGGCGGTCGCGCTGCCAGCGGAAGTAGTTGGCAAACACCGCCAGGCGCAGCGACTTGCTCACCGCGTGGATCACGATCGCCGCCAGTACGGGCTGCGGGATGCGCTCTATCCAAGGCAGGAACACGAGTACCAGCACCAGCACCACGCCCGCCGCGGTGAGGCCCGCGAAGCGTGAGCTCGCGCCCGCGGCTTCGTTGGCCGAGGTGGCGGAGTAGCCGGCGCCGACCGGCGTCCCCTGCAGTAGTCCGGCGACCGCGTTGGCGGCGCCGAGCGCGAGCAGATCACGGTTAGGCTGCACCGGGTCGTCGTGCTTGAGCGCATAGGTGCGGATCGAGCCGTAGGACTCGGCGTACAGGATGAACATGAGCGCCAGCGAGTATTCCGCGAGCGCGGGCAAGCGCGCGCCGTCGGGAAGCGCGAAGTGCGGCAGGGTCGGCGTGAGGTCGATGGGGCCGGTCAGCGCCACGCCGTGCGCGGCGAGCCACGGAGCGGCCGCGATGCCGGCGATGATCACGACGAGCGCACCGGGCACGCGCGGCAGCCGCTCGAGCACGAATAGTCCGGCAAGCGCCGCCAGGCCGCAGCTCAAGGAAGGCACGTGCCAGGACGGCGCGGCGCGCGCCAGCTCGGCGATGAGCGTGAAGAAGCCGCTGCTCGCGGTGTGTATCCCGGTCATCGTCGGCCACTGCTTGACCGCGATCACGAGCGCGAGTCCGAACGCGTAGCCGCGCAGCACCGGGCGGGCAATCAGGTTCGAGATTGCGCCGAGCTTCAAGGTGCCCGCCAGCAGGAACGCCGCGCCCGCCCCGACCACCAGAATCGAAGCCACGGCAACGCGTTGCGCGAGCCCCGTGGCGCCGAGCGCCAGCATCGCGGACGCCAGCACCGCGCCCGAGGAGGAGGTTGCCGAAACGATGGCGAAGCGGCTGCGGCCGATGAGGCCGTAGCAGATGAGCCCGGCGAACAGCGCGATCACACCGGCCTGCGGCGGCAGGTTCGCCACGCCCGAATAGGCGACCGCCTCGGGCAGCAGGAGCCCGGCGATCGCAAGGCCGGCGAGCAGATCCGCAGCAGACGCGACGCGGGTGCTGGTCATTCGCCGCATCCTACCGCGCACCGCCGACTCGCGCGCATAATGCCGCCAACCAACATTCCCGTACGAGGGAAGCTCGATGAGCTGCAACCGCCTCTGCCTGATCGCGCTGCTCACGCTCGCCGCGCCGCTCGCCGGTGCCGCGCCCCCGCCGCCGCCCGTGGCCCCGGTGATCCCCGTCACTGATGATTACTTCGGCACTCAGGTGACGGACAACTATCGCTATTTCGAGGACCTGAAGAATCCGCAGGTGCAGGCCTGGATGAAGGGCCAGGCGGATTACGCGCGCGCCGTGCTCGACAGCCTGCCGGGGCGGCGGGCGCTCCTCGATCGGGTGACTGCGATTGATAAGACCCTGGTCGTGGTATTCGACGTTCAGCAGCGCGGCGGGCGTTACTTCTATCAGAAGCGCCGCCCGGAGGATCAGGTCCCCAAGCTCTACTACCGCGACGGGCTCAAGGGCGTGGAGCATCTGCTCCTCGACCCCGCCAGGCTCGGCACGGCAAAGGCGCACGCCGCGCTGGATTTCTACACACCCTCCTGGGATGGGCAGCTCCTCGCCTATGGCGTATCCCTCGGCGGCTCGGAGGACAGCGTGCTGCACATGCTGGACGTCGCCGGCAAGCGTACGTTCAAGGAGACGATCGACCGCACGAGCTTGAGCGTCGTTGCCTGGCTACCGGACAACAGCGGCTTCTTCTATCTGCGTTACAACAAGCCGACCCCCGGCATGAAGCCGTCAGAGAAGCTCTATAACGCCCGCACCTACGTGCACACGCTCGGGGCGAATCCGAACGGCGATGACGACCCGGCGGTATTCGGGCGGGGGGTGGCAGCGAACCTCGAGGTCCCCCAAGGCCAGGGGACCTACATTCTGACGGCACCCGACTCCCCGTACGCGCTCGCGGTCGCGAACCAGAACATGGATCAGAACCCCTCCACGCTCTACGTTGCGCGCCTCGACAGCATCAAAGGCGAGGCGACTCCGTGGCGCAAGATCGCGGATGTCGACGATGCGGTGACTCAGTTCCAGACGCAGGGCGAGTACCTCTATTTCCTCACCTCCAAGGGCGCACCGCGCTTCAAGCTCGAGCGACTCGCGCTCGCAAATCCGGACCTGGCGCACGCCGGCGTCGTGGTCCCCGAAGGCCGCGCGGTACTCACGGGCTTCGCGATCGCGAGTGACGGGGTGTACTTAAGCGCGCGCGACGGTGTGGCGACCCGGGTGCTGCGCGCCTCCGCCGACGGCGCCCAGCAGCACGAAGTGCCCACGCCGTTCAAGGGCACCGCCATCATCGCGGCCGCAGACTCGCGGCAAAGCGGCGCGCTCCTAGACCTGACCGGCTGGATCGAGCCCGCGCAGATCTATCGCTACGACCCGGCGAGTGATGCGACCACCGCCACGGCTCTCACCCCCGCGCCGCCGCTCGACACCTCGCAGCTCACGGCCGAGGAAGTCTTCGCCACGTCCTATGACGGCACGCGGGTTCCGCTGTCGATCGTGCACCAGAAAGGCGCCGCGCGGGACGGAGCCCGACCCACGCTGCTCTTCGGCTACGGCGCCTATGGCCTGTCTTACGACCCGTATTTCACCGCGATGTTTCTCAGCTGGGTCGAGCGCGGCGGCGTCATCGCTGTGGCGCATGTGCGTGGCGGCGGCGAGTATGGTGAGGACTGGCACCGCGGCGGAGAGAAGCTCACCAAGCTCAATACGGTCTTCGACTTCATCGCCTGCGCCCAGTACCTCGTGGCCGGGCACTACACGGCGCCGAATTATCTCGCCGGCCAGGGAGCGAGCGCCGGCGGCATCCTGATCGGCGGCGCGCTCACCTGGCGGCCCGATCTGTTCGCCGCAGTCATCGATCTGGTCGGCGTCACGGACACGCTGCGCTTCGAGACCACCGCCAACGGCCCGCCGAACACCGGCGAGCTCGGCTCGGTGAAGACCGAGGAAGGCTTTCACGGGTTGTACGCCATGAGCGCCTATGCGCACGTGCGCGACGGCACCGCGTATCCGGCGGTGCTGCTGCACACCGGTGCCAACGACCCGCGCGTCGAGCCGTGGATCATCGCCAAGATGGCCGCGCGGCTTCAGGCTGCGAGCTCGAGCGGCAAGCCTATTCTCCTGGATGTTGACTCAGACGCCGGCCATGGGATCGGCTCGCAACGCGAGCAGACGCGCAAGCTCTGGGCCGATGAGATGGCGTTCGCCCTGTGGCAGTTCGGGGACCCGGGGTTCCAGCCGAACTGACCGCGAGGCCCGCAGCAGACGGGGTGCGGGCGGCACTCGGGCCCTTGTCATATCTATTTCACCAAACCGAGCCATACATAGGGGCCATGAGTGCAAGGCTCTCAAGAGGAATCGTCTCGGTACGGGCATGGCCACCGATTGCGCTATCCGGAATCGTCGTGGGATTGCTTTTGACGCCGTTGGCTCCGCTGTTCCCGGAGCGGGCCCAGGGGCCAGGCCTCTACGGAGGGATCGCACTGTCGCTCGTGTGCACCGCCGCCTTGGTGGCGTATCTGGCGAAGGATACGCAACTCGAATGGAGGGGCATCTCGCCGGTCGTCGGGATACTGATCGGCGCCTTGTCATTCACCGCGCCGCTCGGCTGGCATTATTTCGCAGATAGACACACCGGGGTCTCGCGCACACTGGCGGTGAGTGCGCTCACGCCGCGAGGCGCCGCATTGACGCCGACGTCCGCGGGGATTTCGCAGCTGCCCGTCCCGCAGGCTCAGCAGATGCTCCATTCGTCAAGCAGGCAGCAGGCGGATCCGCTGCTCGCCGAAGTCTCGGCGGTCCTCGCTGAGAAGGCCCGGCCGGCGCTTCGTGCCACATCCCAGGCTATTTCCGTTGTGGTGCGCGCAAAGGATCCCGGGTTGATGAACTCGCAGTTCGCCGCTGCCGCGACCGGCCTGGCGGACGTGCAGGCGTCCCTCGAACGGATCAGATCCGAGAACCCATCGCGCGGTGAGCAGCTGGATGCGGTGCTGGGAGATACCACGCCTCTCACAGAGCTCATCGCGAAGCTCGAGCGCTACAGCGGGGCGCCGGGATCGGAGGAGCTAACGAGGGAGCCCGAATCGCTGGATATGGTGCGGGCCCTCCGCGGCGACGTCACCGATGTCAGCCGCTGGGTCGCCGGCTGTGAGCAAGGCATCGCGTCTCTGAGAGCCGGCGGCGCGACGCAATGAAGCCTATTCGACCGTGACGCTCTTGGCCAGGTTGCGCGGCTGATCGACGTCCGTGCCGCGCAGGATCGCCGCGTGGTAGGCGAGCAGCTGTAGCGGAATGGTATAGACGACCGGCGCCTGGAAGTAGGTCACGTGCCGGGGCATCTCGATGACCGTCACCCCGTCGCTCGGGTGGATGCCCGCTTCAGGGTCCGCGAACACGATCAGCTCGCCGCCGCGCGCACGCACCTCCATGAGATTGGACTTGAGCTTTTCGAGCAGATCGTTGTTGGGCGCGACCGCGACCACCGGCATGTCGGCATCGACGAGTGCGAGCGGCCCGTGCTTGAGCTCGCCGGCCGGATAGGCCTCGGCGTGGATGTAGGAGATCTCCTTGAGCTTGAGCGCTCCCTCCATCGCGATTGGGTAGAGCGCGCCGCGCCCGAGAAAAAGAGCGTGATGCTTGTCGGCAAAGCGCTCCGCGAGGTGCGCGATGACCGGGTCGAGCCGCAGGGTGTTCTCGATGAGCCCGGGGAGCGCGATCAGGCGCGTCACGAGCCCGCGCTCGCGCTCGGCGTCCGCCCCGCGATGGCGCGCCAGCGCCACCACCAGCATGCCGAGGGCGGCGAGCTGGGTGCTGAAGGCCTTGGTGGAAGCCACGCCGATCTCAGGTCCCGCACGTGTCAGCATGACGAGCTCCGACTCGCGCACCAGCGAGCTTTCGGGCACGTTGCAGATCGCGAGCTGGGAGAGATAGCCCGACTGGCGCGCGAGCCTCAAAGCCGCGAGCGTGTCGGCGGTCTCGCCCGACTGCGAGATAGTGACGAACAGTGAATCGGGCGGCACCAGCGGGCTCCGGTAACGGTACTCACTCGCGATGTCCACCGCGCAGGGGATCTTGGCGATCTGCTCGATAAAATAGCGCGCCACGGAGGCGGCGTGGAAGCTCGTACCGCAGGCGACGATGTGCACGTTACGGGTGCGCTCGAACACCGAGGTGGCAGCGGGGCCGAACGCCGCCTCGAGCAGCCGGCCGTTGGCGACGCGCTCCTGCAGCGTGTTGGCGACCGCGCGCGGCTGCTCGTGGATCTCCTTCAGCATGTAGTGCCGGTACGGGCCCTTCTCGGCCGCCTCGGCCGACAGCTCGCTCTCACGGATGGCGCGCTCGACCGTGTTGCCGTCGCGATCGAGGATGCGCACCGCGCTGCGGCGCACCTCAGCGACATCGCCCTCCTCGAGAAAGATGAAGCGGCGCGTCACGGGCAGCAGCGCTGCGACGTCGGAGGCCACGAAATTCTCATTCACCCCGAGTCCTACCACGACCGGGCAGCCCTCGCGCGCGAGGATCAGCCGGTCCGGGTCGTGCTCGCTCACCACGACCAGCGCGTAGGCGCCCTCGAGCTCCGCCACCGTCGCGCGCACGGCCTTGAAGAGATCCTTGAGAGTCTCAAGGTGCCAGTGCACCCGGTGCGCGATCACCTCGGTATCGGTCTCGGAGGAGAACTGGTAGCCGCGCCGCTCGAGATCGGCGCGCAGCTCCTCGTGGTTCTCGATGATGCCGTTGTGAACGATCGCGATGCCATCGCGCGAGATGTGCGGATGGGCGTTGCGCTCGCTCGGCACGCCGTGGGTCGCCCAGCGGGTGTGCGCGATGCCGATCTTGCCGGTGGTCGGGTCGTGGGCCAGCGCCTCATCGAGCATGCGCACCTTGCCCACGGTGCGCAGCCGCGTCAGGTGCTGCGAGCCGTTGAGCACCGCGATCCCGGCGGAGTCGTAGCCGCGATACTCAAGCCGCCTCAGGCCCTCCATCAGGACCGGCACGACGTCGCGCTCGGCGACCGCTCCGACGATTCCGCACATAACCGGCTCTCTCGACTTCGCTCTCGGCGGCTCAAGGGGAGGCGCTTTCCGGTGCACCCCGGTTGGCCAAGTGTGCCTGAAAGCGGCGGATAACGCTGATTTCGCGCGCGAAACCCGTGATGAAGATCGCGTCCGCCGGCATCGGTTGGGGGGCGGGATTACTCCCGTCGGTTCGATGACAGCATCGGCACGCCCGGCGCGGCGCTCACTGTGGCCTGGTTCCGGTCGCCGAGCCTCACCCGCCAGCACGTGAGGGTCCGATCAACGCCGCACCGCGAGAGCCTCGAGGCGATCGCAGGCGGACTCGATGGTGTCGGTAAAATTAGCGGCTCGGCGATACGCGATGATGCTGTCCAGGTAACGAGCCCGGTGGTTCATACCGTGGATAGCCGAGGCGACCAGGCTGCAATCGTTGCGATTCAGAAAAAGGCTACTCCCCAGACTGAGTGCCGACACCCGCTCGGCATTGAGCGCCTGATCCCCCGCCAGACCCGGGACGACGAGCATCGGCAGGTAATGATTGAGACTCTGCCAGAGGGTGCCGAGTCCACCGAAGAAGACCAGATACCTCAAGCGACTGAAATAGTCACCGAAGTCTACCCACTTGTGAACGTGCAGATTGCGGCTGGGGAAAGCCGCCTCGAGGGCCGCGTATACATCCTGCTGGTTTCCGCTGAAGACATCGATTGGATCGGCGAGCAGAGCATTATCCATGGCGCATTGAATGAAGAACCCGAGCACCGCTGCTGCGCCCGTATTGCCGAATGATATTCCGACGCGGTCCCCGCCCTCGGGTATGGGCAGATCGGTGAAGTTGTTGACGAACGCAGTGCAGGGTGCACCGGTATGGCTCGAGCCATAGAAGCTGATTCCGGTGAAGGAGATATTCAGCGCCGGCGAATGCGCCCAGAAGGACGCCTGGGAGGATCCCTTCCAGTGCAACTCCATTCGCAGCCGCTCCTCCAGATCGTGGTAGGCCTTGACCGGTCCCGCCGCTGGCTGGACGTAAGTACCGTCGTGTGTCCAGTAGCCTCCCGGAGTGCCGATGCAGGCATAAGGAATACCCAGGCGCTCCGTGAGCATCGGTCCGTAGGCGAGCAGGCGATCAAATATGAGGACGTCCGGCCTGAGCGTTGCCAAATCAGCGGCCAAGGATTTGAGTCCGTCGATGCGTCGCGCGTGCAGCTCCGGGGAGGCATCGAGGCGGTCGGCCGGTACGAAAGGCTGCAGCAACAGCGCACGCGTGTCCTTATCGTGCGCGGTGAAGTTTCGCTCCCGCAGCCGCCCCACCTGGCTGCCGGTGCTGATCCACTCAAGCTCGTGCCCACGCGCGATCAGGGTGCGTGCCAGGTTGACGTAGCCCATGCCGCCGAAGTCGAGGTGCCCTCGCGCCGTAGAGGCTGCGCAGACGACTTTCATCGTTCAATGCTGCAAGCGATGCAGCGCCAGCAGGCGCTCCCAGGCGGACCGCAGCGCCGGCGGTAATTGCTCATCCGGCTCCGTCCGGCTTCGCACCAGTGCCGGGTCGTACCACGACGCGATCGCATAAGGATCCCACTTGAGTCCGGCGAGGTCGCACGCGCGCGCGACCTGGGCGATGAGCTCGCCCTGTTCTACGTCGAATCGGACCAATGCATGCGGAAGTCGTTCCAGGCAGCCGATGAGCATGGAATTGTAGTGCGCCCACAGAGCGTAGCCGCGCTCAAGCGGAAGGCGATCGCGCTCGAGGAGCGACCGGGCGACGGCTGCCGGATGGCGAAACGAGCCGATGATCATCGCGCTGCGCGGCAGGGCCCGCAACCAAACTTCCAAGGTGAGGAGCGTGCGCGGATCCTTCCAGCCCCAGCGCAAGCAATATGGCGGGCAGCCGTCCTCGAGTCGCCCGCAGAAGGCGCGGATTCGCTGCGCATCCTCCGCACCGGCCAGCAGTCGGCGCGGTGGATCGAACCAGGAGCCGCCGGAACGCCTGAGGATCGCGTCGTTGATCGCGATGCCCTCCCGATGTTCGTAATTGCCTTTGGGATTGCCGCGTCCGGCGCGCCCCTCGACCGTGCCGAGCTCACTGTCGGCGCCGAGCCACAATCCGGCTAGATTCAGCGCCCGGATCAGGAACGAGGTGCCACTGCGATGCATGCCAAGCACGAGCACCGGTTCAGCCATCGAGTGGTTTGCCTCCCAGGCCCTTGCGCCTGAGGCTCCATAGCGTACAGGGTCTAAATTTCATTGGTGCGGCAGCACCACCGGCCTTCTTGGTGTTCCCCCACCACACGTCCCAGGTAAGGGCCAGGCCGCCGGTTACGGCGGTGGCCGATTGTATGGGGGCCTGCTGACTTCTGACGGCTCCAAGGACGCGCGCACTGCCGGGCCGCACCGAAAGCCCGGCGCGGCTTAAGCGGCCGCGCCGTTCAGGACAGTGGAAAAGCCTCGAGGCGAAGGAATCGAGTCGCGCCCGGAAGCGTACCGGGCATCACGCCGCAGCGGACACGAGCCGGCGCCGTCCCGCCAACAGCACGCCCAGGGCGCCGAGCCCCGAGAGCAGCAGCGTCAGAGCCGGGGGCAGCGGCACCGCGTTGAGATTCAGCGTGCCGGTGTAACTCCCGCCCAGGCTTCCCGAGGCCGTGCCGGTGATCTCAAGCACGTAGGAGCCAGCGGTGAGCATCACGGGATTTATCACGACCTCGGTGGCGGCTCCACTCGTCACGATCGTGCCGTAGTCGACCGGCCCGGCCGGCGTCGTGAGGACCTCGCCCCCAGGGTTCGAGGCGAGGCTATAGATGCGCGCGAACAGATTGCCGATGGAATACGCCCCGGCGAGATTGATGGTCGCCGTCACCACGTCCGCTTGTGCGGGAGTGATCTGGAAAGCGTAGTCATCGATGAACCCGGCTGATCCCAGCGACCCGTAGGTCGAACCCGCGTAGATATTGGATCCGCTGATGGCGGTCGAGCCGGTCGGCGAGGAGAAGCTCTGCACATAGTTGTACTGGCCGGGCACGGTGTACATGGGGGCGGTGGCGCAACTCCCGGTCGAGCCCCCCGAGAGCAGCTCGCAGCTCAGGGTGAGGGTGGCCGCGCGCGCCCCGCCGGTAAGCCCGAACGCAAGCATCCCCAGCAGGCTTGCGCAAACGACCCCTCGTGTGAGCCTCATAGCTGCATTCCCTTACAAGGGCGCCCGCCCAGCGCAGAGGCACCCCGTTACCTGCTGCCACTCTGCATTCTCTTTATGACAATAGGTTTCACATCCGATGACAGCTCGCCAGTCCGCACGGTCCCGGGAACGTACTGCAGCGCGGCAGGCTCTCAGAGAACCCCGCGCAGCGTGATGATCAGCAGCGTGCCGAGCGTCGAGAACTGCAGCACGCGCCGGGAGCTCACCCCGGGGCTGCCGACGATGATCTCGCAGGCGTAGAGCAGCACCGTGGCGACCAGCACGGCCTCGACGACGTTGCGGGAATTCGCCGCGATGCTGCCGAATACCAGCAGCGCCACCACCCCGCACACGATCAGGTAATCAGTCGGCGTAGTCCCGAAGCGCTCCTCGGAGCTGAACCGTACGTAGAGCACGATCGCGGCCGCGAGCACCACGGTCACCGCGATGGCGACGAATCGCACCTCCTGGGGAAGCGCTCCCGGGTAGGTGAGAAACAGATAGGCGGGGAAGGAGGCGGTGGCGTAGATGGCCAGCCGCAGCAGCGCCGGCCGCACGGCCCGCGGCCACAGCAGCTGCAGAGCAGGGACAAGCGCGAGGAGCGCTGCGGCCTTCGCGAAGTCCGCGGGGATACGGGCGGCGCACAGTGCGCTCAGCAGCATGACGAGCGGGGTGATGCCGGCGATGACGAACAGGGGCACATCGATGATCGCCCGGCTCTTGCGGAGCGCGGCGATCGCGCGGGAGAGGCGCGACTGGGCTGCGCCGGAGCGGTGCACGCGCCAGCCGCGCCGCTCCGCCACGGTCAATGCTCCGAACAGCGCCGCGATGCCCGTGATGTAGAGGAGCGCGACCGTCAGGTCCGACTGGTAGCGGGCGAGCACGGCGCTCACCACCAGCGCCGCCTGGATCGAGTAGATGATCACCACCGTCTCATAGTGATCGAACCCGATCTGCATGAGGCGGTGGTGCACGTGATTGCGGGTGGCCTTGAACCAGTTCATTCCACCGCGGATGCGCTGGCAGAGGACGGAGAGAATGTCCGCGATCGGCACGCCGAGAATGAGCAGCGGCAGCGCCGCACTGATATCCGCATTGGCGCGCTGGGTCAGGTAAACCACCAGGAAACCCAGCGTGAAGCCGAGCACCTGGCTGCCGCAGTCGCCCATGAAGACATAGGCCGGGTGGCTGTTGTACCGGAGGAACCCGAGCAGTCCGCCGATGGTCGCGAGCGAGATGCCGAGAACCGGTGTGCTCCCCGACATGTAGCCGAGGATGGCGAGCGCCATGAGACTCAGAATCGACTCGCCACCTGCGAGGCCATCGAGCCCGTCGGAATGGTTAATGGCGTTGATGACCCCGATCAGCGCAAACATCGTGAACGGCTTGCCAAGCGTGGCGGGAATGGCCGCGTCGATGAAGGGCACACGCGAGACCCACAGGTCCCCGTACCACACGACCAGTCCCACCGCGATGAGCTGCCCGACGAACTTGCTCCAGTGGCTGATGGAGCGTGCATCGTCCCAGATGCCGAAAGCAAACAGCGTCAGGCAGCCGATGATGAACGACAGCAGCAGCGGGTCGGGCCGGAACATCAGCACGAGCGGCACGAGTGTGCCGAGCGTGATACCCCAGCCGCCGACCCGGGGGATCGGCACCGTGTGCACCTTGCGCGAGTCGGGCATGTCGACGAGCCCGAGGCGCGGCGCAAAACGACGCACGAGGGGAATCACCAGCATGCTGACGGCGACTGCGAGCGCGAGCTGGAAAAAAGGCGGGTTCATCCCTTCGGTCCGGACCTTCCTGGTCAGTTCGGCAGATAGCCGCGCAGCGCCGGCAGCACGCTCGCCGTGAACCGTGCCAGGCGGGCATCCGCTGCCGCCTGCGGCTCGTTTTCGGGGAGCGGGGTGACGAGACGCACCAGCGCCCCGTCGGTGCGGTTGCGCAGCAGCGCATCCTCGAGCAGGTACCACTTGACCAGATACTCGCTCGTGATGTCGCGTCCACGCTCCTGAAACCAGTAATAGACCAGCTCCCGATCGGGGCCGTGTTGCACGAGGACGCGGTTGACGCGCAGAGCGGCGCCGTTGCCGCGCACGCCGCTCACCTCGTGCTGGCGCAGGTCGAGGATGCGCCAGCCTGCGCCCGGCAGGCACGAGCGCGGTGAATGCGCCGCCTCTCCCGTGCGCTGCGAGGCGTAATAGGCGACATAGAGGTTCACCGGGGCAGCGGCGGCCGCAGCCCCGCCCGGCCCCGCATCGACCCCCGCTCGCGCAAAGTCGGCCAGCAGGTAGTCATCCACCTTCAGCGTGTCGAGATAAACGGCCTCGAGCGCCTGGCGCTGCCCGCGCCAGGCGCCGATCTGCATAGGGAACCCCGTGAAGTCCGGGCGCCCCGGACGCACCTCGACGCGCTGCGGGAGCGCCCGCGCCGGCAGCACCGCCGCGAGCAGCATCAGGAGCACGACGACGGCCGGCTTGCCGAACTCCCGCGCCGGCGGCGGCGCCGAGGACGGCCGGGGCGCCAGCGGCTCGAACGCGAGCAGATCCCGGAACGAGCGGCGATCGCCGGTGAGGCGCACGAGCACCCAGCCCTCAGCGAGCAGCAGGATGAAGCACACCATGAATACGACCCAGCCCTCGAACAGGTGCAGGAATCCCTGCGCCTGCGCCACCCCGAAGCGATCGACGAGGATGCCGATCACCCCGATGCGGAAGCTGTTCATCAATACGGTGATGGGCACGGTCGAGAGGAACAGGCACCAGCGGATCCAGGCGCGCCCCCTGAACAGACAGGCGATGATCACCCCGAGTGTAATCAGCGGAAACAGGTAGCGCAGCCCGCTGCAGGCTTCCGCGACCTGCAGCTGATAGCTCCCGAGGTCGATCACATTGCCCTCGAGGAAGACGCTCACACCCCACACACGCATGAAGGCGACGCCGAGCTGCGAGGAGATCAGCTGCAGCGCGGAGGACAGGTTGTAGTAGAAGAAGTTGGGGATGGGATTCATGAGAAAGAGCAGCGCCAGCGGCCCGAGTGCGATTCGGAAGGCCGACCAGCCGAGGAGCGCGAGCGTCGTGCCCAGCAGCACGATCACGAGTGCGTAGGTATCGACGGTCGTGATCGAGGCCACGGCGCCCACGAAATAGATCGCGACCCCGAGCGCCGCGAGACCGACCCCGGCCCAGGAGCTGCGGATCACCACCTGCTCGAAGCGGTGTCGGCGCTGCCAGAGAAGGTAGCCGCTCACCAGCGGGACGAGAAACCCGTGGCTGTACTCCTCGCGATGCCACACCCAGTAGAGGTACGGGAAGGTGTTCTGAAAGAGCAGCACTATGGTCACCAGCGCGACCGCCCCGATCACGAGCTGCAGGCGCGTGTTGCGGGAGAGCGCGGGCATGCTCTGCGTGGGCAGGTCGAGGTCCATCGTCGAGCCCGCTAGCCGGCGGCGCGCTCGATGCGTGCGGGCTGCCCGAGCTGCTCCTCGACGCAGGCGCGAAACTGCTGCATGAAGCGCTCGGCGCCGAAGCGCAGGGCGTTGGCGCGGATCTCGGCGGCGCTGAAACGCGGCAGCCGGCGTTCGAACTGCTGGATCGCGCCGAGGAGCGACTCCGCCGTCTGCTCGTGGAAGAAAATCCCGGACTTCCCCTCGACCACCGATTCGGTTACACCGCCCTTGCCGTAGGCGATCACCGGGGTGCCGCAGGCCTGCGCCTCCACAGGCGCGATCCCGAAATCCTCTTCCGCTGCGAACAGAAAGGCGCGGGCCCGCTGCATGTGAGACCGCACCACGGCATCCGGCTGGTGGCCGAGCAGCTGCACGTTGGGTCCGGCGAGCGCCTTGAGGCGCGCGAGCTCCGGGCCGTCGCCGATCACGGTCAGGCGCCGCTCCGGGAGCCGGGCGAAGGCCTCGACCACGAGCCGTATGCACTTGTAGGGCACGAGACGGGATGCCGTCAGGTAATAGTCCTCGCGCGTGCCTTCCGCCGGCTGGAAGAATTCCGTATCCACCGGCGGGTGAATCACCCGCGACTCGCGCCGGTAGGTCTTCCATACCCGGCGGGCGATGAAATGGGAATTGCTGATGAAGCAGTCGACGCCGTTAGCGGTGCGGACATCCCACATCCGCAGGTCATGCAGGAGCCTGCGCGCCATGAAGCCGCGCAGGCCGTGCCCGACGCCGTGCGCACGCAGGTACTGGTGCTGCAGGTCCCAGGCGTAGCGCATCGGCGAGTGCATGTAGCTCACGTGCACCTGGTCGGGGCCGGTGAGCACGCCCTTGGCGACGCAGAAAGAGCTTGAAATCACCAGATCGAAGCCCGACAGGTCGAAGGACTCGATCGCGCGGGGCATGAGCGGCAGATAGTGCCGGTAGTACCGTCGTGCGAGCGGCAGCCGCTGCAGGAACGAGGTATGGACCGGGCGGTCACCGAGGAAGCCGCGTTTCCCGGCCGGCATGAAGTCGACCAGCGTGAAGACCTCGGCCTGCGGATAGCACTCGAGGATGCGCGCCAGCGTGCGCTCGGCGCCGCCGTAGGCGACGAGCCAGTCGTGCACGACCGCCACGCGCATCGATCTCGTCACGAGCGGATGTGCTGCCTTCGAGAAAATGACCGATACCCCATCCCGCTCGCCGCGGACGGTTACTGTACCCGGCCCTCGATGACAGGCGGGTGACGGTCATGTGTCGTTCACATGTAAGCGCGGACCAGCTCCTCGTACAGCGCCTCGCTGTGGCGCGCAGACTTCTCGACCGTGAAATGCTCGAGCGCGTGGCGGCGGGCGGCGGCCGCCAGGCCGCGCGCCTGCTCGGGGTGTGACAGCAGCTGTGCGAGCGCCTGGGCGAGCGCGGGGGCGTCCCCCATGGGCACCAGCAGCCCCGTGCGACCATTCTCGATGATCTCCCTCACCCCCCCGGCGTCGGTGGCGATCACCGGGAGCTCCGCCGCCATGCCCTCGATGATCACCTGGCCGAAGGGCTCCGGCGTCTTGCTGGCGTGCACCAGCACATCGAGCGAGCGCAGCACCGCCGGCACGTCGCTGAAGCCCAGGAACTCGACGTGGTGCTCGAGATCGGGGCTGGCGGCCCGCTCGCGCAGCTGCCGCTCGAAGGCCTGCTCCCCGAACAGCGGCGACCCGGCGATGCGAAATCGGGCGGCGAAGCCCGCGCGCAACACGAGCGCCGCGGCTTCCAGAAAGACATCCTGTCCCTTCCACGGGGCGAGGCGCCCGACGATCCCGATCTGCGGCACGGGATTCGAGCGCCGCGGCACCCAGCTGCGCTCGATGTGCTCGCGCGTGAGTCCGCTTGCGATGATCGCCGTCGGCTTGCCCGCCCCCAGGCGCAGCGTCGCGAGCGTGCTCGCGGAATTGGCCACCACGCAGACGGGCAGTCGGCGCGCCAGCAGCCGCACCAGCCAGACGCTGATGCGCGGCAGGTAACCGACTTCGATCCGGTCGCGCACGTGCCACACGAGGGGCAAGGCGGCGAGGCGTGCCGCAACCGCGCCATAGAAGTCCGACTTCAGCGAATTGCTGTAGATGAGGTCCGCGCGGCGCTGGCGTGCAAAGCGGCTGATCCGCCGGCCGTAGCGCCACAGGCTTGCCAATGAGCGGGTCTGGCCGATGAGGCCGGTAAGCCCCAGCGAGTCCTTGCGTACCCGGCGCACCGTGTCGCTGAGCGGAAAGACGTGAGTCTCGATCGACTGTTGCGCGAGAAGCTCGCGCAGCGGCCCATCCTCTGCGAGCACGACGATCGGCTCGACGCGCGTGCGATCGAGTGCCGCGAGGAGACGCGCCAGCGCCAGCTCGCCGCCACTCAGCTGCGCGGTGTGATCGAGATACAGCACCCGGATTGGCCGGCTCGGCGTCATCCGGCCGGACTCACATTGTCGAGACGCGTGTGCGGATCGAGCGTCCGATCGACGAACAGCCGATACCAGATCTCGAGCACGATCAGTGTCCAGAGCTGCTCGCCCCACTCCTGGCGACCGGCCAGATGATCATCGAGCATCCCTATCACCCAGTCGCGCCGAAACAGCCCGCGCTCGGGGCGCGTGAGCGATTCGAGCAGCGAGCGGGCGAGCGGCGAGAGCTCCGTGCGAATCCAGCGCGACACCGGCATGACGAACCCCTGCTTGCGGCGGTAGAGCACCTCGCGGGGTACATAGCGGGCCGCCAGGCGCTTGAGGAGATACTTGGTCTGCCAGCGCTTGGTGAGCTGCTCGATGGGGATGGTGGCGGCAAACTCGAGCAGCCGCGTATCGAGCAGCGGCGAGCGTGCTTCGACCGAATGCGCCATGGTCGAGACGTCCATCTTGCTGAGCAACTGGTCGGGCAGGTAGGTCGATAGCTCCGCGGACAGCACGCGATCAGCGTCCGTCGGGCCGTCGGCGCGCGTCCACGCCCGGCGGTAGTGCTCGTCGGGATCGAGGCCTGCGATGCCGAGCAGGGCATCGGGGTCATAGAGCCGCGCCCGGCAGCCGCGAAATCCCCGCTCATAAACAAAGGAGCTGCGCGCATCGGTGGTCAGCGCCGCGGCCAGCAGCTGGCCGCGCTTGCCGAGAATCGAAAGCAGCTTGCCCACGGGCTCACGCGCCCCGAGCGGTATCCAGCCGCGGCAGAGCTGCGCGGCACGCGCCACCACGGGGCGTGAATAGCCGCCGAACGCCTCATCGCCCCCATCCCCATTCAACACCACCGTGACATGCTCGCGGGCGCAGCGCGCCACCGCGAACGTCGGCAGGATCGAGACATCCGCCATCGGCTGCCCGTAATGCCAGATGATGAGCGGAAGATTCTGGATCTCATCCGGGGGCAGCACGTACTCGTGAGCATTGGCATGCCAGCGCTGCGCGACCCGACGCGCGAAGGGACGCTCATCGAACTGCGGATCATCGAAGCCCACCGTCACCGTCTCGACGGGTTCCTGGCGCAGCTGCGACATGATCGCCACGACGATGCTCGAGTCCACCCCTCCGGAGAGGAACGCCCCGAGCGGGACGTCCGCGACCAGCCGCCGGCTCACAGCATCGCGCAGCAGACTGTCGGCTTCCGCGAGCAGGTCGGACTCGGAGCGGCGCTGCTTGCGGGCGTACGACAGCTGCCAGTAGCGCTGCGGCTGGGCGGGCGGCTGACCCTGGCGGAAGTGCAGCCAATGCGCCGGTGGCAATGCATTGACGCCGGAAAAAATGGTCTGCGGGGCCGGCACCGCCTGATAGACCAGGTACTCATCGAGCGCGACGCGGTCGACCTCCGGACGAGCCGGGAGTAACTCGAGCAGCGCATTCAGCGTCGATGCGAATGCCAGCTCGTGGGACGAGGGCTGGGCATAGAAGAGCGGCTTCTTGCCGACGCGATCGCGTGCCAGGAACAGCTCCTGCGACCGCTCGTCCCAGATGGCGAAGGCGAACATCCCGTCGATACGGCGCAACAGCCCCTCGAATCCCCACTCCTCGTAGCCGTGGATCAGCGTCTCGGTGTCGGTGCGCGAACGGAACTGGTGGCGCGGCTCGAGGACCCGGCGCAGCTGCTGAAAGTTGTAAACCTCGCCGTTGAAAACGACCCAGACGTCGCCCGTCTCGTTGCACATCGGCTGATCGCCCTCGGGGCGCAGGTCGATGATGCGCAAACGCCGGAACGCGAAGCCGGCCGGCCCGCGGCGCAGGGCTGCCCCGGCATCCGGCCCGCGGTGAAGCATCGCCTCTGCGGAGCGCTCGAGGGACTGCGGCGGGATCGCGCGATCAGTGACGATGCCGGCTAAGCCACACATTTCTTATCGTCTAGCACGATTCTTTACACGGGCCGGTGGATGTACTGGTCTCTGTAGGTAGAAGGGCGCGAGGGGCTGAGTTCAACGGCGCGGATTATTGTTCGTAGACCGCGAGCACCTTCCTGGCGATCACGGGCCAGTCGAAGTGCTCGCGCACGTAGCGGGTGCAGCTCTCTGGCGAAGGAAGCTTACCAAGGTCTCGCAACGCCCAGCTCATGCCGTCGGCCAGGGAGCTCTTGCTGGCATCCCGCAGCACCAGACCCGGGTCAAGCTCTGCGACGGTCTCGGGCAAGCCCCCGACCGGGGTTACCAGTACCGGTGTGCCCGCAGAGAGCGACTCGATCGTCGGCAGCCCGAAACCCTCGAGCGCCACCGAAGGCACGATGGAGAAATCGCAGGCGCGGTAAAGCCACGGCAGGTCTTGCTCGGCAACGAAGCCGAGCAGCCGCACGTGGTCCTCGAGGGTGTGCGCCTCGATGCGCTTCGCAAGCTCTCCGGCCATCGCCCCACGACCGGCAATCAGCAGCAGCGCTTCGGGGACGGACCTGCGGACCTCGGCCATAGCGTCGATGAGCCCCTCGAGGCCTACGCGGTGAATGAGGCGGCGGACCGAGACGATCAGTGGACGATCGGTCGGCAGGCGCAGCCGCTCGCGCGCCTCCTGACGCGACCCACTCATGGAGTAACGGTCCGCGTCGACACCCCCGGGCACGATGAAGATGCGCTCGGCGGCAATGCGGTACTGCCGCTCCAGAATCCGGGCGAATGCCGACGACAGGGCGATGAAGCGATCAGCGCGGCGGTAGACGCGCGACTCGATCGTTCGCTTCACCGCCACGTTGATGCCGCGCTCTCCTTCGGCCTGCGACTCACCCGCCCAGGGCCCATGGAAGTGGAACACAAAGCGGCGCGTTTGCAGCAGGTCGAGCATCGGCAGCGCATAAAGCGAGAAATGCGCGGCCACCACGTCGATCTGATCTGCCGCGAGCGCCGCACAGACCGCGCGCCGACAGGCCAACAGCCGCCGGATCGCGGAAGCGTCGCGCCGCCCAAAGAAGGACAGACCCGCAGGCGCCGACCCCGAAGCCTCCAGGCTGCCGGCCACCAGCCCGCGCACGGTGGCGCCATTTCCGGCGAGACTGCCGAGCAGTCCGGCGTACATGCGATTCAGGCCACCGGCCTCCTCGCCGAACCAGCCCATGCCGATGGTGAGTATTTGAGTCAATGTGTGCGGGCACGGCGCCGTAACAGAAGCGAAATGTTTCGAGCCTAAGGCGGGAACGTTACAGGCATGGGTCACGACGCCCGGCCAATCGACTCCTGGTGGGCAGCGAGGAAGAATCGCTCGAATTCCACCACTGCGCGGCGGTCCTCAAACAAGCGGTGATTGCGTTCCAGGATCAGCTCGTGGAACGCACGCCGCCGCGCGGGATCCATTGCGATGTCTGCCGCGAGATCTGCGTACTGATCGGCGCTGGCTGCGATCCCGTCCTCGATGCCCATCGCCCGATACATCGCTTGCGTGACGCGTCCGCGCTGCAGGCTGCCGGGCAGCGTAATGATTGGCGTGCCGACGGAGAAAGCGTCCAGGGAAGTGATCATGCCGTTGAAATGCGGCGTGTCGAGCACCACGTCCGCAGCGCTCAGAACCTCAAGGAACCGTGCGTACGGCTGGCGCGGCAGGAAATCGATGCGCCCGGCTACATCGGGCATCGAGCGGCGGAATCGGCGCTGCAGCATGACGCTCCATTCCGCGCATTCGCCCGCGAACAACAGCACGCGGCCGGCGCCGTCGCGCTGCAGGATGCGGCTCAGCAGGGCATCGAAGTCCGGATGCAGCTTGAAGAGGCTCTGCGGGCAGACGTAAAGCCGGGTTCGAGCTGCCAGTCCCAGATCGGCGCGCGTCGGCTGCGGCACGGGCGGGCGAAAGTAATAGGCGAGCGTCGGCAGCGCGTGCAGCTCGAAGAGGCGCTCGCTGTAATGTCCGGCGGCACCCGGCGGCTCGTACAGGTCATTGGAGACGTAATAATCCATGTTCGGGATGCCGGTCGTGTCCGGATGTCCATAGGAGACGCACTGCACCGGCGCGAGGCGCGCCAGTGCGAGGAGATATGAGTACGGCTCCATGCCGATGTCCTGATAGAAGAGGATGTCGAGCGCGAGCGCTGCGATCTGCTCACGCGCGGCAGGCAACGCATCCGCGAGGATCATCCAGTGATCGCAGCGGGCCTGGATCCAGCGCGCGGTGTCGTCCACCGCCACCGGCGGAATGTTGAGCACGTAGACTTCGAACTCCTTGCGGGACAGCTCGGCAATGAGTCCCCGCGCCACCTTGCCGATACTGTGGCTGCGCAGGAAGTGGGAAATGAACCCGACCCGAATGCGACCGGGACGGCGGCGCGTGGCACGGCAGTGAGGCGCCTGCCAGTTGAGATCAGGCGCCGACAGGGTGAAGGCGCGCGCGAGCTTGACGTGCAGGTGGCGATTGCACAGGCCGTGATAAGCGAGATAGAACGTGGGCAGATCGGCCTTGTTGAGCGGGTCCTCCATGCGCGGTGGCTTCTCGAGCACCCGGTCCAGACCCTGCGCGAAGCGCTCTCGTGCCGCCGTGATCGCTGCCGTCGAGGGATGGATCGCCTCGGTCAGCAGCTCGAGGCGCATGGAGATCCCGTCCTGCGGCCGCAGCCGATGCGCCTGAGTCAGGTGGCGGCGAGCGCAATCGACGAGACCGAAGCCCGCCGCCAGCTTGCCGGCGTTGTGAGCGGCGGCGAACAGACCAGGCTGCAGCCGCGCGGCGAGCTCGTAATGCGAGCGCGCATGGTCGGCCTGCCCTAAGTCCTGCAGCAGGCAGCCAATTCGGTAATGAGCCGGTGCCACCGCAGGCAGCAGCTGTGCGCAGCGCCGAAACATCTCGAGCGCCTGCGCCCGCTGAGCCGCCGATTCGAGACGGCTCGCCTCCTCGAACAGGCTTCGCCCGAGGGAGTGAAATTCCTCCGAGGGTTCCGGTACGCGCGCCGATAACGCGGCTTCCACCGCGCCCCGAGCGGCGGCATCGCCCGGGTGCGCGTCGAGCACCGCCTGACAGACCGCCGCAGCCTCGTCGTCGAGACCGACCCTCCTGAGCGCGGAAGCCAGACCGGTCGCGACGCGCACGTTGCCCGGAGCAATCTGTGCTGCAATTTCGTACTCGCTGATCGCACGCGCGAGGTCGGCGCTGCGGAACAACGCGTCGGCCAGGACAAGGCGATACTCGAGGGAGTCGGGCGCCAGGCAGACGGCGACGGCCGCTGCGGCGGCGGCATCCGCAGGGAGCTGCATCTGCAACGCCAGCGTCGCGATACGATGCCACAAGAGCGGGTTGGTCGGCTCGCGCGTCGTCAGTGCCTGAAGGAGCTCGAGCCCGTCGGTCTCCCGCCCTGCTGCGAGCGCCGCCTGAGCCTCACGCAGCTCCAGCTCGCGGGAGTCGTCGGCCGCGGCGCCGGCCGGCTCTTTGGTCATTCCGGTTCTCATTGAAACGAAAACATGACAGCGAGCGGAGCGTCCGGGTCGGGACGGGGAATGCCCGGGCGGGTCAGCTCAAACAGAGATGTGTTGATGGAGTGCCCTGAGCGAAGATATCGTCCCAGAATTGGGTGGCGTTCACGGCTTGACGTGCGAGAGTGACCAGAGGGCAGCCTACTGCGCGCGTGTGACTTGCTTCTTGCAGATGTGCATAACAGAAGTGTCACGACCGGCTGCGATCTTCTGGTCTCACGACTGAGATTGGAATGACAATGTGAGACGCATCAGCCCTGAGTCAGGCTGGCCGGATTCCTGGGCAAAATCATACGCTTACGATCTCGAGGAGATCTACGGACAGGTCTCCGATCGTGGCTATTTCTACGCTTATGAAAACCGACGCCGCCACGCAATCACCCTGCTCACCGAAGCGCTCGCGCCTGGCGCGCGGATCCTGGACATCGGCGCCGCGCAAGGCAATTTCTCCCTGCAGCTCGCGGAGATGGGGTTTGAAGTTACCTGGAACGACCTGCGCGGCGAGCTCGCTGACTATGTTCGCTTGAAGCACGAGCGCGGCACGCTGCATTTCGCGGTGGGTAACGCTTTCGAACTGCAGTTTCCGCAACCGTTCGATGCCGTGCTGATCACCGAGATCATCGAGCACGTGGCGCACCCCGACGAATTCCTTGCAAAGGCGGCGGGGCTCCTCAAGTCTGACGGTTGTGTCGTATTGACGACCCCGAACGGGGCGTACTTCCGCAATAAGCTGCCGCGTTTTTCGGACTGCCCGGATCCGAGCGTCTATGAGGCCGTGCAGTTCAAACCCGATTCTGACGGACACATCTTTCTGCTGCACACCGATGAGGTTTATCAGTTGGCCCTCAGATCAGGATTGCGGGTAGACACTCTGAAACTCTTCACCAACTCGCTGACCAACGGTCACATGAAGCTTGGTCACGTGCTCAAGCTCCTTCCCCGCTCGGTGGTCGAACGCATCGAGACGCTTACGCAACGCCTGCCGGCCACAATCGCCAATCGCGTGCTGATTCAGATGGCGGTGCGGCTGCAGAAGGCCAAGCCGACCGGCTACTCCGGATTTGCGACAGCGGCCTGAAGGCGCGGGTTCTCGATCAGATAGGTGCGGATGCGCTCTCCCGGCTGCATGAGGCAATGGCCCGCGTCGATGTCCAGCAACGGCCCGGTGACCTGCAGATTGAATGGTGCCGCGTCGAGAAAGACGCCTGATCCATCATAGATCCGTACATCCTCGCCGCACGGCTTGTCGAGGTTCTTCCTGCGCAGCGCACCCGGCGCCGGGTAATGCTCTGTCACGATGACGCAGCGGTATCTCGCGACGTTGTTCAAGACCCGATCGATCTGCTGGTTCGAGAGATGCTGTAGCACCTGCCTGATCAGGCATAGATCACCCTCCGGCAGCTCATCCTCGATGATGTTCCGGCATTCGAAGTGCACCTGCTCCGTGCTGTAGCGTCGCCGGTTGTCCTCGATGAGGCTCGCGACGATGTCGATCCCGGTGTACGTGACACCGGTGCCTTCGATCAGCTTCGCCCCGATTCGGAAATCGCCGCAGCCGAGATCGACGACATGTCGCACACCGCGCTCCTGAACGAAGCGCTTGACCACACCTGCGTACAGGTCAGCATGTTCGGGCGTCGAGCCGCTGCCCGAATGAAACAAGCCATGTACCCCGCCCCAACGGTTGCGGTTGTAGATCTCGCTGAAGATCTCGGCAACGCCGCGCCCGCGATTGTGCCGACGGATCGTTTCAAGCCGGTGCCTCCGCCACACGCGCTTCAGGTCCTGGGGCAGCATGCGGCCAACACCCGATCTCAAATTCCTCCAGATTGTCCGCACAGTGCCTCAGCTGTTCACGTGGCGGCCTTGAGCGTCGCACGCCGGCTCGCGACGCGGTCGCTCCAGCATCTCGCGGTACAGCTCCAGATAACGCTGCGCCATCAGCTGCCAGGTATTGGTCAACGCAACACGGCGCGCCTCTGCCCCCATTCGCGCAAGCAGCGAGGGAGCAGCAAGCAAGCGGTTTAGGATGGTTGCAAGTTCGACGTCGTCCTCCGGATCCGCCAGCAACACGCTGCACTCTGGCGTCAACAGCTCGGTGCCGCCGGTGGTGCGGGCGGCGACGATAGGCAAGCCGGATGCGGCGGCTTCCAGAAGCACGAGCGAGCAGGCTTCATAACGCGACGGGAAGACCAAGAGACTTGCCGCGCGCATCAGCTGCGCGATATCGCGCCGAAATCCGAGAAATGACACGCGACTCTGGAGTCCGAGCTTCGCGGTCAGCTCGGGATACGGGCTTCCGGCTGTGTTGCCCACCACCACCAGCGACCCGTCTGCGACGCGCAACATCGCCTTGAGCAGGGTATCGAGGTTCTTACGCGGTGTCTTGATGTCGCCGATAAAGAGCACCAGCTTCCCTTCCGGAAGCCCGACATCCTGTCGTGACACTGCGATTGGTTTGAACTCCTCGGTGTCCACCCCATTGGGAATCACACGCAGGCGCTCGCCATCAAGGCCAGCTTCGATCAGCTCATTACGCACCTGCTGCGACACCGCCACCACGCAGCTCGCGCGCCGATACGACCAGCGCTCGAGCCAGCTGCCGCTCAGGCCGTACAGCAACTGATAGAAGCCGTAGGCGTCCTTGCGCACGCGCCATGTATGAAAGGGCGAGCGTATCCATGCAGCATGCACGAAGTGCGAGCTGTTGATGTCGGCGCGACTCCAACTCACGAAGCCGTTCGCGTGGACGACGTCGACTTCAGCCCGGTGCCGCCTGAGCCATAGCGCGGACTTGCACGCGAACAGCTGATTTTGCAGCAGCGCGCTCGGCAGTCCCAGCACGCCGATCTTTACCACGCGCGCGAGCGGATGGGAGGACAGCTCCGGCGCCACTTCGCTTGCGAGCAAAAAGACCGTATGCCTATCGGCAAGCGCTGCTCGGGCGAGCTCATAGTTGACCCGACCCTGGCCGTCGCCCTTGACGAACTTATGCGTGATCAGTGCCAGGCGCATGTGCGCGACTCCGTCGGCGGGCGAGCTCGGCGTCCCGGGACAGGCGATCCATCAGGCCGATCTGAAACCATATCAGCGCCGCAACCGAATACTCCCCACCGATGAGCCACCCACCAAGCGTCGCAACCAGGCTGCCGAGCACGACCAGCGCGTAGGGATGGCGCTCGATTCGCCACCAGGTCAGACCTCTCAGCAGTACGGTCGTCACGATGACCAGATAAAGAAGACCTCCAACGAGGCCCAGTGAGATCATCAGGTTGGCAAAATCGACCTCAGCACTATGATTGCGCGCGCCGTACTTCTGAGCGGCCTCGGTCGTGGCGCCCAGACCGGATCCCGCAGGCATGACGACACCCGCGATCAACCCTTCCTCGATCATTTGCAGATGCCCGGTAGCTGTCGATTTCTCCTGATTGGCGGGGTCGAGAAGCCCCCCCACCTGCCGCTCCACCAGCGGCGCAACCCGACCGCCCAGTGAGCTGCTCTGAAGGTGCAAGAGCAGCGCGATCATGGCACCCGCTCCCATCACGGCAGCGACCGCGAGCCGCGGCAGCCACGCTACGACGCTGCGCGCGGAAATTGCCCACACGACTACCATGGCCATGAGCACCATGACGACCGGGCCGCGTGCCGCGGAGAGAAAGATGGAAACGAGGAACAACGGCAACAGCACCACCAGGGGCGACCGCGTAGTGGACCAGAGGGCGAAAATGGTTACCGCCACCACGAGCAGATATCTCTGATATTCGGCGCTGGAGTTGAAGAAACCGACGGCCCGCACCACATCGTCCGAGATATAAAGTGATTGGTAGCCTATCTGCTCCACCCACTGCTGCTCGAACGGCAGAAGACCAAAATAAGTCTGGTAGAGCCCAAGGAGCGTTGCCGCTACGCCCAGCCCGATGACCACCCACGTGAACTGACGCGTCAACTCGAGCGACGCAAAGGAGCGCGCCACCCAGAACCATAATAGCGGGCCAAGATAGAACAGCGCGCCCGCAAAGCCGATCTGCAGGCCTCCTTGCTCTGGATTGAACATCTCGATGACCATGAGAATCATGAGGGCCAGCGTCAGCCAGGACACGAAGGTCCTGGGCGCTTTGCGACCGCGCAGCAATGCCTGGCCCAGCAGCAGAACCGCAATGACCGGCGCGATCAGCAGCAGTGGATCGCTCTTGGAGTAGCCTTCGAAGTAACCGGCATAGCGTCGATAGTCGCCCAGAACGGCGAGCAGCACCATCGTGGCAGCGATCGCGCCACGCTGACTGTAGAAGGAGCACGCCGCCAGCGTTAGTGTGAGCAGCAGTGTCGTGATGTAGTGCCCGTGATCGAAGCGCAGCAGGTAGGGCAACGGCCCGGCAACCAGCAACAGCACCCCGATGCAGGCACCGATGTCGAGTCCCCCGCGGATCGTTGGGCCGCGCGAAACCCGCGTCCTGGTGCGGATCGCGACGAGCCCCTGCGACGGTTGCTCGGCGCTCAGCATCGCCGCAACACCTGCCAGCCGCGCGGCCGAAGAGAACTCAGAGCCTCATCGGGGTCGAGCGTTGCAAGGTAGCTGGGCGACTCCCACGCCGAATCGATTCTCGGAGATACGGTGCCGGGCGTGATCCTGAGCCCGAACAGGTCGTGCCCAATCCCGAATATCGAGTACCCGTAGGTCGTCAGCATTTCGTGCAGTGGGCTGCGCTCGCGATCATGTGCCTCGTAGATGATGTTCCTGATCTTGTGTTGCGAGAGGAGGCTCCCGGCGCCGTGCAGGACTTCAGCCTCGAAGCCCTCCACATCTACCTTCAGCAGTGCAACTTCACGGTTCGCGAGTACCGTGTCCAGTCTCGCCAGGCGGACTTCGAACCCACGTGCGCGAGCGGCTGCTTCAGCTTCCGGTCTCTGGGCCAGCGTCGAAGTCCCCTCGTTCATACGGAATGCACCGGGCTCCACGAGGTGGGCCTTGCCATTACGGCCGCCGAGTGCGCATTCATGCAAAGCGATCGGCGCCCACGACGCGCCACCCCCTCCGAGACGGCTCACGTTGTTGCGCAGGCGGCCAAAGATCCGCGGGTGGGGCTCGAAGGACTCCACCCGCCCCGGCGAGCCCGCCCTCGCGGCAAACAGGGTGGTCAGGTAGCCAATGTTGGCGCCGACATCGACCGCGAGGTCACCGCCTTTGAGCAGCCGCCAGGCCGTCTCGCTCACCGCGATGTCGAATACGTTCTGGTGGAGCAGCTCCCGCCCAATCGTCTCGTCGGCATTCACCTCGATGACCGCACCCCAAGGCAAGCGCACGCTTGCGATGGATTGCTCGGGGCCAAACAGGGTCATGCCGATACGTCGGACCAGCGTCCGTGGGGCAAACACGTAACACGGCTTGAGGAACCCGGTGAAAGCCGCCATTAGCCGGCTCCTTCCCGCCGCTCGACCGGCGCTTCCTCCAGCTCCAGGAGATTCGGGAGCTCGGTGAGCGAGAGTCGCAGCGTGACCGATCGGTCCGATCTGGCAACGATCGCGACCGGACGGTCCACATTCGCAGCCGGCGAGTAATAGCGCGCCGTCACCCGACGACCGTCGAGTCCCGAGACGGTGACACGATAAGGCTGTGGCGCGAGTGGGTTCGGGAAATCCTGGGTCATGACATAGGCCCCGATGACGAACTTCGTGGCATCCAGTTGGAAAGGCAGAAACGCAGCCGCCTGCTCCTGCGGAAGGTGCTCCCCGTCCGGATCCCCCGGCAGGACCCCGACCCGGGGACCCTCGCGGGCGATTTCCAGCGAGAGCTGCCGTGCCTCCGCAAACGTGCCGGGACCCGAGAACTCCGCCGTCATGCGGTGCAGCGCCGCCATCCCCGGGCTGACGCCGCCGTCGCTCCTGAAGACACCGAAACCCGCATCCTCCGGCTCGTAGACGTCGTAGACGTACATAGCGCTCAGTCCCTTGTTGAGCCAGAAAAGCGGAGCGCGCAGCAGGAAGCCCCCCTTGGCCTGATCGGCCTCGTGCGGCCCGGTGATCCCGATCTCGGCGGGCGAAAAGCCGTGCTCGGTGATGAAATGTCGAAACATCCCGGTGCCCGGGGGAGCGGCGCTGCGGGCGGCCGGCGCGAGGAAGCGCAGCAGCGATTCCGTCTGCTGCCAGGCCTGCGCGTAGCCTTCCGGCTGTACGGCACACCCGTCCGGCACGTACCCATCGAGCAGCAACTCGCGCTTACCGCGGACGAGGTCCGCGTAGCAGCGCCGCCCGGTCCCGTACGGGTGGTAACTCTGCCCATCGACTTCGGGAGGCAGCTCCCGGATTGGTACGTGGAAGAAAGTGGTGTTGGAAAATCCCCAGATCGCCTGCACCTGTGGGTGCACCCGCTTCAGCAGCTTCACGGTTCGGCTTGCGAGCTCCCAGGCGCTCCCTCCCGGGTGCAGGAGCTCCGGGGCATGGAGCGCGGCCTGCGGTTCGCGATAGTTGTTGATGTCGAGATAAGCCGAGCCGAAGGTCAGCTCGTTCCAGATCTCGACATCGTAGCGGTCGCTTCCATAGGTGTTACGCACCATCCGCGTCACGAGATCAACATAGCGCAGCCAGCCCGATGCCGTGGACTCGAACTGCGGGGTCCCGACGGGGTACAGAGGCGGGTAGCGCAGAATGCCTACGCGCAGTGTCTCCTGCGCCTTGATGGTCCGTGTCAGAGGCTTTGACAGGCGAACCGCGTGCGTGCCTGCGGGTGAGTCTGCATCTCGCGAGTAGTCGGTGATCAGCGGCCCCGCGGTGGTCCCGTCAGCGAGCGACATGACTGTGGCGGTCGCAGGGGGCGATAGATCGGCGACCTCGCCGCTGACCAGCACTGTCCGCTCACCCGCGTGAGCGGCGCGCGCAACGACCAGATCGCGCCACTGCACCGGACAGGGCTGCAGATGGTTGGCGTTGAGCAGAATCAGTGGCCTCAGGCCGTGCGCCTTGAGGGCCTTGAGAATCTCGAGCGTGCGCCGTGCGCTGCCCTCATCGAGGCCCGTTTCGTCCCACCTGACCGAGCCCCAGGGGACCTCCAGACGGACCCGTCTGAACCCGGCCCAGGCTAACGCCGCGGCGATCTCGTCTGCGGACTTGTGAGGCGGTGACTTCCCCCAGACGACGCCGAGTCCGTCACGGTAGCGAGCCGCGGGTGCGGTTTCGAGGTAACCGCGCCAGCCCTGACGAATGAAGGAGTAGTTCCCCCAGGGAACATCCAGCAGCGTTGGATCCACATAGGCAGTAGCCCAGCTGCTCGACACGGCGCCGACCAGCGCACCTCCGACCAGAGCGCATGCGGCTCGCCCGTTCATCGGCAAGCCCGCCAGCCTGCCAGCCGCGCGCCGCAGGTTGCGCGGAATCTCGCCGTCGCGGTACGTGGCGCACGCACAGCCAGACGCAACCACTGCAACAGGCCAGGAGATGCCTGGTGTCCTACTGCCAGTGCCCACACGATGAACACGTAGCGTCGCCAGCGGCCGAAGTGCTCGCACAGCAGCAGTGTCTCGTTGAATGCCGCGTTATGGATCGCCTCGATCGAGAATGCATTGCGCTGATCTTCATCGTGACGCGTGGCAGGGTAGTGATCGACGGCAATCTGCGGGTCGTACGCGAGTCGCCAGCCGTGCCGCTTGACCGCGAGCGACACGCCGAGCTCGTTGCAGACCTGCGCACCCGTACCACGCAGGCGTGGGTCGAACCGCACGCCCTCGAGCGCCCGGGCCCTGAAAGCCATGTTCACACCCTTCAGTGCATCGACTTCGCGGTACGGCCCCACTCCGAGGTGATGGTGCCCGATGCAGCGGCCGTACCAGGTGACAAGACCTACGACGCCCCGCGAGTCGCTTTCCAGCCGCCCGTGCTGATGCACCCAGTCGCGCCCTCCCACACCCCCCAGACCCGGATCCGCTGCGAATCGGGCTGTGACCTGCCGCAGCCAGTCCGCGCGCGGCGCCGCATCGTCGTCCGTGAAAGCGATGATGTCGGCATCGGCCGCCTCGAGCCCGGCGTTCAGGGCCGCAACGACGCCCGCGGCTCGCACGACGACGACCGTCAGCCATACGCCGCAGGGGTCCGTCGCCCGCACCACCTCCCGCGTCGGCTCGTCGCCCTCGCGCATGACGACGATGACCCGCTCAGCGGGAAGCTGCTGAGACGCGATGGCTTGCAGGCAGCGCGTAAGGTCCGCGGGGCGCCGGTAGGTGGGAACGACGACTGCGACGCGCTGCGCGTCGGAACCGGCGGGCTGCGAAGTCGCTGGTGCCGCCACGACCGGTTCGTCGCAGCTCATGACGGCGGCACTCACGCGATGTGCACCCGCGGACGGTTAAGCAGTGCCAGCAGCTCCGTGCGGGTGGGGAGCAGCCGCGGGGCCCGCAGGCCAAGCAGCCAGGCGAAGCCCGAATAAGTCAGCGTGAAGCGCGCGCTCGTCGCGAGCAGCAGGCCGCAGGCCGCCCCCTCGGCTCCGAAGCGTCGCGCAAGGAGATAGATGAGGGCCGCGCCGAGACTCAGGCTGAACGTCTGAAACAGCGCGACCGTACCCGGGCGATGGAGCGCCACGTAGGGCTGCTGTAGTACCGCGGCACTGCTCGACAGCGCTCCTTCGATCGAGAGAATGACCAGGGTCCCGTAGCCCGCCGCAAACTGCTCGCCGTAGAGCCAGCGCAGACCCAGGCCGCCCAACAGGACGAAACCGACCACCGCCGCCATGGTGAGCGCCGAGGTCGCAGTCAGCGCGCGCGAAGTCATGGACAGCACCTCGCCGGCCGACTTTCCTGCGCTTCGCGGCAGCAGCACGGGCGTCGCCGAGTTGGCAAAGGTCGTTACCAGGCGGGATACGTTGAAGACCACGACATACAGCCCGAAGACTGATGGCGCCAGCACGGCGACGAGGATCAGCTTGTCGAGCTGTCCGAACAGCGTGTTGCCGGTGTCGATGACATGAACCCGCCACCCGTAGGAAAGCAGTTCCCGGCAGTGCTCACGCCAGTCCGAGAGACGCGGCTTGAACTCTTTCAGCACCCACCAGAGGTTCCAACCGAAGAAGGGCAGCGTCGGCAATACATAGGCGAGCGCTCCGGCCTCGGGAGTGAACCGGTGTGCAGCCGCCAATCCCCCGAGACTCAGCAGAGTCAGCGCACTCTGCCAGAAGCGCAGGCGATTGTAGGCGACGAACCGGTCGCTGAGCTGCAGCGCCGCAACCAGGACTGTGGAGGTCACTCCCAGCATCACGAATGCCAGCAATGCCCGCGCAACGTTGATCACGTGCGAGTCGTACTGCTTCAGCAGGTGGGGCATGATGAGCAGCCCGATCGAAGCCGCCAACAAGCCCATCACACCGCTGAGCAGCAGCGCTGCGCCCATCAGGCCAGAGGCGCTCGCGGGGGAGCCTTTGATCCTCACTATCGTCGAGGACGGCAATCCAAGGGTGAACAGGAAGCTCAGAAACTGGGGGCAGAGCAGCAGCGCGGAGAGTTCGCCGCGACCCTGCGGACCGAGAACCCTAGCGGACACGATACCCGTCACGACGTTGACGGCCAGGACCAGCACCGTCGCGACCCCAGTCTGCACCACCGCCGCAAAGCCGGATCGGCCGCGTAGCAGCCCTGAGCCTGGAAGCGGTCGAAGCTTCACGCTAGGCCGCCCGGCTGACTGCCAGCCGCCGGGCGGCAGTCACCCGCTCGTAGATCGCGACGTAATCGGAGAGCGGACGCAGATAGGCTCGAAGCGACTCCCGGGCGAGCGCAGCTCGCTCCTGATACTCCGACGCGGACATCGACGCTGCGCGCTCGAGGAGGCCAGCCAGCTCCATCACGTCCCCGGGCGCGCAGACGAGCGCCGCCGGACCGGCCGCCTCCGGTAAGCCACCGTCGCGCGTGACGATCGCCGGTACGCCGACATTGCGGGCCTCGATCGGCGTGAGGCCCATGTCCTCCTGGGTGTTCGGAGGCGCGACCAGCCACATCGCGTCCGCCATCCGGCGCGCCTTTTCCTCTTCGGAGAGGAAGCCGGCAATGTCGACGCCCGTCACGGCATTGCGGGCGATGTAGTCCCGCGCCCATTGGCCCAGCGGCCCGGCACCGGCGATTGTCAGCGGCCAGCGGATTTTATCGATGCGCGCCCTGGCGTAAGCCTTGACGAGGATGTCCACGCCCTTGTTCTCGATCAGGCGGGAGATAAAGAAGAATCCCCTCCGCGCTTGCGGATCCGTCGCGCGCTGCGGCAGGACCGAGACCGTCGGGATGAGATCGCTCCCGGGGTACGGCCCACCCGGCTCCCACGTACGTAGCACGAACTGTGAGTTGTAGGTACGCCAGTCAGCGAGGCGATTGCACCGATACCATGCGCGGTTGCGCAGCCCCTGCCTTCCCCGGAACCAGTTGTGCACCGTGAGCACGAGCGGTCGGCCGGTCACTTTGCTGAGCAGCGCGATGTCCGGTGAGCAGGTGTTGCCGTGCACCAGATCCGCCCAGCGGATATTCCTGAGCAATCCGGCGCTGCCGCGCCTGACGAAGCTGCACTCGATGCCGAGACGGCGGCACTCCCCCTCGACAGCCGGCGCCACCTCGCATCCCTTGACGACCTTGAAACACACCCTGATCTCGTGCGGTGTGCTGCGGCGCAGCCAGTCCGCCAGCGTCATCACGAATACTTCAATGCCGCCGTAAACTCCGAAGGTCGGCGCCGCGAGCAGAATTCTCATCGGCGCTCAATAATAAGTATCGACCGGCTCGCGGGTGCCGTTCAGCACCGTGCCGACGATCGGCAGGTCCCGCAGCAGGTCGATCGTACGCAGCAGATCGTCGCGTCGCGTGCGGCCCTCGCCGACCACGATCAGCGCCGCCTGCGCGTGGCGGGCGAACGCCAGCGCATCGTCGGCCTGCAGGACCGGTGGCAGGTCGAACACCAGGATGCGGTCCCGATAGCGGTTACGCAGCTCGACGATCGTCTCCTCGGTACGGCGCGTCGAGAGCAGCTCCGAGGAATCGAGCGAGCGCTCGCGGGCAGGCAGGATTACGAGCCGCTCGTAGCCGTCGACGCGCACCATGGCCTCCTGGAGCGGACGGGTGCGGCGCAGGCAGTCGTCGATCCCCACCTGAGGCTCGATGCCGAAGCGGCGATGAATGCTCGGCCTGCGCAGGTCGAGGTCGATCAGGAGCGCGGTGCGCTCGGCGTCGGCAGCGATCGCGATGGCGAGATTGATCGCGGTGAGGGTCTTACCGGTATCGGCGGCGGCACCCACCACTGCGAGCGAGTTGACCGAGAGCCTATCGAGTCGCTGCAGGACCTGGGTGCGCAGCATCTTGTAGGGAACGCCATTCACGCCGGCCGCTCCCGGCGGCAGAATGCGCTCGTTCTCGAGGTGCAGCGGATCGATCTGTACTACGCGCGTGACTGCTTTCCGCGTATCGCTGTGCGGCCTGATCTCCTGCAGCGCCACCGGGGCTTCCGCCAGGCCCTGCGCGGGCTCCTGGACGACGAACTCCTCGTCCTGCGTCTCGGGCTCGGCGGCGCTCAGCTTGCTGCGGGGAAACGCTATCGGCTTCATCGCTTAGCCCTCAATCCCCATGCGGCGCAGCGCGACGACCCACAGCACGTCCAGCGGCCGGTAGAACACATGGACCAGCACCAGGGCCACGACGACGCTGCCGACTCCGCCGAGCAGCGCGCTCATCTTCCAGCGACGTATTCGTGCGCGATCGAGTGTGGTGAGCATGATCGGAATCGTCGCGAGCGGTGGCGAGGTCAGGAGCGTGCGCAGATCGTGGCTCCCGCGTACGCTCGCATCCGTGCTCTCGAGCATCGCTACGGTGCCGAATCCCGCGGCGAGCGCGAACATGATGCCGAAGATGAGGATCAGTGGCCGGTTGGGGCTCGACGGCTCCTCGGGCGGGAAGGGCGGCTCGATGAGCGTGAAGCGCTCGCCTTTGCGCTCGGTCTCGAGATTTTCCGCGGTCTGGGCCTCGTTCTGCTTCTGCCGCACCAGCCGGTACTCGATCTGCGCCGAATCGAGGTCGCGCAGCATCGCCTCATAGTCGCGCTCGACCATCGGCGTACGGGCCAGGTGTCGGTCGAGCGCCGTGAGCTCCGCCTCCAGCTCGCCGCGCTTCTTGTTCAGGGAGAGTATCTGGCTGGCGGCGGCCTCGCGTTGCGCCTTGATCTGGATATAAGGAGGGTTGTCCGCCGTGGCGCTCGGGAGTTGCGCGGCGCTCTGGTCCTGCGACCCGGTAGTGACGGCGGCCGCCGCTGCGGCCGTCTCGGTCGCGTCGCGCTTCTTGAGCGAGTCCACCAGGCGCTCGAGACGCAGTACGTCGGGATGATCCGGCGCGTAGCGCTGCCTCGCGCTCGCGAGCTGCGTCTCGGCATCCTCGAGCTGGCGGCGATCGTCGTTGGCCTCGTCCCGGGCAGTATTCGGATCAGCCGCGGTGGCTGCCTCCAGTCCCTCCATCTCGCGCTTGAGGCGCTGCACGTCCGGGTGCTCGGGCGAGTACATGGCGAGAGCCCGCGCATATTCGGTGCGCACGAACTTGAGTCGATCCTCCGGCGATTGCACGCGCTCGCCGGTCGAGGTGTAGACCTGCGCCGTGGGGCTGATCTGCGCCAGCTGCGCATCGAGATAGGTCACCTGCTGCCCCAGCGACCGCAGCTGTGAATCCGTGTCGCGGATCTCCTCCTCCGTGCGGGTCGCGTTCTGCTCATTGAACTGGGTGAGCTCGGGCAGCTCGTCCTGGTGCTTTGCCTTGAAGTCGGCGATCCTCGCCTGCAGCGCTTTGATGTCCTTATCGAGCCGCGCGCTCTCACCCGTAAGGAATGTCGCGGCGTCGCGCGAGCTCTGCTCGCGGCTCTCGATGTTCTGCTGCAGATAGAGCGATACCAGCTCGTTGGCAACCTTGGAGGCGAGATCCGCGGAGGGACTCGTGTAGCCGATCGAGAAGGCGATGGTCGCCTTGGTCGGGCGCCCGTCGCGCGGATCGATGACGTCCGCACTGATCATCTCGAGCTTGGTGTCGTGCCGCATCTCCTTGATCACTTCCTCGCGCGGGCGGCGCTTGCGCAGGTCGGGATAGAGGTTGTAGCGCTGGATGATGCCCATGAGATTTTCGGTCGTCATGACGCGCTGGCTGATCACCTGCACGCGCTGTGACGCGTAGCTCGAGACCGTCGAGCGCACCAGCTCGCTCGGCACCTCCTGCTGCTCGATGAGGATGGTGCCGGTCGCGCTGTAGCGCGGCGGCCAGAACATTGCCGCGAGCAGCGTTACGAGCAGCACGCCCGCCACGGTCAGCAGCAGCGGCCGGCGGCGACGGCGGACCACGAGCAGCGGACTCGGCGAGCCGCTTGGGTCGTCGACTTCCGTCATAGGCGTCCGCTCTGCCAGACGATACCGAGGCGCGCCTGGTTGCCGTTAGCCCACTCCGCCACGTTGTAGTTACGGGCGCGAGCCTGCTGATAGGCGGCCGACAGCGACCAGCGCGGCGAGAAGTGGTACTGCCATTCGGCGACCGCCTGTCCCCAGGAGGCTCCGCTGTAGACCTGGTAGCTAAACGAGATCAGTGGCGCGAGATAGAAGACGGCATTCACCGGATCGCTGCGGATCGCGTTGAAGGTGAGGTTGAGCGTGCTGCGCTCGGACGCCTGCACGCTCACGCTGAGTGCCGCCACGTCCTCGCGCGCCAGCAGTCCGATCCCGATCGGCAATACTGCGCGCTTCACCGACAGGTCCCACTGCGTGCGCTCGCCCTGGCGGGAGGCACCCAGCTCGAACACCGTGCTCGTCGAGGCGGCGCTCCCGGAGACCTCCACGCGTGTGGCGCCGGCGGAGGCGCGCCAGGCGTACTTTTCGTTCAAGCTTCGCTTGAGCTGCGCGTTCGCCGAGTAGTCCTTCTCGGCGAGGCCGCTCGTCGGACTGATGCGGTCGGTCTGGAGGCTGAGCGATCCCTGCAGGCGATCGCTGAAGGCCCAGGTCGGCCCCGCCTCGATCGAGCCGTAGTCGTAGTCGGTGAGTCCGAACTGCTGCCCGTTGTTGTAGCGGGTGATCTGGCCGGTGCCCTGCAGCTGCCAGGACAGGCGCTCGGTGGAGAAGTACTGATAGCCGATCGTGGCCGTGTACGCGTTGTGCCTGAAATTGACGTTGCTGATGCCCGTCTGCCCGAGCTCGCTCGTCACCGTACTGTCGCTGAGCGCCTGGCCCGAGAGGCTCCACTGGCCGCGCTCGAGCGTCTCCACGTAAGTCGCGGCGAGACTCCCGGTGTCGACGTCGAGATTGCTCTCCCGCGCATATCGGGTGATCGCCAGATGCGGTGTGATGGTCAGCTGCCCGCGCTCGGTCTGCGCACTGGTGATGCCATCCACCGCCAGTTGGGCAGCCTGGTCGGCGATGCTCGAGCCGGGCAGCAGCGCAGGATTGGTGTCGTAGGCGGCAATGACACTCGCGTCCAGTGTCTCGCTCCAGTCGGCCGCCGTTGCGGCCGTGCCGCGCGCCATCGCGATGCCCGTAATCATGAGAAGTTTGACGATCGCGGCACGGCTGGTCACGGCACCACGACGGTGTCGCCGCTCCGTAGGAGGATGTTCTGTGAGAGCTCGCGGCCGCGCCGTACGTCATCGTAGCGGAAGCGGAATACCTCCTGGCGGCTGCCCTCGCGCCGCAGCACGCGGATGGCATTGACATCCGCGAACGGCGTCGCGCCGCCGGCGAGACTTAAGGCCTGCATGACGTCCATCGGCCGGATGAGCGGAAAGTTCCCGGGGCGATTCACCTTCCCTACGACGAAGATGAGGCTGCCGGTCGCGGCCTTTACGGCCACGCTGACGACCGGATCGGGGATGTACTTCGCCAGACGAGTGACGAGGACCTTGCGGATCTCGTCCACCGTGTGTCCGGCCGCCTCGACATCACCCGCCAGCGGGAAGGACAACCCGCCGTCGGGTCGCACCAACACTTCGCCCTGCAGCTCCTGTTCCTTCCATACCGCCACGGTGAGCGTGTCGCCGGGCTGCACGAGGTACGACTCGTCCACCGGCGCCGGCGCACCAGGCGCATCGTCGGCGTATGCGGTGGCCGCGAGCTGGGCCAGGAGCACCATGAGCCATGCGAGCGCGATTCGTGAGGCTGCCATTTCCACTCATTACTCTTGAGGCTTAGCCGCGGTCGCGAGCGTCTGCCGCTTGCGCCAGCAGGTCGCCGCGGTCAGGCAGCTGGGTGCGGTGTCCTGCCGGCCACCCCACCTACCCAGCGCACCGCGTCATGAGCAGGCGAGAAGGGTATGCACGACAGATGACACTGGCGTGGCGGGCCGGAGCGCGTCCGCGCTGCCTGCTCTTGCTTATACGTTGTGATGCTACCTGTCATACATGACGATTTCGTTTCGAGTGGAAATGTCCACCAGAGTCTTCGCAGCCACGCTCGCTCGGCGCGCGAGGCCCGCTCAGCCCCTGCGGCCTTTGAGGCTGGCGAGCGCGAGCCGTGCGTCCTGCGTGCCGCTGAACGAGGCGCCGCCCGCGAGCGCCGCCTCGAGACTGGTGCGCGCCTTGTCGGGCTGACCCGCCTGAAGCTGCGCGATGCCGAGGTGGTAGAGGATCACCTTCGAATCCGGTGCCTCCTGATAAGCCCTCTGAAGATCAGCGAGCGCCGCGGGCACCTCACCCGACTTGAGCATCACCCAGCCATGAGTGTCGAGCAGCGCCCCGACCGGCGAGTCGGCGAACGCCGCGCTCAGATCCCGCGCGCGATCGAGGCTCGCCCGATCCTTGCGATATGTCGCAAGCAGCATGGCGAGATTGTTGGCGGCGAGCTGCAGACCGGGACTGCGCTCGTGCAGCGTCTCGTACTGCCGTATGGCATCGTCGACCCGCCCCTGCCGAACGTAGGTCTCCGCGAGCTCGACGACGAGGGCCGGCTCGCCGCTCGCTCGCACGCCCGCCTCGTACACAGCGAGCGCGCCCGCTGTGTCCTTCGCCGCGAGCTTGGCCCGCGCGAGGTCCCGGTACGGCAGCCACCACCCGGGTGCGAGGCGCACCGCCTCACTCAGCACCGCAATCGCCTGCCCGGTGCGGTTCTGCTGCGCGAGATAGAGCTCGCCGAGCAGGTCGCGCGCGACGGCGTCGCCCGGGCTGCGCTCGATCGCGCCCTGCACCAGGGCGACGGCCTGCGCCTGCTGCCCGTGCGCGAATTGCAGCCGCGCGAGCGCTGCGAGCACATCGTCCGCTGCGGGCTGCAGCTGCAGGGCGTGTTGCAGCTGATGCTGCGCGTCGTCCAGTCGCCCCTGCTGCTGCGCGACGATGCCGGCCAGATACCAGCCGAGCGGCGCAGCCGGCGACAGGCTCTTCAGATTCTCGGCGGCCGCGCGTGCGGCCGGCAGGTCGGGCTTCGTAAGGTAGGCCTCGATGAGCGCCTTGCGTGCCGGGGTGCCCGGGATGTCGGGCTGCTGCCTGACCGTTTCCTCGAGCAGTGCGATGGCCTCGTCGGCGCGATGGGTGCGGGTCAGCAGCCCGCCGAGGTCGAGCCGCACCCCGAGGTCGCCGGGCGCGACGGCGAGCGCACTGCGCAGGCTCTCCTCGGCGAGCGTCGGGTCGTTGTTCTGAAGATGCGCGCGCGCCAGGGTGCGCAGCACGGGTACGGCGGCGGGCTGATCGCGCAGCACCGCGCGCAGATCGCCGATCGCGGCGAGCGGATCGCGCTCCTCGAGCGCGATGTTGGCACGCAGGATCAGGGCGTCGTTGTCGCGCGGATTCACCCGCAGGGTCTCCGCCAACAGCCCCTTGGCGTCGGCGTAGCGGCCGCCGACCTCGTCGAGCGCCGCGAGGCGGTCGCGCGCTGCACATCCCTTCGGTCCGTTCGGATCCTGCGCGATGACGGCGCGATAAGTCGCCACCGCCTGCCCGCTCGCGCCGCCGCGTTGCAGCAGATCGCCGAGGCGCAGCTGCAGGTCGTAGTTGAGCGGATCCTCAGCGATCAGCTGCCGCAGCACCGCCTCCCCCTGCGCCGGCGAGCGGTGGGCGGCGAGAAACTCCGCATAAGCGAGCCTCGCCTGCGCGAGCTTCGGCAGCGCGGTGGTCGCGTCCTTGAGCGTGCGCTCGGCATCGTCCAGCCGCTTCAAGTCGAGGTAAAACCTCGCGAGCTGCAGCCGCGGCGTGAGCTCTGCGGGCCTGAGTTGCACGATCTGGAGCAGCTGCTCCTCGGCCGGCGGGTAGTCGCCCCCCGCCACGTACATGCCCGCAAGGATCTGGTGAAGCGGGATGGCCTGCGGCTCGCGCGCGATCGTCGTGCGCAGCAGCTCGACCGCACGTTGCGGCTGGCCGGATTCACGATACACGTCCGCCAGCGTCGACACGGCGTCCACGCTCGCGGGTGCCAGACTGACTGCGCGCTCGGCATCCGCAAGTGCTCCGGCCGCATCCTTGAGGCGCAGCCGCGCCACCGACCGTATCGTAAGAAGCTCCGGGTCGTCCGCTTGCCGGGCGAGCGCCGGCTGGATCAGCGCCAGCGCCTTGGCGGGTGTTCGGGTAAAGAGATACAGCCGCGCGAGGCTGGCGCGCGCAGCGATGTATTGCGGATCGAGGTCGATCGCCCCCTGGTACAGGCCGGCGGCGCTGCGCGGATCACCGAGCCGCTCCGTGACGCGCCCGAGGAGGAAGTGCGCCTGCGGATTCTGCGGCGCGATCTGCAGGGCATCGGCGAACTCGACGCGCGCCTTCTCGAGCCTGCCGTCGGCGAGATATTTCTGGCCCCGGGCAATATGACTCGCGCGGCTCGCGTCCGCACCTCCACATGCGGACACCGAAGCGATGACCCCGAGCAACGCCACGGCAAGCAGGACGGGGACGGCCGTGGGCGTTGCGCGCATCCTTGAGTCTCTCAGCGTCGAAGGACCTGCATCCTGCACGCGCCCCGTAACGGGGATGTGACACACGCCAGGGCCTCAGCCCGCGCTCGGCCGCGGCCGCGCACCACGGCTTAAGGTCACGCAGCCGATCGATGCGCTGGCGTGACGCGGCGCAATCCGATCAGCGCCAGGAGACCGGCGAGCAGCAGCCAGCCGCTCGCGGGCACGGGAACCGGCCCTATCGCCGGCGTGAAGTCGAGCGAGAACGAGTAGACGCCAAGATCCAGCGGGCCCCCGGCGACGGCCGTGACGTCGGCGAAGTAGGCGCCGCTGCCGCCAACCTGGAAGCTTAGAGTGTATGCGCCCGAGCCACCGGGATCGGACCAGGATGACATGACGTGGTTCGCCGTAGTCGCCACGAAGCTCAGACTGCTGAGCGCCTGCGGCCAATCGAGGTTCGTGAGCTGCACTGAGACGGTTCCAGGCCCCGGAGCTTCGAATGAGTACACCGCCGAGTCGCTGCCGCTCACGAGCGTCGTATCCGCGATGAGCACCGTGGAGGCCTGCGCCACGGTCGCCAGCAGCGCGTAGAAGAGCAGCGTGGCAAGCCCCAACATCCTCGTGACGGGTCCACGGGCTCGTTCCGCCCTTCTCGTCCGATCGATCGGTCTCACGGTCGTCCCCTTTCAGGCAAGCTCGTGGTCGCCGCCGACAGCGGCGAGCCGCACGGGATCGCGCGGCGCGTCGCGGTGCACCCCGGCCACTGCCGCGGCCCGGTATACGTATTTGGCATAGAGGTACTGGCGCAGCGACTCGAGGAGCTCCGCAGGGTTGCGGTGCGGAAGGTCGCTCTGTTCCAGCTCGCTCAGCTTCAGCGCCGCGTACGGCTCCTGCGCGCTCGTGAGCGCGAGCAGCGCGATGTCGTCGCGGTCGACGCGCCGCTCTGCCAGCACGCCGTTATTGATGATGGCCTCGAGCTTGGCGGCATCGATGTCGAAGAAGCGCAGCAGCTCCGCGCCCGATTCGACGAACACGGGCACGAGGTTGCGCCCATGGGCCTCGGGGTCATAGAGCGGCCCGAGCTTCGCCAGCATGCTCTTCACGGCGAAGCGGATGACGTCCGAGTCGCGCACGCCGAGCCGCGCCGCGAGCTTCTTCACCTTGCGGACGTCGGTGCCATTCATGCGGATCGACACTGCCTGCTTGCGACTTTCAACCACGAGTTGCCCACCTCGGTATGTGATGTGTTGTGCGCCGCCGCAGTGAACAGTAGGTGGTCTGTGTTGCAGAGATTTTTCGCTTCGATGACGATTGCTCCGCTTTTGCAGACCGCCCGGACGCTCAATGGGCGGCAGCGCCGCCCCGAACGGCGCACTCAGAGCGGTCGATTCACTGCAAAAGAAGGACTGGCGGAGCTGATTGCCGGAGCGCAACCTGCGCTCACCGTGCGGTAGGCCCCTCTGATCATGATCAATCTGGAAGAGTTCGAGCACCTGGCTTACACGCGCCAGCGCGCGGCGGCGGTGCAGCAGCTGCTGCAGCTGCTGCGGGGAATCGACGCCAATTCCGGCCTGCTGGGCCCCGGGTTTGTGGCATCCAGCCAGTCCGCGCTCGCCGGGGCCGCGGTCGATGAGCATCTGACCGCACGCATCACGGCCGCCATCACCGTCCTTGCCACCGATCCGGGATTCACGCTGTCGGGCGAGGAGTACCTGGCGCTGCTCGAATATCACGGCTGGCTCGGTGCGCTGTTCGCCGCGAGCCGCTTCGGCAACGCGGACCACGTGCTGCGCGCGCTCAGCCCGAACGGCGCGACCTCGCGCAATCTGCAGATCCCGGGCAGAAATCTCCCCGCCTTCTGCCTCTTCTACGGCGCTGAGTCGGAAATTCCGCTCGACTTCGAAGGTCTGTGGGTCCAGCAGCGACGGCTCGCGGCCGGCCTGTGCGTGAGCCTCCTGGCGGCCCCGTTCCTCGGTACGCCGGTTGCCTGGGCGAAGCAGGAGCTGCTGCTCAAATGGCTCCCCGCGCGGCTCGCCGAGCTCGAGGACCTCGATTTCCTGCCGGCCGCAGTGCTGTACCGCGCGTGCATGCGCAGCAGCTACGCGGATTTTGCCGGCAAGCACGCTATCAAGCGCCCGATCAACGCGTTGATTCGCTCGAAGCTCCGCGCGCGTGGGTTGCTCGACACGTCAGCCCGCTGCGAGGCCGTGGCCGCGGGGCACAAGCCCACCGTCCTCGTCGTCGTCGAATGGTTGAACGAAGGCCACTCTATCTACCGCACGCACTCGCTCGCCATCGCCGGGCTCCGCTCGCGCTTTCGCGTCGTCGGGCTCGGCTACCCGGAAGTCGTCGATGCGGCGGGCCGGGCGGTGTTCGATGAGTTCCGGGCACTCAGTCCGGCGCTGGGGGTGCTGAAGAACCTCGAGCAGATACGCGAGACGGCAGCGGAGCTTCGGGCGCAGATCCTCTACATGCCGAGCGTCTGCATGTCGACGCTGACGCTGTTCCTGTCGAACCTGCGGGTCGCCCCCTGCACTGTGATCGGTCTCGGACACCCCGCGACGACGCATTCCCCGGTGATCGATCGGGTGGCCGTCGAGGAGGATTTGGTCGGCGACCCGGCCTGCTTCAGCGAGTCACTGATGCGGCTGCCGGCCGACGGCCAGCCCTACCGGCCGCCGCAGGCGTTGCGCGCCTGGCGGCCGCCCGTCAGGAGTGAGAGCGATACCGTGCAGATCGCCGTCGTCGCAACGGGTATGAAGCTCAATCCGCGTTTCCTCGCCGCGTGCGCGCAGGTCGTCGGCAGCTCAGCCACGCCGGTGCATCTGCACTTTCTGGTCGGCAACGCCGCCGGGCTCACCGCCGTTCCGATCGCGCGGCTCATCGAGCGCTACCTCGGAGACCGGGCGACCTTCCATCCACGACAGCCGTACGCTGACTATCTGCGGCTCGTCGCGAGCTGCGATCTCTTTCTCAATGCCTTCCCGTTCGGCAACACCAACGGCATCGTCGACACCGTCGCCGCGGGCCTCGTGGGGGTATGCCGGAGCGGTCCGGAGGTGCATGAGCACATCGACGAAGGCCTGTTCCGTCGCCTGCGCTTCCCGGACTGGCTCATCACCCGGACCGATGTCGAGTACGTCGCGGCGGCCTGCCGTCTGGTCGACGATGGTGCCGAGCGGCGGCGTCTGTCGCAGCAGCTCGCCGGGGCCGCGGCGGTCGAAAAGCTCTTCAGTGGTCGGGCCGAGGCGCTCGCCGAGCGGCTGCATGCGTGGTGCCTCGAGCACGGGCACCGATCGGAAGCTCCGAGCTAAGGCTCAGTGCTTGGGTGCTTCTGCCTGTGGCGCCGGCGCAGCGGGTGCGCTCGTCGCCGCAGCCGGCCCGGCCTTCAGCACAGCGGGTTTGGGGGCGGCAAGCCGTTGATCCTGGGCGCGCGACCGGTAGTCATCCACCAGATTCTCGTTCTGGACGCGCTTGATCTTCGTGAACGGTTCCGCCTGCGCCACGTACGACCAGAAGCCCTGGCGGTCGAGCCGCGTGAGCACTTCGGCATTCAGATGGTAGAGCGCCACGTTGTGATCCGCGCAGCTCGCCAGCTCGTGCTCGCGGGTCGCGAGAGACTGCTTCGCCGCCGCATCGTCGGTCTCCGTCTCGCGCAGTTTCTGCACGATCTCGCGGAACTTGGCGATCAGCTCCTCCGTCTTGGTCTTGTACTGCGTCAGCTCGCGCTCGGTGGCCTCGCGCTGCGCGTTGCTCTCTGCGAGCGCCGCGCTGCTGCCGCGCGCGCGTTGCTCGAGCGCCCCCTGACCGGCTTTGAGCGCGTCGCGCTCCTTCTTCAGCTCCGCGAGCTCGCTGTTCAGTTTGTCGTTCTGCGCCTGCAGCTGGGTGCGGTCCGAGGCCAGCTGCTGCAGCTGCTGCAACAGCTCCACGTTTGCGCCGCCGCCGCTGCGGGCGGTCTGCGCGGCCGCACTGCCCATGACGACGCTGGCGGCTACGCACAAGGCCGCCACAATCCAAGCCCTGGACGTTCTCATAGGTGATTTCCTCGATGAACCGCGGCTGTCAGCCGCGCGAGACGATCTTGAGACTGATCGGCTCGGGCATGTCGGCCGGAGGCGCCTGCGAGAGCCGCGGAATACGCGCGAGCGCCGCCTCGATCGCCGAATCGCGCTCCCGGTCACCGCTCCCCTGCACGATGCGCACCCGGTCGATCGAGCCGTCGCCGCGGACCCAGACACGTACCAGGAGGGAGAAGTCCCCGCCGCGCGCGCGTCTGTCGGCGTTGAGCTGCTCGAGGATCTGGTCCTTCAGCAGCCCCGCGTACCACAGGTAGGCGCTGCCGCCGGAGGCGAGCAGATCGCGTCCACCCTTGTTGCCGAGCAGCCCGAAGGCATCGCTTCCTGCGCCTCCCTCGGCATCGAGCCCCAGCTGCTCACCCGGCGGCGGCTCGTTCGAATGGGTTGGATCGGGCTTGGGCTCGGGCACGTCCACCTTCTCCTCCGGCGGCGGCGGAGGGGGCGGCAGATCCGGCGGCGGCGGCGGCGGGCGCATGAGGTGAATTTCCTGGATCACCTGCTTGGGCTGCCCCGGCGCGCTGTTCAGGATTCCGCGCACCACCGCGAAAGCGCCGACGCCGAGCAGCGAAACCGCCGTGGTCAGCACGATCACGGGCAGGTAGCGGCGCCGGTTCGCTTTGGAGATCACGGGTCGATCCCGCTACTTGACGATCTTCTGCGTGACGAGGCCGAGCTGCGTGATGTCGAGCCGTCCGAGGAGATCGAGAACGTCGACGACGCGCTGATACTGGATGGTCGAGTCGGCCTTGATGATCACCGGCAGATCGGGCTTCGCCGCCTTGTACTGCCGCAGCATATTCTCGAGCTCGGTCATCGTGACCGGAAAGGTGTCGAGGTAAATGGTTCCGTCCGCGGTGATCGTGATCGCCTTGGTCTTGTTCTCGGCGAGGCTCGGCTGTGCGCTCGCCTTCGGCAGGTTCACCTTGATGCCCTGCACCGTCGCGGTCGTCAGGATGATGAAGATGATCAGCAGCACGTAGGCGAGATCGAGCATCGGCGTGATGTTGATCTCGTCGTAGACGTCCTTCGCGCCACCCACCGGTCCCGCCATGCTGCTGCCTCCTGCTTCTTCAGGAATAGGTTTCCGCCACGCGCGCCACGAACTCGTCCGCAAATACGTGCATGTCGGCGCCGATCTCCTTCACCCGGGTGTTGAGATAGTTGTAGCCGAACAGGCATGGGATCGCGACGCCGAGGCCGGCGACGGTTGCAACGAGGGCCGCGGCTGTGCCGGGCGCGATGGCGTTGATGTTCACATCACCCGAGGCGGCGATCGCGGCGAAGGTGATCATGACGCCGACCACGGTACCGAGCAGCCCGAGGAACGGGCCGCCCGAGATCGCGACCGTGAGCCAGACCATCTGACTGTTGAGGCGCATGGTCAGGCGCGTGACCGAGGCATCGAGACTCGCGCGGATCGCCTCGATCGACTGGGGAGAGAGCGTTCGCACACGGTCCGCTCCCGCGGGCTGCCCTTCGAGCCGCTTCATGGTCTCGCGCATGCCGTGGTGATAGAGCGGCCATAGGGTCGAGATGCCGAACGCGTCGCTTTCCGGCAGCTCGGCTCCCTCGCTGTCGGGCTCGGACGTGCCGATGCGCCTCTCGAGCGCGGCCGGATCCTCGGCGAGCCGGGTGAACTCGGCGAGAAACTTGGCGTTGCCGCTGGCGACGCGTGTCAGGAACACAGTCTTCAGGCCCATGATCACGACGGCGGCCAGGAACATGACGGCGAGAATCATGATGATCACCCAGCCATCGACCGTCACGTTGCGCAGCGTGGTGACGAAATAGGACTCCTGGCCGCCTCCCTTCTGCGTGTCGCCGCCGTAGACGACCAGCGGGGCGAGCAGCCCCTGGCTGCGCGCCGCCGCCTTGAGCCAGTCGGCGCTGCGCACCGAGTTCGCGACCTCGAGCTCGTCCATCTGCCCGGTGTAGTAGTTGCTCCTGGCGGCCGAGCCGCCGATGGTGAGTGTTCCGCCGATCTCCTGTGCATCCGCATCGGCGTGGCCGGCATCGGCGCCGTCGACGATGAGCGTCAAATGCCCGTCGCCGAGGCGCATGGCCAGGTGATGCCATTCACCGCTCGTGAGCTGCGCGGTCTGCGTGATGCTGACCGGCGCGCCGCTGCCGCTCTGGTAGCGCGTGAAGGCCTGCGTACCGGCGATGCCGAGCACCAGCTCGCGGCCCTGGTCGACAAGCTGCGCCACGTAGGCATCGCTCTGCGCCGCCTCGATGCGCACCCAGGCGGACAGCGTGAATCCCTTGTCGGGAGCCAGGTGCACCGCCCCGCTTGCCGGAATCGAGATCGTCTGGGCGCCGGCGAACTTCACTCCCGCCGCGATCAGCGAGGCCGGCACTACTTCGGCGTCGAAGGCGCTCGGCTCGCTCTTGTAACCGGTCGAGTCCTGTGGCGAGCCCTTGGGAGCGCCGAAGTGATAGTCGAGCACCTGACTCGCATCGTACGTACCGGCGGAGTCGGCGGCGCTCTGGGCATTCTTGTTGCCGTAGTAGAGGAAGATCTTGTCGCTGTTGGCGCCGCCGGTGAGATGCGGCACGCGTACCCACACCAGCGCGATCTGGTCGCGGGGATCGAAGCGCTCGATGTGGAACTTGAGGGGCGTCTTGTCATCGGCCCCCAGGAAGCGAAAGTCCGAGCCGTCCGGCTTGGCGTCGCTGAAGTACTGGAAGTTGGCGAGGCTCAGGCGGATCAGCACCGGTACATCGGTCGGCGTCCCCGGGATATCGGCACCCTTGGGGCTGAGGTCGAAGTCGATCTCCTTGCGGTAGGCCCAGTCGCCGTTCCACCACGCGTGCGCATCACCCGCCCACGCGCTGCCCAGGAGCGCGAGCCCCGCGATGGCGAGCAACTGAGCCCGATGCTTCAAGTCAGGAATCCTCGTCCGCAAGTTTCAGAAGGATGCGCGTGCGATGCGCGCACCAGCCGCTGAGGCCGAAGGCCGTCCCCCCGCTCAGCTGCCGGGGGCGACATTCTAGTCACCGGAAAAAGACCATCCGATGTCGAACGGGTGATTATTGGCCGGCTTTGTGACGGTTCTGTTTCAGCACCGCTCAGGCTCGTGCTCGTTCAGAAGCCGGTGGGCCGCACGACCAGCGGTTCGCCGCAGTCATCCAGGTGCTCGAGCGAGCGGGTGAGACTGCCCACCGGGTTCACGCTCAACGCCGCGGCCGTTACCGGCGCCGGCGGCGGCGGAAAACCGCTCCGCGCCGCGGCGAGATAGCCGCCCTGCCCCCAGGGGTGGACGAAGCCCGAGTTGAGCGCCGCCAGCACGCGCGGCGCGCCGAGATTCGTGGCGATGAAGCTCAGCACCCGCCCCTCGCTGGTCTTCTCGAGCGCGGCGTCGAAGGAGCGCCGCCACTGCATCGACTGCTCGGTCACGTGCGGCCAGCGCCCGAGATAGGCGTTGAGGAGTGTCGGCGCGGCGCCGTCCACCTTGATGAAGCGGAACCTGCGATTGCCGTTGTTGCCGACGTTCTCGGTGCTGAGGAGCCCGATCGCCCAGCGGTTGAATTGCGTATGGGCATCGAGGCAGTCGCGCACGTCGCGCGTCCCGATTCCGGCGAATACCCGGCCCGCGGGTCGCGCGACTCGCACCAGGCGGTTGACCTCGCCGCCGCTCACCAGATTGCTGCCGTCGTCGGGCTTCACGAACGCCGGCGCGTCCGTCTCGCAGCGCGCGCGCAGGTAATGCACCTCGTACGACGCCTGGGTTCCCGAGGTGGCGATGCGGCGGCAGATGTAGATCGTCGCACCCGCCGCGCGCTCGGGCCGGTAGGCTCCGGGAGAAGCGCCGGCCGCGTCCGGGTCGCGCGGCGGATACAGGCCGAGGAAGGATGACTGCGGCAGCGGGGTCCCCTTCGAGTCGTAGAACTCGTTCCAGGAACGGATGGCGCCGGCAAAGATCCCTGCGATCTGGGCGCGCGCCAGGGTCGGCATCGCGGTCTCGCTGTCGCGGCTCGGATCGTCGTGCGGCACTGTCGCCGGAACGAGTCCCTGGATCGTCTGCAGTGCGTTGCGCAGATTCTTCGAGACCGGCAATCCCCAGACGACCTCATTCTGCGCTCGCACGGTGAGCGGCGCGGTCACGCCGCCGACCAGCTCCGGGTTCACATCCGAGAGGCCGGCGCGCGGAACGACCGGACGGCCAGCGCTGTCGCAGTCGGTGTGGTTGCCGTAGCCGGCGAAGTCTCCCCTCGCCCGGACGGCCTGGCCGGTGCGGCAGCTCGCGACCTGCGGCAGCCGGGCAAGATCGAGGAAGCGCACCGGCTTGCCCGCTGACACCGGTGTGACCCCCTCGCCGGATCCGCCCGAGGATTTATAGATCGCAAGTCGCTGTCCCGCCGCAACGCCCGGCACGGCGTGGCTCGTCAGGCAGTAGAAGACGCGGTTGCCCGTGCCCACGATCACGCCGCGGTAGACGTCGAGCGTGCCCGGCTCGCACAGGTTCGGAGCCCCGGGGATGCCGCCCTTGAGATGCATCAGATTCTCGAGCGCCTCGTCCTGGGCAGTGGAGCCGGACATGAAGAGCTCGACCTGCGGGCCCGGCGCAGGCGCAAGCGCCAGGGCCCGCGGCAGTGCCGCAATCGTCATGATGACGGTCAGCGCGATCGTCGCGGGGCTTGTCAGGCGCATGCGCCCCTCCCAATGTATGACGGTTTCTTTGCCGGGGCCCGTGCGCGGTCAGCGCTGCCGCTAAAAGTTCGCGTTCAGGTCGAGCTGCCAGACGTCGATGGTGAGCGGCGGGCCGTCGATGGCGCTGAACGGCATGTAGCGCAACCGTCCCCAGACCCGATCGGTGAAGAACACGTCCGTACCGAGGATGTAGCCCTTGGCGTCGGTTCCGCCGAGGTGATAGTCCTGGTCCGTGAAGGCATCGACCACCGCGTCCCGCTCGACATAGCGGTAACCGAGGAACGTACGCCACGCCCCGGCGTGATCGAGGCGCACCGAGCCAAAGCCCAGCTGCCCTTCATAACCCTGGACCCGCGGTGGTACATAGCTGCCGAGGCGCGCCTCGACCGCCGCCGCGTTGTAGCCGATGTTCTTGACGTAGTCGGCGAAGAAACTCAGCTTGTAACCGGATCCCACCGCGACGTCCGCCGACAGCATGTAGTCGAGCTCGCGGAAATCGGCGGCCAGCGCGAACAGATTCACGGTCGGATCCGTCGGATCGTTGCTGATGTCGAACATCGTATTGCCCTTCTGCACGTAGGGCGGCGCGGTGTAGTTCAGCAGCGTGCTGTCGAGGCTGTTCTTCTGACCGGCCATGTGGTTGTAGTCGTAGTAGGCAACGCCGAAGCGCGCCCGACTGCCGTCGCTCCAGTTGAAATCAAGGCCCGTTTGGCCGGCGTACAGCCACTTGTTGTTGGAGGTCGGCCCGTAGTCGGCCGTAAGTGGCACGTCCTCCTGCGGGTAAGCTCCCAGGGTCATGAACCACGCCAGCGGCGCCTGCGGCGAGCCCAGCAACCGCAGGCGGTAATCGGAGGCGAGACCCTCGAAGGTCACGTCGGGCATCCAGATGAGGTCGCTGTACAGGTACGGATTCTCGAACTTGCCTCCCCAGAAGGTCAGCTGCTGTCGCTTGCCGGCGTCGCCTCCGGACCACTCGATATACGCGAGGTCGACATCGGTGGTGTACCGGCCGCCGTACTGACCGAGCGTCTGGTTGAGCGAATCCGGATTTATCAGCGTGCCGGTGCTGAGACGCGCGCCCACGCTCCAGCCGGAGCCGAGCTGCGAGTTCATGTTCAGTCGCAGCCGCACCAGCGGATACTCGCGGTCGATCGAGGTGTTGGCAAAGGCCGCCGCACCCGCCTTGGCAATGCCGCCGGCGGCGTTGACCGCGTTGTAGTTGAGATAGGCATTCTGGGCGTTGCTCGCCGCGAACAGGTCCGCCTCGCCGCGCACCCGCACGTCGCCGCTCCACGTTGTCCGCTCGATCCAGTCGGGCAGCGCGCCGGGTATCCCCCATCCCTGCGTCTTCGCCTCCGAGATCACCTGCTGCGTGACCTGCGGCGTCACCTGCTCGGCGACTTCCTTCGAGATCTGATCCTTGACGATCTGCGGCACGTACGGCACGCGGACGGCATTCGCCTCCTCCTTCTCGTGCTCCTTCTTCTGCTGTGTCGCTGCCGCCGCCTCGGCGGCCGCCTTGTCCTGCGCAGCCTTGACCATCGCTTCGGCCTGCTCTCGCGTCAGCACGCCGCGCTCGACCAGCGCCTGGAGAATGTTGGCGACGGTATTGCGCAGCTCGATGAGATTGCGCTCTTCCTGGGATTGCTCCTGGGATTGCTCCTGCGACTGCTCGGCGAATGCCGGGCCGGCGAGGACCACCGTGATGAGGAGCGCCGTCAGGGTGCAAAGCAGCTTGACCATCGTCGATGAATCCTGGTGCGTGAGAGCGCCATCGCCCGGCGCAGGAGCCAGGCTTCGAACGGGAACATGACGCAGCACCAGTCCGGCTGCTTGATCTCGTATCAGCCGCTGGCGCACTCGAAATGGAGACGCAGGCGCAGCCCGAATTTCTTTTATCGCTTCAGCCGCAGCAGATGCTATGCGCAGCTTGTGACGTTCGTGTTACGCAGGCCGGCGCCGCGGTTCGCCACGCGCTCATCCGCCGGCTTCAGGGGATGCGGTAGCCGAGCCAGGCCAGCTCGTCGGCGCAGCTCGTGAGGAGCTCGCGCCGCAGCTCCGCACTCACCTCTTCGCCCCCGAAGTCGGTGGCGGCGCGTCTGAAAAACCCGGGATAGCGCGAGCGAGCGCGCATGGATTCGAAGGCCGTGGCACCGGCGATCATTTCGATCACCTCATCCTGCGCAGCGGCGCCGAGAAAGCCAAACACCTCACGCAGGCTCCGCGCGCGCTCTGTCACCAGATCCTCGAACCGCAACGTGCAGACATGGTCACGGCCTGCAACGAAGCTCCGCCAGGAACCGGCCTTGACCCTGAACTGCTCCGCCATATGGCGCAGCCAGCCCGCGAGATCCCCGTGCCTGCGCATCATCTCGCGGTGGCGCGGATCCTTTTCTTCCTCCGCCAGACGCAGGTTGTGATGCCAGGCCGACAATCCCTGGTCGATGGGATTGCGAAAAATGGCGATCATCTTCGGCTGCTCGAACACCTGGTCGTACAGGGGAAGATTGCGCAGCATGCTGTTGTCGTTCGCGCCCATGATCGGCTTGCCGCCCGCGGCCTGCTGCACGATCGCCTCGACCGTGCCGCGGAAGATCCGCGCTGCGGTCGCTCCGTCGATCAGCGTCGCGCCCTGGCCGCCGGTGCGTCGATCCACCACCTGGAGATTCTCGTTGTACGCGGACAGCGCTTCGCCCATGAGCTCGCTCAGGGTGGCGAAGTTGTGCTCCGACGGACACGAGATCTCGGGGTGCGAGTTCAGGGCGACCTGCAGCAGAGTCGTACCGGACTTCACCGGACCAAAGCAGAAGAACAGGCTGCAGGGCAAAGCCGGACTCATGCCTTCGATGCGTCGGCTTCGAGGAGCTCGATCAGCGCCGAACGCATCCTCGTGAAGACACTGTCCCAGTCGTGTGCCGAGCGCTGACGGAAGAGTCTGAACGTCGGATACCAGGGGCTGTCGTCGCGATCCAGGAACCAGCGCCACTCCGGCGCAGATCTGAGTGCCACCCACGCGCGCCGGCCGAGCGCTCCGGCGAGATGCGCGACGGAGCTATCCGCGGTGATGACCAGATCCAGGCTCTGCATCACCGCCGCCGTGTCGACGAATGCATCGGGGCCGGCGTCAAAATCCTCGCCGAGCTGCTCCACCCGCAGGCCCGGCGCCGGCTCGCGCAGCTGCTCGAGGCCCGCGCCCTTCTGAAGACAGATCAACCGTACGCCGGGAACCGAGCACAGCGCCGCGAGCGAATTGAGCGGGAACGATCGGCCCGCATCCGCTGCCCCTGGCTTTCCCTGCCAGCAGATGCCGACCCTGAAGCCCGCGCCGCCGATCCGCTCGCGCCAGCGGGTCGTCAGTTGAGGCTCCGCCAGCAGATACGGCACGGCGCCGGGAATCGTATCGACCTCCGTAGAGAACAGGTAAGGCAGGCTCAGCAGCAGACAGTCGTAATCAGCCTCCGGGCGGGGCTCGGTCTCGCTGATGACGTCGATGGTGGGGCTGACGCCCCTCAATAACCTTCGCAAGGCCGGCGGCACCGAGAGGATGACCCTCGCGCCGCGCCCTTCCAGCAGTCGCAGGTAGCGCGAAAACTGCAGGATGTCTCCGAATCCCTGCTCGGCCTGGACGAATACGGCCTTTCCCGAGAGGTCCTCGCGCCCGTTCCAGGCCCGGTCCGAACGGACGCGGGAGGATCTGTTCAGGCCGTTCGTGCCGGTGGAGCTGAGTATGAAATTGCGCGACTCGTAGAGCTTCCACCCCATCCTGTATCGACCCATGAGGAGGCAGCAGAGACTCGCCTTCCAGTACAGGCTGCCGTCGCGCGGGTCGAGCGCGATCGCCCGCTCGAGTGTCGCGAGTGCATCCTGCGGCCGCCGCAGATCGTACAGCGCCTTCGCCTTGGCGGTGTAGGCCTGCGTCAGGCCCGGAGTGAGCGCAATCACCCGGTCGTAGGATGCAACGGCTTCCTCCAGGCGGTTGAGTGCCGCCAGCGCCAGCGCGAGATGGTTGTGGGCGGCGGCGATGTCGCCCCGCGCTGCGACCGCCTTGCGCAGCAGCTCGACCGCGCGCTCGCGACGCCCAGTTTGACCCGCGAGGACGCCCAGCATGTGCAGCGCGTCGAAGTCGGCCCCGTCCTGCTCGAGCAGCTGCGTGTACAGGCGCTCGGCTTGTGAGAATTGGCCTTGCCGATGCAGAGTCAGGGCACGCTCGAGCGTGACGTTCCTGGCGGACACGACCGAAGTGAGTGTTCGTGCCATCGGCTGTTGGGCGCCGGGCGGCGCCGACATGTGGCGGGCCTTTGCCCGTGCTACGGGTTAGGAAGCGCAGCAACCGGGGGCGCCCCGAGAGCCCCCTGCGCCAGAAGCCTCTGCAGCCGATCCGCGGACACCGCACTGCCGATGCGCGCGCCGTTCTGCAGGAATAGCGTCGGAGTGGCGTTGATGCGCAGCGATTCGGCGACCGCGCGAATGGCACCGACGGGGTCTTCCTGACAGCTGCTCGCCGGCGGCGCTTTGCGGTCGATCACCCAGTCCGTCCAGGCCTTCGATCGATCCGCGGCGCACCAGATCGCGTGCGCGTGCGCCGCAGCTTGTGGATGCAGCTGCTCGAGGGGAAGCAGGAACACGTACACGGTCACATCCGTGACGGAACGCATGTTCTTCTCCAGCTCCTGGCAATAGGGACAGTCGGGATCGGCAAACACCGCGAGCTCGCGTCGCCCGTCGCCCTTGACGATCCTGATCGCCTTATCGAACGGCAACTTATGGAAATCGATGCTGTTGTAGGAGTCGAGCAGTTGCGCGTTGAGATCGCTTTTGGTGCGCGTATCCATCAGGCGTCCGGTGAAGAGATAATCGCCGCTCGGGTCTGAGTAGGCGATCTGGTTGCCCGTGATCACCTCGTAGATGCCTGGCACCGGGGAGGGCAGCACGGCGGTGATCTTGATCTTTGAAAAGCGCTCCTCGAGCGTGTGTTGCACCCGGCTGGCGGCTGCGTCCTCTTGCGCGTGCAGCACCGTGACGCACGCCACGGCCGCAACGGCCAGCACCGTGGTCGGGACCCGCCTGGCAAATCTCATGAGCATCTCCGCCGCCTGCAATCAGGGTACGACTGTACGCTGCGCATGTGACATTCTGACTCCGCGAGCGCGCTGGCTAGTGCCCGGCCTTTTCGCGCTTCAGGCATTCCGCGTCGTCGGCCTTGCAGGCTTCCTCGCCGAAACCGAGCACGAACACGTCGAGCCAGTTGAGCGCGCTCGCCGCTTGAGGAGCCGCCGTTTCCTCGCTCTTCTGCGTGAGGCTGGTCTCGCCTGAGGTCATGGCGCCCGCCGCGGTCGAGGAAGCTCCGACCACGTTTGCGCCGAGCCCGGTCGCAACCACCGGCACGCCGACCGAGGTGCCCGACACCGTTATGTTGTTGGTACCGAGCACGGCGGTGGCGGCGATGGTGAGGTTACCCGCTACGATCCCCGCGTCATTCGCGTTGACGACTCCGTGCGGTGCAAACAGGTCCACATCGCCGGGCACGACGCCGGGCGAGGTGGCGAGGGTCTGCATGCCGCTGCCCGTAAGGGCCGGCGAGAAGGTCACCACCGGGGCACCGGTCTTCGGGTCGAGAGTGATGGTCGGCGGTGGCGCCGAGATGGAGGTCTTCGCGCCGCGGCCGGCGTCGATGTTGCCCTCGGTCGACCACACCAGGATGTTGCCGCCATCCGCCGCGAATACTCGCGATTGATTGACCTCGAAGTCACTATAGGAGAAGGCGTTCACATCCCCGGCCTGCTCGGCGACGATGCCGAGCTGCGAGGGCAGCTTCGAAATGCCGAAGTCCGTCGGCGCTTCGGCGAGTCCCACGTTAATCATCCCGCCCGGCGCCAGCAGCGAGACGCTCCCGCCCTCGAGGGTATAAATGCGGCTGAAATACAGATCGATATCGCCCGTGTACGGATTGCTCTGACCCTGCGCGAGATCGGGATTCGCGCCGGGAAACAGCGACTGGATGGCCGCGAAGCCCTGCGAGAAGTCGCCGTCGCCGGTGTCGGCCGCGTGGCGGCCGGAGATCCTGAGGATGTCAAAGAACAGCTGCTCGATGAACGCGCGCTGCAACTGCGCCGACATGCCGTCGAAGGTCTGCTTCGCCTGCTGCGGGCTGAGGTTGCCCGCGCCGGTGATCGCCTCGACGAAGGCGACGAGCTCGGGGTCGAAGGCACTCGAGCCGTCAATGTACTGGGAGAGGAACGCCGCAAACTGCGGTCCGCCCGTGCCGACCCCGGCCTCGACGCTGACGCTCGCTCCGGTTGCCGGGAGGTTGGGATTCACGAGGTTGCCCTGGCTGGTGATCCCCCCCGAAGTGCCGAGATTGAAGTTCCGGCCTGCCGAGACCTGCAGCTGACCGGGTCCATTCACGGTGATCTGCGCCGGGCTCGGCTCGATGTCACCGCTCGGATCGCGCACGAACGGATAGAGGATATCGCGGCCGGCGGAAACTACGGTCGTATCCGCGGCACCGAGATTCTGCGCCACGAGGTCGAGATTGACGATGTCCTGCCCGGCGACGACGTGCACCGGCAGCGCGGTCCAGAAGCCGCTGATCTCCGTCACTCCCGGCGTGGCTGCGAGATTCACGTCTCCCGTGAGTGCAACGATCTCGGCGGGCTGAACGTTCGGCTCCTGCGCGCTGTGCACCGGCACCGCCGCATACAGCTGCGGTGTGCTGGTCCCCACCGAGTACTCGATGTTCTGATACAGAGTGAGCGAGGACTGCGGGGCCGCGACCGAGGGCAGCAGCGTCGCATCCGCATCGGAGACGATCACCTGAGCCGGGCCACCGCTCGTAACCTGCGCGTTGATGTTCTGATCGGCAAACAGGCGCAGGTTTCCCTGCGGGGCGGGCGAGAGTATCAGGATGGAGCCGAGATCGATGTTGCCGCTGGCCGCATAGATGTTGAGCGTCGGCGGCAGGACATCGAGAGCCACGGGAACGTGATTCAGATCCGGCTGCGGATCGGCGCCGTTGCCGAGCCCCAGCTGCGGGTCCGAAAATGATGGGCCGATGGCGTTTGCCAGCGCGACGTAGTCATTGTTGAGGGTCACGTCGCCCCCGACGGCCATCAGGCTTACGCTCGCATCCGGGCTGTAGGTCGAGTAATAGCTCGCGATGGGGCCCTGCGCGTTGCCGGTCGGCAGCAGCGTTGGATTGACGATGCCCGACAGCTGCACGCTGCCGCGCGCCATGACCGAGGCCGACGAGGCTCCTAGGCCGAGCAAAGGGGCCAGCCCGACGTTGCCAGCGCCGTCGGCGACTCCGCCCACATCGTTGCCCGCCAGCAGGCTGAGGCTCCCCTGCCCGACGTAGTAGCTGCCACCGAGGATCGAACCGCCGGCCTCGACGGTGAGGTCGCCACCGCCCACCACCTGCACGATGCTGTCCGCGATCGTCTTGCCGCCGATCTGCCTGCCGATGCTCGGGATGGAAGCCGAGAGGTTAGTGACATCGCCCCCCGCCTGCACCAGGACATTACCGCCGCCGAGCGCCCCGATCCCCTGTTGAAAGCTCTGGAAATCCACCGTCCAGCCGACTGCCAGACCCGTGGAGCTCGTGGACCCGGCACGCCACAGCCATGGGTTCACGAACTGGTTGGTGGGCGCACCGATCACGTCGCCATCGACCACGATGCTGATGTCGCCGCCGTCCACGGGATAGGCTCGCCCCTGCAGGCTGTCGACAGGCCCGGGGAGCACGGTCCCCGGGCCGGCTAGCCCTGCCGTATAGAGAAGGGAAGCCTGGTTGCCGAGCACGAAATCCCCGGATGCGCTCACGTCGATGAAGCCCGTGCCGGTCCGCACCATGTTGGTCGAGTACCCGGCCCCCCCGGGGCCCTCGGAAATCGGTGCACACATCGCGCCCCCGCTCGTGCATGCGGCGATCGTGAAGTTCGCGGCCGGTTGCGTGGCGCTGGCGCCGACCGTGAGCGGATTCGCCGCCGTCATGTCGGCACCGGCGACGATGCGGTACGACCAGGAGCTCCCGGGCGTCTTGGGCAGAGTGTAGGTCGTGGGGGATGCGAATCCGTCCGACAGGGCGGAGTCGATGGTTACGTCCCCGGTGGCGCGCAGAGTCAGCACGCCGGGAATGTTCAGATCAGGGCCAAAGCGCCAGGTGGACAGGTCCCAGGGTGTATTGAGGGCGAGGGCTCCCGCGGAGTCGATCTCGACGCCCGGCTCCAGCATGAAGCTCGCGTCATTGCTGCGGCCCAGCGCCTGGGTGATGGCGGCGGCATTCGCCATGAACGTCACCGCGTCCTCGTACATGGGATTGGAAGCATCGGCCGCGACGTCCGTGCTGGAGATCACCCCGGTGGTGTTGTCGTAGACCCTGAACGCCTCGAGCGTCGTGGCCGCCGAACCCTGGATGCTCCCACTGAGCGCAACGCCGGTGCCGCCCGTCAGCACGTCAGCCACGGTCGCCTGCGGCACGCGCAGCAGCACGCTGCCGCCGGCGCCCGCCGCCACGCTCGGGTCGGCAGCGCCCCCCGAGACGTTGATGATCGACCCGGGGTTCAGCAGCACGCTGCCGCCGGTCGTCTCGAGCTGCACCACCCCGCCGCTCTGCCCGTCGGCCGTGGCGTGCGCATCGATCGTACCGTTGAGCGTGACATCCCCCGCCGCCGCAAGCAGTACCGAGCCGCCGCTTGCGCCGGACGCATTGATGAGGCCATCGACCTCGATTCCCCCCTGGTCGGCCTCGAGCGAGACCGTCCGGGCGCTCACCGCATTGTCCGCTCCCGCCGCCACGACGATGTCGCCGACTCCCCGCAGCCGGAAGGCGCGGCCACCGGAGAAGCCGCCCGCGTTGAGCAGGCGGTTGAGCGCGCCGAAATCGCCGAAATTCTGCGCATCGACGCTGAAGGTCGCACCCTCGCCGGCACTACCGGCGCCGCGCAGCGCGCCGGAGGCGGTGACGTTGCCGTTCGGTGCGCTGATCGCGAGCGACCCGCCGCTGCCGCCATTGCCCGCGCTGACATCGATGGAGCTGCCGCCCTGCAGGCTGATGTTGCCGGCCGAGGTGAGCGCAACCGCACCGCCGGGCGTCGCGACGTTCACGGAGTCGTACTGCTGCACGAGACCCGCCACGTCGATAGCGGCGCCGGAACCCAGCACCAGGTCCGCGCCCGGTTCGGTGCCGGTAGTGGTCAGGGTGACGCGGCCGGAGGGCATGGCGATCTGCGTCCCGAGCGCAATGCTGTCGCCGCTGATGTCGAGTGAGCCGCCGAGCTGCGTCACTGCCGCGAGGCTCGCAGGATGGCTGGCGGCCGTGATCGACACGGAGCCGGTCGCCAGGAGTGAGGTGCTGGCGCTCGCGGCCGTCGTCAGACCCGACGCGGAGATCGCCAGGTTGCCGGCGGTCGAGAGCCCGCCGTTGCCGGACCCGGTCAGTGCGCCTTGAGCATTCAGCGCCAGCGAGGCGAAGCCGGTCACGTCCGTCACTCCCGGCCCGAGGGTGATCTGTCCGGCATTGAATGCCAGCGACCCGGCGCCGGTGCCGGCCGTCACCGGCGCGCCGCCCGCAGCGGCCGGCAACTGGGAGTCCGTGAGAGTGAGGCTGCCGGTCAGGCCGATCGTCGCGCGATCGCCGGACTGCCCGAAGCCGGAGATCCCCTGCGCATCGATGACCAGATTCTGCGCCTTGATGACGCTGCTGCCGTAGAAATCGACCGTCGAGTTGCTGACCAGCAGAACATCGCGCAGGCCGCCTGCGGCGAACAGCGTGGATGCCAACGCGGTCTCCGCCGCGGGCACCGCGGCTGGCGCGCCGATGCCGATGCGGGTCGATTGCACTGCCAGATCCCCGCCGCTCGCCGTGATGGTTCCGTCGGCGACCACGTTCTCGGTGCCTTCCAGGTAGACCGAACCCTGATTGGCGCTGATCGAGGAGCCGCTGGCGAGCGACAAGACGCCTGCGCTGCTCGTGCCTCCGGTGCGTGTGACCATCGCCTGTGGTCCGGAGCTGACGCTCAGGAACGCGCCATCTCCGGACAGCGTGTAGCTGCGCGCCTGCGGCGCGGTCCCGCTACCCGTGAGCGAAGCGCCGCTCGCAACGCTGATCTGGTCGGTCGCGGCGAGCAGAAGCTCGGGTGCGCTGAGTGCGGCGCCGGGCGCGAGCGTGACGAGCTGTGCGTCGGTAGTGATCACACCGTCATCGCGCTCGCCCCCGAGCAGCAGGCTCTGCGCCCCGAGCGCATCGAGGCTCGCGGCCGGTATGACGAGCTGGCCGGGTTGCGCCCCCGAGCCCGTGCTGCCCGTCACTACGATCTGCAAGCTCGAGATGTCGACCGCGGCACCCAGTCCACCGCTTGCGGGCTGGGCACGTAGCGCGCCATCCAGCACGAGACCGGCGCTCGCGATCAGCTCCAGTGTGCCGCTGTCCTCGGGCAGCCGCGGCGTGGGGGCGCTGTTGGTCGAGGCCTGAGTGGCAAAGAACTGGTTACCGCTCGTGATGGTGTACTGGGCCTGCTGCAGCACGACCGAGGCGGGCGTCACCATGAAACCCGAGGTTCTCGAGCTACCGAACGGCGTCCCGACCACGGTCTGGTAACCCGAGACGATGGTGCCGCCACCCAGCACCGCAACCGATTGGCCGGGCTGCATGTCCTGGTACGCCGATGAGGCAGGGGTCACGAGGAAGGCCCCCGGCAGCAGCGCATACCTCGACGGCAGCAGGAGATAGGTCCCGGCCGCGAGGCCCGGAGCACCGGAGAGATATACGGCATCGCCCGGCTGCAGGCTCGCATCGGGCGAGATGCTCGGATCCCAGGGCGCGACGTCGGCGCGCAGCGTCGGGAGAATCGCGAACTGATCCGGCCGGCCACCCGCCGAGGCGAGCTGCGACAGGACGTCGTTCGTGCCGCCGACACCCTCGATCCACTCGTAGGCCTGCAGGTCACCGCCCCCGGAAACGTCGATGGTCGCCCCCTTGGCGACGTCGACCTGGGCCCCCTGCAGAACGACCCGCTGCGCAGGCGGTGCGGTGGTCGCGTCGGAGCTGGTTCCATAGACGGTGGTGGCGCCGCCGGGAAGGGCGTAGACCCAGTCGAATCCGCCCTGAGTGACCCCAAAGGGAATCGTCTGACCGTTGGCGGAGGTGGAGGTCAGGCTGCCGCTTCCGAGTGTGACGGTGTTGCCCTCGAGACTGATCGTGCCGAAAGGTGCCCGCAACACCCCGTCCTGCGCGATGGTGCCCGCACTCAGGGTGAGTGCGCCGCCGGCGGACAAAAGCTCGCTGTTCGACCCCTGCGCGCCATGGACCGTGATGCTCCCAGTGACGGGATCGGAGCCGATCGTGAACTGGGTCAGCGTGGACGGGTAGATCTGTTGAGCCGTGAGATCAATCGCGCCCGCAGCGTTCAGGCTCCCCGTCGCAGCCGTGGCGATCACACCCTGCTGCGGCAGCTGCACCACCCCGCGCAGCCGCAGGTCTCCCGTCGAGGCAAACTCCGCCGTGCCCACGCCCTCGAGCGTCGATGCCCCGTAGAGCTCGACGAACTCTCCCGACACATCGAGCCGGCCGCTGCCCGAAGTCGCCACCGGCTGCGCATAGTTGAAGTTGTTCGAGTTCCCGAACTCGACGTAGGGCGCCGCGATCTGTGCCTGCGCTCCCGGAGTGAGCGTATAGGTGGCCGCATCCAGGGTGAGTTGCTGGCCGGCGGTGAGCGAGACGTTACCGCTGAATTCGATGTTCCCCAGCGCTACGCCGGCCGAGTTGATCAGTGGTGTCGCCCGCAGGGTGACCGAATCGAAGCCGGCCGCCTGCACAGCGTCGGCAGACACTGTTGCGAGATCCGCAAACGCATCCGGCACAGCGGTGCCCGGCATCACGACGACTGGCGGCACCGATTGGCTCACAATGATCTGCGGGGACGTCGTCGGGAAGGGCATCGTGCCGACGCCGCCCTGTGTGAGGCCGCCAGGCTCGAGCGCCACGGTGAGGCTTCCGCCCGGCGGCTGCGGGAGCCCCGCGCCCGGAACACCGGCCTGTGCCTGGACCGTGCTGTCGAAAACGAGGCTGTCGGTCGCCGTGAGGGAGAGGCTCCCCCCCGCGGAAGCGACCTGTGAGGGTATCGCACGGCTCGCGTTGAGCGGCATTTCATCGACCACGCCGGAGCTGCCCGACACGTCGATGACGGAGCCCGGCAGGAGCTCGATGGAGCCGGGGAGACTTCCGCCCACGGTCAGCGTGACGGCGCCGCCGGGGAGCACCTGGCCGCTGCGCAGGCCCGTGTCCGCGGTGATGATCTGGGGGACGCCCGCCACGTTCAGCACCCCGGAGGGTCCGAGCCAGATCGCCTGCGACGCGTCGTAGGAGTCCTCGACGAGGCTGCCGGGAAGCGCGAGATTCAGCGAAATGTTTCCGCCCGGAGCGAGCAGCGTCCCGTCGACGAGCAGCCGCACGTCCGAGCTCAGTGAGATGCTCGCCCCGGGATCAGCCTGGATGAGAGCGCCCTGACCCACGCTGAGGGAGGGCGTCGCCGGCGTGACCTCCAGGACGACAGTCGAGCCGTTGGCGCCGCCGTTCGCCTCGGTGGCGGGCACACTCTGCGCGAGACTGAGATCGACCGGCTGTCGCAGTATCTGGGGCAGCAGGGTGAGGGGCGCGACTCCGACGAGCGTCGGCGAATTGCGCAGACTGGCAAAGCCGGTCGGGGGCAGCAGATTCTCCTGCTGCAGCGTGATGCTGGTCCCCGGGGCGACGCTGAGTCCGCCGCGATCGGCCGTCAGAGCGTAGCTTGAGAAGCCGCCGCTCGCGAGTGCCGAGGGCGAGATCCACAGCGCCCCCGCATCTGCAGCGCTGCAATCGCTCGCGGCGATGCAGATGGCGCTCGAGGTGAGAGAGAGACTGCCGCCTTGCGCGATTCCATAGCCGCGCAGCGTCGCGTCGAGCAGCAAACTCGGCGCAGGCCCGACAGCCGGATCACCCGACTGCCAGGACGCGGCGAGCGCGATGCTGCCGCCGGTGCCGGGCACGAATTGGCCGCCGGCCGTGAGCTGCTCCCCGCCCGACACGTCGATGAGACTGCCCGGCTCGAGCGTGAGGTTGCCCTCGCGGGAGATGAGCGACACGCTGCCGCCGGAGGTGTAGAGAGGTGCGACGTTGCCCGCGGGATAGAGCGCGAGACTGTCATTCACCCAGGCACCGCGCGCGGTCAGCTGTGCGCCCGATCCGAGCGTGAGAGTAATCCCGCCCGCCGCAGGTTCAGCCGTTGCCTCGGCCTCGGCGAATATGCTGCCTCCCGGAGCATCGATGCTGGCCCCGAGGTCGATGGCGCTCGCCTGCACGGTGAGCGTGCCGCCGGCGGGGAACCGCAGCGCGGCGTCCGCGGGCTGCGTCAGCTCGCCATCGATGTATATCGCCAGGTTGGTAAATCCACCGGCGCCGATGAGATCGGGGCGCACCACGGAGGCGGTATAGCTTGCCGGCAGCGGGTCATTCGGGTTGAGCGGATCGAACGCCGTGCCGTCCGCGTTGCGCAGGCCGGACAGCACCATCTGTGGTTCGATGCTGACGTTGCCGGTGCCGAATTCCGGCGGGCTCCCCGTGGGCTGCGGATCGCCGATGATCAGGCTGCCGCCCGCCGGCACCTGGTCGTAGGGCCGGTAGAGCGGCCCGTTCGCCTGGACCGAGAACGGCTGCGTCGGCAGGCGCTGATAGATGCCGGCCACCGCAGCGCCGTCAACGTTCCCGTCGAGGACGAACTTCGGCGCCGTCAGCTGCACCGTTCCGGCGTCCTTGCCTTCCGTGTATCCGGGCTCGTAGATGCCGGGCATCGTCGTATAGGTCTGCGTGACGCCCCACTTGGGATCGCCCGCGCTGACCGAGTTCACTATGCCCACGTAGGTCTGATTCGGATCGGCCGCGGCGATATTCACGATCTGACCGGTGGTGGTCAAAAGGTACGTGGTATCGATCACCCCGGGCGTGTATTGGATCTCGCCGCCCGCCACGTCGAGCATCGATCCCGGGGCGACGATGAGGTCGCCGTGCGACAGCAGGCTGATGCTGCCGCCGGTGAGATTGCGCTCGGCGACGTTGCGCTGGATGCCGGCGATTTCGCCGCTCACGTTGGCGAGCGGCGTCCCCTGCCAGGGAGTTCCGTCGGGCAAGGTACCGTACTCGTTGATGTCCACGTAGACGGTCTGTCCGTGCAGCGGCCCGTTCTGCTGGATGGGGCTGTCGGCGAGCTCGGTGCTGCGCAGCTGCGCCGATATGACGTTGCTGCTCACCGGCAGCACGGCGCTCGCGCCCGAGACATCGAGCACCGCCTGCGGGGCGATATAGATACGGCTGCCATCCTGCTGCGGGCTCACCGTGTCGGTGACCTTGACGTTGCCGCTGTAGGCATTCTGGCTCTGCGCCGCGGCCGCAGTGATCGAGCCGCTGGTGGCGCGCAGCACACTGCCGTTGAGGACGTCGATGCTGTCGCCGAAGAGATCGATCCAGGACTTCGGTTGGGCGACGCTGTCCACGGTGGTCGAGGGGTCGGACGTGTCGAGCGTGACCTCGGTGTCGCTGTGGGGACCCACGACCAGCGCGCCGCCGGCGCCGGGCACCACCTGCGGGACTCCTGTCGCTCCCTCCGAGGCGATGGTGCCCTGTCCCGCCTGCAGCCGGATCGATCCGTTCTCGTTGATGCTGGTGGTGGCCGATACCCGGCCCAGCTGATTGACCGCGAGACCGGCGAGTGTCACGTTGCCGCGCTCGGCGATGATCTGGCCCACGAGCGCCGCGCTGGAGGCGGCATTGGCGTCTGCGGCGTTGCCGTTGGTCACGGTGGGCGTGGTGCCGGGCGCCGCCGCGTTCCCCACTTCGACCAGCAGCCCGCGAAGATTCGCATCGGTGCTCGCCGCCAGGTAGACCTCGGTGCCCGCCGCCAGCATGGTCTGGCCCTCCGGGGTGCTGATCGTGCCCTGGTTGGTCACCTGCGGAGCAAACAGCAGGATCTGGCCGCCGTCGGGCGCCGTGAGCGTCGCTCCCGGCTGCACCGAGACCGCGCCGGTCGAGCCGCTCGGGGACTGAGTGAAAGCCGGGTGGCCGTCGATTCCCGGCTGCAGCAGGCTGATCTGCGGTTGCGAGGCCGTGCCCGAGATCGCATCGGTGGTATCGAGCGCGAGCGTGGAGGCGATCAGCGAGCCCACGTTCACCTGAGCCGTCGGGCCGAAGATGATGCCGTTCTGATTGATGAGGAATACCCGGCCGTTGGCGCTCAGCGCGCCGAATATCTGCGACGGGCTCGACTGGAAGATGTTGTTGAGCGCGACGGCCGTGGTGCTGGGCTGCACGAACTTGACCGTGCCGTCGGCCGAGATATTGAAGCTCTGCCAGTTGAGCACCGCGTTGGAGCTCGCCTGGTTGACCGTGAGCTTTGACCCCGCCTGCACGGCGCTCGCCTGACCGGCGCTGACGAAGCCCGTGTTGCCGCACGCCCCGCCGGCGCAGGGCACCGGCAGCGTCGCGGCGGGTGCCACGAGCCAGGCCCAGGAAGCCGACGATGCCAGGGCGAGTGCGACCGCCGACCGTATACGGGTGGCTTGCATAGCGCTAGAACCCATAGCGAAGCGTGAAGTCGACGCGTCCCTGCCCCTGGCGCGTGCGCAGTCCGGTCGCCTCGGCGATCGCATAGTCGACCTCGCCCGCGACGCCCGAGGTGTTGTCGATCCGCAATCCGCCCCCGGTGCTCCACAGCCGCAGCTTGTAGTCCTGAGCCGGCAGCGGATCGAGAAGAGTGGCCACGCCGGCATCGACGAAGCCGAATGCATACACCGGAAGCCGCAGCAAGCCGAGGTGTGCGGGCAGCGTCGGGCTGTGGAGCTCGAAGGTCCCGGCGATGCCGGAGTCTCCGAGCGTCTCGGCCTCGAGATAGCCGCGCACGGTGTCCAGGCCGCCGAGGGAGAACTGCTCGTTGTTCACCAGCGGATTCGCCGACCACTGGCTGGTGAAGCGCTCGAGCAGGGCGAGTCCGAGGGGCAGTCCCTGCGTTGCCTCACCGGACCAGCGCAGATACAGATACGCGGGCGATGCGTCGTAGCGCGAGCTCTCGAATTCCGGCTCCTGGTTCACGATGCCCTGAATGCCGAAGCCCACACCGAAGCTCATCGTGTAGCTGCTGTGCGCATAGCGCCACGCCTGCGAGTACGCCGCCGTCCAGTTGACGTAGCGCACCGGCGCCAGCACCGCCGCGGTGCTCGCCCCGCTGGTCGTTGCGTCGGGAAGGACCTGGGTGAGCACATCCTTGTAGTCGAGACCGAAGGTGAAGCTGCGGGAAGTGGTCGCAGTGCTCTCGAGCGGCTGCATCCAATGGGCACCGTAGATGTCGCCCTTGCCCAGCACCCCGAGTGTTCCGAGCGCGAGCACGTTGCTGCTCGTATGGGTGTACGAGATTGAGGCCAGGCCGCCCGAGGCGCCCGCGTGCGCCACATAGGTCGCCGAGTCGACCGTGGCGTTGCTCGGGTCGGCGGGTGCCGTCTGGTACATCAGCGACACGCTGTCCTGGCGCTGCCAGAGGTTGTCGTAGCTGAGGCCTGCGGTCACGCGGTTGGGGGTTGTATCGGCGGTATGACGGTCGTCCACCGCGACAAAGCCGTGCAGGGGCAGCGCGTCCTTGACGGCGAGGTCGACGTCAACCGTGCCGGGCTCGCTGCCGGCCTTGAGGACCGGCGTGACGCTGCGGTCGGCGCTGCGCGCATTGAGCGCTGCCAGCTGCTGCTGCAACGCCGGCAGATAGGGCGTCGCACCCTGCTGGAGTGCAGGCAGCGCAGCGAGAATCTGCCGTCCGGAGAAGTAGCGCGCCCCGCGCACTCGTGCGTGCTCGAGAGTGCCCTCGGTGACCTTGAGGCGCACGACCCCCTCGTCGACTGCCTGCTCCGGGATGTCCACGAAGATGGTGCCGTAGCCGGCGTCCTTGTACGCCTTCTCGAGGGAGTCGGCGGCCTTCTTCACGGCGTCCAGGTCCCCGTTCGGACCGAGAAAGGGATAAACGGCGCGCTCGACGCTCGTCGTCGGCAGCACATGGTTGCCGAGCACTCGGTACTCCAGGATGTCGAATCGGGGTTGCGTGCGTTGCGGGGCGGGTGCCGGCGCAGCCGCCAGCGCGCGGCTCGGCGGCGCAGCAGCGGCCTCGGCGCATGCACCGGCGAACGCGGCCGCCAGCGCGAGCGCTTTGGAGAGCCCTGGCATGTTGAGCGAAAAACTCGGGGTACCCCGGCCGCGTTTATAGCGTGAGGCGAGCCGCCGTGTCGGCGGCCCGCCTCGAGCTTCCTTGTGTCCGTCCTCCGGCCGATCCCGCGACGGGATCGGCCGGATCATCCTCAGGCTAACCGCTGATTATTACGGATGGTTGACGTCGCCGGTGCCCAGCAGGTTGGTCTCGGGAACCGTCTCGCTGCCGGTCCAGTGTGCCAGGGACGGTACGTTGCAGTTGACCACCGGACCCGTCAGGGTCTTTGTGTACGCGTTGGTCGGGTTGGTGCCCACCGTGGTCCCGGTCGCCGGGATCACCGGCGGGAAGCCCGCCGCAAACGTCCCGGCCGGACCCAGGTCGCCACCGTTGCCCCACGGAGTGCCCTGGTAGGCCGCATTGGTGATCGCCGTGAATACCGGATGTCCCATCCGGCCTTGCATGGTCGAGAAGAGCGTGGCGTTTGCGCCCGAGCCCGCGGCATCCGGTCCGCTCGAGGTGGTGTAGAAGACGTCCGTCGAGAAGAACGGATCGTAGCCGTTCACCACATTGGTGAGGGTCGGCAGAACCCCGTCGACAGCAATCGCCCGGAAACAGTCGTTGCAGAGGTTGCTGCCGGACGCTTTGAGATTACCGGGGGTAGTCTCGGCCGCGTAGCCGATCGCCCACTGATTGCCCGGCTCGGTCACCGAGGGGAAGCCCGTGTACGAGGTAACGGTCCCGCCCCCAAAGAAGGCCTGCAGGCAGTTGCGAACGTTGCCCGTCGAGGCCTGCTCCCACACGAAGGTGCCGTCTTCCGAGCGCGGGGTCAGCTTCGATCCCGACGGATTCGCGGCACCGCCACAGCGCGCGTTCAGGAAGTACTCCTCGTAGGAGGCTTCTGTGCCCGAGCCGGGGTCGCGACGGCAGATGTAGACGTTATTGTCGCCACCCGTGTTGTTCAGCCCGACGAGCTGTTTCCAGCTCACCAGGTTCGTGCTCTTTTCCAGGATCGACGCGACCTGCGCTCTCGACAGCGACGGCGCGCAGTTGGGCGAATCGAGGTTGCCGCCCGTACAGGTGCTCGTCAGACCCTCGGCGGTCTGCAGCGCATAGTAGAGGTTCTTGGTCACCACCAGGGTCCACACGACGTCAAGTCCCGGTGAGCCGTTCAACAGGGAGAGTGAGCCTACCGGGAACGGCGTGTCACTCGCGTTATGCAGAATGTTCGCCTCGACATCGGCGATTCCCGCGGTCGGGTTTACGGCCACCTGGAGCACCGAGGCGGACGCGGTGCAGTTATGCAGCGTGTAGGTGTTGAAATTCGAGCCCAGGGTCGTCGTGACCGCCGTCGGGCAGTTCGTCGCGCTGAGCAGGCTCGAGCCCGCGACCCCCGGCGTCCCTGCATTCAGGAACAGCAGCTGGTAGGGATTGGCGGTGACGGTCGTCGCGGCGCCGACCAGCGGCCCGGGGCCGTTGAATGAGCCGACGTTGGACTCCTTGAAGATCGCGATCGGCACGCCGGAGAGCCCGGCGGGCAGATCCGTGGAGCCGGTGCAGTAGGTGAGCCGGTTCGTGGGATTGCCGATCTGATAAACATCGATGCTGCCGGCCGCGCAAAGACCGCCGGGACCGAGGGTCTCGAGCGCAGTCTCGGTGCCGAGCAGCGTGTTGTCGACTGCCGTGGAGCCGCCGACATACAGCGAGACCGCATTGGACGCCAGCGAGCTGCTGGCATCGAGGCCGTAGGCGGACGCGGCGACCGCCGAGGCGAGCGCCACAGCGACCGCAGATTTGATGGGTGACATGAATGGTTCTCCGATTACTTGACTGGGTTCAAAGGTCCCTAAGGGATGCTCACGCCGCAGCGGCAGTCACGACGGTACGTCGGCGACGGCTGACGGCCCCTAACCCCGCAAGGCCCGAAAGCAGGAGCCACGCGGCGGCGGGGAGCGGCACAGCTGCCGCGATCGGCACGTTCCAGCTGAGATCGCCCGTGCTCGAGAGGAACCAGAAGCCGTTGCCGGTCGTATTCGCATACTGCGTCCACGTGTCGCTGGACCCCAGATGAGAGATGCCGTTGAAGAAGGCCAGAGCCGTGTTCACCGCTCCGCCGAACTCGGTGCCATTCATGCTGCCGCCATTCAGCGTGTTGTTCAGCGGGTTGTTGGAGCCGGCACCGCTGGTATCGATCGTGTATCCGGCGGTCACGCCCGAGTTGCCTGTCAGGCAAGTGGTGGTGTTGATGGTGCAAGTCAGTGTGTAGCCCCAGTTCGCCCCGGCAATGGCCGTGGCGATAGTCCCAGAGCCGTTACTCTGCAAACTCGTGAGCGTTGAGAGGGTACCGTTATACGTCACCTCAACCTTGCTCTCGGCAGTTCCGTTATCCGCCACGACCATGTACGAGGCGCCCGAACCGGTGCCGAAGGTGCTCGAGAACCCCGGCACGGTGCCGAAGTTCAGCTGCAGCACACTGCCGCTCAGGGTCGCCGGGTTCACCGCCGTCGCGAAGGGAGACGTCGCCGAGTTCGGCGTGAGAGCGCCCGAAGCCGTGGTGACCTGGCTGTAGAGGTACGTGAGGTTGACCTGCTCGCCGTCGAGAGTCGTCGGATTCCAGATATCCAGAACGAGCGGAAGGTTGGTGGCTGTCTCGGTTGTCGAGGGTGGCGACGTTGCATACTGCGGCGCCGCGAGCTGCGCATGCGCGGCCGCCGAGGCGAGCGCGACGGTCACAGCGAGAGCGACCGGCTTGAAGGACAATTTCATGATTCAAGTCTCCTGTGGAAGATCGATGTCTCGGATGGCGCACGGCGAACCGGATCGGCCATGCACTCCCCTGTTGAGCCAGAATCGAAACCTGTGTCACGAAGTACGCTCACGCCTTTGCGAAGCGCCCACTTGACGGCGAGCAGATTGAGGTTCACGCGTGACACATACGTTAAGGATCTTTGAAGTCTTTACAGCCGGCGCCGGTCGACACCGGTGATTCGGAACCGAGTGTCATGCGTCTGTATGACAGATGCGTCGCGCAGGAAGTGCAGCGGGCATCGCGTGACCTGCCGTCGGGGATCCACGACGGCTCAGGTCCCGCGGTCCGTCGTCAGCGCGCTGTCACGCGCTCGACAGTAATATCGCGCGGCGCCTCACCGCTCTGCTGCATCGCCCACATGCGCTGGTATGCGGACTCGAGATGCCGGCAGAAAACGGGCGTGTCAAAGAGCGGCAGCGTCTCGCGCTCCTGAAGCAAGCGGGCACGAATCGCGCGCAATCGCTCCCGATCATGTGCCAGAGACAGAGCGAGCCGCGCGTATTCCTCGAGCGATGCGGCGATCATCTCGGCCGAGCGCACGGCATGCAGGACGCTCCCCGCGACGCGCGACGCGAAGCTCCGCCCGGCCCAGCTCACCACCGGAACTCCGCACCACAGCGCATCGCTTGCGCTCGTGTGCGCGTTGACCGGCGTCGTGTCGAGAAAGAGGTCCGCGTGCCGATGACGCTCGAGATGCGTGGCGTTGGGGGCACGCGGGCTGAAGACCAGCCGCTCCCGCGCAATGCCACGGCTGTGCGCCGCGTTGCGCAGGTTCTCATCGGAGCATGGATTTCCCTCCAGCAGCCAGAGCACGCTCCCGGGTATCGCCTGCAGCAGGCGCATCCAGACCTCGAACAGGGGCGCGGTGATCTTCCAGGCGTTGCTGAAGGAGCAGAACACGAACGCGTCGTCCGGCAGACCCCAGGCGCTGCGTGCCGAGCTCGCTGCCGCGACGACGCGGCGCCGGTCGTTCACCTGGTAGGAATCCGGAAGATAAACGACGCTCTCCGAGTAGAACGGCCGTTCCTCCGCGGGTATCAGGAATCGGTCGGCGATGATGTAGTCGACGAGCGGGACGCCCATCGTGCCCGGGTAGCCGAGGTAGTTGACCTGCACGGGCGCCGGGCGGTAGGCGAGGATCTCGGCGCGTGCCCAGGCGGTGTAGCCCTTGAGGTCGACCAGGATGTCGATTTCCCGCGCGCGCAGCGCGCGCGCGATCTCCCGGTCGGAGCTCCCGCGCACCTCCATGAACTCATCGCATGATGAGGCGATGCGGGAGCGTATCGCGCTCTGATCGTCCGGTCCGTACGAAGCGGCGAAGATCTCGAAGGCAGTGCGATCGTGCAGCCCGAACAGCTCGGCGCTCAGAAACGAGGTGGCGTGATTGTAGAAATCGGACGACAGGTAGGCGATGCGAATGCGTTTGTGCTCGTAGCGAACCGAGGCGCCCAGGGGCTCGCGGCCGCGCAGCACGTGAGCGCCCCAGCCGCGCGCCGCGCGCAGCTGCTCGGCCGGCTCATCGGATATGCCCAGCAAGACGAAAGGATTGGTGCCCTCGAGCCCCTGCGGCGCCGCGCGGATCCGCTGCAGCTGCTCCCCGGCGCGCGGCCAGTCGCATATGCGCGTGTAGCACGTCAGGAGCGAGGACATGATCTCGGGGTCGTGCGGGGCGAGCGCTGCCGCCTGCTCGCAGCTCTGCGCGGCCTCCATGAACCGGTTGAGATATTGCAGAGCCCAGCTGCGAAACAGGTGCGCCTTGAAGCAGCCGGGATCGATCGCGAGCGCGCGATCGAGGCTCGCTATCGCCTCCTCCACGCGCTCCGCCCGGAACAGCGCAATGCCGAGCAGCACGTAAAGGTCGGCGCCATCGGTCTGAGCGGCGAGGGCCCTGTCCAGCTGCTGGATCGCCGCCACCAGCTCGCCCTCCTGGAGCAGGGTGTGAGCGAGGACCGCCTGGGCCTCGGTGAGATCGGGCTTGAGCGTGACGGCCTCGCACAGACTCCTGATCGCCGCCTCGGCCTCGCCACGCGCCAGCAAAGCGCGACCGAGGTGGAAATGAGCCTCGGCGATCCGTGGCTCGAGCTCGATCGCACGCCGTGCGCGCTCGGCGGCCTCGTCAGGCCGCTCGAGATCCGCCAGCGCCGCCGCGAGGTTTCCCAGCGCGGGGGCGTGGTGAGGCGCGATGGCCAGTGCTCTCTCGAGCGTGCCAATGGCCTCCCCGGGGCGGCCGACCTGGCGCTGCACTTTGCCGAGGTTGGTGAGAGCGCGCACGTAGTCCGGCCGACAGGCCAGAGCCTCGTTGAAGCAATCGATCGCCTCCGCGGGCCTGCCGGCGAGATCGAGCAGAGTACCCAGGTTGTTGTGCGCTTCCGCCAGCTGCGGGTTCAGGGCCAGACAGCGCCGGTAGCTGTCCATGGCGCCCGCGCAATCCTCGGCGCTCTGCTGCGCGAGACCCAGGTTGTAGAGCAGCGTCGCCGACGGGGCACTACGTTCGATCGCCCGCCGGAACACCTCCGCCGCGCGATGCGCTTCCCCGCACCGCAACAGCACCTCCCCGAGGCGCACCAGCACCCCGGGCTTGCCCGGATTCAGTGCCGCCGCATTCTCCAGACAGACGATGCCCTCGGGCACGCGACCCATGCCGATCCGCGCCACGCCGAGCAGTTCCAGAGCGTCGGCATGCAGCGGCCTCGTGCTCAGCAGCCGCTCGCAGCGGGTGGCCGACTCGCTGTACCGTCCCTGCTCCAGGAGACGCTGCACCCGCTCGAGGTCGCTCATCACCACTCGCCCGGCGCCCCGGGCGCGTCAGCCCGCGCCGCTCTTGAGTCCCGCGAGCGTGGTGCGCGCATCGTCGGCCCCCGGAAAGCTCGCCGCACCGCTGACGGCGGCCTCCAGGTTCGCGCGCGCGCGCGCGCGCTGCCCGGCACTTAGCTCCGCCATGCCGAGATGGTAGTGGACGAGTCGTGAGCCCGGTGCACGCGCCACGGCGCGCTCCAGCACCGGCAGCGCTTGCTGCAGCTCGCCGCGCTTGAAGCGCACCCAGCCGCTCGTGTCGAGCAGTTCCCCGTCGTTGGAAGAGAGGAATCCTTCGGTGAGGTCACGCGCGCGATCGAGGCTCGCACGGTCGGTCCTGTAGGTTGCGAGCATGAGCGCCAGGTTGTTCGCCGCCAGGCTCGAGTGCGGGTTGCGCGCATAGAAGCGCTCGTAGAGCCCGATCACATCGTCGATACGCCCCTTGCTCTCGTAATACGCGGCGAACTCGTCGACGAGCTGCGGCTCATCGGGCACGGCGGCGAGGCCGGCCTGGTAGGCGGCCACGGCACCGGCAAGGTCATCGCTCGCTGCCCTGGCGACGGCGAGATTGCGGTACCCATACCACCACTTGGGCGCCGCGGCGACCGCCTGCGTCAGCGCCGCGACGGCCTGCGCATAGTGCTTGGTGGCGATGTACACCTCGCCCAGCATCTCGAGCGCCATGGCGTCCTTCGGATTGGCCGCGATCATACCCTCAAGATGCGCGACGGCCTTGAGGGTCTCTCCCCGCGAAACCTGCAGGCGCACGAGCGAGGCGAGCGGCAGGAAGGCGCTCCCCTGCAGCTGCAACGCGCTCCTGAAGTCCGTCTCGGCATCGTCCAGGCGGTTCTGCGCCTGCGCCACGATTCCCGCCAGGTAGGGTCCCACGGCAGAGCGAGGCTGCAGCGTCGTCAGATCCTGTGCCGCGGTGCGCGCGGCCGGCAGATTGCTGCTGGCCAGATACGCCCGCACCAGGGCTTCGCGCAGCAGCCCGTCGTTCGGCCACCTGACGACCCCCTGCTCGAGCAGTGGCACGGCCTGTCCGGCTCGCTGTGTTCTCAGGTAAAGATCCCCGAGGTCCAGTCGCACTCCGGCATCGTCGGGTGCGCCGGTGAGCGCCGTGTGCAGTTGCTCCTCGGCCAGCGTCGGGTCTCCGCCGGCCACGTAGGCGCGCGCCAGGCCGCGGCGTACGGCCACCGAGTCCGGCTGATCGTGCACGACCGTACGCAGGTCCGTGATCGCCGTCGCGGGGTCGTTGCGGCTCAGCGCGATGTTGGCCCGGATGACCAGCGCGTCGTTGTCCTGCGGACTCTTCTGCAGCACCTCGCCGACGAGTCTGCCGGCGTCCACGGCACGACCCTGGGCTACGTAGATCGCCGCGATGCGATCGCGGGCGATGAGGCCGTTAGGCCCCTCCTCATCGCGACTGATGACCTGGTTGTAGGCATCGATCGCCTGTTGTGTCGAGCCGGCGCGCTGCAGCAGCGCCCCCAGGTCCAGCCGCAGCTCGTAGTTGTCGGGCTCGCTGCTGATGAACTTCTGCAGGGTCTGCTCGGCCGCGGCCGGGGTACGCTCCGCGGCGATGAAATCCACCAGCACGGCCTTGGCCTCGCTGCTGTGTGGCAGCGCACTGACCGCATCTTCGAGCACCTTCTGAGCGTCGTCGATCTTGTGAGAACGACGCAGCAGCAGCGCCAGCTGATAGCGATACGAGAGCCGCGCAGGCTGCAGCGCGATCAGGCTGAGCAGCTGCTGCTCCGCGCTGACGAGGTCATCTCCGCCGACATAGACGCTCACCAGCACCTCGCGCAGATTGCTCGCGGCCGGCTGCTTCGCGACGGCGCTGCTCACCAGCTGCACGGCGCGGGCGCGCTCGCCGTCCTTGACGTAGAGCGCCGAGAGCAGCGCCACCGCGTCCTCGTTGGCCGGGTCGCTCTTGAGCGCGCGCTCGGCGTCGGCGCGCGCGCCCTGTGCGTCGTTCAGCTGACTGCGCGCCATGGCCCGCACCGCCAGCAGCTCGGCATCATCCGGGGTCTTGGCGAGCGCCGGCTCGACCACCTTCAGGGCCCGCTCCGGCACGCCCCCGAAATCATACAGGCGGCCGAGACCCGCACGCGCCCGCGCATTCTCCGGGTGGGAATCCACCACCGACTGATAGAGTCCCCCGGCGTCGCGCCAGCGGCCGAGCTTCTCCGCGGTCTCCCCCGCCAGGATGCGCGCCTGCGCATCCTGCGGCGCGATCTGCATGGCGTTGCGGAACTCGATGCCGGCCTTCGGGAAGTCTCCGGCCGCGAAAAACTCGCGCCCCCGCTGCATGTGGGCCGCATAGCGCGACTGCGCTCCCCCGCAGCCGCTCAGCGCGCAGGCACTCGCGAGGACCGCAAGCCAGATGGCTGGCGCGCGGCTGCGCGCCGCGAATACCAGAACTCTGCGGCGCGCTGCGAGCAGCACGCCCAGCACTGCCAGCAGCGTGGCATCGAGTGCCCCGCCGCCGCCTTTTCCGGCCGAGGTGACGGTCACCATCGCGGATTTCGCGGTGCTCCCGCCGGCACCGGTGCAGGTGAGGGTGAAGGTGGTGTTGACGCTCAGTGCGGCGCTGGTCGCCGTCCCGCTGGTCGGCTCGTTCCCGCTCCACCCGCCGGAGGCGGTGCAGGAGGTCGCGTACTGGCTCGACCAGATGATATCGACCGTGCCGCCGGAGCTGACAGTTGAGTTGTCGGTGGTCAGGTTCACCACCGGCGCCGGCGGGGCGCTGGCGACCGTGAGCGCGTAAGTGCCCGCCTCATCGCTGCCCGTGGTCTGAGCGATGAAGTTCAGATAGTAATCGCCCGCCGTAGCGGTGAAATTGAAGGTTCCGCCGCCGTAGATCGAGCCGACCTGGGTCGTGCCCTGAGTGACGATCGTGTCGTAGTTCGCAAACGTCGCCGGAAAGCCGAGGTCGGTCGCGGTCACCGCGTAGGCCCCCGCGGCAGTCACGGTGATCTTCTGCGTGGTGAAGATCGCGCCGACCGCCTGCGTCACATCGAGCGCCGGCGTACCTCCGGCGGACGGGGCGACCTCGACACCGAGCAGCCCGCCCGCAGTTCCGCTGCCCGCCTGCGCGAACGCAATGAGCGACAGCGGGCCGGCAACGGCGTTGACGTTGAAACTCCCCGCAGCGCTGATCGGCGTGCCGAGGATCGCCCCGCCCTGCGATGCGGCGAGCCGCGCGCTCGTGAGGGGCGCCGGAAACTGGAAGTCGGTGAGAGTCACGCTCTCGGCGGCGGCGGCGGGAACCGACGCATCGAATGAGTAGGCGGACAGCGTGCTACCAGCCGCCGTGACTCCGCGCGCCACCGCGAGCGCGGGCGCGCCGCCCGCCTGTGGCGCCACCTGCACCGCAAAGCTGCCGGCGCCCGGGGCTGCAGAGGCCGCGGTCGCGACGGCGTAGGCCTCGTAGGTGCCGGCGACGGCCGTGAAGTTCATCGAGCCGGCCGCGGCGAGTTGCGCCTGTGACGTGCCGTTCAGCACCAGCGCCGCGCCGAGCTGCGTGAGCGCGGCAGGATAGGAAAGGTCACCGACCTTGAGCGTGTAGGCACCCGCGGCGAGCGCGGGACTGCCGAGGTGCAGCGTGCTGCCGACGGGTACGGGTCGCGCGAACACCACCGCCCCGCTGCCATCGGTCACGATTGCGCTGTAGAGACCCGCGCCCACGCTGGCATTCGCCTGGCCGACGGCGAAGATGTCGTAGCTCACTCCTGCCGTGAGCGTGACGGCTTGCTGGCCGGCGGCGGGCAGAATGAGCACGGGCGTGGCGCCGCCCTGCGCGATGAGGAGGAGCGTGAGCGTCGTGAGACTCTGTGGGAGCATGAGATCGCTCAGCGTGACCGTATAGCTCCCGCTGCTGCCGACTACGAAGCTCCCGTCGAGCACTCCCTCGCCGTTCGGAACGCCCCCTGGAGGCAGGGCGAGCACGCCCTCATAGGTCTCGATTGACGTCATCGACGCGTTGTTGACGGTGATGCCGAAAGGACCCGACCCGGGGACGCTGCCCGGCATGCCTATCACGTGAATCTGGTAGTTGACCGACGGTGCGAGTGTGAGCGTCAAGGTTCCGGCGCCGACGAGCGGCGCGCCGACCAGAGCGTCACCGCCCGTGACGGCGAGCTTCACCGAGGCAAGCGGCGCGGGAGTCGGCAGTGCAGCACCGAGGTCAGTGAGCGTCACGGTGTAAGTGCCGGCCGTGGTCACCGTGAAGTACGACGAAGAGGTAGGGAATTCCTGCGGTACTCCCGTCGTCGGCGCGGCAATCGTCTGCACCTGGTTGAAGAGCTGCGTCTGCGCTGCGGCGGGCGCCGCGCCTAGCGCGGTCGCGAGCATCATCCCGACGGCGACGATCGAAGAGCCGACGGTGCTTGCGCGGCGCAGCGGCATGATGGCGGTGAACATCCTCGGTGGCGGGGAGCTGATGAAGGACCGTGTGGATCCGGAGGCGGCGGCTGCACTGCGCTGTTCGTGCGCCGGCTGCGGCGGCGCGCACCGGCACATCGGCAGCTGTTGCTGCTTATCCTTGTAAGAGCCCGCGTGTACTGTATGCAGAGCCCGTGACGATCGTATGACGGGCCGCGGACCGAAGTGTCGCCGGCGTGCGACCTCAGCGCCTGTCTGTGTTCCCCCGATGGTCCTGACAGAACTCCGCCAGCCGCCGCACTGCGGCGCGGTATTCCTGATCGATCCAGGAGAATTCCAGCCAGAACTCATGCTGCGTGAGCTGCGTGGTGGCGTTGCGGCTGGCGAGGAACAGGCGCAGCGCAACGCTGCGGTGCGTGCCGAGCTCCTGCAAGTTGGCCTCCAGCGCGCCGAGCTCGCCGATGGCGCGGCGCGACAGGATTTTCCGCGGCGACCCTGGCGGCTTCAGTCGGGGCACGTACGCAGTGCTTCGAATTCGGCGGCGGCGCGGTCGAGCTCGGCGATCACGTCGCAGTAGCGCCGCCAGGCCTCGCGTAACTCCGCGGATTCACTCGGTGACAGCCGCTCCAGGCCACGCCGTGCTTCACTGTGTTCGGACTGCAGCCGCTGATGGCGGCTTTCCAGTCGGTCGAGGCGCTCCCAGAACCGTGGGTCGAGCCACTCGGCCCGTTGAAGTTCCGCTGCACTCATGGACCCTCACCTGTGGCGCGTTTTTATCGGAAGGCGCCAAACGGTAGCGAACGAGTGCTACAAACAGGTTGCAGCTGTCTACTTCTTTTCTTTCACCGGTCGCCGCCAGCCCTCGATGGTCGTCTGTCGGGCGCGCGCCACGGTGAGCTTGCCTCCCGGCACGGAGCGGGTGACGGTCGAGCCGGCGCCGATGGTGGCGCCGGCACCTACCGTGATGGGTGCGACCAGCACGCTGTTGCTGCCGGTGTGCACGTCGTCTTCGATGATGCTGCGGTGCTTATTGGCGCCGTCGTAGTTGGCGATAATGGTGCCGGCGCCGATGTTGACCCGCGCGCCGAGCTCGGCATCGCCCACGTAGGCGAGATGGTTGGCCTTGGCGCCGTCTCCGAGGCGTGAGTTCTTCACCTCGACGAAGTTGCCGATGTGCACGCCGCGGCCGAGTGCCGACTGCGGCCGGATGCGCGCGAACGGCCCGATGAGGCACTGAGGTCCGATCACGGCGCCGTCGATCACGCAGTGCGCGAACACCTCGGTGCCGGCGCCGATCTCGGCGTCTTTCACTACGCAGCCCGGGCCGATGCGCACGCCGTCGCCGAGCACAACGGCGCCCTCGAGCACCACGTTCACGTCCAGAGACACGTCCGCCCCGTGACTCACCGTGCCGCGCACATCGAGCCGCTCCGGATCTGCCACGGTGACACCGGCGAGCATGAGATCGCGCACCGCTTGACGACGCCACGCGGCCTCGACCTCGGCGAGCTGCACCTTGTCGTTGACGCCGAGCACCTCGATGGCGCTCGGGGCGCGCACCGCCTTCACCGGCATGCGGTCCTTGACCGCGAGCGCGATGACGTCGGTGAGGTAGTACTCGCCCTGGGAGTTGTCGGCCGTGAGGAGCGTGAGCCACTCACGTAAGCGCTGCGCAGGGAGTGCCATCACCCCGGTGTTGCACTCGCGGATCTTAAGCTCCGCCCGGCCGGCATCCTTCTCCTCGACGATGCGGCGCACGCCGCCGCCGCCTGCGCGCACGATGCGGCCGTAGCCGGCCGGATCTTCGGCCATCATAGTGAGGAGACTCACCTGCCCGCCCGCCCTGCTCGCCAGCAATCCCTCGAGCGTCGCGCGGCGGATGAGCGGCACGTCGCCGTAAAGTACCAGCACCGTGTGGCCGTCGGGGATGTGCGGCATGGCCTGCGCCAACGCGTGCCCCGTGCCGAGACGCGGCTCCTGCAGCGTCCAGGTCACGGCCTCGCCGACGAGCGCCGCGCGCACCCGCTCGCCGCCGTGTCCGTAGACGACGTGAATGGCCTTGGGGCTAAGCGAGCGCGCCGTGTCGATGACGTGCTTGAGAAGCGAGCGCCCCGCGAGCGGCTGCAGCACCTTCGGAATCGCCGACTTCATGCGCTTGCCCTCGCCGGCGGCGAGGATCACGACCGAGAGCGGCGACGGAGTTGCGCTTGAGGACTTCGATGCAGGACTCACCGGGCGGCGCGGTGTGCGGGCGCGGTGGGGAGCTTTGCGCATGGGGTAAATTGTACCCTCAGCGCCTCGCCGTGACCGAGCCGCGCTCAGCCGCCGGGTGCGACTCGAGCTCCTTGAGCTTGTTGCGCATCAGGGGCCCGACGTACAGCTGTGGGTTGGAATGCACCTGGTGCTCGGCGTCCTCGCGCTGCGAGATGAGCTTCGCGGCCTTGGTGAACGCCGCCTGGAGCGATGCGGCATTGGGGAGCGAGTCCTTGAGGAAGGCCTCGCCGAACCAGGTGAGGTCGCGGTCTTCCTGGCAGCCGAAGGAGCTGTGTGCGGCATCCGCGGCGGTCACGATCGCCGTGGTATCGGTCTTCAGGCCATCGAGGAACACCCCGGCATAGCAGGCCGACACCACCACCACGCGCCAGCGGATACCGGAGTCATCCAGTGCCTGCCGGAGGTCCCCGGGCTCGATCTGGGCGAGCGGCAGGGAGTCGTTGCGCACCTCGAGTCCGTCCTCCGAGCCGTGCGAGGTGAGAAACAGCACCAGCACGTCCTCCTCCGGGTTCATGCGCGCGGACAGGAGGCGCAGCGTCTCCCTGAGTCCCGAAAGGCTGGCGAGCGGCCAGGAGTCCCGGTCTCCGGAGTCATTAATAAGGAGTACCGAGCGGTCGGCCGAGCCGAAGCGCGTCGCGAACACCTGATCGGCAAACTGCGTCTCGCGGCTGAAGACCTCCGGATCGGCATCCCCCGCGAAGCCGACGAAATAGGCATGCGGCTCGCCCGGCTGGGATAGCAGCACGTGCTCGACGGCGGCGGCAATGCGCGCCGGCTGCTCGTACATGAGCGCCTCGTCGTCGCCCGGGTCTTCCTCGTCCTGGGCCTGCTCCGCGTCCGGCAGCACCCACAGGCGCGTGTCGAGATTCAGCCAGTTGAGCGCCCAGGGCGAGGCGAGTACCAGTGCCACGGCGAGCAGCGCGGGAGCTAAGCGCACCGGGCCGAAAGCCGCGCCCAGGACGCGCACCGTGAGCGCCGCGAGGTAGAGCACCGCGAGCGCGGTGACGAGCACCGGCCGCTCCTGAAGCCAGGCGAGATCGCCGGCGAGCCAGAAGAGCGTGAGCACGAAGGGTGAGACCGCGAGCGCGGTGACGACCAGCGCGCGTGTCGGCGCATCACGATTCTGCACGCGCGCAGTGAGCGCACAGGCGAGCAGCGCGAGCAGGAGATAACACGCCCAGCCGAAGAGCCCGTCCGCCACGAACTCGGCGCGGCGCTCGGCATGCAACCTGTCGAGCAGCATCCAGACAGCGAGATTGAGGAGGAGCAGTGCCCCCAGCTGGTCGAAGCCGACCACGAAGCGCGGCGGCCAGCGGCGGCGCAGCGCGAGCAGCGCAAGTCCGCCGCTCAAGTTTCGCATGAGCGCGGCGAGCAGCCCCGGGGGCTGAGCCGACGCGGGCGAAGCCGGGTATTCCGTCGCGGGGTCCAGCTGCTTTAGCCTCGGAGCTTGCGCAGGCGCTGGATGACCTTCAGCTGCGCGATCGCGCGCGCGAGCTCGGCCTGCGCTTCGGCCAGCGTGATGAGTCCGGCACGGTCCTTAAGCGCCTCCTCTGCGCGGTGCTTGGCGGCGAGCGCCGCCGCCTCGTCGATGTCCTTGGCGCGCAGCGCGGTGTCGGCGAGCACGGTGACGCGGTGGGGTTGCACCTCGAGCGCCCCGCCGCCGACGAAGAAGTGATGCTCGGCGCCGTCCGGGGTCTGCACGCGCAGTTCGCCGGGCTTGAGCAGCGTCAATAGCGGTGCGTGTCGCGGATAGATCCCTAAGTCGCCTTCCTTCGCCGGCGCAAACACCGCGGCGGCGGCTCCCGAGAAGAGTTCCCCCTCGGCGCTCACGATATCGACGTGGATGGTGTTTGCTTCGGCCATTACTGCAGCGTCTTCGCCTTGGCGACCGCTTCCTCGATGCTACCGACCATGTAGAAGGCCTGCTCGGGAAGCGAGTCGAACTCACCTGAGATGATGCCCTTGAAGCCGCGGATGGTGTCCTTGAGCGGCACGATCTTGCCGTCCTGTCCGGTGAACACCTTGGCGACGTTGAAGGGTTGCGACAGGAAGCGCTGTACCTTGCGCGCGCGGTACACGGTGAGCTTGTCCTCTTCCGAGAGCTCATCCATGCCTAGGATCGCAATGATGTCCTGCAGCTCCTTGTAGCGCTGCAGCACCGCCTGCACACCGCGCGCCGTGTTGTAGTGCTCCTCGCCCACCACCAGCGGATCGAGCTGGCGGCTGGTGGAGTCGAGCGGATCGACCGCCGGATAGATACCGAGAGAGGCGATCTGGCGCGACAGCACTACGGTCGCATCGAGGTGCGCAAAGGTGGTGGCGGGTGAGGGGTCGGTGAGGTCATCCGCCGGCACGTACACCGCCTGGATGGAGGTGATCGAGCCGGTCTTGGTGGAGGTGATGCGCTCCTGCAGCACGCCCATCTCCTCGGCCAGTGTCGGCTGATAGCCCACCGCGGATGGCATACGCCCCAGCAGTGCCGACACTTCGGTGCCGGCCAGCGTGTAGCGGTAGATGTTGTCGACGAAGAACAGCACATCGCGCCCCTTGCCGCCGTCCTCGCGCGTCTCGTCGCGGAAGTACTCGGCCATGGTGAGGCCAGTCAAGCCTACGCGCAGGCGGTTGCCCGGCGGCTCGTTCATCTGTCCGTAGACCATCGCCACCTTGGAGTTCGACAGGTTGTCCTTGTCGATGACGCCCGACTCGATCATCTCGTGATAGAAGTCGTTGCCTTCGCGGGTGCGCTCGCCGACGCCGGCGAATACCGACAGTCCCGAGTACTGCTTGGCGATGTTGTTGATGAGCTCGAGCATGTTGACGGTCTTGCCGACACCCGCCCCGCCGAAGAGGCCGATCTTGCCGCCCTTGGCGAACGGTACCAGCAGATCAATGACCTTGATGCCGGTGACGAGCAGGTCGCGGCCCCCTGTCTGCTCCTCGAAGGAGGGCGGCGGGCGGTGGATCGGCAGGTACTCGGTCGCCTGCACCGGGCCGCGGTTGTCCTGCGGGTGGCCGAGCACGTCCATGATGCGCCCCAGCGTCCCCTTGCCGACCGGCACCGAGATCGGGCCGCCCGTTGAGAGCACCGCCAGGCCGCGCTTCAGGCCTTCGGAAGCGCCCATGGCGATGGTGCGCACCACGCCGTCGCCGAGCTGCTGCTGCACCTCGAGCGTCAGCTCGACGTCTTTGAGCTTCAGCGCTTCATAGATGTGTGGAATGGAGTCGCGCGGAAACTCGACGTCGATGACGGCGCCGATGATCTGCGTGATCTTTCCCTCGCCGGGAGTGGCCATGGTGTCGTCCCTCAAACCGCTGCGGCGCCGCCCACGATCTCCGAAAGCTCCTTCGTGATCGCAGCCTGACGGGCCTTGTTGTAGATGAGTTGCAATTCGTTGATGAGCTTGCCGGCGTTGTCGGAGGCCGCCCCCATGGCGACCATGCGCGCCGCCATCTCGGAGGCGACGTTCTCGACCGCGCCGCGATAGACCTGCGACTCGATGTAGCGCATGAGGAGCCCATCGAGGATGCCCGCAGCGTCCGGCTCGTAGATGTAGTCCCAGTGCTCCTGCAGCCCTTCGATATCGAAAGGCCGGATCGGCAGCAGCTGCGCGACGGTCGGCTTCTGCGTCATGGTGTTGACGAACTGCGCGTTCACCAGGAAGAGGCGATCGAGCTCACCCGCGCGGTAGCCGTCCAGCATCACCTTGACGGTGCCGATGAGATCCTTCACGTGTGGCCTGTCGCCTAAGTGCGTGACGTTGGCGAGGATCGGGAGACTCAAGCGCCGGAAGAAGGTGAGTGCCTTGGTGCCGATCAGGCACAGGCTCACCGTCGCGCCCTTCCCCTGCCACTCGCGGATCAGCTTCAAGGTCTCGCGGAATACGTTGGCGTTGAGCGCCCCGGCGAGTCCGCGGTCGGACGAGATCACGATGACGCCGATGGCCTTGGGCTCGCGGGTAATGAGGAACGGATGGCGGTAGTCGGGGTTGGCCTCGGTGAGGTGGCCGATGACTTCCAGCATGCGCGCCGCGTAGGGGCGGGCGAGCTTCATGCGCTCCTGGGCACGGCGCATCTTGCTGGTCGCCACCATCTGCATCGCCTTGGTGATCTTCTGAGTGCTCTTGACACTCGCGATCTTGGCGCGGATTTCCTTGGTGCCGGGCATGCCTCTCGCGCCTTAATAGGTACCGGTGGCCACGAAGTCCTCGATGACCTTCTTCATCGCCGCCTCGTTCTCCTTGCTGAGCTTAGGCGTGGCGTTGATGGCATCGAGCGTCGACTTGTAGTTGCTGTGCGCAAAGGCCTGCAGCGCCGCCTCGAAGTCGACCACCTTCTTCAGGTCCACCTTGTCCATGTAGCCGTTGTTGACCGCGTAGATGGACAGCGCCATCTCCGCCACCGACATCGGCGCGTACTGCTTCTGCTTCATCACCTCGGTGACGCGCTGGCCGCGCTCGAGCTGCTTGCGGGTGGCCTCATCGAGATCGGAGGCGAACTGCGAGAACGCCGCCAGCTCGCGGTACTGCGCCAGCGCCAGGCGGATGCCCCCGCCGAGCTTCTTGATGATGTCGGTCTGTGCCGCGCCGCCGACGCGCGACACCGAGATACCGGCGTTCATCGCCGGGCGGATGCCGGCGTTGAAGAGGTCGGTCTCGAGGAAGATCTGGCCGTCGGTGATCGAGATGACGTTGGTGGGCACGAACGCCGTGACATCGCCCGCCTGTGTCTCGATGATGGGGAGCCCGGTGAGCGAGCCGGTCTTGCCTTTGACTCTGCCCTGGGTGGCCTTCTCGATGTACTCCTCGTTGACGCGCGCCGAGCGCTCGAGCAGGCGCGAGTGCAGATAGAACACGTCGCCCGGGAACGCCTCGCGTCCCGGCGGGCGGCGCAGGAGGAGTGAGATCTGCCGGTAGGCAACCGCCTGCTTCGACAGGTCGTCATAGATAATGAGTGCGTCCTCACCGTTATCCATGAAGTACTCGCCCATGGTGCAACCTGAGTAGGCGGCGATGTACTGCAGGGCGGGCGAGGTCGAGGCGGAGGCCGCCACCACCACCGTGTGGGCGAGCGCGTCGTGCTCCTCGAGCTTGCGCACCACGTTGGCGATCGTCGACTGCTTCTGGCCGATCGCGACGTAGATGCACTTAATCCCGGAGCTCTTTTGATTGATGATCGTGTCGACGGCCAGCGCAGTCTTGCCCGTCTGGCGGTCGCCGATGATCAGCTCGCGCTGGCCGCGGCCGATCGGCACCATCGCGTCGATGGTCTTGTAGCCGGTCTGCACCGGCTGGCTCACCGACTTGCGGTAGATGACGCCCGGCGCCACGCGCTCGATCGGCGCGGTGCGTGCGGTCTTCACCGGTCCCTTGCCATCGAGCGGCGCACCCAGCGCATCCACCACGCGCCCGAGGAGCTCAGGTCCCACCGGCACTTCCAGGATGCGTCCCGTGGTCTTGACCGTATCGCCTTCCGTCAGGTGCTTATACTCGCCGAGCACCACCGCACCGACCGAGTCCTGCTCGAGGTTGAGGGCGAGTCCGAAGGTGTTACCGGGAAACTCCAGCATCTCGCCGTAACGCGCATCCGCGAGCCCGTGGATGCGTGTGATGCCGTCGGTGACCGAGATGATGGTGCCGACGTTGCGCGCCTCGGTGACGGACTTGAAGTCCTCGATGCGTTGCTTGATGAGATCGGAGATCTCGGATGCCTTGATGGCCATGTGCGTTCCTTAGGCGGTCAATTCGTAGGCGATGCGCTCGAGGCGCGTACGGAGCGACCCGTCGATCACCAGATCCCCGCTGCGCACCACGGCGCCGCCGATGAGCGCCGGGTCGGTCGCGCAGTGCAGGCGCACCGTACGCTTCAGGCGCCGCGCGAGCGCCGCGGACAGCACCTCACGCTGACGGGCATCGAGCGGCGCGGCGGAGGTGACCGTCACGTCGGCCACCCCCTCGGCGGTGTCCTTGAGCTCATCGAAGCGCGTCGCGATCTCCGGCAGCACGGCGAGCCGGCGGTTGGCGGCGAGCGCGCGCACGAAGTTGCCGCCCTCTTCCCCGAGCTTCGGCGCCGCGATGCCGATCACGAGTGCGGCCAGCTCCTCGGGGGTCACGTGCGGGTTGCCGAGGAGCGAGGCGACGCGCGAATCCTCCACCACGATTGCGGCGACGTGCAGCGCCTGCGACCACGGCTCGAGGCGCTTCTGTAGCACTGCCTCCTCGAAGGCGGCGCGCGCATAGGGTCTCGCGATGGTGCTCTTGTCCGCCATGGGCTCTCGTCAGACCTCGGCCGCGAGCTCATCGAGGAGCTCGGCGTGCTTGCGCGCATCGATCTCGCGCCCCAGGAGCTTGGCGGCAGCGCCGACCGCGATCCCCGCCACCTCGCGCCGCAGGCTTTCGCGTGCGTGCGTGGTGTCGAGCTCGATCTGCTGCTGCGCGGCCGCGATCAGGCGATTGCCCTCGGTGCCGGCGGTGGTCTTGGCCTCCTCCACCAGCTCGTTGGCGCGATGCTGCGCGTGATCGATGATCTGGCTGGCGCGCTCGCGCGCCTCGCGCACGATCGCGTCTGCCTGCCCGCGCGCCTCGGTGAGTGCCTGCTCACCCTGCTCGGCGGCCGCCAGCCCGTGGGCGATGCGGGTCTCGCGCTCGTTCATCGGCACGAGAATCATCGGCCAGACGACCTTCATCGTGAACCAGATGAGCAGTACGAAAACGACCATCTGCACGATGAGCGTGAGGTTGATATTCACCGCGTGGTCTCCTGCCGGGGCACCGTCGCGCCGCCTTAGTGATGCAGTGCGTTCAGGAACGGATTCGCGAAGGTGAAGAACAGCGCGAAACCGATGCCGATCATGGCCACCGCGTCGAGCAGGCCCGCGACCACGAACATCTGGATGCGCAGCACCGGCAGCAGCTCCGGCTGCCGCGCCGAGCCTTCGATGAAGCGCCCGCCGAGAATGCCGAAGCCGATGGCGGTACCGGCTGCGCCCAAACCGAAGATGATGCCGACCGCCAGCACGGTCATGGCCTGGATGTGTGCAATTTCCATTCAAGTCTCCTCGAGAACTAAACCGTCAAGCAAAAATCCGCCAACCCCGTCGCCGTCAGTGATGCTCACTGGCCAGTGCGAGATAGACGATCGTCAACACCATGAAGATGAACGCCTGCAGAGTGATGATCAGGAGGTGGAACGCGGACCAGACGAACCCGAGCACCACCTGCCAGAAGATCGCGTTCCATCCGCCCGCGCTCGCCAGCGCATCGAGCCCGCGCGACAGCGTGAGCGTTGCGATCAGCAGGAAGATCATCTCCCCCGCATACAGGTTGCCGTAGAGACGCAGCGACAGCGACACCGGACGCGCCAACAGCGTCACGGACTCGAGCAGGAAGTTCACCGGCACCAGCAGCGCCTGCACGAACACGTTCTTGGCGCTGAAGGGTTGCAGTGTCAGCTCGCTGATGAAGCCGAGCAGCCCTTTCATCTTGATGCTGTAGAAGATGATGAGGACAAACACCGTGAGCGACATCGCGAAGGTGGCGTTGAGGTCGGTGCTCGGCACGACCTTCAGGTGCTCGAGTCCCGCCCCGTGAGCGGCCGCCGGCAGCAGGTCGACCGGCACCAGGTCCATGATGTTGAACAGCAGGATCCAGCAGAAGATCGTGAGCGCGAGCGGCGCGATGAGCTTGCTGGTGCCGTGGAAGGTATCGCTGACCTGGGTATCGACGAAGTTGACCAGCACCTCGACGAACAGCTGGAACTTGCCAGGCATGCCGGTCGTGGCGCGACGCGCTGCGAAATAGAACGCGCCGCCGAAGAGCACCGCGAGCAGCACCGAGAAGAACACGGTATCGAGGTTGATGGCGGTGAAATCGAAGATGCCGTGCGGCACCTTGTTCGACAGGAAGGTCTCGTGGTGCACGATGTACTCTGTCGCACCGCCGCTTTCCTCTGCGACCATCTTTGTCAGTAGACCGACCACCGCTTTCGCCTCTCCCACCACCGTCTTAAGGATCGCGCCGCGTGCCGCTCACGGAGGGCAGCGCGACGAGGAGCGCAATCCAGTACACCAGATACGTCGCGGCGAAACCGGCGAGCATCGCCAGCGGCACCACCCTGACCGTCCGCAGCACTACCACGAACAGCGCCACTACGACGGCGAGTTTGACCGCCTCGCCCACGTAGAACGCCGCCACGATGCGCTGCGCGTTGGCGACGGCACCGGCAAACACCAAGCCCGCCATCGCCAGGCTCCCCACCGTGGCAATTCCTCCACCGAGGAGTGCCGACAGCGCGGCGCCCGCGCCTGCCACACTCCAGGCAACGAGCGCCGCAATCACGCTGACGCCCGCCTGACCCAGCACGACGCCGAAGGCCAGCCGCCGCGCCTGGGACAGATCGATCGCCAACACTATATAAGTCCCGCTCGAGGGGTCTAAAGAGCCGCTGATCCTGCGCCTGAGCGTGGCGCCGGGAGGCTCAACTTACTTCGGCCGTTCAGTCACTTACGTCACGACGGCGAAAAAGCCGCGCGATTATAGAGACCGTGTGGGCGGCAGTCCACAGCGCTACTACCTATTGCGTCCGCAGGTCGCTAACGGATAGGCGCGCGGCAGGTCAGGCCGGCGCGATCAGCCGCACGGTCGGGAAGTAGCTCCGATAGCGCCGCACGTCGCGGGTGAGAAGGGGCCAGCCGCTGACTGCGGCCTGCGCGCCGATGTAGAAGTCGGGCAACACACCCGTGCGCGCCCCCTGCCGACGGCGGTAGTCGAGAAAGGCCTTGCCCGCGAGAAACAGCGCCTCGCGCGGGATGGGCTCGAGTCTGAGGGAGGCCTCGACCACGACGGCTTCGAGGTCCTCGATGCGCTCGAACGCGAGTGACAGCTCGGAGTAGATCACGGCGTTGATCGCAAGCGAGTCGGTGAGCGCGGCCGTCTCGAGCTGTTGTTGCGACCACTCGGCCCACTGCGGATCGTTCTCGAGAACATCCAGCAGGACGTTCGTGTCGACGAGGATCACGCTTCACGCGCCGCGGGTAAGAGCCAGAATCTCCTCGGTCTTCATCCGCACGCTGGCGCGGCCGCGCAGCCGCGCAAAGACGCCGCCGCGCGCGCCCGCTTGCCGCCTGACCGGCCGCAGGACGATCTCGCCGCTCGCGAGTCGCTCGAACTCGACGGCGCTGCCTGCCTTGAGGCCCAGGTACTCCCGTACCCGCTTCGGCACCGTGACCTGCCCCTTGCTCGTCAAGGTCGTCGGCATGGAAGTATTACCTCATGTCACTGAGGTATTACTTTAGCAGATCTAACGAATGTGCGCCAGGATCCCGTCCAACTCATCCAGGCTGGTGTAGGTCACGACCAGCTTGCCGCCGCCGCGGGCGGAGTGCTGGATGGCGACCCTGGCCCCGAGCTTCTCGGCGAGCTCCTGTTCGAGCCGCTCGACATTGGGGTCGCGGGAGGAGCTGCCGTCGCCCTCGGCCCCATGCACCGTCGGGGCGGCGAGCCGCCGCACCAGGGCCTCGGTCTCGCGCACCGACAGCCCCTTCTTCGCTACCAGGAGGGCGACCTCGGTCTGGCGACGGCCATTCAGCGAAAGCAGCGCCCGCGCGTGGCCCATCTCGAGGGAGCGCTTCTCGAGGAGCTCGGCGACCTCCTTCGGGAGCTCGAGCAGCCGCAGCAGGTTGCTCACCCCGGCGCGTGAGCGCCCGACGGCCTCGGCCGCCTCCTGGTGCGTGAGCCCGAACTCGGTGATGAGCCGGGTCAGCGCACGGGCCTCCTCGAGGGGATTTAAGTTCTCGCGCTGGATGTTCTCGATGAGGGCAATGGCGATGGCGGCCGAATCGGGAAGGTGGCGGATGACCGCCGGAATCTCCTTCAGTCCGGCCATTTGCGCCGCGCGCCAGCGGCGCTCGCCGGCGATGATCTCGTAGCGCTGCGGCGCGCCACCCACGGGCAGCTCGAGTGCGCGCACGACGATCGGCTGCACCACGCCCTGCGCCTTGATGGAGTCGGCGAGCTCGGCGAGCGTATCGGTGCGCATGTCGGTGCGCGGCTGATAGCGGCCGCGCTGCAAGAGATCGAGCGGCAGCCGCGCGAGCTCCTCCCCGGAGCTGGCCGCGACCGTCGGGCGCGCCACCGCCTGGCCGAGCAGATCCGCGAGCCCCCTGCCGAGCGACGGTTTTCTCATGCCTGCTTACCCTCGCCGACCGTGGCGTCGGCTGACGTGGCACTGTCGCGCTCGGGCGTGCCAGCCGACGGCGCGTGCGCGTCCCCGGCACCGTTACCGCCCGCCGCGGTATGCGTGATCACCGCCGGGGGCGGGCGCACCTCGGAGAGCCCCTCCTCCTCGCGCCGGATCATCTCGCCCGCGAGCGCGAGATAGGCGAGCGCGCCGCGCGATTCCTTGTCGTGAAACAGCGCCGGCTTGCCGAAGGACGGCGCCTCCGCCAGGCGCACGTTGCGCGGGATGACGGTGCGGAACACCTTGTCGCCGAAGTGGGTGATCAGCTGGCTGCCGACCTCGGTGGCGAGATTGTTGCGCGGGTCGTACATGGTGCGCAGCACGCCCTCGACGGTGAGCGCCGGGTTCGCGGCGTCACGGATCTGGTCGACGGTCGCGAGCAGGGCGGTGAGCCCCTCGAGCGCGTAATACTCGCACTGCATCGGGATGAGCACGCTGTCGGCGGCCACCAGCGCATTCACGGTGAGCATGTTGAGCGCCGGCGGGCAGTCGATCAGGATCACGTCGAACGCATCGCGCTTCGGCTGCAGCGCGTGGCGCAGCTTGGTCTCGCGTCCGATCGGTAGCGTCAGCAGGCGCACCTCGGCGGCGGTGAGATCCTGGTTGGCGGGCAGCAGCATGTAGCCGCCTTCGGGTACCGGTACCAGTGCCGCGTCCATGGCCGACTCGCCGAGCAGCACCTCGCAGCTGCTGCGCTCGATCCGCGCCTTGTCGACGCCGCTCCCCATGGTGGCATTGCCCTGGGGATCCAGGTCGATCAAGAGCACCCGCCGGCGGGTGGCGGCGAGCGAGGCGGCTAGATTCACCGCGGTGGTGGTCTTGCCGACGCCGCCCTTCTGGTTCGCGATGGCGATGACCCGCTTCATGGCCGACAGTGTACTTCACTGCCGCCGGCGCGATCCGCGCACTCGCTTTAGGCGACCAGTCTCTGTGCCTCGCGCCCGAGCCGCTCGCGCGCCATCCGGTCGGCGACCTCGCTGGTGGCGCGGCTGTCGCGCCGTGCGCGCTCGAAGATCTCCGTGAGCCGCTGAGGAATCCCCTGGATGTCCTCCGCCACCTGCGCTTCAGTCCCGCCGTAGTACTCGCGCGCCACGCTGATGATGCCGCCGGCGTTGATCACGTAGTCCGGCGCGTACAGGATACCGGCCGAGCGCAGCGCCTCGCCGTCTTCGGTCCGGGCCAGCTGGTTGTTGGCCGCCCCGGCGACGACCGGCACGCGCAACCGCGCAATCGAGCGGTTGTTGAGGATCGCGCCGAGCGCACACGGCGCCAGCACATCCGCCTCCTCCTCGAGCACCTGCACCGCGGGAACCGGCGTCGCCCTGAACTCGTCGCAGACGCGCGTCACGGCCGTCGGCACGACGTCCGCGACCTTGAGCCGCGCACCGGCAGAGGCCAGGAGGCCGCACAGGTGGTAACCGACGCCCCCGACCCCCTGCACGGCGACTGTGAGTCCGGCGAGATCGCTCCGTCCGAGACGGAACTTGACGGCCGCCTTCAAGCCGAGGAACACCCCGAGCGCGGTCCTCGGCGCCGGATCGCCCCCCGCCTGTCCGGGCGAGCGGCCGAATCCCGAAACGTACTGGGTAGTGCGCGCGATGTGGGCCATGTCGGCGGTGGTTGTGCCGACGTCCTCGGCTGTCACGTAGCGCCCGCGGAGCGAATCGACCATGCGCCCGAAAGCAGCGAACAGCTCGGCGGTCTTCGCGGTGCGCGAGTCGCCGATGATGACGGCTTTGCCGCCGCCGAAGGGGAGCCCCGCCATGGCGTTCTTGTAGCTCATGCCGCGCGACAGGCGCAGCACGTCTGTCACCGCCTCGGCCTGGCTCGCGTACGGCCACATGCGGCAGCCGCCGGCGGCCGGCCCGAGCGCCGTCGAATGAATGGCAATGATCGCCTTGAGTCCGGTGGGAGCGTCGTGCCCGAAGACCACGAGCTCGTGGCCGTCGAATTCGCGCGCGTCGAAGATCTCCATGACCGCCTCCCGCAGCTGGATTCTTTAGCTTCAGCCAGCGTACGCCGCGCGAGTGCACTGAATCTCACAGAAGTTGCCATAAATGACCATAAGATGAATGATATGTTTCATATATGGACTATGAAGTGAGATGAACGATGCATCGTGAGCTCAGTCGGGGTGACCTGAGGATTCTCGACCTGGCGCAGCAGCACGGCGATCTGTCGGCGGCCGAGATCGCCGAGCGATTGAGTCTGAGTGCCTCGACCTGCTGGCGGCGCTTAAGCCGCCTCACCGAGCTCGGCATCATCAAGCGCCGCGTGGCCCTCCTCGACCGCGAGAAACTGGGGCTCTCGGTCATGGTGTTCTCGCACGTGAAGCTCACCGGGCACGGGCGCGATGCGCTGCTCAAGTTCGAGCAGGCGGTGCACGCGCACCCGGAGATCCTCGAGTGCTACACCCTCATGGGGGAGACGGACTTTCTGCTGCGCATCGTGTGCCGCGACATCAAGGCGTACGAGGCGTTCTTCCTCGATCACCTGTCGCGCTTTCCCGGCGTGCAGTCGGTCAACTCCTCGATCGCGCTCGCGGTCATCAAGGAGACGACCGCGCTGCCGCTGCACCTCGGTCAGCCCTAGCAATCGGCGCTGGCTCGAGCCCGGCGCAGGTGACGATCTGCTGGGTATTGATGAACGGGCCCTTCAGCTCATGCGGCACGGGGCGGCGGCGGCTCTTGCGCCACAGGTCGTACAGCATGAGCGAGCCGGTCAGGGAGGCGAGCGCGCCGAAGTAGGCACGCGGGCCGAAGGCGGCCATCAGGCTTCCGGTGAGCACGGGACCCAAGGCCGCGGCCATGCCGTTGATCAGCAGCAGCCGGCTGCTCGCCGCCACCATCTGCGCGGGCTCGAGCTTGTCGTTGATGTGCGAGACGGCGAGCGAATAGAGCGTCAGCGCCGAGCCGCTGAACAGCGCCGTGAGCAGCAGGAACAGCGCCCGCGGCAGCGGGCTGAACACCGCGATGCTCCCGGCCACCAGTGTGGCGAGGATGCATACAGCGGCGATCACGGTGCGCCGGTCGGTGCGGTCGGACAGTCTCCCCACCGGATACTGCGTGAGCACCGCCGCGAGGATGCCGACCGCCATGAACTCGGCCACACCGCGGGTGCCCGCGCCGCTCAGGCGCGCGTACACCGGGCCCATTGAGAAGATGATCGAGGAGATCATTCCCGACACCGCCACCGCCGCTACGGCGAGCGGCGAATGCCGGTACAGATCGCGGAAGCGCACCCGCTGCGGCAGCGCCGGCTCCGGCGTCTGCTGCGCGGAGGCGACGATCGGCACCATGGCGAGTGAGATCAGTGCGGACACCAGCATGAAGGGCGCGGAGGTCTGCGGGTTGGAGAGCAGCAGCAGGAACTGCGCCGAGCCGAGGCCCACGTACAGCACCAGCATGTACACCGCGAGCAGCCGCCCGCGATTGCCACGGCTCGCCCGATGGTTGAGCCAGCTCTCGGCCACCACGTAGATGCCGGCGAAGCACAGTCCGGACACGAGGCGCATGGCCCCCCAGGGGAGCGGGTGTACCCAGGAGGCGCACGCCAGAATCGCAACGGATGCCAGCGCTGCGAGTGCTGCGAACACGCGCACGTGCCCTACCCGGCGCAGCAGCCGTGGGGCCAGCAGGGTTCCCAGGAGATATCCCACGTAGTAGCAGGACATGACGAGGCCGGTGACCGGAGTGGCAAAGCCCTCCAGCGTCGCGCGCAGGCCGAGCAACGTCCCTTGCAGACCCGAGCCCAGCATGAGGATCCCCATGCCCAGCAGGAGTGGCCAGGTAGTGAGGAGCGGATTAGGGGGCACGGCGGGCTCTCGGTAACGGGGCGGCGCGACACATCATATACGCGCGGGCATTACGCCTTCCTGTTACGCCCGCCCCTCAGGCGCGCGCCAGCACGATGAGGCAGCGAGCCGCCTCGAGGTGAGGTACGGCGAGCACACGACCGCTCGACAGACGCCAGCCGGCCGGGAGCGCATCGAGCTCGCTCTGCGGCCATTTGCCCTTCATTGCCAGCACCCGTGTGTCCGGGCCGCACAAGCCGCTCACGCGCTCGAGCAGCTGCGGGAGCGGCGCAAACGCCCGCGCCAGCAGCGTGTCGAACGGCTGCTGCGGCTTGAGGCTCTCAACCCGCGCGTGCAGTGCCGTGGCGTTGGCGAGTCCCAGAACGCGGATTGCGTGCGTCACGAAGCGGACCTTCTTCGCCGTGGAGTCGATCAGGGTGAACTCCCGCTGCGGGTTCAGCACCGCGAGCGGCAGGCCCGGGAAACCAGCGCCGGTGCCAACGTCGGCGATGCGCACACCGTGGAGATCCGCGTGCACCGCGAGGCTGTCGAGCAGGTGATGACTCATCATCTGCTCGCGGCCGGAGATCGCCGTGAGGTTGTAGCTGCGGTTCCAGCGCTCGAGCTCATCGAGGAGGGCGAGGAGGCGGACCGCGTCCGGATCGCTTAAGGGGACATTGAGGAGCGCAGCATCGCGCCTGAGGCGCTCGATCGGGCTCAAAAAGGGCTGCTCCTCGAACGATTTCGGACGCGATTGATCATGGGAGCGACCGACACTCGCCGATCGATCCTTGCGGCCTTTTGATAATTCGCTGAGCAGCCGGGCGATGCAACCCCGAAGGGAGATAGCCCTCCGCGCTCGCTACTGCACGAGCGCGTCTCTGATGCGGTCCCTCTCTTTCTCCTCCTGGTCAAACGCATCCAATCCGACCCCGGTGACTGAACCGTGGGCCCCGAGGGCTGAGCCCTTGGCACCGCTCATGAAGCGCGAGGCCTGCGTGATCAAGGCCGCCGTTGGCAATGGCACGTAGCCAATTTTCGTTGCGTACTGGGTGCTCTCAGAAGACAGGTAGAAGCGCGTGAATGCCTGGACCTCCGGACGAGCGGCCGCCCTTAGATTGACATAGACGAACAGGGGTCGCGAGAGCGGCTGGTACGTCCCAGCCGCGACTGTCTGCGCGCTCGGCAAAACGCAGCCATGACCGTTGTCGACCGCGACAGCCTTCACCTGCTCTTTGTTGGCCTCGTAGTAGGCGTAGGGGAAATAACCCAGGGCATTCGGTTCAGCCGCGACGCCCCGCTCGACGACCGTATAGTCTTCGCTCTTCGTGTAGTCGTCGCGGCTGCTGCCTTCCGTACCCACGATCGCGAAGGTGAAATAGTCGAACGTTCCCGAGGCTCTCCCCGGGCCGAATAGCGCCAGCGGCTGCGCTGGGAAGCTCGCCCGGATCTGGCTCCACTGCGTCACCTTGCCCTCGGCAGCGGGTTCCCACGCGGCTTTGAGCTCCTTGACGGTGAGGCAATCGACAAAAGTATTTTTGGCATTGACCGCCACCGTGAGGCTGTCGAATGCGACCGGCACCTCGATAAATTCGATGTGCTGGGCTTTGCACTGTTCGCTCTCGACTGAGGTGATCGGACGCGAAGCGTCAGCGATGTCAAGCTGACCGGCGCAGAACTTCTTGAATCCTCCTCCGGTACCGGAGAATGCAATCGCGAACTGCACCCCGGGGTTCGATGCACGAAACGCCTCCGCCATCGCCTTGGTGAGGGGCAGAACCGTGTCCGATCCGTCGATCGTTACCTTCCCCGATAGAGGACCCTTTGCGCTGTCGCATGCGCCGAGAGCACCGGCAACAGCGAAGGCGAGGAGGAGGGAGTACCGACGCAATTTTAACGTAGCCATGATCTTTCTCCTCTTGCTCACGGAGAGAACTGCACGCTGAGCAATTCCGCACTGAGGATGTTCGCAAAAGCCAAGAGCATTTGACTTTTCCAGAATAATAAAACATTAAAATGCAGTCAAATATCGGCAGGGCAGACTCGAGCGGATGCGCCGTGTGAGCGCGTGAGCTCAAAAATAGGCCAGGCGAAGGGAGAGTAATCCTGAAATTCCTGATCGAGATCATCGGATGGGCGGCGGTCGCGATGATGCTGTCGGCATATATGCTGCTGACAACCGGCCGACTGAGCTCCGAGTCACCCGTTTATCAATGGCTCAACGTGCTCTCGGGGGCCGGCTTCATCGTGAACAGCGGGTGGAACGGCGCCTACCCTTCCGCCTTCATGAACGTCATGTGGATGGGGATCGGGCTCTATGGGGTCTTTCGCGGCACACGCTCCCGTCCGAGGCACGCGGCCTGAACTGCGGTCGTCAACGCACCCGCTGGCCCCGCTCGTCCAGTACCCGCTCCCCGTCCTCCTTGGTGAAGGGGCCCTTTTGAGGAAGCGGCAGGATCCCAAGAACGGCCTCGGAAGGTCGGCATAGACTCGCCCCCCAGGGAGTGACCACGATCGGACGATTGATCAGAATCGGGTGAGCCAGCATCTGGTCGATCAGCTGCGCGTCCGTCCAGTGGTCGGCCGCAAGCCCCAGCTCCGCATACGGTGTCCCCTTCTCGCGCAGCAGCTCGCGGGGGCGCATACCCATGCGTGTGAGCAGGTCGATGAGGGTTGCGCGATCCGGTGGCGTCTTCAGGTACTCGATCACCGTAGGCTCAACCCCCGCGTTACGAATCAGAGCCAGCGTGTTGCGGGATGTGCCGCACGCCGGGTTGTGATAGATCGTAACGGCAACGGATTGACTGGTCATGAGCTGATCCTCGCGCGTGCGGTCTCGGCGGGAGGGTCTTTCGCGGGCGCGGCGACCTTTACTCGATCGGCGCTGAACAGGACTCTCGCCACCAGGAGTGCCAGGAGTGCGCCAATCAGCTGCGCGGCGATGAAGCCGGGCGCGTCAGCCGGCCGAATTCCAGCAAACGTGTCTGAAAGCGAGCGGGCGATCGTGATCGCGGGGTTGGCGAAGGACGTCGAGGCCGTGAACCAGTACGCCCCACCGATCCATGCCGCGACCATCCAAGCCGCATCCTGCGGTCGGCGATGCCCCAGCACGACCAGGAGCAACCCAAACGTCGCGACTCCCTCCGCGAGCCACTGAGAGAGACCGGTGCGCACATGGACCGATGATTGCAGCCAGGGAAGGGCGAACATGGCATGAGCCAGGACCACACCCGCGCAGCAGCCGAGCACCTGCACGAGCGCGTAGGCAGCGGCGTCCCGCCACGGCAGAGCATTTCGCATCGCCTGGATCAGCGAGACCGCGGGATTAAAATGCGCGCCGCTGACGGGTCCCAAAAGCGCGATGAGGGTGGCCAGCACCGCCACGGTAGCGGCCGTGTTCGCAAGCAGCGCGATGGCGACATTTCCACCTGCCAGTCGCTCACCCATGACGCCTGAGCCAACGACGGCGGCGGCCAGGAGCAGCGATCCGATCCCTTCGGCACTGAGGCGCTTGGCGAGGTTCATTCGTCAGCCTTAGAAGCTGCGGTCTTGCCGATCGCGTCCAGACGCTCCTGCAGCTTGATCCGATCGAGCGAGGCCAAGGGCAGGCTGGTGAAGATCTTGATCCGATTGTCGAGGAGCCTGAACGTCTCCCGGAAGGCCATCCATTTGTCGGCCTCTGTGCCCTCGACTGCGGCCGGATCCGGCACTCCCCAGTGTGCGCTCATGGGCTGACCGGGCCAGTAGGGACAGGCCTCCGCGGCGGCGGCGTCACAAACGGTGAACACGAAGTCCAGCGGTTGTGCGCCGGGGGCCGCAAATTCGTCCCAGCTCTTGCTTCGCAACCCCTCCGTCGGAAAGTTCATGCGCTGGAGCAAGGAGAGGGCGATCGGGTGTACGGCACCCTTGGGATGGCAGCCCGCGCTGAAGCCGCGGAATTTCCCCCGGCCCCACTGGTTCATCAAAGTCTCAGCGATGATGCTGCGCGCAGAGTTTCCCGTGCACAGGAAGAGCACGTTGTAGAGTCGATCCGCCATAGCGCGTCCTTAAGTCTCGGCCAGAGACTTGACCATGCAGATAGCCGAGGCGGGGCACAGCGATTGAAACTCCTCAGTAACCTGAAGAGCCTCAGGTACATCCTGCCGTGGGATCACGCGATATCCCTGGCGCTCAAAGAAGCGCTTTGCGGTCAATGTCAGCAGCGCCAGCTGCTTCACCTGAGCCGCGCGCGCGACCCGTTCGAGCTCCCGCACGACGCGTTGCCCGAGTCCCGTTCCGCGCAACTCGGGCGTCACCACTATAGAGCGCAGCAATGCCGAATCCCCCAGAGCCTGGAGTGCACCGGCCGCCACAATCCTGTTTCCACTGTCGCAAGCCACTACGAACTGCGGCGCCGACCTCGACAAATCACTCGTCGGAAGCTTGCCCATCTCAAGAAGCGCGCGAATGCTCGAGACGTCCCCGGCGGTACCGGCTCGCAGCTGCACCGGTTTCGCCCTTAGGCAGCCTCGGGCGAACAGCAGCTCGGCGCGCAACAAGACGCTTCGATTGGTCGCTTTTCCTGCGCGGACCGTATCTCGTCGGTACCGTATACCGTGCTTTCGCCCGTGGTTAGAAAAGTCTCCCACTGGACGCCCTGCGGGTCCTCGATCCAGCTCTTCTCGCTCTGTGCGTAGCAACAAGTCGTCTCGCCTTGCTCGATCACGGGGGCCTCGGCGTTCTTCAGCCTACCGCAGACATCCTGCAGCTCCGCGCGATCCTCGACCTGGATCCCCAGGTGATCAACGCCAGAGGGCACACCGCGCTCACTTCGCTCACTGATTGCGAAGTTCACCCGCGGATCTTCGAGCATCCATTTTGCGTAGTCGGGCTTGCGCACGCTGGGCTCGGCGGCGAATAACTGCGAGTAGAAGTGAATCGAGGCGTCAAGACTCCTGACCGCGACGTGAACGTGTAAGCGTTTCATGCTCTTTTCCTTTGAGCCGGGGCAGCCGCAAGCGGCTGACACTTTGAATCACAAGGCTGTTGCGCGAGGCTGCAGCAGTTCTCAGTGAGAAAGGCGACCAGGGCGTTCATCCGCTCGATGCTCGGGCTGTAGTAAAGGTTGCGACCCTCGCGGCGGCTGGTCACGAGCTTCGAGCGCACCAGTTCCTTGAGATGGAACGACAGCGTCGGACCGGGAACGTCCAGGCGCGCCCCCAGCTCCGAAGGGGTGTACCCCTCGGGACCTCGCTTCACCAGTAAACGATAAACGGCGAGGCGCGCTTCCGAGGCGAGCGCGCTCAAGGCATCGATGACTTCAGGTGATTTCATATGGAGCCCGCTCCGGTAACAACGGTATCCGCTGAAGCCGTGGCCCAGGTCACAAAGCCGACAAGCACTAGCGCGGTCAGCACGCAATGGTGACGAACGGTTTTGTAGAGCATGATTAGATCCGGTTTTGATGCGGGCTAGGAGATCGGTCGATTGAGCTGTCTCACATGCGCGGGCACACCAAAGGCGCACCCCTGGTGTTCGCGCCATGTTCCATCGTTCCAAGTCTATCGAACTGTTGGCAGACTGCAAGCCCGGCTGGGCTGTCTTCCCTTGAATCTCCGCCGCTGGCGACTGGCCACGGCCCCGATGCCCTGGTGTACGTCTGGCACGTTCTCGGTGTTGGCATGGCGGCCGGATTGACGAACTAAATTTCGTCGCTCCAGTCCATCATACTCGCGGATCCTGAGCGCACTTCGGTTGCCATGCGTCTGCTGCTGGTAGAAGACGACCCCATGATCGGCGAGGCGATTCGCGCGGGACTGAAGCGCGAGGGCTTCGCCGTCGACTGGGTGACGAATGCCGCGGCCGGCTCCGCGGCGCTCGACGCCGAGCCGTACGAGCTGCTGCTGCTCGACTTAGGGCTCCCCGGAGGCGACGGGCTCACGCTGCTCAAGGCGCTCCGCGGGCGCGGCCAGGACACCCCGGTGCTCATCATCACCGCGCGTGATGCGGTCGCCGATCGCGTGGCCGGGCTCGACGCAGGGGCCGATGACTATCTCGTCAAGCCCTTCGATCTCGAGGAGCTGGCGGCGCGCATCCGCGCGCTGCTGCGGCGCAAGTCCGGGCGCAGCGGGCCGCAGCTCGAGCACTCAGGGGTCACGCTCGATCCCGCCACGCACCGCGTGACGCAGGGGGGCGAAGAGGTGGTGCTCTCGCCGCGGGAGTTTGCACTGCTCGAGCTGCTGCTCGAGCGCCCGGGCACGATCCTGTCGCGCAGCCAGATCGAGGAGCGCCTCTACGGCTGGGGCGAGGAGGTCGAGAGCAACGCGGTCGAGGTGCACATCCATGGGCTGCGCAGGAAGCTCGGGGCGCAGTTCATCCTCACGGTGCGCGGAGTCGGCTATCGCGTGAGGCCCGGCACGTGAGGTCGCTGCGCGCGCGCCTGCTTGCCTCGCTCCTCGCCGGGGTCGTGCTCGTCGGTGCCGCAGGCGGCTGGATCGTGTACCGCAACGCGCTCGCCCAGGCGGACGCCTTCTTCGACTATCACCTGCGCCAGACGGCGCTCATCCTGCGCGACCAGCCGGTCGAGTACCTGCTGTCGCAGCAGATCGCCCCCGGCGATGCCGCCTACGACTTCGTCGTGCAGGTCTGGTCGCTCGATGGCGTGCGCGTCTATCTGTCGCGCCCGCACGCAACGCTGCCGCAGGTGACGACGCTCGGCTTCGCCACCGTCAAGACCGCCGAAGGCCGCTGGCGCGTGTACGGCGTGCAGGCGCTGACGCGCGTGATCCAGGTGGCGCAGCCGATGAGTGTGCGCGAGCAGCGGGCCGCGGAGCTCGCGCTGCGGACGCTCGAGCCCTTTGCGCTGCTGTTACCGGTGCTCGCGCTCCTCATCTGGCTCGCGGTCGGGCACGCCTTGCAGCCGCTCGAGCGGCTCACGGGCCTCGTCAAGGCGCGCCGCGTGAACGCGCTCGAGCCGCTCACCAGTGCGCAGCTCCCCGATGAGGTGCAGCCGCTGGTCGCGGCGCTCAATGAGCTGCTGCAGCGCCTGAACGCTGCCTTGGGGCGCGAGCGCGCCTTCATGGCGGACGCGGCCCACGAGCTGCGCACCCCGCTTACGGCGCTCCATCTGCAGATGGACATGCTCGCGCACGCGAGTGGCGATGCCGAGCGCAGCGCTGCCATGGAGCGGCTGTCGGAAGGGGTGCAGCGCGCCATCCGCCTGGTGGCGCAGATGCTCGCGCTGGCGCGCGAGGAGCCCCGCAGCCCCTCCCAGCACGGCCCGGTGGGACTTGAGCCGCTGGCGCGCGAAGTGGTGGCGGAGCTCGTGCCGTTCGCCGACACGCGCCGCATCGATCTCGGCCTCTCGAACGCGCAGCAGCTGCTCGTGTCCGGCGACCGCGAGGCGCTGCGCTCACTCCTGCGCAATCTCGTCGACAACGCCGTGCGCTACACGGACGCAGGCGGTCGGGTCGATGTCTCGGTGGAGGCCGGCGGCACGCCCGAGGCGCCGCGCGCACAGCTCGCGGTCACCGACTCAGGCCCCGGCATCCCGCCCGAGGAGCACGCGCGCGTGTTCGACCGCTTCTACCGCCGCGCCGGCACCACCCCGCCGGGGAGCGGCTTAGGTCTCGCGATCGTCAAGACGATCGCCGATGCCCACGGCGCCACGCTCACGCTCAGCGCGGGGCCCGACGGGCGCGGACTGCGCGTCATCGTGTCGTTTCCGCCTTCCCCTTCAACCGCCGGGTGAAGAACGGCCCGCGCCAATTGCGAATGAACGCAGCAGTTTTGGGGACTCAACGTTCGCGGCAGGGATTGGTTACCCTGCACTGAATGGCTCCAGGAAGCGCCCCGGGTCAGGTCGCGCAGGTTACCCGCGCCATTTTGGTGCTGCGTGGCCATAAGGTACCTCTGGACAGCGAGCTCGCCGGTTTGTACGGCGTGGCCACCAAGCGCCTGAACGAGCAGGTTCGACGCAACCATGAAAGATTCCCGGGAGATTTCATGTTCCAGTTGCGTACTGAGGAAGCCGCTCAGTTGAGGTCGCAAATTGCGACCTCAAAACCATCAACCCGAGGCGGTCGCCGCTATCTTCCTTACGCCTTCACCGAGCACGGCGCGATCATGGCAGCGACTGTACTCAATAGCCCCCGCGCCATTGAAACGAGCATCTACGTCGTTCGGGCCTTCGTTCGTTTACGCGAACTCCTGAATACGAACCGGGAGTTGGCGCGGCAATTTGAACAGCTGGAAGCGCGACTCGAAAGAAAGATCTCCGCGCACGACCAAGCCATCACTGCCATCCTTGCGGCCATTCGTGAACTCACGCAGCCGCCGATACCAGAGCGGCGCGGAATAGGCTTCACGGCGGATTTGAACCACAAGTCCTAAGCGGCCGGGCCCGTCCGCTTTGCGGAAAGACACACTGCGGCTCCTGGCCGCTAGCGAGCCAGCCTCCCCAGGAACGTCGCGGCGGTCTCGAGGTAGACGTCGCGATTGGCCTTCTTGCGATAGCCATGACCTTCGTCCTTCGCCACCAGGTACCACACCTCGCCACCCCCCGAGCGCACCCGCCACACGAGCTGCTCGGACTCGGACACCGGCACCCGCGGGTCGTTCGCCCCCGCCACGACCAGCAGCGGCTTCTTGATGCGGTTCGCATTGGTGAGCGGGGAGATGCGCTCGAGGAACTCGCGCATACGCGGCACGCGCTCGTCACCGTACTCGGCGCGGCGCAGGTCGCGGCGGTAGGCCGAAGTGTTGGTGAGGAAGGTGACGAAGTTGCTGATGCCCACCACATCGATCCCACCGCGCAGCCGCTCGCCGTAGTGAATGAGCGAGCTGAGCACCATGTAGCCGCCGTAGGAGCCGCCCATCACGGCGACGCGCTCGCGGTCGAAGGCCGGCTGGGCCCCGATCCACACCAGGAGCGAGCCGATGTCGCGCACCGCATCCTCGCGCAGCTCGCCGTTGTCGAGCGTCAGGAAGGTCTTACCGTAGCCGGAGGAGCCGCGCACGTTGGGCGCGACCACGGCGTAGCCGAGCTCATTGACGAGGAACTGGATGAAGGGATCCCACGCCGGCCGGAACTGCGATTCGGGTCCCCCGTGGATGTCGATGACCACGGGACAGCCGGCGGCGTTGCGCGGCCGGTAGATGTAGGCCGAGAGCAGCCGCGGGTGGCCAGCGATGCGGTCCCAGGTGGGGTAGTGGATGAGCTCGGGGGCGACGAAGCTGCGGCTGTCGACCGGACCGGCCTCGCTCCGCGTCCAGCGCTCGAGCTGCTTGCTCTCGAGATCCCACGAGTACACATCGCGCGGCGACTGCGCGGATTCCACCGCCACGGCGAGCCGTTTGCCGGCACGGTCGAACGCGAGGTGCGTGATCACGCCCTCGGGGAGACCTGCGGGCGAGACCTCGGCGTGGCTCGCGGTGTCCTGCACCGTGAGGTGGCTGCGTCCATCCTGATTCTCATCGTAGGCGAGGTAGCGCCCGTCGGCGCTCACGTCGAACCCCTCGACATCCCAGTCGGCCTCGCCCGAGATGCGCCGCATCTGGTGCGTCACCGGCTCGATGAGCCGCAGCGCCACGAACTCGCCGTCCTCGTCCGACAGCACGTACACACCGCGCCCGTCGGGCGCAAACTTCGCGTCGCGGATGCCGATCTTGCGGCCGCTCGTATCGAGTGGCGTGAGCACGCCCGACGCCACGTTGGCGATGTAGAGATAGCTCTCGTTGATCGACACGTAGCGCCACACGAGGAGCTTGGAGTCGTCCGGCGACCAGTCGAGCGGGTACCAGGTGTCCTGCCTGCCGCCGACGAGCAGTTGCGGCGCCGCCCCGCTCGTCACGTCCGTGATGTACACGTCGTAGCTGACACCGTCGCGGTCGTTGCCATAGAAGGCGAGGCGCTTGCCGTCGTGCGCCCACACGGGACTGCCGTGAATGAAAGCTCCCTGGGTGAGCTGGCGCAGCGCCCCGTCGGGGGGGCGGTAGTAGAGCTGCGAGTTTTCGTTCCCTCCCTGGTCCTTGAGAAACACAAAGCCGCCGCCTGCGGGCGCGGCGCGCGCCACCGACACGGGCTCGGTATAGAACGTGAGCTGCTCGCGCGCATGGCCAGGGGCAACCACCCGGTGCACCTGCTCGGTGTCGCCGAAGCGCGTGGCGATGAGGAGCGAGCCGTCGGGAAGCCAGTCGAGGAGGCTCGCCTGGCGGGATTGCAGGTAGCGCGCGAGGCGCTCATTGAGTGCCGGGTCGGAGGGTGGAATGTTGTCGAGAACGAGGCTCCCCCGCTCGCGGCGCTGCGGCGACGGCGGATGCCACGCCGGCGAGGCCACAGCGGGCGCGGCGGGGGGCGCCGCAGCGGGCGGCTCGGTGCTGGGTGCAGGGGCGGCGGGCGCCGCGACAGACGGCGCGGCCGCCGGCCCCGTCTCGCCGAGTCCGGGTGCAGCTGACTCGGCCGCAGGCTCGGGCGGGGGCTGCTGGCCGTAGGCGACGGCGATGAGCATCGCGGCGAGGACTATCGCCGTCCTGAACGGGTGGGTCATGAGCCTTAAGCTAGCGCACGAGTTCCGATGTGTACACGCGCAGCTAAAGGACGACAGGTCCGCGTGCCCGACGTTCCCATCCAGGCGACCATCTATCAGGCTGTCAGGTTGGGACGGTGCGCACAGATCAGTGTGATCCGATGCGACCGATTGCGCCGCGTCGCTAGATGACTACAATGACTATTATGACTATCTGAGGCGAGACCGTGGATACCGATCTGTGGACCGTGGCTGAAGCGAAGGCAAAACTGAGCCGGGTCATCGAGCACGCTCAGAAGCGTGGCCCGCAGACCATTACGCGCAATGGTCGGCGTGCGGTCGTCGTGGTCGATGCCGAGGAGTGGGAGCGCAGAACTCGACGCGCCGGCACGCTGGCGGACTTCTTCGCAGCCTCACCGTTGCGGGGTTTTCGCGTCAGAGTCCAGCGTTCTAAGGACCGACTGCGCCCGACGGATCTGTGAGCTATCTGCTCGATACGAACGTCGTCTCCGAGTGGACAAAGGCTCGACCCAATCCGGGGGTGATCGAATGGCTGTCTCAGGTCGCTGAGGACGAAGTCTTTCTCAGCGTCGTGACCTTTGCTGAGTTGCGCCATGCCATCGAGCGACTACCCGCAGGGCGTCGCCGCCAGCAGCTTGACGAATGGCTCCGCAGCGAGCTCGCGCTGCGATTCGAAGGGCGCATCGTGCTGATCGACGGTGCGATTGCCGATGAATGGGGGCGCCTCGTTGCGAGGCAAGAGGCGCGCGGGCGGCCAATTGGGGCGATGGACGGGCTCATTGCCGCCACCGCGCAGGTTCATGCGCTTACGCTCGTGACGCGCAACGCCACGGATTTCCAGGTCTCGGTCAAGGCGGTACTAAATCCCTGGAAGTGACCCGCCGCACCGGGGTCATGAGCCTTAAGCTGGCGCAAGAGTTACGATGTGCACACGCGCAGCCAAAGGACGCCATGTCCCTGTGCCCGACGTTCGCCTTAAGCCGACGATCTATCGCCATCCGCACGGCATTGCCGCCATCGATGCCGAGTACCTGTACTCCGGCCACGCCGCCGCGCATCTGATCGTAGACTCCGATTCCGCCGCCTTCGTCGACGTCGGCACCAACGATTCGGTCCCCTATCTGCTGGCGGCGCTCGCTGAGCTCGGCATCGCGCGCGAGGCGGTCGATTACCTCCTGCTGACGCACGTGCACCTCGATCACGCCGGCGGTGCGGGCCGGCTGATGAGTGAGCTCCCCAGGGCGCGCGCGGTCCTGCATCCGCGCGGCGCGCCGCACATGATCGACCCCTCGAGGCTGATCGGGGGCGCGAAGGCCGTTTACGGCGAGGAGCGTTATGCGCGGCTCTACGGTGAGCTCCTGCCCATCCCCCGCGAGCGCGTCTACGTGGCGGGCGACGGCGAGCAGCTCACTCTCGGTGGCCGCACGCTCGAGCTCATCCACGTGCCCGGGCATGCGCTGCATCACTACGCCGTGGTGGATGCCGCACACAGCAGCATTTTCTCCGGTGACACCTTCGGCATCTCCTACCGCGCGCTCGATACCGACCAGGGGGCTTTCATCATCCCCTCGACCGTGCCGACGCAGTTCGACCCCGAGCAGCACCTCGCCTCCGTCGACCGCATGCTTAGCTTTCGCCCCGAATCGATGTATCTCATGCATTTCAGCCGCGTCACCGAGGTGCCGCGGCTCGGCGAGCTGCTGAAGAACCAGATCCTCGAGCTGAGCGCGATCGCACGCCGCCACGCGGGCGCTGAGAATCGCGCCGCAGCCATCCGCGCCGAGATGCTCGAGCTGTGGATCGCGCTCGCACAACGCGAGGGCAGCACCTTTGACGAGCGCGAGATCGAGCGCGTGCTGCACGGAGATCTCGAGCTCAACACCCAGGGGCTGATCGCCTGGCTCGACCGGAGTACGGAGACCAAGACATGAAACCCTTCAAGGCGTTCCGCATCCACTCCGAGGGCGGCAAGATCGCTGCGCGCTTCGAGGAGCTCACCCTCGATGACCTGGCGGCGGGCGAGGTGGTGATCCGCGTCGCTTGCTCCGACATCAACTACAAGGACGCCCTCGCCGCGACCGGTGCGGGAAAGATCCTGCGCCGCTACCCGCTGGTGGGTGGCGTCGACCTCGCCGGCACCGTGGAAACCTCGGCCGATGCCCGCTTCAAGCCCGGGGACGCGGTGCTGGTCACGGGCTGCGGGCTCTCCGAGACCCACGACGGCGGCTACGCGCAGTTCGCGCGCGTGCCGGCCGACTGGGTGATCCCGATACCGGCCGGGATCGATGCCATGACCGCCATGTCGATCGGAACCGCGGGCTTCACCGCCGCGCTCGCCATCCATCGTATGGAGCAGAACGGCCAGACCCCGGCAGGCGGCCCGATCGCGGTCACGGGCGCAACCGGCGGAGTCGGCAGCGTTGCCATCGACATGCTGAGCGCGCGTGGCTACCGGGTGGTGGCCTTGAGCGGCAAGCCCGAGGCGGCGGACTACCTGCGCGAGCTCGGTGCCTCCGAGGTGCTCGACCGCAAGACCCTCGACCTAGGCAGCCGCCCGCTCGAGAACGTGCGCTTTGGCGGCGCGATCGACAACTTGGGGGGCGAGGTCCTCACCTGGCTCACCCGCACCGTGGACTTCTGGGGCAACATCGCGAGCATTGGACTCGCCTCCAGCGCCGAGCTCAAGACCACCGTGATGCCCTTCATCCTGCGGGGTATCACTCTCATCGGCATCAACTCGTCCGCGACCCGCCGCGATTGGCGCCTCGCCGTGTGGCAGCGCATCGCCACCGACCTTAAGCCGCGGCATCTGGCGCGCATCGTGACGCGCACCATCGCCTTCGAGGAGCTGCCTGCGGCCTTTCCCGACTACCTCGGCGGCCGCGTGACCGGGCGTACGGTGGTGAAGATCGGCTGAGCTCACCGCACTGCCGCCGGCAGTCGAATGCTACCGGCGAGTAGGATGTCCGCTCGCTGGCCCGTGGCCGCGCGGCGCGTATACAATGGTGATCCCCTTCGAGGTCGCCCATGTCGGATCGATCACTCACCGCGGGCGCACGCCTGCGGGCTGCCGTCGAGGCCGAGCGCCCGCTGCAGGTCGTCGGCACCATCAACGCCTACGCGGCGCTGCTCGCCGAGCGTGCCGGCTTCCGCGCGATCTACCTGTCCGGCGCCGGGGTGGCGAATGCCTCCTTCGGCCTGCCGGACTTAGGCATCACGACTCTCAACGACGTCTGCGAGGACGTGCGGCGCATCACCGGCAAGTGCGAGCTGCCGCTGCTGGTCGATGCCGACACGGGTTTCGGCAGCGCCTTCAACATCGCCCGCACCTGCCGTGAGCTGATCCGCGCGGGTGCGGGCGGCATGCACCTCGAGGACCAGGTGTCCGCCAAGCGCTGCGGCCACCGACCGGGCAAGGCGCTTGTTGCCGCCGGCGAGATGGTCGATCGCATCAAGGCGGCGGTCGATGCGCGCAGCGACTCAGGTTTCGTCCTCATGGCGCGCACCGATGCGCACGCGGTCGAGGGCCTTCCAAGCGCGCTCGAGCGCGCCCAGGCCTACGTCGCCGCCGGCGCCGACATGATCTTCGCCGAGGCGCTGAAGACGCTCGAGGAGTACCGGGAGTTCGCCGCGCGCGTCGGCGTGCCGCTGCTCGCCAACATCACCGAGTTCGGCCAGACCCCGCTCTTTACGCTGGATGAGCTGGCCAAGGCCGGCGTGCGGCTGGCGCTCTACCCGCTGTCGGCGTTCCGTGCCGCCGCCCAGGCCCATGTCGTAGTGTACGGGGCGATCCGCCGCGAGGGCTCGCAGCAGAGCGTCGTGCCCTACATGCAGACGCGCGCCGACCTGTACGCGGTGCTCGGCTACTATGAGTATGAGAAGAAGCTCGACGAACTGTTTGGAAAGGCCCCATGAACGACACCCCGAAGGTCAAGAAGTCGGTGGCGCTGTCCGGCGTGACGGCCGGCAACACGGCGCTGTGTACCGTCGGTCGCACCGGCAACGACCTGCACTACCGCGGCTACGACATTCTCGAGATCGCCACGACGAGTGAGTTCGAGGAGATCGCGTTCCTCCTCATTCACGGCAAGCTGCCGAACCGCGCCGAGCTCGGCGTCTACAAGACCAAGCTGCGCTCGCTGCGCGGGCTGCCGGCCGCGGTGCGCACCTCGCTCGAAGCGCTCCCCGCGGCGGCGCATCCGATGGACGTGCTGCGCAGCGGGGTCTCCGCCTTGGGCTGCGTGCTGCCCGAGAAGGAGGATCACACCGCCGCCGGCGCGCGCGAGATCGCCGACCGCCTGATCGCATCCTTGGGCTCGATGCTCACCTACTGGTACCACTTCAGCCATTCCGGCGAGCGCATCCATACCGAGACCGCGGATGAGACGATCGGCGGACATTTCCTGCACCTGCTGCACCGCCGGCCGCCGCCCGCCGAGTGGGTGCGGGCCATGCACACCTCGCTGATCCTCTACGCCGAGCACGAGTTCAACGCCTCGACCTTCGCGGCGCGGGTAATCGCCGGCACCGGCTCCGACCTCTACTCCTGCGTCACCGGGGCGATCGGCGCGCTGCGCGGGCCGAAGCACGGCGGGGCGAATGAGACGGCGCTCGTGATCCAGCAGCGCTACGAGTCCGCGGATCAGGCCGAGACCGACATCCGTGCGCGCGTCGCCAACAAGGAGGTCATCATCGGCTTCGGGCATCCGGTGTACACCATCGCCGATCCGCGTAACCAGGTGATCAAGGAGGTCGCGCGGCAGCTGTCGAAGGAGTCGGGCGACATGCGGCGCTTCGAGGTCGCCGACCGGATCGAGGCGGTGATGCTCGAGACCAAGAACCTGTTCGCCAATCTCGACTGGTTCTCGGCGGTGGCCTATCACCAGATGGGCATCCCGACTGAGATGTTCACGCCGCTGTTCGTCATCGCGCGCACCACCGGCTGGTCGGCGCACGTGATCGAGCAGCGCGCCGACGGCAAGATCATCCGCCCGGCTGCCAACTACATCGGCCCCGAGCCCCTCAAGTTCATTCCGCTCGCCGAGCGCACGTAGCCCCAAGCGCATGTCCTCGCACGATGTGAAGTCGGCCGCGCGGCCGGCCCCCGACGCCGCTCTCACCGCGATCGCCGAATACGCGCGCAATGCGACGATTCCCAGCGCGCTCGCCTACGAGACCGCGCGCTACTGCCTCATGGACACGCTCGCCTGCGGCTTCCAGGCGCTCAAATACCCCGCGTGCCGCAAGCTCTTAGGTTCCGTGGTGCCCGGCGCCATGATGCCGGGCGGCGCACGCGTGCCCGGCACTTCCTTCGAGCTCGATCCCGTCCAGGCGGCCTTCAACATCGGCGCCATGATCCGCTGGCTCGACTTCAACGACACCTGGCTCGCCGCCGAGTGGGGCCATCCGTCCGACAACCTAGGCGGCATTCTCGCAGTCGCCGACTACCGCGCGCGGCTTGCGGTCATGCGCGGTGAGGTACCGCCGACGGTGCGCGAACTGCTCACCGCCATGATCAAGGCGCACGAGATCCAGGGCGTGTTGGCGCTCGAGAACAGCTTCAACCGCGTCGGGCTCGATCACGTGCTGCTGGTGCGGGTCGCCTCCACCGCGGTGGTGAGTGCCATGCTCGGGGCGAGCCTCGAGCAGGTGGTGAACGCGGTCTCCAACGCCTGGATCGACGGCGGGGCGCTGCGCACCTATCGGCACGCGCCCAACACCGGCTCGAGGAAGAGCTGGGCGGCGGGCGATGCCACCAGCCGCGCGGTGCGTCTCGCGCTCATCGCGCTCACCGGCGAGATGGGTTATCCGTCGGCGCTGTCGGCCAAGACCTGGGGCTTCTCGGACGTGCTCTTCAAGGGCAAGCCGCTGGTCCTCGCGCAGCCCTTCGGCAGCTACGTGATGGAGAACGTGCTGTTCAAGATCTCTTACCCCGCCGAGTTCCATGCGCAGACCGCGGTCGAGGCGGCGATGACGCTGCACCCGAAGGTGCGCGGCGAGCTCAACGCCATCGGCCGCGTCGTGATCGAGACGCAGGAGCCCGGGGTGCGCATCATCGACAAAACGGGACCGCTCGCCAACCCCGCCGACCGTGATCACTGCATCCAGTACATGGTGGCGATCCCGCTCATCTTCGGGCGGCTCACAGCGGCGGATTACGAGGACGAGGTGGCGAACGACCCGCGCATCGATGTGCTGCGCGCCAAGATGCAGGTGCGCGAGAACCCGCGCTTCACCGAGGAGTACTACGCAGCCGACAAGCGCTACATCGGCAACGCCGTGCAGGTGTTCTTCAAGGACGGCAGCTACACCGAGCGCGTGCAGGTGGATTTTCCGATCGGCCACCGCAAGCGGCGCGCCGAAGGCGTGCCGGTGCTGGTGAGAAAGTTCGAGGCCGCGGTGGACGCGCACTTCCAACCCAAGCAGGCCGAGCGCATCAAGACGCTGTTCGCCAGGCCGGCGGCGCTCGATGCCATGCCGGTGAATGAGCTGATGGCGGCGCTGGTGACCAACGGCTCGGCCGCCTGAGGCGGGGGCAAAAAAAAGGGGGCGGCCGCCCGGCCGCCCCGCTCAACACCTTCAGCCGATCCTCAGCCGACTCTCACCGGCACGAACAAGCGCTGGTCGCCGCGCTGGATGAGAAGCGCCACGTGGCCCTTGGAGCTCTCGACCGCGCTCTTGAGCGCCTGAGCGCTGGCGACGGGCGCGCCGTTGGCCGCGAGCACGATGTCTCCGGGCTGAATGCCGGCATCCGCCGCGGGGCCCGAGGCCTGCTCGACCAAGAGCCCGCCCTGGAGATTCCCCTGGCGCTGCTCATCGCTCGTCAGCGGGCGCACGGCGAGGCCGAGCTTGCCGCCCTCGTGCTGAAATTCGCGGTTGGACGCGGTGCGCTGATCTTCCATGGTGCCGAGCTTCACGGTCAGATTGCGTGCCGCGTGGTTGCGCCAGATCTCGAGTTGCACTTCGGTCCCAGGGTTGACGCTCGCGATCTTCACCGGCAGCTCGGTCGAGTCGTTGATGGCCTCGCCGTTGAGCTTCAGGATCACGTCGCCGGGCTCGACGCCGGCCTTCGCGGCCGGCCCGCCCTTCTCGACGCTCGACACCAGCGCGCCCTGCGGCTGCGGCAGACCGAAGGAGTCGGCGAGCCCCTGGGTGACGTTCTGGATCACGACGCCGAGCTTGCCGCGGGTCACGTGACCGGTGGTCTGCAGCTGCTGCTCGACCTGCATGGCGACGTCGATCGGGATCGAGAACGACACGCCCATGTAGCCGCCGCTGCGGCTGAAGATCTGCGAGTTGATGCCGACGACCTCGCCGCGCATGTTAAAGAGCGGCCCGCCGGAGTTGCCGGGGTTGATCGGCACGTCGGTCTGGATGAAGGGCACGTAGTCGCCGTTGAGTGAGCGGCCCTTGGCGCTGACGATGCCGGCGGTGGCGCTGTTCTCGAAGCCGAACGGCGCACCGATAGCGAGCACCCATTCACCGACCTTGAGGCCCTTGGAGTCGCCGATCCTCACGGTCGGCAGATCCTTCGCCTGGATCTTGATGACCGCGATATCCGACTTCGAATCGATCCCCACCACCTTGGCGGTGTACTCGCGGCGATCGGTGAGCCGCACCGTCACTTCGCTCGCGCCCTTCACGACGTGCGCATTGGTGAGGATCAGGCCGTCGGAGCGGATGATGAAGCCCGAGCCTTCGCCATGCATGGGCTGCGGCCGCGGTGCCTGGAAACCGAAGCCGTGAAAGAACGGCGCGAACGGGCTGTTGGGCCCGAAGGGATTGTCGTTCCCGCCACCGCTGCCGCCACCGTCGCTGTCACCGCTGTCGTCGCCCTCATCGCCCCCCTGCCAGGAGGCCGACACCTTGCTGGTGACGGTGATGTTGACCACCGCGGGACCGTACTTCTGCACCATGCCGCTGAAATCCGGCAGCGCCAGCATTGGGGCGGCGGCCGGGACGGAAGCTGCGGGCGCCGCCGGCGCCTGTGCAGGCGTGCTCGCAGCGGCGTGCGCGGCGCTCGAGAAGTAGAGCGCGCTCACCGGCACCGCGACGCTGAGCGCCCCGAGCATGGCGACGACCAGCGGCTTGCGGATGAAGGACATGAAACTCATCGGCTGACTCCTCAAAACGAAAGGACTGCTCTTAGGCACGCACCATAGGCGGGCTGGCTTAACTGAGTCTTAAGGGGCCCCCGAAGGTTCCCCTGCCCGCCGCGCTACGCCCCTGGGGGGCGCCGGGAGCTAAAGCCCCTCAGGGCTATTCACCGAGGCGCGTGTAGGGCCGGGGCTCGGTGCCGAGCGACGGGGTCAGCTCGCTGAAGTAGGCGGCGACGACTGCGATGTCGCCATCGGAGAGGTTGGCGGCGAATCCCTTCATGACCGCGTTCTTGCGGCCGCCGTGCTTGTACTCATCGAGCGCGCGCACGATGTAGTCCTCGTGCTGCCCGGCGAGCGAGGGGTAGATCGGCGCCACCGCCACCCCGTCCTGGCCGTGGCAGGAGACGCACAGCTGCGCCGCCTGCGGCACCGTGCCGGTGGGCTTGCCGGAGGCAGCGAGCGGCTTGCCGGCGAGAAACGCCGCGGCATCTGCCATGTCCTGCTCGCTGAGCGTCTCGGTCTGCGAGTGCATGGTGATATGGGCACGGTCGCCATCGCGGTATCCGTGGAGCGCTATCAGCAGATACTCCGGGTTCTGGCCACGCAGCTCCGGCACGCTGTACATGGGATAGGCGTTCTTGTAGCCCTCGATCCCGTGGCAGCCGAGGCAGGTGTAGGTGACGGACTTGCCATGCTGCGCATCGCCAGTGGGCTGCGCAGCCGGAGCTGCGGCGGCGGGAGCGGCTGCCGGCGCCGGGCTGGCCGGCGTCTGTGCGCGGGCGGCAGACAGTGCGCAGGCAGCTATCGCCGCAATCGACACCGCACGCAGACCTGACCCCATTCCGCTCACTCCCCGCGAGGCTTAGACCACTGAAAAACGGCTCCGAATCTTACGGACTCGCCGTGCCAAATGCCACACGCGCACCGGCAAGCGACACGCGAGCGCGGGATGACACACAATCGGCGCCCACCATGATCGGTCTCATCCAGCGAGTCGCGAGCGCCGAGGTGCGCATCGACGGTGCCGTGGTCGGCGCGATCTCGAAGGGTCTCCTCGCCTTCATTGCGGTGCGGCGCGAGGACACCGAGGCGAGTGCTGAGCGCCTGCTCGAGCGCCTGCTCGCCTATCGCGTCTTCCCGGACGGCGAGGGTCGCATGAACCTGTCGACGCGCGATGTCGGCGCGGGACTGCTGCTCGTGCCGCAGTTCACCCTCGCCGCCGACACCAGGAAGGGCACGCGCGCCGGGTTCTCGAGCGCGGCGGAACCGCAAGCAGCACGGCGCCTTTTCGGCTACCTGCTGGAAAAGGCACGCGCCTCCTATCCTCATGTTTCCGCTGGCGTATTTGGCGCCCACATGCAGGTGTCGCTGATCAATGACGGCCCGGTGACGTTCTGGCTCGAGTCCTGATGCCAGCGAGCGTGAAGCCGGTACCGGAATTCAGCGAACTTATGGGCCCGGGGGTGCTCATTTGACCTATGATTCCCTTCTTATCCTCCGCGCGGGCGGGCTTTTGTGGAGTGGTGAAGTATGGGCGGACTAGGAATGCGGGAGCTGCTGATCATCCTGCTGGTCGTGCTCGTCGTGTTCGGCACCAAGAAGCTGCGCTCTGTGGGGCAGGACCTGGGCGCCGCGGTGCGCGGATTCAAGAAAGCCATGAACGACGGCGAGACGGAGCAGAGCACTCCGCCGAAGCAGCTTGGCTCGGAAGCGCCGGACGCGCAGTTCGACGAGGCCAGGAAGACCGAGGCCCCGCCCAAGAGCGACCGGAGCGTCTGACCTGTTCGAGGGGCGCTTTCTAGAAGTCCTGATCATCTTCGTCCTGGCACTCGTGGTGCTGGGGCCCGAGAAGCTGCCGCGCGTCGTCTCCGAGCTGGGTCGCTGGGTCGGACGGGCGCGCGCCATGGCGCGGCAGTTCCGCGAACAGCTGGAAGAGGAAGTGCAGCTCGAGCAGGCGCGCCGCGCAGCACCAACACCTGCTGCCGCAACCCCGGTCGAGCCGACCGCGGCTGCTGCGCCGTCCCCGGGCGAGGCGGACATACCTCCACCTTTTCACGGGCCGACACCACCCGCTCCCGTGAGGCCGGCGAGCGCAGCTGCCGCCGCTCCTGCACCGGCCGCCGAGCCCGAGCAGCCGCCGACTCCCTCGCAGGCGCATTCCACCGACGAGACTGCCGCCAACACTGTCGCAGCGGCAGCGGCGGCCCTGAGGCCGGGCGCCGATGAGCGCGGATCCTGAGAAGCTCGCCGAAGGCACGCTGATCTCGCATCTGCTCGAGCTGCGGAACCGGCTGCTGCGCTCGCTGGTGGCGATCGGCATCGCCTTCGTGCCCTGCGTGCTCAACTCCAACGACCTCTTTACCTTCGTCGCTTCGCCGCTGCTCGCCAAGCTCCCGCCGGGGAGCAATCTGATCGCGACCGGGGTGATGTCGCCGTTCACGACGCCGTTCAAGCTGTCGTTCTTCGTCGCCCTGCTGCTGGCGATGCCGTACATCATTTTCCAGCTGTGGTCGTTCGTGGCGCCGGGCCTGTATCGTCACGAGCGGCGCTTCGCGGTGCCGCTGCTGCTGTCCTCGATCCTGCTGTTCTACGTCGGCATCGGCTTCGCCTACTACTTCGTGTTTCCGGTGATGTTCCAGTTCTTCGCCGCGACGACGCCTAAGGGCGTGGCGATGATGACCGACATCAACAATTACCTCGACTTCGTGCTGACGATGTTCTTCTGCTTCGGGCTCGCCTTCGAGGTGCCGGTCGCGGTGGTGCTGCTGGTGGTCATGGGGCTGGTGCGCATCGAGAAGCTCAAGCAGCACCGCGGCTACGTGTTGATCGGCATCTTCATCCTCGCGGCCCTCCTCACCCCGCCCGATGCCATCTCGCAGTGCTCGCTCGCGATCCCGATGTATCTGCTCTACGAGGGCGGCATTCTCATGGCGGGGCTGCTGTCGCGCATGCGCAGCAAGGGCGCGGCGGCCGAAGAGAAACCATGAGCCAGGCCGCCGACGCCGGCCTCGCCCCCGTAGCAACGCGCACCATTCTCGGTCAGCCGATCGGCATTGCGACGCTGTTCCTCACCGAGCTGTGGGAGCGCTTCACCTATTACGGGATTCAGTCGCTCCTGATTCTCTTCATGGTGGCGCCCTCGGCCAGCGGGGGCTTAGGTCTCGATGACAGGTCCTCGGCCTCCATCTATGGCCTGTACGTCGGCAGCACCTATCTCCTCGGGCTCCTGGGTGGCTGGATTGCCGACCGGCTGGCCGGGGCGCAGCGCGCAGTGATAGCCGGCGGCATCTTGATCGCTCTCGGCAACACGTTGCTCGCCCTCGGCACGACGTCGATCTTCTTTGTGGGCCTTTTGGTCATTGCCATGGGCGTCGGACTCCTGAAGCCCAACGTGAGCGCGTTGGTGGCGACGCTCTACCCGGAGGGCGGCGCGCGGCGCGACGCCGGATTCTCGATCTTCTACATGGGGATCAACACCGGCGGGTTTTTGGGTCCGGTGCTGGTACCGCTGGTCGCCACTGCCTTCGGCTGGCGCTTCGGCTTCGCGCTCACTGCCCTCGGCATGGTGCTCGGCGTCGGCCAGTTCCTCCTGACGCGGCGCTTCCTCGGCAGCGCGGGGCTCACCGTCGCGCCCGAGCAGCGCGCCTCGTGGACGCCGATCGTGGTGCTCATCGCGCTGCTGGCTGCCGGTGTGGTGCTGGCCGCAAGCGGCGCGGTGCACATCGACGGTGCGGCGCTCGCCTCGTTCGCGACCTGGGCGTTCGCGCTGCTGGCGGTGGCGTACTTCGTGTACCTGCTGTTTTTCGCGGGGCTCACCGTGCCCGAGCGCAAGCGAGTGCTGGTGATGGTGGCGCTGTTCGCCGGCTCGGTCACGTTCTGGGCGGGATACTTTCAGCAGGGCGCATCCTTCAACCTGTTCGCCGCCCGCTACACGGACCTGCACATCCTCGGCTGGAATATGCCCCCCGGTATGCTGCAGTCGCTGAACTCGCTGTTCGTGATCATCCTCGCCGGAGTATTCGCGGCGCTGTGGCTCGCGCTCGGCCGGCGCGACCGCGATCCGCCGGCGGTCGCGAAATTCGGCGTGGCGCTGCTGCTGCTCGGGCTCGGGTTCCTGGTCATGTACTTCGCCTCCGAGCATGTGCTCGGCGGACATCTGGTGCTGCCCACCTGGCTCATCGGCACCTACTTCCTGCACGTCTGCGGGGAGATGTGCCTGTCACCGGTGGGCCTTTCCAACATGAGCAAGCTGGTGCCGCCGCGTTTCGTGGGCCAGGCGATGGGCATGTGGTTCCTGTCGCTCGCGCTCGGTGGCAACCTCGCCGGTCAGCTCACCGGCCAGTACGACGCGGGTCACCTGGAATCGCTCCCGGCGCTGTTCCTGAAGATCTTCTGGTACGGCGTCATCGCCGCAGCAGTGATGCTCGCGCTCACGCCGCTCACCAGGCGGCTGCTGGCGGGAGCGAGATAGCGGCGCCTCGATGCGCAAGCTCCCCGCAGCGGCCGCAATCCTTGTCGCATTCGCGCAGGCCTGCGCCCCGGCCGGGCCCTCGGGCGTTCCCGGCGAATCCACCGCTCCGTCCGCACCCGCCGCCCCGGCTACCTCCACCACCGCCACCTCCGCGGCCAACCCTGCCGCTGGCGCCGCGCGGCCCGTCGAGGAAGTCAACGGTGATCCGCCCGCTGGCAGGTCGCGCGCGCGGGCCGACCGGCACGCGCGCGATCGTGGCGAGCACGATCAGGAAGCGCCGCCCGCCGCTCAGTAGGCGTGCGACTCGGGCCGGGCGCCTCACTCGGCGACGCGCAGGTCGGTGACGAAGTACTCGGTGTCGCCGAAGCATGAGCTCGGGAGCCACTTGTGCTGCTCGTAATGCAGCGCGACGCGCTTGCCGACGTTGGCGTTGAGCTTTTGGGCGATGGCGTCGTTCGGCACCGTGAAGGCGAACTTCTCCGCCACCGTGCCCGGCATCGTCACCATGGCCATCTCGCCCTCCCAGGTCTTGCACAGCCAGCCCTTCTTCGAGAGCTTCTGCACGTAGCCGGCGCGCTCGCCCTCCGAGTACGACCAGTGGAGCATCCCCCAGCTGAAAGCCGCGAACCCGAGCACGGCGACGACCAGCAACCCGACGAGCACCTTGATCATCAGCTCACCTCCGGCGCGCAGGGCTTACCCGCGGTAAGTAAGCGCGCGGCGAGTCAAGCATAGCGCGCGCGCGCAGCGCGAGGCTAAGATGGCCGCTGTCACCGGGGGCGGCCCGCTGCCCCGGCGCACCGACACAAGAGCAACAACCGAGGGGATCAGGGCATGAGGACTGAATCGCGCGCGGAGCTGACGCTGCGGGGACTCGTCCTCGGTGTGCTGCTCACCGTGGTGTTTACCGCCGCCAACGTCTACTTCGGGTTGAAGGCGGGGCTCACCTTCTCCACCTCCATCCCGGCGGTGGTGATCTCCATGGCGCTGTTGCGCTGGCTCGGCAACACCACCGCCCAGGAGAACAACATCGTGCAGACGGTGGCCTCCACCGCCGGCACGCTGTCCTCCATCATCTTTGTGTTGCCCGGCTTCATCATGATCGGCTGGTGGAGCGGCTTTCCGTATTGGCAGTCGGTAGCGATCTGCGCCACCGGCGGGATCCTCGGCGTCATGTATTCCATCCCGCTGCGCCGCGCGCTGGTGACGGATTCCGATCTCCCCTATCCCGAGGGCACCGCCTGCGCCGAGGTCATCAAGGTCGGTACCGGCGACGCTGCGGACAAGGATTCGGTGGAATCCGGCGGCACGGGCCTCAAAGCGGTGCTGGTGGGTTCGCTCGTCTCGGCGCTCTTCCTCGTGCTGGTGCAGATGCGGCTGTTCCTCGGGGACGTGGCGCACAGTTTTCGTCTCGGCAGTGACCGGCAGGCGCCGGTCACGGGCTTCGATTTCCAGCTGTCTCTCGCGCTCTTCGGCATCGGCCACCTGGTCGGCATCAGCGTCGGTATCGCGATGTTCGTGGGCGCCGTCATCGGCTGGGGCTGGGGAGTGCCGAGCTTCAGCGCACTGCACCCGGGCGCCGGCGATGCCGGAGAGTTCGCGCATGCTACCTGGAGCCACTATGTGCGTTACGTCGGCGCCGGCGCGATCGCCGTGTCCGCCGTCTGGACACTCATGAAGCTCGTGAAGCCGGTGATCGGCGGCCTGAAAAGCGCCATCGCTTCCTCCCAGGCGCGCAAGGCCGGCAAAGGCGACACGCTGGCGCGCACCGAGCACGACATCCCCGTTGATCAGGTGGGCGTGGTGTCGCTGCTCTGTATCCTGCCGATCTGCTGGCTGCTGTGGAACTTCGCCACCAGCGCGGGCCTGGGCGAGCACGCGCTGCTGCTCACCGTCGGCGGCATCATCATCGTGGTGGTGCTCGGGTTCCTGGTGTCGACGGTCTGCGGTTACATGGCGGGGCTGATCGGCGCCTCCAACAGTCCGCTCTCCGGCATCGGCATCCTGGTGGTGGCCACCACGGCGCTGTTCCTGGTGGTGAGCGTCAAGTCCTCGCTCCCCCCGGAGATGGGCAAGGCGCTCGTGGCCTACTCGCTGTTCGTCACCGCGGTGGTATTCAACGTAGCGGCGATAGCCAACAACAACCTGCAGGATCTGAAAACCGGCCAGCTGGTGGAATCCACGCCCTCGAAACAACAGTGGGCGCTGGTGATCGGCGTAGTGGCGAGCGCGCTGGTGATCCCGCCGGTGCTTGACCTCGTCAATAAGGCTTACGGCTTTGCCGGCGCCCCCGGCGCAACCGCCCACGCCCTGCCCGCGCCCCAGGCGGGCCTCATCTCTGCCCTCGCGCAGGCGGTGATCCAGAACGACCCGGAGAAATGGCAACTGATGGGCTGGGGGGCGCTCATAGGGCTCGGCATCATCGCGATCGACTGGCTGCTGTCGAAAACCACCCGCTCCATGCGTCTGCCGCCACTCGCCGTAGGCCTCGGCATCTACCTGCCCACGGCATCGACGCTCATGGTCACCGTGGGCTCTCTCGTCGGTTGGTGGTTTGACCGCGGCGCCGACCGGTCCGCCAAACCAGAAGCCACCAAGCAACTCGGCGTGCTGCTCGCTTCCGGTCTGATCGTCGGCGAGAGCGTGCTGGCGGTGGTGTTCACGGCCATGGTGGCCCTCACCAATAACCAGTTCCCCATCGGCGTGGTGGGCGACTCATTTGCTAGCGCTTCAGAGTGGCTCGGCGGCCTCGGTTTCCTGCTGGTGATCTACGCGCTTTACCGCTGGATCGGGCGGGTGCTGCCGGCGCGCTGAGGAGCTTCAGGCGCGGTACATGTCGGTGGCGAGATAACGCAGGCCCGAATCGACCGCGATGGTCGCCACGGTGGCGTCAGCACCTAAGCGCTGCGCCCCCGCGAGTGCCGCGACCAGATTGGCCCCCGTCGAGGCGCCGGCGAACAGCGCCTCCTCGCGTGCCGCTCGGCGCGCCATCGCCTTGGCCTCCGTCGTCGGCACCGGCACGATCTCATCGACCTCGGCGCGCCGCCCGACAGCACGGGAGATTCCGCCGGCTCGACCGCCACTACAGCTCGATGAGTGGCGTGTTGCCGATCGCCCCGAGTACGCCCGCGCTGCTCATCGCTGCCGGAAGCGCTCGAAGCCCTGGTGCCCGATGAGGAGCGAGCCCACAAGCCCGGTGAGCCACACGATGATCCAGGTGAGGAGCGCCGCCTTGAAGCCGCCGTAGAGGTGAAAGCCCGGCAGCAGCCAGGCAACCAGCGCCACCATGGCGGCATTCACCACCAGGAGAAACAGGCCGAGCGTCAGGATCGTGATCGGCAGGGTGAGGATGAAGGCGACGGGTCTGACGATGGCATTGACCACGCCGAGGAGGACTCCCGCGAGCAGCAGCGTCGTCACGTTGTCGATGCGCACGCCCGGAACGTAGCGGCTGGCAAGCCAGAGGCCTATCGCCGCGATCACCGCGCGCAGCAGAAACCCGGTCATGAGGGCGTCTCCCCGTCGAGCTGCTTCTCGACGAACACCTTGAGCCGGTTCAGGGCCTGGAGCCAGGCGGTGCGCAGCCGCCAGTACTGCGCATCCCACGCGGCCTCCCCCGGAACTCCGGAGCCGAGCAGGCGCACCACGGTGCCGTCGGCAACGGCCTCGACGATCAGGTCGTCGGTGAGCACCGAGTCCGCGGGTGGGAGCCCGGGGTTCGGCAGATAGATGAAGCGCACGCGCCGGCCCGCGTCGAACACATCGATGTGGGCCTCGAGCTCGGTGACCCGGTCAACCCGCGCGCGGAACAGCCCCCCCTGGCGCGGCTGCAGCTCGGCCTCGGGTGAGCACCAGCGCCGCAGCAGCTCGGGCTCGGTCATCGCGCGCCATACCTTGGAGGCGTCGGCGGCGATGTCGACGCGGTGCGCGTAGCCTCGGACCTTCTCGCCCATGGGCGCATTGTGCCACCGGACCTGAGCCGCCGGGGCTACCCCCGGCAGCGCACCGCTGCCTGCTTGGGTGCGCTCGTTTATGCTTACGCGCAGGGGGTGTGTATGCCGCTCGTTCATCTGGTTCTCGCCGCTGCGCTGGTCGAGTTCTTCTTCTTCAGCCTGGCGGTCGCCCGCGCCCGCGCCACCTACAACGTGCCCGCGCCCGCCATCACCGGCCACGAGGTGTTCGAGCGCACCTTCCGCGTGCAGATGAATACGCTCGAGCAGCTGATCATCTTCGTGCCGGGAATCATGCTGTTCGCGCTCTACGTGAGCCCGTGGCTGGCGGCCGCGCTCGGGGCGCTGTTCATCGTCGGGCGCGCGCTCTACTTCCGCGGCTACGTGCGCGCGGCCGCAGCGCGCCACCGCGGCTTCATGCTGAGCGTGGTGCCGAACATGGTGCTGCTGGTCGGCGGCGGGCTGGGGGCGCTGTGGCGGCTCATTCAGTACGCGCTCGGCTGAAGCGCCGCTCGCCGTAGCTCAACGCGCGTTAAGTTGCGCGCCGCCGCAGCGTGAGCGCGAGTGGCAGGAGCGAAGCGGCGATGATCGCGAGCGTCACCAACCCGAAGTTCTGTTTGACGACCGGGATGTTGCCGAACAGATATCCGCCCCAGACGAAGAGCATTACCCAGGCGCAGCCGCCGGCTAAGTTGTAGGCGAGGAAGCGCCCGTAGGGCATGCGGCCGATGCCGGCGACGAACGGCGCGCAGGTGCGGATGATGGGGATGAAGCGCGACAAGAGGATCGCGAGTCCGCCGTGGCGGCGGAAGAACTCCTCGGTGCGGCTCAAGTACTCCACCTTGAGGAAGCGGTAACGGCCGCTGAAGGCGGGCGGGCCGATCGCGCGTCCGATGCTGTAATTCACGGTGTTGCCGAGCACCGCCGCGACGCTGAGCGTCGCGCTCGCCAGCGGCGCAGTCAGCGTGCCGCTGCTATCGACCGCGGCCAGCGCCCCGACCGCAAACAGCAGCGAATCCCCGGGCAGGAACGGCGTCACGACCAGCCCGGTCTCGGCGAAGATGACGGCGAACAGGATCGGGTAGATCCACAGCTGATACTGCACCAGGAGCTCGACCAGGTGCCGGTCGAGATGCAGGATGAGATCGAGAGCGAAGCCGAGCATGGCGCGAGGATAGCGGGAAGTGCCCGCGGCTGCGCCTTGAGAGGCAGGGCAACAAAGTCGCTGTCCGAAAAATCGCCGCGGGCTGCCGCAGGCGATTTTTCCAATGAATCAGGGCACGAGATCGCGTACGCGGGGAAGGTCGTCGCGCTGCGCGAGCACGCCGCGACTTTTAAGCGTCTCGAGTCCGACGCGCACGTCCGCGTCACGCTTCGCGAGCGGCAGAGCGCTCCTGCCGGCCTGCGCCACGACGGCCTTGCCGGGCTCGGCATCGAGAATGTCCGGAACGATGCCAACGCCCTGGATGGAGGCCCCCGAGGGGGTGAAGTAGCGCGAGGTGGTGAGCTTCAGCGCCCCACCGTGCGCCAGGGGCATGACGGTCTGGACCGAGCCCTTACCGTAGGTCCTGCGACCGATGATGAGCGCCCGGCCGTGGTCCTTGAGGGCCGCGGCGACGATCTCGGAAGCCGAGGCGGTCCCGCCGTTCACGAGCACCACCAGCGGCGCTGCGTTGATCAGGTCCCCGGGAGTCGCATCCATGCGGAAGCGCGCCTCGGGCGTGCGTCCGTCGGCCGTGACGATCACGCCCTGCTCGAGGAAATCGTCCGCCACGGCGACGCCGGCCTCGAGAACTCCACCCGGATTGTCTCGTAGGTCGAGCACAAGACCTTTCAGACCGCTCTTATTGTCTCTCTTAAGCTGCAATATGGCGTGACTGACGTCCTCGGCCGTGGTCTCGGTGAAGGTCGTGATCCGGAGGTAGCCGTAGCCCGGCTCGAGCGTCTGCTCGGCGACGCTGGTCACCTCGACCTGCTCGCGCCGCACCGTGAACTCCAGGAGCTGCGCCTCGCCCTTGCGGCGCACCGTGAGCTTCACCGTGCTGCCCGAAGCCCCGCGCATGCGGGCGGTCGCCCCGGCCAGGTCCCCGCCGACCTCGACCCCGTCGACCTTGACGATCTCATCGCCGGGCTTGAGTCCGGCGCGCTGCGCGGGCGAGCCGTCGATCGGGCGCAGCACCTTCACCAGTCCCTCGTCAGGCACCACTTCGATCCCGACCCCGGGGTAGGAGCCCATGGTGGAGAGGCGAATCTCCTCGAACTCCTCGCTGTCGAGGTACGCGGAGTGCGAGTCGAGCGCGGTCACCATGCCGCGCAGCGCCTTCTCCATCAGCACGTGGTCGTCGATGTCCTCGACGTAGTCGCGCTTGATGCGCTCATAGACTTCCGCGAACAGGCTGGCCTCTTCCCAGGGAAGGATGGGGCGCGCGCCCGCGGCATGCGCCGGCTCGCTCGAGCGCTCGGCGAGTACACCCGAGGTGAGCGCGCCGCAGAACCCGAAGATGGTTCCGGCGACGAGCGCGATCAGTGTCCGCGAGTGGCTCGACATGCGCTGGTAATTCCGTTCACGGCGTCGCGCCGGCGTACCACATGACCTCATCGGGTGCGCGAGCCGCGGCGGTATCGCTCGGTAGCGGCAGCTCGTTCAGGAGCTCGGTGAGCGGGATCGGCTTGCCGATCGCGAAGCCCTGGCCGTAGTCGACTCCGAGCTCGGCGACGCGCTTGCCGATCTCCTCGGTCTCGATGTACTCGGCGACGGTGGTGATCTTCATGCCGCGGGCGAGCTCGGCGATGGCGCGCACCATGGACTCGGCGCGCGGATCCTTGACCACGTCGCGGATGAAGCTGCCGTCGATCTTGAGCATGGTGATCGGCAGCTGCCGCAGGCAGGAGAGCGACGACAGCCCGGTGCCGAAATCATCGAGTGCCACGCCGCAGCCGAGCTTGCGCAGCCGGCGCATCAGCTCCTCGGCGCGCGACAGGTGCGCGACGGTGGCGTTCTCGGTGAGCTCGAAGCAGAACAGGTCCGGATCCAGGCCGCTGCTGCCGATCGTGCCGATCAGGAAGTCGGCGAAGCCATCGTCATCGAGCGACTGGCCGGAGAAATTGATGGTGAAGCCGAGCGCCTTGCCCTCGAGCACACCGGCGCGGGGTTTGAGCGCCTCGACCGCGTGGTTGACCACCCAGCGATCGATGAGCGGCATCAGCTGATAGCGCGCCGCGGCGGAGAGGAAGCTGTCCGGGCCCATGGTGAGCCCGTCGTCGTTGATCATGCGCAGCAGCAGCTCGTAGTGCGGCCGGGCGCTCTCGGATCCCGAGAACGGCAGGATGAGCTGCGCATCGAGGCGCATGCGGTTGTTGTCGATGGCATCGCGCAGCTGCGCTGCGACCGAGATGTCGGCGAAGCGGCGCACGATGCTGGTATCGCTCGCCTGGTAGACCTCGACGCGGTTGCGGCCGCGCTCCTTGGCGGCCTTGCAGGCGCTCTCGGCGGCCGCCAGCACGTGCGCGAGCTCGCCGCCGTCGCCGGTGTCGAGCAGCGCCACGCCGATGCTGATCGAGACCGGGGGACGCGATTCCCCGGGACCCGGCAGCAGCTGCTCGGCGCCGGCGCGCAGCGACTGGGCGAATTTCTCGGCATCGTCGGCCTGCGCCGGCAGCAGCACCGCGAAGCGGTCGCCGGAGATGCGCGCCCCGAAGGCGCCCGGCGGCAGGCGCTTGCGGAACAGCTCGCCGAGCTGCCCGAGAACGGAGTCGCCGACGTGCATGCCGGCCTTCTCGTTGATGGCGTGCAGCTGATCGACGTCGATGTACAGCGCACTCCACGGCTGATTTGCCTTGCCGTCGGTCACCACCGCGGCCAGACGCCGCTCGAAGGCCGGGCGCGTGTACAGGCCGCTCAGGGAGTCATAGCTCGACTCGATGATGTCGAGCGCCTTGCGGGCGAGGATCTGCCCGATGTGCGCGTCGCGCTCGCTGAAGTGCTCGCTGCTCTCGTCGCGCAGCAGTGTCAGCATGCCGATGCAGCGGCCGGCGCGGGTGCGCAGCGCGCAGCACAGCACGCGGTAGGGATAGGTGTCGGCGATCGCGACGTCGATGTCATTGACGATCAGCGGCTCGCGCTGCGCCTGCGCCTGGGTGAGCAGCCGCCGGTGCGACTTCATCATGAAGCGCGCATCGGGGGCGACATCGCCCGCGGAGCGCAGCAGCGTCAGGTTCTTCTCCGGCACCAGCAGCGCGCCGGTGCCCGCGCGCAGGTGCTCGATGGTCTGCTTCAGCAGCAGCTGCAGGTCGTTGGCGCCGTCGGGAGTGCCCTGGTCGGAGGCACCGTGCGACAGCAGCAGCTCGAGATCGCGATTGAGGCCGGCGACCGTAGCGTGCAGCTCCTCGATCGCCAGCTGCGCGAGGAATTCGCGCCGCAGGCATTCGAGCGCCGGCGCGAGCAGCGAATAGGCGAAGGAGAATTCCGGGTGCTTGCGGTCGCCGCTCTCCAGCGGACGGCACACGACCGCGGCCATGGCGAGCAGTCCCCCGGCATCGTCGCGCAGCGAGCACAGATACACCGGCAGGTTGCCCTCGAGCGTGCGCAGCTGCCCCGCGCCCCCCTGGCTCGAGCGCGCGGCCATCAGCGCGTCCTCGACCACGTTCATGAGATCGGGCCCGGTCATGGTCTCGGACGACCAGACGAGCTCGCCGGCCGCGCTGAAGATGGCCAGATTCGAGGCGCGCGGCAGGAGCGAGCGCACCAGGCGGAAATAGGGTTCGTAATGGGCAGCGGACTGCCCGGCGGGCGAATCGTTTGTTGCAGGCACGCTCATGGGTCGCCGTCTGGTGCCGGGGGTGTGGGAGCCAGACGACACCATTGCGCTTATGTCGCCGAGGATCCTTGCGCGAGTTGGCGAATCGCAGTGCCGGGCGGTGCGGCACTGCGCAGAAAGTTGACGGCAGTCACATCTTTCAGGGGTCCGCGGCCCGGAACCAGGGGCGCGGATCGACCGGTTTGCCGCCCTTGCGGATCTCGAAATAAAGCTCCGGCCGGCCGCTGCCGCCCGAATCGCCCGCGGCGGCAATGGTGTCCCCGGCGGCGACCTGCTCGCCGGCCGCCTTGTAGAGCCGCTCGTTGTGTCCGTAGAGGCTCAGGTAGCCGTCCCCGTGATCGACGATCGCCAGGAGCCCGAGGCCCGGCAGCCAGTCGGCGTAGATCACCCGCCCGTCGCACACCGCCTTGACCGGCGCGCCGCGCTCGGTCGCCACCAGCACCCCGTCCCAGCGCACCCCGCCGGCGCGCGTCTCGCCGAAGCGCGCCACCAGATGCCCGCTTACCGGCCAGGCGAGCTTGCCGCGCAGCCGCGTGAAGGCATCGTTGGCCTCGAGCGGATAGCGCTCGATCGCCGTGCGCAGCTCGCGCAGCAGCAACTCGAGCCCGGACTGCTGGCTGCGCAGCCGCTCGAGACTGGCGCTGCGGTTGCGCGACTCGGCGTCGAGCCCGGCGATCACGGTGGAGCGCTGCGAGCGCGCATGCTCGAGCTCGCTGAGCTCAGCTTTCTGGCGCTGCTCGAGCACGGCGAGCTGCGCATCCTCAGCATCGAGCTCCGCGGTGAGCTCGGCGAGGCGCTCAACGTCGTCCTCGATGAGCTTGATCTGCCCGGCGCGTGCGCGGCCGAAGTAGCCGTAGTAGACGAACATCCGGCCGGCGAGCGCCGGATCCTGCTGGTTGAGGAGGAGCTTCAAGGGCTCCTGACGGCCGATGGTGTAGGCGGCGCGCATCTGGCCGGCGAGCTCGGCGCGATTCTTATCGAGCTGCGCCTCGCGCTCGTGCTGCTCGGCGGTGAGCGCCGTGCGGCGCGCGGCGTGCTCGGCGCGCTGGCGCCGCACCTCGGCTAAGGCTTCGCGCGCGTGCCCTACCGAGAGCTCGGCGCTGCGCAGGTCGCGGGTCAGCCGGTCGCGCTCCACCTGGCTCTCGCTCACCTGACGGGTAACGCGCTCGATCTCGGCCTTGATCGCCTCGAGCTGCGCTTCCGTCCGCCTGGCATCTGTCTCAGGCTTTGCCGGACCCGCGGCAGGTGCGCCCGCCACGCCAGGGCTGAGTGCCCCGACGAGCATAACGATCATGAGAGCGAGGGCCGCGGATCCGCCGCGCAAGCCCCCGGTGGGCTGACCGGAACGCGCGCTATAATGCGCGCCCTTTTTCGCCCCCGCGGCGCCTCTTGGGCCCATGGACCACGTGCTCCAGTTCGTCAGCCTGCACCCCTACCTGGCCACCGCCACGGCACTCGTCGTGGCACTGATCGCTGTATACGAGATGCGGGCGCGCGCGGAAAGCCTTATTTCGATCTCGCCCCAGGAGCTGATCCGCCTGATGAACCACGGGGCGCTGGTCATCGACCTGCGCCCGCAGGAGCAGTACCACGCGGGGCACCTGAACGGCGCGCGGCAGATGAGCGCCGACACGCTGCTGACCGCCGGCGACACGCTGAAGAAGCACAAGGAGAAGGTCGTAGTGGTGTACGACGACTCCGGCTCGGTCACCGCGGCCGCGGTGCGCCGGCTCGCGGCCCAGGGCTTCACCAAAGCGGCGGCGCTGCGCGGCGGGCTCGCCGCCTGGCGGGCGGACAACCTGCCGCTGTCGCGGGACTGAAGTGCCGTGCCATGAGCACACCCGAAGTCGTCATGTATCTGTCGGACTGGTGCCCGCATTGCCGCCGGGCACGCGCACTGCTCGAGTCGAAGGGCGTCGCGATCAGGGAAATCGACGTCGATATGCTCCCCGACGCCCGCGCCGAGATGCTCGCGCGCGGCGGTGGCAGCAGCGTGCCGCAGGTCTTCATCGGCGCGGCGGCGGTGGGCGGGGCGGATGAACTACACGCGCTCGATGCGACCGGGCGCCTCGATTCCATGTTGAAAAACGGAGCCTGAGAATGGCCAATGAGACTGCCGGCGCGATGCCGGCGAATGAACTGTCGGGGGATGGCCCGCTGCTGTCACTGCAGTCGGTGTACCTGAAGGACTGCTCTTACGAGGCGCCGAACGGCCCGCGGGTCGATGGCACCTGGAACCCGCAGGTGAACCTCGACCTGCAGACCGGCACGACTCTGGTGTCGCCGGAGCTTCGCGAGGTGGTACTCACGGTGACGGTGTCGGCGAAGCAGAACGACGTCACGGTGTTCCTGGTCGAGGTGAAGCAGGCGGGACTGTTCCTGATGCGCAACCTCGCCGAGCCGGAACTGAAGCGCGCGGTGAGCGCCGTGTGCCCGGGGGTGTTGTTCCCGTTCGCGCGCAGCGCCGTGTCGAATCTCGTCAGCCAGGGGGGGTTCCCGCAGTTCCTGCTGCCGCCGGTGAATTTCGATGCGCTGTACACCTCCAACCAGGGACCACAGCCGCCCGCCGCCCAGACCAACTGAAGGCGCGGCGGCTAAGGCCCTGAAGCGCGCGCCGGAGCTCACTTAAGTGACAGTCCGCGCGGACTCCGACTCGATCGCCGTGCTGGGCGCGGGCTCGTGGGGTACGGCGCTCGCCATCCAGTTCGCACGCGGCGGACGCGCGGTGCGGCTGTGGGGGCGCGATGGCGAGCGGCTCGCCGCCATGGCGTTAAGCCGCTGCAACGAGCGCTACCTGCCGGGCACCGCCTTTCCAGCCTCACTCGCGGTATGCGCGCAGCTGCCGCAGGCTGTGAGCGGCGCGCGTGACGTGCTGATCGTGGTGCCGAGCCCGGCGTTCCGCGCCGTGCTCGCCGGGCTCGCTCCGTACCTGACCCCGGAGATGCACGTCGCCTGGGCGACCAAGGGCTTTGAGCAGGACACGGGCCGCCTGCCGCACCAGGTGGCGCGCGAGGTCTTGGGTCCCGAGCGGCGGGTCGCGGTGCTCTCGGGACCCACGTTTGCACGCGAGGTCGGCGCGGGGCTGCCGACCGCCATGACGATCGCCTCGCCCAATGCGGCCTACGCCGAGGCACTCGCCGCCGAGCTCAGCTCGGCGAACTTCCGCGCCTACACCTCGACCGACATCATGGGAGTCGAGATCGGCGGCGCGGTGAAGAATGCGCTCGCCGTCGGCGCCGGGCTCTCCGACGGGCTCGGCTTCGGTGCCAACACGCGCGTCGCTCTCATCACCCGGGGACTCAAGGAGATGACCCGCTTCGGCGTTGCGCTCGGTGCACAGGCCGCAACCTTCATGGGGCTCGCCGGGCTCGGGGATCTGGTGCTCACCTGCACCGACGATCAGTCGCGCAACCGGCGCTTCGGTCTGCTGCTGGCCGCCGGCGCCAGCCCGGAGCGCGCGCTCGCCGACATCGGCCAGTCGGTGGAAGGCTACGCCGCGGCGCGCGCCATCCGCGGCGTGGCGACGCGTGCCAGGGTGGAGATGCCGCTGTGCGAGGTCGTGTACCGCGTGCTCTACGAGCAGCTGCCGGCGAGAGATGCGGTGCGCGAGCTCATGAGCCGGCCGCTCAAGGCCGAAGTCGCCTGAAGTCCCGAGCGGCCGATGCCGTGACAGCCCCGCGTGCCTTCTGCACCATCGGCTTCGCTCCGCACTCGGGGTGGGCGGCGGTGGTCCTCCTCGGCGGCACGCCGGCCAAGCCGCTGGTGCTCGCGCGCGAGCGGCTCGAGCTCGCCGATCCGAAGCTTCTCGGCTCGAAGCAGCCCTATCACGCGATCGAGCCGCTGCCGCTCGCGGCGGCCGAGGCACAGCTGGCAACCTTCAAGGCCTCCGCGGCGCGCCTGGCCGCAGGCGCTATCCGCGCGCTCGCACAGGTTGCGCGCGCCGCCGGGGTAGAGGCGCGCACCGCCGGCATCGTCGATTCCGCGGGCCGGAGCGGCGCGACGCTGGCGGCGATCCTCGCCTCGCACGCGCTGATTCACTCAAGCGACGGCAACCATTTCAGGGAGGCGCTCGAGGCAGGATGTGCGGCTCAGGGACTGCCCGCGATCCGCATCCGCCAGCGCGATCTCGCGGTAACGGCGGCTGCCGAGCTCGGCGGCTCGCCCGAGGAGCTGCGCACCCGCGTGGCGCAGCTCGGACGCGAAGTAGGCTCACCGTGGGGCGCCGATCAGAAGAGCGCCGCGCTCATCGCGTGGTTATTGCTCGCGCGCGGCCCGTAGCTCTGCGGCGCGGCGCTAGGGCTCTCTTGAGCTCGTATGCCAACCGCCATCCTCCGTGGGAGCGAAATCTTAAGCGGGCGGCGACTCTGGCGGTGCTACCTTCGACATCGGCACGAATTCGATCGCCTCACCCCCCGGAAGCGGCCAGCGGATCAGCTCTCCGGGGACGTAGCCACGGGCCTGGTAAAGCCGCACGCCCGGGAGCGTGGCCATGAGCTCGAAGCGACTGAAGCCGCGCGCGCGCGCCGCCTGCTCGCAGCGCTTGAGCAGCGCACTGCCTATCCCGAGACGCGCGTATTTCGGCCGCACGAAGAAGGCGCGGATTTTCGCCGCGTCGGTCCCGGGGTCGAGGGTCTGCGGATCGCGGTCGGCGCGCGCGTCGCTCCCGAAGAGCGTCCGGCGGAAGCTCCACCCGCCGCAGGCTGCGAGCTCGCCGTGCACCTCGGCCACGAAGTAGCTGCCGTCCTTCAGGAGCTGGGTGTCGACCCCGAATGCGCTTTTGAGCGCCGCCTCGAGCTGCGCGTGGCTGTAGTCGCCGGCGCCGAGCCCGTGTGCCGACTCGATGATCAGCGCCTCGATCGCCGGCACGTCGGCGAGCGTCGCGCAGCGCAAGGTGAGTCCTGCGGGTGTCACCGGAGGCGTGGGCGGGCAATCGCGACTACAGCAGCCAGCGCGGCACGCGCGCGCGGTAGCGGCGCCACTCCTCGCCGCAGCGCGCGGCAGCCCAGGGCTCCTCGAAGAAGCGCACGCGCAGATGAAAGCCGAGCGCAAAGAGGAGCGTGTAGCCGATGAGCGTGGATGAATCCCAAACAGGCACCAGCCCGCGAGGATGGTAAGTACACCGATATACATCGGATTGCGCGACACGCGGTAGGGACCGCTCGTCACCAGGTGCTCGGGGGATGACCACGGTGGGAGCGTGCCGCGGCCCGCCACGTAGAACTCGCGCACGCAGGTGACGAGCAGCAGCGTCCCGAGCGCGAGCAACGCGGCCGGCATGCTCAGCCGGGCTTGTCGTCGCCCACATCGATCACGATCTTGCCGCGGGCGTGGCCTGCCTCGAGGTAACTCATCGCCTCCGGCAGCTGCGCCAGCGGATAGCGGCGGTCGATGACCGGCTTGAGCCTGCCTTGCTGTATGAGGCCGGCAAGCAGGCTCAGGTCCTTCGGGTTCAGCTCCGCGAGGAACGGCTCGAAGCTCTGGCTCACGAAGGGGTTGAGGATCAGCCCCTTGAGCATGATCGTCAGGCCGCCGAGCATTTGGCCGCTCGGGGTCGGCCCACCACCGACGAGGACCAGAATCCCGTGGGGTGTCATGACGCGGCGGTACTCGAGCAGCGGATGATTGCCGACGTTGTCGATGATCAGGTCATAGCGCTCGGCGCCGCGGGTGAAATCCTCGCGCGTGTAATCGATGACGTGATCGGCGCCGAGCGAGCGCACCAGCTCCACGTTCCTGGTGCTGCAGACGCCGGTCACTTCCCCACCCAGCCACTTTGCGAGCTGCACCGCGAAGGTGCCGACGCCACCCGAGGCGCCGTTGATGAGCACCTTCTGTCCGGCACGGAGCTTGCCCTTATCGCGCAGCGCCTGCAGCGCCGTGATCGCCGCGATCGGGAGTGCGGCGGCCTGCTCGAAGCTGACGCCCGCAGGCTTCACCGCCACCGCGCGGCTCTCGCGCACCGTTAGATACTCGGCGAAGGCACCGTCGCGCCCGCCGAACACCTCATCGCCCACCTTGAAGTGCTGCACGCTCTTGCCGACCGCCTCCACGGTGCCGGAAAAGTCGACGCCCATGCGCGGATCCTTCGGCGCACCGATTCCGGCATCGAGACGCACGATGTACGGCGTTCCCGACAGGTAGTGCCAGTCGAGCGGATTGAGCGAAGCGGCACGTACCTTCACCAGCAGCTCATCGTCCGCGGGAACGGGTTTCGCCACTTCCTCGAGCTTCAGCACCTGCGGCGTGCCGTAGCAGCGATAGAGCACGGCCTGCATGCGCGCCGCGCTCCCCGCGAGCGCCGGCGACTGCGGGCAGGGCGAGTCGTAGGACACCACCAGCCGCAGGGCGATGACGGCGACGACCACGAGCGCGAGGAAGACGTTGAGTATCTTGTATCGGAGCTTCATCGGTGCCGCCTCATGTTGCCCGCGCGGGACCCGAAGGCAGGCTACAAGCTGCCGGCCGCAGGTCAAGCCGGATCGCGGCCGGCTGAAGCAGCGTTGCGGCGGGAGCGCTGTCAGGCCTGCTCGAGGAAGGAGCTGCTGAGCCGCAGCACCTCGTCGCGTCTCTCGCGGTGGGGCATATGACCGCAGCCGTTCAGGATCGCGAGCTGCGCCCGCCCCCCGACCCAGCTCGTGATGCGGCGCGGAAATTCCACCGAGCCGTACTCATCCAGATCGCCGTGAATGGCGAGAACGGGGCACGTGACCTTCCCGAGACCCGCGCCCAGCTCCCACGAGGCGAAGTCGGGCGACAGCCAGACCCCCGCCCAGGCGTCCAGCACCCAGCGCGCCTTGTCGCCGTGCCAACGGACGAGCTTCGCGAACTGCGCGGGATCGGCGAACTGCGCCTGCGCGGTGCGGATGCCTGCGAGCGTGCGCGGCTCGACAAACGCCTGCGCGGCCGCCGTGATGACGGCCTCGCACGCCTGACTCTGCGAGGCGGCAATGGTCAACGCCATCGCCCCGCCCACACTGTGCCCGAAGAGTGCGCAGCGGCCGATACCGAGCGCGCGCTTGAGCGCGGGGAATGAGCTCGTGCCTTCCTCGGCGATGAAGTCGACGGACGGAAGCCCAGTGCGCGGCGAGGATTGGCCGAACCCGAGCCGGTCGTAAGCCACGACGCATCGCTCCGTGGCGCGTGCCAGAGCCTCCGGGAAGTCCCGCCATTGCTCGACCGAGCCGAGCGAGTCGTGCAGCAGAATGATCGGGGCACCTTCGCCGGCTCCGCTGCCCCAGCTGCGCACGAAGATGCGTCCGCCGGGCACCTCGACGAGCGAGTCAGCGACCTTCATTGTCCGTTGGCAAGCGCCTCAGAACATGTCGTTACGGCGAAACGCGTGGCCTGCTCAGGCGACACCCTCGACGATGCGCAAGTCGCGCTCGGCCCCGTTGCCGAGCGCGCGCAGCGCCTCCTGGTACGCCGGGCTGTCGTGCGCGGCGAGGGCCTGCGCGACGCTCGCGAACTCGAGAATAACGGTGCGCTCCTGTACCCCACCCTCATAGACGCGCGCCGGCATGCCGCGCGCAAGGAAGCGTCCGCCGGCGCCTTCGAGTGCCGGGCCGGCGAGCTTCGCGTACGCGGCGAGGGCCTGTGGGTCGCGAATCGCACGGTAGGCAGAAATCCAGTAGGCCTTCGCCATGTTTGCTCTCCCGACTCAATGCCCCATTCGACGCGGGTCGTACACCAGCTGCATCCCGTCTTCGGCAAAGAACATATACCCCTTTGGGGCGCCCAGCAGCCGGTGCCACCACGACAGCAGCCCCGTGCGGATGATGGTGAGGTGCGGCGGGTCGCCGCGGTTGCTGAACGCGTAGACGCTCGAGTCCCAGTCGGACCGAACCCGCTCGACGGCGCGCACCTCGGCATCCAGGGGGTCCCTGGCCCGCACCTGCACGAGTTGCAGGAAGCCTACCGCCACGGCGGCGTCGATGGGCACGGCGATGCCCCGACCCTGAACGGTTACTTCGTATCGCGGCACGTGCAGCCGTCCAGGTATGACTGCGAAGGCGCAGCAACAGCTGCCCCGCCCACACGGCGAGTCCGCCGCCTACGACAAACCGCGTCGCGTTCAGGCCGAGGAACCATCCGTCAGCGTTTGGCCAATGCGAGCCAGGGCGTGCCGCGGTAGGAATCCGCCACCACCCAGCCGCCGGCGGTCAGCGCCCAGGAGACAACGAACTCACTCCACGAGGATGCGTCACCCCCTGCCGCCACGATCGGCACCCACACCAGCAGGGTAAAGAGGCCCATCTGCAATGCCGAGAGCGCAGCCGCCGTCCGTGCATACACACCGGTGAGCATCGCTGCACCCGCCGCGAGGTAGGCGCCGCCGGTGAAATATCCCCAGCCCACGTGCCACGGCAGCCAGCCGGGCACGAGCGGCGCGGTCAGGCTCATATAGGCGAAGTGGGACAGGCCGAAGGCGATCATGGCGAGGCTATACAGCACCCTCGCGATGCGTACGCCCCGGTCGCCCGTGGCGAAGCCGAGTCGCTGCCGGTCCCGGTCGGCGGCGAACCAGCCATACAGCACCCACGCGCTCGCCACCAACACGACGCTCTCGCCGCAGCTTTGATAGGAGCCCTCCACCAGGGGCTGGAGAACGATGAAGCGCACTTTGAACAGCAGCGTCCACAGCAGCAGGACCGCAAGCAGCACCCGCGCCGCGAGCGCGGCAGTACGCTGCCAGAGGAGGCCGACGCCGCATCCGAGCGAGATCAGGGCGCTGAGATAGGCCAGCACTTCGCGTGCCGGCACTGCCTTCGGTACCGGCTGCCAGATCGGCGCGAAATCGCCCCTGACGAGGCCGAGGATTCCTATACCGATCAGGGTCGCCGCGAATACCGCATGACCCACGCTTGCGATGCGCATCGTTCCTCCTCCGGATTCAGGGCGCCGGGCTCACAACCTGACATCTCGTGACGCGGGTGATGGCGCCGCTCCACAGAGTCGTACGCCCGGTGTTGCGTGCCCGGTAAACGCCTTCGATGAGCACGTACGAATCCTGACAGCCGTCGAAGGAAGCGCCTTCGGCCAGCGAGACCCAGAAGCCGTTCTTGCGCAGCTGCAGCCGCTCATCCTCCCTGTGCAGGTAGATGGCGTCATTGTCGGGCTCGAAATGGATGTAGCCGCTTACCCGCACCTTATTGCCGTCGTATTTCTCGGGGTTGGCGAACAGCTGCACGAGCGAGATGCCGTACAGGGCGCAGTCGCCGTTGTGCTGGGGCACATCACAGTTCAGCGGTACGCCGTATTGCGCCTCGGCCTGGGGAATCAACACGACCAACAACGCCAGCAGCGCGAGTCTCAGCAACATGCTTATAACGCCTCCGGGTGAGATTGCGGTCAGCGGGCGGCGCGGTGCACTTCAAACTGCACCGTGAGCGTGACCCATAGCGCACTCACCTGCAACACCGCAACAGCACCGATTGCCGTGTGTAGGCGCCCGCGGCGCCAACCAGACCACGCACCTACATCGATTGTTCAGGCGCACTACGAGCGTGGCATTGATTGCAATGCGCACATTGTCTGGCAAGTGCGTACAATGCGGGGATGGCTGTTCTGCAAAGCAGGTACTTCGTCCGACTGCGGCCAGACTTGGCTCCGCAGGAGGCCAGCGAATTCCGTGCGTTCGCCAAAAAGCCACCGTCCGGAAAACCGCCAAGCGACGTCCGACTCATTCTCGCGTGTGCCCGGATCGACTTGAGCCACCACATCTTCGCCAAATTGACTATCGTCCTGGACGAGGGCGCGCCACCGATCGACATCTGGGTACCCCACCAGACGATCCTGATGATCGGGGACATCAGCGAAATGGGACGCGCTCCTGTGGCGTTCACCCCAATAGAGTAGAAACGCCCGGCGCGGGCGCTCCCGCACGCCCTAAACGCCGCGAGGCGTCTCTGCAGCGATTGTCAGACCGCCTTTTCAAGAGGCGTCCACCTCTTCTCGCGCCTCTCAATGCGTTCATTGGAGCTCTCGGAACCGTACTGTGCCGGTGCTGGAACTGGCAGGCCGTCCGGAACCGGCGTCATAGTCAGGGTATTGATGATGCCGAAAGCGCCGTGAGCGGTCTCTATTTGCGCTCCGACGTAAACTCCGCAGCGCTTGCATAAGAGAAAGTCGGCGGTCTTCAGACCGAACCGATAGCGCTCGATTAAGTCACCATCGTCGACACGAAACATGAGCCGTCCGCCCGGGTCGGAGGTCGTAACCGCACCGTGGACGCGACAAAATCGGCACCGACAGGCGCGAACGCTCCACTGCGCCACCGGCAGCGCTGTTTGGAAAGAAAAGCCGAATGCCCCGCAATGACAGCTGCCCTTAAAGCTGTTCATGGCACTGATAACGGTGGTTTGCGGTGAAGTTGAGGGGTCGGGCAACTACGCTCGAAAGCGCCGAGGTCACACGATCTCTCAGCGCCCGCAGCGCCAAACCGCTCACGCGTCACGGCCACTCCAACTGTCAGGCGGCCGCGCGCGCCGCAATCGTCGCTGCTGCGCTAGCTGCGACTGACACGCCGCAAGCGATAGACCGTTAAGGCAATGCCGACCGCTGAGAAGACACCGGCAAGCAGCAGGTCGCCGCGTTGAAACGCACGAAACGCCATCACGGCCCAGAAGACCAAGAGAATGAGGACCACTGCAATGGGCATGACACCTCTCCCAGACGCCAGGAGCGATTGTCAACTTCCACCGGGCCCTAGCAAGTGCGTCCGCCCGATATGTAGACCCACGTCTCACGGCTGGTGGCACGCGCGACGCCTCCCGGGTTCCGCGGCGCCAGACAGACCACGCCTCACGGCCCCCGCCAACGATTGTTGGAACTCAGCCGCAGCAGCTTCCACCTCAATTCCTTCGGCGGTGCCAGAAGCTCCACGCCAACCACCCGCCCAAAGTTATCCAATTGCAGGGAAGCATAGCGCGAGCCTCCGAACGCAATCACCTGGCCGAGCTTCTGCCCGATGACGTTTCGTTCCACCACGTTGAGCTGGCGCTCCGCCTCCAGTGCTACCAAGCCAGCATCGGTCTCCGAGTCGTAACTGACGCTCTTGACGGAGCTGGCCTCCAGCTCGCGAGCGAGGTCAGCACGGCCTGTTGCGCGGAGCTCCGACCCCAAATCGAAGGCGAGCTCGGGAAAGGCACCGGCGAAGGACCACATGCTGACTTCTAACGGTGAACCTGGGGGGCCGGACGGCCACGCCAGACAGACCACGCCTCGCGGCCCCTCCAACGATTGCTAGAAGGCATGCTTCCACCGCAACCCCCAAGGCAACTCCCGGGGGGCGAACACGTAATGAAGAACTCGTCGCGACGCCGCAGACGTGGACTTCGATGAGGCGTGGAGCAGGAGTGGGCGCATCGCTATAAGACTGCGTCGAGGTGCAATACACGCTACCTCTCCCAGGCGGCGACGATACGCTGCAACCTCGTGAGAGGCGATGCGCCCGAGCCGATGCGACCCAGGAACTACGCGCAGAGGCCCGTTCGCTTCAGTGCTGTCGTCCAGATGAACCCGGACCGCAACCAGCCGAGCCAGGAAGTCAGCGGGTGGCTGACAAAACCACGTACCTTCCTTTTCCGACCAGGCCCTGCAGGGTGCATTGGCGGCTCTCTCTGCGACAGGGATGCTCAAGTCCTGATGCAGGGCGACCAGCCAGTTGCGGGACGGCAGTTTCGCGAAGTAGGTGCACTGGACTGCAGTGCGGCTGTCCTTCAGCAAGGCCGCAAGCGGAGGCAGGTCCTGCAACTGGCGGGCGAATTGCTGCGCCCAATCGAAGCTGAGGAGCTCTCGCGTCCCAGCGCCTTGAAGGTCTACGGCGCCGACACGGGCCTCGAGCTCAACACACTGAGCGTCGGTGAGGACCTGCGGCGCTACCGCAAAACCACCGGCCTCAAACGTGGCAGCGACCTCTTGCATGCCTTCTGACGGTGAACCTGAGCGGCCGCCCACAAGCGTCTGCGGGCGCCGGCACCTCAGGGCCCGGTCCAACCTTTGTTCGGGGGCAGCAGCAAGTCCGAATTGGTGAACAACACGTAAAGCATGATCGCCACCATAAGCAAGCCGAAAACCAGCACAGTGCGCAACAGCCCGCCCAGAAACTTAGATCGGGAGTTATAAGCACAGCGCCACAGAATTAGAGATTGCAAGACTCCCAGGGCAGCGCCTACCAGCAGGTAAATGATGACGGCAAGCCGGTTTTGGATGTCGATGAGCAACCCGATGAGGGAGTACACAATGGATATGCCGACGCCGTAGACCCAGAACGCGCGCGACAGCGAGACCTTGCCACTCAGGGCGTCAGCTAACCAACCAGGCCGCACGGCTGCCTCCTGACGGTGAAGTTGAGAGACCGGACGACCCTACCCCGGAACGCCGAGGCGCCAAGCCTCAGGTGCCCTCTTGCAACGATTGTTAGGCGTCCTTCAATTGTCGTGATGGCCATCCGGTAAACCCCCACAGCTCGAAGATGCGATTCCTGGTCATGTCAGCAAGGCATTTCCCGTAGCCTGAAGCCCTGCCAGTGCCGCTCAAATAGTCATGCGCCGCGTTAGACGGCGGTCTTGCTGAGCGCGCACAGGGCGCAGAGAAAGCTCACTGCCCAGCCGGCGGCTGCCAGAGCTCGACCTTGTTACCTTCAGGGTCCATGACCCATCCGAACTTCCCGTACTCAGAGTCGTCTGTCTTTTCGAGCACGTTGCAGCCTTCTGCGCGTAGTGCTTGAAGCAGGGCGGCCAAGTCCTCGACTCGATAGTTCACCATGAAGGTCGACTTGCTTGGAGCGAAGAGATTGCCGTCTGCAGCACCGATGGACCAGACCGTGGTTCCCTTGGCCGGGTTTCCTGCGGCATCGGTCCAGGTGAAGGCTGTGCCACCCCACTCCTGGACGGCAATCCCCAGGTGCTTCTTGTACCAGGCACACAGCGCCTTCGGGTCCTTGGCGTTGAAGAAGATGCCGCCGATGCCAGTGACTCTACGCATTTCGACCTCCGAAGTTGGCAAAGAACCGAGCGTAGCGCGTCCGCCGTCTAACCGTGAAGTTGCGGGGCCGGACGACGATGGTTAGGCGGCACTGGGCCTAGCCCTCCGCGCCGCCAGGATCAGCACATCCACCAGGAGCGCGACCGCAGCAGCGACCTCTGCACAAATCGTGATGTTCATCATCGAAGTGTGGTGTGCAAAGGGTGCGCGAGTGTAATGAAGGAGGCCAGCGAAGCCGAGGATGGCGTACAGGGCTAAGAACGACAGCCCGGCCCGACGATAGCCACGGAGGTAAAGCGCATACCCGACGATCCCGAGCGCCGTCACGACGCACCAGGCGAGATAGACGTCAACGCGCGACCATGAGCTCGGCAGGTTCGGATAGTGCGCCAGGTGCTCCGCGTTGTGGACGAAGTGCAAGAGACTCGCCGCGGCGTACAAAGCCGCCAGCCACGGCAGTGCCTGGCTCGCGCTTCTGGTGGCACTGCTTGTCATCAGGGACGCCGCCTAACGGTGAAGTTGCTCGGCCGCGCAAAAGCGCCGGCCGAGCGATGCGGGCGCACAATCTCTTGCGGCGCCTGCGGAGCCTGGCCACAAGCCCATCACGGCCCCCTCCAACGATTGTCAGGTGTTACCCTTAGCATTATGGCTTCGACTCAGGCGATCCGCGGAAGTCTGAGATGAGCGCTAAGGAAACTCTGAAATACCTGTAGAGTCTGATGTGTTGGTTTCTTTCATGCGAGCACCTCGATGAAGCAGCAGACGCTGACAGGGTTTGAGAAATACGGCAAGACCACGCGGCGGGCAAAGTTCCTGGCCGACATGGACCGGGTCATTCCGTGGCCGGAGATGACCGCGGCGGTGGCGACGGTGTATCCGAAGATTGGCGAGCAAGGCGGCCGGCCGCCGATACCGCTGGAGCGGATGCTGCGGATCTACTTCCTGCAGCTGTGGTTCAACCTCTCGGACCCGGCGGTGGAGGAAGAACTGTACGACTCGGCGGCGATGCGTAGCTTTGTGGGCATCGACCTGGGGGCGGAAGGTGCGCCCGACGAGACGACGATCTGCAAGTTCCGGCACCTGCTCGAGAGGAACAAGCTCGGTAAGACGCTGCTGCGCGCGGTGAACGAGCACCTGCACCGCAGCGGCATCAAGATCTCCAACGGCACTATCGTGGACGCGACGATTATCGGCGCGCCGAGCTCGACCAAGAACAAGGACGGCAAGCGCGATCCTGAGATGCACCAGGTGGCGAAGGGCAAGCAGTGGTACTTCGGGATGAAGGCGCACGTCGGCGTGGACAGCAAAACCAAGCTGATCCACACGATCCTGGCATCGGCGGCGAACGTGTCGGATGTGGACGCGCTGCCTTATCTGCTGCACGGTCGCGAGACGCGAGTCTGGGGCGATCAAGGGTAATCAGGGCCAAACCGAGGTGATCCGCGCTCGGGCGCCGCGTGCCAAGGACTTTACGAACCGCAAGTACCGCGGCCGCGGCTGGGTCAACGAGGTGGAGAAAGCGAAGAACCGCACCAAATCGCAGGTGCGTGCCAAGGTTGAACACACGATCGGGGTGATCAAGCGGGTGTTCGGCTTCCAGAAGGTTCGCTACCGCGGTCTTGCCAAGAACCTGCACCGGCTGGAGGTCACAGCCGCACTGGCCAATCTCTACACGGTGCGGCGAAGGTTGCTGCATGCGTAGGAGACGTGTCGCTGCAGAAAGGGAAATGGCGCGGTTCGGCACGAGAAACACCGAATCGGCGGCCAAAACCGCGCTGCTCATCGTCCTCGACACAAAATCTCCGCCGATGACCGGCCTTATGGCCAGTTCTTCAGAGTTTCCCTAACGCTCAGGTTGAGGGGCGGGACGCCCGCGGCGCCAAAGCGCAGGCGCCTCACGGCCCGCTCCAACGATTGTTAGGTGGCGTGCAGAACCGCCCGCCGTATGGGTTGTGGCAGAGCAACTTCAACGAAAGAGCTCTTTGGGTAGAGATAATCCTTACCCGACTCGTCAATAACTCGCACGTGCCCGAGTCGTTCCGCTTTCGCGTCCGGTATGGACAAGTAAATCTTGCGCCGCTCCAAGGACACCTCGTAGCCCGAGTTATCGACACAAATCAGTAGTCGCTTTGCTGCTTTTGCCATCGTAGTGTCACCTCACAAGAGGCGCTTGATCTTAAACTCGCGACGCCCGATTCCCGTCGCCTCGTACCAGTGCAACTCCACGGATAGGATCTCACCGCCAGGAAGCTCGATTTCTGCGACGCCCTTTCGTTTCCGCCACCGCCCGCGCCCGTAGCGCTTGCGGAAATGCGTGACTAGCCACGCGTAGCGCGCGACAAGCGTGCCTTCACCACTTCCCAGGGAATGCTCTGTACGGTGCCGGAATCGAGCTCCTTAGCGCGGCGTTCGATCTCAGAGCGCCAGGTCTCCTCGACACCTTCCTCAGTCTCCACGTCGAGGCTCTCAATCAGCGCGCCAATCAGATCGGCGCGATCCTGCTCAGGCAGAGACGGTGCTTTGCGAAGGATTTCGTCGCGCGAAAGCGCCATGGCCAAAGCTTACTCCTGCGCCAAACGAAGCGGAATCGTGCCCTCTAACGAATGTAAGGGACTTCCCCGTCCCGATGAGACACCGAGGTGTCAGGATTGAGTTGCGAAACCGATCCTTCAGAAAGGGGAAGTCCCATGACTGCAGTTTCTACGCTTGGAATCGACTTGGCAAAAAACACCTTCTCCGTGCATGGCGTCGACGCCCAGGGAGTGGTGACGGTGCGCCGGACGATCTCGCGAGCCAAGCTCGCCGAGCTCGTGGCGCGACTGCCTCCATGCCTGATCGGCATGGAGGCATGCTCGGGCGCCCATGAATGGGCGCGCCGTTTCTCCGAGGCTGGTCATACGGCGAAGCTGATGGCGCCGAAGTTCGTGACGCCCTACCGCAAGAGCGGCAAGAACGATGGCAACGATGCGGAGGCAATCTGCGAGGCGGTCGGTCGGCCGAACATGCGCTTCGTACCCATTAAATCCGTGCAGCAACAGTGCGACCTTAGCCTGCACCGCGTCCGTCAGGGCTTCGTCGAGGAGCGCACCGCAACGCTTAACCGCGTACGCGGCTTGATTGCCGAGTTCGGGTACGTCGTGCCTCTCGGAACCGAGCGGCTGCGCCGCGAAGTACGAGATTTGCTCGAGCATCTGCCAGCGCGCGTGGCGAGCTGTGTTCGCGATCTGCTCGAGCATGCCGAGCGATTGCGCAGTAAGGTGCTCGAGTACGAGCGCGAGATCCGCAGCAGCGTTCAACACAACGAACTCGCACGCCGTGCCCATACGCGCCCCGGTATCGGTCCCATCACCGCCTCGGCACTGGTGGCGACGGTCGGCAACGGACATGACTTCAGGAACGGCCGCCAGTTCTCCGCCTGGCTGGGGCTCGTGCCGCGCCAATACTCCACCGGCGGTAAGACGCGTCTCGGTCACATCACCAAGCGAGGCGATCCGTACCTGCGCACGCTGCTCGTCATGGGCGCGCGCTCGGTGCTGCAGCGCGCTTATCGCGAGACCGATCCGCTCTCGCGCTGGGCGCTCGCTCTGCAGCAGCGCCGCGGCTATCACAGAGCCTGCGTCGCCATCGCCGCCAAAAACGCCCGCGTCGCATGGGCCCTGCTTGCCAAAGGAGCAGCCGCCGCGTAGCGCACCGTCCGAAGAAACCTCACACCGAAACCAGGAGGCTCTTTAAAGCACTGCCCACCGAGCACAACAGGTCAGACCGACGCTCGCGGAACCAGATCAACTTCCGAGCGGTAATCGCTGCCTAACGATCGAGGCGCGAGCGTGCGGCTTACACGCGGGCCCGAGTGCCAGGCACTCATGGCCGATTAGAGTCACGCAGTCTGTCCTTCATCGCTCGCGCGAGCAGCGCGAAGAATCAGAAATCACAGAAAACGTTGACTAAACGGCGAAGTCCTTAGAGGTGAAGTTGAGGGGCCGCACAGAAGCGCCCGACAAGCGCCGCGGGCGTTCACTCTATGTCTTCAAGAGCTACGCCACGGCCCGCGCGAAGACTCGCGCGAGCCTTAGCGATACGCTTCAAGAACCGCGGATCGTTCTCAAGGCGATACTCCAGCCAGTCGTCTTCGGATTCGAACCCGATTAGAACGCCGGCAGGCTTGCCGTGACGCGTGATCACAATCTCACCGGCCGCGGCCTCCTTGAGATATCGCGAGAAATCGTCCTTCATCTCTGCCAGGGGCACTTCCTTCATAGCTTTCCGAACTGTGCGAGCCATGATGTCGTCTCCGATTTCGGCACAATAGCCAAGACTTGAACTACACCGTCCTCCACATCGTAGAAGACCCGGATATCCTCAACTCTCAGCCGATACTGCGGCCGTGAGAGACCACGCAGGCGTTTGATGCGACTACGGCTGGTCTTTTGCGGCTCGTGCCGCAGATGAGTTTCCAAAGCAGCCTTCACCGCAGCGCGCGCCGACGCCTTGAGGCGTTTGAGGTCGTCAACCGCTTCCGGCGCCAGAACTATGGCAAAAGGCATTGTGGCCAGATTATAGCCAAAACGCAGGCACCGCGCTAACGGTGCGTTCTAACGGTGAAGTTGAGCGGCCGCACAGAAGCGCCGGCCCGGCGACGCGGGCGCACACTGTCTTACCGCGCCCGCGGCGCCAAACAGACCACGCATCACGGTCCCCTCCAACGATTGTTAGACGGCATCCGCATACGGCCTATATGAATAATACTTAGGTTCATTGTCGATGCGAACGTGCAGCCACGCGACGCCTCCGCCGGCTGTGCTAATCCATTGGGGCACCGCGGAGAGTCGATGCTGCGCAGTCTCGGCCACACACCGCCAAAGAGCGTGTGCCTGATGGGAAGGAGCGCCTCTGAGGAAACGGGCGAAGTGCGTATAAGTTGCGGCCTCGTCGAGCTGACGAGGCACTACCAGAGTAGCGGTCTTGCTGAGGTTCGGAATAGCGAGCACCGCGGCGTTTGCGTTTGAGCCGGCGAAATACGAGGCGAAGACCCTGGGTTCGGGCCGCGTGTCCAGATGCGGATCGTTCGTCAGAACAAACTCAAATGGGCGGTCGAGACTGGTTTCCGAGATCGGTGGGGTTTCCCACCGGAAGGCGGCGTTCGTGCTGCCAGCGAGTAGCTGCGTTAAGTACTCCCGAAATGACGCATCTCGATCGAGGAGACGCAGTGCTTCTCCGAAAGGCAGGGGCGTGCCATTTGACGACAGTGTAGCCCTCTGCACCCAACCAAGCCGGATGCTCTCTATGTGGTGTGTCCACATGAAGGATGCCGTCTAACGGTGAAGTTGAGGGGCCGGACGACCACGTCGGACAGGCGCCGCAGGCCCACACTTTCTCCCGGAACCCGCGGCGCCAAACAGACCACGCATCACGGCCCCCTCCAACGATGGTTAGCCGTCACGCCGATGCCCTCCGCCGCCTAAGAGCCCGGCGCCTCTGTTGCGGTGAATGCGACGACCCGCCATTTTCCGTTTCGCCTGGCGTAAACCTTCATGAACTGCCATCGGTCCTCATGGAGTTTGCCCTCCAAGGTCCGAGACCGAAATAGATTCCCGCTAACAATGGCCGTGTCTCCAAAGCTTCGTACTTTCAAGTCGGTGGTCTCGTAGCGCGAGAATTTCATGCGACCGGTTTTCACAAACGATAAGACGTCGGACTTACTCATTGCGGCCATGCCAGGAACCATCACGGTCAAGTCGTCCGCCCACAGCGTTTCGAGTACGGCCGCGTCGTTGTTCAGATGCGCTTGGTTCCAAACCTGCTCGAGGCGCATGAGCTCCTGCTCCGTATCGGGTTGAGCGGCTGCCCCGATAGCAAGAAGCAGAAGCGAGAGAAGGAGAACCACTAACGCCAGAAAGGAATGTTTATGCATGAAGTGGCACCTCGCCCAGCGTGCGGCTAACGGTGAAGTTAAGGGGCCGGACGACCGCGCCGGACAGGCGCCGCGGGCGCACACTGTCTTCCAGCGCCCGCGGCGCCAAACAGACCACGCCTCACGGACCCCCTCCAACGATTGTTAGGGGACACGCTACTTGATGAGTTCATCGTCGGTCCTCTTCCTAACCGGCGGTGCGACTACGTTTGGACGGAGAGTTCCGAGGCGTATCCCTATGCCCCCGAGGGTCAGGAACGAACCCACCAATGCCGCGGTAATCACTCGAATTACGAGGTCTGTGTCGCTGAGCTTCGACGAGTAGCTACCGTTAGGAACCCCAAAAACCAGTGTCACAATCATAGGGCCAAGGAAAAGCATCAGTACCGTGAAGCGCGTCCAAAACGCCACGGCATCGTCAGCTGGGCACGCCCTGCGTAAGACTGAACGTATAGGGGGAAGCATGACCACGGAGAGGATCGTGCTCAGCAAAAGGCTGATGAGCACGCCCAGATATACCACTGAGGTCAAATCCATGAGATCTCCTTTTTGTCCCCTAACGGTGAAGTTGAGGGGCCGGACGACCACGCCGGCCAGGCGACGCGGGCGCACACTGTCCCCAGGCGCCCGCGGAGCCAAACACACCACGCCTCACGGTCCCCTCCAACGATTGTTAGAAGTCATCGCGACCCATGGACGTCAAAGGAAAGTCACTCCTATCACAATTAAGAGCAGAACAATAATCCAGCCGACTATCTCGCGGTTGGTGAGTAGGCGGCGCGACCGATCCACTGAGGACGACTTTTCAAACAAAAGAGGCCAGAGCAAAAGGTAATCGAGAAACGAGCGGCTCTGGCCGGGCGCCGAAACTCGCTTCTTGGACTGGCGATACGCAAGGACCAATGAACCGGCGCCAAAGAGGAGCACCAGGAGAAAAGGGCCGAACCGCGAGAAGGCGTCGCTCATGAGTTATCCGCGGGCGCAACGCCGAGCGATGTCGTCAAAGAGGGCTCCCTTGGCACGGAGCGTAATCATGACTTCTAACGGTGAAGTTGAGGCGCCGGCCGACCACGTGTCCCAGGCGCCGCGGGCCCGCAATTTCGACTGGATCCCGCGGCGCCAAACAGACTACGCCTCACGGCCCCCCTCCAACGATTGTTAGGCGCCGCCCGCCATTTGCACCACTGCCGGATAAATCTCATCTGCCACCCAATAGAAGGCGATGACTGCGGCGAAGATCACGCCGATCAGCCACAACACCCAACGCCGCCGACGCCACGAAGTCCGATATGAGGAGTACTGCACCGGCACATCAACCAAGTAGGCCGCGCAATAGCAAACATTCGCCAGTACGGCGAGCACGAACAGCGCCAGCAGTGAATCCCAAGTGAAGGCCCCCCGGAAATGCGGCCACGTAAATACAACCCAACCCAGGACGACCAGGGCGAGAACGCCGTTGTAGCCAATGCGCCGGGGCTCCCAATACCTTAGCGCGCCGGCAAAGACTTCGCCGAACGGCGGCGGTGCGGATCCCGGGGGCGAAGATGTCGATATTCGCTCAGGTACACGCATTGCGGTAGCTCCAAGCTACAAGGGCGGCGCCTAACGAATGTAAGGGACTTCCCCGTCCCGATGAGACACCGAGGTGTCAGGATTGAGTTGCGAAACCGATCCTTCAGAAAGGGGAAGTCCCATGACTGCAGTTTCTACGCTTGGAATCGACTTGGCAAAAAACACCTTCTCCGTGCATGGCGTCGACGCCCAGGGAGTGGTGACGGTGCGCCGGACGATCTCGCGAGCCAAGCTCGCCGAGCTCGTGGCGCGACTGCCTCCATGCCTGATCGGCATGGAGGCATGCTCGGGCGCCCATGAATGGGCGCGCCGTTTCTCCGAGGCTGGTCATACGGCGAAGCTGATGGCGCCGAAGTTCGTGACGCCCTACCGCAAGAGCGGCAAGAACGATGGCAACGATGCGGAGGCAATCTGCGAGGCGGTCGGTCGGCCGAACATGCGCTTCGTACCCATTAAATCCGTGCAGCAACAGTGCGACCTTAGCCTGCACCGCGTCCGTCAGGGCTTCGTCGAGGAGCGCACCGCAACGCTTAACCGCGTACGCGGCTTGATTGCCGAGTTCGGGTACGTCGTGCCTCTCGGAACCGAGCGGCTGCGCCGCGAAGTACGAGATTTGCTCGAGCATCTGCCAGCGCGCGTGGCGAGCTGTGTTCGCGATCTGCTCGAGCATGCCGAGCGATTGCGCAGTAAGGTGCTCGAGTACGAGCGCGAGATCCGCAGCAGCGTTCAACACAACGAACTCGCACGCCGTGCCCATACGCGCCCCGGTATCGGTCCCATCACCGCCTCGGCACTGGTGGCGACGGTCGGCAACGGACATGACTTCAGGAACGGCCGCCAGTTCTCCGCCTGGCTGGGGCTCGTGCCGCGCCAATACTCCACCGGCGGTAAGACGCGTCTCGGTCACATCACCAAGCGAGGCGATCCGTACCTGCGCACGCTGCTCGTCATGGGCGCGCGCTCGGTGCTGCAGCGCGCTTATCGCGAGACCGATCCGCTCTCGCGCTGGGCGCTCGCTCTGCAGCAGCGCCGCGGCTATCACAGAGCCTGCGTCGCCATCGCCGCCAAAAACGCCCGCGTCGCATGGGCCCTGCTTGCCAAAGGAGCAGCCGCCGCGTAGCGCACCGTCCGAAGAAACCTCACACCGAAACCAGGAGGCTCTTTAAAGCACTGCCCACCGAGCACAACAGGTCAGACCGACGCTCGCGGAACCAGATCAACTTCCGAGCGGTAATCGCTGCCTAACGATCGAGGCGCGAGCGTGCGGCTTACACGCGGGCCCGAGTGCCAGGCACTCATGGCCGATTAGAGTCACGCAGTCTGTCCTTCATCGCTCGCGCGAGCAGCGCGAAGAATCAGAAATCACAGAAAACGTTGACTAAACGGCGAAGTCCTTAGAGGTGAAGTTGAGGGGCCGGCCGACCACGTGTCATAGCCGCGGCGGGCCCGCAATTTCGATCGGGTCCCGCCGCGCCCAACCACCAGCGCATCACGGACCCCTCCAACGATTGTTAGGCATCAGCATCGTCCGTCACCGTAACTTGCAGGCCACCGACGACTTTCGCGGCCATGTTGTAGATCCAACAGCCCAGGGGAACGAATATCAGCCCAGCAAGCGCGTACAGGAAAGGGAAAATGATCCACACCCCCGGGCCAAACTTCGGCCCCGGGCCGGGCGGCATCGGCGCAATCGCGGAAATAAGAAGCACAGGAATTACAAACAGGAAGCTGAGAAAGAAATAGATGAGCGCGAAGAGCTTACCGGCTTGCCACGGCGCAATTCGCGAAAGGCGCTTAGTCATGGATCCCCCTGCTGTTGCGAGATGACGTTACTAGTGGAATGCTGATGCCTAACGGTGAAGTTGAGGGGCCGCACAGAAGCGCCCGATAGCGCCGAGGGCGCACAATTTCTCAGCGCCCGAGGCGCTAAACCGCAGGCGCGTCACGGACCCCTCCAACGATTGTTAGACGTCATGCCCACTTGTACTGCGAACGTCCGACCACAGACGGCTACAAACTCGGCCTTACTATGGGAATATTCAGTGCTCGCAACAAAGCCAGATAGCCGACGCACCCTACTGCGAACCGCGCTCTGTCCGCGATAATCCAGCGATGTAGCATGGCGCGAATCTCTTCGACGCTGTGATCGCCTCCCGCCTGTGTAAAGAGAACTGCATTGATTGGATAGACGTAGATCAGGGTGAAAACCAGCACAAAGGTCATGCAAATCGCCGTGATGCTGAAGAGCAACCGATGTGCGGGCAGACCCCAGCCAAAGAACAGCATCCCGTAGAGCGGCAGGAAGCGCACTGGCATCCAGTATGGTCCGAAGAAGTGCAGGACATTGTGGTTCCAGCTGGTGCCCTTAAAAAACGCGTACACCGACTGGGGCAGCGAATCACTCCAAATCGGCACAATCACCAACATCTGATAGATGGTGCCACCGAACCAGATGCTCCAGACGATTACCGAGATCCAGAGCAGAATCGCCGTGACAGTGTTTTTTGTACTCATGATCCTGAATCTCCATCGTGCACGTTGGTCGGCTATGCGGCGATTTTCTCTTCTGTTTGCCCTGGCGCGTCCAGATTCCATGGCGGAAATTGGTCGATGCGGATTGACCGCCGGTCGGCACCGCGGGTGAGCACGTGGCGCTCGCGGGTCATGACGTCTAACGGTGAAGTTGAGGGGCCGGACGACCACGTCGGACAGGCGCCGCGTGCGCACAATCTCTCCCGGGACCCGCGGCTCCAATCAGACCACGCATCACGGACCCCTCCAACGATTGTTAGACCGCCGTGTAGAACGGAGGGCATACCGCGTCAACTTGAGACTCCTGAGCCTGAGTAATGAACACCATATCTAGAGGACAGTCGCGGTGGAATATCGCGGCGTACGGAACCCGAAGCGCTTCTACCAGGCTGGGATCTGAGCCACCGCTGGAGCAAAGAGCGAGCAGGACATGCACGTCGGACGATCCGTCATAGGATGCCCTTACTAGAAATGCACGTCTGATCTCCGGTCGCGCCGAGAGTATCGGTAGCCACCGCCCCTTGAGGGTGCGTTCCACGGGCCCGTCCTGCTCGCCGAGGAAGGTAAAGCTGGGGCGGCGCAACTGCGTAACCAGCCTGCGCTGAGGCTTGAGCTTGAGCCAGGACGGAAGACTCAACGACATGGCGGTCTAACGGTGAAGTTGAGGGGCCGGACGACCACGCCAGAGAGCGCCGCGGGCGCACAATCTCTCAGCGCCCGAGGCGCCAAACCGCAAGCGCATCACGGACCCCTCCAACGATTGTTAGACGGCCAGGTCAGCCGCCCACCTCCGGAATAGCAAGGGCCCGACAGATCTTCGCAGCCAAGCCATTCGCGACTTCCGAATGCCTGGGCACTGCCTCAACATGCCCAGTCTTCGGATTGCACCAGAGAGAGTGAGAACGGCCCTCGCGCTTCAGATAGCAGCCGTGATAACGCAGATGCCGCAGCAGGACGCCGCGCTTCACTCAACAGTTACCGTTTCGCGGGTGGCGCCGCGTGGCAGGCCGCGCAGTGCGTCCGTACGCCGGTCCTGCAAGATAAGCGTAATGGCACTGGCAAGGTTCTTCCGGGCGGCGGCCTTAGTGCGGCCCTGCCCGTTTGCGCCCGGTACTTCCGGACAATAGGCAACGAACCACTTGCCGTCACGCTCGATGATTGCCGTGAACTCGTTTCGCATGAAAAGAGTATACCTCGCAACGGCGCCAAGGGCCCTGAGGACGCCGGAATCCTTGGCCGTCTAACGGTGAAGCTGAGGGGCCGCGCAGAAGCGCCTGATGGCGCCGAGGGCGCACAATTTCTCAGCGCCCGAGGCGCCAAGCCGCAAACGCCTCACGGACCCCTCCAACGATTGTTAGACGCGCGACTAATCAGCATGACGAGAAATATGAGTAGTACGACCCTACTAAGTGCCGTACCGTCCAAACGCAGTCGCTGGATAGTACGGTTCTCCCTGCGAGAGAGACCCAACGCTTCGAACGAGCCGCGGGATTGAGATTAACTTGTCCGCTCGAGTCATAGACGAAGCCACGTGATCCGACCGGGACGAATCCATCGACGGTTATGACAATGAGACTGCCTTCATCGCCCATGTTGCGAAGTGAGGCTCGTCGATCAAGCTCTGGGCGAACGAAGAGAAATTGAAGCCATCTGGCCGTGGTGGCTGCAGCAGCGTCTGGCGGTCGAGGAAGAGCAGTAAGCACATAGAGGAGCGCGAGACCGGCGACTAGCGCGAGAGCTGCAGGCCAATATTTCCGCGCCAGGACGACGGCGAGGACTATCAGAGCCAATAGAAGGATGGGAATGATGAGAAAGCTCAAGAGCGAGAAAAGGAGTAGCGCGTTCGGAAGAGCGTAGACCAGGACGCACGCGCAGAACCCCGCAAGCGTTACCGCCGGCGCGATGAGCAGGAGTCTGGCAGGGCGCTTAGTGTCCATGCGCGTCTAACGGTGAAGTTGAGGGGCCGGCCGACCACGTGTCATAGGCGCGGCGGCCCCACCATCTCTACCGGGTGCCGCCGCGCCCAACCACCAGCGCATCACGAGCCCCTCCAACGATTGTTAGAGTCGCGGTGGACGTCAACCAAGGTGAGCGCGCAACGTAGCCGCATACTTATCACGCAGGAGTTTGTCAGATTCAGCTGCGATGGATGGATAGACTCGCAGCAGGCGATCGTCAAGCATCCGAGGGTGCACGTGGATGTGCAGATGCGGTACTTCCTGGTCTGCCGCCTCACCAATGGAGTGCCATAGACTTAATCCTTGGTTCGGGAACGCCAGAGCGACGGCACGCGTGATGCGTGCAACCGAATCCATGAGCGCGGCTCCCGTCTCGCGATCGAGCTCACGAACGTCACAGAGGTGCTGCCGCGGAATCACCAGCGTGTGGCCGGGATGAAACTGCCGATGATCCATAAACGCCATGGTGAGTTCGTCCTCCCAGACGACGCTAGCAAGCTCCACCCCGCGCACGATCTCGCAGAAGACGCATGGCACACTCATGAGCCTCTCCCGCGACTCTAACGGTGAAGTTGAGGGGCCGGCCGACCACGTGTCACAGGCGCGGCGGGCCCGCAATTTCGACTGGGTCCCGCCGCGCCCAGCCACCAGCGCATCACGGACCCCTCCAACGATGGTTAGAGGGCAGCTTGCGAAAGAGCCACACCAGCAGTGGGAGTACAGCAATGAACTCGAGGTATACGAAGGCCATGTAAAAGCGCCAAAGGGTGTGAAACCCAGCAAGCGCGCCACGGCTAATGTCCTCGACAAGCGATGGAACTACGATCACCACAAATAGGGCCGTTGTCATGATCAACGCCACAGCCGTGGCGCGACGCCCACCGAAACGGGCGAGAAGCAAAGCCACGGGAAGCCCGACCAGAACGAGCACCGCGGTGTCATACAAGACTGACAACGACAAGAAGCCAACATCTCGAGAGGGAAAGAAAGCGATCCACCGCGGCGGTATCGGAAGTGCCGCTTCATAGCCCTCCACCCACATCAGGGCGAATCCGTATACGCAGAGGAGGCCAAGGCACCCGACGGCGAGGAACAACTGTCGGCGCATAGGCTGCCCTCTAACGGTGAAGTTGAGGGGCCGCACAGAAGCGCCGGCCCTTGGCGCCGAGGGCGCACAATTTCCTAGCGCCCGAGGCGACAACCCAGAAGCGCCTCACGGACCCCTCCAACGATTGTTAGGAGACGGGACGGAGTGCAACAGTAAACCCAGAGCACCAACCCAGAACCCCACCAGGCCACAGTAGCGGGCGAACTGCGGGAAAGCATGGGCATGCACCGTGACGAAAGTACCGTCGTCTCTATAGGCGCGTACAAAAGCGTCGGTTTCTAACTGCACGAGAAGGCCCACCACCTGAGATAGGAATGCGACCGCAAACCCCACAGCCACAATTGCGGTGGCTACGGAATGACCGCGTCTCCACAGGAGGAAACCGGCCACTCCCATCAGCGCATACGGAACCCCCGAGGTGAGCCCCCACATGAGCGTAACCAGCATGCGATTCTCCCCGTCTCCTAACGGTGAAGTTGAGGGGCCGGCCACCCACGTGTCACAGGCGCGGCGGGCCCGTAATATCGACCGGGTCCCGCCGCGCCCAACCACCCACGCCTCACGGACCCCTCCAACGATTGTTAGGCATCAGCATCGTCCGTCACCGTAACTTGCAGGCCACCGACGACTTTCGCGGCCATGTTGTAGATCCAACAGCCCAGGGGAACGAATATCAGCCCAGCAAGCGCGTACAGGAAAGGGAAAATGATCCACACCCCCGGGCCAAACTTCGGCCCCGGGCCGGGCGGCATCGGCGCAATCGCGGAAATAAGAAGCACAGGAATTACAAACAGGAAGCTGAGAAAGAAATAGATGAGCGCGAAGAGCTTACCGGCTTGCCACGGCGCAATTCGCGAAAGGCGCTTAGTCATGGATCCCCCTGCTGTTGCGAGATGACGTTACTAGTGGAATGCTGATGCCTAACGGTGAAGTTGAGGGGCCGCACAGAAGCGCCCGATAGCGCCGAGGGCGCACAATTTCTCAGCGCCCGAGGCGCTAAACCGCAGGCGCGTCACGGACCCCTCCAACGATTGTTAGGTTTCGCCGACAAGCTCGACCACCTTCGCTCGAGCAAAGAGCCTCGGGCCCTCCTGAATGCGCCAGGTTCTACCAGGCTGAAGGAGGTCGCGAAGTCCCGGACCGTCAAAGAACTGCACCAGGACTTCGCGCGTGTCGCCCGGATTGATATCCGAAAGTCCGAAGTCGACCTGCCCGATGTAAAACGAGCGCCCATCGGGATCACCAAAGTTATGGTTCGGCCGCCAGCTTGCTTGGGTGGTAATCCGGTGGCCCCCGTGCTCGGAGTCAAGCACCGACAGCACTGCGCGGACCTTAACCAGAGCGCGGGGGTCCGGGTAGAAGAGGTCGGTGTACGCGAAGGCGCTCACGGCGGAACCTAACGGTGAAGTTGAGGGGCCGGGCACCCACGTGTCACAGGCGCGGCGGGCCCGCAATATCGACTGGGTCCCGCCGCGCCCAACCACCCACGCATCACGGACCCCTCCAACGATTGTTAGCCGCCAGCTCGCCCACCGAGCTCTTCTCGCAGAATACGGCGCATCTGAGAGGCCGTAAGTGGCTTGTCTGCTTCCGCCATGTGTCCAGCGAGCGCGTCGTTGATTAGGGTCTGGTACCCCTTTCCAGTGCGCTCGGAGAGACCACGGAAGTAGTTAATGATCGCGTCATCCAGATAGATCGTGATGCGCGTCTTGCCACGATTGGTGGTTACCGCGCCGCGGCGTCCGCGAGAAAAGTCAACGCTTCGCTTCATAATCCTTACGCTCTCTCGGTTCGGGCTTGCGAACTGAAATTATCCGCTCGTTGAGGCCGCGTTTAGTCCAGACCACTACATACAAAATGCCAAAGACGTTCGTGCCGATACTCACCCAGCGCTGTTCACCTTCACTCGAAACATCTTCGACGGTGAGGCAGAGCGGGTCCCCAAGAACGCCGTCGCCCTCTGTGAGCGAAACGCCGTGCTTGGCGATGTTATCCGCCTCTTTGTTCGGGTCGAACTCCACTCCCATGCCCGAGTATATGCACGACGTGCATATACGTCAAACCTCGCGACGAGCCCTCGGCTGGCGGCTAACGGTGAAGTTGAGGGGCCGGGCAACCACGTGTCACAGGCGCGGCGGGCCCGAAATTTCGACTGGGTCCCGCCGCGCCCAACCACCAGCGCCTCACGGACCCCTCCAACGATTGTTAGAGGTCAGCCCCATGGTGTTTCGCATAGGTGTCGAGGAGGCTCCGAATCATCTTCTGGTACGGCACCTTCGAGCGGGCGGCGTGGCGCTTGAAAAAGTCCACGCTGCGCTTGCTCAGAGAGATGGTGATCTTCACACCGTCATCGCGCAGCACCAGCTGATCGGGGGGCGGCAGGAAATCTTCGACGACTTCGAGCCGCCCCAGTGGTTCATCTCGGTACTTTCGACTGCGCTTCATAGATCTTCTTTCCTCGGCGCCAATAACCGGCACCAAAAATCCGAATCATGTCACCGCGGTACGTGAACCGTACGGTAAGGACGCCGTCGCCAGTCTCTCCAAAACAATAGAACCGCGGTTCGCCTTTGCTGTGCGAGAGATCCTTTGCAATTACACGTGCTGGGTCCAAGAAGGCAAGCTGCGCGTCCGCAAACGCCACGCCGTGCTTCCGCTGGTTCAGCGCATCCTTGGCCGGATCCCACTCGAAGCTTGGGCTCACCGTCGGAAGTATAGCCGGCGTATGGGGCTAGCGCCATACGCCAGTATGGGTACCACAGGCTGACCTCTAACGGTGAAGCTGAGGGGCCGGCTGACCACGTGTCAGGGGCGCGGCTGGCCCGCAATATCTACCGGGACCAGCCGCGCCTAACCACCAGCGCATCACGGCCCCCTCCAGCGATTGTTAGAAGTCGCCCCACCGAAGCCACTGTGCCCAGCCCAGGCGGGAGCGTCAAACGAAGACGTCCGCAGGCCGAACGACCCCGCCGCCGACAAGCTAATGAGTGAGTGAAACAAAGCCGCGTCTCTGCTCTTCGCTGAGTCTGGAAAATGAAGTGACTTCTAACGAATGTAAGGGACTTCCCCGTCCCGATGAGACACCGAGGTGTCAGGATTGAGTTGCGAAACCGATCCTTCAGAAAGGGGAAGTCCCATGACTGCAGTTTCTACGCTTGGAATCGACTTGGCAAAAAACACCTTCTCCGTGCATGGCGTCGACGCCCAGGGAGTGGTGACGGTGCGCCGGACGATCTCGCGAGCCAAGCTCGCCGAGCTCGTGGCGCGACTGCCTCCATGCCTGATCGGCATGGAGGCATGCTCGGGCGCCCATGAATGGGCGCGCCGTTTCTCCGAGGCTGGTCATACGGCGAAGCTGATGGCGCCGAAGTTCGTGACGCCCTACCGCAAGAGCGGCAAGAACGATGGCAACGATGCGGAGGCAATCTGCGAGGCGGTCGGTCGGCCGAACATGCGCTTCGTACCCATTAAATCCGTGCAGCAACAGTGCGACCTTAGCCTGCACCGCGTCCGTCAGGGCTTCGTCGAGGAGCGCACCGCAACGCTTAACCGCGTACGCGGCTTGATTGCCGAGTTCGGGTACGTCGTGCCTCTCGGAACCGAGCGGCTGCGCCGCGAAGTACGAGATTTGCTCGAGCATCTGCCAGCGCGCGTGGCGAGCTGTGTTCGCGATCTGCTCGAGCATGCCGAGCGATTGCGCAGTAAGGTGCTCGAGTACGAGCGCGAGATCCGCAGCAGCGTTCAACACAACGAACTCGCACGCCGTGCCCATACGCGCCCCGGTATCGGTCCCATCACCGCCTCGGCACTGGTGGCGACGGTCGGCAACGGACATGACTTCAGGAACGGCCGCCAGTTCTCCGCCTGGCTGGGGCTCGTGCCGCGCCAATACTCCACCGGCGGTAAGACGCGTCTCGGTCACATCACCAAGCGAGGCGATCCGTACCTGCGCACGCTGCTCGTCATGGGCGCGCGCTCGGTGCTGCAGCGCGCTTATCGCGAGACCGATCCGCTCTCGCGCTGGGCGCTCGCTCTGCAGCAGCGCCGCGGCTATCACAGAGCCTGCGTCGCCATCGCCGCCAAAAACGCCCGCGTCGCATGGGCCCTGCTTGCCAAAGGAGCAGCCGCCGCGTAGCGCACCGTCCGAAGAAACCTCACACCGAAACCAGGAGGCTCTTTAAAGCACTGCCCACCGAGCACAACAGGTCAGACCGACGCTCGCGGAACCAGATCAACTTCCGAGCGGTAATCGCTGCCTAACGATCGAGGCGCGAGCGTGCGGCTTACACGCGGGCCCGAGTGCCAGGCACTCATGGCCGATTAGAGTCACGCAGTCTGTCCTTCATCGCTCGCGCGAGCAGCGCGAAGAATCAGAAATCACAGAAAACGTTGACTAAACGGCGAAGTCCTTAGAGGTGAAGTTGAGGGGCCGGGCGAGGCGTCAGGCCGCACTCAGGTCGAACGAAGCTCATCGGGCGCTCCCTAAGCGGCCGGAAGGGCGACGCGGGCGCACACTGTCCCCAGGCGACCGCGGCGCCAAACCGATGACGCATCACGGTCCCCTCCAACGATTGTTAGAAGGGCTGGTGCGGGGGTCGATCGAAGGCACCTGAGGTTCCTTGGCACAGCCTCACCGCGCGACAGCGCGCAGCTCCGGCGTCAAGCGAAGGGGACGGCACAGCGAAGCCACCGAGGCAGAATGCTCGCGCTCACGCAGCGTCGCAACCCGGCGAATTCCGCGCCGGTCATTGCGACGCGGCAACGAAGGGCTCCTCGGGGAGTGAAATCGAGCGCCGCGGTCAACACCATTCCAGGCTCTCCCGCACCAGGTCCTTCTAACTGCTTTTGGACGACATGCGACGACCGGTGTCGCACAAAAGCCGCTGAAATCCCTTCGCGTCCCCTCTTCCATTCCGGCGCCACTTATACGACCTAAGCGGGGCGAAGAATTGCGTCAAACGCATCAGATAATCCTCTCGACGCACCTACCACGGGGCTGCTTACATACCTCACGCGTCCACCGCAGCGGCGTGCCGCATAAGGACAGAGAGGCATGGATCGCCACCCCAACCTGTTTGCGCTCACCCGCGAGCGCATACGCACTCGTCACCTGGCGCTGCGCACGGAGCATGCGTACCTGCAATGGTTGCGCCGTTACCTGGAGTTTCACAAAGGAGCCCATCCGCGCGAGCTCGGCGCACCCGAGGTTGAGGAATTCTTGACCCATCTGGCCGTGCACCGCAAGGTCAGTGCCGCTACGCAGAGTCAAGCGCTGCAGGCGCTGCTCTTCCTCTACCGTCATGTGCTCGAGATCGAGCTGCCCTGGCTCGACAATGTCACGCGTGCGGCCCAGCCGAAGCGGCTGCCGGTGGTGTTGAGTCGCGCCGACGTGACGGCGCTGCTGGCACAGCTCTCTGGGACGCCCTGGCTCGTGGCCAGCCTGCTCTACGGTAGCGGTCTGCGTCTCACCGAGGGGTTGCGGCTGCGGGTGAAGGATCTGGCGCTCGAGCGCGGCGAGCTCATCGTGCGCGAAGCCAAGGGCGGCAAGGACCGGGTCAGCATGCTGCCCGGCGCGCTCGAGGCCCACGTGCGTGCGCACCTTGCACGCCTGCGCTCCTGGTACGAGGAAGAGCGCCGCCGACAACGACCCGGCGTCAGCCTGCCGCGGGCGCTCGGACGGAAGTATCCCGACGCCGCCATTCGCTGGGGCTGGCAGTACCTGTTTCCGTCCGCCACGCTGTGCCGCGACCCGTACAGCGGGCAGCTGGTGCGGCACCACCTGCACGAGAAGATCATCCAGCGGGCCGTTCAGGCCGCAGTACACAAGGCGGGGCTCACCCAGCCCGCGAGCTGCCACACGCTGCGTCACTGCTTCGCGACGCACCTGCTCGAGGACGGCTACGACATCCGTACCGTGCAGGAGCTGCTCGGCCATTCGGACCTCAAGACCACCATGATCTACACCCACGTCATGATGAAGGGCGCCCGCGGCGTGCGCAGCCCGCTCGACCGCCAAGGCGGAGGTGCAGATCGGCAGGGCGGCGCCGGCGAAAGGTCCTAAGCCAGCGGCTCACCGTCTCACGGCCGGCTCCTCACCCCGCCGGTGGGCAGCGCCTCCCGGCTACTCGGCTATGCGCGGCGCGCGCTCTAGCGGCTCATCCCTGGCGGCGACGGGGGCCGGGCCGGCGATGCCGGGGGCGGCGCGGGGGGTCTGCGGATGATGCTGGTCGCCATGGCGACGATCGATGCGAGATCGGACAGCTCGCCCGGTATCACCAGCGTCGTGCTCTCCTTGGCAAGCTTGCCGAACTGGCGCACGTACTCCTCGCCGATGCGCAGCTGCATCGCTTCGATCCCGCCCTGATCGGCGAGGGCGGCGCCGACGCGGCGCAGCCCTTCGGCAGTCGCGGTTGCGACCGCCAGAATGGCCTCTGCCTGGCCCTGGGCCTCGTTGATCTGCTGCTGCTTGTTGGCCTCGGAAGCCTTGATGACGCGCTGCTTGTCGCCCTCGGCCTGGTTGATCTTGGCGTCGCGCTCGCCTTCGGAGGTGAGCACGACGGCGCGCTTCTCGCGTTCGGCGCGCATCTGCTTCTCCATGGCCGACAGCACATCCTTGGGCGGGGTGATGTTCTTGATCTCGTAGCGCATCACCTTCACGCCCCACGCGACCGAGGCCTTGTCGAGCTCCGCGACCACGTTGGCGTTGATGACGCCGCGGGCTTCGAAGGTCCGATCGAGCTCAATCTTGCCGATCTCGCTCCGCAGGGTGGTCTGCGCGAGCTGCCCGATGGCGAAGCCGTAGTTGGTGATGCCGTAGGAGGCCAGGTGTGGGTCCAGCACCTGCATATACAGGACCGCATCGACCGCCACCTGGACGTTGTCCTTGGTGATGCAGATCTGCTCGGGAACGTCGAGCGCCTGCTCCTTGAGGCTGTGCTTGTAGGCGACGCGCTCGACGAACGGAATCAGAATATGAAAGCCGGCTTGCAGCGTGCGGCTGTACTTGCCGAGGTTCTCGACCACGTAGGCGCTCTGCTGCGGCACGACGGTGGCCGTGCGGAACACCACGATCACGGCGATAAGGGCGACCGCGATGAAGACGTATGAGGTGTACATGGCTGCTTTCGCTTAGGGCTCGGGCTTTACCAGGAGCGTCAGGCTCTGCACGCTGACGATGCGGGCACGGCTGCCGGCGGGGAGCGCGGTGCTGCCGTCGTTGCGCACGGTCCAGAAGGTGCCGCCGTATTCCGCCTGGCAGCTGTCGCCGGCGCCGAGCGCAACCGGCAGCGTGATGAGGCCGCCCTTGGGTCCCGTATGGACCACGGGCAGAGTGCCGCGGAAGCGCTGGTAGATGCGGCTGCGGAAACCCACCATCGAGACGACGGCGAGCACCGCGAACAGCGCCCACTGCAACCACTCGGCGAGCGGCAGCGCCAGTGTCGCGAGCCCGACCAGGATCGCGGCGCTGCCGACGAACACCAGGTAGAACTGCGCGTTGACGAACGACAACTCGGCGCCGAGCAGGATTGCGCCGGCGATTACCCAGCCCCACCAGGTCATCTCAGCCCCCGTAAATGAAATGTGCGCCGCCGCGGCTTGGCGGCCATTAATTATACGACTTTCTGCTGTGGCCGAAGTTGTATCCCGGCCTGTCAGAAGTGATACGTGATCGCACCACTCGTATCGCTGAGTTGGCCATCGGCGATGAGTCCGTCGACGAGGCCCTGCAGCTCGCTCTCGGGGACTTTCCTCGAGAAATGCGAGTACAGCACTCCGATCAGGCCCTTGCGCCGGCGCGGACGGCGTGCCTTCTGCGTTCCGCCGAGGAGCTCGAGCGCCTCCTCCCGCAGCGACCTGCCCTCGCGGGATGAAGCTTCGCGGCGCGTACGTTCGCGGCGTGCACCCTGGCGCCCGCCCGCGGGACTGCGCGCGGCGGCAGCGGGCGCCTCGCGCGACAGCGCCTCAGTCATGGAGTTGGCGCGGCGCACGGCAAAGCCGCGGCGGGCGAGGTGGCGGATCAGGGGATCGAAGCCCTTGTCCTTCGACAGGATGACGCACGCGGTGTCGGGCGAGCGCGCCAGGTACTCCCCGAGATAGAACGCGATGTGAAAGTCGAGCGCGTTCTTGCCCTGGCCCTCGATGTCGATGGGCACGAAGCGCTCGCCGAGCTTCAGGGCCGCCTTCAGGAAATCGGTCGGCACGGTGCGCTGCGAAGCGCCGAAGAAGAACGGCACGCGCACCCCTTCGGGGATCGCGGCCAGGTCGATCTTGCCGATGTTCTCGTAATCGACGAGCAGCACGCTCTCAGACTCAGACATGTTCATCCTTTGGCTTCATTTGGGTTCATTGCTGGCGCCGGCGCCCGCGAAGCCATTCTGACGCCAGGCCTCGTACACGACCAGCGCGACCGCGTTGGCGAGATTCAGGCTGCGGTTGTCGGCGCGCATCGGGATCACGAGCTGCCGCTCGCGGGGAATCCGCTCGAGCACCCTGGCCGGCAGGCCGCGGGTCTCAGGGCCGAAGAGCAGCGCATCTCCCGCGGCGAAGGCGGCCTCGCCGTAGAGGCGTGAGCCGCCGGTCTCGATGCTGAAGAGGCGCGCGCCGCCCAGGGCCTCGAGGCAGGCGGCGAGGCCCGAGTGTACCCGCACGTCGGCGAGCTCGTCGTAGTCGAGGCCGGCGCGGCGCACGGCCTTGCGGGTGAGCTCGAAGCCGAGCGGGCGCACCAGGTGCAGCGTCGCGCCGCTGTTGGCGCACAGGCGGATCACGTTGCCGGTGTTGGGCGGAATCTGCGGCTGGTAGAGCACAACGTGGAACATTGGAGCGCGCGAGCTCGCGTAATCCGGGCTGTGCGATAATGCACGCCATGCCCAGCGCGAAACCAGCAGCCGCTGCCGGCGTACCCGGCGCGCCGCCGGCTGACCCCGCGCTGCGCTTCTCCTTCTGTGGGCTGAGCTTCGCCTCGCCGATCGTGCTGCTGTCGGGCTGCGTCGGCTTCGGCGAGGAGTACACCCGGGTCGAGGGCTTCTCCAACCGCGACGCCGGCGCCATCGTGCTCAAGGGCACCACTGGCAAGCCGCGCCTCGGCAACCCGCCGCACCGCGTGTACGAGACCCCGGCCGGCATGCTGAATGCCATCGGGCTGCAGAACCCCGGCGTCGAGCAGGTGGTGCGTGTGGTGCTGCCGCAGCTCGACTTCACCGAGACGCGCTTCATCGCCAACATCTGTGGCTCGACGCTCGAGGAATACGTCGAAGTGACGCGCCGCTTCGATGCGTCGCCGATCGATGCCATCGAGATCAACATCTCCTGCCCGAACGTCAAGGAAGGCGGCGTCGCCTTCGGCAACTACCCGGAGATGTCGGCGCAGGTGGTAGCCGCCTGCCGCCGCGTGACCAAAAAGCCGCTGATCACCAAGCTGTCGCCCAACCAGACGGACATCCGCGAGAACGCGCGGCGCTGCATCGAGGCGGGGTCGGATGCGCTCGCGGTGATCAACACCGTCATGGGCATGGCGATCGACGTGGCGACGCGCCGCCCGGTGATCGGCAACGTGCAGGGCGGGCTCTCGGGACCGGCGATCAAGCCGATCGCGCTCCTCAAGGTCCACCAGGTTTACGAGGTGGCCGCCCCCCACAAGATCCCGATCATCGGTCAGGGTGGCATCGTGAGCGCGACCGATGCGCTCGAATTTCTCATTGCCGGCGCGAGCGCGATCGGCGTCGGTACCGCGCTCTTCTACGACCCGCTCATCTGCAAGCGGATAAACGCAGGCATCGCCGCTTACTTACGCGCGCAGGCACTGAGCAACGTCACCGAGCTCGTCGGCACGCTGCGCACCGGGCGCGAGATCGAGGACTGCGCGGTATCGGGCTGATGGGCATGAGGGTGAGCATCCGAAGTAAGGCTGGCGCGGCCGGCAAGCTGCGCGCCGCAGCGCTCGCGCTCGCCGGGTTCGCGCTATGCGTGGCTACGGCGGCGGGGGTGAGCGCGGCGACCGACTCCGCTGCCGACCGCGGCGGCGCGGCGCTGGTGCAGTTGCGCCTGCCGGCCGGTGAGCCCTCGCTCGGCCATGCCGCAGCGCCGCTCACCATGGTCGAGTTCACCGACTATCAGTGTCCCTACTGCCGGCGCTTTCAGGCCGAGGTGTGGCCGCAGCTCAAGCGCGACTACATCGACACCGGGAAGCTGCGCTTCATCGCCCGCGACCTGCCGCTCGAGTTTCACGCCTCGGCAGGTCCCGCCGCGGAGGCCGCGCACTGCGCCGGCGAGCAGGGCAAGTTCTGGGCCATGCACGCGGCGCTCCTCGCGGGAGCTGCGGACTTTGCGGACGGCGGCATCGAGCGGCGCGCGAGCGCGCTCGGCCTCGACCGCGCGCGCTTTGAGGACTGCGTCAAGGCACAGCGCTACGCCAAAGTGATCGAGGCGCACGTACGCGAGGCGGATGCCGCCGGCATCAGCGGCACGCCCGGCTTCATCATCGGCCGGGTGGTGCACGGCGAGCTCGAGGGAGTGCGCGTCGAGGGCGCGATGCCCTACCAGCAGTTCGACGCGTTGCTGCGACAGCTGCTCGCCGCCAGCAGCGGCTGAGCGCACTTCACAGCAGGCGCTGCTGGCCGCTCGCGTCTGCTGACGGAGCGAGCGGCGGGTGCAGCCGCACCGGCGTCGGCACGGTGGCAACGAACGCCACCTCCATGGTGCGAAAGCGCTCGAGGATGCGCAGGTTGACGCTCTGCCGCGCATCCGCGTAGGCCTTGTACTCGGGCCGGGTCACGAAGAACACCACCTCGAACTGCAGTGCCGTGTCCGTGCAGCGCAGCAGGTGGCAGCGGTCGAAGCGCGCGTCCGGCGTCGCCTCGATGATCTCGCGCACCGCGCGCGGCACCGCGGCGAGGGTCGCCACCGGCGTCTCGTAATGCACATCCAGCAGGAACAGCGCGCGCCGCTCGGTGAGGCGTCCGTAGTTGCGCACGCGCGCCTTGAGCAGGTCGCCGTTGGAAATGATGATCTGCTCGCCGGAGATGCTCCGCAGGCGCGTGCTCTTGACGCCGATGTGCTCGACGCTTCCCTGGCAGTCGTCGACGCCGAGGAAGTCACCGAGGCCGAAGGGCTTATCGAGCGCGATCGACAACGAGGCGAGCAGGTCTGCGAGCACGGTCTGCACGGCGAGCGCGAGCGCGATGCCGCCGATCCCCAGGCCCGCAAGCAGCGGCCGGATCTCGATCCCGAGGTTATCGAGCGCGAGCAGGATCGCGACGCCCCAGATGACGAGGCCGGCCGCGAACAGGATCACTTCCATGGAGCTCTTGAGGAGCGTGTCGGGCCCCGTCGAGCGCTGCCGGCGCAGATCAATCGCGAAGCGCACCGTGGCGGTGGCCCACAGCGCCAGCTGCATCCACAAGAGCAGCACCAGGCCCACCGTGAGCCAGCGCTCGAGCGGCGCCGCGAAGCTAAGATCGCGCGCGGCGAGCCACACGGCCGCGCCCCACAGGAACAGGCGACTCGTACGCCGCGCGAGCAACGCCGTGAGCTCCAGCGCGAACTGCACGCGGAATACGCCGCGCGCGGTGAGGCGCCGCTGCTGTGCCGCGATCAGCCGCTTGATGAGCGGCAGCACGCTGAAGGTGACCGCGAAGATCGCGAGCGCGATCACCCAGTCGGCGAGCGAGTTGCCGAGGAACATCACCCGTCCCAACGCGTGCCAGCCCGACATCGGCAACCCCCCCGTGAGCGGTCGGCGCGGCGCTAGCTCGCGTCGTGTGCGCGCGCCGACGGCTGCGCATCGTCGGCGTCATCGGTGTCGTCGGCTTGCGCTGCGACGCCGTGCATGCCGAGCTCCTTGAGTTTGCGCGTCAGCGTGTTGCGCCCCCAGCCGAGGAGCTTGGCCGCCTCCTGGCGATGGCCGCCGGTGCGCTTGAGCGCGGCGCGGATCAGCACCCGCTCGAACTGCGGCAGCGCCACCTCGAGCAGCGGCTGCGTGGCACCTAAGCTGGCGCGCTCCGCCCAGCTGGCGAGCGCCGCCGCCCAATCGGCATCCTTGGGTCCGGCGGCGGCCGCGTTCACCAGCTCCGCCGGCAGATCCTCGAGCCGCACTTCCCGCCCCGGAGCGAGTACCGACAGGCGCCGGCACAGATTGACCAGCTCGCGCACGTTTCCCGGCCAGTCGTAGGCCGCGAGCAGCGCGCGCGCATCCGCGGCGAGCGCCTTGGGCTCGACGCCGAGCTCGTGCGCGGCGACCGCGAGGTAATGCGCGAGCAGGTCCGGGATGTCGAGCGCCCGGGCGCGCAGCGGCGGCAGCTCGATGCGGATCACGTTCAGGCGGTGGTACAGGTCCTCGCGGAACAGTGCGCGCGCCACGCGATCGTTGAGGTCCTGGTGAGTCGCGGCGATGACGCGCACGTCGACGCGCACCGCGATCTGCCCGCCGACGCGATAGAACTCGCCTTCGGCGAGCACCCGCAGCAGCCGCGTCTGCAGCGGCAGCGACATGTCGCCGATCTCATCGAGAAACAGAGTGCCGCCGTCGGCCTGCTCGAAGCGGCCGCGGCGCAGCGCATCCGCGCCCGTAAAGGCGCCGCGCTCGTGGCCGAAGAGCTCCGACTCGAGCAGGTCGGCGGGGATCGCGGAGGTGTTGAGGGCGATGAAGGGCTTGCCGGCGCGCGGGCTGTGGTCGTGGAGCGCGCGCGCTACCAGCTCCTTGCCGGTGCCGGACTCGCCCGTGACCATCACCGTCATCGAGGAGCGGGCGAGGCGCCCGATGGCGCGGAATACCTGCTGCATGGCGGGCGCACGACCGAGGAGCTCGGGGATGCGCGGCGTCCCGCCCGTCTCCCCGCGGCGCTCCATGCCGGCATTGGCGGCGCGCCGCGCGAGCGCCACCGCCTGATCGATGTCGAAGGGTTTCGGCAGGTACTCGAACGCCCCGCCCTCGTAAGCCGACACGGCGCTCCCCAAGTCCGAGTGCGCGGTCATGACGATCACGGGGAGCGAGGGGCGCGCATCACGGATGCGGCGCAGGAGCTCGAGCCCCGAGGCGCCCGGCATGCGGATGTCGGTGATCAGCACGTCCGGGGACTCGCGCCGCAGCGCTTCCAGCGCCGGCTCCGCCGCATCGAACACCCGCGCGCTCATGCCGCCGTGCTTCAGGGCCCGCTCGAGCACCCAGCGGATGGAGGCGTCGTCGTCGACCAGCCAGACGCGCAGTGCCTCGGCGTTCATGGTTCCTCTCCCAGGGGCAGCAGCAGTGTGAACACGGTGCGCCGCGGCTCGCTCTCGAACTCGATGATGCCGCCGTTGCGCGTGACGAGCTCCTGCGCCACCGCGAGACCCAGGCCGGTGCCGTTCGGCCGCCCGGTGACGAGCGGATAGAAGATCGAGGCGCGCAGCTGCTCGGGGACTCCGGGACCTGAGTCCTCGACCTGCACGGCCGCCACCAGGCGGTGGCGCACCGGGCCGATGCTGACGTTGGAGCGCGCCCGGGTGCGCAGCATCACGTGGCCGGAATCGCTCTGCGCCTGCAGCGCGTTGCGCCCGACGTTGAGCAGCGCCTGGATGAGCTGATGGCGATCGAGCATGGCGTTCGGCAGGCTCGGATCGTAGTCGCGCTCGACCAGGATGCCGCTGCGCGCCTCGGCCCGCAGCAGGTGGTAGACGTGCTCGCAGATCTCGTGCACGTTCATCAGCGTCTTCGACGGCGGGCGGCTGGGGCCCGCGATCGACTCGACCAGCGCGGTCAGCCGGTCGGCCTCGCCGATGATCACCTGGGTGTATTCGCGCAGGCTGGCAGCCGGCAGCTCGCGCTCGAGCAGCTGCGCCGCGCCGCGCAGGCCGCCGAGCGGATTTTTTATCTCGTGGGCGAGCTGCCGGATCATTAGCCGGCTGCCGTCGAGGCGGGCGAGCAGATCGTTGTCGCGCGAGATGCGCTGGCGCTGCGTGGTGTCGGCCAGCTCGACCAGCAGGCACGTGCCCGTGAGCCCGGGGAGCGGCGTCACAGTGACATCTAGCGTGCGCGGCTCGCGCGGCGCGGCGGCGGGCTTGAGTTGCAACTCGCGGTCGGCGATGCCCTCACCGCTGTCGAGCGCGCGGCGCAGCAGTGCAGTCAACGCACCCGCGTCCTGGAGGAAATCGCCGAACGGACGCCCACGGCTCATGTTGAGGCTGAAGGCGAGCAGGTCCTGGGCCGCGACGTTGGCGTAGATCGGGCACAGCTGCGCGTCCAGCATCAGGATCCCGGTCGACAGCGCGTCCAGGAGCTCCGCGGGATCGAAGTGCGACAGCGCGGATGGGCCGCGGTACTCAGCCACCATGGCGCGAAGAACTCGGGGGCGGCGGGCAAAAGGTGCGCGCCGCGAGACTCGCAGCTGTCAGCGCGGTTTGGGCGGCGGCCCGTTGCCGGGCTCGGCGTTGACTCCGGGAGTGAACAGGTTCGGCTGCTGCACGTAGAAGGTGATGGCCGGCGTCTGGCAGAGCGTCTGGCCGTTGGTGTCTTTCACCTGCGCCTGGACGGTGTGCGCGCCGCGATCGATCGGCGTCACGTTGAAGCTCATCCCCGTGGCCTGGCCGCCGTTCAGGGCCGTGCCGTCCATGGTGATGAAGATCTGGTCGCCGCGGCGGACCTGCGGATCGGTCTGCACGCGGATGAACACCGACTGGGCGTTCTGCAGATTCTGCTGATCGAGCGGCTGTGCGATCGCGCAACCGCGGTAGGACTGGGCGGGCTCGGCCTGGGTCTCCGGCTCGGAAGCGGCGGGAGCGTGGGCCGCGGCCGACTTCGAGGAGTAGGTCTGCACGCCCTCGATCTGCAGCTTCTGCGCGTTCGGGTGCGGCTGGTCGCTGTAATGGACCACACCGTTCTCGTCGACCCACTTGTACACGGTGGTGGCGAGCGCCACTGAGCAGGCGAGCGATATTAAGGTAAATGCAATTCGGCGCATGTGAGCCGAGCATAGCCCGCGCGGACGGTGGAGACAAAAGCCCGAGTCGCGGAGTGCGCAGTGGTGCGCGCTCCTTGAGTCCCGGCCGCGCCTGCAACGCCGTCCGCGAGCCCGCCGCCCGGCTCAAGCGGGAGCCGGAGGCAGCGGGCGCGGAGCGCGCGGACGGCGATCGCCTCATCAGCTTTCAGTTCAGCAGCTGTAGTACAGCTCCAGCTCCACCGGGTGCGTAGACATGCGGAACTTGGTGATCTCCTGGAGCTTCAGCCCCATGTACGCATTGATCACGTCGTTGGTGAACACGCCCCCGCGGGTGAGGAACTCGCGATCGCGGTCGAGATGCTCGAGCGCCATGTCGAGCGAGTGGCATACGGTCGGGATGTCCTTCGCCTCCTCGGGCTCGAGGTCGTAGAGATCCTTGTCGGCGGGCTCGCCGGGATGGATCTTGTTCTGGATGCCATCGAGCCCCGCCATCATCATCGCCGCGAACGCGAAGTAGGGGTTGGCGCAGGAGTCGGGGAAACGCACCTCGATGCGCCGCGCCTTGGGGTTCGACACCCACGGGATGCGGATCGAGGCCGAGCGGTTGCGCGCCGAGTAGGCGAGCAGCGTCGGCGCCTCGAAGCCGGGCACCAGGCGCTTGTAGCTGTTGGTGCCGGGGTTGGTGATCGCATTCAGCGCCTTGGCGTGCTTGATGATGCCGCCGATGTAGTAGAGCGCGAGATCCGACAGCCCGCCGTACTTGTCGCCGGCGAACAGCGCCCGGCCCTCTTTCTGCAGCGACTGGTGTACGTGCATGCCGTTGCCGTTGTCGCCCACCAGGGGCTTGGGCATGAAGGTGGCGGTCTTGCCGTAGCCGTGGGCGACGTTGTGCACGCAGTACTTGAGGATCTGCACCTGGTCGGCCTTCTGCACCAGCGTGCCGGCGCCAACACCGATCTCGGACTGGCCGCCGGTCGCCACCTCGTGGTGATGTACCTCGACCTTGAGCCCCATCTCTTCCAGCGCCAGACACATCGCCGAGCGGATATCCTGGAACGCATCCACCGGCGGCACCGGGAAGTAGCCGCCCTTGATGCCGGGACGGTGACCCTTGTTGCCCTCCTGGTAGTCGCGCTGCGAATTCCACGCGCCCTGCACCGAGTCGATCGAGTAGAACGAGCCGTGCATCTCGTTGCCGAAGCGCACGCTGTCGAAGATGAAGAACTCGTTCTCCGGCCCGAACAGCGCGTACTCGGCGATGCCGGTGGACTTCAGATACGCCTCACCGCGCTTGGCGAGCGAGCGCGGGTCGCGCTCGTAGCCCTGCATGGTCGTCGGCTCGATCACGTCGCAGCGGATGTCGACCGTCGTCTCTTCGAAGAACGGATCGATGATCGCGGTGTTGGCCTCGGGCATGAGGATCATGTCCGACTCGTTGATCCCCTTCCATCCGGCGATCGACGAGCCGTCGAACATCTTGCCGTCGCGGAAGAAGTCCTCGTCGACGAGGCGCGCCGGGATCGTCACGTGCTGCTCTTTGCCGCGCGTGTCGGTGAAGCGCAGATCCGCGAACTTCGCCTGCTTTTCCTTGATGAGCTTCAGAACATCACTCGGTGTCATAGCGCCTCCGAAGAAAGGGGGATCTTGAGGGGACGGCCGCCTCTTCAGGTTCCAGGGTCTTTGCAGGGCCTGTGCCACGTTCACAGGTCCGGAAAATCAATCAGTTATCCGCCAAACTGCAGGTGGTTTGCACCATTTAGGTGCGGCCCGGGAGCATTATTGCACCCTGAAGGTGCGTGCAACAGGGGCGCTCAGACGAATTCTGGGTCCGTGCCCGTCGATGCACAATGTTGGTGCGTAGGCCGGCGCACCTTCAGGGAAGGGAGCTGGACTGCCCACCCCTCAGGCGCGGCGAAGCGCAGCGGGAGCGGTGCGCGTCTTATACTCGCGCGCTCTTTTACGTCTCGGATCCGACGATGAAAATCGGTCGCGCGCCGCGCACCTTCCAGGGACTGATCTTCGCGCTGCAGGAGTACTGGTCCTCGCGGGGCTGCGTGATCCTGCAGCCTTACGACATGGAGGTCGGCGCCGGCACGTTCCACACGGCGACGTTCCTGCGCGCGGTGGGACCGGAGCCCTGGAGCGCCGCCTACGTGCAGCCGTCCCGCCGTCCGACCGACGGGCGCTACGGCGAGAATCCCTTCCGCCTGCAGCACTACTACCAGTACCAGGTGGTGATCAAACCCTCGCCGCTCGAGATCCTCGATCTCTACCTGGGGAGCCTGGCAGCTCTCGGCCTCGATCCGCTCGTGCACGACGTGCGCTTCGTCGAGGACAACTGGGAGTCGCCCACGCTCGGCGCCTGGGGCCTGGGGTGGGAGGTGTGGCTGAATGGCATGGAGGTGACGCAGTTCACCTACTTCCAGCAGGTGGGAGGTCTCGACTGCCGCCCGGTCACGGGCGAGATCACCTACGGCCTCGAGCGGCTCGCGATGTACCTGCAGGGGGTCGAGAGCATCTACGACATCGTCGTGACCGAGACGCCGGGCGGGCGCATCAGCTACGGCGACGTGTTCCAGCAGAACGAAGTCGAGCAGTCGGCCTACAACTTCGAGCACGCGGACGTCGCGGTGCTGCTGCGGCATTTCGAGGATCACGAGCGCGAGTGCCAGCGGCTGCTGGCTGCGAGGCTGGCGTTGCCTGCCTACGAGCAGGTGCTCAAGGCTTCGCATACCTTCAACCTGCTGGACGCGCGCCGCGCCATCTCGGTGACCGAGCGCCAGCGCTACATTCTGCGGGTGCGCACCCTCGCGAGCGCCGTGGCGCGCAGCTATTTAGAGAGCCGCGAGGCGCTCGGCTTTCCGCTGCTGAAGGGCGCGGCATGAAGGCGGTGAGGTCAGCCGGGGCCAGCACGCGCGCGCGGGCCGTGAAGCATCCGCCGGCCAAGCGCGCGGACGCGGACGCCGCCACGCGGGACTTCCTCTTCGAGATCGGCACCGAGGAGCTGCCGCCGCAGGCGCTGCCCGGATTGCAGCAGTCACTGGTGGCGCTCATCGTCGCGGGCCTTGATAAAGCGGGACTCGAGCACGGTGAGGCCGTCGGCTACGCGACCCCGCGGCGGCTCGCGGTGTGGGTGAAGCGCCTCGCTCCCGGGCAGCCGACGCAGCAGCTGCGCCGCAAGGGGCCGCCGCTCTCGGCGGCGTTCGATTCCGCCGGCGCGCCGACGCGCGCGGCGCAGGCCTTCGCCGCGAGCTGCGGCACCACGGTCGAGAAGCTTGAGCGCATCGAGGAAGGCAAGGGGACGTTCCTGTATTTCACCGGCACCCGAGCCGGTGCGCACACGCTCGAGCTACTCCCGGGGCTCGTGGCTGGCGCGCTCGAGGCGCTGCCGATCCCGCGCCGCATGCACTGGGGCGCGGGCACGGCGCTGTTCGTGCGCCCGGTGCACTGGGTCGTCATGCTCTACGGCGCGGAGCTGGTGCGCGCGACGCTGCTCGAGACGCAGAGCGGGCGCGACACCCGCGGTCATCGCTTCCACGCGCCGCGGCCGCTCAAGGTTGCGGCTCCCGACCGCTACGAGCGCACGCTCGCCGAGCGCGGCTTCGTGATCGCTTCCTTCGCGGCACGCCGCGAGCGCATCCGCACCCAGGTGATGAGTCTCGCCAAGCGCCTCACCGGGAAGGCCGTGATCGGTGCGGCGCTGCTCGATGAGGTCACGGCGCTCACTGAGTGGCCGGTGGCACTCGCGGGTCACTTCGAGGAGCGCTTCCTCAGCCTGCCGCGCGAGGTGCTCACCGCGACCCTCGAGGACCACCAGCGCTACTTTCCGCTCGAGGACGCTCGCGGGCGGCTGCTCCCTGCCTTCATCGCCGTCAGCAACATCGAGAGCCGCGAGCCTGCAAAGGTGCGCGCCGGCAATGAGCGCGTGGTGCGCCCGCGCCTGGCCGACGCCGCGTTCTTCTGGGAGCAGGACCGCCGCCAGCCGCTCAGCCAGCGCGCTCGAGCGCTCGATGCCGTGACGTTCGAGGCGCGGCTCGGCTCTGTGGGTGACAAAACGCGCCGGGTGCGCGCGCTCACGGCGGCGATCGCGGCGACCACGGGCGCCGGGCGCGAGGAGGCGCAGCGCGCGGCCGAGCTCTGCAAGTGCGACCTGCTGACCGCAATGGTCGGGGAGTTCCCCGAGCTCCAGGGTGTGATGGGCAGCTACTACGCGAGCGCGGACGGCGAGCCCGGCGAGGTCGCCGCCGCGATCCGCGAGCATTACCTGCCGCGCTCAGCGGGCGATGAGCTGCCCTTCAGTGCCGCAGGACTTACGCTCGCGATCGCCGACAAGCTCGACACGCTCGCCGGGATATTCGCGATCGGCGAGAAGCCGACGGGCGCCAAGGACCCGTTCGCGCTGCGCCGTGCAGCGCTTGGCGTGCAGCGCATCCTCATCGAGAAACACCTCGATCTCGACCTGAGTAGCTGCCTGAGGCAGGCGGTGACGGCGGTGCGCGCCGACATCGAGCGCATCCGCTCGGGCGCCTCGGTGCAGGCCGCCGGCGCGCGCGGCCGCGGCGGCGCGGCCGGGGGGCAGGCCGCGCAGACGGCGGAGCAGGTCATCACCGAGGTGTACGACTTCCTCATGGAGCGGCTGCGAGCCTATTACCTGGAAGGGCCGGGTGCGGCCGCAGCCTTAGGACTCGTCGCCGTGACCAGCGAGATGTTCGATGCGGTGCTCGCGACGCGCCCCGCCTCGCCGCTCGACTTCGACGCGCGCCTGAAAGCCCTGCGTGCCTTTCTCGCGCTCCCCGAGGCGGGCAGCCTCACGGCCGCCAACAAGCGCATCAGTAACATCCTGCGCAAGGCGCAGGCGGCGCCGCACGCCGAGGTCGACGTCGCCCGGCTGCGCGAGGCTGCCGAGGTGCGGCTGTTCGACTTGATGCGCTCGCTCCGCGATACCGTCGCAGAGGCCACCGCGCGGCGTGAGTACACCGGCGCCTTAGGTCGACTCGCGCAGCTGCGCCCGGCGGTCGACGCGTTCTTCGACCAGGTGATGGTCATGGACGAGGATCCGGCGCTGCGCGCCAATCGCCTCAGTCTCCTTGCGCAGCTGCAGGCACTCTTCGGCGGGGTCGCGGATCTGTCGCGACTGCCAGGTTGACCGCCGCATCGGAAAGAGCCACGGACCGCGGGCGCTATCGGCCGCCGCCGCTGCAGTTCCTGGGGTCGCTGTTCTTCACCGGGTTCCTGTTCCTCTGGACCTTCGTCTACGCCATCGGCTTCGTGCTGGCGTGTGCGGTGCTGCCCTTTCCGCGCCGCTTCGTGCTGGCACGCGGCTGGGCGGCGAGCCTGCTGTGGGTGCTGAAGTGGAGCTGCGGACTCGACTATCGCATCGAGGGCGCGCCGCTCCCTGAGGGTTGCCACATCGCCTTGTGGAAGCACTCCTCGTCGTGGGAGACGCTGGCAATGATGGTGGTGTTTCCGCGCCAGGTGTGGGTGCTGAAGCGCGAGCTGCTGTGGATCCCGGTGGTCGGCATCGGCGTGCAGCAGATGCACGCGATCGCGATTGATCGCAGGTCGGGCAGCACCGCGGTCGCGCAGGTGATCGCACAGGGCAGGGAGCGGCTCGCCGAGGGCGACTGGGTGATGATTTTTCCTGAGGGCACGCGCATGCCCGCCGGCGAGACGCGCCGTTACGGCGTGAGCGGCACACTGCTCGCAATCGAGGGCGGGCGGCTCATCGTGCCGGTGGCGCACAACGCGGGCCATTACTGGCCGCGGCGCGGACTGATGAAAAAGCCCGGCACGGTACGCGTCGTGATCGGGCCGGCGATGAATCCAGCCGGGCGCGACGCGCGCGAGTTCAACGAGGAAGTGCAGGCGTGGGTCGAGGCGACGGTGAAGCGCCTCATGCCGCCCTAGCGGGCGCGGCCGCCGCGCAGGCTCTTCAGGAGCGGATGGAGAGCAGCGCCTTGAACGGCAGGCGCTGTAGCGGGCGGGCGTGATAAGAGGCGCCGCCGGCGGGATCCAGCAGCACGTTGTAGTCGGATGAGCTTAAGACCGACGGCACCTTGAGGCCGAGCGGTCGCGGCGTGCGCTGCGTGGCGGTGTCGAGAAAGCGGCGCGCGATGTCGCGCGCTGCGGGCGCCGCCGGCCGCGCGTTCCAGTCCGCGGGTAAGTCGATCCCCAGCTCCCCGAGCTCGGCGATGGAGTCGTCCGGAATGTCGATCGGCGCGATCAGCACCTCGCGCACCGTTTCCCAGCCCGGTCGCACCGCGACCTCCAGTACCGCGAGCGCCTCGCGCTCGGCGGTGTAGAGGATGGGCGTGACCGGATCGTTGAAACGCCAGCCGAGGGGACCTGCGACCGAGCCGGTCGCATCGAGCGCGTTGAAGTCGTCCGCGCCGCCGCGCCAGGCGCGGGCGCGATACAGTCTCACACCGGTCCGCCCGCCGCCTGCGCCTGCAGCTCCTCGAGCACCAGCGGCTCGCCGTAACCGGTCTTCAGGAGCTCGAGCGGCGTCGCACCACCGAGAGCGAAGTTGGCCGTATGAAGATAACGGCGCCCCTCGTCGGCCGAGCCGAGGAGCTCGCCTGCGAGTGTGGCCGCCCGCGCGAGGCGCAGCGCCTGGTCGCCCTCGGCCGGTGACAGCGAGGACTCGAGCTTCGCTCGCGCGGTCTTCGCCGTGACATCGAAGAACGGCAGCGCCTCGGTGAGCGAGTCGAATGCCAGGGCCGAGGAGACGAACAGCGCCACCCCCGGCAGTCCCTTCACCAGCCGCCGGTGAACCGACAGGGCATCCACGGGCGCGGTGCGGCGCCCTCCCTCGAGCTCCGCTGAGACGCGCTGCGCGAGGTCCGGAAGATCGAGCTTCTGCCGCCCGCCGAGGGTTCGCCGGATCGAAGGATCGTCGAACAGCTTGAGCAGCCGCGCGTCTACTTCGCTGCGGCGAAGCGCGAACGAGGCGCCGCTGCCCGGCGCCATACCAACATCGGGTAATACTCCCTTTTCCATTCGGGAATACTACCATATTTCTGCCATCGCTCAGGACCCGGGCTGGTGTCCTGACTGACTCACTAATGAGTCATTGGAACAGCACCGGTATCGTCTGTTGCAGTTTCCGAGACAACCGGCCTCGGACCGGCTCAGATGTCGAGATTGGTCACCGACAGCGCGTTCTTCTCGATGAACTCGCGCCGCGGCTCGACCTGGTCTCCCATGAGCGTCGTGAAGATATCGTCGGCGGTGACCGCGTCGTCGATCTTCACCTGCATCAGACGGCGCGTCTCGGGATTGATGGTCGTCTCCCAGAGCTGCTCCGGATTCATCTCGCCGAGTCCCTTATAGCGCTGGATGGTCTGGCCTTTCTTCGCCTGGTCGAGCAGCCACTTCATCGCTTCCTTGAACGAGCCGACCTCCTGACGATCGCCGCCGCGGGTGACGAACGCGCCCTCGCCGATCAGCCCCGCGAGCGTGCGCGCGAGATCGGCGATGCGCTGATATTCGGCCGACTCGAAGAACTCGCGCGGCAGGTGCTTGTGGCCCGCGGTGCCGTGTTCGGTCTTGTGCACGATGACGCGCGCGGCCTGACCCGCACCTGCGGCGCGCAGCTCCACGCGATAGGTGCGCGTGCCGTCGGCGAGCGCGTTCAGCCGCTCGTTCAGCTCCTGCACCCAGCCACGCAGCCAGTCGACGCGGTCGAACTCGGCCGGCGTCACTTCCGGCATGTAGATGAGCTGCTCGAGCAGGCGATCGTCATAGCGGCGTGACCAGCGCCGGATGATTGCCTGCACCTCCATGTACTTCCTCGCCAGCAACTCGAGCGCCGATCCCGACAACGGCGGCGCGCCGGCATTCACGTGCAGCTGGGCGCTCTCGAGCGCGGTGTTGAGCAGCAGACGATTCAGCTCGGCGTCGTCCTTGACGTAGGACTCCTGCTTGCCACGCTTGATCTTGTAGAGCGGCGGCTGCGCGATGTAGATGTGGCCGCGCTCGATGAGCTCGGGCATCTGCCGGTAGAAGAACGTGAGGAGGAGCGTGCGGATGTGACTACCGTCGACGTCGGCATCTGTCATGAGACAGATGCGGTGATAGCGCAGCTTGGTGATGTCGAAATCGTCGCGCCCGATGCCGGTGCCGAGCGCGGTGATGAGCGTACCGACCTCGGCCGAGGACAGCATCTTGTCGAAGCGCGCGCGCTCGACGTTGAGGATCTTGCCCTTCAACGGCAGGATCGCCTGCGTGCGCCGGTCGCGCCCCTGCTTGGCGGAGCCGCCGGCGGAATCGCCCTCGACGATGAAGATCTCGGAGAGCGCCGGGTCCTTCTCCTGACAGTCGGCGAGCTTGCCGGGGAGTCCGGCGATGTCGAGCGCGCCCTTGCGACGCGTCATCTCGCGCGCCTTGCGTGCCGCCTCGCGCGCGCGCGCCGCCTCCACCATCTTGGCGACGATCAGGCGCGCCTCCGAGGGGTGCTCGAGCAGGAATTCCTGCAGCTTGGTGCCGACCGCGTTCTCGACGATGCCCTTCACCTCGGAGGACACGAGCTTGTCCTTGGTCTGCGAGGAGAACTTCGGATCAGGGAGCTTGAGCGAGAGAATCGCGGTGAGCCCCTCGCGCGCATCGTCGCCGGTCATCGGGATTTTGTCCTTTTTTCCCGATAATTCCTTCTCCACGTAGTCATTCAGCGTGCGCGTGAGTGCACTGCGAAAACCGGCGAGATGTGTGCCGCCGTCTTTTTGCGGGATGTTGTTGGTGTAGCAGTACATCGACTCCTGGTAGGAGTCGTTCCACTGCAGCGCCACTTCCACCGACACCGGTCCGTCCTGAGTGCGAAACCAGAACACCGACTCGTGGATCGGCGTGCGCGTGCGATTCAGGTACTTCACGAACGCCTGTAATCCGCCGGCGTGCGCGAACACATCGCTCTTGCCCTCGCGCTCGTCGATGAGCTCGATGCGCACGCCGGAATTCAGGAACGACAGCTCGCGCAATCGCTTGGCGAGAATCTCGTAGTGGAACTGAATGTTGGTAAAGATCTTTGAGCTCGGCTTAAAGCGGATCACCGTGCCGCGCTCGTGCGTCTCGCCGATCGCTCCGAGCGGCGCCGCCGGCTCGCCGAGGTGATACTCCTGGCGATGGAGCTTGCCGTCGCGCGCGATGGTGAGCTGCAGATAGTCCGACAGCGCATTCACGACCGACACGCCGACGCCGTGCAGGCCGCCTGAGACCTTGTAGGAGCTATCGTCGAACTTTCCGCCCGAGTGCAGCACCGTCATGATGACTTCGGCCGCCGAGCGCCCCTCTTCGGGGTGGATATCCACAGGGATGCCGCGCCCGTTATCGGACACGGTGACCGACTCGTCGGCGTGGATGGTGACGATTATGCGGTCGCAGTGACCGGCCAAGGACTCGTCGATGGAGTTATCGACGACCTCGAAAACCATGTGATGCAACCCGGTGCCGTCGTCGGTGTCACCGATGTACATTCCGGGGCGTTTCCGCACCGCATCAAGACCCTTTAAGACTTTGATTTTACTGGAATCGTAGACGTCGTCTGAGGCCATGAAGCGACTCGGTTTTGTGACACGACATTATACCGGCTGGACCCTCCCCTGATCCATGTGAAACGTCCTCTCCGGTGAGCCAAAAAGACGCGATTCGGCGTGCAACGAGGTCACAACGAGCTGACATCGAAGGCGCGAGACCTGGGCGATAAAGCGCTCCAGATGCTCAGCGTCGAGCTCCGCCGCGGGATCATCGAGAAGCAGCGTCGGAGTCGTCTCGGTGGTCGCCTGCAGGAATCGCAGCTGTGCGAGCGTCATCGCCACCGCGACCAGTTTCTGCTGCCCGCGCGACAGCACTTCACGAGCGGGCTTTCCATGCAGGCGCACCGCGACGTCCGCGCGGTGCGGTCCGGCGTGCGTGAGATGGCGCAGCTCATCGCGAGAGCGAGAGGCCCCGAGTGCCTCGAGAAGCGAATGCTCCTGAGTCCAGCCGCGCAGGTAATGCAGCTCGACGGGAAGCCCGCTCAGGGCGCCCACGGCTTCCTGCCAGTACGGATCGAGCGCATCGAGCAATCGCTCCCGGGACCGCGAGATCGCCTCGCCGAGCCGCGCCAACTCCGAGTCCCAGATGGGAGCATGGGCCGCATCGGTTTTGAGGGCCGCGTTGCGTTGCTTGAGGGCGCGGGTGTAGCGCGTCCAGGCTTCCACGAACTGAGGTTCCACGTGGAACACCGCCCAGTCCATCCACCGCCGCCGGCTGAACCCACCTTCTTCAACGAGCCGGTGGACGCCTGGCTCGATTACCTGCACGGGAAAGGCTTGGGACAGCTCCGCGAGCGAGCTCGCCGCCCGGCCGCCAACTCGTGCCGTAACCCCGTCGCGGGCGAGCTCGAATCCCACGACCGTGCTGGCCTCCAAGGCCGCACCAACACGCCCAATGACGCGCAGGTGATCCTGTCCACGCCTTATTAGGCGCTCTGTGTTGCGCGTACGGAACGATCGTCCACGTCCCAGCAGGAACATGGCCTCAAGGAGCGAGGTCTTCCCGGACCCATTGCCGCCCCAGATGAGAGTCAGTCCCGAAGGCACCTCGAGCTCGGCCTGCTCGATGCAGCGGAGATTGGTGACGGTGAGTTGCCTAAGGCTCATTGGGGCCTTTACCGCCGGTGTCAGCCTCGTGGCGGAGGACGCCTAACGCTATCTGGATCCGGCCATCGTATGCCGGCCGGTCAAGCATGTTCCACGTGGAACCAAGCGATCCACCACGCCCCATGGGACGGCTGGGAGCCTGACAGGTCACCTTGGTAGCCCGCACTCTCGCCATCGGCGCGCAGGCGCCTCGCCACACACCCCGGGCCACTGTGAGGCTCTCCAGCCTGCAGGCAGGTGACTTGTAGAGACCCTGGCCCTCGCGAATGTTGGTGCCCCCGGATCAATGGGGAACCCGGCGCAGCAGTCGGCTGGGTGGCCGCTGCGAGCACCGCCGGCGGTGCTGCGACCAGGTGCTTCGTTGCCGATTGCACCGGCTTTCACGGCAGCTGCACGGAGCGCGCGGACTCGAGCGCCGCTCTTTCCCGCAAGGACAGCGAGGAATGCCCAAGGTCCGCGACTGCGATACTCACATGGTCGATCATCGATCCGCTCCCGGGAAGCTTCGACCGACCGGTATGGACCGGGGCTCCGGCGTCTTCGCCGGATGAGCCTGGCTTGCTACCGGATCTGAGCCGGCTCACCCGGCCTGATTCACGTGGAACCTTGCCGCCCTTGGGGGGGCAGCATCAGCTGCCTCCGATGCCGACTGCGGTCGTGCCGGCGGTCAGAGCCGCATCGGCATCACGACGTACTTGGTGTGGGTTATTCCAGGCGCGTGGATCAGGCAGCTGTTATTTGAATCCGTCAGGCCGATCTCTACCTTGTCGCCATCGATGGCGCCCAGAGCATCTAGGAGGTAATTCACGTTGAAGCCGATCTCGACTTCCTCGCCCTGGTAGTTCACCTCCACCTGATCCTCCGCTTCTTCCTGCTCGGGGTTATGAGCCTGGATCATCAGCAGTCCCGGACGAGCCGTGAGGCGAATTCCCCGGTACTTCTCGTTCGAGAGAATTGCGGTTCGCTGCAATGCCAGCTTGAGCGACTCACGCTCCGCTTCCACCATTCGGCCCGGATTAGCGGGAATCACCCGACCATATTCCGGGAAACGACCGTCAATTAGCTTCGAAGTGAAGCGAATGTCGCCGATCTGGGCGCGAACGTGATTTGTTCCGACAGCCAGCTCGAGATTTCCCTCAGTTCCGAGGATTCGCTGTAGCTCGAGCACCCCTTTGCGCGGCACGATCACCTGCTGGCTGCTCTTGGCCTTGGCGCTGAGCTCGATTTCGCACAGCGCGAGCCGATGACCGTCGGTCGCAACCGCGCGCAGTGTCTTGCCATCGGTCTCGAGCAGCATGCCGTTCAAGTAATAACGCACGTCCTGCTGCGCCATCGAGAAGTGCGTCTTGTCGATGAGGCGCCGGAATTCTCCCTGCGAGACGCTCAAGGTCTGCTGCGCGTTGATCTCCTCCACCAGCGGGAATTCCGCCGCTGGAAGGCTCGACAGTGTGAAGCGGCTGCGGCCACCGCGCAGTGACACGCGCTCACCCTCGGTACTGAGCTGCACACTGGTTTTCTCGGGCAATGAGCGAAAGATATCGAGGAGCTTGCGTCCCGGTACGGTGATATCGCCGGCTTGCTGCACGTTCACCTGGCTGGTCGCGACGAGCTCCACCTCGAGATCAGTTCCGGTTACGCTCAATCGATTGTCACGCGCGGCGAGCAGCACGTTCGCGAGCACCGGCATGGTCTGCCGACGCTCGACGACTCCGATGACGCTTTGCAGCGGGGTGAGAATATCTTCGCGCGTGGCAGTCAGCTTCATATGGGTCACTCTCTATCGATCTCTCACCAGGTTGAATCTTTAGTTATAGAGGCAGTAGAGCCTGGGGATTGCGGGCATAAGAGTATTTTCCACGCCCGGCCAGGACTTTGCAGCGCAACCTTGGTCTAGCAGTTCCGGGGCGAGCTGCCCGCGAGCTGTGTGCGGCCTGTGTGTAACTTTATCCCCAACTTCGTCCACAGAAAATTCACAGGCCTGCGGCCTCATCCCGCAAGGGTTCTTAACAGGTTTGAGTAGTCTTCCTTCATGCGCTGCTCGAGGTCGCGCAGATCCTTGATGCGCTTGCAGGCGTGCAGCACGGTGGTGTGATCGCGCCCGCCGAAGGCATCGCCGATCTCCGGCAGGCTGTGGCTGGTGAGCTCCTTGGCGAGCGCCATCGCGACCTGGCGCGGACGCGCAACCGAGCGACTGCGGCGCTTGGACAGCAGGTCCGCCATGCGCACTTTGTAGTAGTCGGCGACCGTCTTCTGGATGTTGTCGATCGTGACCAGCTTGGCCTGCAGCGACAGCAGATCCTTGAGCGCTTCCTTGGTGAACTCCAGCGTGATCGGCCGGCCGGTGAAGCGCGAATTCGCCATCACGCGGCGCAGCGCCCCCTCCAGCTCACGCACGTTGGAGCGGATGCGCTTGGCAATGAAGAACGCCACTTCCTCGGGCAGCTCGACGCCGGCGGTGCGCGCCTTGGTCATGAGGATGGCCACGCAGGTCTCGAGCTCCGGCGGCTCGATCGCGACCGTGAGACCCCAGCCGAAGCGCGACTTGAGGCGCTCCTCGAGACCCTCCACCTCCTTCGGATAGCGGTCGCAGGAGAGGATCACCTGGTGCTGGCCCTCGAGCAGCTCGTTGAAGGTGTGGAAGAACTCCTCCTGCGAGCGCTCCTTGCCGGCGAAGAACTGGATGTCATCGATCAGCAGCGCATTCAGCGAGCGGTAGGCCGTCTTGAACTCATTCATCGAGTTGTGCTGCAGCGCCCGCACCATGTCGCTGACGAAGCGCTCGGAGTGCACGTAGGCGATGCGCGCCTCCGGGTCGTTCTCCTTGATGAGGTGCGCGATCGAGTGCATGAGGTGCGTCTTGCCGAGGCCGACGCCGCCGTAGAGAAACAGCGGGTTGTAGGCGCGGCCGGGATTCTCCGCCACCTGGAGCGATGCCGCCTTGGCGAGCTGATTGCTCTTGCCCTCGACGAAACTACCGAAGGTGAAGTCGGCATTGATGCGCGCGCCCACCACCAGGCCCTCGGCCGGGCGGGCACGAGCGGCACTCTCGGCGGCCGCCGGCGCGCCGCGCAGCGTCTGGCTGCGCGAGCCGACTTCCACGGTGATGATCGGCGCATCTCCGGATGCCCCATCGCGCAGCAGTTCGCCGATGCGTGGCAGCAGATGGGCATTCACCCAGTCGACCACGAAGCGATTCGGCGCGAACAGCTTCAGCGCGCCGTGGCCTTCCATCGCCTGCAGCGGCCGCACCCAGGTATTGAACTGCTGCTCCGGAAGCTCTGCCTCCAACGCGCCCATGCAGCGAGTCCAAAGCGAAGCTTCCACCGCGCGCTGCCTCCGCGTCTTGTGTCAGGGTGTCGAAGAGGAAAAGGGCGTGAAGTCTATACCGATCGGCGCGTGCGCTGAAGACTCACGCGGCCCGTGCACGCGCGCGGCGCGCACCTGCCGCTGTATTGACACCTTGGCGCTCAACGGCTTAGCCTTGCCGCCCTTTTTTATCCGGCTTAAGAGTCCTACGGAGCCCGCGGTATGAAGCGTACCTATCAGCCGAGCAAAGTGCGCCGCAAGCGCACCCACGGGTTCCGTGCGCGCATGGCCACCAAGGGCGGCCGCAAAGTACTCGCGCGCCGCCGCGCCAAGGGCCGCCACAAGCTGATACCCTAACGAGCTGGACTGGCTGCGCTTTGCGAGGCAACCCCGAGCGCGCGCCACCCATCCTACGAAGGTTTCATCAAGGGCCCGATGCAAGGGCGGCTCACTCTGCCGGCGCAACTTCGGCTGCGGCGCAAGAGCGATTTCGACGCCGCTTATGCACGCGGGCGGCGCCTGGGGGATGGATTTTTCACGGTGATTGCACTACGGAACGATTTAGGGGCGCCGCGCCTCGGGCTCGCGGTTGCTGTACGGGCGGCGGGCGGCGCGGTGCCGCGCAATCGCCTGCGACGCATCATTCGCGAGTCCTTCCGGGTGCACCAGAGTTCGCTCCCGGCACTCGATCTCATCGTGGGCGCGCGGCCGCCGGCGCGCGCGGCCGCCGCGGGCGCACTGCGCGCGAGCCTCGAAGCGCTGTGGCGCAAGCTCGCGGACGCCTGAGCCCGTGATGCGCCGTCTCATCACCGCTGCGATCCGGGCGTACCAGCTGACGCTCTCGCCGCTGCTGGGTCCGCGCTGCCGCTTCTATCCGTCCTGCTCGCAGTACACCCTCGAGGCCGTGCTGCGCTTTGGCGTGCTCAAGGGCGGCTGGCTCGGCGTGCGGCGCCTGGCGCGCTGCCACCCCTGGCACGAAGGCGGCTTCGATCCGCTGCCGCCGCCACACGCGAGGCTGTGCGCACATCATGTCCATGACCGCTAACCCGCGCATCTTTCTCTGGGGCGCGCTCGCCCTGATCCTGCTGCTCGACTACGAGGCGTGGATGAAGGACTTTGCGGCGCCCGCGACGCCGAGCCAGGCGGCCGCGACCGCCGACGGTCACGCGGCGACCGCTGCCAACCCGCTCGCAGACCAGGTGCCGGAGTCAGCTCCGGGCGCCGCGCCGCAGGCACCGGGGAGCGAGCCCGCCGCCGCGCCCGCCGCGACAGCGTCCGCCGCGGCCGCGACACCTGCTGCGGCTGCGCCGGGTGAGGCCGCAGCCGTCGTGCGCGTGCACACCGACGTGCTCGACGTTGAGATCAGCACCCGCGGCGGCACGATCGTGCAGGTCGACCTGCCGCAGTATCCGAAGGTCAAGGGGGAGGCGGCGCCGGTACGGCTCGAGAACCACGACGAGCCACGAACGCTCTACGAGCTGCAGTCGGGCCTCACGGGCCCCGGGAGCGAGCCCTATCCGACGCACGTCGCGAGCTATGCGAGCGAGCAGGACCGCTACACGCTCGATCGGGGCAGTGAGCTGCGCGTGCCGCTCACGTGGCACGGCGACAACGGTGTCAGCGTCACCAAGAGCTACGTTTTTCACCGCGGCAGCTATCGCATCGACCTCGACTATCAGGTGCACAACGGCAGCACCGCCGTGTGGAAGGCGCAGGCCTACGCGCAGATCCTGCGCAACGACCCGCCCACCAAGCGCTCGTATTTCAACACCGACAGCTACGCCTTCCACGGACCGGCGCTGTGGGACGGCGGCAAGTACCGCACCCTGAATGTGACCGACGACAAGGACAGCAATCTCGCGCTCGACGTGACCAACGGCTGGATTGCCGCGCTCCAGCATTACTTCGTGAGCGCCATCGTCCCGCCCGCCGGGATCCCGTACCGCGTCACGCTCAAGGTCTCGGGCGAGCAGTTCCGCTTCGCCGCCAGCGGCCCCGTGCAGACGATCGCGCCCGGGGAGACTTCCGCTTTCAGCCAGACGCTGTTCATCGGGCCGAAGCTCCAGGCGGAGCTCGAGGCGACCTCGCCCGAGCTGTTCCGCGTCGCGGACTATGGCCGGCTGTGGTTCCTCGCGCGGCCGCTGTTCCACGCGCTGAACTTCGTGCACAAGGCGACCGGCAACTGGGGTGTCGCGATCATCCTGGTGACCTTCCTCCTCAAGCTGATCTTCTACCCGCTGTCGGAGGCGAGCGGCCGCTCGATGGCGAAGATGAAGGCGCTGCAGCCGCGCATCAAGAATCTGCAGGAGACCTACGCCGACGACCGCGAGAAGCTCGGCCGGGCGATGATGGAGCTCTACAAGCGCGAGAAGGTCAACCCGGTCGCCGGCTGCCTGCCGATCGTCATTCAGATCCCGGTGTTCATCGCCTTCTACTGGGCAATACTCGAGAGCGCGGAGATGCGCCAGGCGCCGTTCGCGCTGTGGATCCACGACCTGTCCTCGCACGACCCGCTGTACATCCTGCCGGCCATCATGGCGGCCGCGATGTTCGTGCAGTACAAGCTCAATCCCGCGCCCCCGGACCCGGTGCAGGCCAAGGTGTTCATGATCATGCCGCTCGTCATGTCCGTGACCTTCGCCTTCTTTCCGGCGGGACTGGTGCTCTACTGGGTGACGAACACCATTCTCTCGATCGCCCAGCAGTGGAATATCAACCGCCGCGTCGCGCCGCTGGTCGCGGCGGGCAAGAGCTGACCCTCGAGGATGACGCGCCGCGCCTGCGGCGCTAGCCTTCGCCCTCGGGCGCCGTTCCCCACGCGGCGGACCTCACCCGCATGACACGCACCGATACCATCGTGGCCGCAGCGACGCCTCCGGGACGAGGCGGTGTGGGCATCGTGCGGCTGTCGGGCCCGAAGGTGCCGGAGCTCGCCGCGGTGCTGCTCGGCGACCTGCCGCTGCCGCGCCATCTGACCTTCGCGCGCTTTCTCGATGCGGCTAAGGAGCCGATCGATGCGGGACTGGCGGTATTCTTTCCCGCGCCCGCCTCCTATACCGGCGAGCACGTGCTCGAGCTCCAGGGCCATGGCGGGCCGGTGGTGATCGAGGCGCTCGTGTCGCGGGCACTCGAGCTCGGCGCCCGCCGCGCGAATCCCGGCGAGTTCACCCAGCGCGCGTATCTGAACGACAAGCTCGACCTCGCGCAGGCGGAGGCGATCGCCGATCTGATCGACGCCGGTTCGCGCGAGGCGGCGCGCGCGGCGATGCGCTCGCTCCAGGGGGAGTTCTCCGCCATGGTGCGCGGGCTTACCGAGGCGGTGATCGAGCTGCGCAGCTACGTCGAGGCGGCGATCGACTTTCCCGAGGAGGAGGTCGACTTCCTCGCCGACCGCGCGCTCACTGAGCGCTTCGAGGGGCTGCGCGGGCATTTCGACGGCGTGCTCGCGAGCGCCCGCCAGGGGAGGCTGCTGCGCGAGGGGCTGACGGTGGTGCTCGCCGGCCGCCCCAATGCCGGCAAGTCGAGCCTGCTGAATCGCCTGGCGGGCTACGAGGCGGCCATCGTGACCGCGATTCCCGGCACCACCCGCGACGTGGTGCGCGAGCGGATTGCGATCGACGGCATGCCGCTGCACGTGCTCGATACAGCCGGCCTGCGCTTGGGGGGCGATGCGGTCGAGGAGGAGGGCGTGCGGCGCGCACGCGCCGAGATCGCGCGCGCCGAGCGCGTGTTGTTCGTGATCGACGCCGCCGCGGATCCGGCCGGGTCCGCCTGGTGTGAGGAGCGCGCGCGCCTCCCCGAGGAGGTGCCGGTGACGCTCATTCTCAACAAGTGCGATCTCACCGAGGCGCAGGGCGCCAAAGTCGCGCCTTTGGCGCCCGGCAACGAAGCTGATGTCCGAAAAATCGCCACCGGCGATTTTTCCCATGAGCCAGGACCGCCGCGCCTGTACGTCTCCGCGCTCACCGGCGCCGGGATCGAGGAGCTGCGCGCGCACTTGAAGGGCTGCATCGGCTACCAGACCGTCGAGGGTGGGGCGATCAGCGCGCGCGCCCGCCATCTCGAGTCGCTGCTGCGCGCCCGCACCGCGCTCGAGGAGGCCGCCCGGCAGCTCACCGAGCGGCGCGCCGGTGAGCTGGTGGCGGAGGAGCTGCGCGGCGCGCAGCAGGCGCTGAATGAGATCACCGGCGAGTTCACCAGCGAGGATCTCCTGGGCCGCATCTTCTCGAGTTTCTGTATCGGGAAATGAGCACCGGCGGCGGGGTGCGCCGCTGCGCAGGCCTGCGCGCGGCCGCAACCTTAAGCCGCGAGGTGTACGTACTTGCCGCAGAGGTGACGCGAGTCCGGCCGGAGGTCCCGGCCGGCCGCTATAAAAGCGGTGCATGGACGTACCGCAGCATCCCCGACTGACCCTGCCCCTCTCGGCCAAGATCGGCGCGAGCTTCGGGGCATTGCTGCTGGTCGTGTTCACGGTCGGCGTGTTGTCCCTGAATCGCATGACGGCCATTGAGGCGCGCGCGATTGCCGCGCGCGACGACTGGATGCCGAGCGCACGCACCCTCGGACAGCTGCGTACCACGGTGCGCAAATACCGTCTCGCCGAGGCGATGCTGGCGCTCGCCCGCAGCGAGCGCGAGATCGCCGCCGCGGCCACGGTGCTGCACGCGACCGCCGAGAGCCTTGACCGGGCGCGCGCCGACTGCGAGCCCTACATCACGCACGGCAGCGACGACGAGAAGCTCATGCGCGAGTTCGATCGCACCTGGGCCGCTTACCGCGCCAACAGCCAGCGCTTCCTCGCCGCGCGCCTCGGCGACGGAACGCAGCAGTCGCAGGCCTTTGCCGCCGGCGGGCAGTACTACGAGACCGCCACCGCGGAGCTCACCGACGCCATCATCCTCAACACGCGCACCGGCGTCGACGGAGCCGCTGAGGCGGTGCGCTTTGTGCGCGTGACACGCACCCTGGAGGTGACCGCGCTGCTGCTGCTGGTCGCCACGAGCGCCGGACTGGGTGTCGCGCTGACGCGCAACGTCGCGCTGCCGCTGCAGGCCATGACCGGGGCCATGAAGCGTCTCGCGACCCGCGACTTCACCGCCACCATCCCCGCGATTGGGCGCGGCGACGAGCTCGGCACCATGGCACAGGCCATCGATGTGTTCCGCGCCAGCCTCATCGAGACCGAGGCGCTGCGCGCGCGCGAGGATCTCAAGACCGCGGAGCTGCGCGAGAGCGAGGCGCGCTTCCGCGCCGTGTTCGATTCGGTGAGCGAGGGGATCTTCGTGAGCGACCCGGCCACCGGCCGATTTATCGAGGTCAATCCGAGCGGCTGCGAGATGTTCGGCTGTGCGCGCGAGCAACTGCTCGGCAGCGACATCGCCGCGCTGTCATCCGGTGCCCCTGGCTATACGCAGGCCGCCGCCCTCGAGTGGATCGACCGGGCCAGGCGTGAAGGGCCACAGACCTTCGAGTGGCACTGCCGGGGCAAGGGCGAGCGGCTTTTCTGGGCGGAGATCTGCGTGCGCTCCTCGAGCTTCGGCGGCGCCGACGCCGTGCTGGCGACGCTGCGCGACATCAGCGAGCGCAAGGAGGCGGAGCGGCGCATCCGCCGCATGGCCCGACAGGACGCGCTCACCGGGCTGCCGAATCGCCGGGTGTTCGTCGAGGCGGTGGGCGGCGCGGTGACGCATGCCAGTCGCGACCGAGCGCGCTTCGCGGTGCTGTTCCTCGACCTCGATCACTTCAAGGACGTCAACGACACGCTCGGGCATCCTGCGGGCGATGAGCTGCTGCGCGGGGTGGCCGCACGGCTGCGCGGCGCGGTGCGCGACACCGACCTGGTGGCGCGCTTCGGGGGCGATGAGTTCGCGGTGCTGATGCCCGATGTCCCCGAGGACGCGGGCGCCGCGGCGCTCGCCGCCAAGGTGATTGCAGCGCTCGAGCCGCCGTTCTCGATCCAGGGCAATGACATCCGCATCACGACCAGCGTTGGCATCGCCGTCGGCACGCAGTCGCAGGCGAGCGTCGAGGCGATCCTGGCGCACGCCGACGTGGCCCTGTACCGCGCCAAGGCCGAGGGGCGCGGTGCCTACCGCTTCTTCGACGAATCGATGGACGCCAGGATCCGGGCGCGCGTCACGCTGGTCGCGCAGCTGCGCAGCGCGATCGAGTCGGGCGAGCTGTTCGTCGTGTACCAGCCGCAGGTCGAGCTCGTGACCGGGCGCATCACCGGCGTCGAGGCGCTGGCACGCTGGCGCCACCCGGAGCGCGGCATTCTCGCCCCCGGGGAATTCATCGCGCAGGCCGAGAGCAGCGGGCTCATCGTGCCGCTCGGCCGCGTGGTGCTGCGCCAGGCGTGCCGGCAGGCCCGCGCCTGGATAGATGCGGGGCTCCTGCCGGGGAACATCGCGGTGAACCTGTCGGCGGCGGAGCTGCGCGCGCCGCTCGACCTCGAACAGTCGATCCGCGCGACGCTGCGCGACAGCGGTCTCGATCCGCGCCGCCTCGAGCTCGAGCTCACCGAGACGGTGCTCATGGGCACAGGCAACGGGCCCCCGCGGCTGCTCGCGGAGCTGCGTGCACTCGGCATACGGCTGGCCATCGATGATTTCGGCACCGGGTACTCCTCGCTCGATTACCTGCGGCGCTTCCCCGTCGACCGCGTGAAGATCGCGCGCAATTTCGTCGAACAGCTGGAGCGCGCGGGCGACGCCGCCGTCGTGAAGGCCACCATCGGGCTCGCGCGCGAGCTCGGCATGGCGGTCACCGCCGAAGGTATCGAGACGGAGCGGCAGCTGGACCTGCTCGCGGCCTGGGGCTGCGCCGAAGGGCAGGGCTACTACTTCGCGCGCCCGATGACGGCCGAGGAGCTCGAGCCCATGCTGCGCGCCGGCGGCACGGGTCATTGGCGTCGCAGCGGCTTTGCGGCGCAGGAGCGCGTGGTGCAGGGCCCGTGGCCGGCCGTGGGACGGGCAGACACCCCGACCGGGCGCTACCGCCGTAGCTAGCCCTTAGTGCATCGGCGGCACGGCCCGCGCGGTGCTCAGACCGGGCGCCGCGCGAGCGACAGCCACAGCGCGCCGCCGATCAGCGTCACTCCGGACGCCCGCCCGAGGAGCCGCTGGCGCTCAGGCGCCATGAACCAGGCGCGCCCCAGACCGGAGGCGATCGCCCAGCAGCCATCGCTGAGTGCGGCGAGCAGCACGGTGACCACGCACATCACGGCGAGCTGCCGGCCCGCCGGCAGCGCCGGGTCGAGGAACTGCGGCAGAAAGGCCGTGAAGAAGGCGAGCGTCTTGGGGTTGGTGAGCGCCACCAGCACGCCGCGCCGGAAGTGCACGTTGGCTCCGGGTGCCTCGGGCTGCGCTCCCCCGGCGCGCCGCCAGGCCTGCACGCCGAGCCACATGAGGTAGGCGACCCCCAGCCAGCGCAGCGCCTCGAACCCGTACACCGCGTGCTTGAGCACCCAGGACAGGCCGAGCGCGATCGCGGCCAGCAGCAGCGCGTTGCCGGTCGAGGTGCCGGCGACGGTCACGAGGCCGGCGCGTACGCCGCGCGTCGCGGCGGTCGAGATCACGAGCGTCACGATCGGCCCCGGGGTGAGCAGCAGCACGATCGTGATGGCGAGAAAGCCGGCGAACAGGTGCCAGTTCATTTGCGATCCTCTGGTGCGCGCACCGCTCCGAGGCTCAGGTCCTTGCTGTAGGTGACGTTCATGACGTTGTCGTACCAGCCGAGCACCGCGGGTTTCACCAGGTGCTTGTTGACGTAGAAGTACAGCGGGATGAGCGGCGTGTCGGCGAGCATCAGCCGCTCGGCCTGCTCGAGCAGCGCGCGGCGCCGCGCAGGATCGACCGCGGCCGCGGCGCGCGTCAGCAGCGCGTCATAAGCGGCGCTGTGGTAGTGCGGCAGGTTGAGGCCGAAGTCGCTCTTCAGGTACTGGGCGAAAGTCTCGGCGTCGTTGTAGTCGCCCACCCAGCTCGAGCGGAACATCTCGACGTCGCCGCGATCGATGTCCTGGAGCAGCGTCTTGAACTCCACCTGCGTGAGGCGCACCTCGACCCCGAGCGCCTCCTTCCACATCGAGGCGATGGCGAGCGCGAGCTTGGTGTGCACTTCGCCCGAGTTGTAGCGCAGCTCGAAGCCCAGCGGCCTCGCCTTCGAGTAGCCCGCCTCGCGGTACAGGCGCTGTGCCTCGGCGATGCGCTCAGGTGTCGGCTCGCCCTTGTAGTCGAAGGACTGCGGCGTGTAGTCAGCCACCCCCGGCGGCACCCAGCCGTAGGCCGGCAGCTCCCCGACCCGCAGCACCAGCTGCGTGAGCTTCTCGCGGTCGATCACGAGCGACAGCGCACGGCGCAGTTTTGGTGCGTCCTTGAAGGGCGGCCGGCGCAGGTTGAAGCCGTAGTAGTAGGTCGTGAGCTGCGGCGAGACGTGCAGTTCCGCGGGCAGGTGCTCGCGGATCCAGTCGAACTGTCCGCGCGGCACCACCGCCGTCACCTCGAGCTCCCCGCCCCGGTAGCGCGCCAGCTCGGCGTTCTCGTCCGGAATGATCAGGTACTTCACCGCGCCGAGGCGCGTGGCGGCGTGGTTCCAGTACCAGGGATTTTTGCTGAGCAGCACGTACGAGCCCTGCACCCACTCCTTGAGCACGAAGGCGCCGTCGGACACCATGACCCCGGCGCGCGCGTAGCTGTCCGGGTGTTCCTTAAGCGTCGGCCGGTGCACCGGGCAGGTGCTCGGATGCGAGAGGAGCGCGGGCAGGTAAAGTGCCGGAGAGGCGAGCGTCACCACCAGCGTGCCGTCGTCGGGCGCGGCGACGCCTAAGGCCTCGACCGGCTTCTTCCCGGCGACGATGTCGTCGGTATTGACGATGACGTCGGCGTACTGGGCGTAGCCCGAGGCGGTCGCGGGGTCCACCAGTCGGCGCAGTCCCGCCACGAAGTCGGCCGCCACCACGCGCTCGCCGTTCGACCAGCGCGCCTCGGGACGCAGCCTGAAGGTAAAGACAGTGCCGTCGGCGCTCACGCTCCAGCTGCTCGCCACGCCCGGCGCCACCGCGCCCGCGCGGTTGAGCGTCGTCAGCCCTTCGCACAGGTCGCGCACGATCCCCTGGGCCTCGGCGCCGCGCACCTTCTGCGGATCGAGCGAGTCGGGGTCCGGCCCGCCGCCGCGTACCAGCTCGAGGGGTTCCGCGGTGGCGCTCACCAGCGCACCACCGCCGCCGCTGCGGTCGCAGGCGCCGAGGGTGGCGAGCGCCGCGCCGGTGAAGGCTGCCGCGAGCCACGCGGCGCCGCGCGCCCTCATGCGGCGCCTGGGCGCGTGCGGCTGCGGTTGATCTCGGCGCGCAGCGCCGCGGCCGCCGCGCGCGCGTCGCTGGCGAAGTCGGCGCCGCGGCCGGTACCCGCCCCGTAGAGAATCGCGCGCGAGGAGCTGACGAGGAGCCCGGTGCCCGAGCGCGTCTGCCCGGCCAGCACTGCCTGGGCCACGTCCGCCCCCTGCGCTCCCACCCCGGGGAGGAGCAGCGGCAACTCGCCGACGATGCCGCGCACCTCGGCGAGCTCCCGCGGGTAGGTGGCGCCGACCACCAGCGCGCAGTTGCCGCGCGTGTTCCAGCGCTGCGCGGCGAGCTCCGCGACCACGTGGTAGAGCCGCCGCGATCCGATCTCGAGATCCTGCAGATCGCGCGCGCCGGGATTGGAGGTGCGGCAGAGGATGAAGACGCCCTTGTCCTCGTGACGCAGGAACGGCTCGAGCGAGTCGCTCCCCAGGTACGGGTTCACGGTCACGGCGTCCGCCCGGTAGCGCTCGAAGGCCTCAGCAGCGTAGCGCTCGGCGGTGTGGCCGACGTCGCCCCGCTTGCCGTCGAGGATCACCGGGATGTCGGGGCAGGTGCGGTGCACATACTCGATGGTGCGCTCGAGCTGATCCTCGGCCCTTAGCGCCGCGTAGTGCGCGAACTGCGGCTTGTAGGCGCACACCAGATCGGCGGTGGCGTCGATCACCGCCCTGTTGAACTCGAAGATGGCGGCCGGCCCCGCGGCGAGCGCCTGCGGGAAGCGCCCGATCTCGGGATCGAGCCCCACGCACAAGAGCGAGTCGTTCTTCTCCCAGGCGCGCTTGAGCCGCTGCGTGAAAGCGCTCATGCGACGCGCGGCGCGCCCGCACGCGCGCGCTTGCGCAGGTGCACGAGCAGTATCGACACGGCCGCGGGCGTCACGCCCGGAATGCGGCCCGCCTGGCCGACGGTCGCCGGGCGGACCTCGGTGAGTCGCTGGCGCACCTCGTGCGACAGGCCGGCGAGCTGCGCATAGTCGAGGTCCTGAGGCAAAGCCGTTTCCTCGTTGCGCGCGGCGCGCGCGATCTCCTCCCGCTGCCGCTCGATATAGCCCGAGTAGCGGGCGCGCACCTCGACCTGGGCGCGGATCTGCGGCGGCAGCCGCGCATCGATCGGCAGCGCCGCGTAGCTCTCGCCCGCGTGCGCACCGGGGAGCCACTGCGGCGTGCCCGCGAGCTCGAGGAGCGCTTCGTAGCTCATCTCCGGTCGCCGCAGCAGCTCGAAGGCCGAGGTGTCCTGGGTGAGGGGCGCGGTGGGCACGCGGGCGGTCCAGTCGGGCGGCACCTGAGAGGGCTTCAGGCGCAGCTGTTGCAGCCGCTCGACCTCGAGGTCGGCGAGGTACTGCTTGACCTCGTAGAGGCGCCAGCGCTCATCGTCGACCAGACCCAGCTCGCGCCCGATCGGCGTGAGGCGCGCGTCGGCGTTGTCTTCGCGCAGCAGCAGGCGGTGCTCGGCGCGGCTGGTGAACATGCGGTACGGCTCGCGCGTGCCCCGGGTTACGAGGTCGTCGATCAGCACGCCGAGGTAGGCATCGCTGCGCTTGGGCACCCAGGGGGCCTGTGCCGCGATGCTGCGCGCGGCGTTGATGCCGGCGATCAGGCCCTGCGCGGCGGCCTCCTCGTAGCCGGTCGTGCCGTTGATCTGCCCTGCGAAGTAGAGCCCGGCGAGCGCCTTGGTCTCGAGCGAGCCCGAGAGCTCGCGCGGATCGAAGTAGTCGTATTCGATCGCGTAGCCGGGACGCGTCAGGTGCGCGTGCTCGAAGCCGCGGATGGTGCGCACGAACTCAAGCTGCACATCGAACGGCAGGCTGGTGGAGATACCGTTCGGGTAGATCTCGTGGGTGTCCAGCCCCTCGGGCTCGACGAAGATCTGATGCGAGGCCTTGTCGGCGAAGCGCACGACTTTGTCCTCGACCGACGGGCAATAGCGGGGGCCGGTGCCCTCGATGGCTCCGGTGAACATCGGCGAGCGATCGGTCGCCGCCCGAATGATCTCGTGAGTCCGCTCGTTTGTATGAGTAATGAAACAATCTATCTGTCTTGGATGCTCACTGGCTCGCCCAAGGAACGAGAATACCGGAGTCGGCACATCGCCCGGCTGGCGGGCGAGCACCTCCCAGTCGATCGTGCGGCCGTCGATCCGCGGCGGGGTGCCGGTCTTTAAGCGCCCGACGCGCAACGACAGCTCGCGCAGCCGCGCGGCGAGACGGAGCGATGGCGGATCTCCCGCGCGTCCGCCGGCGTAGTTCTCAAGCCCCACGTGGATGCGCCCGCCGAGGAAAGTGCCGACCGTGAGGACCACGGCGCGCGCGCGGATCTCGATCCCGGTGACCGTGACCACGCCGCACACGCGCGTCCCCTCGAGCAGCAGGTCGGCCGCCTCCTGCTGAAAGAGCGCGAGATTCGGCTGGCTCTCCAGCAGCGAGCGGATCGCCCGGCGGTAGAGCACCCGATCGGCCTGGGCGCGCGTGGCGCGCACCGCCGGCCCCTTGGCAGCATTGAGGATGCGGAACTGGATGCCGGCCCGGTCGGTCGCGCGCGCCATGGCGCCCCCGAGCGCGTCGATCTCGCGCACCAGGTGACCCTTGCCGATGCCGCCGATCGCGGGGTTGCAGCTCATCTGGCCGAGCGTCTCGATGCTCTGCGTGAGGAGCAGCGTGCGCACGCCCATGCGCGCGGCGGCGAGCGCCGCCTCGGTGCCGGCGTGGCCGCCACCGACGACGATGACGTCGCAGTCAAAGAGCGCAGCGCGTGTCATGGCAGTTGTGGCGGGCGTTTTCCCGGAACTCTGAGGCCCCGCGAGCGGGCCGCGTATTGTAGGTCGGGCCTGGGCGGCAGCGCGAGAAGCTCGCCTAAGCCGGCGGCGTGCTGATCCGCGAAGGCGCGCGCCTCGACCTCGAAGCGATTGTTCCAGTAGCCGCGCCGCGCGCACTCGAGCAGGTAGCGCGGTACGGTGAGCGTGCCGCGCTCCCACTGGCCGATGACGTGCCAGTACTCGTGCAGCATCAGCCACGGGTCGGCGAAGAAAGCCGCCGCCGTGCCGCGCAGATAAATGCGCTTGCGGCGGGTGGTTGCGAGCGCGCGCCCGTGCACGCGCACGAACCACGAATGCTCGATCACCCGGACGTGCGCGACGCTCTCGCCGAGGAGCGCTGCGAGCGCGGCGGCGAGCGGCGGCGGCGGAGCCACCTCGCGTGAGCGGTTCATGGGAAGCGATGGTAAAGGCGCGGCGACCGCCGCGCCGCCTCGAGATCTAAGCGCGGGTGTGCACCCAGCCCATACCGGGGCGGAAGCGCAGCGTGCGCGGCGCGCCCGCGCCGATGTCTTCGGGGAGCACCTGCACCCCGGCATCGGTGAGGTAGTGGCGCACCACGCCGACCACGGTGTCGCACATCGGCTGCGCGTACTGGCCCTCGGCGAGGTGCGCGACGATGCGCGCCTGGAGGTTGCGCGCCGCGGGCGCCGCCTCGCGCAGCGCCTCGAGGCAGCGGTCGAGCAGCAGCAGCTCGGTGGCGAGCGTGGTGTCGGTCACGTCGGCGGGCTTTGAGGTCTTGACGATGCAGCGCAGATGCAGCAGCGCGCCGGCCTCTTCCGCGGCGTCGTAGACGCACACCGCCACCGCGGAGCGCAGCTCCGTGGTGAGGATCGCATCCTCCGCCGTGACTTCGAACCGGTCCGGGGCGACGTGAATCTCCCGGCGGGCTTGTTCGCGCCTTTCCATATGCTCGTGTATACCGTCCCTGTGTCACGCGGCGCGCACCGGCGTCGCCAAACTATGAACTGCCGCACGGGGCACGGGTAGAATATGCGAATGCGTTCCGCCCCGCTGCGTGTTACGCACCTGCTGCTCGCGGCGCTGCTCGCGCCCGCCGCCGCGCAAACTCCCGCACCCGCCGCACCGCTGTCGTCGATTCGCGTCACCGGGGATGCGCGCATCGCTGCCAGGCCCGATCGCGTGCAGATCGACATCGGCGTCCTCACCCAGGCCGCGCTGTCGCACGATGCCGCCACCGCGAACGCACGGCAGCTCGATGCGGTGCTGGCCGCGGTGCGCAGCGTCGCGGGCCCGACGGCGCAGCTGCGCACCGTGAGCTATTCCTTAAGCCCCAACTACCAGTACCACCCGGGCGGTGGTGAGCCGACGCTCACCGGCTATAGCGCGCTCAACGTCGTTGAGGTGACGCTCGATGACCTGACCCGCTTGGGCGATGTGATCGATGCGGCCACCCGCACGGGTGCCAACCGGGTGCAGGGCATCCAGTTCACGCTGCGCGACCAGGACGCGGTGCGCACCGCGGCGCTGCGCGAGGCCGCGATCCGCGCCCGTGGCGAGGCGGATACGCTCGCCGGCGCGCTCAATCTCAAGGTATTGCGCGTGCTCACCGTCGAGGAGTCGAGCCCGCGCATCGTGCCGATCCGCGCTCACATGGCAGCCGCGCGCGCCGCCGCGGGAGCTGCGGATGTGGCCACGCCGGTCGAGTCGGGAACGCTCGACGTAACCGCCGAGGTCGCGCTGACGGTGGAAGTCGGACCCGCTACGCGCTAAGCGTTAGCGGGGCGGGGCGCGGTACGGCATTGAGAGGCTCATCATGACCACGGTGCGCAAGCTCCTCGAGGGCAAGGGTCGGGCGATCTACTCGGTGGAGCCGCAGGCGGCGGTGCTCGATGCCATCCGCCTCATGGCCGAGCACCACGTGGGCGCGCTCGCCGTCATGCAGGGAACCGCACTCGAGGGCATCGTTTCCGAGCGCGACTACGCGCGCAAGGTGATCCTGCTCGGCCGCTCCTCGGCCGACACGCCGGTGCGCGACATCATGAGCTCGCCGGTCCTCACCGTGTCACTCGACACCAGCGTGCAGCAGTGCATGCAGCTCATGACCGACCGGCGCGTGCGCCATCTGCCGGTGGTGGAGGGCGCGCGCGTGATCGGCATGGTGTCGATCGGCGACCTGGTGAAGGCGGTCATCGCCGAGCAACGGCAGCAGATCGAGCAGCTCGAGAGCTACATCCACAGCTAAAGCCGCGCTGCCCCTCACTTGCGCCAGTAGGCGGGCGTGAACAGCACGATCACGCTGAAGATCTCGAGCCGTCCAAAGAGCATCGCCGCCGTGCAGATCCAGGTCTGCACGCCCGAGAGCCCGTGGAAGTTCTGCACCGCGCCCGGCGCGCCGAAGCCGTGGGCGGTGTTGTTGATCGCGGTGACGGCGGCGGCGAGCGCCGCATCGAAGTCGAGCCCGGTGAGCAGCAGCGCGAAGGTGAACGCCACCACCGTCATGAAGTACAGGAAGATGAACGCCAGCACCGCGTGCCCGACGCTGTCCGGCACCGGCCGTCCGCCGATGCGCACCGGCGCCATCGCCGCCGGATGGATGAGGAGCTTCAGCTCCCGGCCCGCCTGCCGGGTGAGCAGCAGCGTGCGGAACATCTTGATGCCACCGCCGGTCGAGCCGGTGCTGCAGACGATGCACGACAGGAACAGCATCCAGTAGGGCGCGAACACCGGCCAGCGCTGATAGTCCTGGCTGGTGAGGCCGCTGGTGGTCGCCTGCGAGACGACGTTGAAGGCCGAATGGCGCAGCGCCGTCATGAAGCCCGGGTAGACGCCGTGCCAGGTGAGCAGCGCCGCGATCGCCACCACGCTCACCGACAGGATGGCGAAGATCGCGCGGCACTCGGGATCGACCTGGTAGGTGTCGAGGCTCAGGCGCTTGAGCGCAATGAAATGCCGCGCGAAGTTGAGCGAGGCGATGAGCATGAGCGCGACCAGCGTCAGCTCGACCGCCGGCGAGTCGAAGAAGGCGATGCTGCGGTCGTGGGTCGAGAAGCCGCCGAGGCCGACGGCTGAGAACGCGTGGCAGATGGCATCGAACCACGACATGCCGCAGATCCGTAAGCTGACGATCCCGGCGACCGTGATCACCGTGTACACCAGCCACAGCGCGCGCGCGGTCTCGGTGATGCGCGGCGTGAGGCGCTCTTCCTTGGCCGGACCGGGCGCCTGGCCCTTGTACAGCTGCATGCCGCCGACGCCGAGCAGCGGCAACACCGCGAGCGCCATGACGATGATCGCGAGTCCCCCGAACCACTCGAGCGAGTGCCGCCAGAAGTTGACGCTGGGCGCCAGCTGATCGAGGCCGTTCAGCACCGTCGAGCCGGTGGTGGTGAGCCCGGACATTGCCTCGAAGTAGGCGCCGGTGAAGCTTAAAGAAGGCAGGGTGAGCATCAGCGGCAGCGCCGCGGCGCCCGAGAGCAGCAGCCACCCCAGAGTCACGAGCAGAAAGCCGTCGCGCGCGCGCAGCTCGCGCCGCCGCCGGCGTGCGGCCAGCGCGAGGATCACGCCCGCGCCCGCGGTGCACACCGCGGCGATGAGGAACTGCGGCCACAGGCCATCGCCCATGATCAGCGAGCACAGCACCGGGAAGCTCAGGGTGAGCGAGAAGCTCGCCAGCAGCAGCCCCAGTACGTACGCGACCGACAGCACCGCTTTGTGGCCTGCTAGCGCGTCGCGCGCAGGAACAGCCGTTCGACCGCTTCCAGGTGGCGGCGGTCGGCGAGGAACAGGATCACGTGGTCGTCGGCGCGCACCACCGTGTCGTGATGCGCCATGATGACCGTATCGCCGCGCACCACGGCGCCGATGGAGGCGCCCTCGGGCAGCGGGATCTCGCCCACCATGCGCCCGACGACGCGCGAGCTGCGCTCATCGCCGTGCACGATCGCTTCCAGCGCTTCGGCGGCGCCGCGCCGCAGCGAGTGCACGCGCACCACGTCGCCGCGACGCACGTGCGCCAGCAGCGAGCCGATGGTGATGGTCTGCGGCGAGATGGCGATGTCGATGCTGCCGGACTCCACCAGCTCGGTGTAGGAGGGCTTGTTGATCAGCGCCATCACCTTCGCCGCGCCTAAGCGCTTGGCGAGCATCGCCGACAGGATGTTGGCCTCCTCGGAGTTGGTCATGGCGGCGAACACGTCCGCGCTGTCGATGTTCTCCTCGATCAGCAGCTCCTCGTCGGCGGCATCGCCGTGCAGCACGATCGCCTTGTCGAGCAGCTCGGAGATCTTGCGTGCGCGGCGTGCGTCGCGCTCGATGAGCTTCACCTGGTTGGAGTGCTCGAGGCTCTTGGCGAGCCGGTAGCCGATGTTGCCGCCGCCGGCGATCACGATGCGCCGCACCGCCGCATCTCCCTTGCGCATCTCGCTGGTCACGCGGCGGATGTCATCGCGCGCTGCGAGGAAGAACACTTCGTCCCCCTCGGCGATCACCGTGTCGCCCTCAGGTTGAACGCTGCGGCCGTCGCGGTAGATCGCCACCACGCGCGCCTGCATCTTCGGCAGGTGCTCGGGGAGCTCGCGCAGCGGGTGTCCCACCAGCGGTCCGCCGCGCCGCACCCGCACGCCGACCAGCTGCACCCGGCCGTCGGCGAACTCGAGCACCTGCAGTGTTCCCGGATGCTGGATCAGGCGCTCGACGTACTCGGTCACCAGCCGCTCCGGGCTGATGAACACGTCCACCGACAGCGCGTCCGCGCCGAACAGCTCGACGCGGTCGGTGTACTCGGCGGCGCGGATGCGCGCGATCTTGGTGGGCGTGCGGAACAGCGCGAATGCCACCTCGCAGGCCATCATGTTCACCTCATCGCTCGAGGTGAGCGCCACGAGGATGTCGGCCTCGGCGGCGCCGGCGGCCTCGAGCACGGTCGGGTGGGCGGCGTTGCCGACCACGGTGCGCACCTCGAGACGCTCCTGCAGGTCGCGCAGCGCGTCCTCGTTGATGTCGACGATGGTGACCTCGTTGGCCTCCTCGCGCGACAGGTGCTGCGCGGCGGTGCGTCCGACCTGGCCGGCGCCGAGAATGACGATTTTCATGACCGCCTGACCAGCTCTCGCCTACAGTGGTTCGAGGTTCGCATACTGCACCATCAGCCATTTCGTGCCCTGGCGCTCGAAGCTCACCTGCACGCGCGCCTGCGCGCCGTTTCCCTCGACGTTGAGGATCACCCCGTCGCCGAACTTGCCGTGGCGCACGCGCCCGCCCAAGCGCATGCCGGGAGCCGCGGGCTCCTCGGGGCGGAAGCGCCCCACGGCGAGCGGGCGCGACACCTGCACGCGCGGGCGCACCTCCTCGATGAGCTCCTCGGGGATCTCGCGCACGAAGCGCGACACCTGCGCGTAGCTGTCGACGCCGTGCAGGCGGCGCTGCTCGGCGTAGCTGAGATACAGACTCTTCATGGCGCGCGTCATGCCGACGTAGGCGAGCCGCCGCTCCTCCTCGAGCCCGTCGAGATCGATGGTCGAGCGCTGGTGCGGGAACAGTCCCTCCTCGAGCCCGGCGAGGAACACCACCGGAAACTCCAGCCCCTTCGCCATGTGCAGCGTCATCATCTGCACGCAGTCCTCCCACTCGCCGGCCTGGCCCTCGCCGGACTCGAGCGCCGCGTGCGCGAGGAACGCTTGCAGCGGCGGCAGCTCCGTGGCCTCGGGCGCGAAGCCGCGCGCCGCGCTCACCAGCTCATCCAGATTCTCCACGCGCGCCTCGCCCCGATCGGCCTTGTCGCGCTGGTAATGGGCGATCAGACCCGAGCCCTTGAGCACCTCGTCAACCTGCTCGTGGAGCGCCAGCCGCGAGGTCTCGCGCGCGAGCCGCTCGATGAGCGCAACAAAACCCGCAAGCGCCGCCACCGCCCGCGGCCCGAGCTCGCCGCTCGCCGCGCCATTGCCGCCGGCCGCCGCTTCCCACAGCGAGCTGCCCGCGGCGCGCGCGCGCTCGCGCAGCGCCTCGAGGCTCTTGGCGCCCAGGCCCCGCGGCGGCAGGTTCACGACGCGCTCGAAGGAGGCGTCGTCGAGCCGGTTGGCGATCAGGCGCAGATAGGCGAGCGCATCCTTGATCTCGGCACGCTCGAAGAAGCGCAGGCCCCCATACACCTTGTAGGGAATGCGCGCCGACAGAAACGCCTCTTCGAACACCCGCGACTGGGCGTTGGAGCGGTACAGGATCGCGATCTCGCGGCGCGTCAGCCCCGCGGCCAGATGCTCGCGGATGCGGTGGGTGACGAATTCCGCCTCGTCGCGCTCGTTGAAGGCGCTGTAGAGGTGCAGCAACTCGCCGCGCGCGCCGCTGGTCCAGAGCTTTTTGCCCAAGCGGCTGGCGTTGTGCGCGATCAGCCCGTTGGCGGCCTCGAGGATCGTGCCGGTCGAACGGTAGTTCTGCTCGAGGCGGAACAACTGCGCCTGCGGGTAGTCGTTGCGGAACTGCTGCAGGTTCTCCGCGCGCGCGCCGCGGAAGCGGTAGATCGAGTTGTGGGTGATCACCCCGCCGGCGATGAAGTTGTGCGTGCTCTCGATGTTGAGGTCGTAGATCTCGCCTTTGTATGGCCGCGGCTCGATCCGCTCCACGATGTCAAAGCTTCTCTCGTCCGTTGCGACCACCATGCCGGGACGGATCGCGGCTGCGGTCACGAACGGCAACGCCCGTCGGTGCAGGAGTCCCTGCAGTACGCAGTTGGCGTCGAGCTGCTCGCGGATGCACCTGGCGATCGTCAGCACGTCACCGAAGTCCTTGCGCACAGTGTCGAATCGCCAGCTGCGGTGATTGTGCTTGGCGGGCCGCACGCTCAGGCCCAGGGACTCGAGGATCCCGCGTACCTTCGGTGAGGTCCCATTGACGCTGATTCGGTGCATGGGGGTCTGGCCGCGCCGGTCGCCGCACAGGGTGAGAACGACGTTATGCCGAATCGAGTTTCGGCCCCGCGGCCAGTGATGGGGTTGATCCGGGTCCAGCCCCACGTCCTCGAGGAGTCGCAGAGCTGCGGTATCGGTGTCGAGTGAGCCGAAGACACGGGCGATGTACTTCGGGTCGTGCACCAATCCATTGACGCTCGCGCGCTTGCGCGCGGTGAACGGCAACGTCGGCAAGCCGTAGCGGAGAGAGGTGAGCATCTCGTCCAGCCTGGCCTCGTTCTCCGTCTGGTGGGTGCGGATGATCCAGGTGGCGTCGGCGTGCTCCTGTATCGAGCGCTGTTTGAAACCCACCATGGGCTTCTCCTGGCCCTTGGTGTAGACCTGCGACGTGCCGAGGCGCCAGCCCATGCCTTCCTTGTGCATGAGGTACAGAAAATACGTCTGTGGTGTCTCACCCAGCACGTAGCCGGCGAAGTGCGTGTGTTCCGGTGTGCTGCACACCGTCCGCCCCGAGCGAAGGTGCATCGTCAGCATGCACCCCTCGCGCATGCGGCCGATTGCCGCGGTGACTCGCGCGGGCCGCATATCACCGCTGCCGTAGCACGACATCACGCGATCGCCGGGTGAGATCGTCTCGATCGGGCGGGTGGAACCGTCCGCCATCATGACCGGGGTGCCGGCGACGAGGCACTGGTCATCGTCCCCCACCACGAACGGCGCACCGCCCTCGCTCCCGGTGAGCAGCTTGATCCACGCGTACTGGATCGCGTTGGTGTCCTGGAACTCATCCACCAGCACGTGACGGAAGCGCCGCTGGTAGTGGGCGAGCAGCTGCGGGTTGTCGCGCCACAGCTCGAACGCCCGCAGCAGCAGCTCGGCGAAATCCACCATCCCGGTGCGTGCGCAGGCCTCCTCGTACGCGGTGTAGATCCGGATCAGCTCGCGGCGCGTCGGGTCGCCGCCATCGGCGAGTTTCGCGGGTCTGCGGCCCTCGTCCTTGTTGGAATTGATGAACCACTGCACCTCGCGCGGCACCCAGCGCGTCTCGTCGAGCTCTTTCGCACGGATCACCTTCTTGATGAGGCGCTGCTGGTCCTCGGAGTCCATGATCTGGAAGCCCTGCACCAGGCGCGCCTCGCGCCAGTGCATGCGCAGCAGGCGATGCGCGATGCCGTGGAAGGTGCCGATCCACAGCGCCGCGGCCGGGATGCCGAGGAGGCGCTCGACGCGCGCGCGCATCTCCCCGGCCGCCTTGTTGGTGAAGGTGACCGCGAGAATGCCGTGCGCGGATGCACCCTCGGCCTGGATCACCCAGGCGATGCGGTGCGTCAGGACGCGCGTCTTGCCGCTGCCCGCACCGGCGAGCACCAGCACCGGCCCCACCGGGGCGGTGACTGCGGCGCGCTGCGCGTCGTTCAGCGAATTGAGGATCAGCGACAGATCCATAGGGCGCGCATTTTACGGGAAAGCGCGCGCACTCAGGCGTCCGGCTGCTGCTGTACGTAGCGCACCAGCGCCACCGCGAAGCTCAGCACCACCGGGCCGATGATGAGCCCGAGAATGCCGAATCCCGAGGCGCCGCCGATTGCGCCGACGAAGATCGCGAGCGTCGACACTTCCATGTGGCGCGAGGTGAGCAGCGGGCGCAGTACGTTCTCGAGGATCCACATGCCCGCGGTCCAGCAGCCGAGGAAGATCGCCGCGCCCCAGTGCCCGGCGAAGGCGAGGTAGGCGATCGCCGGGATCAGCACGATGCCGGCGCCCGAGGGCAGGAAGGCGGCGATCGCGCCGACCACACCGAACACCACCGGCGAGGGGAGCCGCGCGATCGCGAAGCCGATGCCGACGATGACGCCCTGGATGAGCGCGGTCGCCACCGAGCCGAACACCACGGCGCGCGTCACCGCGGCGAGATAGTCGAGCAGGCGATGGCGGCGTTCGCTCGTGGTCGGGATGAGACGCTCGAGCCCGGTGAGAATCGCGCGCCCGTCCTGCAGGAAGAAGTACAGCATGAACAGCATCATGAAGAAGCCGAGCAGCGTGCCGAACACGCCGAGGGCCAGGCCCCCGCCGGCGGCCGCGGCGCGCTCGAGCAGTGCCTGCAGACTATCGTCCATCCAGCCCTGCACCTGCGCGGCGCTCACCGCGGCGTTGTCCCGCGCCCAGTCGACCGCACCGCCGATCAGCGGATAGCCCGAGAGGCGCTCGATGATCTCCGGCCAGGAGAGGATCGTGCTGCCGCGCAGCGCTTCGATGACGTGCGCCACCTGGCCGGCGAACACCGCGCCGAGCACCGCGAGCGGCGCCAGCACCAGGAAGGGGGTGAGGCCGGTGAGAATGCCGGCCGCCAGCGCCCGCCGCCCCTTGAGGCGCCGGGTGAGCGACTCATTCAGCGGGTAGAGGATGAAGGCGAGGACCGCCGCCCAGCCGAGCTCGGTGCGCAGCGGCAGCAGGATCTCGTACAGCAGCCAGGCGAGCACCGCCGCTGCCACGACCTGGAAGCTGCGCCGGTAGAACGGCGATTGCATGGCGCCTGAGCTCACCAGCGGTTGCGCAGCTCGCGCAGCTTCACGAACACGCTGCCGGCGTCCGGGTGCTCAGGCAGCTCCGGGAACCTCTCCCTGAGGCGCGCGATCACCGTGGGGTTCTGCAGCCGGAAGAAGGTGTTGATGCGCTTCTCCTCACTGAGAGTGGTGACGCGCGCGGCCGCCGGGTCGTGGCCGCGTGCGCCCTCGAGGAACTGCGCCGCATCGGCGTTGCCGGGCTCGCGATCGAGGGTGAACTCGAGGTTGCGCGCGAGATACTCGTGCCCGGGATAGACGCGGGTGGTGTCCGGGAGGCGCGCCAGCTGGGTGACGAAGGTGTCGTAGAGCGCCTCGGGGCTGCCGCCGTTGTAGCAGTTGCCGGCGCCGGCGTTGAACAGCGTGTCGCCGCAGTAAAGCGCCGGCGTCTCGGTGTGCGACAGCACGCACACGTGGGTCATGGTGTGCCCGGGCGTGTCGAGGCACTCGAGCTCCACCGTGCGCCCGACGCGGATGAGGTCACCGCGCTTGAGGCCCCGGTCGACGCCGCCGATGCGTGCCGCCGCGCCCGCGTGCGCCAGCACCTTCGCTCCGGTCGCATCCTTCAGGCCGCGATTGCCGCCGGTGTGATCCTCGTGCTCGTGAGTGTTGAGGATCTGGGTGATCTGCCAGCCGCGCCGCTGCGCCGCATTCAGGCACAGCCGCCACTCGAGCGGATCGACCGCCAGCGCCTCACCCGTCTCCGGGCAGGCGATCAGATAGTGAAAGTTGCGTAACGAGTTTCCCGACCAGATCCGCTCGGTGAGCATCGGCGTCTTCCCCGTCCCAAGTGCCTGAACCAGCGTGCCGCTGCGCGGCAACGTACCCTGAAAGCTCCCCCGCGCGCCATAATGCACCCATGACGCATACGTTTCTGTTCGAGCCGGCGGTGTGGATCGCGACGGGAACGTTCTGGCGCGGCGACGGCGAGCCGCTCGAGGCGGTGGGCCGCACCGAGATCGCGCACCGCGAGCAGTGCTGGCTGCTCTCCGGCACGCTCAAGGTGCTGGGGGCGCCGCCGGTCGAGTTCGTGCATGCCTATCTGATCGAGCCGCCCGCGGCCGGCGGCAGCACCATGAAATGGACCTTCGAGACCGAGACCTTCGGCAAGCTCGCGGGGATGTACGCCGTGATCGGCAGCTCGATCGTCTCGGTGTTCGGCTGTGACACCTCCGGCTACCGCGGCACCGAGCAGCTCGGTCAGCTCGACGCCGGCCACTACGCGACGGTCGGACTGCTGCTGCAGAACGACCAGGTCGTCTACTCCTGGCAGATGAAGCTGACGCGCGATAGCTGAGCGCAGCCGGAAAAAAATGGCTCCCTGAAGCGCAGGCGGCAGGAGTCGCGCCTCTTGCCGCCGGCAACCGGAGTAATGTCGGACGAAATCGCTTCCTGCGATTTCGTCCGATTAACTAACCCCGCAGCGCCGGCAGGTAGTGATCGACGAGCAGCGCGGCGAACAGCCACATGAGGTAGTTGACCGAGAAGCGGAACACCCGCATCGGCAGCTCCGCGCGCGCCGAGATCTTGAGGGCGAGCGCGTAGTAGAGGAAGCCGGCGTTCAGCGCCAGCGCGGCGGCGAGGTACACGAGTCCGCTCATGCGGGTGAGATACGGCAGCAGTGTCACCACGACCAGCAGCACCGTGTACAGCAGCACCTGCAGGCGCGTGAACTCGACCCCGTGGGTCACCGGCAGCATCGGGATGCCGGCACGCGCGTACTCATCGCGCCGCGCGATCGCCAGCGCCCAGAAGTGCGGCGGCGTCCACACGAAGATGATCAGGAACAGCAGCAGCGCGTTCGGCTCGACGCTCCCCGTTACCGCCGTCCAGCCGAGCACCGGCGGCGCCGCGCCCGCGGCGCCGCCGATCACGATGTTCTGCGAGGTCGCGCGCTTCAGCCACACGGTGTAGACCACCGCGTAGCCGATCAGCGAGCAGAAGGTGAGCGCCGCGGTGAGCAGGTTGACGAGGAAGGCGAGCAGCGTCATGGCGGTGAGCCCGAGCACCGCGGCGAAGGTGACGGCGGCGCGCTCGGACAGCTGACCGGCAGGCAGCGGGCGCGCGCGGGTGCGCGCCATCTGTGCATCGATACGCGCATCCAGCAGGTGATTGATGGTGGCGGCGCAGGCGGCCGCGAGCGCAATGCCTAAGTTGCCGATGATGAGCGGCTCGAGCGGCGGCACGCCGGGGCTCGCGAGCAGCGTGCCGACGATCGCGGTGAAGGTGATGAGCGCGACCACCTTGGGCTTCGTCAACTCGAGGTACAGACGCCAAAGCGGCCGCCGCGAGGCCGTCGCCGAGTCCGAGGGTGTCGCCACGTACCGCTCCCGCTTAGCGCGCGCTCGAGGAGCGCAGCAGCGCGAGCGCCGCCAGCAGCAGCAGCGCCGCTCCCGCGGTATGCGCGGTGGCGAGCCCGAGCGGGAAGCCCTTGAGCACCATCGAGATGCCGATGAGGAGCTGCAGGGCGAGTGCGCCGAGCACCGCCCAGGCGCGCGTGCGCGCCCCGGACAGTCCGCGGCGCCTCAAGGTCGACACCGCGGCACCGCCGAGCGCGAGCGTCGCCACGATCGCCCCCAGGCGATGGCTGAGGTGAATGGCGGTGCGCGCCGGGTTGGTGAGCACGCCGCCCTCGTAATCGATGTTGAGCCCGTGCCACAGCGCGAAGGCGCTGCGGAAATCGGTGTGCGGCCACCAGCTGTGCTGGCAGGTGGGGAAGTCGGGGCAGGCGATGGCGGCGTAGTTGCTGCTGGTCCAGCCGCCGAGCGCGATCTGCACGGCGAGCGCCACCAGCCCGAAGAGCGCCAGGCGGTGGGCGCTGGCGATTGACGCGGCACCGCCGCGCAGCGAGTGCCCCGCGCTGCCGAGCGAAGTCGCGCCCCAGGAGCTCGCCGGGAGCGACAGCTTGAGCCACCACAGGAGCCCGAGCGTCGTGAGTCCCATCAGCAGGTGCAGCGTCACGATCAGCGGCTTCAACTGCCAGGTGACGGTGAGCATGCCGAGAATCGCCTGCACGATCACGGTCGCGAGCAGCGTCAGCGCGAACATCACGCTCACCGGCCGCTGGCGGCGCGCGGCGATCGCCAATGCGGTGATCGCGATGATGACGAGGGTGAGCGCGCCCGCGGCGTAGCGGTGGGTCATCTCGCGCCACGCCTTGCTCGTGTCGAGTGGCCGGCCGAGGGCGGCGGCCTGCACGGCGTCGGCACTCGCGCCGCTCGGCGTCAGATGGCCGTAGCAGCCGGGCCAGTCGGGACAGCCGAGACCGGCGGCGGTGAGGCGCACGTAGGCTCCCAGCACCACCACGGCAAAGGCGAGCAGCACGCCGGTGAGCGCCAGGCGACGCATCCAGCGGGCGGCCGGCATGGGTGGACTCATTCCCTCGCGCTTCATCCGATGTGGGACAGCCGCAGCAGCTTCTCGAGGTCCTGGAGCAGGCCGTGCGGATTGGTGCGCGCATCGTAGCTCATCATCAGGTTGCCGAGCGGGTCGACGACGAACACCGAGTGCTCGCGCCCGGCCGCGGGGAATTGCTCGAGGAACGTGGCCCCCGCGGCACCGGTGGCGTCGACCACCACCAGCCCCGGGTCGAGCGCCGCGGTAGCGGCGCGCTCGCAGCACGCGCCGCTCACGAGAAACAGCCGCGCGACGCGCGACATGTTGTAGTTGAGCCCGAGGCGTGTCTGGCGCATGACGAGGAGCGCGCGGGCGCAGTCCGCATCGCAGCCGCCGTCGCCGACGTACACCAGGGTCCAGACGCCACGCAAGGTGGGCCCGGCTGCGTTGGCGTGCGACGCCGCGTTGGCGGCGACCACTAGCGGCAGCGTGAGCGCGGGCAGCGGGCGCGGCGGCGTGATGAGCGCCCCGTGGTTGACGTGGCTCGCCGGGCGCCAGCCGGTGCCGTAGTAGGCGAAGAAGGCGAGCGCGAGCGGCGCGAGGTAGAGCGAGGCGAGCACGCCCACGGTGCGCAGGTTCCGCGCACGGGCGCTGGTCACTTCGCTCATGGCACGGTGCTCTGCGGGAGCGCGCGGGCGCGGCGCACGCCGAGGATCGCCCACAGCACGAGCGCGAGCGCCGCGAAGCACCACCACTGGATCGCGTAGGCGAGGTGGCGCAGCGGGCTCATCCCCGGCGGCTGCCAGTCGCGCACGAAGCCCGCGGGCGCGCCCGGATCGAGGAGCAGAATCCGCGGCTCGAGCGGCGCGCCGAGCGCCGCGGCGAGCTCACCTATGTCCGGGAAGCTCGTCACCCTGGGCCAGGGGTCCTGCGCTCCCGGCGGCGCGCGACCGAGCGCGAGCCCCGGGCTCGGGAGATCCGCGACGCGCCCGCTCAGGGTGAGCGGCGGGGAGTCCGGCAGGCTCACGTCCGGCAAGCGCGCGCGCGAGCCCGTGAACGGCACCCAGCCGCGGTCGACGAGCAGCACGCGGCCGTCGCCGCGGGTGAGCGGGGTGAGCACCTCGTAGCCGGGGTTGCCGCGGTAGCTGCGGTTGTCGAGCAGGAACTGGTGCCGGCCGTCGAGCGAGCCGCTCAAACTGACGCGCTGAAACTTCGCGACCTCACCGAGCGCGCGCGCGCCGAGCGGCAGCACCGCATCCGTCCCGCGGGAGAAACGCGTCCAGGCGGCATCGGCGTCCTGCCAGCGGTGCCATTGCCAGACACCCAAGCGCACGAACAGCAGGCACACAACGAGGGTGAGGAGCGTCATCGCGGCGGCCGGGGCGAAGCGCGCGGGTGTTACGCCGGCTGCCACACAGGCTCCGGGGAGCGCAGCTCCGCGCTACACTGCGCGCCGCCATGGAATCCCTCATCTGGCTGCTGGTTCTCGCCGTGCTGGCGGCGATCCTCGTGAGCCTGGGGAGCGGGCTGTTTCATCTGTCGCGCGGCGGCGAGGAAGACTCGCGGAAGCTCGCGCGCGCGCTCACCATCCGCATCGCGCTGTCGCTCGCGCTGTTCGCGCTGCTGATGCTGGCCTGGTACTTCGGGCTCATCTCGCCCCACGGACTCGCGCCGCACCGCTAGTCCGTCGGAAAAATCGCCTGCTTACAGCCAATACACGAAGATGAACAGGCCGAGCCACACGACGTCGACGAAGTGCCAGTACCAGGCGACCGCCTCGAAGGCGAAGTGGCGCTGTGGCGTGAAGTGCCCGCGCCACACGCGCAGCCAGATCACCGTCAGCATGATCGCGCCGATGGTGACGTGCAGGCCGTGAAAGCCGGTGAGCATGAAGAACGTCGAGCCGTAGATGCCGGTGGTGAGACGCAGTCCCATCTCCCTGTAGGCCTCGCCGTACTCGTGCGCCTGGAAGCCGACGAAGGTGAAGCCGAGGAGAAAGGTGAGCCCCAGCCAGATCTTGAGCGCGGTGCGGTGGTTGGCGCGCAGCGCGTGGTGCGCCATCGTGACCGTGAAGCCGCTGGTCAGCAGGATCGCCGTGTTGAGCGCCGGGATGCCGAGCGGGTTCATCACGCTGAAGCTCGAGTCGGCGTTGCCGCCGACGTGTGCCGGGCCGTTGGTGGGCCAGGTGCCCTCGAAGTGCGGCCACAGGAGGTAGTTGCTGAACACCTTGACGCCCGCGCCGCCGAGCCACGGCACTGACAGCACGCGCGCGTAGAACAGCGCGCCGAAGAAGGCGCCGAAGAACATGACCTCGGAGAAGATGAACCACATCATCCCCATGCGGAACGAGCGGTCGACCTGCAGGTTGTAGATGCCGCGCTGGTTCTCGTCGATGACGGTGCCGAACCACAGGAAGAACAGCGTCGCGAGCAGTACCGCGCCGGGAATGAAGCTCCAGCCGCCGGCCCAGTCGTTGAGATAGCTGATCGCGCCCAGCATCATCGTGAACAGCGTCACCGAGCCGAAGATCGGCCACGGGCTGTGGTGCGGGATGTAGTACTGGCTGCGGTCGTGGGCGTGTGCGTCGGTCATGGCGTGGGCTTTCTCTGCAAGCGTCTAGCGTCGCGTCACGCGCGACGACTCGTCGAAGAAGGTATAGGCGAGCGTGATCACGTTGATGTGGCTCGGCAGCGCCGGGTCGATGATGAAGCGCACCGGCATATCGCGCCCCTCATTGAGCGCGAAGTGCTGCGGCGAGAAGCAGAAGCACTCGGTCTTGTGGAAGTACGCCGCCACTTCGGACGGCGAGATGTTGGGCACCGCCTGTGCAATGGTGTCGCGGCCGGTGAGGTTGTGGGCGTAGAACTGCGCCGTGTACAGCTCCCCCGGGTGCACCTCGATGCGGCGCACCTCGGGGCGGAAGTCCCAGCTGCCGGCGCTCGCGACGTCAGTGAGGAACTCGACCGTGACCGTGCGGTTCACGTCCGGGTGCTCGATGGCGGTGGTGCGCTCGAGGAGCTTGGCTTGGTCGCCGTAGCCGGTGACCGCGCACAGCGTGCGGTACAAGGGCACCAGCGCGAAGCCGAAGCCGAAGGCGCCGAGCGCGAAGGCGCTCAACTGCCAGGTGATGCGGCGGTGGTTGCGCTCGGGCGCGCTCACTTCGCGCCCCGCACCAGCATCATGGCGATGAAGCCGAAGTAAAAGGCCGCCGCCAGCAGCGCGAACCACAGCGCACTGCGGCGCACGCGCCGGCGCCGCTCGGCCTCATCGGGCGGCGCCTGGGCCGAAAGGCTGCTCTGCGGCTGCATCAGTGGGCGGCTCCGCGCGCGATCACCGCATCAGACGGCGGCGTGGTCCAGGAGTGATACGGCGGCGGCGAGGGCAGCTCCCACTCCAGTCCGTGGGCGCCTTCCCAGGCGCGGTTGCCGATCGGCTGACCTGAGCGGATGCACTTGATGATGACGATGGGGAACAGGATCTGCGAGGCGCCGAAGACGAAGCCGCCGATCGAGGACACCTGGTTCCAGTCGGTGAACTGCACGGCGTAGTCGGGGATGCGGCGCGGCATGCCGGCCAACCCTAAGAAGTGCTGCGGGAAGAACAGCACGTTGACGAAGATGGTCGACAGCCAGAAGTGCCAGGTGGCGAGCTTCAGGTCGTACATCTTGCCGGTCCACTTCGGCAGCCAGTAGTACACCCCGGCCATGATGCCGAAGATCGACCCGGGCACGAGCACGTAGTGGAAGTGCGCCACCACGAAGTAGGTGTCCTGATACTGGTAGTCGGCGGGCACCATGGCGAGCATCAGTCCGGAGAAGCCGCCGATGGTGAACAGGAACAGGAACGCCAGCGCGAACAGCATCGGCGGCTCGAACGACAGCGAGCCGCGCCACATGGTGGCGGTCCAGTTGAACACCTTCACGCCCGTCGGGATCGCGATCAGCATGGTCGACAGCATGAAGAACAGCTGCGCCGCGAGCGGCATGCCGACGGTGAACATGTGGTGCGCCCATACGATGAACGACAGGAAGGCGATCGAGGCCACCGCGTACACCATGGCCTCGTAGCCGAACAGCGGCTTCCTCGAGAAGGTCGGGACGATCTCGGAGATGATGCCGAAGGCCGGCAGGATGAGGATGTAGACCTCCGGGTGCCCGAAGAACCAGAAGATATGCTGGAACATCACCGGATCGCCGCCGCCGGCGGCGGTGAAGAAGGTGGTGCCGAAGAAGTGATCGGTGAGCAGCATGGTCACCGCGCCCGCCAGTACCGGCATCACCGCGATCAGCAGATACGCGGTGATCAGCCAGCTCCACACGAACAGCGGCATGCGCAGCAGCGTCATCCCCGGCGCGCGCATGTTCATGATCGTGACCACCACGTTGATGGCGCCGAGGATCGAGGAGGCGCCCATCAGGTGCACCGAGAAGATCAGCATCGGGAAGGACGCGCCGGTCTGCAGCACCAGCGGCGGGTACATGGTCCAGCCGCCCGCCGGGGCCCCGCCCGGCACGAAGAACGTCGACAGGAGCAGCGTGAAGGCGAACGGCAGGATCCAGAAGCTGAGGTTATTGAGGCGCGGCAGCGCCATGTCGGGCGCTCCCACCTGCATCGGGATCATCCAGTTCGCAAGTCCGGTCCACGCCGGCATGATCGCCCCGAAGATCATGATCAGGGCGTGCATGGTAGTGAGTGAATTGAAGAACTGCGGATCGAAGAACTGCAGTCCCGGCTGGAACAGCTCGAGCCGGATCAGCATCGCCGCGCCGCCGCCGATGAAGAACATGGTGCAGGCGAACACCAGGTACATCGTGCCGATGTCCTTGTGATTGGTCGCGTAGACCCAGCGCCGCCAGCCGTGCGGCTTGTGGTCGTGCTGGTCGTGGGCGGCGGCGTGGGCGTGATGCTCGGCCATGTGGAAGTACCTGCTTGGCGTTTACTTTGGTCAGCCCGAGGCGCCGGCGGCGGCGGTCGCGGGAGCGGCGGTGGTGGGGGCGGCGGCGGGCGCGCCCGCCGGGGCGGCGGCCTGCTTCTGCTCGGCCGCGGAGTTCTTCAGCCAGGTGTTGAAGTCCGCCGGCGAGCGCACGTCGACTACGATCGGCATGAACCCGTGGTCGCGGCCGCAGAGCTCGGCGCAGTTGCCGCGCAACATGCCCGTCCAGCCGTCATCGACCTTGAACCAGGCCTCGTTGATGAACCCCGGGATCGCATCCTTCTTGACGCCGAGGTCCTTCACCCACCAGGAGTGGATGACGTCGGCGCCGGTGATGAGCAGGCGCACCTTGACGCCGTTCGGCACCACCAGCGGGTGGTCGACGTTGAGGAGGTAATGCGGCACGGTGTTGGGGTCTACGCCTGAGCCGAGCTCGCGCGCGGCATCGCTCAGGCGGTCGAGGTGCGAGTAGTACATGACCCCGTCATCGAGGTACTCGTACTGCCAGCCCCACTGGAAGCCCGTGACCTTGATGGTGAGCCCGGTCTTGGTGGTGTCCTCGATCTCGACCAGCGTGCGCGCCGCCGGCACCGCCATGGCGATGAGGATCACCACCGGAATGATGGTCCACACGACCTCGATCTTGGTGTTGTGCACCATGCTGGTGTCGGCGACCGCGCCCTTGGATTTGCGGAACATGACGATCGACCAGATCATGGCGCCGAACACCACCACGCCGATGCCGACGCACACCCAGAAGATCTTCATGTGCAGGGCGTAGATCTTGCGGCTGATGTCGGTGACGCCCCGCGGCAGGTTGAGCTCGCTCCAGCCGGAGTCGGCGCTGGCCGGGAGGCTGAGGAGCCCGGCGGCGGCCAGCAGGGCAAGGCGGGTGAGCGTTTTACGGATCGTCATTCAAGTCCCTCATAGCGCGCGCGCCGCTTACTTCCGCGGACGCGACACGAAAATTCCCGGAGCTCCTCGGCTCCCCGTCCGCTTACCGTCTCAGCGCCAGGAGGGTGACTCGTTGACGCGGCCGATGAGGCGCTTAAGGCGCAGGGCGAGTCCGCGGCGCTCCTCCTCGGTGAGAAAGCTCCCCAGCTCGCATTGGCGACCGTGCGACTCTATCGTGAGCCGGCTCGGGTGCAGGCTTGCCTCGGGGCGGCGCAGTTTAACCTGCGCCCAATGCCTCGGGAACACGACCCGCTGGCTGCGCCCCCGCTCCCGGGATTCGATGCTCACCTCGGATTCGCTGACGGTGATGAACTGGGAGTGGAAGCGCCGCTCGAGCGAGACCTTGAGCGCCCAGCCGAGCAGTGCCATCTCCAGGCCCGCGAACGGCAGCACCGGCCAGAAACCCTTGAGCGCGAGCAGGCCGCCCATACCGAACGGGACCACGCAGGCGCCCGCGAAAAACACCCGCGCGCCGCGCACGGTCAGGGAGCAGTTCGGGCGGATCTCGATCGAGAGCGGCTCGACGTCCATGCCGGGCCGATGGTAGCGGCTTTCAGGCGCCTGCGGCGAGCCGTGCCGCGGCGGTTTCCAGCAGCAGCGAGCCCGTAAGCGCGGGCGCAAACGGCACAAGCGCAAGCGCCGGCTCTCCGAGGCGCCGCTCGAGCGTGGCGAGGTTCTCGGCCTCGCGCTCCATCGCGGGCTCGAGACGGTTTGCGATCCAGCCGGCGAACGGCACGCCCGCCGCGTCGATACCTGCGCGGGTGAGCTGCGCGTGGTTGAGGCAGCCTAAGCGCAGGGCCACCACCATCACCGCCGGCGCGTTCAGCGCACGGGCAAGGTCGGCCATGCTCTGGCGCTCGTTGATCGGTGCCAGCCATCCCCCTGCCCCTTCGATGACCACGCGGTCGGAAAGTCTCTGCAGCTGCACGAAGTTGGACAGTATCATGCCGGTATCTATCATGATCTTGACGTCTTCTGAGGCGATATGCGGCGAAATCGCTGGTTCGAAGCAGTAGGGGTTCACCTGTGGGTAGGTGAGGGGAACGTTGGCGGCCTCAAGCAGGGCCAGAGCGTCCGCGTTGCGCAGGCCCTGGGGCGTCCGCTGCGCGCCCGAGGCGATCGGCTTCATGACCGCGACCCGCTCGCCGCGCGCCACGAAGGCTCGAACCAGCGCGCAGGCGACCACGGTCTTGCCAACGCCGGTGTCGGTGCCGGTCACGAAGAGGGCGCGCGCGCTCATCGCAGGGGCGTATCGGCACGCCGCCGGATCGCGCCCGGCGCTATGTGCACCTCGCCCGCAGGCGCCACGGCGGCGCTGCGGGCGGTGGCGCCCCAGCTCGCGCCATAGATCACCTCATAGGTGGCGGGGAGCGAGCCACCGCGGCGAAACCCTTCGTAGGCCGCGCTCATGCGCCCGAGCTTGGCGCGGCCGATGAGCGTGCGCGGCCTGCCTGCGGTGACGTTGTGAGCGCCGATCGCTTTCAGATCCCGCATGAGGCTCAGGGCGTCGCTGTAACCGAGCTCGATGCGGTCCACATCGAGCACCGGCTCGGCGAACCCGGCGCGCGCGAGCGCATCGCCGACGTCGTGCATGTCGATGAAGCGATTCACGTGGGTCAGGCCGTCGGCCTGCGCCCAGGCGGCGCGCAGCTCGTTGAGGGTGTCGGGGCCGAAGGTGCTGAAGGCGAAGAACCCGCCGGGCTTGAGTACGCGCCGCACCTCGCCGAGCGCCTCATCGAGCGGCTCGCACCACTGCAGCATGAGGCTCGAGAACACCAGATCGACGCTCGCACTGGTGAGCGGCAGGCGCTGCGCGTCCGCGCACAGCCGCTCGAAGCGCCGCCAGATCGAGCTGTGGCGGCGCGCCTCGCGCAGCATCCCCGGTGCGAGATCGAGTGCGACCACCAGCGCGCGCGGATAGCGGCGCTTGAGCGCGCGGGTCACGCGGCCCGTGCCGGCACCTAAGTCGAGGACCACGCGCGGGGCGAAGTCGAACGCGCCGAGCCGCTCGAGCAGCTCATCCGACACCCGCGCCTGCAGTCCCGCTGCGGCCTCATAGCGCGCGCTCGCCCGATCGAAGGCCGCGCGCAGGCGCGGGCGATCGAGCCTGAAGAGATCGTCGTGCTCAGCCACGCAGGAACCCGCGCAGGAGATTCGCGAATCGCCCCGGGTGCGTGAGGAACGGCACGTGCGCAGCGCCCGCGATCGAGTCGTAGCGCCCCCTGGGCAGTGCCGCGGCGAGCGCCCGTGAGGCTTGCGGACGGGTGACCCGGTCGAGCCGCCCGGCGATGACCAGCGCGGGCTTTTTCACCTGCGGCAGCATCGCTCTCAAGTCGCCTTCTTTCAGCCGCGCGAGACCCCACGCGAGCGCCTCAGGGTTCGCCCGGCCCTGCCGCTCGAGCGCCGCCTCGAGCGCCGCCAGCGCGTGCGCCGCGGTGCGCGCGGCACAGCCGCGCACGCACAGCCCGAGGAATTCGTTCACCGCCCGCTTGGGATCGATGCGCACCGCCGCGGCGAGCTTCTCGAGTGATGCGCGCGGGAGCCCGCAGCGCCAGCCGCGCCCGGCGAGGAACCGCGGCGTCGTCGCGACCAGCACCAGCCGCTCGATGCCGGCGGGCATGGCGGCCGCGAGGTCGAGCGCGAACTGGCCGCCCAGCGACCAGCCGAGGAGGCTGTAGCGGCCGGTGAGCGGGGCGAGCGTCTCGTGCACGCGCCACGCCTGCGCCGCCGGGGTGTAGGCCGCGGGGTCCCAGTCGCTCCTGCCGTGCCCGGGCAGGTCGACGGCGATCACCCGGAAACGCCCCTCCAGAGCCGCCGCGAGCCCGTCCCATACCCTGAGGTTCATGCCCCAGCCGTGCAGCAGCACGAGGTCGCGCCGCCCGCGTCCGCTCACCTCTGCGTGCAGCGCGCTCATGCGGCGCCCGCGCCGTCGGCGCGCGCGCAGGCGCCGCCGAGCGCTTCGACGAGCCGATCGACCTGCGGCTCGGTGTGCGCGGCCGAGAGCGTGACCCGCAGCCGCGCACTCCCCTTGGGGACCGTCGGCGGGCGGATGGCCACGACGAGGAAGCCCTGCGCCTCGAGCTCGTGCTGCGCGGCGAGCACGGCGGCCGCACTCCCGAGCACCAGCGGCTGGATGGGCGTGCGCGAGGCGGTAAGCGGCAGCTGCGCCGCGCGCGCCTGGAGGCGGAAGCGCTCGATGAGCGATCTCAAGCGCTCGCGCCGCCAGCCCTCGGCCTGCGCGACCTTGAGCGCCGCGCGGCTCGCCGCGGCGACCGGCTGCGGGAGCGCGGTCGTGTAGATGTAAGGCCGCGCCTTTTGCACCAGGAACTCGATGAGATCCCTGCTCCCGGCGACGAAGGCACCGAACGAGCCGAACGCCTTGCCGAGCGTGCCGACGAGAACCGGCGCCTCGTCGTTCGTGACGCCCTCGAGCGCCAGCGTGCCGCGGCCGCCCTCGCCCACGACTCCGAGGCCGTGCGCATCATCGACCACCAGCCAGGCGTGCGCCGCGCTCGCGGCACGCGCCAGCGCCGCCACCGGCGCTATATCGCCGTCCATGCTGAACACCCCGTCGGTGGCGATGAGCGCGGTGTGCCCGGGATCCTCGGCCGTGAGACGTGCCGCGGCCTCGGCGTCCGCGTGTGCATAGCGTTTGAGCGTCGCGCCCGAGAGCAGCGCCCCGTCGATGAGCGAGGCGTGGCTCAGGCGATCGAGCAGCACGCGCTCGCCGCGCCCGGCGAGGGCGCATAAGACCGCGAGGTTCGCCATGTAGCCGGTGGACAGCAGCAGTGCCCGCTCGCGCCCGGTGAAGGCCGCGAGCTCTTCCTCGAGCCGCGCGTGCTCGCCGCCGTGGCCGCTGACCAGGTGCGAGGCGCCGCTCCCGGTACCGACGCCGGCCGCGCACTCGCGCATCGCCGCGGCGAGTGCGGGATGGCGGGCGAGGCCTAGATAGTCGTTGGAGCTGAAGTCGACGAGCGTGCGGCCCTTGAGGCGCATCACCGCCCGGTTGTCGGGCTCCGGGAAGCCGTCGACCGTGATGCGCGCCCGTCGCAGCTGCGCGGCTTGAAGCTGCGTCAGCGCCTCAGCAAACGCGTGCGCGGTTCGCTTCATAACCCGTGTCGTCGCACGGGCCCGTCACATCGCCTGGGCCGGCGTCGTCGCCCGGAGCCGCGGCGGGGCGCGCGCGCTCGGCACTCACGCCGAGCCGCTCGAGGAGCTGCCGGTCGCGCTCGACGTCGGGGTTGCCGGTAGTGAGGAGCTTCTCGCCGTAGAAAATCGAGTTCGCTCCGGCGATGAGGCACAGCGCCTGCAGCTCATCCGACATCGTCTCGCGGCCCGCCGACAGGCGCACGTGCGCGCGCGGCATCAGCACGCGTGCCACCGCGATGGCGCGCACGAAATCGAACGGGTCGACGTCCGCGGCATCCGCGAGCGGCGTGCCCGGCACTCGCACCAGGCGGTTGATGGGCACGCTCCCGGGATGCTCCGCGAGATTGGCGAGCGTGCGCAGCAGCTGCGCGCGGTCGGTGACCGACTCGCCCATGCCGATGATGCCGCCGCAGCACACCTTGAGCCCGGCGGTGCGCACCGCCGCGAGCGTGTCGAGTCGCTCCTGGTAGCTGCGCGTGGTGATGATCTCGCCGTAGAACTCGGCCGAGGTGTCGAGATTGTGGTTGTAGTAGTCGAGGCCCGCGTCCTTGAGCTCGGCGGCCTGCGCGAGGCTGAGCATGCCGAGCGTCGCGCAGGTCTCGAGCCCGAGCGCGCGCACCGCGCGCACCATCGCCGCCACCGCCTCGAGCTCGCGGGCCTTGGGTTGCCGCCAGCCGGCTCCCATGCAGAAGCGCGTGGCGCCGGCAGCCCGGGCGCGCACGGCGCACGCGCGCACCGCCTCGAGCTCGAGCAGCGGCTCGCGCGCCAGTCCGGTGCGGTAATGGACGCTCTGCGGGCAATAGGCACAGTCCTCGGGGCAGGCGCCGGTCTTGATGGACAAGAGTGTCGACAGCTGCACCGAGTTCGGTTCCTGGAAGGCGCGATGCACCTGCTGCGCGCGGAACAGGAGGTCCATGAAGGGCAGCGCGAACAGCGCCTGCACCTCGGGCAGCGTCCAGTCGTGGCGGATCAGCTCCGGCGGCTCGTAGCTCATGGCTTAGCGACCATGCCCGAGGGCGTCGCCTCGTGTCAACGAAGCGAAGGGTCAAAAGTCGACAATTACGTCCGCGCCAGCAGGTGCACCAGGACCGACAGCGCCACGCCGAGTGCGCCGAGCACACTGATCAGCACCGCGGCCGCGGCACAGTCCTTGACCACGCGGATGCGCGGGTGGGCATCGGGGTGCAGCAGGTCGGCGAGCTCCTCGATCGCGGTGTTGAGGAGCTCCGCTCCGATCACCGCCGCGCTCGACAGCACCACCAGCGCCCACCACACCGGCGCAGGCCTGAGCAGCGCGAGCGCGGCAAACGCCGCCACCAGCACCACGGCCTGCACCTTGAGGCTCGCCTCGCCACGCAGCGCATGGGCGAGGCCGCGGAGCGCAAAGCCCAGGCGGGCGGTGAACGATTGATTCTTCCAGGGCACGGCGCGCGATCCGCGGCGGTCGCTAACTCTTGTAGACGTACTGCAGCAGGATGCCGACGAAGACCACGAGTCCGACATACTGGTTGTTGAGGAACGCCTTGAGGCACCCCGCCGGGTCGCGGCGGCGGATGAGCCACTGCTGCCACACGAACAGCACCCCCGCGGCGATCACCCCGGCCTGGTACCAGCGGCCGAAATGCATGTCATGCCCCGACAGATACAGCGCGTACAGCATCATCGCCTGCATCACGCCGATCAGGAACTTATCCATGTCGGCGAACAGGATGGCGCTCGACTTGACGCCGATCCTCAAGTCGTCCTCGCGGTCGATCATGGCGTAGATGGTGTCGTACATCGACGCCCAGATCACCGCGGCGAAGTACAGCACCCAGGCGACCCGCGGCAGGAGGCCGGTCTGTGCCGCGAACGCCATCAGCACGCTCCAGCCGCCGAAGCAGATGCCGAGGTACAGCTGCGGTATGGGAAAGACACGCTTCACGAACGGATAGGAGACGGTGAGCAGCGCACCGATGACGGCGAGCTTCACGGTGAGCTCATCGAGCCGCGTCACCAGCCACAGCGCCGCCGCGATCAGCACCACGAACAGGCAGAGCGCCTCGGTCGGGGAGATCAGCCGCGCGGCGAGCGGCCGATCGCGTGTGCGGCGCACGTGCGGATCGATGTCGCGGTCGGCGAAGTCGTTGATCACGCAGCCGGCGGCGCGCATCACCACCACGCCGAGCACGAACACCACCAGTACCTTAGGTGTCGGCCGCCCGGCACCCGCGACCCATAGCGCCCACAACGCCGGCCACAGCAGCAGCCAGGTGCCGACCGGGCGGTCGAGACGCATGAGGCGCGCGTAGCCGGTGAGGCGCCGCCCGAGGCGGAAGGAGAACGGCGCCTGCGGAAACTGCGGGGTCGCAGCCGGCGGCACTGGCGACGTCGGGCTGAGCTCGGGCGCGACGGCTGACATGCGACTCTAAAGTAGCACAGGCGGCGCTTACGTCCCGCCTCAGCCGATGCGCCCGTAGCGCTCGCCGGAGCCGATCCAGCGGCCGATGAGCGCGGCGCTCGCCTGCGCGTCGGACTCGAGCTGCTCGGCCGCCGCGTGCACGCGCGGCAGCAGCCCGGCATCGCGCATCAGATCCGCGACGCGCAGCTGCGCCAGCCCGGTCTGGCGCGTACCGAGGAGCTCGCCCGGACCGCGCAGCTCGAGATCGCGGCGCGCGATCTCAAAGCCGTCGGTGGTCGCGCGGATGACCCTGAGGCGTGCGCGCGCGGGCGCGGCCAGCGGCGCCCGATAGAGGAGCACGCAGCTGCTCGCGCCCACGCCGCGCCCCACGCGTCCGCGCAGCTGATGCAGCTGCGCGAGCCCCATGCGCTCGGCGTTCTCGATCACCATCAGCGTCGCGTTCGGCACATCGACCCCGACCTCGATCACCGTGGTCGCGACCAGGAGCTGGATCTTCCCGGCCTTGAAGGCGAGCATCGCCTGATCCTTGGGTCTGGCCGGCATGCGCCCGTGCACCAGCCCCACGCGCACTCCGGGCAGCGCTGCGGCGAGCGCCGCGGCGGTCTCCTCCGCGGCCTGGGCACGCAGCTCGTCCGACTCATCGATCAGCGGACACACCCAGTACACCTGCCGTCCGCTGCGGCAGGCACCGACGATCCGTGCCACGACCTCGGCGCGCCGCTCCTCGGGCAGCACCACGGTCTGCACCGGCGTGCGGCCCGGTGGCAGCTCGTCGATCACCGAGATGTCGAGATCCGCATAGGCCGTCATGGCGAGCGTGCGCGGGATGGGCGTCGCCGTCATGATGAGCTGGTGCGGGAGACGCCCCGCCGCCTGGCCCTTCTCCGTGAGCTTCAGGCGCTGCTGCACGCCGAAGCGGTGCTGCTCGTCGACGATGACGAGCGCGAGCTCGGCGAACCCGATGCCTTCCTGAAACAGCGCGTGGGTGCCGACCACGACGCGGATCTCCCCCGAGGCGAGCCCCGCGAGCGCGCTGCGGCGGGTCCGCGCCGGCTGTCCGCCGGAGAGCAGCGCTACCGTTATCCCGAGCGGCCGGAACCATGCATCGAAGCAGCGCCAGTGCTGCTCGGCGAGGAGCTCGGTCGGCGCCATGAGCGCCGCCTGGTGGCCGGCGCCCGCGGCGCGCGCGGCCGCGGCCGCCGCGACCACGGTCTTGCCACAGCCGACGTCGCCCTGCAGCAGCCGCACCATCGGCACGCCGCTCTTAAGATCGGTCTGCACCTCCTGAAGCGCACGCGCCTGCGCGCCGGTGAGCGTGAAGGGCAGCGCGGCGATGAAGCGGCGCGCGAGCCCGCCTGTGTCGTTGAGCTCCCACGCCGGATCGCTCTTGAGTGCGCGCTTGCGTAACCGCAGCGCCAGGTGATGGGCCAGCAGCTCCTCGAAGGCGAGGCGGCGCTGTGCCGGGTGACGCCCGGCGGCGAGCTCGGCGAGCTGCGCCTCGCGCGGCGGGCGGTGCAGGTAGCGCAGCGCCTCGATGAGTGTCGGCAACCCCGCGGGCAGAGCCGAGCGCGGCGGCAGAAAATCGGCGACGCCGCAGCGCTCGAGGCTCTCCAGCGCCTGGCCGATCAGCGCGCGCAGCCGTCCCTGCGGCACGCCTTCGGTGAGCGGATAGATGGGGGTGAGCGTCTCCTCGAGCGGCACCGGACCCTCGGCGAGCCGGCGGTACTCCGGATGCACCATCTCCAGTCCCAGCGGCCCGCGGCGCACCTCGCCGAAACAGCGCACGCGCGTGCCGCGCGCGAGGCCCTGGCTCTGGCTCGCGGAGAAGTAGAAGAAGCGCAGCGTCAGGAACCCCGAGCCGTCGGACAGGCGTGTCAGCAGCTGGCGGCGGCGGCGGTAGGCCACCTCGGTGAGCTGGATCTCGCCCTCGACCGCGACGCGCATCCCGGGCGCGAGGCTGCCGATCGCGGCGACGCGCGTGCGATCCTCGTAACGCAGCGGCAGCAGGAACAGCAGGTCCACGACGCGCGTGACCCCGAGGCGCGCGAGGCGCTCGCCGAGCGCGGCGCCGACGCCGCGCAGGCTGGTCACCGGGCGCAGCGCCGCCTCCGTGCGCGGCGCGGCACGCGTGCCCTTGCCCCCCGGGGCGGCCGCGGGCTGCACGATCGCCGCCGGCTTCAGCCGAGGTGCAGCACGCACTCGATCTCGACGTGCGCGCCGCGCGGCAGCGCGGCGACGCCGACGGTGGAGCGCGCCGGGTAGGGCTTGGCGAAATAGCCCGCCATGACCTCGTTGACCTTGGCGAAGTCGCCGAGATCGGTGAGGAAGATGGTGAGCTTCACCGCCTGCTGCAGCGAGCCGCCGGCGGCCTCCGCCACCGCCTTGAGGTTCTCGAACACGCGGCGGATCTGGCTGTCGAAGTCACCGCTCACGAGCTGCATGGTGGCCGGATCGAGCGGCACCTGTCCCGAGAGGTACACGGTGTCGCCGGCGCGCACCGCCTGCGAGTAGGTGCCGATCGCCTGTGGCGCGCGCTCGGTGTGAATGGTCTGGCGGCTCATCGGCTCGATCCTCCTGGTGGGGGTGTGCGGCTGTCCGCGGACTGTACGCAGCGTAGCGCGCCTCAGCCGCCGCTATCTGCCTCGCTCTCGGTGCTGTGCCCGTCGCGGGCGCGCGCCGCGATCGAGCGCGCCACCCGGGTGACGTCCGGCATGCGGCGGATGACCCGCACCAGCCGTGCCAGCTGGCGCCGATCGTGCACCCGTAGCTCGAAGGTCAGCACCGCCGCGTCGCTGTCCTGCTCGTCGATCGACACGTGGTCGATGTTGGTCTCGGTGCTGGCGATCGCGGCAGCGACCGCCGCCAGCACGCCGGTGCGGTTGATGACGTTGACGCGGATCTCGGAGGAGAACAGCCGATCGGGCGCCGCCTGCCAGCTCACCGGCAGCCAGTTCTCCGGGTGCTTGCGGTAGTCCTCGACGTTGACGCAGTTCTCGCGGTGGATCACCACGCCGCGGCCGGTCGAGAGGAACGCGAAGATCGGGTCGTAAGGGATCGGGAAGCAGCAGCGCGCGTAAGTGACCAGCAGGCCCTCGGTGCCGGCGATCGCGAGCGGCGCCGGCGCCGCCCGGCCGTCCGCGGCCGGCTCGCCGGGCAGGAGCCGGCGGGCGATCAGCGGCGCCAGGCGCTCGCCGAGCCCGATCTTCTCGTACAGCTCGTCCCGGTCCTTCATGCCGAGCTCGCCGAGCGCGGCCCGCTCCACTTCCGGGTTGACATCCTCCAGCGGCAGCCCGAACTCGCGCAGCGCCTGGGTGAGCAGGCGCTGACCGAGCGCGATCGCCTCGGTGCGGCGCAGGCCCTTGAGGTAATGGCGGATGGCGGTGCGCGCCTTGGCGGTGACCACGAAGTTCACCCACGAGGGATTCGGGGTCGCGCCCTTGGCGGAGATGATCTCGACCGTCTGGCCGTTGCGCAGCACGGTGCGCAGCGGCGTCAGGCGCCGGTCCACCTTGGCGGCGACGCAGCGGTTGCCGATGTCGGTGTGCACCGCGTAGGCGAAATCGACCACCGTGGCACCCGACGGCAGCCGCAGGATCTGCCCCTTGGGCGTGAACACGTACACCTTGTCGGGGAACAGGTCGACCTTGACGCTCTCGAGGAATTCCTCCGAGGAGCCGGTCTCCTGCAGCGACACCAGGTTCGACAGCCACTCGCGCGTGCGCTCCTGCTGCGCCGAGTCCGACGGGTCGCCGGCCTTGTACTTCCAGTGCGCGGCGATCCCCGACTCGGCCACGCGGTGCATGTCGGCGGTGCGCAGCTGCACCTCGATCGGCACGCCGTTCGGCCCGAACAGCGTCGTGTGCAGCGACTGGTAGCCGTTCACCCGCGGGATGGCGATGTAGTCCTTGAAGCGCCCGGGCATGGGCTTGAACACCGAGTGCACCGGGCCGAGCGCGCGGTAACAGGTGTCGGGCTTGTCGACGATGATACGGATGCCGTAGACGTCGACGATCTCGTTCAGCAGCGAGCGCTTGCGGTGCATCTTCTTGTAGATGCTGTAGAGATGCTTCTCGCGCATCTCGACCTCCGCCGGGATGTCGCTCTTCAGCAGCGCCGCCTTCAGCTGCTGCTCGATCTTCTTCAGGAACTCCTTCTGGTTGCCGCGCGCGCGGCGCAGCGTGCGCTCGAGCACCTGGTAGCGGCGCGGATAGAGCGCCTTGAAGCCCAGGTCCTCGAGCTCGAGCTTGATGTTGTAGAGGCCGAGGCGCTCGGCGATCGGCGCGTAGATCTCGAGCGTCTCGCGCGCGATCGCACGGCGGCGCGCCGGCGCCATCGCCTCGATGGTGCGCATGTTGTGGGTGCGGTCGGCGAGCTTGACGAGGATCACCCGCAGGTCGCGCACCATCGCCAGCAGCATCTTGCGGAACGACTCCGCCTGCGCCTCCTCGCGGCTCTTGAACTTGATCTGGTCGAGCTTGGTCACGCCGTCGACCAGCTCGGCGACGTCGGCGCCAAAGCGCGCCGCGAGCTGATCCTTCGGCGTCGGCGTGTCCTCGATCACATCGTGCAGGATCGCCGCCACGATGGTGTCGGTGTCGAGGTGCAGGTCGGCGAGGATGGCGGCCGCGGCCACCGGGTGCGCGATGAACGGCTCGCCGGACAGGCGCTTCTGCCCCTGGTGGACCGAGGCGCCGAATTCCGCGGCTTCGCGGATGCGTCCGACCTGCTCGGGTGCCAGATAGCTGCCGGCGGTCGCCAGCAGCTCCTTCAACCCCGGGGTGCGTCTTCCGCCGGGCAGCAGTCCCAGGAGCGAAGACGCATAGTCCATGGGGCGTACGCTGTCGTCAGTCTCCGAGGCCGAACTGCGGCGCGCGGAAGTTGGACTGGTTATCCGCGTCGGGCACGGCGGGCTCGGGCGCCGGCTCGGGCTCGCGCAGCATCTCCGCCGTGACGTTGCCGGCGGCGATCTCGCGCAGCGCGACTACCGTCGGTTTGTCGTTCTCGAGGGGCACGGTCGCCTCCGCGCCGTTGGCGAGCCGGCGCGAACGCTGCGCGGCCAGCAGCACCAGCTGGAAGAGGTTCTCGACGTTGTGCAAGCAGTCTTCTACGGTGATTCGTGCCATGGGTCGCTTGAGGTGAGACCCGCGCGGGCTGCGCAGGGCCTTTAACTATAAGCGAAAAGTGCCTCACTGGGCCAGTCGCAAAAGGGGCCTCGCACGCTGCAGCGGGGCTGATCGGCGGTGCTAAAGCCGCCCGCGGCAGCCTCAGGCGCCCGCCAGCAGCTCCGCGAGCAGTGGCTTGAGCTCCGGGCGGGTGCTCTTAAGATCCCCGCCCTTGCCGTCGATGATGTGCTTCAGCTCCGCGACCGCCTTGTCGAAGTCGTCGTTGACGACCACATAGTCGAACTCGCCGTAGTGGGACATGTCGCCGGCTGCGTCGCGCAGGCGCCGGCTGATCACCTGCGGCGTGTCGGTCGCGCGCCGCGCCAGCCGCTCGGCGAGCGCCTGACGCGCCGGCGGCAGGACGAAGATACTGACGCAGTCCGGCATCGCCCGGCGCACCTGCTGCGCGCCCTGCCAGTCGATCTCGAGCAGCACGTCGTGTCCCTGGGCGAGCTGCCCCTCGACGAAGGCGCGCGAGGTACCGTAGTTGTTGTCGAACACCTGCGCGTGCTCGAGAAACTGGTCGCGCTGGACGAGCTCGGCGAACCGCGGCTTGGAGACGAAGTAGTACTCGCGCCCCTCGGCCTCGGTCGGCCGTCGGGTGCGCGTGGTGTGCGATATCGACAGGCGCAGCCGCGGCTCGCTCGAGAGCAGCTCCTTCACCAGCGAAGTCTTGCCGGCGCCGGACGGTGCCGAGATGACGAACAGCTTGCCGCGCATCATGGGCGCGAATATACGCCGGCCTCCTCGAGCGCCGCGACGAGTGCGCGAGCGGCCAGCCCGCGGTGGCTCAGCGCGTTCTTCTCAGCGGGCGGCAGCTCGGCAGCGGTGCGTGTCTCGCCCTGCGGCACGAACGCCGGGTCGTAGCCGAAGCCGCCGGTGCCGCGCGGCGCGCGCGCTATGTGACCCTCCCAGGTGCCGCGTGCGATGACGGGTGCCGGGTCATCGGGCGTACGCACCCATGCGAGCACGCACTGATAGCGCGCGCCGCGGCCCGCGACGGCAACGTCGGCGAGCTCCTCGAGCAGCCGCGCGAGATTCGCCGCATCGCTTGCGCCCGCGCCGGCATAGCGCGCCGACCACACGCCGGGGCGGCCGTCGAGCGCATCGACCTCGAGTCCTGAGTCATCGGCGAGTGCCGGCAGCTGCGCCGCGAGGGCGGCGTGCCGTGCCTTGAGCAGCGCGTTGTCGAGGAAGGTGCTGCCGGTCTCGGGCGGCGGCGCGATGCCGAGCGTCGCCTGGGAGATGAGCTCGAGCCGGAAAGGTGCGAGGAGCGAGGCGAGCTCGCGCAGCTTCGCCGGGTTGGCGCTCGCGAGGACGACGCGCTTCACGGCGCGTTGAGCACCTGCGCCTGCAGTGCCAGCAGTTCCCCGATGCCGTTGGCGGCCAGGTTCAGCAGTTGGTCGAGCTCGTGGCGGCGGAACGCGTGGCCCTCGGCGGTGCCCTGGATCTCGATGAAGGCGCCGCCGTTGTTCATCACCACGTTCATGTCGGTCTCGGCCTGGGAGTCCTCGGCGTAGTCCAGATCGAGCACCGGCACGCCGCCGACGATGCCCACCGAGACCGCCGCCACCTGGCCGTGCAGCGGGCTCGCGCCGATCAGCCGCCGCGCCGCGAGCCGCTCGCAGGCCTCGGCGAGCGCGACGTAGGCGCCGGTGATCGCCGCGGTGCGCGTGCCGCCATCGGCCTGCAGCACGTCGCAATCGAGGGTCACCGTACGCTCCCCCAGTGCCCGCAGATCTGCGACCGCGCGCAGCGAGCGGCCGATGAGTCGCTGGATCTCCTGGGTGCGGCCGCTCTGTTTGCCACGCGCCGCCTCGCGCGCGGTGCGGGTGTGGGTGGCGCGCGGCAGCATGCCGTACTCGGCGGTGATCCAGCCCTGCGACTTGCCGCGCAGGAACGGCGGCACCGTATCCTCGACGCTCGCCGTGCACAGCACCTGCGTGTCGCCGAACTCGATCAGCACCGAGCCTTCGGCGTGCTTGCCGTGGGCGCGCGTGAAGCGCACCGGCCGCAGCTCATCCGGGGTGCGTCCCGAGGGTCTCGCCACGCGCTACTCGCCCAGCCAGCGCAGCGCCGCTGCCGAGGTGTTGTCGCTCCCGGGGCCGGCGCGCTTGACCGCGCGGCTGCCGAGATCGAGCAGCTGCTCGCGCAGCTGACCGCCGCCGCCGTTCAGGGCCGCGGCCACCTCCGGGTCCTTGAGCGGCCCCCAGAAGCCATCGGTGCACACCAGCAGCAGGTCGTCGGGCTCGATCGGGCGGCGGCGGCTGAGCGACATGTCCGGCAGGATCGGATCGCCCCCCAGGCAGCACTCGACGAAGTTGCGCATGGGATGGGTCTGCGCCTGCTCGGCGTTGATCAGTCCCTCGCGCAGCAGCAGCTCGACGTGGCTGTGATCACGGCTGCGCGCCACCAGCTGCCCGCGGCGCACGTGATAGACGCGGCTGTCGCCGACGTGCGCCCACCAGCTGGCGTGCTGCTGGATGAGACACACCGCGCAGGTGGCGCGCGGCCGCTGCTCGATCGGCAGCTGCGTGCCGAGCTTCACGACCTCCTCGTGGGCGCGTCCCAGCGTCAGGTGCAGAAAGCCGAGCGGATCGAACAGCGGCTGCGGTGAATGCCAGAAGGCCTCGGTGATCACCTGCTGGGTTACCTGCGCGGCGCGCGCGCCGTGGGCGTGCCCGCCCATGCCGTCCACCGCAACCAGCAGCGCGGCGTGCTCCGCAACGGCGGCGCTCACGCGATCCTGATTCTCCTCGCGCCCGCCCACCAGGCTGATGTCCGCGTATTCAACCCGCAAGAAGATTCCATTGCATCTGTTAGACTTGTCGGGACTTTATATCACCCCCACCAGCATGATCGCGAGCATGACCGGCTTCGCGCGCCGTGAAGCCACCGGAGAGTGGGGCGCGCTGGTATGTGAGCTGCGCAGCGTTAATCACCGCTTCCTCGAGGTGGGCTTCCGCCTGCCGGATGAGCTGCGCTCGGCCGAGAGCGAGCTGCGCGCTCGTCTCGCCCTCAAGCTCCGTCGCGGCAAGGTCGATTGCACGGTGAGCTATCGGCGTCCCGCGGGCGCGGGAGTCGCGCTCGAGCTGGACGCGGCGGCGCTCGAGCGGCTGTCGAACGCGGCGCAGGTGGTGACGCGCTCGCTCCATGGTCAGGCCTCGGTCAACGTGCTCGACGTGCTGCGCTGGCCTGGCGTGCTGCGCGAAGACGCGGTCGGCGGCGAGCGGCTGCTCGCGGCTGTCGGGGAGCTATTTGCCGCGACCCTGGACGAGCTCACCGCGGCGCGTGCCCGCGAGGGAGAGCGGCTGCGCGAGCTGCTCGAGCAGCGCTGCACTACGCTAGAGGGGCTGGTCGCTGGCGTGCGCGCGCGGCTTCCCGAAGTGCAGGCGCGCGCGCGCGCGCGCCTCGCCGAGCGCCTCGCCGAGTTGAGCGCCGGCGTCGACCACGAGCGGCTCGAGCAGGAGCTGGCGCTGCTGCTGCAGCGGCTCGACGTGGACGAGGAGCTCGAGCGGCTCACCGGCCACGTCGTCGAGGTGCGCCGCGTGATCGGCGGCGGCGAGCCCGCCGGCCGGCGGCTCGACTTCCTCATGCAGGAGCTCAACCGCGAAGCCAACACGCTGTCCTCCAAATCGCAGGACCTCGAGACGACGCGCAGCGCGGTCGACATGAAGGTCGCCATCGAGCAGATGCGCGAGCAGGTACAGAACGCCGAGTGACTGCGGCCCCGCCCGCCACCGACCTCGCGACCATGCCCGCCATCGCCACCCCGCCGCTCGCGCTCTACGTGCACTTCCCCTGGTGCGTGCGCAAGTGCCCGTACTGCGACTTCAACTCCTACACCCTGCAGGGGGAGCTCGCCCCCACGCCGTACGTCGAGCGCCTGGTGCGCGATCTCGCGGCGCAGGCGGGCGAGGTCGCCGGGCGCGAGCTGACGAGCGTGTTCCTCGGCGGCGGCACGCCGAGCCTGTTCTCCCCGGACGCGATCGCGCGGCTGCTGGCCGCGGCGCGCCGCTCACTCGCCCTCGCCGCCGATGCCGAGGTGACGCTGGAAGCGAACCCGGGGGCGATCGAGCGCGGGGCGTTCCGCGAATACCGCGCCGCCGGCGTCACCCGCGTGTCGCTCGGCGCGCAGAGCTTCGATGCGGCACGCCTCGCAGCGCTCGGGCGCATCCACTCGCCCGCCGAGACGCGGCGCGCCGCACAGGAGCTGCACGCGGCGGGACTCGAGAACTTCAATCTCGATCTCATGTATGCCCTGCCGGGGCAGGATCAGGCCGGCGCGCTGCGCGACGTCACGGAGGCGCTCGCGCTCGCGCCCGCGCACCTTTCTCATTACCAGCTGACGCTCGAGCCGGGCACGGTGTTCGCGGCGCAGCCGCCGCCGTTGCCGGACGAGGACCAGGCGGCGGCCATGCTCGAGGAGTGCGGCGCGCAGCTCGCGGCGGCGGGTTTCGCGCGCTATGAGGTGTCGGCGTACGCGCGTCCGGGGAGGCAGTGCCGCCACAACCTCAACTATTGGCGCTTCGGCGATTACCTGGGCGTAGGCGCCGGCGCGCACGGCAAGCTCAGCTTTGCGGCCCGCGGCGAGGTGCTGCGCACCGTGCAGCCGCGCGAGCCGCGGCGCTATCTCGCCGCGGCGCCGGGCGAGCTGACGCGGCGCGTGGTTGCGCCCGAGGATTTGCCATTCGAATTCATGCTGAACGCGCTGCGACTGACCGCAGGCTTTGCCCTCGAGAGCTTCACCGCCCGCACCGGACTGAGCGTAAGCGCGATCGCAGCGCCGCTCGCTGCACTCCTTGAGCGCGGACTGCTCGAGCGCACCCTTGAGGGCTACCGCGCGAGCGACCTGGGGCTGCGTTTCCTCAACGATCTGCTGGTGGAATTCATGGCGGAAAGGCCAGAAATGTCCGGCGCTTTTGCGTTGTCAATCGCCCCGTCCGGGGGCGGACGGGAAATCCTCGGATCCTTATTCACAGGCGCCGGGAGTGCCGTCGGAGAATGAGTGGATTACACGCCGAAGCGCCCAAGTCGCTGGACGAGATGGGTATAACTCATTGAAAAAGCATGTGAAAAATGCCTGGTCAAAATTTGATCAAGGTAACAATTATGCAATCTGACTGCGAAAACGCGCCCTCGCAGGGCTCTCCGTCCACAGACTTGTCCACAGGTTCTGTGGATAAGGAACGGGCCGCTGGCGAGGGCTCGTCGGCCTGGCCCTTGCTGCCGGGCAGGGCTGCCGCTAGACTCCCGCGCCCTTTAATTAGCGCGGTCCCCGCCCCATAGTGGCGAACGAGCGCAACAGCACGACGAGCCGCCCATGAAAGCCGCCATTCACCCCGAGTACAAAGAGATCACCGTCACCTGCACGTGTGGCAACACGTTCAAGACGAGCTCGACCCTCGGACACGACCTGCAGGTCGAGGTGTGCTCGAATTGCCATCCTTTCTATACGGGCAAGCAGAAGATCGTCGACACCGCCGGGCGCGTCGACAAGTTCCGCAAGAAGTACGCCGCCGCCGCGGCGCCCAAGTAAGCGCGCTCGAAAAAACTCTCTCTCCTTCGGGTGAGGCAGGGGGAGCTGCCTCACAATGAGCGGTCGCGCGCCTTGATTGTGGCGCACGGTCCATGTAAACAGCGGACCATGTAATACCTCTTAAAGATTTACGCGTACTGCGCCGTCCGGCGGCGCCGGTGCGGGGTATGGAAGCCGCGGCGCACATGACCGAGAAGACCTTCACACTCACCGATCCCTCCACCGGGCGCAGCGCCGCGCTCCCGGTCCGCAACGGCACCATCGGGCCGGCGGGACTCGACATCGCCTCGCTCCACAAGGACCTCGGCGTCTTTACCTACGACCCGGGGTTCGGCATGACCGCGGCGACCGAGAGCCGCATTACCTACATCGACGGCGACGCCGGGGTGCTCTTGTACCGCGGCTACCCGATCGAACAGCTCGCCGAACACAGCTCCTTCATGGAGGTGGCGTACCTGCTGCTGCTCGGCGAGCTGCCGACGGCCAGGCAGCTGGAGGAGTTCAACGGCAACATCCGCTATCACACGATGTTGAACGAGACGCTGCTGCGTTTCTTCAACGGCTTCCATCACAACGCCCATCCGATGGCGATGGTGTCGGCGGTGGTGGCCTCGATGTCCGCGTTCTATCACGACTCGATGGACATCCATAACCCGCGCCACCGCGAGATCTTCTCGCACCGCATCATCGCCAAGCTGCCGACCATCGCCGCGGCGGCGCACAAGCACTCCGTCGGCCAGCCGTTCATCTATCCGCGCAACGAGCTCGGCTACGCGAGCAACGTGCTCAACATGCTGTTCGCGGTGCCGTGCGAGCCCTACAAGCTCGACCCGGTGGCGTGCGAGGCGCTCGATCTGCTGTTCGTGCTGCACGCCGACCATGAGCAGAACGCCAGCACCTCGACCGTGCGGCTCGCCGGCAGCACCGGCGCCAATCCCTACGCGGCGATCTCGGCGGGCGTGTCGGCGCTGTGGGGTCCGGCGCACGGCGGCGCCAACGAGGCGGTACTGGCGATGCTCGAGCAGATCGGCTCGGTCGACAACATCGCCAAGTACCTGGCGATGGCCAAGGACAAGTCGAGCCACTTCCGCCTCATGGGCTTCGGCCACCGCGTCTACAAGAACTTCGATCCGCGCGCGCAGATCATCCGCGCGATGTGCCACAAGGTGCTCGCCGCGCTCGGCCGCGGCGACAACCCGCTGTTTGAGCTGGCGCTGCGCCTCGAGGAGATCGCGCTCAAGGACGAGTACTTCCTGTCGCGCAAGCTCTACCCGAACGTGGACTTCTACTCCGGCGTGATCTACAGCGCGATCGGCATCCCGCGCTCGATGTTCACCGTGATGTTCGCGATCGCGCGCACCGTCGGCTGGGTGGCGCACTGGCAGGAGATGATCTCCGATCCCGGCATGCGCATCGGCCGCCCGCGCCAGCTGTACACCGGCCCCAGGCAGCGCGACTACCTCGACATCGGCAAGCGCGTCTGAGGCGCCAGGCAGCCCCGGCGCGCTTTTTTCCTAGTCGAGTTGCTGCTCGAGCAGCGCCGCCACCTCGAAGGCGTTGGCGCGCCGCATCGGTCGCCCGTCGACCGGGCTCACCGGCGCCTGGCGGATACCGTCGGCCGGAAACACCGTGACCTCGATCGACTGATCGTCGACGCTGAAGCGCACGCCGGGGAACGGCCGCACGCGCTCGGCGTCGAGCTTCACGCGCCGCTCGGTCACCTCGTGGGCGATGCCGGCGTCGAGCAGCTTCAAGGTCACCGACTCGGCGCGGTCCGCGAACAGGTGCAGCTGCACATCGGAATGCTCGGTGGCGGTGCCGGACAGTACCGCGCCCACCAGACGCGGCTCGAACTCGCTTAAACGACGCATGGCGGTGAGCGCCGCGCGCCGTTGCGCGCTCAAAGATTCGACGTGCGACTCGCCGCCGAACAGCCGCTGGTACTCGGCCAGCGCCACCTCGATCTCGCGGTTCTTCGGCAGCATCGCCGAGCCGTCGTCGACCCCGAGACGCTCGGCCGCCTTGCGCTTGGCGATGAGGAAGTCCTGCACGCCGTGCTCGGCCATGATGCGCGCCGCTTCCTGCGCCAGCGCCCGCCGCAGGTTGTCGCTGCGCGTCGGATGTCGCTTGGCGCGCATCGTCAGAAGATCGGCTCGCTGTTCGCCTGGCCCTCGGCCGGCATCATCCCCGGCTCGTTCTGCGGCAGGTGGCTCGCCATGAAGATCTCCGCTACGCCTTCCGGGTTCTCAGCGCTCACCAGCTCGCCGGTCTGCGCCGAGATCCGCAGCGTCACCAGACCCTCGGGCATCGCGCGCCGCTCTTCCGGCACGCCGCGCAGCGCTTCGCGCATGAAGGCGATCCAGATCGGCAGCGCGGTGCGCGCGCCCTCCTCGCTCTCGCCGAGCGGACGCTCCTGATCGAACCCGACCCACACGGTCGCCACCAGGTTGTCGGTGAAGCCGTTGAACCAGGTGTCCACCGCCTTGTTGGTGGTGCCGGTCTTGCCGGCGAGGTCATCGCGCCCCAGGGCGAGTGCGCGCCGGCCGGTACCGCGGCGGATCACGTCCGACATCATGTCGGTCATCAGGTAGGCGTTAGGCGCGCTGATGACGCGCGGTGCAATCTGCTGTGCGGGTAACGGGGCCGGCTCGCCGTGCGTGCCGTCGGCGGTCTCGCCCGCCGCCGCGGCCTGGCGCGGATCGGCCCCCGGGAAGGTGCCGCCGCCGGCGGTCGTGGCGGCGACCTTGAGCGCGCTCACCCCGCTGGCCGGGGTGGTACCGCTGTCGGAGTCGCACGGCCGGCACACCATGCGCGGCGCGGCACGCCACACCACCTGGCCGGCCGCGTCCTCGATGCGATCGATGAAGTAGGGCTGCACGCGGTAGCCGCCATTGGCGAACACCGCGTAGCCGGTGGCGAGCTCGAGCGGCGTCACTTCCAGCGTACCGAGCGCGAGTGTCAGGTCGTGCGGCATGGTCTTCGGGTCGAAGCCGAAGCGCGAGATGTAGTCGATCGCGTTGTCGACGCCGACCTCCTTCAGCACGCGGATCGAGACCAGATTGCGCGAGTGCACCAGCGCCTCACGCAGGCGCGTCGGCCCGCCGAACTGGCGCGAGTCGTTCTCCGGCCGCCAGGCCTCTTCGGCACCGTTGCCCTCGAGCACGATCGGCGCATCGAGGAAGGTACTCGCCGGCGTGATGCCGTGCTCGAGCGCCGCCGAGTACAGGAACGGCTTGAAGCCCGAGCCGGGGAGGCGGCGCGCCTGGATGACGCGGTTGTACTTGTTGGTGAAATAGTCGAAGCCGCCGACGAGGGCGACGATGCTGCCGTCGTTGGGGTCGAGCGCGACCAGGGCGCTCTGCGCCTCCGGTACCTGCGCGAGCTGTGCGTGGCCCGCGTCGTCCGCGACCACGTAGATCACGTCGCCCTTCCTGAGCACCTGCGCGGCGTTTTTCGGCGGCGGGCCGACCGTCTCGTTACCCGCCGCCTTGCGCGCCCACGACAGGCCGTCCCAGTCGATGCTCACGGGGCCGACCGTCTTTACGTAGGCATGGGCGCCGCGCTCTTCCACCGAGGTGACGATCGCCGGCGACAGATTACCGATCGAGGCGTACTCGTCGACCAGGTCGTCGTAGTCGGGCGTGGCGCCCGCGGGCAGATCCACGTGACCGGCGGGGCCGCGCCAGCCGTGACGGCGGTCGTACTCGATCAGGCCGATGCGCACCGCGCGGTTGGCGGCGGCCTCGAGCCGGCCGTCGAGCGTGGTGTAGACCTTGTAGCCGGCGGTCTCGGCGCTCGCGCCGAAGCGCTGCCGCAGCTCGAGCCGCGCCATCTCGGCGACGTACGGCGCCTCGGCGTCGAACAGCGGCGCGTGCGAGCGCGCGTGCATCGGCTCCTTGTTGGCGGCCTCGGCGGTGGCGGCGTCGATGTAGCCGAGCTCGCGCATGCGGCGCAGCACGTAGGCACGCCGCGCGGTCGCCATCTCGGGATTCACGATCGGGTTGTAGCTGGAGGGCGCCTTCGGCACGCCGGCGAGCGTCGCGGCTTCGGCCACGTCGAGCTTGTCGAGCGTCTTGCCGAAGAAGGCCTCGGAGGCCGCCGCCACTCCGTAGGAGCGCTGTCCGAAGAAGATGACGTTGAGATACAGGCCGAAGATCTCCGGCTTCGTGAACTCGTGCTCCATGCGGTAGGTGACGAAGGTCTCCTGCAGCTTCCTGCGCATGGTCTTGTCGAGACTCAGGAACATGTTGCGCGCCGCCTGCATGGTGATGGTGCTGGCGCCCTGGGTCTTGTGACCGGAGATGACGTCGACGATTGCCGCGCGGATCACGCCGAAGTAGTCGATGCCGTGATGCTCGAAGAAGCGCTCGTCCTCGGCGGCGAGGAATGCATGTTTGACGAGCTCGGGGATCTGCTCGTAGGTGACCGGGATGCGCCGCTGCTCGCCGATCTGCGCGATCAGCAGGCCACTGCGCGTGTAGACGCGCAGCGGCACCTGCAACTCCGCATTCCGCATCGCATCAGTGGAGGGGAGCGTGGGTACCAGGTACACGTAGCCGCAGGCGAGCGCGTAGGCGCCGAGAAATGTGACCAACATCACGCTTCCCGCGATGGCGGTCATAATCCGAAAGTAATTCCATTTCACAGAAACCAACTCTCTCACCTTGCGCTCGCTGAGGGGGCTATGCATAGTAGCCGCCGCATCAGGGCAAACTCACCGAAAGGTGGGGACGCAAAGCCTCCGGTCTACGGGACGTACGTGCCTATGACAGCGGGGTTGCCGGTCCGAACGTTAACGCACTCCGCCGCGCTTGTGCCACGAGCGCTGACCGGATCCGCGGTTCGAACCGCTCTCCTCGCGACGTGTCGTCGCCCTAAAACCGCGTTGGCTGTCACCGTCCCCGCGACAGGACTTTGGACCACGCACAGCGACATTCGTTGACCGCAGACCCCGCCGCCGCCGGGCGTGACGCCCTTGGTGGTTCGGGTCCGGCCGTGGATACCGCCGTGCGGTTCCGTGAGGCCGCTCACGTTCAATTTAACTTTGCGCTGATATATAGTGTCTCCGGATTTATACAGGGCGGTCACTTTCAGGCGTAAAATCCTGAAAAGGTAATAAAAAATGTTCCTTCTTCAGCGCAAGTACCGGCCGCTGCTTGGCCTCGACATCACCACCTCGTCGGTCAAACTGATCGAGCTGGCGATGGCGGGCGGCCAGTACCGGGTGGAGGCCTACGCGGCCGAGCCCACGCCCCAGAACGCCATCAACGAGAAGGCGATCGTCGATGCCGACGCCGTGGGCGAGGCCATCCGCCGCGCCGTGAAGCGTGCCGGCGCCAAGAGCAACGAGGTCGCGATCGCGATCTCGGGCGATGCGGCCATCACCAAGGTGATCCAGATGCCGCGCTCGCTGCGCACCGGCGACCTCGAGGCGCAGGTGGAGATGCAGGCCGATCAGTACATCCCCTTCCCGATGGACGAGGTCAGCTACGACTTCGAGGTGCTCGGGAGCAATGACAAGGATCCCGACTCCAATGACGTGCTGCTGGTTGCGACGCGCACCGAGAACGTCGACCAGCGCCAGGCGGCGGTGAAGGCCGCCGGGCTCAGCGCCAAGATCGTCGACGTCGAGGCATTCGCGCTCGAGAACGCCTGCAAGCTGATGACCCACCAGATGCCCGACGGCGGTATCGACCGCACCATCGCGGTGGTGGACTTCGGCGCCAGCAGTACTACTTTCAGCGTGCTGCGCAATCTCAAGGTGGTGTACACGCGCGACTTCGCCTTCGGCGGGCAGCAGCTCACCGAGGAGATCATGCGTACCTACGGCCTCGCCATGGAGGAGGCCGGGCGCGCCAAGAAGGAGGGCGGACTTCCGGGCAACTACCAGTCCGAGGTGCTCGACCCCTTCATCGACGACATGACCCAGCAGGTCAGCCGCTCGCTGCAGTTCTATCTCGCGTCCGGCTCCGGGCGCGAGCAGCCGGAGAAGATCCTGGTGTGCGGCGGCTGCGCCAACATCCCGGGAGTCGCCGAAGTGATTTCCAGCCGCGTGGGTATTTCCGCCGAGAAGGGCGACCCGCTCGGCCAGATGAAGTTGTCCTCACGGGCCAAGGCGCAGGCGGTACAACGCGATGCCACCGCGCTCCTGACTGCGTGCGGGCTTGCACTGCGGAGTTTCGACTGACATGCCGCGCATAAACCTACTCCCCTGGCGTGAAGGCCAGCGCAAGGAGCGCAAGCTCAAATTCCTGGTGGCGCTCGGCGTCGCGGTGATCGCCGCGATGGTGACGACCTTCGCCGCCTATCTGATGTTCGACTCGATGATCTCGGGGCAGGAGCGCCGCAATCAGCAGCTGCGCCGCGAGATCAAGACGCTCGACAAGCAGATCGAGGAGATCAACACCCTCGAGACCGACAAGCAGAAGTTCATCGCCCGCATGGAGATCATCGAGAAGCTGCAGCGTTCGCGGCCCGAGATCGTGCATGTGTTCGATGAGATCGTGAAGACACTGCCCGACGGGGTGTATCTCACCGGCGTCAAGCAGGTCGGTGGCGGCACCAAGCGCCTCAAGTTCGACGGCGTGGCGCAGTCGAGCACCCGCGTCTCCAGCTTCATGCGCAACATCGACGCCTCCGAGTGGCTGCGCAACCCCGAGCTCGAGGTGGTGCAGACCAACAAGGGCCCGGGATCGAGTTTCAGTCTGACCGCCGACGAAGTGACGGCGGCGGGGCAGCCCGATACGCGCCAGCCTCAGGCGGTGAAGGGCAAGATCCGCAAGGCCAGCCTCGACGGCGGGGGGACGCGGCAATGAACCTGCTCGAAGAACTGCGATCACTCGACCCGCGCGACCCTGGTCGCTGGCCGCTGGCGATCCTCGCCGGCGCGGTGCTGCTGGCGTTCGTCGCCGCGGCCGTCGGACTCACCTATGTCTTCGTGTGGAACGATCAGCGTCCGGCGCTGCAGCAACGGCAGGCGGAAGAGCAGCAGCTGCGCCAGGAGTTCCACAACAAGCACGCCAAGGCGGTCAACCTCGAGGTCTACAAGCAGCAGCTGAAGGACATCGAGCGCTCCTTCGGCGCCCTGCTGCGCGAGCTCCCCGGCAAGACCGAGGTGCCGAGCCTGCTGGTGGACATCTCGCAGACTGGCCTGGCCGCGGGGCTGCAGGAGAAGCTGTTCCAGCCCGAGGGCGAGCAGAAGAAGGAGTTCTACGCGGAGAAGCCCATCAAGATCCGCCTCACCGGTAGCTACCACCAGTTCGGTGAGTTCGTGAGCGGTATCGCGGCGCTGCCGCGCATCGTCACGCTCGATGACATCGCCATCACGCCCGACAGCAAGGACGCCTACGACCAGCTCTCCATGGAGCTCACCGCGAAGACCTACCGCTACCTCGATGAGGAGGAAATCGCCGCGGGTGAGGCCGAGAAGAAGAAGGACTCCGTGACTCACCGTCCCAACACCCGGCCCGGCGCGGGAGGGTGAGGCCGTGACAGCCATGCATAAGCTGAAACAACGCTCGCTCGTGCGCCTGCTGTGTGTGGGGCTCGCCTGCTGCGGCTACGCCGCCCTCACGGCGTGCTCGAGCGCCGACGATGAGTTGTCGCGCTACATCGAGGAAACCAAGCATGAGCCGGGTGGGCGCGTAGAGCCGCTGCCCGAGATCAAGCCCTACGAGACCTTCGTCTACGCCGACTCCGAGATGCGCTCGCCGTTCATGCCGAGCTCACCGGGTGCCGGGGCGGGCGGCGCGGGCTTGCGCCCCGACGTCAAGCGCAATCGCGAGTTCCTCGAGCAGTTCTCGCTCGACACACTGAAGATGGTCGGCACGCTGCGCCTCGGCGGCAGCATGTTCGGCCTGGTACAGACCAAAGACGGCCTGGTGCATCGCGTCGCGGTGGGCGAGCACCTCGGTCAGTCCGAAGGCAAGATCACCGAAATCTCACCCGCCAAAATCAGTCTCATTGAAATCGTTCCGGACAGTCTCGGCGGCTACATGGAGCGCCCCGCCGCGCTCGCACTGAACGAGTAAGGTCCAGCAGGGAGTATCTTCTCAATGCATGCCTCTAGCCTGTTCAATCGGATCTTCGGCACAGCCGCCTGGATCGTGATCGCGGGAATCCTCCTCGGGTTTCCGGGTACACCGGCGCTCAGCCAGGATCAGCTCAGCCTGCAGTCGGTGGACGTGCAGCCCCTGCCCGGACAACAGTTGCAGCTCATCATGCACCTGTCAGGACCGGCGCCGCAGCCGCTGTCGTTCACCATCGACAACCCGGCGCGTATCTCCTTCGATCTGCCCGGTGCGACGCTCGCGCTCCCCTCGCGCCGCATCGACGTGCACACCGCGGGGCTCGACACGATCGTCGCGGCCGAGACCAAGGACCGCACGCGCGTGGTGCTCAATCTCGACAAGCTGGTGCCGTATGACGCGCGCGTCGACGGCAGCAACATCGTCGTGACGCTCGGCACTGGCAGCTCGGCCGGCAGCGCCGCCGCCAGCACCGCCACGGTGAGCGCCCCGGCAGCCAGCAGCGGCGGCAGCAGCAGCAACGGCATGCGCGAGCTGCGCTCGATCGACTTCCGCCGCAGCACCGACGGCGCCGGCCGCGTGGTCGTCAAGCTTTCCGACCCGCACATTCATATCAGCCTGCACCAGATCGGCAACCAGATCCTGGTGGACTTCACCGACGCTGGCGTGCCGATGAACCTGGTGCGCCGTTACGACGCCAGCGACTACGGCACCCCGGTGGTCGGCTTCGACGTCACGCGCGTCGGCAACGGTGCGCGCATCGCCATCAACGCCAACGGCGATTACGAGCAGCTCGCTTATCAGTCGGACGATCAGTACGTCGTCGAAGTCGCGCCGCGCCGCAAGGCCAACGTGGCGACCGACGAGAAGCCGGTGTACACCGGTGAGCGGTTGACGCTCAACTTCCAGGACATCGACACGCGCGCCGTGCTGCAGCTGCTGGCCGATGCCAGCGGCCAGAACATCGTGGTGAGCGACTCGGTGCAGGGCAATGTCACGCTGCGCCTGCAGAACGTGCCGTGGGACCAGGCGCTCGACATCGTGCTGCGCACCAAGGGTCTCGATAAGCGCAAAGACGGCAACGTCATCATCGTCGCGCCGCAGGCCGAGCTCGCCACGCGCGAGAAGGCCGAGCTGTCCGCCAGGAAGGACGTGTCGGAGCTCGCGCCGCTGCGCTCCGAGTACCTGCAGGTCAACTACGCCAAGGCGCAGGACATGGCGGCGCTCATCAAGTCCGGCAACAACTCGCTGCTGTCGACGCGCGGCAGCGTCGCGGTGGACGAGCGCACCAACACGCTGCTGCTGCTCGACACCTCCGACCGGCTGACCGACATCCGCCGCCTGGTCGCCACTCTCGACATCCCGGTGCGCCAGGTGCTGATCGAGTCGCGCATCGTCATCGTCAACAATGACTTCGAGCGGCAGATCGGCTCGATCTTCGGCCTCACCAACTTCCAGAAGTCGGGCGCCAACGGCCTGGTGGCCACCACCGGCACCGCGGCCGGCACCGACCAGATGGTGAGCTCGGCGATCACCAACTCGACGGCCACGCCGGGCACGGTGACCCCGATCTCGCTGCCCACCGGCAGTAGCGCCGCCAACCGCTACAACGTGAACCTGCCGGTCACGAGCCCCGCGGGCAGCTTCGCCTTGAGCGTGCTCGGCAACAACTTCCTGGTCGACCTCGAGCTGTCGGCGGCCCAGGCCGAGACCCAGGCGAACATCATCTCCACCCCGCGCGTCATCACCGCGAACCAGAAGGAGGCGACGATCGAGCAGGGCGTGGAAATCCCGTACCAGCAGTCGGCCTCGAGCGGCGCCACCACCATCCAGTTCAAGAAGGCGGTGCTGTCGCTCAAGGTCACGCCGCAGATCACGCCCGACAACCGCATCATCCTCGACCTCGACATCCGCGATGACGCCGTCGGCACCATCGTGGTTGCCTCGGGCGGCGTGAATGTGCCCTCGATTACTACGCGCGAGATCGCGACCCAGGTGCTGGTAAACGACGGCCAGACCGTAGTGCTCGGCGGCATCCTCTCGACCACCCAGCGCGAGGACGACACCAAGGTGCCGTTCCTCGGCGACATCCCGATCCTCGGGCACCTGTTCAAGAGCACCGACCACACCGACGACAAGGACGAGCTGATGATCTTCATCACCCCGAAGATCGTCCGCGAGGGCGTGAACGTCACCAACTGACGGCGCGCGCCGCGTTCAGCAATCACTGCGGCCGCCTCTTAAGGCGGCCGCAGCGTTTTCGGGGGTCGGCGCTGCCTTTCGGTATCCTGTGCGGTAAGCGATGCTCGGCAAGACCAGCGTATTCCTCATAGGTCCCATGGGTTCCGGCAAGACGGCGGTCGGCCGCCACCTGGCCCGCGCTCTCGGCATGCCGTTCCACGACAGCGACGCCGAGATCGAGCGCCGCACCGGTGTCGACATTGCCTTCATCTTCGAGAAGGAGGGCGAGGCGGGCTTCCGGACGCGCGAACGCGAGGCGATCGAGGCCCTCACCGCGCTCGAGCGCATCGTGCTCGCGACCGGCGGCGGCGCGGTGCTGCTGCCGGAGAACCGCCGCCACCTCGCCACGCGCGGCTGCGTCGTCTACCTGCGGACTTCCGTGGGGCAGCAGGCCGAGCGGGTACGCCGCGGCCGCAACCGTCCGCTGCTGCAGCAGCAGGGTGACATCGCCGGCCGCCTCGGGGCGCTCATGGAGGTGCGCTCGGCGCTGTACGAGGAGATCGCCGACCTCGGAGTGTCGACCGACGGCCGGCGCGTACAGGTGGTGGCCGAGGAGATTCTCAAGCTTCTCGCACAATTGCCCGCGGCGCGCTGAGGCGGCCGCGTCACGTATACTGCCGGCGGCGCGAATCGTCACGTAAGGGCGCCGCGCGCGCAGTGGATACCCTCAAGGTCGAACTCGGCTCCCGCAGCTACCCGATCCTGATCGGCGCGGGGCTCCTTAGCCGTGGCGAAACGTGGCGCGCACACGTGCCCGGACGCGATTGCCTCATCGTCAGCAATACCACGGTGGCGCCGCTCTACCTGCCGGCCTTGAGGGCGGGCCTCCCCACACAGCGCCTCATCGAGGTCATCCTGCCGGACGGCGAGCAGCACAAGACGCTCGCCAATGTGGCGCGGGTGCTCGATGTGCTGGTCACCAACCGCTTCGGCCGCGACTGCACTGTGATCGCCCTGGGTGGCGGGGTAGTGGGCGACCTTGCCGGCTTCGCCGCGGCCTGCTACCAGCGCGGCGTGGCTCTCGTGCAGTTGCCGACGACGCTGCTGGCGCAGGTGGATTCGGCGGTCGGCGGCAAGACCGCGGTGAATCATCCGGGAGGCAAGAACCTGATCGGTGCGTTCCACCAGCCGGTGGCGGTACTGTCGGACACGGCGACGCTCGCCTCGCTCCCCGCGCGCGAGCTGCGCTCCGGGCTCGCCGAAGTCATCAAGTACGGACTCATCTGCGATGCGCCGCTGTTCGAGTGGCTCGAGACGCACCTCGACGAGCTCATCGCCGCCGGCCCTGAGGCGCTCGCACACGTGGTGCGCCGCTCCTGCGAGATCAAGGCGATGATCGTCGGCCGCGACGAGCGCGAGGAGCACGGCGACCGCGCGCTGCTCAATCTCGGGCATACCTTCGGGCATGCGATCGAGTCCGCGACCGGCTATCGCAGATGGCTGCACGGCGAGGCGGTGGGCGCCGGCCTGGTGATGGCTGCGACCATGTCGCGCGAATGCGGGCTGATGAGCGCCGAGGAGCTCGCGCGCGTGCAGGTGCTCATCGAGCGCGCCGGACTGCCGACCCGCGGCATGGGAGTGGCGCCGGGCGCGGTGCTCGAGTACATGCGCCTCGACAAGAAGGTGCTCGGCGGACGGCTGCGGCTGGTGTTGCTGCGGCGTATCGGCAACGCGTTCGTGACCGCGGACTACCCGGAAGATGCGCTCGGGCGGACGCTGCAGGCGTGCTGCGGATGAGCCCGCCGTGAACGACGTCGCCCCGCCCGCCGCAGTTCTCGCGCCCTACGCGGCGCACGACGCAGAGTCGCGCGGCCGCCGCCATCCGGAGGCACCGCCCGAGCTGCGCAGCGAGTTCCAGCGCGACCGCGACCGCATCATTCACTCCAACGCCTTCCGCCGCCTGGTCTACAAGACCCAGGTGTTCGTCAACCATGAGGGCGACCTGTACCGCACGCGCATCACCCACTCGATCGAAGTAGCGCAGATCGCGCGCTCGGTGGCCACCGCGCTGCGGGTCAACGAGGCGCTCACCGAGGCCATCTGCCTGGCACACGACCTCGGACACACGCCCTTCGGGCACGCCGGACAGGACGCGCTCAACGACTGCATGCGCGACTATGGCGGCTTCGAGCACAACCTGCAGTCGCTGCGCGTGGTCGATGAGCTGGAGGAGCGTTACGCGGAGTTTCGCGGGCTGAATCTCACCTTCGAGTGCCGCGAGGGCATTCTCAAGCACTGCTCGGTGCGGCATGCGCGCGAGCTGGGCGAGCTCGGCGAGCGTTTCCTCAAGCGTCACCAGCCGGGCCTCGAGGCGCAGATCGCCAATCTCGCGGACGAGATCGCCTACAACAATCACGATGTCGACGACGGGCTGCGCGCGCAGCTGCTCACGGTCGAGGGTCTGCGCGCGACGCGCATGTTCCGCCGGCAATACGAGGCGGTGGTCGCGCGCTACCCGAACCTGAGCGAGCGGCGCCTGGTGCACGAGGTCATCCGCCGCATGATCAATCACATCGTCGTGGATCTCATCCGCACCTCGGAGTCACAGCTCGCGCGCGCCGCTCCGCGCTCGATCGAGGAAGTGCGCGCGCTCGGCAAGCCGCTGGTCGCGCTCAGCGACGGCTGCCGCGAGGAGCATCTCGAGCTCAAGGAATATCTGCGCGAGCACGTCTACCGGCACTACAAGGTGCTGCGCATGACTGCGAAGGCACGCCGCGTGGTGCGTGAGTTGTTCGAGGCGTTCTTCGCCGACGTCACGCTCATGCCGCCCGAGCATCGCGAACAGGCGGAGCGTGCCGAGGCTGCCCAACCGGGCGTGGGTCGCGCCCGCACGGTGGCCGATTACATCGCCGGAATGACCGATCGCTACGCAATTCTCGAACACCAGCGGCTCTTCGAGCCGGCCGAGCGCACCTGATTCGTAGCTGCTGTTTCGCAGCGCCTAACCGATCCCGTTCCCCGTTGCTGTGCGCCGTCTCTCAGTCGGCGCCAAAGGGCTGTCTGTCCATACAGCCCACTTAACTCACTGTTTCAACTAGATTTTGGGCCTTGACCGCGCCTCCGTATGCCCCTTGTCACATCTTGTCAATTGACATAAGTCACTGAACTGCCTAGAGTTATGTCACAACAAAGCAACTACAGCATGTCACAGACAAGCCGCGAAAAAGAGGCAGTGCTGAGCGTATTCGCTGCACTTGTGCAGCCGCTCATGCGCGTCGCATTCGAGTACGGGATTTCCGCCGGCGAGATCGCGGGAGTGGTGCGTCGTGTGTACATCCAGGCGCTCGAGGCACGCCTGCGCGATCAGAAGAGACCGACAACTGACGCGCGACTCGCGGCGGTCGCCGGAATCGCGAAGTCGGACGTCTCGGCGCTGCGAGAAGCATCGCGGATGGGAGCTCCGCACAGCCTGCGAGCAGCTGTTGGTTTGGACCAGGTCGCGAGCCTGTTGGGCGCCTGGCACACGCAGGCGGGCTTTTCCGGCGCCTATGGGCTCGCGCTCGAGTTGGATTTGGCTCCAGTAGCAGGCTCCCCGCGCAAGAGCTTTCGCGAGCTCATCGCAGTTGCATGCCCGGGCGCAGATGAAGAAGCCCTGCTCGATGAGCTCGTCGCAGTTGGCTCCGTTGAGGTTTTGGAGGGGAGCACCGTTCGTTGTCTCTCGCGCGCTTTGGTGACGCAGGGAACAGATGCAAGACGAATCGAGAGGATGGGGCGCTTCCTCGCGGTCGTGGCCGACAACTTCGTGCACAACCTTCTGCGGTCGGCCCCCGACCCGCTCTATTTCGAACGTGCCGTCGTCTCCGACGAGCTGATGACAGAGGCAGGGCGCGACAAGTTTCTGTCAGTGGCGCGCGAACGAGGTCAGGAGCTGCTGTTTGAGCTGGATACCTATCTGACTCGCTTGGTTGCTTCGGAGCGAAGCGAGTCAGGGAAGAAGTACGGAGTGGGAATTTATTTTTTCGAGGATCAGGCCGGCGCAATGGCGGAATCAGAGCCACGCGAAGGTGGGGAAGAAGCTGGCAGTCGCGCGGCGTCGCCTGTTGAAGAAATCGATGTGCTCGCAGGGATAGGGCAGCGCAAATAGACGAGAAATGGGGAGGATCGATGAAGACGTCAATTGTCATCGCAGCGTTTGTGGCATCCATTGCAGCTGCTTCCAGCTACGCCGCGGGCGCGCCTCGAGGTGGCGCCGCATTCGGCGCGATGCACAGTACGGGTAGCTTCGGCATTCAACGTGTCGGGGCGTTGAGTATCAGCGCTAGGGGAGTCCAGGGCAGCGGAGCGGCCGGAGTCCAGGGCGGTGGCGCGGCGGGAGTCCAGGGCGGCGGAGCCGCGCATGTCGGCCCGGAGGGAGTCCAGGGCGGCGGCGCTGCGGGAGTCCAGGGCGGCGGCGCTGCGGGAGTCCAGGGCGGCGGCGCTGCGGGAGTCCAGGGCGGTGGTGCTGCGGGAGTCCAGGGCGGCGGTGCTGCGGGAGTCCAGGGCGGTGGTGCTGCGGGAGTCCAGGGCGGTGGTGCTGCGGGAGTCCAGGGCGGTGGTGCTGCGGGAGTCCAGGGCGGCGGAGCGGCGCATGTCGGCCCAAGGGAGTCCAGGGCGGTGGTGCTGCGGGAGTCCAGGGCGGCGGAGCCGCGGGAGTCCAGGGCGGTGGTGCTGCGGGAGTCCAGGGCGGCGGAGCGGCGGGAGTCCAAGGCGGTGGTGCTGCGGGAGTCCAGGGCGGCGGAGCCGCGGGAGTCCAAGGCGGTGGTGCTGCGCATGTCGGCCCGAAGGGAGTCCAAGGCGGCGGTGCCGCGGGAGTCCAGGGCGGTGGCTACATCAGGCTGAGCATGGACGAGACCGGATACACGAAGGCTGAGTAAGTAGGATCACTGGGCCGCTCGGGCGGACAGAGCATTCATTTCTCTCAGTGAGAGCGGGCTGCTAAAGAAGCGGCCTTTCTGGACGAACGCCCGTCAAATTCGGCCTGCCCGCTCGCGTTTCTCTGACGCAGTATCTCGGGGGTGCGAAAAGGCTGCCGGTTCAGTAGCTTCGATGTGCGTTGGAGTTGGTTGCGCACTGATCAACTCCGCTGAGCAAGTCACTCCGGTATACGTACGCGTCCCAACGGGTGATGCGGAACCGACGAACGCAGGATGACTGCTCCCACGGACGCCACCACTAAGACCGGCCGGCACCGATGCCGGTTAGCCTCGCCGAGGGGCGAATCCGCGTTGCAGGAACTACTCACCGAGCTCGCATCTACGCTCCTACCGCGTGGAATGACGCCCAAGCGATTTAGCGAACTGGCCCGATTCGCGTTCGTGCGAGCTGCCGCAGAAAGGTCGAAACTCCGGAACGGGCGAGTGAATCACTCGAGAGTTTCGGCTCAGACAGGCTTAAGTCGCTCCGACGTTAAACGGCTATTGCTCCAAAGTAGCGTGCTCACTACAGAAAGCTACGCACAGGCGCCGATGGAGAGAGTAATTGCTGGTTGGCGAACGGATCGCATGTTCGCCCATAGACCGGGGCGGCCCAGGCGCTTGCGAATCTCCGGGACCGCCACTTCGTTCGCCAATCTAGTAAGAAGGTACGGTGGCGACTTGCCGCACCGTGCTGTTTTGGAAGAATTGCGTCGTCTTGGTGCTGTGAGCGACGGTGGTGATAGCGTTCAGTTGAACCCGTCTCAGACCCTTCGACGGCGTCACGACTTGGCCTTTCTTTCACCGGTGCTACCAGCGCTGCTTGACGGGATTCGGATAGCGTCCAAGCGGACTGGCTCACGACCGTCATCCTCGATCTATCGACTAACACTCCCTATCAAGAATGATTTGGACTTAGCAATCGTGCGCGAACGATCTGCGTCAAGCGCAAAATCTATGCTCGATGGCCTCGGTGCTTCACTCGGCACCAGCGTTACAGTGCCTCGAAGGCGCAGGAAGATGGAATCGTCTTTTACGATAACAATTCTCCTCGCCGAAAAAAGGGCCGCGAGGGCTTAATACTGCTGATCGTGCGTCTCGCGGCTCAGCAGGACGGGAACTCGCACAGGAAAATGAAATGACAGCAAGGTTGGCGAAGCGCCTCGAGCGAGACTACTCGCAAGTGCTGACAACGTTGTTCGCGTTCATGTTGAGCAGTGGAGTGCAACCGAGGCAGTTGCGGGCCGTGTGCACGTCCTCTCTTGGCAAGGCCGAGAGGAAAGCGAGTCTCGGGGGAAAGGAGGAGCCGTATGGGCTAGCCAACGCTTCGCGCGTGTTGTACGCGTGGCATCGCGATAGACGGTATTTGAATGACCATGCGGCTCCTAAGCCGATACGTCTCCTCGGACGGGCCCCAAGCGTTGAGGCCCTAGTTCGCTCGCAGAGGTGTGGAGTTAATGCTGCACAGGTCGCGCGCGATTTAAAGACGCTGCGACTAGTGGAACAACGTGGCGGCAAGGGCCTGTACCGTCCGAGGAGCGACGCAGCAGTGATATCAAGACACGACCCACTCGTCTTGCAACATGCTACGCGAGCTCTCTCCAGCCTCCTTGAGACCGTCACGAAGAACATGAGCACCTGGGCGTCAACACCGTTAATAGAGCGTTCGGCAGAGGTGCCTGACCTACCGACTGACCAGGTCGAATCCTTTCGGCGGTTCTCACAGGTTCAGGGATGGCTGCATATCAGAACAATCAACGACTGGCTGGAGTCAAGGCGCCCGCGGCGCTCCGCTCGGAAGCAGCGTGGGTCGACAGTTCGGGCAGGGGTTCACCTTCATGCATACGTCGCGAAACGGCATCGCTCCCGTAGCGCTAGCCCTTAGCCAACTCCTCTCTTAGCGTCTTCCTCAATATTTTTCCAACATTCGACTTCGGCAGCTCGGAGCGGAAGTACACGTGCTTCGGCACCTTGTAGCCGGCGAGCGACTCGCGGCTGAACTCGACGATGTCCTTCTCGGTAAGTGACAGGTCCTTGCGCACCACGAACAGCGCGACGACCTCGCCGGAGTGCTCGTCCGGCTGCGCTATTGCGGCAGCCTCGAGGACCCCGGGGTGGCTCGCGGCCACGGCTTCCACTTCGTTCGGGTACACGTTGAAGCCCGACACCAGGATCATGTCCTTCTTGCGGTCCTCGATGTACACGTAGCCGCGCTCGTTCATGTGGCCGAGATCGCCGGTACGCAGGAAGCCGTCCGGCAGCATCACCTTCGCGGTCTCGTCGGGACGCTTCCAGTAGCCGCGCATCACCTGCGGGCCGCGCACGCAGATCTCGCCGATGGTGTCGATTTCGAGATCGTTGCCGGCGTCGTCCTTGATGGCGATCTCGGTGGAGGAGATCGGCAGGCCGATCGCGCCGTTGAACGGCTCGCCCGGAGGATTGATACACGCGGCCGGCGAGGTCTCGGTGAGTCCCCACGCTTGCGACAGCTCGCAGCCGGTGGCCTCCTTCCACTTCGCCGCGACGGCCGCCTGCACCGCCATGCCGCCCCCGAGCGAGTTCTTCAGTCCGCTGAAGTCGATCTCGTTGAAGCCGGGGGCGTGCAGCATGGCGTTGAAGAGCGTGTTGACGCCGCTGATGAAGTTGCACGGATAGCGCTTCATGTCGGCGATCAGGGACTTGAGGTCGCGCGGATTGATGATGAGCACGTTGCGCCAGCCGAGAGCCGCGAACAGCATGCAGTTACAGGACAGCGCGAAGATGTGATAGAGGGGGATGGCGGTGATCAGGGTCCCCGAGATGTCGAACATGTCACCGAGCCAGGCCTTCGCCTGCAGCACGTTGATGCTCAGGTTGCCGTGAGACAGCATCGCACCCTTGGCGACGCCGGTAGTCCCGCCCGTGTACTGCAGGAACGCCAGGTCCTCGGGGCCGATATCCACGGGCGCGAGCGGCAGCTTACGTCCCGCCGCCAGCGCCGCCTTGAACGAGCTCGCGCCCGCGATGTGCCAGGGCGGGACCTGCTTGCGCACGCGACGCACCACGTAGTTGACGATCGCCGACTTGGGGAACGGCAGCAGATCGCCGACCGCGGTCACCAGTACGGTCTTGATGTCGGTGCGTCCCACCACCTTCTCGAGCACGTGGGCGAAGTTCTCCAGCACCACGATACCTGTGGCACCCGAGTCGCTCAGCTGGTGCTGCAGCTCCGGTGCGGTGTACAGCGGGTTGGTGTTGACGACCACCAGTCCGGCGCGCAATGCGCCGAACAGTGCGATCGGATACTGCAGGGAGTTCGGCAGCATGATCGCGATACGATCGCCCTTGCGGAAGCCGGCGCTCTGCAGCCAGGCGCCGAAGGCGCGCGACAGCGTGTCGAGCTGCCGGTAGCTGAGCTGCGCGCCCATGTAGACGAAGGCGGTGCGATCCGCGTGCTTGGCGCAGGTTTGCTCGAGCAGATGCTTGAGCGAGCGCAGCTGTGACGGATCGACTTCCGCCGGCACGTGGGGCGGGTAGGACTTCAGCCAGATCTTGTTCATCAACTTCCCCCGCTTTGATGATTCTTGTTCAGCAGTGGTTCCAGGTACGGCCATACGGTCTCGAGGACCGGCGCTTCGCCGCGCGCGTTGGGGTGCATGCCGTCCGCTTGCATGAGCTCGGGATCGAGAGCCACGTTTTGCAGCAGGAACGGCACCAGCGGCAGATCATATTGTTTTGCCAGCTCCGGGAACACGCGTTCGAATTCCTGCGTGTATCGCGGCCCGTAGTTCGGCGGGATGCGGATGCCGACCAGCAGCACCCGCGCGCCGGCCTGCCGCGACAGCTGCACCATGCGCTCGAGGTTGGCGCGCATTTCCTCCGCCGGCAGCGCGCGTAGACCGTCGTTGGCACCGAGCTCGAGGATCACTAGCGCGGGCCGATTGAGCTCGAGCGCCCGCGGCAACCGTTCGAGCCCGCCACCGCTCGTCTCGCCGCTTTCGCTGGCGTTGACGACCTGGTATTCGTACCCTTGGGAGCGCAGTCGCTGTGCGAGCATTGCGACCCAACCCTGCTCCGGAGCGAGTTGATATGCGGCGCTCAGACTGTCACCGAAGACGAGGATCGTGCGGCGCATCGCCGCCTCCGCCCCGAGCGCGATGAAGAGCAGCCCCACACCCAGCGCAGCGGCGCCGGCGAATCTGGAAAACGTTCTCAAGACCGAAAACCTCTGCAAGCAGGTTAGCAGTCCGGAAGGCGCGCTGACCATCGTCGACTCCGTGTCGCTCGAGATCGCACGCGGGGAGTCGGTGGCGGTCGCTGGACCCTCGGGCGCCGGCAAGTCGACGCTGCTGGCGCTGCTCGCCGGGCTCGACACGCCGACCTCCGGGCGCGTGCTCCTCGACGGTACCGACCTCACAAGACTCGATGAGGACGGACGCGCGCGGCTGCGAGCGCAGCGCGTCGGCTTCGTATTCCAGGCCTTTCACCTCATCCCGGCGCTCACCGCGCTCGAGAACGTGATGCTGCCGCTCGAGCTCGCCGGCCGCGCGGATGCGCGCCGCGCAGCGGCCGAGGCCCTCGCGCGGGTGGGACTCGAGGCGCGCACCGGACACTACCCGCGCCAGCTCTCGGGCGGCGAGCAGCAGCGCGTTGCCATCGCGCGCGCCTTCGTTACCCGCCCGGCGGTGCTGTTCGCCGACGAGCCCACCGGCAACCTCGACACCGCAACCGGCAGCCGCATCGGGGCGCTGCTGTTCGAGCTCAATGCCAGCGCCCACACGACGCTGGTGCTCGTGACCCACGACCGCGAGCTGGCCGCGCGCTGCGCGCGCATGCTGCGCATGGAAGCCGGGCGGATCGCATGAGGGCGCTGCGGCTCGCGCTGCGCACCCTGGCGCGCGAATGGCGCTCCGGGGAGCTCGGCGTGCTGCTGCTGGCGCTCACGGTGGCGGTGGCGGCGCTTACCGGCGTCGGCTTTCTGGTCGGGCGCATCGGCGCGGCGGTGGCGGTGCAGGCGAGCTCGGTGCTGGCGGCCGACATCCGCCTTGGGTCGCCGCGGCCGATCGCGGACGAGTACTTCGCGGCAGCCCGGCGCAGCGGGCTGGCCACGGCACGAACCACCACGCTGCTGTCGGTAGTCTTCAACGGCGACGCGAGCCAGCTCACGAACGTCGAGGCAGTAACCGAGGGCTATCCGCTGCGCGGGCGGCTGCTGACTGCCGCCGAGCCGTTCGCCGCGGGCACGCCCGCGGCGGGCATTCCCGCTCCCGGGGAGGTGTGGCCTGCGTCCAAGCTGCTCGCGGCCGTGGGCGGCACGGTGGGCTCGCAGCTCACGATCGGCGCGGCGACGCTGCGCGTGACGCGGGTGCTCATCTCGCGGCCCGACCAGGGCGGCACCTTCGCCGAGCTCGCCCCGAGCCTCATCATGAACGCCGCGGACCTTGCCGCCACGCGCCTCATCCAGCCCGGTAGCCGCGTCAGCTACGCCGGCCTGTTCGCCGGCGAGCGCGACCGCGTCGAGTCGTTCAAGGCCTGGCTCACCGACCACAAGCAGGGCGGCGAGCGGCTGCGCGACATCTCCGATGCCAGCCCCCAGGTGCGCAACGCAGTGGACCGCGCCGGCCGCTTCCTGAGCCTTGCGAGCCTCGTCAGCGTGCTGCTGTGTGCCATCGCGGTGGCGATGGCCGCACGGCGCTACGTGCACCGCCATCTCGACACCGTGGCGCTGCTCAAGACCCTCGGCGCGACGCGCGCCTTCACGCTCGCCGTCGCCGTGTTGCAGCTGCTCGCGCTGGCGCTCATCGCCGCGCTCCTGGGTAGCGCCCTCGGCTTCATCGCACAGGAGTGGCTGCTGCGCACGATTCGCGGGCTGCTCGCGGTGACCGAGCTGCCGCCGCCGCCGATCACCCCGCTCATCCTGGGTCTGATGACCGCGATCGCCGTGCTGGCCGGATTCGCCCTGCCGCCGCTCCTGCAGCTGCAGCGCGTGCCGGCGCTGCGGGTGCTGCGCCGCGACCTGGGACCGCCGCCGCCGCTGGTGCTGCTCGCCTTCGCGCCGGCGGTCGCGGTGGTGCTGCTGCTCATCTACTGGGTGGTGCGCGAGGTGCGCCTCTTCGTGTATCTGTCGGCGGGGCTCGCAGTATTCCTCGCGCTGCTCGCGCTCGCGGGCACGGGCCTGGTGCTGCTCGCCGGGCGGCTGCGCGGTCGCGTCGGGGTGGCATGGCGCTTTGGCGTGGCCAACCTGAGCCGCCGGCGCGCCGACAGCGTGGTGCAGCTGGTCGCCTTCGGCACCGGCCTCATGGTGCTGCTGCTGCTCGGCATCATCCGCGAGGATCTGAACAGCGATTGGCGGCGCACGCTGCCGCCGGATCTCCCCAACTACTTCTTCATCAACATCCCGCCGGCCGAGCGCAGCGACTTCATCCGCCTCGTGCAGTCACAGGGCGCGCGCACTACGCGCGTGCTGCCGATGATCCGCGGGCGCCTCACCGCCATCAACGGGCGTGCAATCGCGGACCCGCGGCGTGGCGGACGCGGCGAGGAGGAGGGTCTCGCGACGCGCGAGCACAACCTCACCTGGACCACGGAGCTCGGGGCCGACAACCGCATCGTCGCGGGACGCTGGTGGAGCGCTGCGGATGCCGGCAAGCCGCTGGTGTCGCTCGCCACCGAGTTCCAGGAGGCGCTCGGCGTCGGTCTCGGCGACCGGCTGACGTTCGATATCGGCGGCGAGACGATCGAGGCCACGGTGGCCAGCATCCGCAAGGTGAAGTGGGACAGCTTCCGCCCCAACTTCTTCATTATCTTCGCCCCGGGTGTGCTCGATTCTCTGGCCGGCACCTACATGACGAGCGCCTACTTCACGCCTGGGAGCGCGCGCACGCTGGCGCAGATCGCGCACCGTTTTCCGAGCGTCTCGATCTTCGACATCGAGGAGCTTCTCGGCGAGGTACGCGCGGTGCTTGATCAGGCGGCGCTCGCGGTGCAGAGCGTGTTCGCGTTTACGCTGTTCGCGGGACTCACCGTGCTGCTGGCGGCGGTGCAGTCGAGCCGCGACGAGCGCCGCTACGAGAGCGCCATGCTGCGCACGCTGGGGGCGAGCCGCGGCACGGTGGTGCAGGGCGTGCTGGCGGAGTTTGCGACTCTGGGGACGCTCTCGGGGCTCATCGCCGCGGCCGGCGCCTCGCTCGCAGCCTACTTCCTGACGACGCGCTGGCTCGAGCTGCGCTATACCTTCGAGCTCACGCCGTGGGCGGTGGGGATCGTGGGAGGCGCGCTGCTGGTGGCCCTGGGCGGCTGGCTGGCAACGCGCTCGGTGGTAAACCAGCCGCCGCTCACCACGCTGCGGGCCTAGCAACGCCTCAGCGCTGTGCGATGCCGACCGTGACCCAGGAGTCGGGCTGTGGCTCGAGGCGCATGGTCAGCCCCTCGATGGTGAACAGGTAGTTGCCCGGGCCGAGCGCCGAGCTGTTGAGCGCAATGCGCAGGTGACCGTTGGAATCCTTGGTCAGATTGTCGATGACCATGACGCGCCCCTGGTCGATGCGGTCGATGGTCACGCGGAATTCCCGGTAGGGCGAGCGCGACTCGTCGATCCGCAGATCGGCGAGCATCGCTTCGGCGCCGCCGCCGACGACGATGGCGGGCGTGTTGGTGGCGCTCGAGCGGTTCGGCAGCAGACGGATGACACGCGTGCTGGCCGCCGGGTCGAGCGTGCGCTCGCTCACCTGCCTCTGCAGGTCGAGGATCTTGTGGGTCTTGCCGGCGCTGCTGGCGGCGACCACGGCGAGCACCAGCGCGAGCAGTGCCGCGAGCGCGGCGCTGCCGATCGTTACCGCGGGCTGCTGCCACAGCGGGCGCGAGGCTTCCTGCCAGGGCTCGGGCTTGCCGCTCGCTTCGAGCAGCCGCAGGCCGGCGTTCACGCGCTCCGGCAGTCCCATCTCATCAAGCAGGTCGGGATGGTCCTTGCAGTAGCGCTCGAAATCGGTCGCGGCCTTGATGGGGAGCTTGCCCGAGAGGTAGCGCTCGACCACCTGGTTGCGGGCGATGAAGTCGCGGTCCATGCCGCGCGACGGCAACACCGTCGCACCCGCCGCGGCAGCCGCAGCCGGTGCGGCGGCCGGGGGTACGGAGCGGGTCTTCTCGGGTACGCCCGGCTGAACCGGCTTCACCGCCGCTGCGCTCGGGCGCGGGCCTGCCGGCGGCGTGGCCGTCCTGGAGCTCGCGGCCGCGGCGCGCGCGTTCGCCCAGCTGGCGAGCGAGGGTGCATCGGCCGGTGTGGCGGCGCCCGCAGCGGGCGTAGCAGGCGCGGCCGCGGCTTTGTCCGGCGGGACGGTCTGTCCCTTGGCGGTGATCGGCTTTACGACCGCTGAGGCCGCCGCCGGTGCGGCGCCCGGCTTGCCAGCGGGCGCAGCAGCCGCAGGCTTCGCGAGCTTCACGGGCGGGTTGCGGGTCGGTGCGGTTCCCGAGGCTGCCGCGAGCTTTGACGCCGCGGCGGACAGCGAGGCGCGCCTGGCAAGCGGCACGAGCGCGGGCTCCGCCGGGGTCGGCTCAGCCGCAGGAATCGCAGCGCTCGCGGTCTTCACGGACGCCGTGGAAGCGGGCCTGGCAGGCGCCGCTGCGGCGGGCTTCGCGGCGCGGGCCGCGGGCTCCTCGAGTGACAGTGTCAGCATCGAGTCGTCGGCGCTCCTGGCGGCGGCCGGGGCCGGTGCGGCGGGCTTGGCGGACGCCTGCGTCGACAGCATCTTGTCGGCCTCGAGCGAATCCTCGAGGACGAGCGGCGCCCCCGGGTCGACTTCGAGGACCTGCGGATGATCCTCGGAAGCCTCGGGCTGCGCAGCAACCGGTGCAGCGGCCGCGGCGAGCAGCAGCTCGGGATCCATCAGCTCGAGAGTCTGCGTGCCCTCGGTCTCGGCGGCCTTAGGTTGGGCGGCCGCGGCGGGCGTTGCCACAGGCGCGGCCGACGCCGACGCGGCATCTGCCGACTCCTCGGCCGGCAAATCAGCCAGGGGCTCCCTGGACGGACGACTCGCAGCTTCCATAGTGAGACATATCTAAGCAATGCCGTCCGCTTGTGGCGTCGGGGTGGCTCACAGATCCGCTGCATCGCCTGCGGGTTCGTGACGCAGGTCTCATTCGCGCACCTCCCGCAGCGGACCTGCGAGGCGCGTCACGCCACGGCTCAGCTGACTGAGCCGCTGAGGAAATACTCGATCTTGTCGCGGTAAGTGCGCGACAGCTTGAGCTCGTGCCCGCTCTCGAGCGTGAGGAAGTACTCGCCGTTCATGTGCGCGCGCAGGCTCCGCACCAGGCGCAGGTTGACGATGGTCGAGCGGTGGACGCGCTGGAACAGCTTCGGATCGAGCAGCTCCTCGAGCTCCTTCATGGTGCCGCGCAGGATGTGGGTTTCGCCGCCGGCATGGATGCACATGTAGTCCCCGGCCGCATCGATCCACTGGATGCTCGCCACCGGCACCCGCACGGTCTCGCGCCCCTGGCGGATCGGCAGCACCTCGGGACGGGCCCCGCCGAGCGCCTTGCGGCCATGCTCGAGCAGCTCACCGAGCGCCAGCTCCCCGCAGCCGGTGATCTCCGCGATGATCTGCATCAGCCGGTCGCGCTGGCGGGCGGCGCTGCGTGCCTGCAGATGCTCGCGCACGCGCGCCACCGCCTCGGCGAAGCGCACCTCGTCGATCGGCTTCAGCAGGTAATCGATGGCGCGCGCCTCGAAGGCCTGGATCGCATACTGGTCATAGGCGGTGACGAACACGACGATCGGCAGCGACTCCTGCGGCAGCGCGGCGAGCACCTCGAAGCCCGACATCCCCGGCATCTGGATATCAAGGAACACCACGTCCGGCTTGTACTGCTGGATGGCGGCGAGCGCTTCGCGGCCGTTGGCACACTGCGCCACGATCTCAAAATCCGCCAGCTCGCGCGCGCGGATCTCGATCCCGCGGCGCGACAGCACCTCGTCATCGACTATGAGGGTGCGTACCTTCATGCGCGCACGCCTCCCGGCAGGCGCATGGCGCGCGCGCGCTGCGCACGCTCATCGGGCGGCGCTGTCTCGAGCGGCAGCGCCATCTCGACCCGCAGGCCCGGGTGACGGTTGAGTATCGCGAAGCGGCAGCTGTCGCCGTACAGCACCTGCAGACGCTCGCGCGTATTGGCGAGGCCCACGCCGCGCCGCTCGCTCGCCGGCGGGACCTCGGGCAGGCCCGGGCCGTCGTCGATCACCGAGAGCTCGAGCAGCCCCTCGCGGGTACGGCCCTCGATGCGCACCATGCCGCCCTGCTCGCGCGCGGACACCGCGTACTTGAGCGAGTTCTCGAGCAGCGGCTGCAACAGCAGGCTCGGCACCAATGCCTCGAGCGCCGCCTCCTCGATCGCGTACTCGAGCCGCAGCCGCTCGCCGAAGCGCAGCCGCTCGGTGCCGAGATACAGGTCCAGGGCCTCGATCTCCTGGCGCAGCGTGACCTTCTTCATCGGGTCCTGGTCGAGCGTGTAACGCAGGAAGTCCGACAGCCGCGCCACCGCATGATTCGCCTTGCGGTTCTGATTGTCGAGGATCAGCGTCGAGATGGCGTTCAGCGTGTTGAAGAGGAAATGCGGATTGAGCTGGTAGCGCAGCATCTTCAACTGCGCCTCCTGCGCGAGCGCTACCGCCTTCAGCATCGCCTGCTCCTGCTGCCGCTTGGACTCGTAGAACTTGATGCCGAAGTACAGCACGCTCCAGCACAGCAGCAGATACGCAGTGGAGAGTGCGCCGCCGAACAGCTCGAACTGCGTCTGCATCTGCCAGTCCCGCGCGACGAACTCGATGTAGGAGAGATTGATCACCATGCGCAGGGTCAGCGCCGTGATGTAGCAGGTGATGAGCACGCCGATGATGATGGTGCGCGGCGGGCCTTCCCACAGGCGCCGGTAGATGTAGCGCATGGGCGCCGACAGCACGAAGCCCGCGATCGCCGCGACCAGCCACAGCCGCGCATAGCTCGCGGGCTTGTCATAGAACAGCGCGCCGATGTACTGGGTGATGCCGTAAGCGGCCCAGCCCGCGGCGTGCAGGCTCCAGAACAGCACGTTGCGGCTGGAGCGGAACTGCTCGAGCGTCGGCATCTTCATAAGTGACCCGACGGAAGCTTAGGGCATATGGTGTGCCGGCGGCCGTCCCGTTGGCCGCGCGGCGGGCTCGCCCTGCCGCAGCGCTGTTCCGGGGGACTCGGAGAACCTATAAGAAGCTGATTTTATTCCAGATCATCGAGCTTCAGGGCCGGCACGGAGCGGGTCTCGTTGGACACCGAGGCCAGCTGATCGAGCGGCACGGGGCGCGACAGAGCCGGCCCCTGGGCGAAGTCGAGGCCGATCGCCGTCAGGTACTGGAGCGAGGCCTGGGAGTCGGCCTTCTTGGCCGAGCAGTGGATGCCGAGCACCTTCGCCGCCTGCACGGTCGCCACCACCACGGCCTGCGACAGCTTGTCGCGCAGTGCCGCGGACGTGAGCCGGGCATCGAGCTTCAGCAGCCGCAGCGCCTTGGAGCGCAGCAGCGGCAGCACCTGCGAATCGAACGAGAAATCGTCGATGGCGATCCAGGCGCCGGCCTTCTCGCACTGGGCAATGAAGCGCTCCACCTTGGCGCGGTTCTGCGCGCACAGCGACTCGGCGATCTCGAAGCCGAGGGTCTCGCCGGCGACGCCGTGGGCGTTGAGCGCGGCGCTGACCTTGTGCATGAAGCGCTCGTCCTCGAGCGTCGCGATCGAGAGATTGACGGTGAAGCTCGTCGGCACCGAGTTCCACGTCGAGCGATTCGCGGCGAGCCAGGCGAGCAGTTGCTGCAGCGTCTGTTCATCGACCGCCGCCGAATCGCGCTGCCCGCTGCCGGCGCGCGGCTGTACCTGGAAACGGCGCGTCTGACCACCCGGACGGAGCTTCGCAAAGGGCACGAGCTCGATCTGCTGAGTCACATCGCCCGCCGTCGCGACGACCGGGATGGGCGCTGTGACAGGAGCGGGAGCTGCGACCGGCACCGCTGCGGTCGGCACGGCAGCAGCGCTCGGGGCGCTCGGCGGGGTACGCGGCGCGGCGGCCGGTGCCGGGCGCGGGGCGGGCGCGTTGCGCATGGCGGGCGCAATGCGCGCAGGCGGCGGCATGCGCACGGCAGGCTGTGCACGCATCGGCTGCGCGGGATGTACGGGCGACGGCGCCGCCTTGGCGGCCGGCGGGGGCGCGACCGCCGGTCGTCCGGCGCGCGTGGGAATCTTCGGCGGCTCGACGTCGAACAGCACTACGACGTCATCGTCCGACGGCGGGGCCAACCGCGAGTGCGCCGGTGCGGGCTCGAACGGATGGCGCATGGGGGATGAAGCGGTTGAGGCGGCGCGCGTCGGGCCGGCCGTGGCCCCTTTGGCGGGCGGGGCGGATACCGCGGCCGGCGCAGCGCCGGGGCCTTTCGCCGCGGGCGCGGGGGCGGCCGGGGCTCGGGCTGCAGGCGCTGCAGTCGGCACGGCGGCCGGCGGTGCGGGACGTGCAGTGGGCGCGGGTGGCACGACGAGCGGACGCAGCGTGCGCGAAGTCTGCGTGGCGGCCACCTTGGAGGCGGCGTGGATCTTGCGAGCCACGGCGCTGGGATTCGGAGCGGGGCGCACCACCGGCGGCTCGGCGAGGAATTCGAGCCGCACCATTCCCGACTCATAGGGTCCGCTGTCGATGCTGTGGGCTGCGGCCGGGGTGGCGGGCTTCGCCGGCTCGCGCGCCGGAGCCGCGGCGGGCTCGGCAGCAGCGGTTGAAGGCGCTTCCTCGACCAGCTCGAGCTCGAGGATGTTGGCGATCTCGGCGGCGGTGATGATCGTCTCTTCGTCCTCGACCGAAAGCGCTGCGGGCGCAGCAGCGGGCGCAGGCGCAGGTGCGCGTGCCGTCACCGGTGCGGGGGGGACGACCGCGACGGGGACGGGCGCGAGCGCGGGCTCCAGCTCCGAGACCAGTGCCAGCTCGAGCTCGGACGGGCCTTCTTCGGAAGCCTCGAGCGGATCGGCCGCGAGAACCTCCGGACCGCCATCGAGCACGCCGGACGGCTTCAGGAGCACGGCGAGGCGCTGCATGATCGTGCGCACCGGCGCTGCCGTCATGCGCTCGAGCGTGTCATCGCCGACCGACTTGCTGTCGGCGAGGATCATCGCGACGCCGACCAGGCTGCCGGTGGGAGCGCGCACCGGCAGGAACACGCCGAGCCGCCCGTCCTCGAGACCGGTCTCGTGGCAGGGGAGCGAGGAATCGGCGTTGAGGATATCGAGTGCCTCGACGACCAGCATGTGCTCATCGGGACCGAGCGCGCCTTCGCTCAGCCACAGGACATTGGCTTCGTGGTCGCACAGGGAGACGGAGTGCAGGCGGCGCTCCGGCAGTACGTCACGCAGCTGCTGGCCCAGCAACTCTACGGTCGCAGGCCCGGCGGACGGAGCAAGTGTCGGCGCAGACGCGACAGGCGATCTGGCAGGCGAGCGCGCGGCCGTAATTTTTGGTCGCAAAGGTTCTTCCCGGTACTGGACTGGCACACACCCAGCGAGCGCGATCGCGCGCGCGCTTTCCCTTGGTTAAAAGGGTGGCAGCAGACGGCGGGCGGCGCCGTGATTTCCCTCGCGTTCTGTTCGCAAAAAGGCGACAGCGTGCGCCGGCTCAATTTGTCATATTGAGCGCGGCGGCCACCCGCATAAGGAAAAAGGGTGCACACGTCGCAGTGCGCGCCCTGCAGCGCACACCGCGCGCAGCGAGCGGCCGATATTCGCCGCCGTAGCCCGAGGCGGCTGCTAGCGGCGCGGCCCTTCGAGGAAGTCGCGCTTGCCGATCTCGACGCCGTTGTGACGCAGGATTGCGTACGCGGTCGTCACGTGGAAGAACACGTTCGGCATCGCCCAGCGCTGCAGGAATTCCAGGCCTTTGAACTCGAGCGTGCGCTCGCCGGCGGTGATCTTGATGTCGCGCTCCTCGGTGTCTGCGACGGCGCTCGGCGGCAGGCTCTTGAGGTAATCGATGGTGCGCGCGATGCGCGCCTGCAGCTCCTCGAACGTCGTCTCGGTGTCGGCGAAGCGCGGCGGTTCCTGCGCCGCGAGCCGTGCCACCGAGTTCTTCGCGACGTCGCAGGCGATCTGCACCTGCCGGGTGAAGGGCAGCATGTCGGGGGCGAGGCGCGCGTTGAGGAGCACCGCGGGCTCGAATTTGCGCTGTTTCGCGTGCGCCAGGCCCTTCTCCAACAGCGCCGACAGGTTGTCGAGCGTGTGCGTGAAGACATCCACCGACATCGCGTGCATTGAGATCTTCATGGGTTGCCTTTCGAAGCGGTCTTAGCTTTGTAGGGCGCAGATTTTAGCCGCTGGGGGCTGGCGCGCATGCCTCTCGGGTGAAACAATAAGACCAGTCAAAGCCGGGATTGGGGCCGAACATGAGCCTGATCTGGACACCCGCACAGCTGGCGATGCTGGCCAAGGTGGTAGACCTCAACGGCTTCTCCGCCGCCGCCCGCGCGCTCGGCGTGCCGAAGGCGGCCGTGAGCCGCGCGGTTGCCGACCTCGAGAAGGTACTCGGGGTGCGCGTGCTCGAGCGCACCACGCGGCGCATCTCGCTCACCTCGGCCGGCAGACTCGTGTATCCGCACGCCCGCCGTGTCGCCGATGAGAGCGATGCGGCGCGCAGCGCGATCGTGCAGCTGCAGTCGCCGGAGGCGCGGCCGCTGCGCGTGGTCGCCGATCCCACCTACGGGCGCGTACTGCTCTCGCCCCTGGTACCGCGCTTTCTCGAAGCCTTCGCGCGCGTGCCGCTCGAGGTCGCGCTTGATGCGCAGCAGCTCGCCGACGGTACCTGGGACGTGGCCATCCGCACCCGCCCGACGCAAGACGCCACCCTCGCCCACCGGCTGCTTGGCGCACCGCCGGCGCTGCTCGCCGCAACTCCCGCCTACCTGCAGCAACGCGGCGTTCCCGCGCGTCCCGATGATCTGCGCCACCACGATGTGCTCACCCCGGAGGTGGCGGGACAGCCCGAGTACCGGCTGCAGCTCGCGCGTGGCGCACAGCGCGCCGAGGTTCCGGTGACTCCCAAGCTCGCGGTCGACGACCCCGCGGTGCTGCACGCGGCGACCGCCGCCGGGCTCGGGGTGGGCCTGCTGCCGGAGTTCCTGTGCCGTCAGGGGCTCGCTACCGGGCGGCTCAAGGCGGTGCTCCCCGAGTGGACGGTGCCGCCGGCGGATGCCTTGTACGCGCTCTACCCGCAGGCGCTCGAGTCGGATGCGCGCGTGCAGCAGTTCGTCGATTTTCTCGCCGCCAACATCGTGCCGGCGCTCGCCGCCGGTGGAGCCGCTGCCGCCCGCGGCTGAAGACCCGGTACACTCACGGGCTGAGGAAGCCGCCGGCTGCGCGTGCGGCGCGCCGGATCAGAAGAGGTCGGTCATGTACCGTGCACCACTGCGGGAAATGCGCTTCGTGCTCGAAGAGCTCCTCCACGCGGGCGAGCTCAGCGCCTGTCCGGCGTTCGCGGAGTACTCCGATGAGCTCGGCCGCTCGGTGCTGGAAGAAGCTGCGCGCTTCGCGGAAACGGTGCTCGATCCGCTCAATCGCCCGGGCGACCTGGAGGGCGCGCGCTGGACCCCGCAGGGTGTGGTGTCGGCGCCCGGATTTCGTGCCGCCTACGAGCAGTTCGTGGCCGGCGGCTGGCCGGCGCTCGGCTCCGAGCCCCAGTACGGCGGCCAGCCCGTGCCGCGCGTGCTGGTGAACTCGGTCGGGGAGTTCTGGGGCTCGGCCAACCTCGCCTTCAAGCTCGGGCCGATGCTCACCCATGGCGCGGTGCACGCGCTCGAGCTCACGGGCTCGGAGGCGCAGAAGCGCCGCTATCTGCCGAAGATGGTGAGCGGCGAGTGGACCGGCACCATGGTGCTCACCGAGCCGCAGGCGGGCTCGGACTTAGGCTCGGTGCGCACGCGTGCCGTGCCCGAGGGCGATCACTACCGGGTCTTCGGCCAGAAGATCTTCATCACCTGGGGCGATCACGACCTTACCGCCAACACCATCCACATGGTGCTGGGTCGCATCGAGGGTGCGCCCGCGGGGGTCAAGGGCATCTCGCTGTTTATCGTGCCGAAGGTGCTGCTGAACGCCGACGGCTCGCTCGGCGAGCGCAATGACGTGCGCTGCCTGTCGATCGAGCACAAGCTCGGAATCCACGCGAGCCCCACCTGCGTGCTGGCTTTCGGGGAAAACGCGGGCGCGGTCGGCTTTCTCATCGGCGAGGCCGGCCGCGGCCTCGAGTACATGTTCATCATGATGAACAGCGCCCGGCTGTCGGTGGGGAGCGAGGGCTACGCGGTCGGCGAGCGCGCCTTGCAGCGCGCCGCGGAGTGGGCGCGTACGCGCGTGCAGGGCCGGCCGCCCGGGGCGCAGCCCGGGAGCGCCGCGCCGATCATCAACCACCCGGACGTGAAGCGCATGCTGCTCACGATGAAGTCGCAGACCGAGGCCGCGCGCGCGCTCACCCTGTACACCGCGATGCAGCTCGACCTCGCCGCTGCCAGTCCCGATCAGACGGTGCGCGCCGCCGCCCAGGCGCGCGGCGAGCTGTTGACGCCGATCGTCAAGGGCTGGTGCACCGAGATCGGCAACGAAGTGACCGCCATCGGCGTGCAGGTGCACGGTGGCATGGGCTTCATCGAGGAGACCGGAGCTGCGCAGTACATGCGCGACGTGCGCATCACGACCATCTACGAGGGCACGACCGGCATTCAGTCGAACGATCTCATCGGCCGCAAGATCGCGCGCGATCGCGGCGCTGCCATGAGCGCGTTCCTTGCCGAGATGCAGCGCGAGCTCGAGGCGCTTCCCCAGGGCGATCCGGCCGCGGACGCGGTGCGCCGCGCGGCGCTCGAGGGCGTGGGCCTTCTGGCACGCGCGACCCAGGCGCTCGGCAAGGCGCTCGCCACGCGGCCCGAGCTCGCACAGGGCGTGTCGGTGCCGTACCTGAAGCTGTGCGGTTACGTCACCGGCGGCTGGCTGCTCGCCAGGTCGGCGGCAGTCGCCGCGGCCCAGGCCGGCGGCAGCGATCGCGAGTTCTACGCCGGCAAGATCCGCACCGCCGGCTTCTATGCGGCGCAGGTGCTGCCGCTCGCCGGCGCGCTCGCGCGCGTCGTCGAAGGCGGCGGGGCAAGCGTGGCGGACACTGACGCGGCGTTGGTGTAGCCGCGCAGCGGGCGGCCTACGCCCCGCGACGCTTACCGTCCATGAACCGCCGCGAGCTGCTCAAGGGAGGAGTGAGTCTCATGGCCGCAGCTGCGCTCCACTCCACTTCCGGTGCCGGCGAGGCCGGCATCACCCGCGCCATTCCCTCGAGCGGCGAGCAGTTGGCCGTCATCGGGCTCGGCACCTCGCAGACCTTCGAGGTCGGCGCAGCGGCCGCCGAGCGCGAGCCGCTGCGCCAGGTGCTCGAGACCTTCCTGGCCGCCGGCAACCGCCTCATCGACACCTCGCCCATGTACGGCACCGCCGAGGAGGTCCTGGGTGAGCTGCTGACGCCGGCGATGCACGCGCGCGCCTTTCTCGCCACCAAGGTATGGACGCGCGGCGAGCGCGCCGGCATCGAGCAGATGAGCCACTCGGAGCAGCTGCTCAGGACGCAGCGGCTCGATCTCATCCAGGTGCACAACCTGCTCGATCTGGACACGCAGCTGAAGACACTGCGCGAGTGGCAGGCTGCCGGCAGGGTGCGCTACGTCGGCGTGACGCACTACACCGTGAGCGCGCAGGCGTACCTGGAGCGGATAGTGCGCCGCGAGAAGCTCGACTTCGTGCAGCTCAACTACTCCCCGGTGACGCGCAATGCGGAGCGCAGCCTGCTGCCGCTCGCGGCCGACCGCGGTGTGGCGGTGCTCGTCAACCGGCCGTTCGAGGACGGTGAGCTGTTTGCCAGGACGCGCGGCCGGCCGCTGCCGCCATGGGCTGCGGACATCGATGCCGGCAGCTGGGGGCAGCTGATCCTGAAATTCATCGCCGCGCACCCGGCAGTCACCTGCATCATCCCCGCGACCGCGAAGCTCGAGCACCTGCGGGACAATCTTCAGGGCGGCCGCGGGCGGCTGCCGGATGTGCGGCTGCGCGAGCAGATCGCCGCGGCGTTCGCTTAGCGGTCAGCGGCGCCGCGGCCGCGGCACGCGCAGTCTCAGGTGCGGCGGCTCGTTCAGGTTCTGCAGGAACTCGCGCCGTGCCTTGGGCGAGAGCGCCGCCCAGTCGACCTTGGTGGCGTGCGTGCGGCGCAGCGCCGCATCGCTCACCTGAGCGGCCGCGCGGCTGCTGCTGCTCCAGTGCGCCGGCAGCCGCCTGGTCGCGCCCCGCTCGATGAGGTCGACGACCGCCGCCGCCACCAGCGGATCGCGTGTCAGGTTGCTGTGCGCGACGCGCGCGTAGGCGCACCTGGCACCGGCAAGCGCTGCGCTCGAGGCCGGCACGGTGCCGTCGCCGTGGCGGGTCAGCGTGTACACGAACTCATCGCGCCGGCGTGCGACCGCGGTCACCGTCTCCTGGCCGACGCCGATGATCGCCGCAAAGCGCGCATCCGCCGGCGCCAGCAGCGCACGCAGGGCGCGCGCCTGCTCGAGGAGCTCCGCGCGCGGCTGCGGCCCGGAATGCGGCCACGCCGCGGCATCGAGGAGATCGACCCGACCACTCAGATCGGCCGTGGGCAGCAGGTCGTACAGGCTCGGGAAGCTTGAGAACACCTCGCCGGCGAGCGCCTCGGCGGAGGGCTGTGCGGCGAGCCGCGCCACCTTGCGCACCACGGCGTAGGTGCCGCGCAGCGCCTGCACCGCCGCGAACGAGCCGCGGTTCGGCGCGCCGAGGAGGATCAGCCGCGTGACCATGGACGTGCCGGGCTGCGCGAGCGCCGCCCGTGCAACCAGTCCGCCCATGCTGTGCGCGACGATCGCGGTGGCGCCCGAGTGTGCGAGCCGCCGCGCGAGCGCGCGCCCGAGCTCGGCGATCGACAGCCGCCAGTCATAGTCGTGAAACTCCGCCGCGAAGCCGCGCGCGCGCAGCGCCAGCTTCAGCCGCAGGTGCGAGTAGAGCACCGCGCCGAGGGCCACCACCGGCGCGCCCGCGCCGACGCGCAGCACCGCGAGCCGTCCCTGCAGGATGTCGAGCGGATCGAGCCACACGATGTCGTCCGGCAGCGGCGGGGTGCGCCGCAGGCCGAGCTGCGAGCCCATGATGCCGGGCACGATCACCACCCTGGGTGCAGCGCGCGCCGGGCTGGCGCGCTGCGCTCGGCGCGCGAGGTAACTGAGTGCGCGGTACTCGCCGATGCCGAAGTACCCGCCGAGCTCGTCGCGGTGCGCGCCCGTGACCAGCCACTCCTCGATCTGCGTATCGCTCCAGGCGAAGCGATCGTAGGGAGTGACGTGATCGCGCGCGGAGTCCGGGACGTTCACTCGGCGTTCAGCGGCCGCACGCGCGCGCTCACCGCGACGCTCGCGCCGCCCTCGAGCAGCAGCTCGAGCGGCACCTGCTCGCCGACCGCGAGCGGGTGCGCCAGCATGTGCAGCATCACGTGCAGGCCGCCGGGCGCGAGCCGCACGGTGTGCTGCGGCGGGATCTCGAGCGGCTCGTGCGCCCGCATGATGGACTGGCCGTTCTCGAGCCGCGTCTCGTGAATCATCGCGTGTCCGGCGAGGCTCGAGCGCACGCCGACGATACGCACCAGCGCGGCGCCGTCGTTGCGCAGCGTCATGTAGGCGGCCGCGACATCGCTGCCGGGCGTCGCGCGCACCCAGGCATCGGTCACCGTGAGCGGCGGTGTGGCCGCGCCTGCCGGCAGGGCGAGCAGCACGCAGGCGAGCAACAGGGAATCTGAGACGCGCACCGGGCGATTATGCCAGACGCTCCGCGCGCGACCGACTATGATCCGTGTCACCGCTCCATGACGAAACCCGCACGCCCGGAACTCACCGCACTGCTGGCGCTGTTTGCCGGTGCGCTCGCGATCGGCAGCTCCGGCATCTTCGTGCGCCTCTCGGAGACCGGCAGCGTGGCGAGCGCCTTCTGGCGCGGCGCGCTCGCGCTGCCGCCGCTCGCGCTGTGGGCATTGCTCGAGCGGCGCGCGTCAGCCGGCGGCCGCGCGCCGCGCGCCACCTGGTTCGACCGCGGGTTCTTCTGGGCCGGCGCGTTCTTCGCCGGCGACATCGCGCTCTACCACCTGTCGCTCAGTCACACCTCGGTGGCGGCGGCCACCCTCGAGGCGAACACCGCGCCGATCGTGGTGACGATCCTCGCCTGGGCGCTGTGGGGGGAACGCCCGCGGCTTGCCTTCCTGCTGTCGACGCTGCTCGCCTTCGCGGGGCTGCTGCTCATCGTCAGCCCGAAGCTCAGCCACGGGGGCCATGCGCTCGTGGGCGACGCGCAGGCGCTCGGCGCCGCGTGGTTCTACGCCGCCTACATTCTCGCGGTGGCGCGGCTGCGCACGCGCCACGGCACCGGCAGCGTCATGTTTGCGAGCACCCTGATCTTCAGCGCGCTGCTCCTGCCGCTGCCGTTCGTGTTGGGCGAGAAATTCCTGCCCGACAGCGGGCGCGGCTGGCTGCTGCTGCTCGGGCTGGCGCTGTCCGCACAGGCGCTGGGGCAGAGCCTGATCGCGTACGCGCTGGCACACCTGCGCGCCACCTTCGGCTCGCTCGGCCTGTATCTGCAGGTGCTCGCCGCGGCGCTGTATGCCTGGCTGCTGCTCGGCGAGCGGCTGCGAGCGCTGCAGCTTGTGGGCGGCGCCATCGTGCTCATCGCCATCGCGCTGGCGCGCGCGGCGCGCGGCCGGCAGCAGCCCGCTGCCGCACCCGGGGCAACCCAGGCCGCCGTGCCGCAGGGGTGAGCTGCGCCTCTTAAGCGCAGCGCGCGTCGATCCAGTCGAGTGCCGGCCGCCACAGCGTCTCGCGGTGCCGCTCGGCAAAGAAGCCGTGATGGCCTATGGCCCGCGCCCGGACTTGCGCGGGCGAGGTCGAGCGCCGCTCGATGGCGGCATTGGGATACAGAGCGAGGAGCGCCTCGACCGCGGTCGCGGTTGCAATGGGGTCGTCGGTGAAGCGCCACGACAGCAGCGGCGCACGCACCCTGGCGAATTCGCTTCCCGCGCCCGCGAGATCCGGCGTGAAATGCTCCGGCCGCAGGCACCAGTCGCGCCACTCGAGGAACACGCCCCTGGGGAGCGAGTCGCCGCGCCACAGCATCCCGCGCGGCACGTAGCCTCGCGCCCTGAGCTCGAGCGGGCCGTACAGCTTCCAGAAGACCAGCGCCAGGTAGCGGAATGGCAAGCGCTGCCAGCGCCAGTAGCCGGTCGAGGTCGCGATCATCAGGTGCGCACGCGCACGTGCCTGATTGTGCATGCAGCCGATCAGCTGCCCGCCGACGCTGTGACCGACCGTGACGAGCGGCAGCTGCGGACAGCGCGCCTCGAGCCACGCGAGCGCCGCGGGCATGTCGAGCAGCCCCCATTCGCTCATGCGCACGGGCTCACGGGCCACCGGCCCGGCGGCCGAGGCGCCCATGCCGCGATAATCGTAGACGAGCGCGTGATAGCCCCGCTGCGCGGCGTAGGCCGCGAACCGGAGATAGAACTCGCGGCGGAAGCCGGTGGCGCCGTTGACGAGCAGCGCGCCGCGCGCTGCGGGCGCCTCAAGGTAGAGTCCTGCGAGCTGCCGCGCGTCGCGCGCCGTCACGATCACGGGCATCGCAGTCGACGGGGTCGTGCCCGGCGTGACGGCCGGTGGCGCGCTCACCGTGCGTGCTCCGCGATGACCTTCGTGACCGCCTCGATCGCCGCCCGCCGCGCGCTCGTGCGGCGCCATACGGCGCCCACGTGCCGCACCGGCGCCGGGCGGGCGAAGGGGCGGATCTCGACGCCGCGGGCACCGCCGTATGCGCCGCGGCTCGCGAGCTCGGGCAGGAGCGTGACGCCCGCGCCCGCCGCCACCATCTGCCGCAGCGTCTCGAGGCTGGTGGCGCGGAAATCCTCACTTTCGGCGACCCCGGCGCGGCTGCAGACCTCCAGCGCCTGATCGCGCAGGCAGTGGCCCTCCTCGAGCAGCAGCAGCCGCTCGCCTTCGAGGTCGGTGGCGCGCAGCGTCGCCCGTGCGGCGAGCGGATGCTTCTCCGGCAGCGCCACCACGAACGCCTCGCGGTACAGCTCGCGCGACTCGAGCCCGGCGAGCTCGACCGGCAGCGCCAGGATCCCGACATCGAGCTCGCCGCCGTGCAGCTTTTCCAGCATCGGCGCCGTCTGCTGCTCGTAGAGCCGCGGCTCGAGCCGCGGCAGCGCCTTGCGCAGCGCGCGCATCACCAGCGGCAGGAGATAGGGGCCGATGGTCGGCAGCAGCGCGACGCGTAAGCGCCCGGCGAGCGGGTCGCGCCGGCTCGCGGCGAGCGCCACCACCTCATCGCTCGCCTCGATGACGCGCCGCGCGCGCGCCACGATCTGCTCGCCCGCCTCGGTGAGGGACACGTTGTTGGGCGCGCGCTCGATGAGCTGCACGCCGAGATCGCCCTCGAGCTTCTTCAGCTGCGCCGACAGGGTGGGCTGGCTGACGAAGCAGCGCGCCGCAGCCCGGCCGAAGTGGCGCTGGTCGGCGACCGCCACCAGGTAGCGCAGATCCTTGAGTTTCAGTTCCATGGCGTCATATACGAAATCTATCGATATTATAAGATCAATCGATTGGATTGATAAGAGCCCGGGGCGCACGATCGCGGCGCGTCCAGTTTCCGCCTCAGTCCTTCAGGAGTGCACCGCATGTTGAGTCTCGGCCAGCGTTTCCCGCAGTTCGCCCTCACCGGCGTCGTCTCGAGCGATGCCCGGACGGCCTTCAAGCCCTTCACCCACGAGAGCTCCGCCGGCAAGTGGCAGGTGGTGTTCTTCTGGCCCAAGGACTTCACCTTCGTGTGCCCCACCGAGATCGCCGCCTTCGGCAGGCTGGAGCGTGAGTTCCGCGCCCGCGATGCGCAGCTCTACGGCGTCAGCATCGACAGCGAGTTCGTGCACCTGGCGTGGCGGCAGCACAAGGAGGAGCTCAAGGACCTGCCGTTCCCGATGCTCGCCGACATCAAGCGCGAGCTGTCCGCGGCGCTCGGCATTCTCGACCCGCAGGCCGGCGTCGCGCAGCGCGCCACCTACATCGTCGATCCCGAGGGCGTGATCCGCTTCGTCTACGTCACGGACCTGTCCGTCGGCCGCAGCCCCGAGGAAGTGCTGCGGGTGCTCGATGCGCTGCAGACGGATGAGCTGTGCCCCTGCAACTGGCAGAAGGGCGAAGAGACCCTCAAGGCCGCCTGAGCGGCAGCGACTAAGGAGCTCCACATGACCACCCTCGACACGATCCGCGACAGCCTGCCGGCCTACGCGCGCGATCTGCAGCTGAACTTGGGCGCGGTGCTCACGCCCACCGGGGCGCCGGGACTCAACGAGCGGCAGATCTGGGCAGTGGCGCTTGCCGCCGCGCTGGCCTCACGCAACGCGGCCTTCAGCCGCGAGCTCGGCACGCTCGCCGCGCAGCATCTCGATGCCGCGCACGTCACGGCGGCGCATGCCGCGGCGGCCATCATGGGGATGAACAACGTCTACTACCGCTTCCTGCACCTGGTCGAGGATCCGGAGTACGCCAAGCTCCCGGCGCGGCTGCGCATGAGCGTGATCGGCAGCCCCGGCATACCTAAGGCGGACTTCGAGCTGCTGGCGCTTGCCGTGTCGGCGATCAACGGCTGCGGCAGCTGCGTCGCCTCGCACGAGCGGCAGCTGCGCCAGCACGGTCTCGAGCGCGAGGCGGTGCAGAGCGCGGTGCGCATCGCCGCGACCGTGCATGCGGTCGCGCGGGTGCTGGAGACGACCGGGGGCGAAGCGCGGCACGCCGAGTCACGCGCCGCCTGAGGACGCGGCGGCTCGCCGCCGCGCCTCAGCCGATCCTGCAAACGTGCTGCGCGCTTCGTGTGTGTCATGATCGCTCGCGCAGGAACTGCGCCGTGACACCACCTGGCTCCCGTACCGCTCTGCTCGCCGCAGTCGCCGCCTGCGCGGCGCTCACCGCCGCACGCGCGGCGCCACCCGCCCGTCGCGCCGTGACCGACGACGACGGGCGCATCGTGAGCGTGCGGGCGCCGCCGCTGCGCATCGTCAGCCTCTCGCCGGGAGGTGCGGAGATGCTGTTTGCGGCGGGTGCGGGCGCCGAGGTGGTCGCGACTGTGGAGTACTCGGACGTGCCGCCTGAGGCGCGGCGCGTGCCGCGCATCGGCGATGCGGTCGCCATCGACCTGGAGCGTCTGGTGCTGCTGCGCCCGGACGTGGTCGTGGCCTGGCCGAGCGGCGGCAATCCGGCGCAGCGCGAGAAGATCGCCCGCCTCGGCATCCCGCTCTACGAGCAACAGACGCAGCGCCTCGCGGAGCTCGCCGACTCCGTGCGGCGTTTGGGCGTGCTCGCCGGCACGCAGACGACGGCCGAGGCCGCGGCAGGCGCCATCGAGGCGCGCCTTGCGGCGCTGCGCCGCGAGTACGGCGGCGGCTCCGGTGTCGCGGGCGCGCATCCGAGCGTGCTGCTCGAGGTGTGGAATCGGCCGATCTACACCGTCGGCGGTCGTCACCTGATGAGCGACGCGCTCGCGCTGTGCGGCGCGCGCAACGTGTTCGCGGACCTTCCGGAGCCGGGTCCGGTGGTGAACGTCGAGGCGGTCATCGCCCGCGACCCGGACATCATCATCGCCGCGGGTCCCCCGGGGGAGAGCGCCGCCTGGCTGACGGACTGGAAGCGATTCGGCACGCTCGCGGCGGTGCGCCACGGACGGCTGCTGGCGTTCGAGGATCAGGCTTTGAGCCGCCTCGGGCCGAGCGTGCTCGATGCTACCGAGGCGTTGTGCCGGGCGATCGCCGGCGTTACCACCGGAGGTCCGTGAACCGGCACTTTGCTTAGCGCGCAAAGACCACGCTCTTTGCCCGCGAGCACGAATGTGCCGGGTGGTTGGCCTGCGCGCCGCGCCGAAGGCCCGGCGCGCCGATCAATCAATCCCGGAAGTTATTGAACTGCAGCGCGCGGTCGAGCTTGGCGCCGCGCAGCAGCGCGATCGCCGCCTGCAGCTCGTCGCGCTGCTTGCCCGTCACGCGCACCTTGTCGCCCTGCAGGCTGGCCTGCACCTTGAGCTTCGAGTCCTTGATGAGCTTGATGAGCTTGCGGCCCGTCTCGGCATCGATGCCGTGTCGCAGCACCACTTCCTGGTGCGCCGCGGACAGGGTGGTCTGCGGCTCCTTCACCTCGAGGCACAGCAGGTCGATGCCGCGCTTGGAGAGCCGCAGCTTCACGATCTCGAGCATCTGCTTGAGCTGAAAGTCGACCTGCGCGCGCAGCGTGAGCGTGAACTCCTTGAGCTCGAAGCTCGCCCCGGTGTCCTTGAAATCGAAGCGCTGCGACAGCTCGCGGTTTGCCTGGTCGACCGCGTTCACGACCTCGTGGGCGTTGAGCTCGGAGACGGCGTCGAAGGAGGGCATGGTGGCTCGCCGTCAGCGCGTCGCGCGCCGCGGATGTTTCCCGGGCGCGCGCTTTGCTGCGGAGCGTCCTCGCGCCTTCGGCCGCCGCGGCGTCGCAGCGCTCGCCGCGCGCCCGCCCCTGCTGCCTTCGAGCTGCGCCCGGTAGCGGCGTGTCAGCTCCATGAAGCGCGGCGTGGGCCCGACGTCCTCGTAGATGGCATCGCCCTGCTCGTCGGTGGAGATCACGCGCTTGCCGGCGACGTAGGGCATCGCGGCTGCGACCTGCCTGAGCGCCACCCCGAGGAGCTCGGTGATCAGCTGCTCGGGCGCCCGCCCCGGGAACATCTCGGCGAGCGCCGCCAGCTGTGCCGCCTCATCGAGCGGCAGGTGCACGGCGAATTTGCGGACGGCACGCGGCGCGGACGCCGTCTCGCGCCAGCTCTCGAGCAGCTCCTTGAAACTCACGGCGTGGCTTTCGTTTGCAGTGGCTTGTGGGGGGTGGGCGGCGCTGCCGCGCAGCGCCGGGCGCGCATTCTAGCGCCTATTTGGCTGCGCGCCATGCGGTAGGATCGGCGGGCTGCCCTGGCCTCACGGACGGGAGATCAACATGTACGACCACATCGGCTTGAAAGTGAAGGATCTGGACGCGAGCGTGCGGTTCTACACCGCGGTACTGAAGCCTCTCGGCCACGGGGTGGCGTTCAGCGACGAGTCGACCGTGGCGTTCGGTCCCGAGGGGGCACCGGCTTTCTGGCTCTATGCCGACGCCAAACTGGCGCATTCGCTGCTGCATGTCGCCTTCAAAGCCAGCACGCGCACCGCGGTCGATGCCTTTCACCGCGAGGGGCTCGGGGCGCGCGGGCGGGACAACGGCGCGCCGGGCATCCGCAAGGACTACAGCCCCAGCTACTACGCAGCGTTCCTCCTCGACCCCGATGGCAACAACGTCGAGGCGGTGTGCCGCAGGTAGTGGCGCAGTGACCGGCATGCGAGGGTGGTACCCGGGCCTCGCGCTGTGCGCGCTGGCGTTCGCCGGATGCGGGCGGGGTGTCAACGATTCCGCGGCCGTCGAGGCGCGCTTCGCCGACCGGCCGATGGCCGCGAGCGTCCAGGAGGAGCGCAAGCATCGCGAGGCAGGCACGCTTGCCTACGAGCACTCGGTCAGCGTGCAACTGGCCCCGGACCTGATCGCCGCGCGGATGAAGGAGCTGCAGGCCGCATGCGCCCGCAAGGACTCCGAGTGCACCCTGCTCGACGTCTCGCTGCACGCCGAGCGCAGCGTGCCGAGCGGTAGCGTGCGGCTGCGGGTCGCGCCGCAGGCGGTCGATCCGCTGATCGAGGTTGCCGCGAAGGGCGGGGAGATCGTCGCGCGCAGCACGCACGCGGAGGATCTGGCCGAACCGGTCGCCGATACCGAGCGCCAGCTGGCGATGCTGACTGCACAGCGCGCGCGGCTCGATGAGTTTGCGCGCAGCAAGGAGCTCAAGGTCGAGCAGCTGATCGCGGTCTCCAAGGAACTGGCGTCCGTGCAGACGCAGATCGACGAGCTCGGCACGCAGCGCGCCAATCTGCGCCGCCGTATCGATACGGAGCTGCTGTCGATCGAGCTGTCGCCGCCGTTTGCGGCGTACCGCGGCGAGCAGACGCCGGTGCGCGATGCGCTGCACTCCTTCGGCAGTGACTTCCTGCGCGCCATCGCCCAGGTGATCGGTTTCCTCGCCCTGCTGCTGCCGTGGCTGGTGGTCGGCGTTCCCGGGGTGATCCTGGTGCGGATGTTCTGGCGCGTCGTCGGCCGGTGGCTGGCGCGTCGCGAGACCCGCTGACGGGCGGCCCGGAGCCGTGCTTGACGTCGCGCGCACCCCGAGGTGATACTCGTTGGCAACATGTCGCACCGGACCGTCAGCACTCAGTGGTGGTGGCGCACTTCATAACGGAGTGGGCTGACGGTTAGCTTTTTTCCCGCGACTCAAAGAATCTAACGGCACCAGAAACCCATCTCCGGATGACCCCGGGATGGGTTTTTTGTTGTCTGCGAGAAATTCCAAGGGAGCTGAGGCGAGCATTGCAAACGGCCTTCGACATCACCGGTGACCTCGACACGCCGGTCTCGGCGTTCATGAAGCTGGCCGCGTTCGCGCCGCGCTTTCTGCTCGAGAGCGTCGAGGGGGGCGAGCGGCTCGGGCGCTACTCTTTCATCGGCTTCGGCGACGGGCTCGAGGTGCGGCTTGACGACACCGGCTTTACGATCGGCACCGAGCGCCGGCCGCCGCCCGCCGACGGTGCGGCGCTGCTCGCCGGGTTGCGCGCGGCGCTCGCGGCTGCGCCGCAGCCGCACCCCCACATCGCCGGCGTGCCGCTCGCCGGGGGCCTGGTCGGCTACGCCGCCTACGACGTGGTGCGCTACTTCGAGCGGCTGCCGGCGCGGGCGCGTGCCGCCGCCGGCGTGCCGGCGCTGCACTACGTGGCGCCGCGCTCGGTGCTGGTGTTCGATCACCTGACGCGCGGCATCGCGCTGCTGCACGCCGGCAGTGAGGACGAGCGGCGCGCACTGCGCCGCGACGTGATCCGCGCGCTGCGCGGCGCGCTGCCGAACGGCCACCGGCCCGGGCGCTACGCGCCGCCGACGGCCGCCTACACGCCTGAAGGCTACATGGCGGGCGTGCGCCGCATCCAGGAATACATCGCCGCCGGCGATGTCTACCAGCTGGTGCTCGCCAGCCGCTTCGCCGGTCGTCACGAGCTCGACCCGTTCCAGGCGTACCGCGCGCTGCGCCTCATCAACCCCTCTCCTTATATGTACTACTGCACGCTCGGCGACGTGGCGGTGGTCGGCTCCTCTCCCGAGGCGCTGGTGAAGCTCTCCGGGCGGCGGGCGCAGCTGCGGCCGATCGCCGGCACTCGTCCGCGCTGCGGCGATGCGAGCGTCGATGCGAGCCGCGAGGCCGAGCTGCGCGCCGACCCCAAGGAGAACGCCGAGCACGTGATGCTGGTCGACCTGGCGCGCAACGATCTCGGGCGCGTGGCCACAGCCGGCAGCGTCGCGGTCGAGCCGTACCGCGCCATCGAGCGTTACAGCCACGTGATGCACATGGTGAGCGGCGTCCACGGCGAGCTCGCCGCCGGACGCGATGCCTTCGACCTGTTCGCCGCCGCGTTTCCGGCCGGCACGCTGGTCGGCGCCCCCAAGGTGCGCGCCATGCAGATCATCGACGAGCTCGAGCCCGTGAACCGCGGCCTGTACGGCGGCACCGTCGGTTACTTCGGTGCGCGCGGCGACATGGACCACGCGATCACCATCCGCACGCTGGTGTTCCGTGGCGATGAGTACAGCTACCAGGCGGGCGCCGGCATCGTCGCCGACAGCGTACCGCGCGCCGAGCACGAGGAGGTGCTCGCCAAGAGCGCCGCCATGGTGCGGGCGCTGGAGCTCGCGGAGGAGGGGCTGTGAGGCAGGTGAAGCCGCGCTTGCTGCTGATCGACAACTACGATTCCTTCACCTACAACCTGGTGCAGGCGTTCCTGGTGCTGGGGGCCGAGGTGAGCGTGTATCGCAACGACGCCCTCACTCCCGCCGCGGCGTTGTCGCTCGCCCCGACGCACCTGTGCATCTCGCCGGGCCCCGGGACTCCCTACGACGCGGGTGTGTCGATGGACATGATCCGTGCCTTCGCCGGATCAATTCCGATTCTCGGCGTGTGCCTCGGACACCAGTCGATCGTCGAGGTGTTCGGCGGCCAGGTCGTGCGTGCCGGGCGCTTGATGCATGGCAAGACCTCGCTGGTACGCCACGACGGGCGCACGCTGTTTGCGGGTCTCCCGCAGCCGTGCGAGGTCGGACGCTACCATTCCCTGATCGCCGCGCCCGCGACGCTGCCGGCGGTGTTCGCGGTGAGCGCAACCACCGACCAGGGCGAGATCATGGCTGTGCGCCACCGCACGCTCACCGTCGAGGGGGTGCAGTTCCACCCCGAGAGCATCCTGACACCCGAGGGGCCGAAGCTGCTCGGCAATTTCCTTGACTACTCCGCGGGCCGGCGTACCGCCGCGGACGGAGCGGGCGATGCCGACGCCGCGTGAGCTGCTGCAACGGCTGCTCGAGCGGCGCGATCTGTCGCAGCTCGAGGCCGAGGAGCTGCTCGGGCATCTCACCGACGCGCAGCTCGCACCCGCGATGGCGGGCGCGCTCATCGCCGCGCTCTCGACCAAGGGTGTGGTGGCGGACGAGGTGCGCGGTTTCGCGCTCACCATGCGCCGCCTCGCGCGCCGTCCCGACATCCCGCCGGACCTCAAGGCCATCGATATCGTGGGCACCGGCGGGGATGCCTCCGGTAGCCTCAACATCTCCACCGGTACCGCGCTCCTCACCGCCGCCTGCGGCGTCCCGGTGGTGAAGCACGGCAACCGCTCGGTCTCGAGCCGCTGTGGCAGCGCCGATGTGCTCGAGGCTCTGGGGGTGGCGATTCCGCCGGACGGCGCCGCCGCGGCTGAGTGTCTCGCCGCCACGGGCTTCACGTATCTGTTCGCGCCGCACTATCACCCGGCCACCGCGCGCGTGGCGCCGATCCGCGCCGCGCTCGGCGTGCGCACGGTGTTCAACATCCTGGGGCCGCTGGTGAACCCGGCGCAGCCGCCGCTCTATCTGATCGGCGCTTACAGCCTGGAGGTTGCGCGGCTGATGGCCGACACGCTCGCCGGTCTTGCCATCGAGCGCGCGTTCGTCGTGCACGGCGCCGCGGGCTGGGACGAGCCGACACCGATCGGCCCGTTCACGCTGTTCGAGGTGCGCCCCGGCAGGGTCGCTGTGGGTGTACGCGCGCCGGCGGACTACGGGCTCGGCCCATGCCGGGCCGCGGACCTGGCGGGCGGCGATGCTCGCTACAACGCCGGCGCGCTCGAGGCGGTGCTCACCGGCAGCGATCGCGGTGCGCATCGCGACTGCCTGCTGCTCGGCGCTGCGCTCGCCCTCGAGGTCGCAGGCCTCGCCGCGGAGCCGCGCACGGCAGTTGCGCGGGCGGCGGCCGCGATCGACAGCGGCGCCGCCGGCGCGCTGCTTGCGAAGCTGCGCGAGCGCCGGGCGTGAGCGCGTTCCTCGAGGAAATGGCGTTGAGCAGTCGCGCCCGGGTGCGCGCGGCGATGGCGGCGCGCTCGCTCGCGGGACTGGAGTCCGCGGCGCGCGCCACGCCTGCGCCGCCGCCGCTGCGCCTTCAGCCGGACGGCTTCGATCTCATCGCGGAGCTGAAGCTCCGCTCACCAGGCGCGGGCGTGCTCGCCGCCGCCGGCGAGGACGTCGCGGCGCGCGTCACGGGCTATGCGCGCGCGGGAGCAGCCGCCGTCTCGGTGCTCACCGAGCCGAGCCGCTTCGACGGCACGCTCGCACACTTGAGCGCGGCCGCGCAGGTGCTCAAGCCCCACGCCGTGCCGGCGCTGCGCAAGGACTTCCTCGTCGATCCGTACCAGCTCTACGAGGCGCGTGCGGCCGGCGCCGGCGGCGTGCTCGTCATCCTGCGGATGCTCCCCAGGGCGGACACTGCAGCGCTGCTCGAGTGCGCTCGCGCGCTCGGACTGTTCGTGCTCCTCGAGGCCTTCGACGAGGACGACATCGCACTGCTGCACGAATTTGTCGCCGCCCATCGCGGGCCGAATGTGCTGCTCGCCGGCGTCAACTGCCGCGACCTCGCGACTCTCGAGGTGGTGCCGGCGCGCCTCATCGAGCTCGCGGCGCTGTTGCCTGCACGCGTGCCGCGGGTCGCCGAGAGCGGCGTGAAAAGCGCACATGACGCGCGTGCGGTCGCGGCCGCGGGTTACTCGCTGGCGCTCGTCGGCAGCGCCCTCATGCGCGGCGCCGACAGTGAGGCGCTCGCCGCCGCGCTCATCGCGGCCGGGCGCGCCGCGCGCCGGATGGGCTGAAGCGTGTGGATCAAGATCTGCGGCATCACCACGCCGGATGCGCTCGCGGCCGCGGTCGAGGCCGGTGCGGACGCGCTCGGCTTCGTGTTCGCGGCCTCGCCGCGCCAGCTGACGCCCGAGGCCGCGGCGCAGCTCGCGCGGCCGGTGCGCGGACGCTTACGGTGCGTGGCGGTGACCCAGCATCCGGTGCAGCGTGCGCTCGATGAGGTGCTGAGCGTGTTCAAGCCCGACGTGCTGCAGACCGATGCCGCCGACCTCGCGGGCCTCAGCGTGCCGGCCGCGCTCGAGCTGCTGCCGGTGGTGCGCGCAGGCAGCGCCCCGCCCGCACCGCTCCCCGCGCGCCTCCTCTTCGAGGGGCCGGTGAGCGGCACCGGCACAGCGGCAGACTGGACCGCGGCCCATCGCCTGAGCTCGCGCACGCAGCTCATCCTCGCCGGGGGGCTCGATGCTGACAACGTCGCCGCGGCGATCGCCGCCGTGCAGCCCTTCGGCGTCGATGTCTCGAGCGGCGTCGAGGCGCGTCCCGGAGTGAAGAGTCCGCTGAAGATCCTCAAGTTCGTGGCGGCCGCGCGCGGCGCCGCCACCCTAGCCGAGGGATGAGTCATGAATGTCGCCTTAGCCGATGCCCCGCGGGTGCTCGCCGAGCTCATCGCCGGGAAATTCCCCGATGCCCGCGGCCGCTTCGGCCCGTTCGGCGGACGCTACGTGCCGGAGACGCTGATCCCGGCGCTCGAGCGCCTCGAGCGCGGCGTGCGCGAGCATCTCAACGCGCGCGAGTTCCAGCTGGAGCTTGCCCGCGAGCTCGCCACCTGGGTCGGCAGACCCACGGCGCTTACCTTTGCGGCGCGCCTGTCGCAGCGCTGGGGGGCGCAGCTGTGGCTCAAGCGCGAGGATCTCGCGCACACCGGCGCCCACAAGATCAACAACGCCATCGGCCAGGCGCTGCTCGCGCGGCGCCTCGGCGCGCGGCGCGTGGTTGCAGAGACCGGCGCCGGACAGCACGGCGTGGCGACCGCCGCGGCGTGCGCGCGGCTCGGGCTCCCCTGCACGGTGTACATGGGCTCGATCGACATGGAGCGCCAGGCGCCGAACGTCGGCCGCATGCGCCTGCTGGGCGCCACGGTCGTGCCGGTGACGAGCGGCGATAAGACCCTGCGCGCGGCCATCGACGAGGCGCTGCGCGACTGGGTGTCGGATCCCCTCGACACCTACTATCTCCTCGGCTCGGTGGTCGGTCCGCATCCCTACCCTTATCTGGTGCGCGAGCTGCAGGCGGTCATCGGCCGCGAGGCACGCGCGCAGCTGCTGGCCGCAACCGGGCGTCTCCCCGATGCGCTCATCGCCTGTGTCGGCGGCGGCTCCAACTCGATCGGTGCCTTCCATGCCTTCATCGGCGATGCGAGCGTCGAGATCATCGGTGTCGAGGCGGGCGGGCGCGGTGCAGGGCTCGGCGACAACGCGGCCACGATCGCCTATGGGCGCCCCGGCGTGCTGCACGGCACCTACTCCATGCTGCTGCAGAACGAGGACGGACAGATTGAGGAGACGCACTCCGTGTCCGCGGGGCTCGACTACCCGGGCGTCGGCCCCGAGCACGCGCTGCTCGCTGCGACCGGCCGGGTGAGCTACCAGACGGCGGGCGACGCCGAGGCGCTCGCCGCGGTGCGCGCGCTGAGCGAGTCTGAGGGCATTCTGCCGGCGATCGAGAGTGCACACGCCATCGCCGGGTCGGAGCGCTGGGCGCGCGCGCATCCCGGCGGCACCATTCTCGTGTGTCTCTCGGGGCGCGGCGACAAGGACATGACCACGCTCCTCAAAACCCTCATCGAGCCGGAGAAGTCATGAGCCCACGGGAGCGCATCAGCGCCGCGATCCGCACCGCCGCCGCGCAGGGCGAACCGGCGCTGGTGGCGTACCTGACGGCGGGGTTCCCGCAGCGCGCGAGCTTTCGCGAGCAACTGCGCGCGCTCGCCGCCGTCGCCGACGTGGTCGAGATCGGCGTGCCGTTCACCGATCCGATGGCCGACGGCGTGACCATCCAGCGCGCGAGCCTCGCAGCCCTCGCCCAGGGCGTGAGTCTCAGGTGGATTCTCGCCGAGCTCGAGAGCCTCGGTGAGGTGCGGGCGCCGCTGCTGCTCATGAGCTACCTGAACCCGCTGCTGGCCTTCGGCATCGAGCGGCTGGTGCCGGCGGCGGCGCGTGCCGGCGTCGCGGGTTTCATCGTGCCCGACCTGCCGCTCGATGAGAGCAGCGCGCTGCACGCGGCGCTCGCGGCCGAGCAGCTGGCGCTGGTGCAGATGGTTACGCCGGTGACGCCAGCCGCGCGCCTCGCGCAGCTGTGCGCGGCGAGCCAGGGATTCGTGTATGCGGTGACCATGACCGGCACCACCGGCAGGAACGTCGCGGTGCCGGACGAGGTGCTCGCCTATCTGGACCAGGTGCGCGCGGCGGCGCCGATTCCGGTGTGCGCCGGCTTCGGCATTCGCAGCCGCGAGCAGGTCGCGCGGCTTACCGGGCACGTGGACGGGGTGGTGGTCGGCTCGGCGCTCATCGAGGTGCTGGAGCGCGGCGAGGATCCGGCCGCCTGGCTGCGCACGCTGCGCCGGTCCTGAACGCGCGGCCGCATTTGCGAACCGCGTACGGAACGACCATCCTGCGCCACGCATGAAGACGCTTACCATCGCGGCGCGTTTCTGCGGCCCGCCGACCTCCTCCAACGGCGGCTATTTCGCCGGCAGCGTCGCGGCACTCGCCTCGCGCACCGTCACCGTGCGCCTGCTCAAGCCACCGCCGCTCGAGCGGGAGCTCACCGTGGAGGAGCTCGAGGGCGGCGCGCTCAGTGTGCTGGACGGCGCGGAGCCGGTCGGAGAGGCGCGCCCTGCAGCTCTCGATCTCGAGCTGCGCGCTGCCCCCGATTATCTCGAGGCGGTGGAAGCCTCGCGCCGCTACGCGGGTTTTCGCTATCACCGCTTCCCCACGTGCTTCGTCTGCGGCACCCACCGGGTGCGGGGTGATGGCATGCGCATCTTTGCCGGCCCGATCGCCGAGCTCGCCATGGTCGCCGCTCCCTGGGTGCCGGACACATCGCTCGATGCCGGCGACGGCAAGGTGCGCGCCGAGTTCATGTCGGCCGCGCTCGACTGTCCCGGCTACTACGCGGTCGCGCCAGATGACCGCATGATGCTGCTCGCGGAGTTCACCGCGCGCATCGACCGGCGGGTGCACGTCGGGGAGTCCTGCACCGTGGTGGGCTGGCAGATCGGCTCGAGCGGCCGCAAGCACGAGGCCGGCACGGCGCTGTTCGACGGCGAGGGGGACCTCGTCGGCCGGGCGCGTGCGCTGTGGATCGAGCCGCGTGCCGCGGTGGAGACCGCGCAGGCGCTGTAGGGTGCTTCCTTAGGGCTGCGCCGCGTTCGCCGGCATCATGTGCGCGCCGCGCCAGCCGCCGTACCTGTAGTACAGCACCGCGAGCAGCGCCGACAGGCCCGACGACACCGGGAAGCTCCACCACACCGCATCCACGCCGTAGCTGCCGAGGAAGAATTGCGCCACCGGGAAGCGCACCGCGAGCAGCGTGATGGTGAGGATGACGAGCGGCGCGATCACCGCGCCGGTGGCGCGCACCACGCCGAACAGCGCCACCGCCACTCCGAAGAAGACGAACGAGCCGGTCACCACGTGATTCAGATGCGCGGCGATGGTCCGCGCCGCGGACCCTTCCGGCAGGAACAGCGCGAACAGCGGCTGAGTGAGCAGCTCCATGGCGAGCGCGATCGCGCCGGTGAGCACCACGTTGTAGAGCACGCCGACGCGGGCGATGCTGCTGACGCGTGACCACTTGCCGGCGCCGACGTTCTGCGCCGTCATGGCCGACATGGCCATGGCCACCGCGAACGCCGGCATCTGGATGTAGTTCCACAGCTGCAGCGCCGCGCCGAACGCCGCCGTGGTGTCGACGCCGAAGCGATTGACGAGCGTGATCATCAGCACGCCGGACAGCGACATCACCAGCATCTGCGCGCTCATCGGGATGCCCTTCTTCACCAGCGTCCCGACCACGCCCCAGTCGACCTTGAGCAGCGCGAGCTCGTCCTTGTGCAGCACCAGCAGGTGCCGGCGCCGGTACAGATGGCGGACGAGCGCAGTGAGGCTCACCGCCTGGGCGACGAAGGTGGCGAGCGCGGAGCCGGCGATCCCCAAGCGCGGGATCGGTCCGACGCCGAAGATGAACACCGGGTTAAGCGCGATGTCGAGCCCCACCGACAGCAGCATGAAGTAGAACGGCGTCTTCGAGTCGCCGCCGCCGCGCAGCATCGCGCCGACGAACGCGTACAGATAGAGGAACGGCAGCGCGAGGAAGATCACCCGCATGTAGGCGACCGCGAGATCGAGCGACGCCGCGGGGGTACTCATGGCGATCAGCAGCGGGCGGCACAGCGTGAGTCCCGCGACCGCCATGGCCACCGAGATGGCGGTGAAGAAAGTGGCGCTGGTGCCGACCACGCGCTTGGTCTCGGGAACGTTGTTGGCGCCGATGCACTGGCCGACCAGGATCGTGGCCGCGAGCGCCACGCCGAAGGCGGCGCCGATCAGCAGGAACATCACGGTGTTGGCGTTCGAGGTGGCGGTGAGCGCCGCCTCGCCGAGATAGCGCCCGACCCACACGGAGTTCACCGAGCCGTTGAGCGACTGCAGCACGTTGGCGAACAGGATCGGCAGCGCGAACCTGAAGAGGACGACGGGGATCGCTCCCGCGGTGAGGTCGCGCTGCACTCAGCGCCTTGAGCCGGCGAGCACCGACACCCCGCCTGCGACCAGCAGCAGCCAGCCTGCGAAGGCGTGGCCGCCGCCCAACCCCAGCCACACACCGCCGCCGAGCATCAGCGCCGCACCGAGCGTCACCGCTGCGTGCCGCCGGTGCTCGAGCCGCAGCTCCTCGCGCAGCTCGTCCTTGAGCTTCTCGAGCGCATCCTGCGCGAGCGGCGCGGCGGCGGCGCGCTCCGCGCCGCGCAGCCGCGCGGTGAGCAGCGCGGGCAGCGCGTGCGCCGCCTCGAACAGCTCGGGCGCGTGTGCGCGCAGGCTCTTCAGCAGCGTGCCGAAGCTGGTGCGCTCGCGCATCCATTCGCGCAGGATCGGGGTCGCGGTGCTCCAGATGTCGAGCTCGGGGTACAGCTCTCTCCCCAGGCCCTCGACGTTGAGCAGCGTCTTCTGCAGCAGCAGCAGCTGCGGCTGGATCTGCATGTCGAAGCGGCGCGAGATCTCGAACAGGCGCAGCAGGATCCGTCCGAAGGAGATGTCCTTCAGCGGCCGGTCGAAGATCGGCTCGCACACGGTGCGCACCGCGGACTCCATCTCATCGATGCGCGTAGCTGCCGGCACCCAGCCGGACTCGACGTGCAGCTGCGCCACGCGGCGGTAGTCGCGGTCGAACACCGCGAGGAAGTTCTCGGCGAGATAGTGCTGGTCGCGCGGATCGAGCGTGCCGACGATGCCGAAGTCGACCGCCGCGTAGCGCGGGTGCTGCGGGTCGCCAACCATGACGAAGATGTTCCCCGGGTGCATGTCGGCATGGAAGAAGTTGTGGCGGAACACCTGGGTGAAGAAGATGCGCACGCCGTTCTCGGCAAGGCGCGCGATGTCGGTGCCGGCGGCCTTGAGCGCCGCCATGTCGCTGATCGGCACGCCGTGGATGCGCTCCATCACCATGACGTCGGTGCGGCAGTAGTCCCAGTAGACCTCCGGCACGTACAGCAGGTCCGAGCCCGCGAAGTTGCGCTTCAGCTGCGCGGCGTTGGCCGCCTCGCGCATCAGGTCGAGCTCATCGAGCACGGTCTTGTGGTATTCGGCCACCAGCTCCCGCGGCCGCAGCCGCCGGCCTTCGCTCCAGTAGCGCTGCGCGAGCTCGGCGAGCGCGTGCAGCACCTCGAGGTCACGCTCGATGATCGCGTGCATGCCGGGCCGCAGCACCTTGACCACCACCTCCTGACCACCCGGCAGGCGGGCGGCGTGCACCTGCGCGATCGAGGCGGCGGCGAGCGGCGTCTCATCGAAGGCGGCGAACACCTGCACCAGCGGTCGGCCGTAGCTGGCCTCGATGTGCGCGCGTGCGACGCTGCCCGCGAACGGCGGCACGCGGTCCTGGAGCTTGGCGAGCTCATCGGCGATGTCCGGGGGCAGCAGGTCGCGGCGCGTCGAGACTGCCTGCCCGAACTTGACGAAGATCGGCCCGAGCTCTTCGAGCGCGAGCCGCAGCCGCTCACCGCGCGCGCCGCCCCGGCGCCGCTCGAGCCACAGGCCCGGCGAGCAGTACAGCAGGAACCGCAGCGGCCTATATAGATGAGTGGCGCGGACGTAATCGTCGAGGCCGTGCCGCAGCAGCACGCGCTGGATCTCGAGCAACCGCAGCCACACGCGCGGCTTCACGGGGCGCGTGTTCCGCCCGCCGCCGGGGTGCGCTGCCGCGTGAGCTGCTCGAGGCGCGCCGCCGCCCGGTCGACGTCCTCGCGCAGCGCGTCCACTGCGCGCAGGAACGACTCGCCTTCGCGGCGCGGCACCAGGTGCGCGCGCTCGTGCGCGAGGTAATCGGCGCTGTTGCGCCAGGTGGTGTCGGCGGCGCGGCGCATGACGCCGAGGAGCGCGCGCGCCAGCCGGCCGAGCTGATGTGCCGGTACGTCGCCGATGAGCAGCGACAGCTCCTCCTCGGGATCGGGCCTGAGCAGCCGCAGGAGCTCACGGAAGCGCTCCGCCACCTCCGTATCGCCGCTGACGGTGGCGTCGCCCCGTTGCAGCGAGCGCTGCGCGTCATCGCCGGCGAGGCTGAAGAGGCTTAACGGTCCGACACTCAGGAAGGCGTCGGCGTGCGCCGCGCCCGCCGTCACGGTGATCGTCGCGCCGTTGGATTCGATGCGCAGCGAGGCGATGCCGCGCACCTCGAGGATGAGGCTCCTGCCGGCGAGCTCAACGCACAGCTGCCGGGCGCGCGCCGAGCGCGGCAGGCCGCGGTTGAGTAGATTGCCGAGGGTCTCGGGCAGCACGCTCAGTAACGGTAGCCGCGATGCACGGCGACGATGCCGCCGGAGAGGTTGTGGTAGCCGCAGCCCTCCAGACCCGCCGTGCGCATCATGCCGAGCAGCGTCTCCTGGTCGGGGTGCATGCGGATCGATTCCGCGAGATAGCGGTAGCTCGCCTCATCGCCCGCCACCACCCGCCCGAGAAACGGCAGCACGCGGAAGGAATAGGCGTCGTAGAGGGGCCGGAGAGATGCGAGCTGCGGCTGCGAGAACTCGAGGATCAGCAGCTGCCCGCCGGGCTTCAGGGCGCGGTGCATGGAGGCGAGCGCCGCCGGCTTGTCGGTGACGTTGCGCAGCCCGAAGCCGATGGTGATGCAGTCGAAGCTGCCGTCGGCGAACGGCAGCCGCTCGGCATTCGCCTGCACGCAGGCGACATTGCCGGCGCAACCGGCATCGAGCAGCCGGTCGCGGCCGCGCGCCAGCATCGCGGCGTTGATGTCGGTGAGCACGACCAGGCCGCGCTCACCCACCTGCCGCGCGAGCCCGAGCGCCAGATCGCCGCTCCCTCCGGCCACATCGAGCGCGCGCTGTCCGGCGTGCAGGTTGGCGAGCGCCAGCGTGTAGCGCTTCCACAGCCGATGCGCCCCGGCCGACATCAGGTCGTTCATCAGGTCGTAGCGATCGGCGACCGAGTCGAACACCGCGCGCACGCGCCGCGCCTTGTCCCCGAAGGGCACGCGCTGAAAGCCGAAGTCGGTGGAGCGCTCTTCCGTCATCGTTCGTGGGGAGCTCGGGAGTTGAGACACATTCTAGTCGATCGGACTTAACACTTCGCTTAGCTGCGCTTGCACCTTCCGGTGTCCGATGCGCTAGAATCGCGACCGTTCAGGGGGGTCTTGCAAGGTGCGGGCCGGGTAGCAATATCCGGCCCGCTTTGCTTTTCGTGAGACGCAAAGCCTGGCGCGCGACGCGCCGCTTCAGCGCGGCTGCGCCGCGCGCGCGCGTCGTTCCTGATAGCGCGCCCAGTAGCTCGCGAAGCTGCGCCCGAGCTCGTGCAGATACTTCCAGGTGTACAGCCCGGTGTCGTGTCCGTCGTCGAACACGAGCTTCACCGCGTACTGGCCGACGGGCTCGACTGCGCTGATGCCGACCTGCTCCTTGCCGAGCACCAGCACCTCCTGCCCCGGGCCGTGGCCCTTCACCTCGGCGGACGGGGAGTGCACCCGCAGGTACTCGAACGGCAGCTCGAAGCGACTGCCGTCGTCGAAACTGACCTCGAGCACGCGCGAGGAGCGGCGCAGCCGGATCTCGGTGGCGATGGGGTCGGGCATGTGGACGCGGAGTATAGGCAGGCCGCAGCGGGGCTGTTATGCTGCAATGCAGCATACAGATGACGGAACTCCCTTTGCGCCGCGGGACCGCGATTGCGCGCGCAGGACGGGCATATTAACGACGATGACAATCCCCGGGACGCCCCTATACTCTGCGTCCCCTTGTCCGGTCGAGAGGGCAAGCTCGAGCCCGAGTGAGTGAATGGAACCCACCGATACCTCCCATCCCGACTACTACCATCGAGTTGTGGATTGCCAGTGGGCCTGCCCGGCCCACACCGATGTTCCCGAGTACATCCGCCTGATCGCCCAGGGCCGCTTCACCGACGCCTACATGGTGAACCGGCAGTCGAACGTCTTCCCGGGGATCCTCGGGCGGGTGTGCGACCGGCCGTGCGAGCCCGCCTGCCGTCGCGGGCGCATCGAGCAGAAGCCGGTGGCGATCTGCCGCCTGAAGCGCGTGGCGGCCGACCATCGCGGCGAGGTCGAGAGCCTGCTGCCGAAGATCCCGCAGCTCAAGAACGGCAAGCGCATCGCCTGCATCGGCGCCGGCTGCGCCTCGCTCACCGTGGCCAATGACCTGCTGCCCTTAGGGTACGAGGTCACGATCTTCGAGCAGTTCGGCGAGCCCGGCGGGCTCATGCGCACCAACATCCCCTCGTTCCGGCTGCCGCACACGGTGCTGAACGAGGAGATCGCCATGATCACCGGCATGGGCGTGGACTTGAAGCTCAATACCCCGGTGGCGAGCCTGCGCGAGCTGCTCGCTGCGGGCGGGTTCGACGCGGTGTTCGTGGGCTCCGGCGCGCCGAAGGGCAAGGAGCTCAAGCTCCCCGGGCGCGAGGCCGGCGCGGATAACATCCACATCGGCATCGCCTGGCTCGAGTCGGTCGCCTTCGGCCACATCGACAAGGTCGGCAGGCGCGTCCTCATCATCGGCGTCGGCAACACCGCCATGGACTGCTGCCGCACCAGCCTTCGCCTCGGCGCCGACAGCGTCAAGGTCATGGCGCGCAAGCCACGCGGCTTCTTCAAGGCCTCCGTGTGGGAGCTCGAGGACGCCGAGGAGGAGAGCGTCGAGATCGTCGTCAACCGCTCGCCCAAATCCTTCGTGATGGAGAACGGCCGTCTCACCGGCATGCTGTTCGATCGCATGGAGTACGACGTGGATGGGAGCGGCCGCATCACCGCCGAGCGCATCGTGGGCGAGGAGTTCCTGCCGGCGGACGACGTGATCCTCGCCATCGGTCAGGAGAACGCCTTTCCCTGGATCGAGCGCGATCTGGGCATCGAATTCGACAAGTGGGACGTGCCGGTCATCGACAAGGTGACGTTCCAGTCGACGCGGCCGGGCGTGTTCTTCGGCGGCGACGCGGCCTTCGGGCCGAGGAACATCATCTGGGCGGTCGAGCACGGCCACCAGGCGGCGATCTCCATCCACCGCCACTGCCAGGGTGAGCCGGTGGCGGAACGCCTGAGCCCCGGCGTCAATCTGCAGAGCCGCAAGATGGGCATGCACGAGTGGTCGTACTCGAACGACTACACGCCGGTCGAGCGGCGGCTGATGCCGCACGTGTCGCTCAAGGAGCGCTTCAAGAAGCTCAACATCGAGGTCGAGCTAGGCTTCACCGTCGAGCAGGTCGAGCAGGAAGTGCAGCGTTGTCTCAACTGCGACGTGCAGACGGTGTTCAGCGCCAAGCTGTGCATCGAGTGCGATGCCTGCCTCGACATCTGCCCGGTGGACTGCCTGACCATCACCCACAACGGCGCCGAGGCCGAACTGCGCGGGCGTCTCAAGGCGCCGGCGCTGAACCTGGCGCAGCCGCTGTACGTCTCGGCCGCGCTGCCGCAGACCGGGCGCGTCATGGTCAAGGACGAGGACCTGTGCGTGCACTGCGGCCTGTGCGCCGAGCGCTGTCCGACCGCCGCCTGGGACATGCAGAAGTCCGAGCTGCACTGGCCGCATGCCGCCGATCAGCCGGCGCCGCTGCCGAAACGCACCGCCAAGATCGCCTGAACGATTCCCGCCGGCCGCAGCCTAAGCAGTAACGTACCGCCATGTCTCCGAGCACCTCACGCATCAACGATTTCACCATCAAGATCGCCACGGTGAACGGCACCGGCTCGGCCAGCGCCAACACGCTGCTCATGAAATCGATCTTCAGGAGCGGCATTCCGGTGATGGGCAAGAACTACTTCCCCTCCAACATCCAGGGGCTGCCCACCTGGTACGAGATCCGCGTCACCCGCGAAGGCTACGTGGCACGCTCGGGCCGCGTCGATCTCATGGTCGCCATGAATGCCGAGACCTACGCGCGCGACGTGCGCGAGGTCGCCGCGGGCGGTTACCTGGTGTACGACTCCACCTGGCCGCGCCCGGCACTGCTCAAGCGCGATGACATCACGGTGCTCGGCGTGCCGCTGGCGCGGCTTTGCAACGAGAATTTCAACGGCGTGCGCACCCGCATCCTGATGAAGAACGTCTGCTACGCGGGCGTTCTGGCCGCGCTGCTCGACCTCGACGTGGCGCGCATCCGCGAGCTGCTGGCCGAGACCTACGCGAAGAAGCCGCAGCTGGTCGAGAGCAACATGCAGGCCATCCAGCTCGGCTACGACTACGCGCGCGCCAACTTCCAGTGCCCGCTGCCGCTGCACGTCGAGAAGATGGACAGCACCGCCGGCAACGTCCTGATCGACGGCAACACGGCGGCGGCTTTGGGGTGCCTGTTCGCCGGCGCCACGGTCGCGGCCTGGTACCCGATCACGCCGTCCACTTCGCTCATGGACGCGTTCAAGATGTTCGCTGACCGCACCCGCGTCGATAAGGACACCGGCGCGAAAAACTTCGCCTTCATCCAGGCGGAAGACGAGCTCGCGGCCATCGGCATGGCGATCGGCGCCATGTGGAACGGCGCGCGTGCCTTCACCGCGACCTCCGGTCCCGGTGTCTCGCTCATGAACGAGTTCCTCGGGCTCGCCTACTACGCCGAGGTGCCCGCGGTGATCTTCGACATCCAGCGCGTCGGCCCGTCCACCGGCATGCCGACCCGCACCCAGCAGGGCGATCTGCTGCTCGCCGCCTACGCCTCGCACGGCGACACGCGTCACGTGTGTCTCTACCCTGCCAACCCCGAGGAATGCTTCTACATGGCGGTGGAGGCCTTCGACCTCGCCGAGCGGCTGCAGACTCCGGTGCTGGTGCTGTCGGATCTCGACATCGGCATGAACGACTGGATGTGCCGCGACCTGAAGTGGGACGACAGCTACCGCCCCGATCGCGGCAAGATCCTAGGCAAGGAGGAGGTCCTCAAGCTGAAGAAGTTCTACCGCTTTCTCGACGTGGACGAGGACGGCGTCGCCTACCGCACGCTCCCTGGCGTCGATCCCAAAGCGGCGTATTTCACCCGCGGCTCGGGCCACAACCAATACGGCGCCTACACCGAGGACTCAGCCGATTACCAGCTGGTGCTCGACCGCCTGATGCGCAAGTGGGCGACGGCTAAACGGCTGGTGCCGCGCGCGCTGATCGATGCGACCGCGGACTCGAAGGTCGGCATCGTGTCCGTCGGCAGCTGCGACGGTGCGATCCGCGAGGCGCGCGACCTGCTCGGGCAGCGCGGCGTCGCCGTCGACTACATGCGCGTGCGCTCCTTCCCGTTCAGCGAGGACGTCGAGAAGTTCCTGGCTGCGCACGAGCTGCTGTTCGTCGTCGAGCAGAACCGCGACGCGCAGCTGCGCGCGCTCCTCACCCTCGAGACCGCCGTCGACAAGGCCAAGCTGCGTTCGCTGCTGCACTACAGCGGACTGCCCATCTCCTCGGAGTTCATCGTCGCCGGGGTGCTCGCACAACTGCAGCCCCACGCAATTGCGCCTGCACGGAGCCTCGAGATGACTTTCATCGCCAAGCCGAAAGTCGCCCATCCCTCGCTGCCGCGCAATCCGCTCGGCTTCACGCGTCGTGACTACGAGGGAGCGCTGTCGACGCTGTGCGCCGGCTGCGGCCACGACTCGATCACCGCCGCCATCGTCGAGGCCGCCTGGGGGCTGTCGCTCGAGCCGCAGAACGTCGTCAAGCTCTCCGGCATCGGCTGCTCGTCCAAGACCACCGCCTATTTCGTCGCCGGCGGCCACGGCTTCAACTCGGTGCACGGCCGCATGCCCTCGATCGCCACGGGCGCCAATGCCGCCAACCGCAATCTCACCTACATCGGTGTCTCGGGGGATGGCGACACGCTGTCGATCGGGCTCGGGCAGTTCTGCCACGCCATCCGCCGCAATGTCGACATGCTGTACATCATCGAGAACAACGGCGTATACGGCCTCACCAAGGGCCAGTTCTCCGCTTCCGCCGACATCGGCACCCGGGCGAAGAAGGGCGAGACCAACTTCCAGCCGCCGATCGATCCGGTGCTGCTGGCGATGACGCTCGGCGCCTCGTTCGTGGCGCGCAGCTTCTCGGGCGACAAGGCCCAGCTGGTGCCGCTCATCCAGGCGGGGGTCAAGCACCGCGGCTTCGCGCTCATCGACGTGCTCTCGCCCTGCGTCACCTTCAACGACCACGAGGGCTCGACCAAGAGCTACGCCTACACACGCGAGCACTACGAGCCGGCCGTGCACGCCGACTTCATTCCGCTCGAGCGCGAGATCACCGCCGATTACCGCGAGGGTGAGGCGCTGCCGGTGGTGATGCACGACGGCAGCCGCATCGTGCTGCGCAAGCTCGACTCAGCCTACGACCCCACCAACCGCACGCACGCGGCGGTGCAGATCCAGGAGCGCATGAAGGCCGGGGAGTACCTGACGGGGCTGCTGTTCCTCGACGAGACCGCGCAGCACGAGTTCCATCAGGTGAACTCGACGCCGGCGGCGCCGCTCAACAGCATCCCCTACGAGAGGCTGTCGCCGGGCTCGAAAGGGACTCGAGAAGATCCTGGCGCGCTACCGTTAGGGCTTCGAGCCCGGCTGCAGTGCCGGGTCCCCGGCTGGCAGCACGTCGCAGGCCCACTGCGTTTGCTTCCAGGCGGGTACCGGCGTGCGCACGGCCGGACGGGGCACAAACTTCGAGGGCTCGATCCGCTGCAGCTTGTGGATGTACCGGGGACAATTTGGAAATACCTGGCGCACGGACACTCTTACGACAAACTGTGCTTCCAGGTACTGCGGCTCAACCGACGTTGCCGATTCGATCTGCGCGCTACCGTTGACGCGCAAGCGCTTCTGGTTCTCGAAGTCGATGAACAGCAGCCCGACATTGGGATTTTCTACGGCGTTGCCCATCGAGAGGTACATGCCGTTGCCGTCATAATTCGGAAACAGCAGCGTCTGCCGATCGAGTACGCGGACGAAGCCCGGATCGCCGCCCTTATATGAGCAGTTCGGGCGGCCCGCCGCGTCTGCGGTGGCCAGGAAAAACATGTCCAGCCGCTCGATGAACGCACGATCCTCGTCCGAGATGTGCTCGCGGAACAAACGCTCCTCGATCCGATCGGCCAGTCGTTGGGTGTCGAATTGGCGCTGCAGTCGCCTGTGGCTCTCGCCGAAAAGTTTCGACATGGACCACCTCCGTACCCATTCGGCCGAGGGAGAATGCGCTGCGGAGCCCGCCCCATGCAACGACGCTCACCGACCCGTCAGCGCAGCGCCGACCCGAGCGCGTAGCGCACCGCGAGCTGTAGCTGCGTTTCACTCGCGAGCGGCGGCAGGTTGAAGGCGTCCTGCCGCTCGTAGGAGTTGCTCGTCACGTGCAGCCACTCGAGCGTGAAGCGCCAGTGCTGATCGAGCGTGAGCACCCAGGCCGCAGTGAGCGCGTGGCCGATCTCCGCCCCATCACCGCTCGCGCTGGCACTGGCATCGACCTCGAAGCGGTCGTAGCGGGCGCTCAGGGTGTGCCGGCCGAAGGTCTTCGCGAGCAGCGCGTACTGCGCCTTGAAGGGCCAGTCGAGCCAGTAGCCTCCCGGGGCGATGGTGGTGTCGCCCTTGAGGGTCTGGACGATCGCGGTAATGCCGTCGCTCCCCTCGTAGCGTGCGCCGAGGGCGGTGAAGGTGGTCTCCCAGGCGATGGCGTTCGAGGCGTAGTCCAGGGCGGTGGGGTCGGCGCGATTGTCGTAGCGCAGCGCCCGCACCACCACCCGATCGAGCCAGCGCGCCTCGAGACCGCCGTACACACCGGTGCGGCCGTCGAGCTCGCGGAACGGCTCGAAGTTCATCAGCACCGGGTCATTGGGCAGGCCTACGCGGCCGCCGAGCGGTGTCTGCCGGTCGGTGAGCGTGAAGCCGTCGGCGGCGATGAAGCCGCCCGCGCCTTCGTTCCAGCCGAAGGCGCCGGCCGTCACTCCGAGATCGAAGCCATGACCCTGCCGCGTGCCGAGCCAGTCGAGCTGCGCCTCGACACCCACGGTGCGCACCTCGATCGCGAGCCAGCTGTCGATGGCCGAGTACGAGAGTGAGTAAGGCGACTCCCAGCCCGAGGCGCGGTTCTCGAGCGAGATGGGCGGGTAGAAGGCGCCGGCCTTGACGCGCAGCCGGTAACCGGCGAACGGGTAGGGGCGGAACTGCAGATACGCCTCGGTGAGCCCGACCGGAATGCGGTCGTGATCGCCCCACGCGGAGGCGTCGAGATGCACCGACCACAGTTCGCCGAGCGACTCGGTGAGCGCGAAGCGCGCGCGCCCGAGCTGCAGGCCCGACTGGTCCTGATCGAAGCGCACGCCGCTCACGCCGCCCTGTGTGTAGGAAGGATCGGCGTTCGAGCTCACCGCGCGTCCGTCGAGGCTGAGCTCCCAGCCGTCGGCATGCGCGAGGCTGCCGAGCGCGAGCCACGCGAGCATCAGCAACCAGGCGGCGCTGCGCGGCAGCAGGCGGTTTGCAGGTAAGCAGTCCATCGCTTGTCCTTGGCCTGTCAGTAATCCCAGGAATGCGGCCGGTCGGCGAGCGGCGCCGGCTGCAGCGCCTTCACGAGGCGCAGCGTGAGCTCGGCGTGATCCGCCTCCCCGACCGTGAGCTCGCGCTCGAGGTCCGCGTCGCTGTCGCGCATCCGCGGATGCCAGATCGAAATGCGGTAGCGGCCGCGCGCGACCTCGCTCGACCAGGCGCCCTTCGCATCGGTGCGGCCGAAGTACGCCGCATCGGTGACCACGAGATAGCCGACCATCTCGTCGTGAATGTTGCAGCCGAGCGTGACCACCCCGGTCTGATCGAAATGTACCGGCGGGTAGGGCGTGCCGCGATACAGCGGCAGCTGAAAGCGCTTTGCCGGGGAGAACGAGTAGATCTGGTGACTCACCGAATCGCTGTTCGGGAACACCACGGTCGAGCCGACCGGGATCACCAGCAGGTCGGGGAGGAAGGCGCGGTTCACCTGGTCCATGACGGCCCTGATCGGGGCCGGGCGGTGCGCGGCGCCGTCGAGCGGATAGGCGGTCACCACGGCCCCGGTGAGCGCCTTGCCGTCGGCGGTCTGCACCGTGATCACCAGGGTGGACGCCGGCAGGGAGTGCGCGGCGAGCACGCCGAGCAGGGTCAGCAGGCTGCTTATGGCCCGAAGGACCGGTCTGGTTCGTGCCGGAGGTCTCATTCCCGCACTCGTCTCCTCGCTCCCTGCAAGGCGGGACGCCTACGATGGGTCAGGGATTCGAGCGCGTTTTATGGGTAGTTTCCGCAAACGACTTCTCGTGCTGATCATCGGACTGGTGATCGTCACACAAACTGTGACGCTCGGCGCAGTGCTGGTCAGCACCCGGGAAACGGTCAAGGCCCTCGCGGACAAGCCAGCTGTCCCAGGGCGGCGAGCTCGCCCAGGAGCTGACGAACTCCCGTGCCGCGGAGCTCGCTCAAGGCGTAGGGGTGGCCGCGGCGGACTTTCCCTTCCGTGAGATAGTCGCCAGCGGCGATCAGCCCACGATCCTCTCCGCCGCGCTTAACAACGCGCGGCGCATCCACGCCGACATGGTGATGGTACTCGACACCCGCGGCAAGGTGCTGGCCTCCAGCGTTCCCGTGAACGCCGACGCCGCCGCCTCGATGCAGGGGCTGCTGCGCGACCCCGAGGTGCGCAACCCCGAGTTGCACAAGCCGGCGTTCCTGGTTCTCGGCGCAGATTCCTACCAACTGGTGTTCGCGCCGGTGCGCACACCCGAGCCCACCGCCTGGGTGGCGATGGGCTTCGTGGTCTCGGATGAGCTCGCGCAACGCATCCAGAAGCTGGTCGGCACCCAGGTCGCCCTCGTCGTGCATGGGCATGACGGCGTCGCCGTGGCGACGACGCTCCTGGCCGCACAGCGCGAAGCACTGCTCAGTGCCGCCGCTCCCACGCCCGCGGAAAACCCTGGCTCGCGGCATCTCGTGACCCTCGCCGGCACCGAGTACCTCACGCTGGCGCGCCGGCTCGCGGCGCGCGGGCGATCCCGTCGACGTGCAGCTGCTCAAGCCGCAGCGGCGAGGTGCTGACGCCCTACCTCGAGCTGCGCAATGCGATGCTGGAGATCGACGGCATCGCGCTGCTCATGGCGGCCGTCGTCGGCGCGGTGCTCGGGCGCAGCGCCACACGTCCCATCGGCGAGCTGGCGCGCGCCGCGCAGCGCATCCAGCAGGGCCATTACGACACCGCGGTCAGCGTCTCCGGGGGCGATGAGTTCTACAGCCTGGCGCAGACCTTCAACGCCATGCAGCGCAACATCGCCGAACGCGAGGCGGCGATCACCTTTCACGCCCAGCACGATCAGCTCACCCAGCTGCCGAACCGCTGGTTCGCCACGCAGGTGCTCGAGCGCCTGGCGACCGACGGCGCGGCGCACGGCGAGCGCGGCGCACTGATCCTGCTCGGCATCCGCAACCTGCGCGACATCAACGCCTCGCTCGGACTGTCGGTGGGCGATGACGTGCTGCGCGAGGTGGCCCACCGGCTGCGGCAGAATATCTCCGAGAAGGACACCGTGGCGCGCCTCGGCGAGGCCCAGTTCGTGGTGATCGCGCCCGGCTGCTCGGCGGAGCGCGCGCTGCTCTACGCCGAGCAGCTCGCCGCCCTGGTCCACAGCGGCTTCCATCTCGCCGGCGTCGGCCTGGATCTGCACGTCGCCTGCGGCCTGTGCCTGGTGCCCGAGCATGGCCGCAGCGCGGAGGAGCTGCTGCAACGCGCGCAGATCGCCATCGAGGATGCGCACGACGCCCACAATCGCGTCGCCACCTACCGCCCCGGACAGGACGACGCGCACCGCCGCCGACTGACCCTCATCACGGATCTGCGCGCCGCGATCGACGGCGATCAGCTGTCGCTCGTCTATCAGCCCCTGGTCACCATGGCGACGCGCTCGGTGCGCACGCTGGAAGCGCTGGTGCGCTGGAGCCACCCGCAGCTCGGTCCGGTCTCGCCGGGTGAGTTCGTGCCGCTCGCCGAGAGCACCGGCGGCTCGCGCCGTCTCACCCAGTGGGTACTGAAGACCGCCATTCGTCAGATGGCCGAATGGCGCGAGGAAGGGCTGGACGTGACGCTGGCCGTCAACCTGTCCGCGCCCGACATTCTCGATCCGCGCCTCGGCGATGAGATCCTCGCGTTGCTGCGCCTGCATTCGGTGCATCCGACCTCGCTCCTGCTCGAGATCACCGAGAGCGCGGTGATGCGCGACCCGCAGGGCGCGGCGCGCAACATGCAGCTGCTGCGCATCGCCGGGGTGCGCTTCGCGATCGACGACTTCGGCACCGGCCACTCGTCGCTGTCGCAGCTGAGCCTGCTGCCGGTGGACGAGCTGAAGATCGACCGCTCGCTCATCAGCCAGGCGGTGAACGGCGCGGTGACCATCGTCACCTCCACCATCGAGCTCGGTCACACCATGGGGCTGAAGGTGGTCGCGGAGGGTATCGAGACGCCCGATGCCTGGAGCCTGCTGCGCCGACTGGGATGCGATTTCGCGCAGGGCTATCTCATCAGCCCGCCGATCCCCGTGGCGCAGGTACCGTCGTTCGTACGCCAGGCGAACCAGCTGCTGCCGGCCTCCGACGCCACGGTGCTGCAGATCCGCGCCCTCGACCAGCTCGCCGGACGCGCCAAGCGCTGACCGCCCTAGCCGTTTGCCTCGAGCAGCGCATCCACGCGCCGCCGGTATTGCAGCAATAGCTCCGCGGCAAAGTCGGCGAACACGCGGATCTTCGGCGAGTTGCGCAGCGCGCTGCGGCACACCACCAGCAGCGGCGCACCCGGCGCCGACCACTCATGCAGCACCACCTGCAGCCGCCCGGCGGCGAGCGCCTCGGCGACCATGAGGTCGATCGACTGCACGATGCCGACGCCGCCCACGGCCGCCTGGATGCGCGCCTCCACGGCGTTGAAGGAGACGCTGAAGGGCAGCTGCAGCTGCCGCCGCACCGTGCCGCGCTGGAACAGCCACTTGTAGGGGCGGTGGCTGGTGGTTGAGAGATGGCCGATGAGCTTGTGGCGGCGCAGCTCGTCGGGATCGCCGGGGATGCCGTGCTGGCGCAGGTACTCGGGAGATGCGCAGGTGATGAGACGCGTGCTCACGATGCGGCGCGCGATGAGGTGCGGCTCCTTGACGGGCCCGGCCCGCACCACCAGGTCCACCTCCTCCTCGATGAGGTCGATCACCCGGTCGTTGAGCTGCACCTCGAGCTGCAGCTCGGGGTAGCGCTGCGTGAAGCGCGGCAGCGCCGGGATCAGCAGCCCGCGGCCGAACGCCACCGGCACGTCGACCCGCAGCCGTCCCTGCACTGCGAGGCGCGTGCGGCGCACCGCCTCATCGGCGGCCTCGAGCTCGGCGAGGATGCGCTGGCAGCGGGCGAGGTACTCGGCGCCATCGCTCGTCAGCCCCACGCGCCGCGTGGTGCGGTGGAACAGCTGGCAACGCAAATGGCGCTCGAGCTCCGCCACGTGGGTGCTGACCACGGCGCGCGAGACGCCGAGCGAATCGGCGGCGCGGGTGAAGGAGTGCAGCTCCGCCACGCGCACGAAGCTACGCATGCAGACCAGCTGGTCCATGCGGCAGATTGTAAGGCAAATAAGAACAATAAGTTCGCGATTAGCTTGTTTTTCGCGACCGACGGCTGGGTTAAGTTTCACTTCGCCATGTTCATCTTTCCGCGTCCGCTGTTCCCCGTCGCCGCGACTCTCGCCCTGCTGTTGCTGCTGGTGCTGCTGTCGGTCGTTTACGGCGGCTGAGCCGTGCGGCCAGGGGGTGCAGCGCGCAGTTGGCGCGGTTGCGCTTGTGCCGCCACCGCCCATTAAGGTATCGTCCGCGCCGGTTCGTGACCTTTCCCTTTCCTGCGCCTGCCGCCCGCCTCGTTTGCGAGTTGGCTTCCGACTGCGAAAAGCCGAATCGTTCCCGACCAGGTGGCAGTGTGCGCGCCCACGAGTCTTCGGACCTCAGGTCAGCACTCCTGCCGATAGTGAGTTTGTTTAGGAGTCTGACTGCATGACGAAGATCTATGTGGGCAATCTGCCCTTTTCCGCTACTGACGCCGAGATCCGCGAGCTGTTCGCACAGCATGGCACGGTCGAGTCGGTGAGCCTCATCACCGATCGCGACACCGGCCGGCCGCGTGGCTTCGGGTTCGTCGAGATGTCGCGCGCCGATGCCTCGCGCGCGATCCAGAATCTCAACGGCAAGGAGCTGGGCGGACGCCCGCTGCGGGTCAACGAGGCCCAGGAGCGCGGCGGCGGCAGCGGTGGCCGCGGCGGCGGCGCTCCGAAGCGCTGGTAAGCTCGAGCAGCTAAAAGGGCCGGCCGTCAGTGCCTCGCGGCATCGACGGCCGGCCCTCTGCATTTGCACCATCATCGGTTGCAGCGCTGGGGAGGGAATTGCTAATGGGTAAGGGTGATCCGCGAACGCGTCGCGGCAAGATCTATCAGGGGTCGTTCGGCAAGTCGCGCGCCAAGGACCCGGCGAAGAAAAAGAAGAAGGCGGCGAAGGCCGCCAGGCGCTGATTCTCAGGTGAACGGCTCGGCGGCCGCGGCCGCCGGCGTCGTCTTGCGCGCCAGACACTCGCGGATGAGCTCGAGCGCGCTGCGATCGTTGGCTGGCAATTCGACCGGGCTTGAATCCCGGGGCGTGGTGCGCTCACCCCAGCGCACGGCGTGCGCGCAGAACGACAGCCCGCCGCCGAAGCCGGGCATCAGCAGCAGCGCCCCGGGGCGCACGCGCCCTGCCTCGAGTGCCTCGCACAGCGCCACCGGTACGGTGGCCGCCGACATGTTGCCGTAGCGCTGTACGGTGATAAACACCCGCTCCATGGGCAGGTGCGCGCGCCTGGCGACCGCCTCGATGATGCGCAGGTTCGCCTGGTGCGGCACCACCAGGTCGACGTCTCCGGGCGCGGCGCCGATGCGTCGCAGCGCCTCCTCGCTCGCCGCCGCCATGCCCTGCACGGCGCGCTTGAAGATCTCCTGGCCCTCGAACTGCCAGCGCGTGATGCCGTGGAGTATGCCGCGGTTGGCGTAGCGCCCGCCCATGCCGTGGACTCTGAGGATCTCGCGCGCCTCGCCATAGCAGCCGAGCTTCTCGGCGAGCAGGCCCTCCTCGCGCCCGCTCGCCTCGAGCACCACGGCGGCCGCGCCATCGCCAAACAGCACCGCGACGTCGCGGTCGCTCCAGTCCATGAAGGGTGAGATCAGCTCCGCGCCGATCACCAGCGCGTTGCGCACCACGCCGGTGCGGATCAGCGCGGTGGCGGTCGACAGCCCGTAGAGGAAGCTGGTGCACGCCGTGTTGATGTCGTAGGCGGCCGACCCGTGGGCGCCGATGCGCAGCTGGATGCCTGAGGCCATGTTGGGCACCTGGTCGTCGTAGCTGCAGCTGCCGAACACGATGAGCTCGATGCGCTCACCGGCGATACCGGCGCTCGCCAGCGCGCGCGCCGCGGCCACATAGGCGAGCTCACCCAGCGGCACGTGCGAGATGCGCCGCTCGCGGATCCCGGTACGGCTCACGATCCACTCGTCCGAAGTGTCGAGGATGGTGGCCAGGTCGCGATTGGTCAGCACCGCCGGCGGCAGGCATTTTCCCCAGCCGGTGATCGCCGCGCAGGTCGCAGGGACACGCTCGCTCATGGGCGCGGCAAGGATAACAGGCCCGGCTGCGCGGTACGTACAAGTGCGCACCCCAAGGCGCACCATCGCGACGCTAGAATTCGCGCGCCACCGCTCACCGCCGCGGACGCGGTCCGCGAGGAGTGTTCGTATGTCGGAGCGTACCCGGTTTCTCGCCCGGCTCATCGGCCTCTATTGCCTGCTCGCTGGCCTGCTGATGCTGGTGCAGCGTGACGCCATGATCGGCGCGGTCACGCAGCTGGTGCACGAGCCATCGCTCACGCTGCTGCTCGGCGTGCTGATCGTCCCCGCAGGGCTCGCGCTCGTGCTCGGCCACAACCTCTGGTCGGGCGGCGCGCTGGCGGTGGTGGTCACCGTGATCGGCTGGCTGACGCTGCTGAAGGGCCTGGTCTTCTGGCTGTTGCCGCAGGACGCAGTGGCGAGCTTCTATCTCGGGCGGCTGCACTATGCCGATCTCTACTATGTCTATTGCGGCGCCGCGTTCGCGATCGGGCTCTTTCTGACGATCGGCGGCTTCAGGCGCGCGCGGACCTGACACCGCGCGCCGCATCCGGCGCGTAGTCGAAGGAGTCGAAGTAGAGCCGCTCCGCCGGCAGCCCGTGCCGCGGGAAGCTCACCCGCAGCGCCTCGATCATCGCCGGCGGACCGGCGGCGTACACCTCGAAGCCGGAGAGATCCGCATGGTCGGCGAGCACCGCCTCGTGCACCCAGCCGGTGCGATGGTGCCCGGCTTCCGCGGCGCTCGCCTCGGAGAGCACCGCGGTGAAGCGCAGCTGGCGGTGCGCGCGTGTCCAGCCGAGCACGCGCTCCTCCTCGTACACGTCGGCGCGGTGGCGCGCTCCCCAGTAGAGGTGCACCTCGCGGCGGATGCCGGTCTCGAGCACGTGCCTGAGCATCGACTTCAGGGGCGCGAAGCCGGTGCCGCCCGCGACCATGATGATGGGACCTGAGCCGTCGCGATAGCTGAACTGCCCCATCGGCCCCTCGATACGCAGCAGCGAGCCGCTGGTGAGCGTCGCTCCCACGAGCGTCTCGGCGCCGCCGAACAGCCGCGCGGTGAAGCCGCCGCCCTGTACGCGGCGCACGTGCAGCTCGAGAAGCTCCGCGTCGTGAGGCGGGCAGGCGATCGAGAAGCTGCGCCGCTTACCCGCATCCCACAGCACGTCGAGGTACTGGCCCGGGTGAAAGCGCAGGCGCTCCACCGCCGGCAGCTGCAGCATCACCTCGAGGACGTCCGCGGCCAGTGGCCGCAGGCGCGCGATCCGGCACGGCAGCGTCTTGATCTCGACCTCGGCGACGCTGGCGAACAGGCGCGCCTCCACCGTGAGATCGGAGCGCGGCCGTGCCTGGCAGAGAAGAATCTGCCCGCGGTCCGCTTCCTCGGGCGTGACGCCGAGCGGCAGGCCGTGCGCATAGCTGATTTCGCCGGCCACGAGCTGCGCGCGGCAGGAACCGCAGTGACCCGACTTGCAGCTGTGCGGCAGGTTGAGCCCGGCGGCGAGCGCCGCCTGCAGCACCGGCTCGCCGCTCGCCACCCTGAGCGTGCGGCCGTGCGGCTCGATGCGTACGCTGTACTCGTTACCCGACACGTCGGCCCTCCTAAGGCGCGCCAGGCGCGCGCGGCGCGTAATAGACTAGACGGCCAGGGACCACCGGGCCAGGGAGACAGACCAGGGAGACGCTGCTGTTCGCGAACCCCTCTGCGGAGCAGATCGCGCGGCTGCTGCAGACGGCGCGCACCATCGCGATCGTCGGCCTGTCGCCCGACCGTACCCGGCCGAGCCACGGCGTGGCGCGCGCCCTGCAGCGCTTCGGTTATCGCATCATCCCGGTGAACCCCCACGCCGAGACCATCCTCGGCGAGCCGGCGGTGGCATCGCTCGAGCAACTGCCCGAGGTGCTCGAGCCCGACGAGCACGTCGACATCGTCGATGTGTTCCGCCGCCCCGGGCACGTCACCGCTATCGTCCGACAGTGCATGCAGCTCAAGCTCCCGGCGCTGTGGCTGCAGGACGGGGTGATCGACGTCGCGGCGGTGCAGCGGGCCACGCACGCGGGGATCTTCACGGTCATGGACCGCTGCCTGTATCGCGAGCGCGCGGCGCTGCGTTAGTTTTACGCTATCCTTCACTCCCGTATGCGCATCGCGTTCACGAAGATGCACGGGGGCGGTAACGATTTCGTCGTGTTCGATGCGCCCATCGAGCGCTCGCTCCTCGAGCCCGGGAGCCTGAGAAGGCTCGCCGACCGGCGCACCGGCATCGGTTTCGATCAGGCCCTGCTGCTCGAGGCGCCGCGGCGCGCCGACACCGCGGTCTTCTACCGCGTCTTCAACAGTGACGGCGATGAGGTCGAGCAGTGCGGCAACGGCGCGCGCTGCATCGCCGCGCTCCTGCACCGCCGTGGGCACACCCGGGCCGGGGCCGTACGCCTCGACAGCCCCGCCGGCGTGGTCGAGGCGCGCATCGCGGACGTCACCCACGTCTCGGTCGACATGGGCGTTCCCAACTTCGATCCCGCCTCGCTCCCCTTCACCGCCCCCGCCGAGGCCGACAGCTACCCGCTCGAGGTGGCGGGCAGGACGCTCGAGATCGGCGCGGTGTCGCTCGGCAACCCGCATGCGGTGCTCACGGTCGGCTCGGTCGAGGCGGCGCCGGTGGCGACTCTCGGCCCCGAGATCGAACGCCACGCGCGCTTTCCGCGCCGCGTGAACGCCGGATTCCTCGAGATCGTCGATCGTACGCACCTCAGGTTGCGGGTCTACGAGCGCGGTGCCGGCGAGACGCTGAGCTGCGGCACCGGCGCCTGTGCGGCCATGGCGATCGCCCGCCGCCGCGGACTCATCGATTCGGAAGTGCGGGTGGGAGTGCGCGGCGGCGAGTTACGCGTAAACTGGGCGGGCCAGGGGGAGCACATCTGGCTGAGCGGTCCGGCTGAAGTATCGTTCGAAGGTCAAGTCGAGGTCTGAAAGCCATGACAACAAGAGAAGCTCGCGGTCTTACGGCGGTGGATTCCGAAGAGGAGACGATCGCCGGTTACCTGCAGCGCAATCCCGAGTTCTTCGAGCGCCACCAGGGGGTGCTGGCGCGACTGAAACTGCCGCACGCCCGCGGCGGCGCGGCGATCTCGCTCGTCGAACGGCAGATCGAGGTGCTGCGCGACAAGGTGGCCGGCCTGGAAGGCAAGCTCGCCGAGCTGCTGCGTACCGCGCGCGCCAACGACGCCATCGCCGATCGCCTGCATCGCTTCACGCGGCGGCTGCTGCGCGCCGTGCCGCGGACCGAAGCGATCGCACGGATCGAAGCGGGGCTGCGCGAGGACTTCGACGCCTTCCACGCGGCGCTGGTGCTGATCGGCGAGCATCCGGGGATGCCGGCGCAGCGCTTCGTGCGGCCGGTGCCCGCGGACGATCCCAACCTGAAGTCCTTCGAGAGCCTGTTCGCGAGCGGCAAGCCGCGCTGCGGCCAGGCGCGCGACTCGCAGCGCGAGTTCCTGTTCGGCCCCGAGGGGCTCGAGATGGGGTCGGTGGCGCTGGTGCCACTCGGGGAGAGGGGCGCGATCGGCCTGCTGGCGCTCGGCAGTCCCGACAAGGATCGCTTTCATCCGGGAATGAGCACCGAGTTCCTGGCGCGCATGGCCGACCTGATCGCCGATGCACTCACCGCGAGCGCCGCGGCCTGAGGGCTGCGCGCGCCTCTGACGGCTGATGAGTCCGGCGGCGCTCGAGTGGCTGCAGCGTTTCCGCCGCTACTTAGGTATTGAGCGGCGGCTGTCCCCGCACACCGACTCGAGCTACACGCGCGATCTCAAGGCGCTGGTCAGGTTCTGTGACCGCTTCGGGCTCACCGACTGGGGCGCGCTCGACTCGCAGCACATCCGCAGCTTCGCCGCCCACGCGCACGCCGGCGGACTCAGCCCCCGCAGCATCCAGCGGCGGCTGTCCGCGGTGCGCAGTTTCTACGAATTCCTGCTGCGCGAGGCGCCGCTCGAGGCGGCCCGCGGCGCGCGCGGCCGGCGGCGCGCTGCGCGCGTCACGCTCAACCCGGCGCTCGAGGTGCGCGCGCCGAAGGCACCGCGCCGGCTGCCGCAGACGCTCGACGCCGACCAGATGGCGCGGCTGCTGGAGATTCCCGCGGGCGGGGGACTGATCGCGCGCGATCGGGCACTGATGGAGCTGCTGTATTCCTCGGGCCTGCGGCTCGCGGAGCTCGTCGGGCTGGACGTGACCGATATCGATCTCAAGGATCGCACCGTGCGCGTGCTCGGCAAGGGGCGCAAGGCGCGCATCGTCCCGGTGGGACGCCTGGCGGTGGCGGCGCTGCGCGGCTGGCTCAAGGAGCGCGCGACGCTCACCGCCGCCGGTGAGACGGCGCTGTTCGTCGGGCGCGGCGGCGCCCGCCTGGGTCCGCGCGCCATCCAGGCGCGGGTCGATTACTGGGCGAAACGTCAGGGGCTGGGGGTGCACGTGCACCCGCACCTGTTCCGCCATTCCTTCGCCTCGCACCTGCTCGAGTCGGGCGGCGAGCTGCGCGGTGTGCAGGAGCTGCTCGGGCATGCCGACATCTCCACCACCCAGATCTATACCCACCTTGACTTCCAGCATCTCGCCCGTATCTACGACGCTGCACACCCGCGGGCACGCCGTAAGGCCTGATTTCAGGCCGGTCGTTCCCGCCCCGCAAGGGAACTACCCAGGAACCTTATGAGCGACTCCACAGTCTTCAACCCCCACGGCACCACCATCCTCGGCGTGCGGCGCAACGGCGCGGTCGCCTTAGGGGGCGATGGCCAGGTCACCCTCGGCAGCACCGTCATGAAGGGCACCGCCCGCAAGGTGCGGCGCCTCTTTGACGACAAGGTGCTGGCCGGGTTCGCCGGTGGCACGGCGGACGCCTTCACGCTGTTCGAGCGCTTCGAGGGCAAGCTCGAGAAGTACGGCAATCTCACCCGCGCCGCCATCGAGCTCGCCAAGGACTGGCGCTCGGACCGCTACCTGCGGCGCCTCGAGGCGCTGCTGCTGGTGGGAGATACCGACAAGCTGTTCGTGATCTCCGGCAACGGCGATGTGATCGAGCCCGACTACGACGTCGCCGCGATCGGCTCGGGCGGCCAGTACGCGCTCGCCGCGGCGCGCGCGCTGCTCGAGAGCTCCGAGCTCGGTGCACGCTCGATCGTCGAGCGCTCGCTCAACATCGCGGCCGACATCTGCATCTACACCAACCGCAGCATCACGATCGAAGAACTCGGCACCCGGGGCAAGGAGGCAAAGTAAAGCCATGTCATCCGCACTCACGCCGCGGCAGATCGTCCAGGAGCTGGACAAGCACATCATCGGCCAGCACGCCGCCAAGCGCGCGGTGGCGATCGCGCTGCGCAACCGCTGGCGCCGCATGCAGGTTGAGGAGCCGCTGCGCCAGGAGATCACGCCGAAGAACATCCTCATGATCGGACCGACCGGCGTCGGCAAGACCGAGATCGCGCGCCGCCTCGCCAAGCTCGCCAACGCGCCGTTCGTCAAGGTGGAGGCGACCAAGTTCACCGAGGTGGGCTACGTCGGCCGCGACGTCGACTCGATCGTCAAGGAGCTCGCCGACGTCGCCGTGAAGATCACCCGCGAGCAGGAGATGGCCAAGGTGCGCGAGCGCGCGCTCGATGCCGCCGAGGAGCGGGTGCTGGATGCGCTGCTGCCCAAGCCGCGCATGATGGGTTTCTCGACCGACGAGCCCGCGGCGGCGCGCGACTCCGAGACGCGGCAGAAATTCCGCAAGCTGCTGCGCGAGCACGAGCTCGACGAGCGCGAGATCGAGATCGAGCTGCGTGCAGCACCGATGGGCGTCGAGATCATGGCGCCGCCGGGGATGGAGGAGATGCAGCAGCAGCTGCAGTCGATGTTCCAGAACCTGGGCGGCAACCGCACCCGCACCCGCAAGGTGAAGGTGAGCGAGGCCCTGAAGCTCCTCACCGACGAGGAGGCGGGAAAGCTCATCAACGAGGACGAGCTCAAAATCCAGGCGCTCGCCAACGCCGAGCAGAACGGCATCGTATTCATCGACGAGATCGACAAGGTGACGCGGCGCCAGGAGACTATCGGCGCCGACGTGTCGCGCGAGGGCGTGCAGCGCGATCTGCTGCCGCTCGTCGAGGGCTCAACCGTCGCCACCAAGTACGGCCCGGTGAAGACCGATCACGTGCTGTTCATTGCCTCGGGCGCCTTCAGCCTGTCGAAGCCGTCGGATCTCATCCCGGAGCTGCAGGGTCGCCTGCCCATTCGCGTCGAGCTCGATTCGCTGAAAGTGGGCGACTTCGTGCGCATCCTCACCGAGCCCGATGCCTCTCTCACCACGCAGTACAAGGCGCTGATGGCGACCGAGGGCGTCGAGGTCGAGTTCGCCGAGTCGGGCGTGCGGCGCATCGCCGAGATCGCCTTCCAGGTGAATGAGCGCACCGAGAACATCGGCGCGCGCCGCCTGCACACCGTGATGGAGCGCCTCCTTGAGACGGTCTCCTACGAGGCTGTTGCGGAGGACGCCAGAACCGACGGCAAGGCGCGCGTGACCGTCGACGCCGGGTACGTCGACGACCACCTAGGGAAGCTCGTCAAGGACGAGGACCTGAGCCGCTACATTCTCTAGCGCCGAAAAAAGAGCGCCCGGCTTGCCGGGCGCTCCTCTGTACCGCCTGCGTCTGCTAGTACTTGTACGTGAAATCGAGGCCGGCGGTGATCGGCCGATTCACCAGGTAGCGCACGAAGGCATTCGTCTGGATGTCGATCTGCGGCTGCGGGTCCAGCAGCGCTTCCTTGTTCGTCAGGTTGTTCACGTACAGGGATGCGGTCCACTGGTTCCCCGCAAACCCGAGGCGTGCATTGAGGAACCCGTAAGCGGGCAGATGGAGCAGGTACTCGTTGATGTTAAGGAGCGTGATGGTCTCGCCGTACGGCGCATCCGTGCGCGTGCCGACGTAATCGCCCTCGAGCGTTCCAACCAGCGACACGTCGTTGGTGAGCGGATGCTTCCAGCGCAGGGTCGCAGACGCCGTGACGTCCGGTATGTCGGGTACGCTGTACCCGCTCGGGTACCCTGAGATGGAACTGTCCGCCGTGAACTGCGCGTTGGTGTAGCCGACGTTGACCCCGAGGGTCCACTCCCGGCTGAGCAACGCCTGCATCTCCGCCTCGAAGCCGTAGATGCGCGCGTCGGCACCGTTGACGGTGATGCCGTATCCGGCGAGGTTGGTCGCGACCTGCGGGTTGGTCCAGCGCTCGTAGTAAGCCGAGACGTTGAGGATCAGATGCTTATCCAGCAGCTCCGATTTCTCGCCGATCTCGTAGTTCCACACCGAGTCTGACGAGAAAGTGGCAGGCGCCGCCAGCAGTATGTTGGAGCTGCAGGCCGCGGTGAGGAGAACCTTGGCCTGCAGAGCACACTCGTTGCCCTGGAGCGGGCCCACGGGTATTCCGCCGGGTCCCGGCTCAGCCGTGGGAATCGGCTGGTTCGCGCCACCTAAGCGAAAACCCTTGGCGATCGTGGCGTAGAGCAGCACGTCCGGATCCACCTTCCAGCTTAAGTCGAACTTCGGATCGGTGCCGCTCGCGGTGTTTGAAGCGCCGGTGTAGTAGGGCGTGTTGGGCTCGTTGAACAACCCCTCGTTCACCGTGAATATGCCGTATTCCTCGTTGGTCTGGCTGAGACTGTAGTGGTAATGGCGCAGTCCCACCGTGCCCTTGAGATCGGGGGTGAACTGCCAGGAGAGCTCGCCGAACTCCGCGTTCTGAACGATGGTCTGCGGCTGGACGTCCACGTACAGATTGGTGGTGGGCGGAATCCCGAGGGCGACAAATGTCGGTGACCCCTGCGGAGCGAGCGCCCACTCATCCCACTCGGAATACAGGTCCTGGTAGAAGTAGCCGAGGATCCACTGCAACGGGCCGCTGCCCGTCGAGGTCGCACGCAGCTCCTCGCTGATCTGCCGCGTGTAGTCCTTCTCGGTCACCGACGGGCCGTTGGGCGCCGGACCCGACGGCCCGATGCCGAACGGTCCGCCGCCCGCGCCGGTACCTGCATCGTAATTCGGGAAGCCGAAGGCATCGTTGTTCTCCTCGGTGCTGTCCTGCGATACGAGCGTGTTGCGCCCCCACATGGCCGTGGCCGAGGTGAGCGAAAAGGCTTGCGCCTGATACTCGACCTTGAGGCTCCCGAGGGTGAATTTATCCTCCTGCGGCTCGGGCGAATCGAAGGGCTCCCAGTGAGCGAGTGTGTCCGGCACAGTCGGGTGGGTCGGGTTGCCGTTCACGTCCACCGCGTCCGCGGCCCCCTGACGGGTGAGCTGGTACATGAGCATCGGTGTGATCGACAGCTCGTCCATCGGCTTCCACAGCAACGAGACGCGCGCCGAATCGATGGTCGTGGTGTTGGCGCCGTTGATCTGCTCGAGTACCGGGTAGGTGTAGAAATTGGGCGGCCGCGCTAGCGTCGGACTCGGGTAGACCCCCAGGTCGACCGGCAGGCCGTCCTGGAACACGATGCGTTTGATCCAGCCGCTGTCGGAGATCTCCGATCCGACGAAGCGGATCGCGAGGTCGTCCCCGATCGGCAGATTGACCATGCCGTTGACTTTCTGGTTGAAGCTGCCGCCCGAGCCGGTGTAACCCGTATCGACCTCACCCGAGGCCGCGAAGGCGCCGAGCTGCGGGGGGTTGGGAACGAGCTTGACGGTGCCGCCCATGGAGCTCGAGCCGTAGAGGGTCCCCTGGGGACCGCGCAACACCTCGACTCGTTGCAGATCGTAGAGCGTCGGGTCGATCTCCTCCTTGCCGAGCTGCGCCGAGGCCGGTGACGACAGCGGCGTCTCATCGAGGTAGAAGCCGACCTGCGAGGTGTTGCCGCCGGCGGAGTTGAGTCCCCGCATCTCGAATTCGGTCTGGCCGGGGCCGGAGGTGCGCATCGCGATGCCGGGCACCGAGGTCGCAAGGGAGTTGAAATCGACGATGCCCCGGTCGGCGATCTCCTCTGACGACACCGCCGTGATGCTCGCGCCGGTGTCCTGAACCGTACTGGTGCGCTTCTCCGCCGTGACGATCACCTCCTGGAGCTGATCTCCGGAGGGGTTGCCCGCCTGGGCCTGCGCCTGAGCCTGGGCGTGTGCGCTTTCGGCGAGCGCCAGCCCGATTGCCATCGCGATCGCCTGCGCAATTTTGCTTCTTGCCGTTGTCGAGATCATGGTTGCTTCCCTCCCGGTAACTGTCGCTTGATGAGCACGGCTCGCGGGACGCCGGCGTTATTGTCTTATTATACGTATAGATGCAGGGCGGAGAACGTCGGGCGCTGACGTTGTAGATTCGCGACACGCGATCGTTGAATCCGGGGATCGACTATGCTTGCCAAGTCACTGACCCGAGAGGCCCGCCGGCGTTGAAATCCCGAATTTTTCAGCTAGTGATCGGGCTGTGTACGCTCGCCCCGGCGTTCAACTTCGCGGCGCAGCCTGCGAGCACCTCGACCGACCGCATGGATCGGGACCTGATCGAGGTCACCATCCCGCAGCTGCATCGCTATTACGACCAGCACCGCTACACCGTGTCGCAGGTCGTTGACTGGTATCTCGCGCGCATCGCCCGCTACAACGGCGTCTATAAACCGGTCGAGCAGGTGTTCGACGCCGATGCCCGCGCCGCTGCGAAGCGCGAAGACAGCGAGGCGGGCGCGACGCACGGTCCGTTGTGGGGCGTGCCCATCGTCATCAAGGCCAACACCAGCATCGAGGGTAAGGTCACGACCAACGGTTGGGAAGGCTTCGTGGTGCCGGGGCACGAGCTCATCGCGCCGCGCGATGCCACGATCGTCGCGCGGCTGCGCGCCGCCGGCGCGATCATCCTCGGTCACACCAACATGCCGGACTTCGCGAACTCCGACACCACTCGCAGCAGCTCGTTCGGCCGCACCGGCAACGCCTACGACGTGCGCTTCTCGCCCGGCGGCTCCTCCGGGGGGACGGTGACCTCCGTGACCGGGAATATGGCCATGCTGGGTAACGGCACCGACACTGGCAACTCGATCCGCATGCCGGCCGGTACCAGCGCGCTCATCGGCGTGTTCCCGACGCGCGGGCTGGTGAGCATCGCCGGGATCGCGCCACTCGACTGGTTGCTCGACGACACCGGGCCCGATCGCCCGCAACGTCACCGATGCGGCGATCGCGCTCGGTGTCATGGCGGGCGAGGACCCGCTCGATCCGGTCACCCAGGGCACGGCCGCGAAAGCGCAGCCCGGGCCGTACACGCAATACCTCAAGAGCGACGCGCTCAAGGGCAAGCGCTTCGGGGTGCCGGCGTTCATTCTCGCCGGCATCGGCATCCCGTTCCGCGGCACACCGGCCGTGGTCTCGGACATGGCGGCTGAGAAGCACGCCGATGAGGAGGCCTGGGCGCTCGATCCGCGAACGCGCGCCGCCTTCATGAAGGCGATCGAGGAGCTGCGCGCGCTCGGCGCCACGGTGGTCATGGATGACTCGGTGTTGCCGGAGAGTTTTGCACGGCGCGCAGCGCGCATCGCCACTTATCCGTACGGGCGCGAGGGCACGGATCTGTTTCTCAGGGAATTCGGCCCGGCGCAGTACCACTCGGCCGCCGACTATGAGCGCGTCATGGGCGCGCCTCTCGGTGCGCCCATGATCGGCACCGAGCCGGGTAAGGCCGAGTTCGAATACGGGGAAATCAGGATCAATCAGCGCACGCTCGAGACCGACCCGGACGCCGAGCGCAACTTCTACGGTCCGCGGCGGCGCTCGCTCAAGGACTACCTCGACACCCTGGATCGGCTGCACCTCGACGGCTACGTCTATCCGTCCAGCCAGATGCCGCCGGTGGATGAGACCATGCCGCAGTACGGCCAGGTCACCGACGGGCCGCATTCAGCGACCAGCTGGGTGAATATGCTGGGAGTGCCCGCGGTGGTCGTGGTCGGCGGCTTCTATCCGAGCGGGCTGCCATTCGGGATGGAGCTCTCCGGGACGTCCTTTCCGCGACGGCGACCTGCTCGGCTACGCCTATGCCTGGGAGCGGGCAACGCATCACCGCCATCCGCCGGTGCTGGTGGACAAGGGGCTGCTGCCGATCGCCCGCTAAAGCGGCTTCAGATCCTGAAGCGCTCCTTGAGCTCCCCCGCCATGCGCCGGCTCACCGCGAGCGGTGCCGCGCAGCCGCGCAGCCGCACGAAGTGCTGGCCTTCCGGATTGCGCTCGATGGCCTCGAGGTACTTCACCGCGACCAGGGCGTTGCGGTGGATGCGCACGAACGCCGCGCCGAACTCGCTCTCCAGCAGCCGCAGCGAGTCCTCGATCAGGTCCTCGCCGTTGCCGTGGCGCACCGTGGTGTACTTCTGATCGGCGAGGAAGTACTGCACTTCCTCGATCGGAATGAGCTTGAGTCCTTCGCGGTGGCGCGCGGCGATGTGGCTGCGCCGCGCTTCGCCGCCGGCGGCCGCGAGCTTCTGCAGCTGCGCGCGCGTCAGCCGTCCGGCGCGCAGCACGGCCATGGCGAGCTGCTCCTTGCGCACCGGCTTCAGGAGATAGCCGATCGCGTGCGCCTCGAAGGCCTCCACCGCGTACTCATCGAAGGCCGTCGTAAAGATCACCGCCGGCGGCTCCTCGAGGAGCGCGAGGTGGCGCGCCGCTTCCAGCCCGTCGATGCCCGGCATGCGCACATCGAGCAGCACGATGTCGGGCGACAGGTCGTGAGTGAGGGTGAGCGCCTCGGCGCCGCTCATCGCCTCGCCCACCACCTGCACCTCGGCGATCTCGGCGAGCAGGCTCTTCAGGCGCGCGCGCGCCGGCGGCTCGTCATCGACGATCAGCACCTTGAGGGTGACCGCGCTCATGCGGGCCTTGAGATCGCCGCCGGCGGCGCCGCCGTGGGGGCGGCAGCCCTCTCGATCAGCGGGAAGCGCAGCGTGACGATGTACTCGCCGTCGAAGGTCCCCGACTTCATCAGCGCCCGCTCGCCGTACATGAGCTCGAGCCGCTCGCGGATGTTGGCGAGCGCCAGGCGGTTGCCGTCGCGCTGCTGCGGACCGGCGCCGAGCGGGTTGCGCACCACGACGGTGATGAGCCCGGCGTTGATCTCGCCGGTAATGGTCACCGTGCCACCCTCGGGCCGCGGCTCGATGCCGTGGTAGATGGCGTTCTCGAGCAGCGGCTGGATCATCAGGCCCGGCACCAGCGCCTGACCGGGGAGTGAGTCGGTATTCCAGTCGACCGTGAGGCGCCGACCTAAGCGCAGCTGCTCCATGCGCTGGTAGGTGCGCGCCACCTCGAGCTCCTCGGCCAGCGTGATGGTGTTGTGGCGATCACTGAGCGTGGCGCGAAAGAGATCAGCCAGGTCCTGCACCGCGCTCTCCGCCCGCGGCGGGTCGGTGCGGGTGAGGGCGGCGATGGTGTTCATGCTGTTGAAGAGGAAATGCGGGCGGATGCGCGCCTGCAGCGCGTGTACCCGCGCGGCGGCCCGCAGCTCGACGCTGTGGCGCCATTCATGCGCCACGTAGAAGTAGCGCAGCGCCAGCCCGCTCACCACCAGCCCGATCCACACGTTGCGCAGCGCGAAGCTCAGCGGGCGCTCCGGAAACAGCGCGGCGCCGCCCGAGTCGATCACCATGTGGCTGCGGCCGATCGCATAAGCGCACAGCGAGATGACGGCGATCAGCAGCGCGAGCAGCGCCAGCACCGCCGCCGAGCCCGCCGCCACCGTGAGCCGCTCGAGCACCCGCCGCAGCACACACAGCAGCGCTGCCCCCGCGAGCCCGATCCACAGCAGGAACAGCGAGGTGCGCACCAGGTCGGTCCACAGATCGAGCACCGGGCCCTGCCGCGCCAGCGACAGCACGATCGCGGTCAGCTCCACGATCAGCACCACGGCGAGCGTGGCGCGCGAGGTGCAGAAGTCCGGAAGGTAAAGCGAGCGTGGCTTGCCGTCGTCGGCGTTCATGGGGCGCGCGGCGGTGGGGCGCTCATGATGTTGGTGCGCTCGAACAGCTCGGCCTTCAGGCGGAAGGTGGCGGAGATGTCCTCATCTCCAAAGCCGCGCGCCACCAGCTCCGCATACTCGGCCAGCATGCGCTCGACCACCGGCAGCGCCACGCCGAAGCGCGCCGCCATGTCGTGGCAGATGCGCAGGTCCTTCTCGTGCAGGCGCACGCGAAAGCCCGCCGGGTAGGCGCCGCGCGCCATGTTGGGCGCCCGGTGCACGAAGTACCACGAGGAGCCGGCACCCTTGCTCAGGGTGTCGATGAGGATGGGCAGCGGCAGCCCCTGGGCGCGCGCGAAGGCCATGGCCTCGGCGACCGCCTCGATGATGCCGGCGCACATGATCTGGTTGGTGGCCTTGGCGGCCTGACCGCTGCCGACCGGGCCGAAATGACCGATCGTCTTGCCGAGCGCCTCGAGCAGTGGCTGGGCGCGCGCGAATGCCGCGGGCGTGCCGCCCGCCATGATGGCGAGCGTGCCGTCACGGGCTCCCTCGACGCCACCCGATACGGGACAGTCGAGGAACTCGACTCCTTTGGGCTCGAGGAGCTCCGCCGCCTGGCGCGCGGTCTCGGCGCTCACCGTGGAGCAATCCAGCATGAGCGCGCCGGATTTGAGGCCGGGCGCGAGCGCGCGCGCCACCTCGAGGACGTCCGCGTCGGCCGAGACGCACGACACCACCGCATCGACCTGCGCGGCGAGCTCGGCCAGAGTCGCCGGCGCGGCCACTTTGAGCTCGGCGGCGAGCGCCGTCGCTTTGGCGGGGGTGCGGTTCCAGACCGCGGCGAGCATTCCGGCGCGGTTGAGGTTACGCGCCATACCTGCGCCCATGGCGCCGAGTCCCACAAAACCTGCGCGCATCGGTGTCAGCGTCCCGGTGCGGTCACGCACCTCGAGCGGCCGGTCGGCCGCGGACCAACACTATAGAGCGAAAGCGTAGGCGCACGGAATCGCTCGCCGCGCGCTGCGCGGCGCGACCGCCGTCAGAGCGTCACGGCGAGGTCGCTTCCGCGGGTTTGACCTGGGGCTCGGGGATCGGCTTCGGCTCGGGGATCGGCTGATCGGGCTTCCACTCCGGCACGCTGCCGCAGGCCATCTGCACGTCCTTGCGGGCCTGCTCGCGGTAGGCGTCCGCTTCCGACTCCGACATATAGTCGCGCTGGCCGTCCTTGCCTTCCTTGTACACGCGCCGCGACTCGATGGCCTTCATGTAGCGCTGCTTGGCCTGGGTGCACTGCGCGTCGCGCATGCGGGCCACGTCCTGCTGGGTGGCGCGGGCATTGTCCGGGTCGGTGACCTGCTGAGCTCCGGTTACCGGCGGACGCGGTGCTCGGTCCCGAGGGAGCGCCGCCCGACTCGGGATGCGGTCTCACGGTCTTGATCACGACCGACCCGGGGACCCACTCATCGCTGTAGTGGACTACCCCGTCGGAATCGGTCCAGCGAAACACGTCGGCGCGGGCCAGGGTGCACGCACCGGCAAGAACGAGAGCGGTAACGGATATGAGTCGCAACATAAGAGCCTCCGCCACGGCAGTATGGCGGCTCGAGCCCCGGGCAACCCTTGAAGTCCGTCACACCACAAACGGGCGACGGCCGCCGCCGGTCACACCATACAAATACCGGACGGGTAGCGGCAAGCGCTGCGGCTGGCGGAGCCGCGGATTCCGCCCCTGCCGGGCTACAGGTCGTAGGCCCGCTCGCCGTGGGCGGTGATGTCGAGCCCCTCGCGCTCCTCCTCTTCCGGCACCCTGAGGCCGACGAGGAGCTTGACGATGTAGAAAGCGGCGAAGGCGACCACGGCGGTCCACACGAATACCAGGCACACCGCTTTCAGCTGGGTGAAGAACTGCGCGGCGATGCCCGGGTAGCCGCTGGTGCCCTTGACGTAGTCGACGGTGGAGCCGGGACCGCCGAGCGAGGGGGCGTTGAAGATGCCGGTCATGAGGGCCCCGAAGATCCCGCCCACGGCATGCACGCCGAAGACATCCAGCGAGTCGTCGGCCCTGATGAGGCGCTTCAGTCCCGTGACGCCCCACAGGCACACGACCCCCACCCCGAGGCCGATGACGAAGGCGCCCGGAATGCCGACGTTGCCCGCGGCCGGCGTGATTGCCACCAGGCCGGCGACGGCGCCGGACGCTGCCCCCAGCATCGAGGGCTTGCCCTTGAGGAGCCACTCGGCCGTCATCCACGACAGCACTGCGCAGGCGGTGGCGAGGTAAGTGTTCATGAACGCGAGCGCGGCGGAGCCGTTGGCCTCGAGGGCCGAGCCTGCGTTGAAGCCGAACCAGCCGAACCACAGGAGCGAGGCCCCGACCATGGTCAGCGTGAGGTTGTGCGGCGCCATCGGCTCGCGGCCGAAACCGACGCGCTTGCCGAGCATCAGGGCACCGACCAGGCCGGCTACGCCGGCGTTGATGTGCACGACCGTGCCGCCGGCAAAATCGAGCGCGCCCCATTGCCACAGCAGTCCGCCGGTGGCGCTTACGGCCTTGACGGTGGCCTCCGAGGTGAAGGCATCCGGGCCCGGCCAGTACCACACCATGTGCGCGACCGGCAGGTAGCTGAAGGTGAACCACAGCGTGAGGAACAGCAGCACCGCCGAGAACTTCATGCGCTCGACGAGTGAGCCCAGGATCAGGCAGCAGGTGATCGCGGCGAAGGTGGCCTGGAAGGCTACATACACCAGCTCATAGAGCGGGGTGTTGCGGCTGAAGGTCGAGGTGGTCGCGAAGGCGCCGGTCGCGGAGTTGAAAGTGCCGGCGAGAAACAGCCGGCTGAAGCCCCCGATGACGGCGTTGCCCTGGGTGAAGGCGAGCGAGTAGCCGTACACGCACCACAGCACGGTGATGAGCGAGAAGCCGACGAACACCTGCATGAGCACCGACAGCATGTTCTTGGTGCGCACCAGGCCGCCGTAGAAGAGAGCCAGCCCCGGCACCGACATCAGCAGCACGAAGGCGGTCGAGGTGAGCATCCACGCCGTGTCGCCCTTGTCGGGGACCGGCGCCTCCGCCGCGAACGCGAGCGCGGGAACGAGCGCGAGCAGCGCTGCGGCCACGCGTGTTGCGGTTCGGGTGGCGGTTGCTGCGTTCGGCATGGTGTCTCCCCGCATATCGGGCGCATCGCGCCGCAAACACGTTCTGCACGCGCGCCCGGGGGCGCGTAAAGTGGACCCTGCGCTGCAAGTGCAGTTTCCGTGCCACCACCGAGGGAGCGTGTTTTCCGCGCATTGCGCATCCCGGTGGCGCGGCGCTGCACCGTTTTGGGGCTCAAGGGTCCGCGGCTGCGTCAAACCGGGGCGAGCGAGGAACAATGCAATGGAGTCACTGAGGATCGATGAGCTGGCGCGGCGCCTGCTCGAGCGGGTGCCGCCGGCGCTGCGTGCGGTGCAGTCGGATCTGGAGAACGGCTTCCGTGCGGTGCTGCGCGAGCGCCTGGCCAAGCTCGATCTCGTCACCCGCGACGAGTTCGAGGCGCAGACGCGCGTGCTCGAGCGCACGCGCGCACGGCTCGAGGCACTCGAGGCGCGGCTCGCCTCTCTCGAGGGCACGCCACAGGCTCCCCCGCCCGACGCCTGAAGGGCTTTGCGTGGGCTTCGCGCGGGTCGCCTGCCGGGCCCAGGTGGGGCTCGACGCCCCGCTCGTCACCGTCGAGGTGAGCCTGGCCGCAGGCCTGCCTGCATTCTGCATCGTGGGGCTGCCCAGGATGGTGGTGCGCGAGAGCAAGGAGCGGGTGCGCGCGGCGCTTCTCAACTCGCACTTCGAGTTTCCCGCCGGGCGCATCACGGTGAATCTCGCGCCCGCGGATCTGCCCAAGGAAGGCGGACGCTTCGACCTGCCGATCGCCTTAGGCATCCTGCTCGCCTCGCGACAGTTGCGTGGCGGAGCTCCCGCCGGCCGGCCGCTCGCCTCGAGCGAGTTCTATGGCGAGCTCGGTCTCACTGGGGAGCTGAAGCCGGTGCGCGGCCTGCTGCCGGCAGCCGCCGAGGCGCGCCGCGCGGGGCATGAGCTCATCGTGCCGCGCGCCAATGCGGCTGAGGCCTGCGTGGTCGCCGCACCGCTGGTGCGCGCGGCGGACCATCTGCTGGAGGTCTGCGCCCATCTCACCGGGAAGAAGCTGCTCGCGGCCGGGGCCGAGACGCGCGTGGACGCGGCGCCGGCACTCGCGCGCCGCTGCACGCCCGATCTCGCCGATGTACGCGGGCAGCTGCACGCCAAGCGCGCGCTCACCATCGCCGCGGCCGGAGCGCACAGCCTGCTGCTGATCGGACCGCGCGGCTGCGGCAAGAGCATGCTGGCGCAGCGCCTGCCTCCGCTCCTGCCGCCGCTCACCGCGGCCGAGGCGCTCGAGGTGGCAGCGATCGCCTCGGTGAGCGGCGCCGACTGTGGCGACCCGGCGCCCGCGCTGCGTCCGTTTCGCTCGCCGCATCACAGCACCCCGGCGGCGGCGCTCATCGGCGGCGGCGCGCGTGCACGTCCCGGCGAGATCAGCCTCGCGCATCACGGTGTGCTGTTTCTCGATGAGCTGCCGGAGTTCGGGCGGCCGGCGCTCGAGGCGCTGCGCGAGCCGCTCGAGACAGGTCTGGTGGTGGTGGCGCGCGCGGCGCTGCACGCGCACTACCCCGCCGCCTTTCAGCTGATCGCCGCCATGAATCCCTGTCCCTGCGGCCGCCTCGGCGACCCGGGCGCGGATTGCCGCTGCACGCCGGCGCGGGTCGAGCGCTATCGCGCGCGCGTTTCCGCACCGCTCCTCGACCGGCTCGACCTGCAGGTCGAGGTGCCGCCGGTTGCCGCCGGTGAATTCGCGGCACCGCAGGCGACGCCGGTCGAGAGCGCGCAGGCGGCGGAGCTCGTCAGCCGCGCGCGCGCCGTGCAGCTTGAGCGCCAGGGAGTGTGCAACGCGCGGCTCGCGGACGCCGAGCTGGCCCGCTGCTGCGCGCTCGATGGGCCGGCGCAGCGGTTTCTGGCGATGGCGGTGCAGCGCCTCGGGTTCTCCGCGCGGGCGCGCCAGCGCGTGCTGCGTGTGGCGCGCACCATCGCGGATCTCGACGGCCGCGCCGCGATCGGCACGGCGCAGTTGAGCGAAGCGGTGATGTTGCGCTGCCTCGATCGCGCAGCGCGCGCGGAGTCGCCCGGCAGCCCGCGGCCGGCTACTGGGCCATCTGCACCATGTGATCGACGGCCTGCTTGACGAGATCGTCGGGCAGATCGGTGCGCCCGCCCTTCGGCGGCATGACGCCGGTCTTCCCCTGGAAGCCGTTCAGCGCATGCTGGTACAGCGTGGCCTTGCCCTCGGCGATGCGCGGGGCCCAGGCCGCCTTGTCACCCGCCTTGGGGGCGCCGGCAATGCCAGCGCCGTGGCAGACGCTGCAGGTCTGCTCGAACAGCTCGGTGCCGTTCTTCGGCATCGCGGGTACCGCCGAGCCCGCGGCCCCGGCAGGGGTCTGCAACCTTGATGGCCATGGCGGTGTTGTCCTGGCCCGCGACCGCCTCGCGCGTCAGCGGCTCGACGCGCGTCGCGACGTTCTTGGCGTAGTCCGGCTCGGTGAGGATGTTGGCTTCCTGGGTGCGGCTCGCGACGATGCGGGCGAACGCGAACAGCACCACGGTGATGGTCACCAGCAGCCCGATCACCAGGCTGAAGACGTTGAAGAAATGGGTGTCCTGCTTGCTCACGTGAGTTTCCGTCGGGGACGCGCGACTCGGGGCGCGCAGTATAGCCGCTCGGCTCGGGCCGCCGGAAATGCCGGCCGCCGGCGCTGCGGCAGTGCACTGCCGGTCCCAGGCGCACCGGGGCCAAATAGACGGCATTTCCCGCCGCGCGTATCATCGCCCGCCCCAACGCGCCCGTAGCTCAGTTGGATAGAGTGGCAGCCTCCGAAGCTGCAGGTCGCTGGTTCGAATCCAGTCGGGCGCGCGATTCCGCCGCTAGTGCCGGTGCTCGTACGCCGTCAGGTCGTTGATGAGCTGGACGATCTGGGTCGGGCCCCCCGCCTTGCCGACATCGGTGGTGTATTTGCCGTTGATGACGAACAGCGGGACGCTCTGCACCCGATAACGCGTGGTGAGCTCCTCGGCGCGCTGCAGGTCGGAGTTCACCGAGAAGGAGTTGAAGGCGTTGGCGAAGTCATCGGCGCTGATGCCCTGCTGCACGGCCCAGACTTGCGCCACCTTGAGCGACTCTTCGTCGCTGTTGCCGATCAGCGGATTGCGCTGCTGCTGGATGGTGTCGAAGGCCTTGTCGATGAGATCGGGGCGGCCGAGCGCCTTGAGCGCGTAGAAGAGCTTGGCGTGCGCCCGGTGCGGCGCCTGCCACATCACCGGCACGCGCGTGAACTCGATCCACGCCGGCTTGCTCTTGACCCACGCCCGTATATAGGGCTCGAGCGCATAGCAATGCGGGCAGCCGAGCCACATGACTTCGATCACCTCGACCTTGCCGGGCTCGACGCTGGTCGGCTGTGCCGGCACCAGCGGGTCGTAATTGACCCCGGCCTTCCAGCGGCCCGACGGCAGCTGCGCATCCGGCGGCAGCGCCGCCATGCGCTCGAGCGAGGCGTCGCTCGACTCGGGCTTTTCGCCCGCAGCGCCGTCGGCCGATTCCTGTGAGCCTCGCGCCTGCTCGATCTCGCTCGGTGCGGGGCCGGAGGTCACGGCCGGTGGCGTCGCGGGCGCGCTCGGGGCGGCTGCGGCGGCGGGTGCAGCGGCTGGCGGCGGCGCGCTGGCAGGCGCTGGCGCCTGACGCGAGCAGGCCGCGACAGTCAAAGCAATGAGGGCCGTCAGGGCGAGCCATCGTTTCATCGGCAATCCTCGTGTCAAGGTCAGCGCATGCCCTGCACGTAGGAGGCGACGTCGCGGATCTCTTGCGGAGAGAGACGCTTCGCCAGCGTCAGCATCATCGTGCCGTTGCGGCTCGCCTGCTCCGGATGCGGGCCCGGATAGCGGGCACCGCTCGCGTAATCGTCGAGCTGCTTCACCACGTACACCGACTGCTGCGCGCGCAGTGCCGGGTAGCCGGCGGCGAGATTGCCGCGGCCGACGGGGCCGTGACAGGCGACGCACGCCGGTACATTGCGCACGCCATCACCGCTGACATAGAGAGCCTCGCCCGCCTTCCAGTAGGAGGGATCCGCCTCGAGCCCGGTCGGCGTCTGCGCCTCGTAGTACACGGCGAGGTCGTTGATGTCCGGGTCGCTCAAAGTCGCAGCGAGCGGCTTCATGATCGGGTTGTCGCGCACCCCGGAGCGGAACAGCCGCAGCTGCTCGGCGATGTACACCGCGCTCTGGCCGGCGAGCCGCGGCCATTCGGGATTTGTGCTGTTGCCCTGCGGGCCATGGCATGAGGAGCACAGCGCCGCCTTGCCCTCGCCGCTCGCTGCCTTGCCGGTCGCGAAAGGTGAGCCGGCGGCGGGCGCGCTGGCGGCCGGGGCGGGAGCTGGTGCAGCCGCGGGAGCGGGGCTCGCAGCAACAGCGACCTGAGCCGTTTGTGCGGCAGCCTGCGCCTGCGCCAGGGCGATTGCAGTGGCGGTGCAGGCGATCCAGCCGACTCTCACAGTCTCGCGCATTGTTCTCTTTCCGCTGCTTGTGTCCGCGAACCGGGGGCGGCGAATTGTACACTACGGCCACGCCGGGGCTTTCCGCCCCGCACGAAGTGATTGTCCCCTGTAAATGAGCCGTTTTCAGCAGGCGCGTTTCCTCGTGAGTGCCGCGGCGCCCAAACAGTTTCCGCCCGACGCGGGCGCCGAGGTTGCCTTTGCCGGTCGCTCGAACGCCGGCAAATCGAGCGCCATCAATGCCATCGTCAGGCGGCACGGCCTCGCTCGCACGGCTAAGCTCCCGGGCCGTACGCGGCTGCTCAACTTCTTCGAGCTCAGCGCCCACAAGCGCCTGGTGGATCTGCCGGGCTACGGCTACGCGAGCGCACCGGAGGCCGAGCGCAGCAAATGGCAGCCGCTCATCGATGCGCTCAAGGGGCGCGCGTGCCTCAAGGGTCTGTTCCTGATCGTCGACGTGCGCCGCGGAATCACGGCGGGCGACGAAGGACTCCTCGCGTGGGTGGCGCCCGGGCAGCGCGTGCACGTGCTCCTCTCCAAGGCCGACAAGCTCGGCCGCGCGGAAGGACTGCGGGTGCTGCGCCAGGTGAGCGCGCAGCTCGCGGGCCGGGCGAGCGTGCAGCTGTTCTCGGCGCTCGATGGAGCCGGGGTCGCCGAGGCGCAGGACGTCCTGACGGGATGGCTGGGCTTGGGGGAATAAAAAGCCCCGGCGGTCTCTAAGAGGCCGCCGGGGCAGACTAACCCGGCACAGGTCTCATTGAACCGGGTCGTACCCGCTCAGGGAGGGAAGCGGGGAGCGCTTATGCACTCGCTGAATTAGATGCGGGCACGCCCCGCGAGTTCCAGCCCAGTTCTCAAAAAATAGCTTTTCAAATCATAACTTTGCTTAAGCACTTGTATCGCCGGCGCCACAAAGCGATACCGGTGATGGTGATCAGAACACGTTCAGGAACACGCTCAGCGAGACGAGATTGGCGCCGCCGGTATTGCGGATGCTGAAGTCCTCGTACTCGAGCCGCGCGCCGAAGTTCCCGAAGTGCACCTGGCCGCCGACGCCCCAGGCGAACTCCGTGCCGTTGTCGGACAGGGAGAAGATCGAGGCAGGCCCGGGGCCGATCACAGTGCTGTTAGCGCCGCTCGCGGTCCAGCGCGCGAGCCCGGCCTTGGCAAAGACGTCGAGGTAAGGCACCGGGATCGGCAGGTAGCCGACCGCGTAGCCTGCGAACGCCTTGTAGTCGATGTGCGTACTGCTGGTGCCGTCGGCCAACATGGAGGTCACGTTCTGGCTGCCGAGATCGATGTAATCGGCCTCGATCGCGAACAGGCTGATCGGCCGAAAGCCCGCCCACACCTTCCAGTTGGTGCTGCTCAGGTTGGAGTTGGTGGCGGCGATGTCCCGCAGGTTGTCGTTGGTGAGGCCGGCGCCGACATACAGCATGCCGTTGTCGGCCTGGGCGACGCCCGCGCCGAGCGCGAGCACTATGGCGACGAGAAATTTTCGCATGACTGAACCTCGTTGAGCTTGCCGATCCGGATTCATCCCTAACATACTTTCTGCGATTGCGTTGACATGTTGCCCCTGGGCGACAGCGGCCGAGCGCACCGGCTCAGACTGAGGACCGCGCCCGGCGGCGCGAGTTTCAATGCGCCTCGTCCCAGTTGGCGCCCGTGCCGACGTCGACCCTGAGCGGCACGCTTAAGGTGGCGGCGTTCACCATGCGCTCGCGCACCGCCTGCGTCACCTCGCCGAGCGCCTCGCTCCGCACCTCGAGCACCAGCTCGTCGTGCACCTGCATGATGAGCCGCGCCGGGGAATCGGCGCGGCGGCACCAGGCATCCACCTCGATCATGGCGCGCTTGATGATGTCGGCCGCCGTGCCCTGCATCGGCGCGTTGATGGCGCTGCGCTCGGCGTACTGGCGCAGCTGCGTATTGCCGGAGCGGATGTCCGGCAGGTAGAGGCGCCGCCCGAACACCGTCTCGACGTAGCCGAGCGCGCGCGCCTTGACGCGCGTGTCGTCCATGAAGCGCCGGGTGCCGGGGTAGCGCTGGAAATAGCGCTCGACGTACTGCTGGGCGGCGCCGCGCTCGATGCCTAAGTTTCGCGCCAGGCCGAAGGGCGACATGCCGTAGATGAGCCCGAAGTTGATCACCTTGGCGGTGCGGCGCTGATCGGGCGTGACCGCATCGGCAGCGACACTGAAAACCTCCGCGGCGGTCGCCTGGTGGACGTCGCGATCCTCGGCGAACGCGGCCTGCAGGCTCTCGTCCCCGGAGAGATGCGCCATGATGCGCAGCTCGATCTGCGAATAGTCCGCCGCCAGCAGTACGCAGCCCGGTGGGGCGATGAATGCCTGGCGGATGCGGCGCCCCTCGGGGCGGCGTACCGGGATGTTCTGCAGGTTGGGATCGACCGAGGACAGCCGTCCGGTGGCGGCGACCGCCTGCGCATAGTTGGTGTGGATGCGCCCGGTGCGCTCGTTCACCTGCTCCGGGAGCTTGTCGGTGTAGGTGGACTTGAGTTTGGCGAGCGCCCGGTACTCGAGCACGATGCGCGGCAGCGGGTAGCTCTCCGCGAGCTCCTCGAGCACGTCCTCGGCGGTGGACGGCTGACCCGTAGGGGTCTTGCGCCGTACCGGCAGCTGCAGCCGCTCGAACAGGATCTGCTGCAGCTGCCTGGGCGACTCGATGTTGAATTCGTGGCCCGCCTCGCGGTGTGCCTGGAGGAGGAGCTCCTGCAGCTGCCGTGCGAACTCGCGGCTCTGGGTGCGCAGCAGCTCGCGGTCGACCAGCACGCCGTGATGCTCCATGGCGAGCAGCACGGGAATGAGGGGTTGCTCGCACTCTTTATACAGCCGCGCCAGCTGCGGCACCGACTCGAGCTGCGGCCACAGCGCCTGATGCAGCCGCAGCGTCACGTCCGCATCCTCCGCGGAGTACTCCGCGGCCTTGTCCACGGGCACCTGGTCGAAGGACAGCTGCTTCGCGCCCTTGCCGGCGACGTCCTCGAAGCTGATGGTGGTGAGCTCGAGATAGCGCCGCGCGTCCGAGTCCAGGTCGTGGTTGGTGGCGACGCTGTTCCACACGTAGGACTCGAGCATGCTGTCGAAACGCATACCGGCGAGGGCGATGCCGGCATTGAGCAGCACGTGCGCGTCGTACTTGAGGTTGTGACCCACCTTGCCGTGGCGCGCGGACTCCAGCAGCGGCTTGAGCGCCGCCAGCACCCGGGTGCGGTCGAGCTGCTCGGGCGCCCCCGGATAGACGTGCGCCAGCGGCACGTAGGCGGCGACGCCCGGCTCGATCGCGAACGACACGCCGACGATCTCGGCCCGCATGTAGTCGAGGCTCGTGGTCTCGGTGTCGATGGCGAACAGCTCGGCAGCGTCCAGCGCCTCGAGCCAGCGCTCGAGATCCTCCCAGCGCGTGATCGTCTCGTAGCGGCGCTCGACGGGCGGCGCTGCGGGCGCGGCGGCTGTCGCGGACGCGGCCAGCGGTTGCGGGCCGGCGGCGGCAGCGCTGGCCGTGGCGCCCGCCGCGGACGCGGCGCTCTCGCCGCCGTCGAGCTGTCGCAGCAGCGCGCGCAGATCGAAGCGCGTGTAGAGCGCGCGCAGCTTGTCTTTATCCGGCGTGCCGGGGTTGAGCTCAGCGATCGACATCGGCAGCTCGAGATCGGTGTGGATGGTCGCGAGCCGCCGCGACAGCTCGAGGGTAGTGAGCCCGGCGCGCAGATTCTCGCCCACTTTCCCGGGCACCTCGGCGAGGTGCGCGATCAGGTTATCGAGGCCGCCGTACTGCTGCAGCAGCTTCGCCCCGGTCTTCGGGCCCACCTTGTCGATGCCGGGGATGTTGTCCGAGCTGTCGCCGATGAGGGCGAGGTAGTCGATGATCTGCTCCGGGTAGACGTCGAACTTGAGCTTGACTCCGTCGCGGTCCAGCACCGTGTTGGTCATGGTGTTGATGAGCGTGATCGAGCCGTCGACCAGCTGCGCCATGTCCTTGTCGCCGGTGGAGATGAGCACCCGCTGGCCGGCGTGCGCGGCGCGCCGCGCCAGCGTGCCGATCACATCGTCCGCCTCGACGCCCGGCACGCGCAGCAGCGGCAGCCCCTGCGCCGCGATGATCTCGAGCAGCGGTGCGACCTGCGCGCGCAGGTCGTCGGGCATCGCCGGACGCTGCGCCTTGTACTCGGCGAACAGCTCGTCGCGGAAGGTCCGGCCCGGCGCATCGAACACCACGGCGATGCGCTGCGGGTGAAAGTCCTTGAGGAACTTCTGCAGCATGTTGAGCACGCCGAGCACCGCCCCGGTCGGCTCGCCGCGCGAGTTCGACAGCGGCGGCAGGGCGTGAAACGCCCGATAGACATAAGAGGAGCCGTCGACGAGGACCAGGTCGGGGGAGGGCGTCATGCAGAGGTGAGCCTCAGGGCGGGCCGGGAGTATAACGGACGGCACTTAGGTTAAGTCCCGCGACGCCCGTCAACCGCTCACCCTGCTGGCGCGCTATACAGACATCTGTGTCGGCGCGGCAGAGGCGCTCGTCGGGACGTCAACGGCATGCAGCAGCTCAGCTCCACCATCGCGGCCAATCGCTTCGGGCTCGGCGCCCGGCCGGGCGATCTCGAGGCGATCGGCGGCGATGGGCGTGACTGGCTGCGCGCGCAGCTTGCCGCCGCCGCGCCGGTGCTGACCGATGAGGGGCTGCAGCCATCGACCGAGATACTCGGGCAGGCGTTCGCCCTGCAGCGGGAAATCCAGCTCGAGCGGCGCTCGGGCGGCGACGTGCAGCAGAAGCTGCCGCAGTTTCTCAAGCCCATCTACGCGACCGAGGCGCGCGCGCGGTTCCGCCAGGCGGTGCTCACCGACCGCCCGTTCCTCGAGCGGCTGACGCAGTTCTGGAGCAATCACTTCGCGGTGTCGGTCGACAAGCAGTACCTGGCCGGGCTCGCCGGCAGCTTCGAGCGTGAGGCGATCCGCCCGCACGTGCTCGGCAACTTCGGCGACCTGCTGGTCGCGGCCGAGACGCACCCGGCGATGCTCCTGTATCTCGACAACCACCTGTCCGTGGGTCCGCACTCGCCGGCTGCGCTGCGCGCCGGGCTGCACCAGCGCGGGCGCGCGCTCGGCATCAACGAGAATCTCGGCCGCGAGATCCTCGAGCTGCACACCTTAGGGGTAGGCGGCGGCTACACGCAGGCCGACGTCACGTCCTTTGCCACGGTGATCACCGGCTGGTCGCTCGGCGGGGGCAACGGACTGTTCGCCAACGGCCCGCCCGGACGTTTCGTGTTCCGTCCCGCCATGCACGAGCCGGGCACGCGGACGGTGCTCGGGCGACGTTATCCCGACGACGGCTACGGGCAGGGCGTCGAAGTGCTGAACGATCTCGCCCAGCATCCCTCCACCGCGCGGCACATTGCCACCAAGCTCGCGCGGCACTTCATAGCGGACGAGCCGCCGCCGGCGGTGGTGGAGCGCCTCGCCAGGGCGTTCACCGGGTACGGCGGGGACTTGCGGCCTGTGTACCGCGCGCTGCTCGATTGCGGCGAGGCGTGGGAGCAGCCGCTGTCGAAGTACAAGACGCCGGGCGACTTCATCGTCTCCGGCTACCGCGGGCTCACGCTTCCGGTGGACGCCGGCCACGGGCCGCTGGCGCCGTTTGAAGTTCTCGGGCAGCGCATCTGGCAGCCGGGCTCACCGGCGGGCTGGCCCGATCGCAGCGTCGACTGGGACGGCGCCTCGGCGCTGCTGAAGCGCATCGAGTGGGCGGATGCCGTGGGCGGTCGGCTCGGCAGCCGGCGCGACGCGGCGGCGCTCGCCCCGCAGCTGCTCGGCGCAAACTTAAGCGATGCGACCGGGACTGCGATCAGCCGCGCGGCGAGCGCTTCGCAGGCGCTCACGCTGCTGATGTCCGCGCCCGAGTTCATGCGCCGCTGAAGCTGACGACCGGAGACACTCATGTCACGCATCCCACCCTTGAAGCGCCGCGAATTCCTCAGCATGGGTACGCTCGCCGCGGGCGGTGCGTTGCTCACCTCGCGACTGTGTCTGGCGAACGCCGCAGCTGCGACGCAGCGCCGCTCGCGCCTGGTGCTGGTGATCCTGCGCGGCGCACTCGACGGACTCGCGGCAGTGCCGCCCCTCGGGGATCGCGACTATGCGAATCTGCGCGGCGAGTTCGCGCTGCGCCCGCCGGGCGAGCAAAAGGGCGCGCTGCAGCTCGACGGGTTCTTCGGCCTGCATCCGGCGCTCAGCTTCCTGCACGACTCCTACGGAGCGCGCGAGCTGATCGTGTTCCACGCGGTCGCGAGCCCGTATCGCGAACGCTCGCACTTCGACGGCCAGGACGTGCTGGAGAACGGCACGACGCTCCCGCATGCCTCGCAGTCAGGCTGGCTCAACCGTGCCCTCGCCCAGGCGCCCGGCGCGGCGCGGCGCGACGCCGGGGTGGCGCTCGGTCAGAACATGCCGCTGGTGATGCGCGGGCCTGCAGAAGTGACCTCGTGGTCGCCGTCCAAACTCACCGGGCTCGATGACGATACGCTCGCGCGCATCACCGATCTCTACGCGCACGATCCGCTGCTGTCGATGCGGCTGGCGGATGCACTCGCCGCGGAGACAATGGTCGGCGGGATGGACCAGGACATGGCCACAGCCGACGCGGCGGGGCAGGCCGCTGCCGCGCCGCCGGCAGCCAGGCCGCCCGCAGCGGCTGGCGGCGATCGCTATGCGGAGATCGTACGCGCGGCGGCCGGGTTCCTGCGCCAGGAGAACGGGCCGCGGGTCGCAGTCTTCGACACCAGCGGCTGGGACACGCACGCCAACGAGGGCGGCGCCGAGGGGCAGCTCGCCGGCCGCCTGACGGCGCTCGACAAGGGGCTCGCGACGCTGCGCGGCGAGCTCGGGCCCGCGTGGAGCGACACCGCGGTGCTCCTGGTCACGGAGTTCGGCCGCACCGCCGCCATCAACGGCACGCGCGGCACCGACCACGGCACCGCGACCATGGCACTGCTCGTCGGCGGCGCGGTGGCGGGCGGCCGGGTGATTGCCGACTGGCCGGGACTCTCCTCGCGCTCCCTCTACCAGGGGCGCGATCTCATGCCGACGCTCGATCTGCGCTGCGTGCTCAAGGGACTGCTGCAGGAGCAGCTCGCCATTCCGGCGCGTGCCCTCGATGCGACCGTGTTTCCCAACAGCGCGAGTGCCCGCCCGATCCGCGGGCTGCTGAAGGCTTAAGGCCTCGGTGGCTGATCCTGATCCTTGTCCTTGTCGGCGGGCTTGAGCGCCGGCGGGGCGGCGGGCGTTAAAGCTGCGGGCGCGGCAGCTGCGGGTGCTGCGGTGGCAGGGGTCGCGGGCCGCGCCTGCGTCGCGGCCGGCTTGCTCGTCACCACCGTGCCGCCCTTGTCGGGAAGATAGAGCGGTCCCTTCTGGCCGCAGGCACAGGTGAGCAGCGCCGCGCCGGCTGCGATCAGCCACGCGCGTGCCGCGCCGCTCATGCGCTGTACATCGCCTGGCGGTCGCGCAGCGCCAGCCAGCCGCGCGCTACGCGGTAGATGATCCAGATCGACAGCGCCAGCCGTAAGGCGGCGTTGAGCGGTGAGCCGCCGACGCCGACCAGGAGCGGCACCCTGGATGCACCGATGACGACGCACCACAAAGCCGCATACCAGAAGGTGTGGATCTGCCAGCGGAAGTGCGAGTCGAGATAGCTGCCGTGCACGGCCTGGCGGCGCGCGTAATTCATGATCACCGCGATGATCGACGGCAGGCTCCACACGAAGCTCCCCGGGACGCTGCGGAAGGTGGTGAGACCGATCAGCACCGACAGCGAGTGCAGCGCGTAGATGACGTGGGTGTAACCGATCAGTGACTCATCGACGCGCGGCGCGTCGGCACTCATGGGTGTCGTGGTCATACGGTGTACATCGGCAGTTTGTCGCGCAGCGCCAGCCAGCCGCGCGCCACGCGGTAGATGATCCAGATCGACAGCGCGATATGGCCGGCGATGAGCAGCGGAAAGCCAATGAGGATGATCATCAGCGGCACCGACACCGCCCAGATGACCACACTCCACAGCGCCGCGTACCAGAAGGTGCGGATCTGCCAGCGGAAGTGCGACTCGAGATAGGTGCCATGGGTGGCCGCGCGGCGCGCGTAATTCATGATCACCGCGACGATCGACGGCAGACCCCACACGAAGGTGCCGATGATGGTGTGAAAGGTCGTGATACCGATCAGCACCGACAGCGAGTGCAGCGCGTAGATGACGTTAGTGTAGGAGACCAGTGACTCATCGACGCGCGGGGCGTCGGCGGCCACCGGTGGGGTGGGGGTGCTGTCCGGCATGGCTCACCTCTTGCGGGGCGTGGATCAGGCCTGCGCCGGGCGCGCCACCACGGCCATGGTCAGCCGTGATACGCACACCAGCCGCTCCTGCTCGTCGCGGATCTCAATATGCCACACGTGGCTCGTTCTGCCGAGATGAAACGGCCGGGCCGTTGCCGTGACGAGACCAGACGATACCTTGCGCAGGTGGTTGGCATTGATGTCCTGCCCGAGAGCCAGGTACCCGGAATCGACGCACAGCATCGAGGCCATGCTGCCGACCGTCTCGGCGAGCGCCACGGATGCGCCGCCGTGCAGCACGCCGAAGGGCTGATGGGTGTGCTCGTTCACCGGCATGGTGGCGCGCAGGAAGTCCGGGCCGACTTCGGTGATGCGTATGCCGAGGTAGCCCGGGAGCGTGCGGCTGCCGCGCTCCGTGAGCTCTTCCGGGGTGGCCGCTACTTGCCAGATGCTCATGCGAGCTAGTCTAGCGGTTCGCGCGGTGGCAATCTTCAGCCCTGCATGAGCGATTTCGTCTTTGCACCTGCCGCACAGCCGGCCGTTGCCGTTGAGGGCGGCGGACGCTTCCCCGTGCACCGCATCTACTGCGTGGGCCGCAACTACGCCGACCACATCCGCGAGTTCGGGCGCGACCCGCAAGCCTCGCCGCCGGTGTTCTTCATGAAGCCCGCCGATGCGGTGGTCGCGAACGGGGCGGCGATCCCGTACCCGCCGCGGACCGCGAACTTCCATTACGAGATCGAGCTGGTGGTGGCGATCGGCCGTGCCGGAAGCGGCATCGTGCGGACCGCGGCGCTCGAGCACGTGTTCGGTTATGCCGCGGGCAACGATCTGACGCGCCGCGACCTGCAGAAGGCCGCCAAGGATCGCGGCGAGCCGTGGGATATCTCCAAAGGATTCGATCACTCCGCGCCCATCGCCGCGATTCGTCCCGCGAGCCGCGGCCACCTCGCGCGCGGTCGCATCTGGCTTAACGTAAACGGCGAGCGGCGCCAGGAGTCGGACCTGAGTCAGATGCTGTACGACGTCCCGCAGCTCATCGCCGCGCTGTCGACGCTCTATACCCTGCAGCCCGGCGATCTCATCTTCACCGGCACGCCCTCGGGCGTCGGCGCGCTGCAGCCCGGCGACCGGCTCGAGGGAGGGATCGAAGGGCTCGAAGTGCTCAGCAACACCATCGTTGCGCCCACATGAAGCTCTATCACTACTACCGCAGCTCGGCCTCCTACCGGGTGCGCATCGCGCTCAATCTCAAGAACCTCGCCTACCAGCCGGTAGCGATCGACCTGCGGCCGCCGGTGAGCGCGCAGCGAACGGCGGAGTATCTGGCGCTCAACCCGCAGGGACTCGTTCCGGTGCTCGTCGACGGTGAGCACACGCTCACCCAGTCGCTCGCCATCATCGAGTATCTGGACGAGACTCACCCGCAGCCACCGCTGCTGCCGCAGGAGCCGGTCGCACGGGCGCGCGTGCGTGCGCTGGCGCTCGCCATCGCCTGCGAGATCCATCCGCTCAACAACTCCGGCGTGCTCGAGTATCTGCGCGGGCAGCCGCTCAAGGCCGACGAGGACACGGTGAACGCCTGGTACGCGCACTGGATCGCCAGGGGCTTCAAGGCGCTCGAGCAGGACGTGAAGCAGACGAGCGGCGATGGTAAGCACATGTTCGGCAGCGCGGTGACGCTCGCCGACGTGATGCTGGTGCCGCAGATGGCCAACGCGCGGCGCTTCCATTGCGATCTCGCGCCGTATCCGCAGCTATGCGCGATTTCGGCGCACCTCGAGACGCTGCCTGAGTTCGCGCGCGCCGCGCCGCAGGCGCAGCAGGAGGCTCAGGCGCCCGCCTTCCTCACGAACGCCACGTAACCGGCGAGAAACTGCTTCAGCTGTTCTTCGATCGCGGCGTCTTTGAGATTGCCGGCCTCATCGAACACCACTGCCGCGCGCGCAACCTGCAGCCGTGCGCCGGACCAGAATTGCGTGCCGAGGGTGCGCAGCACCGGCAGCCACGCCACCTGCGAGAGGATGGTGCCGAAGCCGCCGGGGGAAGCGCCGATGATCGCGAACGGCTTACCCGCGAACACGCGCTTCACGTCGGCGTTGGGGCGCGACGCCCAGTCGATCGCGTTCTTGAACACTCCCGGGATGCTGTTGTTGTACTCCGGGGTGACGAGCAGCACTCCGGCGGCGGCCAGCAGCGCTTCCTTGAGCTGCGCCACGGCCGGAGGGATCCCCTGCGCTTCGACGTCGGCGTCGTAGAGCGGGATGCCGCGTATGCTCGCCACCTCGAGCGTCGCGTCCTCCGGCATGAGTCGCGTCGCCGCACGCAGCAGCGCTGAGTTGAAAGAGCCGCGGCGCAGGCTTCCCGAGATCCCGAGCAGCTTGAGCATCGCGCCCCCCGTCACTCCTTGAGTTTCGCCGCTACGCGCCGGTAGGCGTCGCGGAACGGGATGCCCTCGCGCACCGCGAGACGATTGGCTTCCTCGGCCGCATCGATCGCGGGGTCGAGTCTGATCGCTGCGCGGTTGAATTGCAGCGCGCCGATGACGGGCGGCAGGATCGCGAGCGTCTCGAGGCTCAGGTCAATGGCACGGAACAGCGGGAACTTGATGAGCTGCAGGTCGCGGTTGTAGCCGGACGGGAGCTTGGCGCACACGGCGAGTGTCTCGAGCAGGCACGCCTGCGCGGTGGCCGAGCGGCCGCGGACGAGCTCGAACACATCCGGGTTGCGCTTCTGCGGCATGATCGAGGAGCCGGTCGTGAAGGCCGCCGGCAGCGTGACAAAGCCGAACTCGCGGGTCGAGTAGAGCAGCACGTCGGCGGCGAAGCGCGACAGGTCCTGCATGAGCAGTGTGATCTCGAACAGCAGCTGCGCCTCGGCCTTGCCGCGCGACAGCTGCACGGCGGTCACGGGCTCCTGCACGGAGCTGAAGCCGAGCGCCGCGCGGGTCGCGTCGCGGTCGATGGGGAGCCCCGGCGTACCGTAGCCGGCGGCGGACCCTAAGGGGTTGCGCGCGACGCGGCGCGCGACTTCGCCCAGCCCCTCGGTGTCATCGCGCAGCTCGGCGGCGAAGCCCCCCGCCCACAGTGCCACCGAGCTCGGCATGGCCTGCTGCATGTGCGTGTAGCCGGGGAGCGGGGTGCCCGCCTCGCGCACCGCCAGCTCATCGAGTGCGTCCGCCACCTGCAGCGCGCCGCTGCTCAGGTCCTCGATCGCTTCGCGCAGGTACAGGCGGATGGCGGTGAGCACCTGGTCGTTGCGCGAGCGGCCGAGATGGATGCGCGCGCCGGCGGCGCCGATGCGCTCAGTCAGTCGGCGCTCGAGCGCCGTCTGCCCGTCCTCGTCCTGAAGCTCGACGTGCCACAGGCCGCGCGCGTGCTCCTCGGCCAGCGCCCGCAGCCCGTCGCGGATCGCGTCGAGGTCGGTGAGCGACAGCAGCTGCTGCGCGTTCAGCATCTCGGCGTGCGCGATCGAGGCGCGCACGTCGTAGCGCACCAGGCGGTCATCGAGCGCGTAGTCCTCGCCGGCGGTGTAGCGCAGTACGCGCTCATCGAGCGGCGCGCCCTTGTCCCACAGCCGGCTCATGACGCGCCCTGCTGCTCGGCCGGGGTGAGGGCGTTGATGTCGGCGACGATCAGGGTCCCGGTGCCCTCGTTGGTGAACACCTCGCCGAGGATTCCTTCGGGGGCGCGGTACGACACCACGTGCACGCGCCGTACGCCGCCGCGCAGCGCATCCTCGATGGCCCTGGCCTTGGGCAGCATGCCGTCGGCGATCTGGCCCGACTCGCGCAGGCGCTGCAAGCCGGCGAGGTCGGTATAAGAGATGAGCGAGCCGGGATCTGTGACCGAACCGAGGATCCCCGCAGTGCCGGTGCAGAGGATGAGCTTCTCCGCGCCGAGCGCGGCGCCGAGTGCGGCCGCCACCGTGTCGGCGTTGATGTTGAGGAGCGTGCCGTTGTCATCCGCGGATAGCGGACTCACCACCGGCATGAGACCGTTGTCGAGGAGCTTCTTCAGCACGTTGGTGTCGACCGCGTCGATGTCGCCGACGAACCCGAAGTCGACCGGCTCGCCGCCGGCGGCGAGGCGCAGCGGCGGGCGCTTGTGCGCGCGCACCAGTCCGGCGTCCACGCCGCTGATGCCGACCGCATCGATGTTGAGATCGCGGCACATGGCGAGCAGCTGCGTGTTGATGAGACCGTTGAGCACCATCGCGGTCACCTCGATGGAGCGCGCATCGGTCACGCGGCGGCCCTCGATCATCTGCGTCGGCACCCCGAGAGCGGCGGACAGCTCGGTGAGCTGCGGCCCGCCGCCGTGCACCAGCACCACACGCACGCCGAAGTAGTGCAGGATCCCGATCTGCTCGACCAGCGTGCGGGTCGCGTCTTGCTCGGCGAACACGCCGCCGCCGGCCTTGACGACGAAGGTCTTGCCCTTGTACATGCGGATGTAGGGCGCGGCGCTCTTGAGCGCGTGGATCGCGAGAGTCTGGTCGCCCCGATGCATGATCATGGTCGGTTTCCCTGGGCTTCAGGCTTCAGCAGTCGGTGCAGCACGGCCATCTGCACCGTGAGCCGGTTGGCGGCCTCGCGCTGCACGGCGCTGCGCGGGCCGTCGAGCACTTCATCCGCGATCGCGGTGTTGCGCCGTACCGGCAGGCAGTGCAGCACCCGGCAGTCGCGCGCGGTGCGCGTGAACCAGTCGTTGCGCACACACCAGCTCTTCAAGGTGCTGCGCAGGCGCGCATCTCCCGCCGCATCGCCGTAGCAGGCGGTCGCGCCCCATTCCTTGACGTAGAGGATGTCGGCCCCCTCGAGCGCTTCCGTCTGCGAGCTGGTCTCGCGCACCGAGCCGCCGGCGGCGGCAGCGGCGCGCTGCGCGCGCTCCAGGACCTGCGCGGGAAGTGCAAAGCCCTCGGGGCGCAGCACCACCACCTGCATGCCGCGCATGGCCGCCATGTGCAGCACCGCCGCCGGCACCGCCAGCGGCAGCGCGCGCGGATGCCACGCCCAGGAGAGCACGAAGCGCCCGCCGCGCGGTACCCCGAGATCGTCGATGGTCTTCCAGTCGGCGAGCGCCTGGCAGGGGTGATTGAGCGCGGACTCGAGGTTGACGAGCGGCGTGCTCGTAAGCTCCGCCATGGCGTTGAAGGCGCTCTCGGCGAGGTCGCTCTCGAGGCTCTTGCCTTCGGCGAACTGGCGGATGCCGAGCACGTCGCAGTAGGAGGCGAGCACCGGAATAGCCTCGCGCACGTGTTCGGCGGCGGCGCCGTCCATCACGGCTCCGAGGCGCGTCTCGAGCTGCCAGCTCCCCTGTCCGGGGTGGATGACGAAGGAGCTGCCGCCGAGGCGCGCCATCGCCGCCTGGAACGAGGCGAGCGTACGCAGCGAGGGATTGAACATGAGCAGACCCAGGATCTTTCCGGCGAGCGCCTGCGGCTCGGGCGAGCGCTGCAGGCGCCGCGACAGCTCGAGGAGTGCCAGCACCTCCTCGCGCGTGAGCTCGCCTAAGTCGACGAAGCGCTTCACGGGTCGAGATCCTTGAGCGCATCGCGCAGCACGTCCACGTGCTGCTCCTCGAGGATATAAGGTGGGAGCAGGCGCAGCACGTGCGGGTCGGCGGAGGTGCCGGCGAGGATGCCGCACTCGATGAGCTCGGCGTGAACCTGCTTCGCCGGGCGTGTGGTGCGCAGCCCGACGAGCAGCCCCGCACCCTGCACGGCGGTGACCGGGCCGGTAATGCAGGTGCGGCGGATGTAGGCACCTAAGCGCCGCACGCGCTCGAGGAGCTTCTGCTCGCGCATCGCCGCCAGCACCGCGTTCACCGCCGCGCACGCCATCGGCCCGCCGCCGAAGGTGGTGCCGAGGGATTCCATCTTCAGAGAGGCTGACACCAGCGGCGACATCATCAGCGCGGCGACCGGGAAGCCGTTGCCGAGTGCCTTCGCGGTGGTGAGCAGATCGGGGCGTACGCCGTAGAGGTTGGCGGCGAACGGCTCGCCGGTGCGGCCCATGCCGCACTGCACCTCATCGAATATGAGCAGCGCCCCGACCTCATCGCAGCGCGCGCGCAGTGCCGCGAGAAACGGCTTGCCGAGCACCACCGCCCCGGCGAGACCCTGTACCGGCTCGACGATCACCGCGGCGGTGTCCCTGGTCAGCTGCGCGCTGATCGCAGCCATGTCGCCGCGCGGAATGAAGCTCACGTCGAACGGGGTGCGGGGGTAGCCGTACCACTTGGCCTGCGCGCCCCAGGTCACCGCGCCCGCGGCGGCGGTGCGGCCGTGAAAGCCGCCCTCGATGGCGGCGACATGCGTGCGGCCGGTCATGCGCAGCGCCACCTTGAGCGCGTTCTCGTTCGCCTCGGCGCCGCTGTTGACGAAGAACACACTGCTGAACGGCAGCTTGGAGAAGCGCACCAGGCGGCGCGCGGCCTTGGCGCGCACCTCCATCGCCACCGCGTTGCTCTGGAACTGGCACTCGCCGGCCTGGTGCGCCAGCGCTGCGGTCCATTCCGGGTGCGCGTAGCCTAAGCCCACCACCGCATGTCCGCCGTACAGATCGAGCAGCCGCTCGCCGCGCGTGTTGGTGAGCCACACACCCTGCGCGGCGGCCACTTCGACCGGGTATTGCGCAAACACCTGCGCCTGGAAATCGCGCTGCGGTGGCGGCTTCATCGTGCGGCGGCCGCTGCTGTGCGTACTCGTCGCCGTCGCCGTCGGGGTCTTCTTCGGCATGGGGTGCGCTTTCAGGTCCAGCCGGGCGCGGGCTGCGTGAGACCTTCGGTCTCGGCGAAGCCCAGCATCCGGTTCATCCACTGCACGGCGCCGCCGGCGGCGCCCTTGACGAGATTGTCGATGGCGCACATGACGGCGATCGTGCGGCCGTCGGTGGCGACGCCCAGGTGCGCGTAGTTGCTCGCCGCGACCTCCTTGACGTGCGGTGCACGCTCGGCGACCCGCACGAACGGCGCGCGCGCGTAATACTCGCGCAGCGCGCCGCGCGCTGCCGTCGTGTCCAGGGCGCGCGTCAGCTTCGCCTGCACCGTCACGTGGATGCCGCGCGCGAACGGACCGGAGTGCGGCACGAAGGCGAGCTGCGGCTCGACACCGCTCGCCGCGCGCGCGCAGGCGATGATCTCCGGCGCATGGCGGTGGGCGAGTACGTTATAGCCGTAGAGATCCCCGTGGCGCAGCGGATGATGCGTGCCCTCGACGGGCTTGCGGCCCGAGCCGGTGCTGCCGGTGACGCCGCTCGCGAACAGCACCGGCTCGGTGAGCCCGAGCGCGAGCAGCGGCACGCAGGCGAGCAGCACCGCGGTCGCGAAGCAGCCCGGGTGGCTCACGTGCGCTGTCTCAAGCCGCGCGAGGTGCTCGGGGAGCGCACAGCTGAAGTCCTTGAGGCGTGCCGGCGCGCCGTGCGCGTGGCTGTAGACCGCGGCGTAGGCGTCCGCGGAGGCGTAGCGAAAATCGGCCGAGATATCGACCACCCGCACGTTCGTGCCGCTGCGCGCGCTGCTCTTGAGCACCTCATCGATGAGCCCGGCGGCGACGCCGTGCGGTGCCGCCGAGAACACCGCGGCGGCTTTGGTTGCGGCGAGCAGCCGGGTCACCTCGCCGAGGGTCGCGAAGCGCGTCTCCGGATAGGCCGCGACCAGATGCGGGAACGCGTCCGCAACCATCTCACCGGGGGAGCCGTCGGACATCACGGCGGCGAGATTGAGCTGCGGGTGGCCGGCGATGAGGCGCAGCAGCTCGCCGGCGACGTAGCCGGTGCCGCCCAGCACCACCGCCGGCACTGGCGCGCTCATGCGGCCGCCGCGGCAGTGAGGCCGAGCGCTTCGATCACGCGATCGCCGAGCGCGGCGGCGTTGCTGATGGCGTTGCAGGCGGGCACACCCATCTGGCGGGTGATGATCTCGATCCCGACCTGGTTGTCGGTGGCGGGGCCGGTGACGACGCACGGCTCGATGCGGAAGCGATCGCGCAGCAGCTGCACGCCGCCCCAGGCGGCGACCGGATCGTTGGCGGACAGCACGACGCCGCTGAGCGCGGTGCGGATGTCGGGACACTCGAGGATCGCATCCACGCCGTAGGTGCCGAGGATGCCGTCGCCGAGCTCGAACACCACGACGTCGGGCTTGGCCGCAGCGAGCTCGGTCAGCATGGTGCGCGTGAGCGCGGGGCCGTTGGCACGCGTGGTGCTGACTACCCCTAAGTCCGTAAAGATCGCGCAGCGCCGTGCGCCGGCATCCTCCATCGCGAGGATGTCGCGCCGCAGGGACACGCCGGTCGCCTTGAAGGCATCGACGGTGAGCCCGCGATGGCGCATGCGCGAGATGATGGCGCAGGCGGCGGCGGTCTTACCGGCCTCCATGCAGGTGCCGACCAGCGCCACCACCGGAACGCCGCGCGTGTCGAGCGCCGCGTTCGCCTCCAGCCGCTTGTAGCCGGCGCGCGCCGGCACGCCGATGCGCTCGCCGAGGTAGGGGAAGTTCAGCGCCACGCCGAGCACCCGGCAGTCGAAGGGCTTGCCCTTCTCGGGATTGATCGAGTCGCACACTCCGAGCACGCCGCCGATGTTGAGCATCTGCAGCACATCGCCCGGCTGGACCGCCGCGGGCACGTGGCCGGAGTAGCCGAACAGTGCCTGGCGATGCCCGAGCGCGCCCGCGACGATGTCGCCCTTGCCGACCTTCGCCATGCGGCCGCTCACCAGCTCGAGCGTGTTGTAGGCCGACTTGTTGTTGAGCACCTCGACGACGATCACCACACCCTCCTCCGCAGGGATGTCGGCGGCGATGCGTACCTCGTGGGACAGGCTGCAGGCCTGGGTGACCGAGGCGAGCTTGTCGACGATGACGCTGCGCATGCTGATCATGTCAGCGCTCCTGTGCGGCGGGCTTGCTGCCGGCGCGGGTGTAGAAGACTCCGGGAAGCGACACGATACGCGAGAAACCGAGCGCATCCGCCGCCGACCACTCGCCGGCGGCCTCGCCGTAGACGCCGCGCGAGGCCGCCATGAGCGAGAACGGTGACTCGACCCCCTCGATGAACAGGCTCCCGGTCTGCAGCTTGAAGTGCACCTCGCCTGTCACCCGCTCCTGGGATGACAGCAGCAGGGCCTCGATGTCGCGACATACGGGATCGAGCAACTGGCCCTCGTGCACCAGGTCGCCGTAAGGCTGCGCGAGCTGCTCCTTGATGCGCTGCTGCCGGCCGGTGAGCGTGAGCTTCTCGAGCTCGCGGTGCGCCGTGAGCAGCACCTCCGCCGCCGGCGCCTCGAAGGCCACGCGTCCCTTGGTACCGATGATGGTGTCGCCGAGGTGAATGCCGCGGCCGATGCCGAAGGGTGCGGCGAGCGCCTCCAGCGCCTCGATGATCTCGACCGGCGAGCTGTCGCGCCCGTCGAGCGCCGTGGGGCGCCCCTTGACGAAGGACAGCAGGTGACGCTCGGCCTGACGCGGTCGCGTGAAGGCATCGCGGGTGAGGAGCCAGGCGTCCTCGGGAATGCTGGCCACCGAGGTGAGGGTCTCCTGGCCGCCGATGGTGACGCCCCACAGTCCCCGGTTCACCGAGTAGGCGGCGCCGGTGGGCGGCAGCGGCAGGTCGCGCGTCTTCAGGTACTCGAGCTCCTCCTGCCGCTTGAACGCGTGGTCGCGGACCGGCGCCAGCACGTTGAGGTCGGGCGCGAGCGTCCGCAGCGCGACCTCGAAGCGCACCTGATCGTTCCCCGCTGCGGTGCAGCCGTGCGCCACGGTGTCGGACTTGAGCTCGCGCGCCATGCGCGCGATGGTCTGCGCCTGCATGACGCGCTCGGCGCCGACGCACAGCGGGTAGAGCTGGCCGCGGCGCACGTTCCCCATGATGAGGAAGCGCAGCACCTGCTCGAAGTAGGGTGCACGCGCGTCCACCTGATGGTGGGCGAGCGCCCCTAAGGCCCGGGAGCGCTCGGCCAGGGTGCGGGCGGCTTGCGCGTCGATCCCGCCGGTATCGACCGTCACGGTGATCACCTGGCGGCGCTGCGTCGCGGCGATCCACGGCACCAGGAACGAGGTATCGAGGCCGCCCGAGTAGGCGAGGACGATGGGGGTGGTGCCCCCGTCCGGGGCGCTTGAGTTTGGGCTTGGCGGCATGGTTAGAGTCCGAACAGAGTACGCAGGCGGGAGATGAGCTCTTCCTGGCCCCGTGCGCTGGCGGTGGCGATGAAGATGGTGTCGTCGCCGGAGATGGTGCCGGCGACCTCGGGCCACTCGGCCTTGTCGATCGCCACGGCGACCGATTGCGCCGCGCCGATCGTGGTACGCAGCACCGTGATCGCGGCACCGGCACGGCGCAGCTCGCGCACGAACTGCGCCAGCGCAGCGAAATCGCCGTTGGCGCGCGTCAGCTCATCCGGCGGCAGCACGTAGCGGCCGCTCGCCTTGAGCACCCCGAGGTCGCGCAGGTCGCGGCTGATCGAGGACTGGTTCGCGTCGTGGCCTTCCCTGCGCAGCAGCCGCACCAGGTCCTGCTGCTTGCGCACGGCAGCGGTGCGCAGCAGGCGCACGATCGCGCCGCGCCGCTGCAGCTGCTGCGTGTCGCTCAGCATGGTCGGGGTTGCCTAAGCATAAATATGCGCTCATTCTGCATATTAATGCACGGGAGTCAAGCGCCCGGCCGCGCTGGGCTAGAATGCCGCGCCGTCCGCACTTGGGGGGAGTTCCATGCAGTCACGACGCTCGATCCGCGCCATCCGTGCCGCGGCGCTCGCCGCCGCCGCCGGCGTGTCATTCGCCCTGTACGCCCAGACGCTCGGCCTGACGCCGGGGATGTACGAGTTCACCAGCACCATGGACATGCAGCTGCCGCCTGACGTGGCGGCTAAGATGCCGCCGCAGGCGCTGGCGATGATGCAGAAGCCGAACGTCAGCCAGCACTGCATCAGCCAGGCGGACGTCGATCACGTCAGCCAGCAGATCTCGCAGGGCAAGAGCGGGCAGCAACAGAACTGCCAGGTCACCGAGCGCTCGGTGAGCGGCGGCCAGCTGAAGTTCACCACCCAGTGCGCGCACAACACGGCGCACTTCGAGGGCAGCTTCGCCGCCGATTCCTTCGAGGGCGTGATGGTCTCGACCAGCGACAAGGGGCAGACGGTCACGATCAAGATGAAGGCGCACCGTATCGGCGACTGCAGCAAGTAGCTTAGCTGCTACTTGGTGATCGAGTAGACCAGGTCCGCGCCGCGCGCGGTGCCGAGCTCGGTCCTCACGACCCAGTGATCGCCGAGTGTGTAGCGCAGCTTGAGCGTATTGAGTGTCTCGGTGATGCTCACGCCGTAACTCACGTACAGGCGCGGCGTCAGATAGCGGCCGAGCACCAGCGAGGTCTCGTTGGCGATCGGGTCGGTCTCGAGACTCACGTCGGGGAGCCCGACGCGCGAGCCCAGCTGCGCGGCGAGCAGCGCCGCGCCCTGCCCGATGGCCGCGTTGCTCGCGGTCGACTGCGTCGAGCCGCCCGATAGGATCAGCGACACGATCTGCGACTGCGGCAGCGGCGGGTCGGAGAAGAACGACATGCGCGGCAGTTGCAGCGTGCCGCGCACGTTGACGCCGGCGGTCACGTCGGGGAATTCCTTGATGGCGCGCAGATCGATGCCCGGATCGTCGATCGCGCCGCCGCTGAAGATGAGCCGGCCGCGCTGGATGTCGAGCTTGCGCGCGTAGGCGAGGTACTTGCCGTCCGCCACCGACAGCTCGCCGGTCGCACGGGTGATGGCGTCGTAGCCGCTGCTGATGGTGACGCTGCCGGTGAGACGGCCGGTGAGTCCCGACGTATCGACCGTCACCTTGTCGCCGAGCGTGAGCGTGATGGTGCTCATCACCTCGAAACGCGCTGCCGGGTTCTGCGGCTCACCGCCGACGATCACTTCGTCCGGCGAGGTGCGCACCGCGTTGGTGATGTCCTTGGGCTGGATTTTCGCGAACGGCACCGTGACCTTGCCGGTCACCTCGATGCGCCGGCCCTGCACGTCGAAGTCGAGATTCGGCGAGGCGTCGATCTGCGCTTCCGGCGTGTCCGCGACTCGCAGGCTCGTGCCCTCGAGGTGCAACTTGCCGTGCGGCAGGAGGTTGCGCCACTCGAGATGGCCGCTCGCGGCGGCGCTGCCGGCGCCGGCGTGCGCGCTGCCGTTGAAGTCGAGCCCTGAGTCGCTCAGGTGCGCCTCGAGCGCCACCTGGCGCAGCCCGAGGTTCACCTGGTAGAGGTCGAGCTCGCCGCCCGCGAGCTTCAGGGTGCCGTTCATGAGCGGTGCGCCGAGCGTGCCGCCGATGTTGATGTCGGTATGCAGCTGGCCTGCGGCGCGATCGATGTCGGGGAAGTACAGCGACAGCAGGCCGAGGTCCGAGGTCTCGGCGTGTACCGCGCCGCTCAACGGCATGTCCTGCCAGCGCCCGCTGCCGCGCTGCGCGTCGGCACGCGCACGGATGCTGCCGACGTCGCCGTCCTCGAGCACGGCCGCGACGCTGAGCGCGTCGGGCGTGGCGCTCGCCGTCACCGTCCCCGAGCCGATGCGGCTGTGCTCGATCTTCTTGCTCGCCAGGCGGTGCGCCAGCACCGCATCGGTGAGCTGCGCGCGCAGCGTGCCGGTGATGGGGGTGAGCGCGCCGCCGGCCGCGCGCGCCAGCAGGTCGATCGTGCCCTGGTACTGCACCGCCGGCGTCATGCCGGCGGTGAGCGCGCTCAACGGCAGCTGGTTGCTCATGAGTGTTGCCGACCAGTGCTGCGGGGTCCAGTCGGCGTCCGCGCACAGGCTCCCCGGCGTTCCCGCGAGGCACAGCCACTCGACCCGCAGGTGCTCAAGCGAGGCGCTGAGGCCCACCGGGTGCTCGAGTGCGAGGTTGAGCGCATCGCGGCCCTTCACGGCGAGCGCGCTGAGCTCGCCCTGGAACACGCCGTGCGCGTAGGCGCCGTCGGCCTGCGCGGTGAGCGCGAGCCCCTCGGCTGCGGCGTCGAGATGCGCCTGGTAGCTCGCGGGCGGGCCCGAGACACTCAGCCCGAGGCTGTCGAGAGCTGTGGCCCGCGTAGCTCAGGCGGCTGAGCCGCGCGTCGATCTTGACGGGGCGTCCGGTATCGGTCGCGTCGAAGTCGATGTCGGCATCCAGCCGCGCGAGCTCGATTCCCTCGTAGCTCAGCGCCTGGCCGTGGCCACTCGCCACGATCACCGGATCCGTGCGCGTGCCGCGCAGCGTGCCCGCGGCGTTGAGCTCGCCCTGGGCGTCGGCGGCGAACAGGCTGAGGTCGGAGCTCGACACGTTGAAGCGCAGGTCGAGCGTGTCCGCCGCGCGGCCATCGAGAGCCAGCGTCGTGCCGCCCAGTGCCACACGCACCCGCTCGAAGCTCAGTGCGCCGCCCGTTCGCTCGAGCGTGCCGCCGCCGCTGGCGCGCGCGCCCCGCAGCCGGCCGCTTAAATTTTGCACCGTGACGCTCTGGTCGCCGCTGGCAGCGAAGCCGCGCCCGGAGGCGCTGAGTGAGAAATTCAGGCTTCCCGGAAGGTCGGCCCGCAGCGCCGCCGGATTGATGCCGGTGAACTGCCCGCTCACCGACCAGGTGTCGCGCGGTGTCCAGGCGACCGCCCCCGTGACCTCGGCATGGCCGTCGAAGAGATCCACGGCGGCGTGCTCGAACGCGAAGCTGTCCTTGCCGAGGGTGCCGGTCACTTCCACGGCGCTCGGCGCGAAGTCGCCGACGCTCGCCGTGCCCTGCGCGTGCAGGTGATAAGGCAGCAGCCCCTCGAGCGTGAAGCTTCCCGCGGCGCTCTGCACCGCGGGCTCGCGCGCGGTCAGCGGCCAGCGGAAGTTCTCCCAGCTGCCGGTCAGATCGAGCTTCGGGCCGTTGGCAACGATGGCGAAGGTGCCCGAGCCCTGCGCGTGCGCACCGGAAGGCCCGTGGCGCACCTCCATGTGCTTCGCCGTGAGCGTGTGACCGGCGAACGAGCCGTCGAAGCGCGCCTCGAAAGCGCCGGCATGCAGGCCCGGCGGTTCGACCGTGCCGTGGCCGGTGAAGCCCGCGGCGTCCCAGCCCACCGCCAGCCGCGCCGTCATCGCGCCGAGGGGCGAAGCGATGCCCCAGGCGCGCAGGTCGAAATTCTGCACCGTGGCATCGCCCACGATGTGCCAGTGGTTGGTGAGATCGAGCGCCGCCCCGGTGAAATCGGCGCGCAACGGGCTGAGCGCGTGCGCGCTGATCTTGAGCTCTTTGAGATCCCCCTTGGCGGAGCCGTCGACGCTCCACGCGGGCTGTCCGGCGGGCGCCCAGTCGAGATGTCCCTGGCCCTCGATCCCGAGCGGATCGCGTGATAGCAGCTCGCCGATGGCGTTGATGCGGGCGTCGAACAGATTCCCCTGCGCCTGGAAGAAGCGGATCGTGCGGTGGCGCAGCACCGCGGCGCCGGTGATGTGCGTGGCCTCGAGCCGTACGCCGTTGAACACCGTGAGCACCGCGTCATCGACGGTGGTGTGCTCGGCGCTGATCAGCAGCCAGCGCGGCACGAACGGCGGCGGCGGCCCGGGCGTTGAGGGGTGCGTACGCCGCTTCACGTCGATGAGTGCGCTGTGGATCGTCGCGTTCGGGGAGCGGATGGTCTGCAGCAGCAGCGGCGCCAGCGCCACGCGCCCGTCGATGCCTTCGAATGTGAGGTGCACCAGCTCGTGGTCGATCTCGACGCGATCGACGTGCAGGCCGCTCGCGATCGTGCCGCGCACGCCGACGATGGTGAGACGCACGGGACCCAGGCGCTCGGGGATGTGCCGCACGACGAACTGCAGTCCCGACTCGGTGAACACGGCGCAGCCGATGAGCGTCACCGGCACCACCACGATCAGCAGCACCAGCAGGCAGGCGACGGCGAGGATCAGCAGGCGGCGCATGGTGAGGCCGTCACAGCTTCGGCGAGAAGTTGATGTGCAGGCGCGGCCCGGCCCCGGGGTTATTGATGGGCTGCGCGATATCGACGCCGAGCGTCAGCACCGGGGTGCGGAACCGCAGCCCGATGCCCGCCGAATAGAACAGCTTGGTGCCGAAGTGATCGAAGGCATTGCCGTAGTCGACGAAGGTCGCCAAACCTAAGTTGCGCGGCAGATCGTGGACCACCTCCACCGTGCCGGTGACCATGTCCTTGCCGCCCACCCTGATGTAGCCGCCGATGCTCTGGCAGCTGCCGTTGGCGGTGAGCAGGAACTTGCCGTTGGGGCCAACCGTGCAAAACGGCTCGGTCGGCGACAGCTGATTGTAGTAGAAGCCGCGCACGCTGTTGTCGCCGCCGGCGAAGAAACGGTAGATCGCGGGCAGTTCCGAGAAGCCCGACACCAGGCTCGCCCCCGCCTCCTCGCGCAGCAGCAGGTGCCACGGGCCGCCGAGGTGAAACACGTTCTCGAGCTGCACGTGCAGCTGGATGAAGTTGGAGTCCGAGCCGAGCACGCTGTCGGAGCCGCGCAGCGTGGCGACGAACGGATACTGGAACAGCGGCTCGCCGAGATAGTCCTTCGGCACCGAGGCGAGATCCACCTCCGGCACCAGCAGGCGGTCGGTGGTGGTGCCGTTGATGTCCTCGCTGGTGGTGCGCACCGCGAACAGCTTCCACACGTGCTGCCAGCCGTCGGACACCACCGTGAAGCTCGGGCCCGCCGACAGCGTGTACGCGGTCACGTCGGCGAGCGTCTGCTGCTCGATGCTGCCGTTCACGGCGAAGTGCTCGACCGCCGGGTCGCCGACCGGAAAGATGTAGGCGGTCTGCACCGCATAACGCGTGACCTGGGCGAACTGCAGCTGCGAGTTGAAGCTCTGGCCGCTGTCGTTGATGCGGTGGTCCTCGAAGCCGAGCGTGGCGCGCGCGCCGGTGTCGGTGGCATAGCCGGCGCCGAAGGAATAGCGATGGCGGCGATTGGCATCGGCGTGGATGTCGACCGGCACGATGCGCGTGTTCGGATCCGGGGTGCCGGGGCGCACCTCGAGGTTGCTGAAGTACTGCGTGTCATCGAGCGCGAACTGGGTACGCAGCACCTGGGTGAGATCGTACAGGTCACCCTCGCGGTAGCGCAGGTAGCGCCGCAGCAGGCTCTCCTTGATCACGTGCTGCTCGACGGTGGTCGGGCCGAAGCGGTAGCGCTCGCCGGTCTGCATCTCGAGCGCGATGCTGGCGCTGTAGTTCGGCGGATCGACCAGCAGCTCGTTGCGGATGAGCTTGGCGTCGAAGTAGCCGTAGGTCGCAGCGGTGCGCTGCAGGTCGCCCTTGAGCGCCTCGTAGGCCGCCTGGTTGAGCCGCTCGCCGCTCTTCAGGAGCGGATGCGCGAGGATGCGCTTGAAGAGCGGGTCGCGCTCGCCGGGGCCGGTCACCTTGACGACGATGCTGCCCACCAGCACCGGCCGGCCCGGCTTGATGTCGACCACGACGCGCCACTCGCCCTTGCCGAGATCGGTGACGGTGGAGCTCACCTGCGGCTCGTAGTAGCCGAACGGGCGCAGCGCCTCCTGCACCTCGCGCTCCACCCTGTTGTGCAGCCGCTCCATCATGTCGGGGGTGAGGTCGACGCCGCCTTTCTTGTAGCGCTCGAAGCTCAGGTAAGCGAGCACGTTGGATCGCAGCGTCTCGTCCACCCCGCGCACCTCGACGTTGACGCCGGCGGCGGCCTGTGCCGGGGCGCCGGCGAGGCTAAGCAGCACGGCGGCGAGCGCAACCATGGTGGCCGCCGGACCCCGCCGGTGCCTGCGGCGGGCCCGAGGCTTAACTGTGCGCTGCGCCATCTCGACGTGCAGTCGGGAAATTGGAGGAATTCTAGAGGCTCGTGAGCGCAACCGCTCGGCGCTCTTTAAGTCAGAGCGCACGGCGCCGCGGCGGTTCCACGCACGGTACGGCTATTAGTTATGGCCAGTCACCCGCATTCAGCCGGAATTCAGTTTCGCCGGCCTGCTCACCTGCGGAGTCGAAGCGCCGCTCGGCGAGGTACACCTCGCCGCCGTCTTCCAGCAGCACGACCGTCGAGCAGCGCGTGCCGTAGGCCGGGTGCACGACGAAGGGCGCCGACAGTATCCGGTCCCAGTCCGGCGGCAGGCCGCCCCTGGGAAGCTGCGCGCCGCCATCGACCACCTGAGTGCGGTCCGCGAGCAGTGCGAACAGGCCGGCGGCCGTCGCCCGCGGCTCCTCGAGCCACTGTTTGAAGCGCGCCTTGACGCGCACCAGCTTCGGCCACGGCGTGTCGAGCAGCTCGTTCGACAGCCCGTAGACCCCGGGCGGCAGCTCGCGCGCGAACGGCTGGGCCCGGTTCGAGCCGTACCAGAGGGAGTCCGCGTCGGCGAGCAGCAGGTTGAAGCCGGAGTAGTCCGCGGCGCTCGCCTCGAGTCGCCGGAAGAACTCCCGCGGACCCTGCGCGCCGGCCAGATACTGCGGGATGAGGCTGCCGCGCGAGGGCGCCGCCGGTTCAGGTGCCTGCAGCTCGCGGAAGTTGGTGACCACGCCGAAGCGCCGCGCCGGATCGAGCGCTAGCCAGGTGCCCGCCGCGCGCAGGTCGCGGCCGGCGAGGATTCCGGGCGGCTGCGGCCACTTGCCGAGCGCTGCGGCGGGGCGCTCGTGGTACTCATCGCGGTTGGCGGCCACCACGAGTCGATAGCGCGGGTGCGCACCCCAGGCGAGCACCAGCAGGCACATGCGCGCCTACCCGCCCTCGAGCCAGCCGGAGATCAGGCGCCAGGAGATCGAGTGCGAGGGTGGTGCGAGCGCCTCGCCCGAGCTGAGCTGTGCGCGCGTGAACCAGCGCGCGTCCTCGAGCTCGCCGCCGACACGCACCGCACTTCCCGGGGCAGCGCGCGCCTGGAAGCCGAGCATGAGCGAGGACGGGAACGGCCAGGGCTGCGACGAGTCGTAGCGCGCGCTGCTGATGGTGACGCCGGTCTCCTCCTCGACCTCGCGGGCCACTGCATCCTCGAGGCTCTCGCCCGGCTCGACGAAGCCGGCGATGGTCGAGTAGCGCCGCGGCGGCCAGCTCGCCTGGCGTCCGAGCAGCGCCCGCTCGCCGTCGCTGACCAGCACGATGATCGCCGGATCGAGGCGCGGGAAGAACTCCTCGGCGCAGCCGGAGTTGGTGCAGGTGAGGCAGTGGCCGCCGCGCGTCGGCGCGGTGGGCGCGCCGCACACGCCGCAGTGATGCGTGCGCTTGCGCCACACCGACAGCGCCCGCGCGTAGGCCAGCAAGCCCGCCTCATCGGCGGGCAGCAGCGCCGACAGCGGCCGCAGCTCCTCGAAGCGCGTGCCGGCGGGCGGCTCGATCTCGCGCTCGCGCGGCAGGGTGATCAGCACGCAGCGCGCGCCGTGAAACCAGCCGAGGAGCGTCAGACTCGCGGCGGGCGCCGAGCGTACCAGCGGCAGCTCGCGCGTCAGCAGCGCCGCGCGTGGCGGATCGCCGGTGACGAGCTGCGCCGTGCCGCGCGACAGCACATAGACGCTGGCCGTGTCCGCCCACGCCGCCGCGATCCACTCCGGGTCCTCGCGCGCCTCGGCGCGGCGGTCGAGGTACGGGCCTGCGAAGAAGTTGGGTTTAGCGGGGTCCATGTGCGCCGTTCACCGCACCTGCGGTGGCGGCGCATTCTATCAGTGTGCGCCGCCGCGCCCGGCGGCGGCACCCGCAGCGGCATGCGTGCGCGGCACAGCGGCACATTGCTGGCAGCGCAGCAGGCGCGCCGGGAAGCGCTCCGTGACGATGAGGCTGCCGCAGCCCGTGCAGGCTCCCAGGCGCAGCTGATCGCCGCGCGTCAGCGCGGTCGCCAGGAACACCGCATGCTCGAAGGAGATCTGCGCTGTGGGAATGAGCGTGCGATACGCCTCGAACGCCTCGCACAGCAGCTCGCCGCGCCTGAGGCCGGGGAACGCCGCCGCCGCATCCTCGCTGCGCTCCGGCAGCACGCCGAGCAGGGTCAGCGCGCTCGCCAGCAGCGCGCTCTCGCGCTGCAGCTGCTGCGAGCGGGTGAAGTAGGCGACCTGGTGCGGTGACTTGCCGCGATGGCGCGGCAGATGGCGCCGCGCGTGGCTCATGTAGGAGCGGTACAGCTTGCGGATGCGATCGTCGGACAGCCCGGTCCAGGTGCGGATCGTGTGCGTGCGCGCCTCGTGGCGCAGGAAGCGCAGCGCCAGCTCCATGCGCAGCCGCTCGCGGTGGTAGCGATCGTCGGAGATGCGCATGCGGACTGCCCGGCGGCCGAGGGTGCCGTACATTTTGGTGTAATTTCCACAAAACGCAATCGCTGAAATTTGGTAAAAAATTCCCAAAGTCACTCTGGCGCCGGCGCGCTGCTCGGCTACCATGGCGCATCGGCTGAAGGGAGAGGCCATGCTGTTGCAATGCGGGAGCGACGCCGCGCACGCGGCCGAGGACGCGCGCCACGCCAGCTCGTGGCTGCGCCCGGAGACGCTCGAGTCGCTCACGGAGCTCAACGAGCTCGGCCTCACGCTGCTGCTGCAGCAGGCGACGCTCGAGTGTGCGCTGCACGCGGCGCAGTCACCGCCGCTGTTGCGCGAGCTGGGGGCGTTCGGCGCGAAGCTCGAGCCGCCGGCGCTGCGCCGCGCCGCCGCCTGTCCGTACCTGCTGCTCGATGCCGGCTTTGCCGATGGCGCGCGCTGGCGGCTCGCGCCGCCCGGGCAGGTGGCAGATGCGGCAGCCGCCGGCGGTGCCGCCGCGTTCTTCACCGTGCCGGCGACGGTGGAAGTCGCCCGCCTGGTGCTCACCTTCGGCTGGCACCTCGCCCGCACGCAGCTGGCCGCAGCGCAACTGCTGCTCGGGATGCCGGCGGCGTGTGCCGGGCTGATCGGCGGCCTGACGCTGCGGCGGATTCACGCGCTCGCGGAGCGCCATCCGCACTGGCTCCGCCCCCGGTGGCCCGGGCGGCCGCAGGTGTGGCGCGAGCTCCTCAGCGCCGCCAATCTCGGCGAACCGCGCACCCTCGAGCGGGCGCAGATGCACGGCCTGACCCTGCTCGCCGCCGAGGTGCGTGCGGCGGAGCCTCACCCCCGGGTGTCCGCGCCGGCCGCCGCCCCCGGTCCGTCCGCGAGAACGACGGCGCTGCCGCGGCTTACTTCGCCAGCTGGAACAGCGTCGACGGCACCCAGCCCTCGTTCCCCAGCTCGTCCGTGACCTTCCACCAGATCCCGTCCTTGTCGCCGCTCGGGTAGAGCGTCATGCCGGGATCGAGGTCGCGCACCACCGGCGCCTTGACGCTGGCGGCGCTGTACATCTTGCCGGGCTTCGCCATGGTCACCGACTGCGTGACGTTGTCGGCCTTGGCGTTCAGGTTCATGCCCTTGATGTCGTTCACTAGCTTGGTGTACGAGTCGAGGTAGGCCATCGTCACGACCTGGCCGATCTCGGTGTTGGCGTAGCTGCTCGCACCCGCGGCCGCGAAGCCGCCGAAGAACGCGCCGCCACCGGCCCCCCAGCCGAGGTCGGTCTTCTTGTAGTGGCCCTGCTCGAGCGCTACCTGCTCGGTGGAGCGCACGTCGGTGAGGGTCAGCACCACGTCCGCCGTCTTGCTCTTCAAGCTGATGCCGCCCACTACGGCGCCGGCGACGCCGCCGAGCATGCCACCCAGGATGCCGCCGACGCGGCTGCCGCCGGAGTTGTTGTTCTTGGTGACCACATCCGGCACCAGCACGTAGTCGGCGGCCTTCATCTGCCCCTTGCCGATGTTCGAGCCGCCGCGCATCTCGCCCGAGCTCGCGAGCGCGCGCTCCTTCTCGGCAGCCGCGAGCCCCTTGCCGCGATCGAGCAGCGTGAAGCACTTCGACTGCGACACGAACACCTTGATCAGCGCCTCGGGGGAATCGAGGTTGTACTGCAGCCACCACTTGTTCTCGGGCTCGGTCACCGCGAGCGTTCCTATCTTTTTGTCGCAGGTCGGGATTTGCGGTGGCGGCGCATCGGCGGCCCACGCGAGGGCGCTCACCGCAAGTCCGGCGAGCGCAGCACAGGCGAGCAACGGGATCCTGAGCGTCATCGGCAGCATGGTTCTGTTCTCCCTCTTGATTTTCTCGTCCAGGAGGCGGCGCCGTAAGCGCCGCTTCAGATGGCGCGTAGTTTAGGGCGAAGTCCGCTGCCGGGGGTAATGGCGGCCGGGCGCAGCGCAGCCCGCCTGCGCACCCCGCAGGGGCGGGCCGGCCGGGGGCACTTGCCTGTCCGTTTTTGACCTGTACGTGTCGTGAACAGCAGTAGCCAGGCTTCTGTGGCTGCCTCACCATATAGCCGTTTTCTCACGAATGTCACGGAGAGCTCATGCAGCAGGCACTGCTGGTCATCGACGTGCAGGAATCCTTCCGTCAGCGGCCGTACTTCCGCGCCGAGGAGCTGCCGGCCTTCCTCAGGAACGTTCAGGCGCTCGTCGACCGCAGCCGCGAGCAGGGCGCGGCGCTGGTGCAGGTGTTTCACCAGGAGCCGGGGGATGACGCCGCCAATCCCTTCACCGCCGCCTCCGGCTTGGTACGCACCATGCCGGAGCTCAGCCTCAAGGCGGACGCGGTGTTTCGCAAGCAGGTGCACTCGGCGCTCCTCGGGACCGACGCCACGGGCGCGACGCTCGAGTCCTGGCTGCGCGCGCGCGGCATCGGCGAGCTGCTCATCACCGGCATCCGCACCGAGCAGTGCTGCGAGACCACCGCCCGGCACGCCTCGGACTTGGGGTTCAAGGTGCGCTACGTGACGGACGCGACCCTCACTTTCCCGATGCGCACCCGCTCGGGCCGCGAGGTCTCGGCGGCCGAGATCCGCGAGCGCACCGAGCTGGTGCTCGAGCAGCGCTTCGCGCGCATCGTCTCGAGCGCTGACGCCTGGGGCTGACGGCCGCGCGCCGCGCCTGAAGCCGCCGTGCGCGAGGTGGTGTTCCTGCTGCTGCCGAACGTCGTGCTGCTCGACGTGGCCGGGAGCGCCGATGCCTTCCGCTGCGCCGAGCGGCGCGTGCCGGGGAGCTATCGCCTGCGCTTCGTGGCGCCGCAGCCGAGCGTCACGGCGGCAGTGGGTCTCACGCTGGGCGCGCTCGAGCCGCTGCCCGTCGGGCTCGAGCCCGCGTCGATCCTGATCCTGACCGGTATCGGCGGTGCGGCGATCGACCCCGAGGAGAGCGCTGCACGGCGCGCGATCGAGTGGCTGCGCGGCGGCGCCGCCGAGCGCGCGCAGCTGCTGTGCGTGTGCACCGGCAGCGTCATCGCGGCGCACGCGGGACTCCTCGCCGGGCGCGAGTGCACCACCCATCATGCGCACCTCGAGGAGCTCAGGCGCGTCGAGCCGCGGGCGCACGTGCACGACAACCGCATCTTTGTCGAGGACGGCACGCTCGCGACCAGTGCCGGCGTCACCGCCGGCCTCGATCTGGCGCTGCACGTCATCGGGGCGCAGCTGGGACCCAGGGTCGCCGCCGAGGTGGCGCGTGATCTGGTCGTGTACCTGCGTCGTGCCGGCTCGGATCCGGCACTCTCGCCCTGGGTCATGCACCGCAATCATCTGCATCCGGCGGTGCACCGGGTGCAGGACGCGGTGACGCGCGATCCGGCGGCCCGCTGGGACGCGGCGCAGCTCGCGGCCGTCGCCTGCACCGGGCCGCGCAACCTCGCGCGGCTGTTTGCCGAGCACGCGCGCTGCTCGCCCCTCGACTACGTGCAGCTCATCCGCTACGCCTTCGCACGGCAGCTCGTGAGCGGCAGCCGCCTCGACCTCGAGCGCGTGGCGGTGCGCGCCGGCTTCGGCTCGGCGCAGCACCTGCGGCGTGTGTGGGCGAGATGGGAGGCGCAACCGCCGAGCGCGTTGCGTCGCGGCCCTGGCGACTTGCAGGTCGCGCTCCCTGATGCGCAGCCGGCAAAAACCACGCTTTTTGCCGGCGGAAACCCAGGGTGATGTCCGCCGAAATCGCTTCCTGCGATTTCAGCCAATCTAGTAGATCGCGAGCTCGCTGCGGCCGGATGAGTCGCGCGCACCGCGGTACATGCCCTCGGTGCTGAAGTCCATGACGATGTGGCCGCCGCCGTCGACGGCGATCAGGCCGCCATCGCCCCCCAGCCCCTTGAGGATCTCGTGCAGCAGCTCATGGATTGCCTGCTCGAGCCTGAGCCCGCGGTACTCGACCGCCGCGCACACGTGGTGCGCGGCGACTGCGCGGATGAAGTATTCCCCGTGCCCGGTGGCCGACACCGCGCACACGCCGTTCCTGGCGTAGGTCCCCGCACCGATGATGGGCGAGTCGCCGACGCGCCCCGGGCGCTTGTTGGTCATGCCGCCGGTGGAGGTGGCGGCGGCGAGGTTGCCATCGCGGTCGCAGGCCACCGCACCCACGGTGCCCCCAGCTGGCTCTGTCGCTCGGGGCGGCACCAGGTCCGAGACCCGCTCGCCGCGCTGTTCGTGCTCGAGCTGGGCCTGACGCTCGGGAGTGCGGAAGTAGACATTCGGCACCAGCGGCATGCCCTCCTCGAGCGCGAACTCCTCGGCCCCGGGTCCGACGAGCAGCACGTGCCGCGACTTCTCCATTACCCGCCGTGCCAGCTCCACCGGGTTCTTGACGTGCCGCACGCAGGCGACCGCGCCGGCGCGCAGATTGCGGCCGTCCATGATCGCCGCATCGAGCTCGGCGGAGCCTTCGCGCGTCAGCGCAGCACCGCGACCGGCGTTGAACAGCGGATCGTCTTCGAGGATGCGCACCGCCTCGGTCACCGCGTCCAGGCTCGAGCCGCCGCGCTCGAGCACGGCGTAGCCGCCATCGAGAGCCGCCTCGAGACCGGCGCGATAGCGCTGCTCGCGCTGCGCCGACAGCGTCGCCCGCGGCACGGCGCCGGCTCCTCCGTGAATGGCGATGGCGTACATGGCGCTCCTCCGTGGGTCAGTTGGCGTCGCGGTACATGGCGATCTCGCGCCGCCCGCGCGAGTCGCGCACGCCGCGGTGCATACCCGGGCTGTTGAAATCCATGGCGACGTTGCCGTCCTTGTCGAGGGCGATCACGCCTCCCTCGCCGCCGGTGCGGCGGAGCTTGTCGTGGATCATGGTGTCGACCGCCCGGGCGAGCGACAGGTGCTGGTACTGCATCATGGCGCAGATGTCGTAGGCGACCACCTGGCGGATGTAGAACTCGCCCTGCCCGGTCCCGGAGACCGCGCAGGACTCGTTCGCGTAGGTGCCGGCGCCGATGATCGGCGTGTCGCCGACGCGCCCGTAGAGCTTGTTGGTGAGGCCGCCGGTGGAGGTGGCGGCGGCGAGGCGACCTTGAGCGTCGAGCGCCACGGCGCCCACCGTACCCATGCCCTTCGGGGCGGACGGCCGCATCGGCAGCGGCGTCGTCGGCTCGCGCCCGGCCGCGGTGCGCTTCGCCTCCTCGAGCTCGCGCACCCGCTCCGGGGTGATGAAGTAGCTCGCGGGGACGAGCACTACGCCCTGCGACAGCGCGAACTCCTCGGCACCCTGTCCGGCGAGCAGCACGTGCGGCGACTTCTCCATCACCAGCCGCGCAAGATCCAGCGGATTCTTCACGTGGTGGACACCGGCGACCGCGCCGGCGCGCCCCGCCGCGCCGTCCATGATGGCGGCGTCGAGCTCGCAGATACCGTCATGGTTCAGCACCGCGCCACGGCCGGCGTTGAACTGCGGGTCGTCCTCCATGGTGCGCACCGCGGCAGCCACCGCATCCAGCGCCGCGCCGCCGCGCTCGAGCACCGCGTAGCCGGCATCGAGCGCCGCGCCGAGTCCGGCGCGATACGCGGCCTCGCGCTCCGGCGTCATGTGCGCGCGCTCGATCACGCCCGCGCCGCCGTGGATGACGATGACCAGCGGGTGATCGGCGGCGGGCAGCGGACTTGAGCCGAGCAGTGCCGCGGCGGCGAGCAGCAGGCAGCGGAGTATGTTGGTCTGCGGGCGCGACATGGGGTCCCCCAAAGCGGCTATGATCGAAGCGGTCCGCGACACGTGCGTGTCGCGGCCCTCCCGTTGATCTTAAGTGGTGGATCTTAAGGTGAAAGCCGCCCCGTCGCAGCGGATCCGCAGCATCCTGATCGCCAACCGGGGAGAGATCGCCATTCGCGTCATGCGCGCGGCGAACGAGCTCGGGCTGCGCACGGTGGCGATCTACTCGCAGGAGGATCGCTTCTCGCTTCACCGCACCAAGGCGGACGAAGCCTACCTCGTAGGTCCGGGCAAGCAGCCGGTCGAGGCCTATCTCGACATCGCCGACATCCTGCGGATCGCGCGCGAGGCGCAGGTCGATGCCATTCACCCGGGCTACGGGCTGCTGGCCGAGAACCCGCAGTTGCCGCGCGCCTGCGCTCGCGCCGGCGTCATCTTCATCGGCCCCGAGCCCGACACCATGGAGCTGCTCGGCAACAAGATCGCGGCGCGCGAGCTCGCGGTCTCGGCCGGGGTCGCGGTGATGCCGGCCACGGGGCCCTTGCCTGCCGACCTGAGCGAGTGCGTGCGGCTGTCGCACGCGATCGGCTACCCGGTGATGATCAAGGCGAGCTGGGGCGGCGGCGGGCGCGGCACGCGTGCGGTGGAGGACGAGATGCAGCTCAGGGAGCTGTTGCCGCTCGCGCGCCGCGAGGCACGCGCCGCCTTCGGCAATGACGAGGTGTATCTCGAGAAGCTGATTGCGCGCGCGCGGCACGTCGAGGTGCAGATCCTCGGCGACCACCACGGCAACCTCGTGCACCTCCACGAGCGCGACTGCAGCATGCAGCGGCGCAATCAGAAGGTGGTGGAGCGCGCCCCGGCGGTGTTCTTGAGCGACGCGCAGCGCGCCGAGCTTAGCGCCGCGGCGCTCGCCATCGGCCGCGCGGCGCGCTACTGCAACGCCGGCACGGTGGAGTTCCTCCAGGATGTCGACTCGGGGCGCTGCTATTTCATCGAGGTGAACCCGCGCATCCAGGTCGAGCACACCGTGACCGAGGAGGTCACCGGCATCGATCTCGTCAAGGCGCAGATCCGCATCGCCGGCGGCGCGAGCATCGGCGCGGCAGACAGCGGCGTGCCGGCGCAGCGGGAGATCCGCGTCTCCGGGCACGCGCTGCAGTGCCGTATCACCAGCGAAGACCCCGAGAACAACTTCATCCCCGACTACGGCAAGATCGCCGCCTACCGCAGCCCGGCGGGCTTCGGCATCCGCCTCGATGCCGGCACCGCCTACACCGGCGCGATCATCACGCGCTCCTACGACTCGCTGCTCGTCAAGGTGACCGCGTGGGCGCCGACGCCCGAGGAGACCATCGCGCGCATGCATCGCGCGCTGTGGGAGTTCCGCATCCGCGGCGTGGTCACGAACCTGCGTTTTCTCGATCAGCTGATCACGCACCCGCGCTTCGCGCGCGGCGACTACACCACGCGCTTCATCGACACCACACCGGAGCTGTACCGCTGGCCGGTGAAGCGCGATCGCGCGACGCGCATCCTCGCCGGGCTCGCCTCGACCATCGTCAACGGCAATCCCGAGGTGCGCAACCGCGCCCGGCCCGCGCCCGGCAGCGCGCCGCCGCGGCTGCCGCCCGCAGCGCTCCCGGCTGCGGCGCCGGGCACGCGGCAGAAGCTCGACGAGCTCGGACCCGAGGGCTTCGCGCGCTGGATGCTCAAGGAGGAGCGCGTGCTGCTCACCGACACCGCGATGCGCGATGCGCACCAGTCGCTGCTTGCCACCCGGCTGCGCAGCATCGATCTCGTGGCGGTCGCCCCCTACTACGCGGCGCTGCTGCCGCAGCTGTTCTCGCTCGAGTGCTGGGGCGGGGCGACCTTCGATGTGGCGCTGCGCTTCCTCAGGGAGGACCCGTGGGAGCGCCTGACGCAGCTGCGTGAGCGCGTGCCCAACATCCTGCTGCAGATGCTGCTGCGCTCGGCGAATGCGGTCGGCTACGCCAACTATCCTGACAATGTGCTGCGCTTCTTCGTGGCGCGCGCCGCGGCGCGCGGCATTGACCTGTTCCGCATCTTCGACTGCCTCAACTGGGTCGAGAACATGCGCGTCGCGATCGACGCGGTACGCGAGTCGGGCAAGCTGTGCGAGGCGGCGATCTGCTACACGGGCAACTTAAGCGATCCGCGCGAGAAGAAGTACACGCTCGATTACTACCTGAAGCTCGCGCGCGAGCTCAAGTCGGCCGGCACGCATATTCTCGGCATCAAGGACATGGGCGGGCTGTGCCGGCCGCGCGCCGCCTACACTCTGGTGAAGGCGCTTAAAGAGGAGACCGGCCTGCCGCTGCACTTCCACACCCACGACACCAGCGGCATCGGCGGGGCCAGCGTGCTCGCGGCCGTCGAGGCGGGCGCGGATGCGGTCGACGGTGCGATCGACGCCCTCTCCGGCCTCACCTCGCAGCCGAATCTCGGCTCGATCGTCGAGGCGCTGCGGCACGGGCCGCGGGATCCGGGGCTCGATCCGGACGCGCTGCGCGCGATCTCATCCTACTTCGAGCAGGTGCGGCGGCTGTACGTCGCCTTCGAGAGCGACGTGCGCGCCGGTGCCTCCGAGGTGTACGTGCACGGCATGCCGGGCGGCCAGTACACCAACCTGCGCGAGCAGGCGCGCGCGCTCGGCATCGGCGAGGCGCGCTGGCCCGAGGTGGCGGCCGCCTACGCCGAGGTGAACCTGGCTCTGGGCGACATCATCAAGGTGACGCCGACCTCCAAGGCGGTCGGCGACCTCGCGCTGCTCATGGTGACGGCAGGGATCCGCCGCGAGCAGCTGCTCGATCCGCACACCGAGGTCGCTTTCCCCGAGTCGGTGGTGCAGTTCTTCCGCGGCGAGCTGGGTCAGCCCTACGGGGGATTCCCCGCGGCGCTGCAGCGCAAGGTGCTGCAGGGAGGGGCGGCTCTGACCGAGCGCCCGGGCGCGCTTCTGCCGCCCGTCGATCTCGAGGCCGCGCGCGCGAGCGTCCGCGATCGCCTGCCGCGACCGGTGACGGACGAGGATCTCGCCTCCTATCTCATGTATCCGCGCGTGTGGCTCGACTACGCGCGCGAGCGCGTGCAGTACGGCGACCCCTCGATCCTGCCGACGCCGGTGTTCCTCTACGGCATGCAGCCGGGCGATGAGATCAGTGTCGACCTGGAGCGCGGCAAGACGCTCATCGTGCGCTATGTGGCGATGAGCGAGCCGCACGAGGACGGCACGCGCACCGTGTTCTTCGAGTTGAACGGTCAGCCGCGCTCGGTGCGTGTGCCGGACCGCGCGCGCGTCGCCGAGCGGCCGCCGGCGCGCAAAGTCGAGGCGGGCAATGCGCGCCACGTCGGCGCGCCCATGCCCGGCATCGTCACCACGGTGGCGGCAATCGTCGGTGCGCAGGTCGCGCGCGGCGCTGTGCTGGTCACGCTCGAGGCCATGAAGATGGAGACCGCGGTGCGCGCCGACAGCGACGGCGAGGTGGCGGAGGTGCTGGTAAAGCCGGGCGCGGCGGTGGACCTCAAGGATCTGCTGGTGGTGCTGCGCTGAGCGCGGCGGCGGTTCGGGCGGTGCCGTGCGCTGCGGCGCTGTGACGGCCCTCACGATCGCGGCATTGTCGGCGCCCGGCGTCAGCCGTCGATGCCGACACCTTGTTGTATGCTTCCGGCTCGTTGTTGGAACTCGAGCGGGAGGCAATGGCGATGCGCGAGCGGCCTGACGATGCGCGGCGATGCGGTTTCGGCGCCCGGCTGGCCGCTGCGCTGCTGCTCGGACTCGTGGCGGGCGGTGCGCGCGCCGACGATCTGATCGGCCCCTACGTCGGCGCCACTTTCGGCAAGGCGTGGCTCGATGCCTCGAACGGTCTCATCAGCGGCTTCGGCTCGGACAAGTCGGCATCGCAGATCATCGTCGGCTGGCGTCCCATGTCAGAGCTGGCCGCGGAGCTCGAGTACGTGAACTTCGGTCACTCGAGCGGCCTCTCCACTTATCCGAACTCGAACGTCCCGCTCAGCAACGACGCGAGCCGCAAGGGCATCGCGGCCTTCGGGATCCTGTATCTGCCGACCCCGATCGTCGATTTCTACCTCAAGGCGGGCATTGCCAAGCTCCACACCCAGGTGCAGACCATGGTCGGGAGCTGCCCGATGGGCGGAATCTGCCCACCGCTCGCCAACCCGCTGCCGGTGGACAGCACCGGTGTCGGTGCCGCCGGCGGCGGCGGCATCATGTACCGGTTCCGCTCGCTCGAGCTGCGCGCCGATTACGCGCGTTTTGCGGCGCTCGGCGGCAACCCCTACCTGGCGACCTTCGGCCTCACCTTCACGTTCTGATTCGGGCGCGCGCTCGCTTTACAACGTGTCCTTGAGCGCTACGCCGGCGTCGGCGAGCTTGTCGACCTGCGGGCGCACGTGCGCTGCGATCAGCTTGCGCGCCGCCATCTGGTCCCGCGGGCTGTTGATCGAGTCGATGGCGATCAGCTCCCCGCCCCGCAGATAGCAGGCGGAGAAGCTGCGCGTCGCGGGGCTGCCGCGCAGCACTACGGTGTCGTAGCCGTAGGCGATGCCGACGATGATCAGCTTCAGATCGAACTGGTCCGACCAGAACCACGGCAGCTTGTCGTGCAGCGTGTCGTTGCCGATGAGATTGAGCGCCGCCGTCGTGCCCTGCTCGAAGGCATTGTCCACCGACTCGAGCCGCAGATGCCGGCCGTACTGGCGGTTGAGATGACTCGCGCAGTCGCCGGCGGCGTAGATCGCCTCGTCCGAGGTGCGGCAGTGCGCCTCCGTCACCACGCCGTTCTCGCAGCTGAGCCCGGCCGCCTTCGCGAGCTCATCCGCCGGCACCACCCCGACACCGATGAGCACGAGGTCCGCCGGATATTCGCCTCCCTGCTCGGTGACGACGGCCCGGACCTTGCCGGTGCGCGCATCGCCATGCAGCGCGCGCAGCGTCTCATTACAGCGGATCTGCACACCGTGGCGGCGGTGCTCGGCCTCGTAGAACGCCGACACCTCGGGGCAGGTGACGCGGCTCATGACGCGTTCGGCCATCTCCAGCACCGTGACTTCCATACCGAGCTCGCACGCGGTCGCCGCGACCTCGAGTCCGATGTAGCCGCCGCCGACGATCACGACCCGGCCGCCGCCCGAGCAGCCGCTGCGGATCCGGTCGGCATCCGCGATGGTGCGCAGGTAATGCACGCCCTCGAGATCGCCGCCGGGCACGGGCAGGCGGCGCGGCCGGCTGCCGGTGGTGAGCAGCAGCGCGTCGTACGGCACCACCAGCTCGTCGTCGAGGCGCACGTGGCGTGCCCGCGGCGCGATGTCGGTGACGCGACGGCCCAGGTGCGTGGCGATGTCGTGAGCGGCGAAGAAATGCGCCGGGCGGATCAGCAGGCGCTCGCGCTCGAGCACTCCCGCCAGATACTTCTTCGACAGCGGCGGTCGCTGATAGGGCAGCCACGGCTCCTCGCCGATCAGCGTCAGCTTCCCCGTGAAGCCGCGGCGGCGTAGTGTATCGATGGCCTGCACGGCCGCCTGTCCCGCTCCGACGATCACGATCTGCCCGAACATCGGCGTGAAGAATAGCCCCAGGCGCTGAGCGTCGGTGCAGTTCGCGAGTCCCGGCGCACGCGGTCAGGCGCACCAGCGCGGGGCACGATGATGCGGGGCCCGCTCCCGGATGGTGCAGGCGCGGCGGCACCCGGTGGTGGGTGCGGTGCAGCTAGCGCGGCTCGCGGCCCTGTTTTCGACCGTGGCATGAAAGCTGCACAATCACGGCCACCGCACCGCCTCTCTATTACGGAGACCGACCTGCATGAAACTGATCACCGCGATCATCAAGCCCTTCAAGCTCGACGACGTGCGCGCGGCGCTCTCCGACATCGGCGTCTCGGGCATGACGGTGACGGAGGTGAAGGGCTTCGGCCGCCAGCGGGGCCACACCGAGCTGTATCGCGGCGCCGAGTATGTGGTCGACTTCGTGCCCAAGACCCGCATCGAAGTCGCGGTGCGCGGCGAGCTCGTCGATCAGGTGATCGAGGCGATCATGAAGGCCGCCAAGACCGGCAAGGTGGGCGATGGCAAGATCTTCATCACCGACATCGAGCGCGTGATCCGCATCCGCACCGGGGAGACCGATGATTCGGCTCTGTGATCGATCGAGTATGCTTTGCCTCCTATGCCTCTAGCGATTCGCTTTCACGAGCACGGCGGGCCCGAGGTTCTGCGTTGCGAGGACCTCGACCCGGGTAAGCCCGCGGCCCACGAGGCGCAGGTGCGCCACCGCGCGATCGGCGTCAACTACATCGACGTCTACGACCGCACCGGGCTCTATCCCGTCGCCTCGCTCCCGAGCGGGCTCGGGCGCGAAGCCGCGGGCGTCGTCACCGCCCTCGGGCGCGGGGTGCGCGGCTTCAAGGTAGGCGACCGTGTGGCGTATGTCTGGCCGAGCCCCGGGGCTTACAGCGAGCTGCGCAACGTGCCGGCGGAGCGCCTCGTCAAGGTGCCGAAGGGCATCTCCGACGAGCAGGCGGCGGCGCTCATGCTGAAGGGCCTCACGGCGCATTTCCTCATCCGCCGCACCTACCGCGTGCAGCGCGGCGATCCGATCCTGGTGCACGCCGCCGCCGGCGGCGTCGGGCTTATTCTCTGCCAGTGGGCGCGCTCGCTCGGCGCCAGGGTCATCGGCGTGGTGGGGAGCGATGCCAAGGCGGAGATCGCCAGGCGCCACGGCTGTCATCACGTGCTGATCTCGGGGCGCGACGAGCTGGTGGCGGGCGTCAAGGGCCTCACCAAGGGCGCGGGCGTCGCCGTGGTCTATGACGCGGTCGGCAAGGACACCTTCATGGAATCGCTCGATTGCCTGCGGCGCCTCGGCATGATGGTGACCTTCGGCAATGCATCCGGGCCCGCCCCGGCGATCGCGCCGCTCGAGCTGTCGAAGCGTGGCTCGTTGTTCCTCACGCGTCCGACGCTGTTCAATTACATCGGTACGCGCGCCGAGCTCGAGGCCGGGGCACGCGAGCTGTTCGCGGCGGTGCGCGCGCGCAAGGTGCGGGTCGTCATCGGGCAGAGATATCCGCTGACCAAGGCCGCGGATGCACACCGCGATCTCGAAGGCCGGCGCACCACCGGCTCGACGGTGCTGATGCCTTAGAGGGAGACAGCCCTCAGGCGCCCGCCGTCACCGGCGGCGCGGCCCGCAGCGTGCGCGCGGTGCGCGGGATGCCGAGCGCGCCGCTGCGCACCACCTCGAGGAGCTCGGCGTTGCGCGCCAGGTCGGCGACGAAGCCGTTGACCTCGGCCTCGCTGGCCGTGAGCTCGACGATGAAGCCTTCAGTGGCCGGATCCAGCACGCGGCCGCCGCTGCGGACCACGAGTCCGCGCACCGTGTCGGTGTGCCGCGGGTCGACCCTGAGGCGCAGCAGCACCAGCTCGCGCTCCAGGTGCTCGCCGCGCGTCATGTCGAGCACGCTCACGACGTCGACCAGCTTGTTGAGCTGGTTGGCGATCTGCTGGATCACCGCGTCCGAGCCGCTGGTGACCAGAGTGAGGCGCGAGACCGTGGGGTCATCCGTCGCCGCCACCGACAGCGACTCGATGTTGTAACCGCGGGTGGAGAACAGGCCGGCGACCCGGGTCAGGGCCCCGGGCTCGTTCTGCAGCAGGATGGCGATGATGTGGCGCATAGAGGAATTTTCAGGGCAGCAAGCGCGGCCTTGTGCGTCCGCAGAATAGAAGGATCGGCGCGAGTTTGCACCACGGGGCCAAGCTGTTACGCTCAAAAGTTCTGTCGCCGTTTCGTACCCAGAGGTCCACCAAAGCCCGCCCATGAGCGACCCCGCAGGCAAGCCGCGCCCCGCCGCGCATCCGCTCGCCGGGATGAGGATGAGCGGCGCCCGCATGATCATGCAGGTGGTTGCCGACGAGGGCGTCACGGCCATCTTCGGTTACAGCGGCGGCGCGATCCTGCCCACCTACGACGCGGTGTTCCTCTTCAACGAGGAGGCCGCACGCGCCGGGCGCCGGCAGATCCCCCTGATCGTCCCGGCCAATGAGCAGGGAGCCGCTTTCATGGCGGCCGGCTACGCCCGGGCCAGCGGGCGAGTGGGGTTGTGCCTCGTGACCTCGGGGCCAGGCGCGACGAACACTGTTACGCCAGTGCGCGACTGCATGGCAGATTCTGTACCGATTGTCGTTATTTGTGGCCAAGTGCCGCGTGCGTCGATCGGAACCGATGCCTTCCAGGAGGCCCCGGTTCCCGCGGTCATGGGGGCCGTGGCCAAGCACATTTTCCTCGTTACCGAGCCGGAGAAGCTCGAGGCTACCGTGCGCACCGCCTTCGAGATCGCGCGCACCGGGCGCCCGGGCCCGGTGGTCGTCGACATCCCCAAGGACGTCCAGAACTGGGAAGGCGCCTTTCAGGGCGAGGGGCTGCTGCCCATCCCCGGCTATCGGCGGCGGCTCGATGAGTTGAATGGCGCGGGGCTCGATGCGGCCGCGGCCACGCGCTTCTTCGCCATGCTGGGCGAGTCGCGGCGTCCGCTCATCTATGCCGGCGGCGGGGTCATCAACGGCAACGCCGCGCCCGCCCTCGCAGAGCTCGTCAGCACCTTCGGTGTGCCGGTCGTCACCACGCTCATGGGGATCGGCTCGCTCGACACACGCAAGGAGCTGGCGCTGCGCATGCTGGGGATGCACGGCGCGGCGTTCGCCAACTACGCGGTCGACGACTGCGACTTCCTGATCGCCGTCGGTGCGCGCTTCGACGACCGCGTGGCCGGCGTGCCCGAGAAGTTCGCGCGCAACGCCAGGCGGATCGCACACCTCGACGTCGATCGCGCCGAGGTCAACAAGGTGAAGCGGGTGCAGTGGAGTCACATCGGCACGCTGGCGGAGGCGCTGCGCGCGCTCACCGCGCACGGCCGGCAAGCGGGTTTTCACAGTGATTTCAGCGCCTGGCACGCCGAGCTCGCCGAGCTGAAGCGCCGCTACGCCATGAACTACGACCGCGCCAGCCCGCTGATCCAGCCGTATTACGTGCTCGAGGAGCTCAACCGCCATACGCGCGGCGAGGCGATCATCACCACCGGGGTCGGCCAGCATCAGATGTGGGCCGCGCAGTACTGCGACTTCGCCGGCCCGCGGCTGTGGCTCACCTCAGGGAGCATGGGCACGATGGGCTTTGGTCTGCCGGCGGCGATCGGCGCGCAGATTGCCAACCCCGATCGCCTCGTGGTCGACATCGACGGCGATTCCTCGATCCGCATGAACATCGGCGAGCTCGAGACCGCCACCACCTACGACCTGCCGGTGAAGGTCATGGTGCTGAACAACTTCGGCGACGGCATGGTCAAGCAGTGGCAGAAACTGTTCTTCAAGGGGCGGCTGTCGGCGAGCGACCGCTCGCTGCACAAGAAAGACTTCATCCGTGCCGCGCAGGCCGACGGCTTCCGTTACGCGGTGCGCCTCGAGCGCAAGGACGACGTGCCACGCGTCATCGCCGAGTTCGTCGGCTTCAAGGGACCGGCCTTTCTCGAGGTGATGATCGATCCGGATGCGGGCGTCTACCCGATGGTGGGCCCAGGGCAGACCTACGAGGACATGATCACGGGCGAGTTCATTCCCTCGCGCACCAAGGTCGACATCAAGACGCCGGGGCCCTCGGAGATGTTCTGATGAGAGTTGCTGCGGCGCGCATAGCGCCCTTCGCCGTCTGCCTGCTCGCCGCGGTCGCCGCTGCGCCCGCGGCTGCCGCGCCAGCCGAGCGGCACGACGAGATCTTCATCCTCGGCAACCCCGCCGGCGCGCAGAGCGTCAGCAGTGGCGCGGACGGCACGACGCACGCGGAGTATTCCTACAACGACCGCGGCCGCGGCGATCACATCATCGCCACCTGGAAGCTCGATGCCGCCGGCGTCCTCACGGCGTTCGAGGCGCACGGCAACGACTACATGAAGGCGCCGGTGACCGAGACCTTCCGGCTCACCAGCGGCAGGGCCTCCTGGAGCAGCCGCTCCGAGCGCGGCAGCACGGCGGTCACGGGCGAAGCGTTCTACGTGCCGGTGAATGCGCCACCGGAGATCTTCGGCGTGCTGGCGCGGGCGCTCCTCAAGGCTCCGGGGCACCACCTCGCGCTCCTGCCCGCGGGTGAGGCGACGCTCGAGAAGGTCGAGCTGCCGGCGGAAGACGCGGCCCGCGCGAGCGCGCTGCACGGCCCGCTCGCGCTCTACTCAGTCAGCGGCCTCGATTTCAGCCCGGTGCCGATCTGGCTGCAGGTAGATGGGACGACCGCCGCGCAGGTCTCCGGCTGGGTCTCGGTGCTGCCCGCGGCACTGCACCCGCAGTTGTCGCAGCTGCTCGAGCTGCAGGCGCACTGGAGCGCGGCACGCTCGGCGCTTCTGGCCCGCGAGCTGACGCACGTGCCCGCGGGCGAGGTCCTGATCCGCAACGCGCGGCTCTTCGATCCGCGCGACCTCACGGTGACGCCCGGCACGAGTGTGCTGGTGCGCGGGGCCTACATCGTGCGGGTGGCCGCCGACGCCGACGTGAGCGCCGGCCCCTCGGCCGAGGTGATCGACGCGCACGGGCGCTTCCTCATGCCCGGGCTATGGGACAACCATCAGCATTTCGGCGCCAACACCGGTGCGCTCGATATCGCCAACGGCGTCACCAGCGCCCGCGACATGGCGAACGACACCGACGAGTTCCTCGAGCGCGTGGCGCGCTTCGACGCCGGCACCGAGCTCGGCCCGCGGGTATGGAAGTCCGGCATCATCGACGGCACCGGCCCGTACGCCGGGCCGACCAAGATGCGCATCGACACCGCGGCGCAGGCGGTCGCGGACGTCGACTGGTACGCCGACCACGGCTACGGCCAGATCAAGATCTACTCCTCGGTCCCGCCGCCCATCGTGCCGGTGATCGCCGCCGAGGCGCACGCGCGCGGCTTGCGCGTCAGCGGCCACGTGCCGGCATTCATGAGCGCTGAGCAGTTCGTCGCCGCAGGCGCCGACGAGATCCAGCACCTCAACTTCATCGTGCTCGACTTCCTGTTCCCCGCGGTGCAGGAGACGCGCAACATGAACCGCTTCACGGAGGTCGCCGCGCACGCCCGCGATTTCCCGCCGGATAAGCCGCAGGTGCGGGATTTCATCGCCTACCTCGCGCGCCATCACACGGTGCTCGACCCGACGATGAACATATTCGAGGCGATGTTCTGCGGTGATCCGGCGGCCGTGACTCCGGGACTCGAGACCGTTGCGCCGCGCATGCCGCCGCAGGTGCGGCGCGGGCTGCTTTCCGCGGCGCTCGTGCCACCGAAGGGCGAGGAGGCCGCCTACCGCGAGGCGCTGCCGGCGATGCTCACGCTCCTCAGGGCGCTGCACGAGGCCGGTGTGACGATCATTCCCGGCACCGATTCCATGCCCGGCTACGAGCTGCACCACGAGCTCGAGCTGTACGCGCGTGCCGGCATCCCGCCCGCCGAGGTACTGCGCATGGCCACGCTCACCTCGGCGCTGGTGATCGGCGCGAACGGCGCGCGCGGGGTGATCGCGCCCGGCAAGCTCGCCGACCTGATCCTCATCGACGGCGATCCGAGCGTGCACATCGCTGACATCGACCGGATCGATGCGGTGATGAAGGGCGGCAGGCTCTATGACCCGGCGCGCATCGAGGCCGCGCTCGGGATCACGCCCGCGCGTCGGGAGGGGCACTGATGGAAGAAGGCTCGCACGGTCACGCGCATCGACCGCACGCCACGGGCTTTCGCTGGCTCGACCTCAGCCTGGCGCTGTCGGCGTTCGTGGTCAGCCTGGTCTCGATCTGGCTCGCGATCCACAACGGCCGAACCATGGAGAGGCTGGTCGCGGCCAACAGCTACCCGAATATCGACTTTGCCTACGGCAACACCTTCGACTTCCACGATGGGCGCTCAGTTCGCCCTGGCGTTTACGTGTCGCTGGAGAACACCGGCATCGGGCCCGCGCGGCTGCGCGCTGTCGAGCTGAGTTTCGCCGGCAGGCCGGCGGCGAATCTGCACGCCCTGCTGGCCCTGTGCTGCACGCAGGAAGATGCAGCATCGCTGCCGAAGACCAACTACTGGTTCTCCGGAGACGTGCGTGGCGTGATGGTCAAGGCAGGGAGCGATGTCAACCTGTTTGCCTGGCCGCAGACTGCGGAGGATCCGCGCTGGCCGCGCCTGGAGCAGCAGGTCGTGCGCGGCAGGATCGGTATCCGTGTCTGCTATTGCTCGGTGTTCGACGAATGTTATGTACGCGGCAGCGAGCAACGTGAGCCCGAGCGGGTCAAGGTGTGCCCGGTTCCCGCGGTTCCCTATGGCGGGGAATGAATCGACGCGAGCGATGAAATACCTCCACACCATGGTGCGCGTCACCGACATCGACGCGAGTCTGCGCTTCTACTGCGACGCGCTCGGTCTGAAGGAGCTGTCCCGCAAGGATTACCCGCAGGGCCGCTTCACGCTGGTGTTCCTCAGCGCCCCGGGCGATGACAGCGCACAGGTCGAGCTCACCCACAACTGGGACCCGCAGAGCTACGGCGGCGGGCGCAATTTCGGGCACCTCGCCTACCAGGTGGACGACATCTACGCGACCTGCCGGCGCCTCACCGACCACGGCGTCACGATCCTGCGTCCGCCGCGCGACGGGCACATGGCCTTCGTGCGCTCGCCGGACAACATCTCCATCGAGCTGCTGCAGAAGGGCGCGGCGCTCGCCCCCGCCGAGCCCTGGAAATCCATGGCCAACAGCGGCAGCTGGTAGCACCGCGCGCGCCGCCCGTCATGAAAGCGCTTCCCAGCCTGCTGATCGCGGCGGTGTTTGCGAGCCTCACCTTCGCGGTGTGGGCCTACCTCAACCGCCCCACCACCGAGCCGCCGTGGCCGGCGCGCATCCAGGGCTTTGCCTTCTCGCCGTTCCGCGCCAACGAGGACCCGACCCACTTCGAGATGCCGACGGATGAGGAGATCGACGCGGATCTCGCACTGCTCGAAGGCAAGGTCAACGCGGTACGCACCTACTCAGTCGGCGCGACGCTCGCCGACGTGCCGGAGCTCGCCGACCGACACGACCTCAACGTCGCGCTCGGTGCCTGGCTCGACGGCCACCGCGACAAGAACGAAGACCAGCTGAAGACGGCGATCGACCTCGCCAACTCACACCAGAACGTGGTGCGCGTACTGATCGGCAACGAGGTGCTGCTGCGCGGCGACCTGGCCGTAGAGGAGCTGACGAAATACCTCGACCGCGCGCGCGCCGCCATCGGCCAGCCGGTCGGTACCGCCGAGACCTGGGACACCTGGCTCGCGCATCCGGAGCTCGCCCAGCACGTGGACTTCATCGGCGTGCACCTGCTGCCGTACTGGGAAGGCGTGCCAGTCGATGCGGCGGTCGACTACTCTTTCGCGCAGCTCAAGCGCCTGCAGAAGACCTTCCCGCACAAGCCGATCGTCATCGCCGAGATCGGCTGGCCGAGCCGCGGGCGCACCCACGAGTCCGCGGTCGCCTCGGTGGCCAACGAGGCGCTGTTCCTGCGCCGCTTCCTCTACCGTGCGGAGAAGGAGCAGATCACCTATTACGTGATGGAGGCCTTCGACCAGCCGTGGAAGGCGTACCAGGAGGGGGCGGTCGGCTCCTACTGGGGAGTGTACGACGTCAACCGCCGGCCCAAGTTCGCCTTCACCGCGCCCATCGTGCGCATCCCCGAGTGGCACATTCTCGCGGCGGTGTCGATCGGCGTGTCGCTGCTGATGCTGGGGTTGCTGTATCTCAACAGCGGCACACTGCGCAATCGCGGCCGCAGCTTCCTCGCCATCGTGGTGTACGCCGCCGCCACTCTCGCGGTGTGGGTGATCTACGACTTCACGCAGCAGTACATGACGGTCTCGAGCGTCATCGCCGGCGTGCTGCTGCTGCTCGGCATGCTCGGCGTACTGCTGGTGCTGCTCGCCGAGGCGCACGAATGGGCCGAGGCGCACTGGGTGGAATACCGCCGCCGCCTCGGCGCGCCGATCCTCAGCGACGGCCGCCAGTGCCCGAAGGTGTCGATCCACGTGCCGGCCTACAACGAGCCGCCGGCGATGCTGATCGAGACGCTGGATGCGCTCGCGCGCCTCGACTACCCGGATTTCGAAGTGCTGGTGATCGACAACAACACGCGCGACGAGGCCGTGTGGCGCCCGGTCGAGGCGCACTGCGCGCAACTTGGCTCGCGTTTCCGCTTCTTCCACGTGGCGCCGCTCGCCGGCTTCAAGGCCGGCGCCCTCAACTACGCGCTCGAGCGCACGGCCAGCGATGCCGCCATCATCGCCGTCATCGACAGCGACTACGTGGTGGACGCGCGCTGGCTGCGCGAGCTGACGCCGGCGTTCCAGGACGCGCGCATCGCCATCGTGCAGGCGCCGCAGGACTATCGCGACGCGGACCAGAGTGCCTTCAAGGCGATGTGCTACGCCGAGTATCGCGGCTTCTTCCACATCGGCATGATCACGCGCAACGAGCGCAACGCGATCATCCAGCACGGCACCATGACGATTGTGCGCCGAGCGCAGCTCGAGCAGTGCCGCTGGGCGGAGTGGTGCATCACCGAGGACGCCGAGCTGGGGTTGCGCATCTTCGAGGCCGGGTTCGACGCGAGTTACGTGCCGGACAGCTACGGCCGCGGGCTGATGCCCGACACCTTCATCGACTTCAAGAAGCAGCGCTTCCGCTGGGCCTACGGCGCCATGCAGATCATCAAGGCGCACGCGCGCATGCTGTTCCTCGAGGGCGGTCCGTTGTCCGCCGGCCAGCGCTATCACTTCATCGCCGGCTGGCTGCCGTGGGTTGCCGATGGCTGCAACCTGCTCTTTAACCTGGCGGCCCTCGGCTGGTCGGCGGCGATGGTATGGGCGCCCGGCAGGGTCGATGCACCACTGGTGATGTACTCGGTGCTGCCGCTGTCGCTGTTCACCTTCAAGCTCGCCAAGCTGGTGCACCTGTACCGGGTGCGCGTCGGCGCGAACCTGCGGCAGACGCTGGCCGCGGCGATCGCCGGGCTCGCGCTCACCCACACCATCGGTACGGCGGCGGTGAAGGGCCTGGTGACGCGCAGCGAGCCGTTCTTCCGCACGCCCAAGAAGGGCCGCTCCTCGGGCCTGTGGCACGCGCTCGCGGCGGCCCGCGAGGAGATCATCATGATGGTGGGACTGCTGCTGTCGGCCTGGGCGGTGTCGTACACCGCGCTGCCGCAGAACGCCGGCCCCGACCACTTCGCGTGGATTGTCGTGCTCCTCATCCAATCGGTCCCGTACGCCTCCTCGCTGATCGTCTCCCTGGTGAGCGCCTTCCGGCTGCCGGCCCGCCTGCTCGGCACCCGCTATCGATCGATCACTGGCACCGGCCGGGCGCAGACGGGTCCCGCGGCCTAAGTCCGTGCGCGAGCGCAGGCTCCAGGCGATCGGCACCATGATCGCCGCAGTCGCGGTGTTCTCCTTCATGGACGGGATCCTCAAGCTCCTGTCCGCACACTACCCGCCGATGCAGGTCGCGACGCTGCGCGGCGCCACCTCGCTCCCCTTCACGCTCGCGCCGGTGCTTCTGGCAGGACGCGCGCGCGATCTCGTTCCGCGGCGCTGGCCGATGCACCTGCTGCGCGGGTGCCTCAGCGTGGTGGTGATCGGGGGCTTCATCTTCGCCGTGCGCTCGCTGTCGCTCGCCAACACCTACTCGGTGTTCCTGTCGGCGCCGCTGCTCGTGGCTGCGCTCTCGGTACCGCTGCTGCGTGAACGGCTCGAGTGGCGCAACTGGCTGGCGATCCTGGTCGGTCTTGCGGGCGTTCTCACCATGCTGCGGCCGACAGGCTCGGGCCTGGCGAGCTTCGGTGCCGTGGCGGCGCTCGTCGGTGCCACCGCGTATGCCCTGAGCGCGATCGCCGTCCGGGTCCTGACCCGCACCGACACCACCGCGAGCGTCGTTTTCTGGACCATCAGCCTCATGACCGTGTTCGCGGGCGCCATGGCCGCCCCCGGCTGGGTGGCGATCGAGCACGGGCACTGGAAGTGGCTGCTGGCGCTCGGGATCCTGGCGGCTACGGGTCAGTACCTGCTCACCGAGGCGTTCCGCTCGGCGCCGCCGTCCGTGGTCTCGCCGTTCGAGTACACGGCGCTCCTCTGGGGTGTGGGCATCGATCGGGTGGTGTGGCAGGTACTGCCGTCGGCGCGGGTGTGCCTGGGTGGCGGCATCGTGATCGCGAGCGGCCTGTACCTCATCTGGCGGGAGCGCGCCGCAGTGCCGCACCCTCCCGCGCAACAGTCATGGCAGTGAAAAGCGCGGCGAGGCAGAATGCAGCGCTAATCCTCGATCAGCGCTGCACGCCGCCGGCGTGAGGCGGATCGTCGACGGCGCGAGTTCGAGGTCGTTTGCTAACAAGAGGGAACAGGCCATGAGCAATGCCGATATCCGCGGACGCTTCGTCTGGCACGAGTTGCTGACGACAGACACGGCCGCTGCTGCTGCTTTCTATCCCAAGGTCGTCCCCTGGCGCAGTCAACCCTCGAGTATGCCGGGCTACACGCTGTGGATGGCGGGCGATGCCCAGGTTGGCGGACTCATGGCGCTGCCTCCCGAGGCGGCGGGCACGCCGCCCCACTGGCTGATCTACATCGGCACGCCCAACGTGGACGCCACCGCGGAGCACGCGCAGCGCCTCGGCGCCCGCGTGGTAAAGCCGGCGGTCGACATTCCCAACGTCGGCCGCTTCCTCGTGCTGGCCGATCCCCAGGGCGCGACCTTCGCGCTGTTTACGCCGGCTCCGGGCGGCAGCGGCCCGCCCGCGCCTGGCCCCGGTGTCTTCTCCTGGCATGAGCTGGCGACCACCGACGTCGCCGCTGCGGTGCGCTTCTACGGCGAGCTGTTCGGGTGGAGCAAGGGCCCGGGGCACGACATGGGTGGGATGGGGATCTACCAGATCTTCGAGCGCTTCGGAGCGCAGGTCGGCGGCATTTGCAACGTACAGGGGCCCGCGACTCCGCCCTCGTGGCTGAGCTACGTGCAGGTCGCGGACACGGGCCGCGTGGTGAGTGCCGCCAAGGCGAGCGGCGGGCGGCTGCTGCACGGGCCGATCGAGGTTCCGGGCGGCAGCTGGGTCGCGCTCTTCATGGACCCGCAGGGCGGCGCCTTTGCCGTGCACGAGATGCCGCGGGCCGCGGCCGCAAAGCCTGCGACGCCGCCGAAGGTTGCGGCGGCGCCGGCCGCAAAGCCCGCGCCAGCCCCGGCACCGAAGCCTGCGGCGGCGCCGGCAGCCAAACCGGCGGCGAAGAAGCCGGCGAAGAAGGCCGCGAAGAAAAAGGCTGCGAGGAAAAAGGCTGCAAAGAAGAAGCCCGCCAGGAAGAAAACGGCGCACAAGAAAGTCGCGCGCCGCAAACCGGCGAAAAAGGCTAAGCGGCCCGCACGGCGGAGCGCGAAGCGCAGCAAGGCGCGGCGCCATCGCTGACACCGGCACAGCCCCGCCGCCTCGGCGGCGGGGCTCGCACGGCTCACAGCCCTACAACTTGACGAGCGGGCGGCCGAAGTTGTCGCCGCGCAGCGCGAGCAGCAGCAGCTCCGGGGCCCTGGCGAGTCCCTCGACGACGTGATCCTTGACGGCGATGCGGCCGGCGCCGTGCCAGGCGATCGCCTCGCGCAGGAACTCCCCGCGGCGGTGCTCGTAGTCGCGCACGCGCGCGCGCAGCACCCGGATGCCGTCCTTCTGCGGCAGATAGCCGGCGCGCGTCAGCGCCGCCCCGGGATCGGAAGCACTCAGGCTGTTCTGCACGATGCGCGCCCCGCTCGCGAGGTGGCGCTCGGCGATGACGGTCTCGAGCAGCTCACCGCCCGTGTTGTCGAAGAACACGTCGACGCCGTGCGGCGCGAGCTGCCGCAGCCGTGCGCTCAGCGGCTCGGCGCGGTAGTTGATGCACGCCGAGAGCCGCGCGTGCCGCGTCACCCACTCGCATTTCTCGCGTGTGCCGGCGACGCCGATGGCACGCGCGCCCTTGAGCATGGCGACCTGCCCGGCCATCGAGCCGGCGGCATTGGCGGCGGCCGAGACCAGCACCGTCTCGCCCGGGCGCAATCTCGCGAGGTCGAGAAGACCGAAATAGGCGGCCATGCCGGGCGCGCCGAGCACGCCGAGGGCCGTGGACGCGGGCGTCTGCCCCGGGTGCACGAAGCGTGCATGCTGCCCGTGCGACACCGCGAACTGTTGCAGCCCCGCGTCCAGCACCACTACGCTGCCGACGCCGAATACATCGTGGCGCGACTCGATCACTTCGCCCACGCCGCGCGCCGGCACCAGATCCCCCGGTCGCACGCGCGCTGCGTCCGCCTCGCCGGCCGTGCCGAGCTGGAACGGGTCGAGCGCGAGCCACAGCACCCGGGCGAGGAACGAGCCATTGGTGAGCGCGGGGCGCTCGGCCTCCAGCAGCTCGAAATCAACGGGCCTGGATGGCGAGCGCCTGAGGCGGATCTGCAGGTTGTGCATCGCGCGGTCTCGAAATTCAGCGCTCAGCGTCCGGCGGCGTCCGCGGCCGCGCGTTCCCGGTCCGCGGCCTGTTGGTTCGCGGACTCGAGCTGTTGCCGCACGCGCGCCTCGGTCTGCCGGGCCTGCGCGGCCTGCTGCGCCTGTGCGTCGGCTCCACTTGCCGCCGCCGCGCCGGTGTCGGCCAGCCCGCAGCCAGCGAGCGCCGCAGTGACGATGCTGAGCAGGGCGGCCAGTACGGCGGGCAGTACACGCGGCATGAGGGCAGACTCCATGACCTCAGGGGCCTGCCAATTTACCCGCCCGGCCTGCTGACGCAAGAGGAGCGGCGATCGTGGCAGTATGTGGGCATGTCCCGCGCGACCCCGAGGCAGCCGCCAGCCGACACCGAGCCGCGCGTGCGGCGCGGCTATTTCGAATGCCGTTACGGGCAGCTGCACATTCATAACGCGATTCCTCCCGGCGGCGGCTTCGAGGAGGCAACGGCGCTCATCTGCCTGGCCGGCGCGCCGGGCTCCGGGCGGGTGTTCCGCCCGCTGCTCGGCCTCATCGGGCGCGATCGTTCGGTGTACGCGCCGGATCTGCCGGGGTGCGGTGAGTCGGACCCACCGCCGCAGGCCGTGCCGGCGATCGACTATGCCGCCGCCATCGGCGATTTCCTCGACAGCGTCCGGCTGCGGGTGGTGGATGTGCTCGGACAGGGCGCAGGTGCGGTGCTCGCCACCGAGCTGGCGGTGACGCGGGGCGAGAAGGTGCGCCGCGTCGTCCTGGTCTCGGTGCCGCTCGCCGCCCCCGGCGCGCACAGCGTCGCGGCGGCTTCCGCGGACCCCCTCACGGCGGCGACCCTGCAGTACCCGCTGCGCGAGCGGCTCGCGCGCGTCACGCAACCGGTGCTGCTGCTGCGGCCCCGCGACGAGTGGTGGGAGACGGCCGCGGACGTGCGCAATGCCCTGCCGGCGGTCCGCGTGGTGGACTTCCCCGAGCAGGGTGCGGACCTGCTGCAGGCGGCCCCGGTCAGGGTGGCCGAGGCGGTGCGGGGGTTTCTGCGCGCCTGAGGGGGGCCGAAAGGCCTCATTTCGCGATTCCCCTCACATAATTGCGCCACTTCGGCGGCCCGGGAGGGGCGGCAGCTGTAGAATTTTCCCCATAAGAACCTAGGGGGAGCCCCATCCAGATGGACCCGCGCCCGAGGCAGCCTGCCCAGGAGTTAGCAGTTCCCGGGACTGACCTCGACAGCACCGACGAGCTTCCGGCACTCGATCCCGCGGCCTATGAGGCCGCGGCACGCGAGCGCGCGGCCGACACCTGGGTACAGCCGGCCCTGCCGCTCGCCGACACCGTGGCCGGGTCGCGCGGCGCGGGCGATGACCCGCTGCAGACTGCGGCCGCCAACCTGCGCGAGGCGCAGGAGCTGCTCTCGAGCCGCGCCACACGTCTCGCCGAGATCGAGCGCTCGCTCGAGGACGCGCAGGGCGCGCGCGCCGCCGCCGAGCGCCGTGCCGCCGAGCTCAGCGAGGAGCTCTCACAGGCGCGCGCCGCCACCGACAAGCGCGAGTCACAGTTCGCGGCCGAGCAGGCCGAGGCGCGCGCCGCCGCTGAGCGCCGCGACAGTGAGCACGCCGCACTGTTCGCCGAGGCACGCAGCGCCGCCGACAAGCACGCAGTGCAGCTCACCGAGGAGCTCGCTCAGGCGCGGGCCGCTCTCGGGCAGCAGGCGAGCGAGCTCGCGGAACAGCTTGCTCAGGCGCGGCGTGCCGCCGAGGCACGCGAGACGGAGCACGCCCGACAGCTCAGCGAGGAGAAGGCGGCCGCCGAGCAGCGCCTCGGCGAGCAGCGTGCCGGCGCCGCCGAGACGCAGCGCAGCCGCGATCTCGACAGCGAGCAGGCGCTCGCCGCGCACGAGCGCGCGCATGCCGCCTTGCAACGCGAGCTCGAGGAGATGCGCGCCCGGTCCGCGAACCTGTTCGAATCGCTCACCTCGGCTGAGCGGCGCCGCTCGCTGCTCGAGGGACTGGTGGCGGACCTGCAGGACGAGGCCGACGGCTACGAGACCAGCCGTGAGCGGCTGGCGCGCGAGCTGGCCGGCCGCGACACCCACGCCGGCGAGCTCGAGTCCGAGCTCGGCCAGCGCGCCACGAAGATCGCCGCGCTCGAGAGCCAGGTGAGCACGCTGCGCGCCACGCTCGAGCAGCGCGACGGCGAGCTGACGCGGCTGCACGCCGCGCAGGCGAACGTCAACACCGCGCTCGAGGGCGCGCGCACCGCCACCGCGGCCGCGACTTCCCGCGCCGCGGACCATGAGACGGCGCTCACCGAGACGCGCACGCGCATCGCCACCCTGGAGGCGGAGCTCGCTGCCGAGCGCAAGCGCCTGGTGGAGCGCGAGCAGGAGCTGACGACGGTGCGCACCGACATGGAGCAATGGGCCGGCGCGCTGCGCGCGGCGCAGCTCGAGCGCAGCGGCCACCTGGCAAGCATCGCCGCGGGCGAGGCGCGTGTGAAGCAGCTCGAGGAGCGCGTCGCGGAGCAGTCCGAGACGCTGCACACGCTGCACACCGCCTCCGACGCCGCAATCGCGCACGCCGAGGAGCTCGAGGCCGACCTGCGCGCGGCCGAGGACGGGATCGCCCGCCTCGAGTCGCAGTTGCGGGCCCGCAATACACGCGTCTCGGAGCTCGAGAAGGCCAACCAGCAGTGGCGCCATACACTCGAGGAGACACGGCACGCCGACACCGACAGCCACCGCGTGCTGCGCGACGTCGATCACGCACACTTAAACGCGGAGACGGGCGGCGCACGCGAGGCGGTGCCCGACGGCGCGACCCGCCTGCTGATCCACAGCGACGGCACGCGCGAGGTGATGCACGTGCTGGCGCGCAAGACCTCGATCGGCCGTACGCCCGACAACGACCTGCAGATCGAGGCCAAGTACATCAGCCGCCATCACGCGGTGATCCTCGCCGGGCCCGCGCACACCATCATCGAGGACCTGAACAGCACCAACGGGGTGCTGGTGAACGGCCGGCGGATCACGCGCCAGACCCTCAAGGACGGCGACCAGGTCATGATCGGGCGCACCCAGTACCGCTTCGCCGTGCGCCGGCGATAAGCGCTGACACAACCGCGGCGCGTTCGCTAAGCTCGCCCCCTGTGGCGAGTTCCTACATCGAGAAGATCCTCAGGGCGCGCGTCTACGACGTGGCGCTCGAGACGCCGCTCGAGTCGGCGCCGCGCCTGTCGCGCCGCATAGGCAACCAGGTGCTGCTGAAGCGCGAGGACCTGCAGCCGGTGTTCTCGTTCAAGGTACGCGGCGCCTACAACCGCATCGCGCACCTCGGCGAGGCGAGCGCCGCGCGCGGCGTGGTGTGCGCCTCGGCCGGCAACCACGCGCAGGGAGTGGCGCTCGCGGCGCGCCGCCGCTCGATCCCGGCGGTGGTGGTGATGCCCGAGACCACCCCGCATATCAAGGTGCAGGCGGTCATCGACCTCGGCGCCGAGGTGCTGTTGCACGGCGACGATTACGACAGCGCCCAGGAGCGCGCGCTCGTCCTGGCACGCGAGCGCAATCTGGTGTTCGTGCATCCGTTCGACGACCCGGACGTGATCGCCGGCCAGGGGACCATCGCGGTGGAGGTGCTGCGCCAGTCGGGCGGCAAGCTGGATGCGATCTTCGTGCCGGTCGGTGGCGGGGGACTGCTGGCCGGCATCGCCGTGTACGTGAAGTACCTGTACCCGGCCGTCAAGGTGATCGGCGTCGAGCCGCGCGATGCGGCCGGCATGTACGAGTCGCTGCGCGCCGGGCGGCGCGTGACGCTCGAGCGCGTCGGCATCTTCGCCGACGGGGTGGCCGTGCGCCGGGTGGGCGAGGAGACCTTCAATCTGTGCCGCGAACACGTCGATGAGATCGTGCTCACTGAGACCGATGAGATCTGCGCGGCGATTCAGGATGTGTTCGAGGATACGCGCTCGATCGTCGAGCCGGCCGGCGCGCTCGCGGTGGCGGGCCTCAAGCAGTACGCGGCGCGCGAGGGCTGGCGCGACCGGCGGCTGGTGGCGATCAACAGCGGCGCCAACATGAACTTCGACCGACTGCGCCACGTCGCCGAGCGCGCCGACTTCGGCGGCGAGCGCGAGGCGCTGTTCGCGGTGGTGATCCCGGAGCAGCCGGGGAGCTTCCTGCGCTTCTGCGAGTCGCTCGGCAAGCGCAGCGTCACCGAATTCAACTACCGCTACGCCGGCCCCGGGAGCGCGCAGATCTTCGTGGGGCTCGGGCTCACCGGCGGGCACGGGGAGAAGGACCGGGTTGCTGGCCAGCTGCGCGCCGCGGGCTTTACCGTCACCGACATGACCGACGACGAGATGGCGAAGCTGCACGTGCGCTACATGGTCGGCGGTCACGCGCGCGGGCTCGAGCACGAGCTGCTGTACCGCTTCGAGTTTCCGGAGCGGCCGGGGGCGCTGCGGAAGTTTCTGCAGGCGATCGGCTCGCGCTGGAACATCAGCCTGTTCCACTACCGCAATCACGGCTCGGATTACGGCCGGGTGCTGGCCGGCATCCAGGTGCCGCCGGCGGACCGGGCCGACTTCCTCGAGCACCTGCGCGAGCTCGACTACGCCTACGTCGAGGAGAGCGCCAACCCGGCGTACCGGATGTTCCTGTCATCGTGATCAGCCCGGCGGGGGCTGACGGCACTCGAGCAGCCACTCGCGCCAGATCGCGAGCAGCACCGCGAGGATTACCGGCCCGACGAACAGCCCCACCAGCCCGAAGGCCGCGAGCCCGCCGAGCACGCCGAACAGCACCACCAGGAACGGGATGTGCGCCTCGCGGCTGATGAGGAACGGCCGCACCATGTGATCCGTCCAGCCCATGACGAGGCCGCCCCAGATCAGCAGCCCGACTCCGGCGACCGTGCTGCCCTTGATGAGGAGCCACGCGGTGACACCGGCCCAGATCGCCGGCGCTGCGAACGGGATGAGTCCGCACACCGTGGTGAGCGCCGCGAGGAATACCGGCGCCGCCGCTCCCGCCACCCAGTAGCCGAGTCCCACCAGCACGCCCTGCACCACGGCGGCCAGCACCAGGCCGTAGACCACGGCTTTCACCGTCTGCCCGATCGCCCGCAGGTAGCTGTGCACGCGCGGGCCCAGCACCTGCTCGAGCGCATGCGCCGCCTCGGCGGCCACGCGCTCACCGTCGCGGTACACGAAGAACAGGCTCACCACCGTGAGCAGCAGTTTGACGGCGTTGCGGCCGATGCCGCCGATCACGTGCGCGATCTGCTCGAAGGAGTGGTCGGTGATCTTGCGCAGCTCGGCGCCGAGCAGATGCGGGTCCTGCGCGGCGCGCGTCGTCAGATCGTGCAGCTGGTCGCCGACCCACGGCAGCCTGAGGATGACCGGCGGCAGCTGCACGCCGCCGGCGAGCAGCGCCTGCAGGTCGTGGTAGGCGCGCTCCAGCTCGATGCGCACGACCACGGCGAGCCAGGCGAGCGGGGCGATCACCGCGGCGGATACCACCAACGTCATCGCGAGCGAGGCGAGGGTACTGCGGCCGCGGCACTTGCCGAGCAGCCACGCGTACGCCGGCCAGGTTACGAAGGCGAGGATGCCGGCCCACACGACCGGCACTACGAAGGGATCGAGCACCCGCACGCCGAGCAGCACCAGTCCCGCGAGCAGCACGACGGTGATGAGGCGCCGCAGCCAGGGTGCGGAGACGACATCCTCCATCATCGGCGGCCCCTCACAGCAGGCCCGCGGCGTCGGAGGCGATCAGGGTGAGCGCCAGCAGCGTGGCTGTGGCGACACTCAGGTTGCGCCGCAGACTCAGGTAAGCCGGCGGCAACAGCGTTCCCAGCGAGCGGTGCTCGTACAGCCAGAACAGCCCGAAACCCACCACCAGCAATGCGAGCGCGCGCTGTCCGCCGACCAGCACCGCAACCGCCGCGACGATCGCCGGCGCGGCGGAGGCCGCGGTGCGCACCGGCGTCGAGGGCAGGCGCCCGCCGAGGGCGAGTCCCCAGTGCACCGCGCCGGCGCAGGCGAGCAGCACCGCGCCCCAGGCGATAGCGCCGCGTTGCGCCAGCTCGCGCCCCGTGTAACCGGGCAGCAGCGCCACGCACGCCAGACAGGCCAGCAGCGGGGCCAGCGCGAGATAGCTCAGCAGCTCCGCCGCGGGGGCCGGCCGGGCGGTGTCGTTTTCCAGGCTGTCCACGGTCGCAGATCATGCCATGCGCGGCGCCGTCACGATCACAACTTGACGCCGGGCGCGCCATGCAGGCACGCTTCGCGCGGCGTGAGGTGCTCGTCCCGCGCGTGGCGACCTGACGGGTTGCTGCGAGCGGGCGCCGAGTAAAACGGGAAGTCCGGTGCGGATTCGTCCAAAGCCGGCGCTGCCCCCGCAACGGTAATCGAGACGTGAGCGGATCTTTGAGAGCCACTGCACCCGCTTAAAAAAGGGTGCGGGAAGGCGATCCGCTCGGGAGGCCTGAGACCTCCAGCTCGAGAGCCCGGAGACCGGCCTCGCGCATCACCGTAAGGACGTCGCGGCGGGCGACGCTGGCCTTCACGGTGTGCGCTTTATGGCGCCCACCTGCCAGCTCCTGACACGACTCCTGCGGGCACGGGTGTGTGCAACCAGGAGCTTTGGCATGTCAACAGGTCTCATCCCGCGCCGCGCGCTCACCTGCGCGGCTTGCGTGTTGCCGTTCGTCAGTCCCGCCGCGTGGTGTCAGCAGTCGCCGCCCGAGTCGCAGCCGGGTGCCGCGCCGCCGCAGCTCGAGCAGGTCATAGTGACCGCCTCGCGCGTGCCGGAGCCCGAGGATCAGTCGTTCTTCTCGGTGACGGTGCTGACGCGCGCCGACATCGAGGCGCGCCAGGTGTCCACGGTGCAGGATCTGCTCGCCGACCTGCCGGGCATCAACATCGATAGCGCCGGGGGCCTGGGCCAGCAGAGCTCGGTGTTCATGCGCGGTACCGACTCCGATCACACGCTGCTGCTCGTCGACGGCGTGCGTGTCGGCTCCGCGACGCTCGGCATCGCGCCCTGGCAGATCATTCCGCTCGAGCAGATCGATCACATCGAGGTGGTGCGCGGACCGCTGTCGACGCTCTACGGCTCGGACGCGGTGGGCGGCGTGATCCAGATCTTCACGCGCCAGGCGAGCCAGCCTGGCGTCACCGTCGGCGGCAGTGCGGCCGACGGCAGCTTCGATACCCACGAGTTCACCGGCTACCTGGCGGCGCGCGGCGCGAGCGCCTGGGGAAGCCTGTCGGGCGATATCCTGACGAGCGCCGGCATCCCCGCCTGCCTGCCATCGCCGCTCGCCGGCTGCTTCGATCCGGCGCCGCCCACCGTGCCGGATGGCTTCGACAACCGCTCCGGCGCCTTCACCGGCGGCGTGCGCTTCACGCCAGACCTAACCGCCAGCGTCGACCTGCTCTACACCCACGGCTGGAACGCCTTCGACGGCGACGGCTTCGACGACCACCTCGAGTTCCAGGAGAAGGTCATGAGCGCGCATCTCGACGCTGCGCTCGCAGACTCCTGGCACCTGCGGCTGCTCGCCGGTCGTGACGTCGACGATGAGCGCGACTTTCTCGACACGGCGCTGGTCTCCGGGGAGACCTTCATCACCACCCGCGACAGCGGCAGCCTGCAGCTGGATGGCAGGCTCACGTCGTGGCTACGGCTGATCAGCGGCGTCGACTACGAGGACGTGAGCGTCGACAGCGACACGCCCTACGCGGTCACCGACCGCACCACGCGCGCGGTATTCGCGGATCTGCATGCCGACTGGGGCAGCTGGTCGGGGCTCGCCGGCGCGCGCTACGAGGACAACAGCCAGTTCGGCGATCACGTCACCGGCAACCTCGGCGTCAACGACAAGCTCGGCGAGGGCGTGCGTTTCACCGCCACCTGGGGCACCGCGTTCCGCGCCCCCACCTTCAATGACCTCTATTTCCCCGACTACGGCAACCCGAGCCTGAAGCCCGAGACCTCGCAGTCCTTCGAGGTCGGGCTCGACGGCGAGCAGGGCGCTCTCAAGTGGTCATTGCATGCCTACCAGACCACGGTGGACGAGGAGATCACCGCGGTGTGCTTCGCGGTGCCGCCGCCGATCTACGAGACCTGCACGGCGGAGAACATCAACCGCGCGCGGGTGCGCGGCGTCGAGCTCGCGGCCGACTGGCACGGCCACGACTGGGTGTTGTCGGGGCAGCTGAGCCCGATGCAGCCGCTCAACCTCTCGCCGGGAGCCGACGACGCCCTGCTGCCGCGGCGCGCCGAGCAGAACGCCGGCTTCACCGTGCGGCGCCTGCTGCATGCGCTCGACTCGCAGGGAGTCTCGGGGTCGCTGGCGCTCGTCGGGCGCTACCAGGGCAGACGCTACGACGATCCTGCCAACACGCTGCCGCTCGGCGGCTACTTCACGGCCGATCTCCTCACGCAGTGGAACTTAGGAAGGAGCTGGACGCTCGAGGCGCGTGCGGCGAATCTCTTCGATCGCAGTTACCAGACCGAGGCCTACTACGCGCAGCCGGGCCGCAACTTCCTGGTCACGGTGCGCTATCGCTCGCAGTGAGGGTGTTATCGGGCGCGGTTGGAAATGCGTTACGCTTCGCCCGTGAGCGACACCGACCCGAGCCCTGCCTCGTCCGCCGCGCCGACCGAGAAGGAGCGTACCTGGGGGATGCTGGCGCACCTCGCGGCGTTCTTCGGGCTGGTGGTGCCCGTGATCGGCAACGTTGCGGGTCCGTGGTTCGTGTGGATGGCGAAGCGCGATGAATCGACCTTCGTCGGCGAGCAGGCGCGCGAGAGCCTCAACTTCAACATCACGGTCTCACTCGGAGCGATCATCTGCGGCTTCGCGGCGCTCATCTTCATCGGCTTCCTGCTCGGCAGCGCGCTCCTCATCGTCTGGCTCGTCCTCACCCTCATAGCCGCAATCCGCGCCAGCGAGGGCGTTCATTACCACTATCCGTTCTCGCTGCGGCTGGTGAAGTAGATCTCCGGCTGCGTCTGCAGGCGCATTCGATAGGCTAATAATATCTAATATATTCAGTATATTAGGAAGTCTTGACGCGCCAGTACTGTATGGGTTTACAGTATGCCGGTGGCCCGCATGAACGACCGTCCCCGAGCCCGCAAGGGGCACGGGGCACTCACCAATCCTCCGCCGCGCTTCGACCTCCGCCAGCTGAGCGCGGTCGATGACGGCTGGTACCAGGAGGAGTCGCCCGAGAGCATTCCGACGACGCTCGAGCCCGATCGCGCGCGCGGTGTGATCACGACGAATGATTCGCCAGATATTCCGTTCGAGCGCTCGATCAATCCTTACAGAGGATGCTCAACAGCCTGTGTTTATTGTTTTGCGCGCCCGAGCCACGCTTATCTGGGTCTCTCGCCGGGGCTCGACTTCGAGACTCACCTCTTCTACAAGGCCGATGCGGCGAAGCTGCTGGAAGCCGAGCTGTCACGGCCTGGCTATGCGTGCAAGCCTGTCCTGCTCGGTGCCAACACCGATCCGTATCAGCCGATCGAACGGCGTCTCAAGGTAACGCGCTCGATTCTCGAGGTGTTGGCAAGGACACGCCACCCCGTTGCGATCACCAGCAAGCACTCTTTGGTGCTGCGCGATCTCGATCTCCTCACCTCGCTCGCGCGTGACAACCTGGTCAGCGTCACGCTCAGCGTGACGACGCTCGACGACGAGCTGAAACGCCGCCTCGAGCCGCTGGGCGCATCCCCCGCCGCGCGCCTGCGAACCATCGCGACGCTCACCGCGGCCGGGGTCCCGGCCGGCGCGATGGTGGCGCCGGTGATCCCGGCGCTCACCGACCATGAGATGGAGCGGATCCTCGAGGCCTGTGCGGCGGCCGGCGCCCGCTGGGCCGGCTACGTGCTGCTGCGGCTGCCCTATGAGGTGAAGGACCTCTTCAAGGAGTGGCTGGCCGAGCACTATCCCGACCGTGCCGAACACGTTATGTCGCTGCTGCGCGATATGCGCGACGGGCGCGAGAACGACGCGCATTTCGGCTCGCGGATGCGGGGCACCGGCCCGTATGCACTGTTGCTCAGAAGCCGCTTCAAACTTGCCTGCCAGCGCCTGAAGCTCAACTCCACCACGCGCGGCGCGCTCGACACGACTCGGTTCCGTCCGCCGGGACCCGCCGGGGCGCAGCTGCAACTCACCTTGTAGGCCTCGTCTTGCCGCGGGTGGCATACACTCCTAAGCTGGCGCGAGAAGAAGCCGCCGCGCGGCAACGGGGATAGCGATGGCAGACGGCGAGACCAAAGTCGCGCTGCTCGCAGGTGCGAGCGGCCTTACCGGCGGTCATGTGCTCGATGCGCTGCTCAGCGCGTCGGACTTCAGCCGGGTGATCGCCGTGACGCGCCGGCCGCTGCTGCGCGAGCGGGCGCGGCTCGCCAACCGCATCGTGCAGTTCGATCGGCTCGAGACCCAGCTGCAGGGCACGGTGTGCGACGTCGCCCTGTGCTGCCTCGGCAGCACGCGCGCGCGGGCCGGCTCGCGCGAAAGCTTCCGCGAGGTCGATGTCGACTACGTCGTCTCCTTCGCCCGCGCGGCGCTGGCGGCGCGGGCGCAGCGCTTCGTGGTCGTCTCGAGCGCGGGCGCGAAGCCCAACTCGCGGAACTTCTATCTGCGCACCAAGGGTGAGATGGAGGAGGAGCTCGAGTCGCTCGGCTTCGCCGCCCTCGACATCCTGCAGCCGGGGCTGCTCATCGGCTGGCGCCACGAGATGCGTCCGCTCGAGCTCTTGGGCGTGGCGCTCACGCCGCTCACCAATCTCTTCATGGTCGGCAACCGCGTCGCCTATCGCGGCATCTCCGCGCGCACCGTAGCCGCCGCGATGGTCGGGGCGACCCGCGTGGGGCGCAAGGGTGTCCAGCGTTACACCTACCCGGGCATCCAGCAGCTGGCGCGACTCACCTCGCGCGCGCCCGCGGCGGCGCCGGACCGAAAGCCTTCGCGCTCGCGGTGATGCGTACCGCCGGCGCACCCCGTGCTGCCGGTCTCGTCCTTGCCGCCACGCTCACGCTCGCCGGCTGCGCCGCAAGTCCCCGCCGCGCACCGCCGCAGCCGCCCGACACCGGCGCCACAATTGCTGCGCTGGCGGTTTCGCTTGTGGGCGCTCCCTACGAGTTCGGCGGCGCGGATTCAGCGGGCTTCGATTGCAGCGGACTGGCGCTGTACGTGCACGCGCGGGTGGGCCTCACGATTCCCCGCACTGCGCGTGAGCAGCAGCACGCCGCTCGTCCGGTCGCGCCCGGGGAGCTTGCGCCCGGGGATCTGGTTTTTTTCCATATCCACTCGCGCCGCATCGACCACGTCGGCATCTATGCCGGCGCCGGGCGCTTCATTCACGCACCGCGTGCGGGCGCTGCGGTCGCGTACGGCGAATTGAGCAGCGACTATTACCACCGGCGTTTCTCGAGTGCGGGACGCTTCTGGGACGCGGCAGCGCGCGGGTCGCCGCAGTAAGACATAAAGTCGGGCGCGCGGCGGCGCACCATATGTCAACCGTCGTGTATGAAAAATGCGCACGCCGCACTTGACTGCAAACTGCGACGCTTTGACACTGGGCGCGTGATAAAGGCAAACCCGTCGAAAGACGGGGACGCAAAGCCACCGGTCTAAAGGACCTGAGGTTCTACGACGGCGGGGCTGCCACGAACGCGTACCAAGGCGCGTTCGCTCGCATCTCCATCATCCCCGCCCAAACCCTCAAGTCCCGGAGCACCGGTGACGTTATCAGGGATCTGATCTGGTTTTTGTCCGGGGAAGCTATGACACCACTGCCAGAACTGGCGCCTGACGCCATGTCGGGCGCCGCCGAAGGTGAGGCGCCGCCGACTGCCGCGGCCGCCGGCCCGTTTGTTCTCAATCTGTGCTCATCGAGCACGCCGATGGCTCTGGCGCAGACGGAACTGCCCGAGCTCAAGCGCTTCAATTTCTTCGTGAGCCGCCGCTTCGAGGAAGGCCGCGAGCGCTTCCGGCTGCACATGGGTTACTTCGCGACACTCGCCGAAGCCGAAGAGTGGCTGAACGTCGTGCGCGAGATCTATCCCGGCGCGTGGGCCGGCGAGGCCCCGGGGCGCAAGCTCCGCGAGCGCGCCGCCGCCGCCGCCGCCGAGCAGGCGCGACATGCGGCCGGTCCGCAGCCGCGCGTCGCACCGAGCGCCCCGCGTGCCGCCGTGCGCGCGCCCGCCCCCGTCAAAGCGCCGGCAGGTCCCCCGCCTGCCGTGCGCGTGCCAGTCGTGCACGCCGCCCCGCAGCAGCCCGTACGCGCCGCGTCCCGCCCGGCGGTCGCCGCCGCACCCCGGCAGCCGGCCCCGGTGGCGTCCCCGCCGCGGATGGCCGCCGCGCCCGCGGCCCGGCCGCGTCCGGCACAGCCCGTAGTGCCCCAGGCTGGCGCACGCCCCCCTGCCGCGCGCAGCGCCCCCATCGCCCACACCGTCCCGGCCGCCAGGCCGGGTGCAGGCGTCGCCCCCCGGCCGGCGGCACCGAGCCGCGCTGCCGCCCCTGCCGCCCGTGCGGGCGCGGGCCGCGCGCCGGTGAAGCCCGTGTTCGAGGACTCCAACGTACGCGACGTGCTCGCCGCCCTCGGCGAGAACAGCACGACCGGCGAGACGCGCCTCATGCATGCGCCGCAGCCGCCGCGCGCCGCACCCGCTGCCGACAGCTCTCTCAGCGACACGCAGGTGCTGCGGGTGCTCGAGGAGCGGCGGCCCGACGATGGCGGACCCGCCGACGGCCAGGCGAGAAACATCCCGCTCCTCAAGCCCGACGACACCGGCACGCGCAGGGCCCTCAAGGCCGCGGTGGTCGCCAATGCGCCGGTGTGGTTTGCCGTGCAGCTGCAGTGGTCGGTGCAGCCGGTTGAGCTCGACAAGGTGCCGCCGCTCGCGATTTTCGGTGCCTACACTCTCTATACGGTGGAAGGCAGTCGCGAGGGCCGCCACTGGTACGGGCTGCGCCTCGGCTTCTTCAGCGATGCGATCTCCGCCAAGCAGGTCGCCTACTACGTGCGCTCGGAGTTCGGCTCGGTGGCCGTGGTGCCGGTGAGTCCGGCGGAGCGCACGCGCGCGACCGAGGCCGACCGCAAGGCGACCCGGCTCGCCTCACCCGAGGCCCCGCGCCGCGCCGACGTGGAGGAGTTCAAGCTCATCGACGCGAAGGATGAGCCGGCTGCCCCGGCGGCCGCGCGTCTGCTGGCGGTGAACCCGGCCGCGAGGTCCCCGGCGCGCGCCGCACCGTCAGCCGCTGCCGCGCGTGCGCGCGGGCGGGTCGGCGCCCGCGAGCGTCGCGGCGGACCCTCGCTCGAGGAGACGCTGGAGATACTCGGGGCCACCGAGCTCACCATCGAGGATGACAGCAGAGAGACGATCAACGACACCGGCGTGCGGCACCTGCAGGTCGAGGTGCAGAAGAACTCGCCGTTTGTCCGCCTGCTCGATCGCCTCAGCGAGCGCATGAAGAAGAGCTAAGCCGCGCTTTGCTGCCCTAGCGTTTCCCGAACAGCCGCTCGAGCTCCGACTTCGCCTTGTCGATCTCCGCCGTGTTGGGCGGGGTGTAGGCGGCGGCGCGCGGCTTGAAGTGGTCGCAGAAATTGGCGTGCGTCTTGTCGCTCACCTCTTCCGCCGTGGGCTCGCGGCAGTGCTTGGCGACACGCGTGTCGTAGTCGACGCACATGCGGCACACGTGCAGTTCCGCGCGGCACTTCGGGCATTCATCGAGCCGTCGCAGCGGCAGGCTCAGCTCACTCAGTGCGGCGCCGCATTTCCAGCAGACCAGATCGTGGGCCATGACGGCACAGAGTACCCCACAAGGCGCGTGCGCGGCGGTCGCCTCAGTGCGCTCGCGTGAGCGTGTACGAGGCGAACGTGGACCAGTGGCCGTCCTTTTCCTGCGACTCGATGAGGAGGCTGCCGCCGCTGCCGTCCTGGCTGAGCTCGAAGGTGTCGCGGAATGCGCCCTCCGGATACGGGAACAGCAGCACCAGCTTCTGACCCGCGCGCTTACCCGTCGCCACCACGCGCGCGCCCGCCGCGCCGAACTGGTCCAGCCAGTGGGCGATGTAATCGCCCGCCTTGGCGTCGAAGCCGAGATACACCTCGGCGCGGTATGCGGGCGGCCGCGCCACATCGAGCAGCGACAGGCGCAGCCAGCCGTTCGCGAGCACCCAGCGTCCCGCGCCGCGATAACGCACCGGCTTGCCGAGCAGGGTGCCGGTGAAATCCCAGCTGCCGGCAAGCAGCCCGAGGTAGGCATCGGCGGGCGCGGCCGCGGGCGGCGCCGCGCGCACCGGCGACAAATACGCGCCGGCGATAATCAGTGCCAGGGCTGCCCATTGCAGGGTTGCTTTCATGGCGTCCATCTTCTCATGGCTTGGTCCGCTCACGCAGGAACGCCTCCAGCACCTGCCCGGTGTGCGAGTACCTGCGGCGGCTCGCGATCTGCGCCGGCGGTCCCTGGGCGACGATGCGGCCGCCGCCGGGGCCGGCTTCGGGTCCTAAGTCGATGATCCAGTCGGCCTCGGCCATCACGTCGAGATTGTGCTCGACCACCACCGCGGTGTTGCCGGCTGCGACCAGGCGGTGCAGCACCTGGAGCAGCTTCTCGACGTCCGCCATGTGCAGCCCGACGGTGGGCTCATCGAGCACGTACAGCGTATGCCTGGATGCCGTGCGCATGCCCGGCAGCTCGTCGTCGCGCACCTTGGAGAGCTCGGTGACCAGCTTGATGCGCTGCGCCTCGCCCCCCGACAGGGTCGGGCTCGGCTGCCCGAGCGTGAGATAGCCGAGGCCGACGTCCTGCAGGAGCTTCAGCGCCCGGTGCACGCGTGCGTGCGCGGCGAAGAACCCGACCGCATCGTCGACGTCCATCGCCAGCACGTCGCCGATGCTCTTCTCGCGCCACAGCACGGCGAGCGTCTCGGAATTGAAGCGCCTGCCCCCGCACACGTCGCACAGCACCTTCACGTCCGGGAGGAAGCTCATCTCGATGGTCTTCACTCCCTGGCCCGCGCACGCCTCGCAGCGTCCGCCCGCGGTGTTGAAGGAGAAACGGCTCGCGCTGTAGCCGCGGATGCGCGCCTCGGTCGTGCCGGCGTAGACGCGGCGGATGTCATCCCAGAAACCGATATAGGTCGCGGGACAGGAGCGCGGCGTCTTGCCGATCGGCGTCTGGTCCACCTCGAGCACGCGCCCGAGCTGCTCGAGCCCGCGCACGGCGGCGCAGCCGACCGGCTGCGCGCCGCCCGCGCGCCGCCGCCGGCCGCCGTTGCCGACCGCGAGCAGGCGCTTCAGGCTCGTGTAGAGCACATCGCGCGCCACCGTCGACTTGCCCGAGCCCGAGACGCCGGTGATCACCACCAGCCGCCCGAGCGGAATGCGCACGTCGCTCCCGCGGACGTTGTGCAGCTTGACCCGCTCGAGTGTCAGGTGCGCCGTGTCGGCGCTCACCGCGCGCTGCGGCTGCGCGGGATGCAGCAGCGGAGAGCGCAGGAAGCGCCCGGTGATCGAGCGCGGATTGGCGATCAGGTCGCGCACCGTGCCCGAGCCCACCAGCTCACCGCCGCGTACGCCCGCCTGCGGACCCAGGTCGAGCACATGATCCGCGCGGCGGATGGTCTCCTCGTCGTGCTCGACCACGACCAGCGTGTTGCGGTGCCCGACGAGCTCGGTGAGCGAGTCGAGGAGGATCCGGTTGTCGCGCGGGTGCAGCCCGATCGTCGGCTCATCCAGCACATAGCACACGCCCTGCAGGTTTGAGCCGAGCTGTGCGGCGAGGCGGATGCGCTGCGCCTCACCGCCCGAGAGGGTCGGCGCCGCGCGGTCGAGCTCGAGGTAGGACAGCCCGACACGGTCGAGAAATCTGAGGCGCGCGCGGATCTCGGCCAGCAGATCGCGGGCGATCGCGCGCTCGCGGGGCTTCAAGCGCAGGCCCGAGAAGAACTCCGAGCTGGCGGCGACCGAGGCGGCGGCCAGCGAGGCGATCGAGCGGCCGCGGAAGCGCACGTTGAGAGCGACCGGGTTGAGCCGCTGACCCTGGCAGACGCCGCACGCCTTGACCTCGCTCGCGTACCAGTCGTTCCACCAGGGCTCTTCCCCGCTCTGCTCCGCGTCGAACCCCGGCATCTCGACCCCGGTGCCGTAGCAGCCCGCGCACCAGCCGTGCCGGGAGTTGAAGGAGAACAGACGCGGATCGAGCTCGGCGAAGCTCTTGCCGCAGGAGGGGCAGGCGCGCTTGGTGGAGAACACGGTGACGGTCGCCGGTTTCGGCGCCAGCACGTGCAGCAGCCCCTTGCCGAAGTCGAGCGCGCGCGCGAGTGCCTGGTGCAGCGCTGCGTCGGTCTTCGCGCCGACCGCGAGCTCCGCTACCGGCAGCTCGATCGTGTGCTCGCGGAAGCGCGACAGCCGCGGCCACGGCGAGGTGGCGAGCATCTCGCCGTCGACGCGCAGCGCCTTGAAGCCCTTCTTGGCCGCCCAGCGGGCGAGATCGGTGTAGTAGCCCTTGCGCGCCACAATCAGCGGCGCGAGCAGCGTGATCGTGCGGCCCCGGTACTCGCGCAAGAGGCGCGCCGCGATCGAGGCGGGGCTCTGCGGCTCGATGGCGACGTCGCAGTCCGGGCAGTACTGCGTGCCGAGCTTCACGTACAGCAGCCGCATGAAGTGATAGATCTCGGTGAGCGTTGCCACGGTGCTCTTGCGGCCGCCACGGCTGGTGCGCTGCTCGATCGCCACCGTCGGCGGGATGCCGAAGATCGCATCGACGTCGGGACGCGCCGCCGGCTGCACGAATTGCCGCGCGTAGGCGTTGAGCGACTCGAGATAACGCCGCTGCCCCTCGTTGAAGAGAATGTCGAAGGCGAGCGTCGACTTGCCCGACCCGGAGACGCCGGTGACGACCGTGAAGCGATCGCGCGGGATCTCGACGTCGATGTTCTTCAGGTTGTGCTCGCGGGCCTTGTGGATCTGCACCGCGTGCCGCGAGCTGCCGCTGCCGCCGTAGCACGCGCGCGGCTCGGCCACCGCGCGCTCGGGCGCCGCAGCCGCCGTGCCGGGGGGCTCGCCCGCGAGTGCCTGCGCGTAGGCCTGGAGCGCGCGCCCGGTGTGCGAGGCCTGGCTTGCGCGCACCTCGGCGGGCGTGCCGCTGCAGACGATCTCCCCGCCCCGATCGCCCCCCTCGGGACCTAAGTCGATGATCCAGTCGGCGGCGCCGATCACATCCAGGTTGTGCTCGATGACGAGCAGCGAGTGTCCCGCGGCCAGCAGCTTGCGGAACGCCTTGAGGAGCCTGGCGACGTCCTCGAAGTGCAGCCCCGTCGTCGGCTCATCGAACAGAAACAGCTTGCCGCGGTGCGTGGTGGAGGACAGCACCGAGCCCGCCTCAGCCAGGTGCCCGGCGAGCTTCAGGCGCTGCGCCTCGCCCCCCGAGAGCGTCGGAACCGGCTGACCCAGCTTCAGGTACTCGAGGCCGACGTCCACGAGCGGCGCGAGGCGCACGGCCACCTCGGACGCGCCCGCGAAGAAGGCGTTGGCTTGCGTCACCGTCATGTCGAGGACGTCGGCGATGCTCGCGCGGCGGCCGTCGGCCCCCTCGCGGCGAATGTCGAGCACTTCCTCGCGGTAGCGCCGTCCGTTGCAGTCGGGGCAGCGCAGGTACACGTCCGAGAGGAACTGCATCTCGACGTGCTCGAAGCCGTTGCCGCTGCAGGTCGGGCAGCGGCCGTTGCCGGAGTTGAAGCTGAAGGTGCCGGCGGTGTACTTGCGCTCCTGTGCCGCAGGCTCGGCGGCGAACAGCGCGCGGATCGCATCGAAGGCGCCGACGTAGCTCGCGGGATTGGAGCGCGTGGTGCGGCCGATCTGGTTCTGATCGACCATGATCACGTCGTCGATGAGCTCCGCTCCCGCGAGCCCCGCAAAGCGCCCCGGCGCCTCGGTGGGCTTGCCGCGGTACTTGAGGAGCGCCGGGTACAGCACGTCCTCGACGAGCGTCGACTTGCCCGACCCGGAGACGCCGGTGATCACCACCAGCCGCTTGAGCGGAATGCGTACGTCGAGGTTCTTCAGGTTGTGCTCACTCACTCCCCTGAGCTCGAGCCAGCGGTTGGCGCGTGCCTCGGCGACGGTGCCGCCGTCGGCGCTCGCGCGTACCGCCGGTGCGCGCCGCGGCGCGGGCACCACGGTGCGGCGGCCGCTCAGGTACTGACCGGTGAGCGAGTCGGCGCTGGCACGCAGCTGCGCGGGGCTGCCGTAGAAGACGATCTCGCCGCCGTGCTCGCCGGCGCCCGGACCTAAGTCGAGGATGCGGTCGGCCTCGAGCATGATCTGCGGGTCGTGCTCGACCACTACCAGCGAGTTGCCGGCGTCGCGCAGCCGCTTCATCACCCCGATGACCCGCTGCATGTCACGCGGATGCAGCCCGATCGAGGGCTCGTCCAGCACGAACAGCGTGTTGACGAGCGAGGTGCCGAGCGCGGTCGTGAGGTTGATGCGCTGTACCTCGCCGCCCGAGAGGGTGCGCGACTGGCGATCGAGCGTGAGATACCCGAGGCCGACGTCGACCAGATAGCGGAAGCGCCCGCGGATCTCACCGAGCAGCAGCTCGGTGGCCTCATCGAGGGGCTGCGGTAAGGTGAGCCCGCGGAAGAACTCGTAGGAGCGCTCGGCCGGCAGCAGCATCACGTCGTGGAGCGAGAGTCCGGGGAGCGCGGCGAGCGTCGCGGCGCTCCACTCGGCGCCCACCGGGCGGAACGGCGCCTGCGTACCGAGTGCCCGCGCGGCGAGCTCGCGGCTGCCGACCCGCCACAGGAGGCCCTCGGTCTTGAGGCGCGCGCCTTCGCAGGCGCTGCACGGCGTGTAGGCGCGGTAGCGCGACAGCAGCACCCGCACGTGCATGCGATAGGCGCGCGTCTCGAGCCAGGCGAAGAAGCGCTTCGCGCCATACCAGACCTTGCGCCTCCACGGGCCTTCGCCCTCGATCACCCAGTTGCGCGCCTCCGCCGTGAGCTCGCGCCACGGGGTGTCGAGCGGGATGCCGCGGACCTTGGCGAACTTCTCCAGGTCCTGCTGGCACTCGGCGTAGGACTTGCTCTGCCAGGGCTTGATGGCACCGCCGCGCAGCGATTTGCTCTCATCGGGGATCACGAGCCCGTAGTCGATGCCGATGGTGCGGCCGAAGCCGCGGCAGGTGTCGCACGCCCCGAGCGGCGAATTGAAGGAGAATTCGCTCGGCGCGGGCTCGTGGTAGGCGAGGTCGCAATGCGCGCAGTGCAGCTCGCTCGAGTAACGCCAGGTGTCCAGCAGCTGCGGTGGCTCCGCCTCGTCCACCACGTGGACGCTGACGCGGCCGCGCCCGACCTTGAGCGCCGCCTCGAGCGATTCCAGCACCCGCCCGCGCTCGGCCCCGCCCGCACGCAGGCGATCCTGCACCACTTCGAGGATCTTCGCGGGTGCGCTCGTCGTCTTGCCGCGAGCACGCTTAGGCTTAGCCGGACGCGCAGCGGCAGCGGGCGCGGCGGTTGCAGCGCGCGCCGGCGGCGCCGATTCGAGCAGCCGCGTGTAGCCCTGGCGCGCCAGCAGCTCGCGCACCTCGGCCTCGGTGAAGCTCGCCGGTACCGCCACCGGGAAACTGATGAGCAGTCGTGGGTCGAGCGCGGCGCGTGCGCGTGACAGCAGATCGGCGTAGATGGTTTCGGCGCTGTCGCGCCGCACCGGCCGCGCGCAGCGCCGACAGAGCAGCTGCGCTGCACGGGCGAACAGCAGCTTCAGGTGATCGTTGAGCTCGGTCATCGTGCCGACGGTCGAGCGCGAGGTGCGCACGGGGTTCGTCTGGTCGATGGCGATGGCCGGCGGAATTCCGGCGATGGAATCCACCTGCGGCTTGTCCATGCGCTCGAGGAACTGCCGCGCGTAGGGCGAGAAGGTCTCGACATAGCGGCGCTGGCCCTCGGCGTACAGCGTGTCGAAGACCAGAGAGGATTTCCCCGAGCCGGAGACGCCCGTCACGACCACGAGCTCGTTGAGCGCGATGTCGAGATCGAGATTCTTCAGATTGTTCTGGCGCGCGCCACGCACGAGGATCGCGTCGCCGGAAGCGTCGGTCATGCCGTCACCGTCAGTTGAGGAGTCGCGGAGTGCGACAGGCGGACGCACCCATATCTATTGTAGTCGATTTCAGTGCGTCCGCGGCGCGGCGCAAACCCGCCGTTGCGGTGCCAGGAGCGTAGCGCCCGTGCAGCGGCGGGAGCAATCCAGTAGCCGCTCGCCCGGTCTACTGTATGCAGCCGCGCGCTACAATCGCGCCCCCAAGGCGAGACGAACGAATGCTGACCCGCCCCTCACTTGGCTTCGGACTCGGTCTCCGGGTGGAGCACTACGAGGCGGTCCTCGCGGACCCCCCAAGGGTCGACTGGTTCGAGGTGCTCACCGAGAACTATCTGGTGCCGGGCGGCAAGCCGCTCGATTACCTGACGCGCATCCGCGAGCGCTTCCCCGTTGCGATGCACGGCGTGTCGCTCTCGATCGGCAGTACCGCGCCGCTCGACTACGAGTATCTGCGCCAGGTGAAGGCACTCGCCAGGCGCATCGAGCCCGAGTGGGTGTCGGATCATCTGTGCTGGACCGGGGTCGCGGGGCGCAACACGCACGACCTGCTGCCGCTGCCCTACACCGAGGAGGCGCTCGAGCACGTGGCGCGGCGCGTGCGCACGGTGCAGGAGGTGCTCGAGCGGCGCATTCTCCTCGAGAACGTCTCGAGCTACGTGAGCTTCCGCGACGCGCCGCTCACCGAGTGGCAGTTCCTCGCCGGCATCGCAACCCGCGCCGACTGCCTGATCCTGCTCGACGTCAACAACATCTACGTGAGCTCGGTGAACCACGAGTTCGATGCGCTCGACTACCTGAACGCGATCCCGCCGGAGCGCGTGCAGCAGATCCATCTCGCCGGGCACGAGGACCATGGCGACTACCTGGTCGATACCCACGACCACCCGGTGCGCGATGCGGTGTGGGAGCTTTATGGCGCCGCGCTGCGCCGCTGCGGTGCGGTGTCCACCATGATCGAGCGCGACGATCACATCCCGCCGCTTGGCGAGTTGTGCGCCGAGCTCGATTCGGCGCGCGCCCTGAGTGCGCGTGTGCTCGCGCAGCTGCCGCTGCCGCCCGAGCGGGCACAGCAGCCGCGCTCACTCGGCGCGCCGTGACTGAGCTCGCGCGCGTCCAGGGCGAGTTCCAGGAGTACCTGCTCCGCGGCACGCGCAGCATCGAGCAGCGCGTCGTCGGCAGCGCGCGCGTCCCCATCGAGACCCGCCTCGGGATCTACGCCGGCGCCTACGGCACCCGGCTGATCGATGCGCTCAGGAGCAACTACCCGGGGCTCGCCGAGCTCCTCGGGGAGGATGACTTCCAGGCGCTCGGTGCGCAGTACGTGAGCACGCACGACTCAGCGTATTTCTCCATCCGCCACTACGGCGAGGCGCTCGGGGAGTTCCTCGCGCGCGCGGCCGATTACGCCGAGGTGCCGCTGCTCGCCGAGCTGGCGCGCTGGGAATGGGCGCTGTCGGAAGTGTTCGACGCGGCGGATGCCGCACCGGTCGGCCCGCAGGCGCTGACCTCGGTCGCACCTGCCGACTGGGCGCGGCTGCGCTTTGCCCTGCACCCGAGCGTGCGGCGGCTCGCGCTCAGGTGGAATGCGCCGCAGCTGTGGAAGTCACTCACCGAGGGCTCCGAGCGCCCGCAGCTCGCGGTTGTGCCCGAGCCGGTCGAATGGCTGGCCTGGCGGCGCGATCTCATGAGCTATTTCCGCTCGCTCGAGCCGGCGGAGGCGGCCGCGCTCGATGCGGCACGCGCCGGGCGCAGCTTCGGCGAGCTGTGCGAGCTGCTGGGCGAGGTCCAGGGCGCGGACGCGGCGCCCGCGGCGGCCGCCGCGTTCCTCAACGGCTGGCTGAGCGGCGGACTTGTGGTCGCCGCCGCCGTTTCCTGACCGTACAATCCCCGCTAACCATCACCTCGACCCGCGGCCCGCGCCGACCGCGGACTCGCCGCGCACGCAGGTGCGAAGGACCGAACATGTCACCGCTCTGCTACGGCAACGTGCTGGAGATGATCGGCCACACGCCGCTCATGGCCGTGCGCCGCATCGACACCGGACCCTGTCAGCTGTTCCTCAAGCTCGAGAACCAGAATCCCGGCGGCTCGATCAAGGACCGCATCGGCCTGTACCTGATCCAGGCCGCCGAGCGCGCCGGCCACATCCGTCCCGGGAGCGTGCTCATCGAGGCAACCGCCGGCAACACCGGCTTGGGCTTAGCGCTGGTGGCGGGGCAGAAGGGCTATCGCCTGGTGCTGGCGATTCCCGACAAGATGAGCCAGGAGAAGATCTTTCACCTGAAGGCGATGGGTGCCGAGGTGGTGATGACCCGCTCGGACGTGAGCAAGGGACATCCCGAGTATTACCGCGACGTTGCCGAGCGCCTCGCGCGTGAGACGCCGGATTCCTATTTCGTCAACCAGTTCGGCAATCCCGTCAACGCCCAGGCGCACGAGGAAACCACTGCGCCCGAGATCTGGGAGCAGATGGACGGCAAGCTCGATGCCGTAGTGTGCGGCGTCGGCACCGGCGGCACGCTCGCAGGACTCTCGCATTTCTTTGCCCGCAAGGCGCCGCGCGTCGAGATGGTGCTCGCCGACCCGGTGGGCTCGGGGCTCGCGACTTTCGCGCGCAGCGGCAAGCTGCCTGAGAACATGTCGCCGTGGCTGGTCGAAGGCATCGGCGGCGACTCGGTGCCGCCGGTGGCGGACTTCTCGCGGGTGAGTGCCACCTACAGCATCGCGGATGCCGAAGCCTTCACTGCCTGCCGCGAGCTCCTTAAGCAGGAAGGAGTGATCGCCGGCACCTCCACCGGGACGCTGCTCGCCGCGGCGCTGCGCTATTGCCGCGAACAGCGCGAGCCGAAGCGGGTCGTCACCTTCGTATGCGACAGCGGCAACAAGTACCTGTCCAAGGTCTACAACGATTACTGGATGCTCGATCAGGGGTTCCTCGAGCGCCAGAGCTACGGCGACCTGCGCGATCTCATCATGCGGCGCCACAAGGAGCGCGCCGCGGTCACCGTGAACTCCACCGAGACGGTGCTGGCGGCGTACCGGCGCATGAAGCTGTACGACATCTCGCAGGTACCGGTGATGCAGGACGGCCGCATCGTCGGCATCGTCGACGAGGAGGACATCCTGCTCGAGGTGGTCGACAACCCGCAGCACTTCAACGACCCGGTGACCCACGCCATGGCGAGTCACCTGGTGACGGTGCCTGCCGACGCGCCGCTCGAGCAGCTCATGGAGATCTTCAAGCGCGGCATGGTGGCGATCGTCATGCATGGCGGCGAGTTCCAGGGGCTGGTCACCCGCATCGATCTCCTCAACTGGCTGCGCCGCCGGCTGCCGCCCTGACATTCCGTGAAACGAGTCACCCATGAGCGATGAGACTTCCGCGCAGCGCTTCGCCACGCGCGTCATCCACGGCGGTCAGCACCCCGACCCGCTGACCGGCGCGGTGATGCCGCCGATCTACGCCACCTCGACCTACGTGCAGTCGAGTCCCGGCGTACACCAGGGCTATGACTATTCGCGCAGCCGCAATCCGACCCGCGATGCGCTGCAGGCGGCGGTGGCGAATCTCGAGGGCGGCGGCAGCGGCTTCGCCTTCGCCTCCGGGATGGCCGCGAGCGCTACGCTCCTCGAGCTCCTCGACGCGGGCTCGCACATCATCGCCATGCACGATCTCTACGGCGGCAGCTACCGGCTGTTCGAGAACGTGCGCAAGCGTTCCGCCGGCCACAGCGTGTCGTTCGTCGACCTGACCGATACGCGGGCCCTCGCCGCGGCGATCCGGCCCGAGACGCGCATGCTGTGGGTGGAGTCGCCCACCAATCCGCTGCTGAAGCTGGTCGACCTCAGCGCGGTCGCCGCGCTCGCCCATGAGCACCGGCTGCTGGCGGTGTGCGACAACACCTTCGCGACGCCGTTCATCCAGCGCCCGCTCGAGCACGGCTTTGACATCGTCGTGCACTCGACCACCAAGTATCTCAACGGCCACTCGGATGCGATCGGCGGCGCCGCGGTGGTACGCGAAGGGAGCGAGCTCACCGAGCGCATCGCTTATCTGCAGAACGCGGTCGGCGGCGTGCCCGGGCCGTTCGACAGCTTTCTCACGCTGCGCGGCATCAAGACCCTCGCGCTGCGCATGGAGCGGCACTGCGCCAACGCGCACGCCATCGCACAGTTTCTCGAGCAGCACCCGGCAATCGAGCGTGTCTACTACCCCGGGCTCGCGAGCCACGCGCAGCACGCCCTCGCCCGCAGGCAGATGCAGGGCGGCTTCGGCGGCATCGTCACCGCGGTGCTGCGCGGCGGATTGCCCGCGGCGCGCCGGGCGCTCGAGCGCTGCCGGCTGTTCGCGCTCGCCGAGAGCTTAGGCGGCGTCGAGAGCCTGATCGAGCATCCGGGGATCATGACCCACGCCTCGCTCCCGGAGGCGAACCGCCGGGCGCTCGGCATCAGCGACGGACTGATCCGCCTCTCGGTCGGCGTCGAGGACCTTCAGGACCTGATCGAGGATCTCCGCCACGCGCTCGGCTGAGCGCCGCGGTCGCCCACTGCCGCGAAGCGTCAGGGCGCAAGCCCCGCGTGGCTCGTCAGGTAGACGGCAAAGGTTCCGAGCCAATGGCCGCCCTCGTAGTACTGGCCGGTGACGGCCGGGAGCGCCGCGTCCCGATGGCTGGCCGCGGCAGCGAGCAGCGCCGCAAGGCGCGCATCCTTCGCCGGCAGGCCGTGAGCGATCCCCTCCAGCATCCAGGCGCGGCTCAAGTTGAGGCCGTCGATGTGCGCGAGCTTGGGATCGGAGCGATCGGTGACCACGCCCGGTGACAGCCACGCGCCGCGCGCGCTGCCCGTGGCGCTGCCACGCGGAATCTGCGGCAGAAAGCCGGTGAGCCAGCGGCCGAAGGTCGGCGGGTCCAGCACGCGGCGCATGAAATCCGCTTCCGCGAGGCACGGCGAGAGGAAATCCTCACCCGAGGGCTCGTAGCTCAGGGGGCAGTTGCGATCGTTGCGGTAGAAGCGCTGTGCGGCATCGGCGAGCAGGCTGCGCATCTGCGTATCGCCGGTGACGCCCGCCCAGTCCCAGATGAGCCCGAAGGAGAACGCCGTCTGATCGTGCTCGCCGATGCGGATGGGGTAGTGGAGCTTCGGCAGCCAGCTCTCGATGCGCGTCACCACCTCGGTCTCGAGCGGCGCGAGCGTGCCCGACCAGCGCCGCGCATCCGCATCGTCGGAGCGATGCAGCTCGGCTGCGAGCTCGAGGAGCCAGGCGAGCCCGTAGGGACGCTCGAAGGAGGCGCGCCCGGCGCCGCGCAGATAGCTCGCCTCGGCGTCGATGTTCGCGCTCGTGAAGCTCTGCTCGAGCGCCGCACGCGCAGCGGCCGCAAACGGCGCATTGGGGTAGAGGCGCAGCAGCCGTACCAGCAGCCAGTGCCCGTGCACGTCTGAGTGCCAGTCGAGGCAGCCGTAGAAGGCCGGCGTCAGCTCGTGCGGCGGCCGGGCATCAAGGGCGCTGTTGAGTGTGTGACTGATGTGGTTCGGGTATTCCCGGTGCAGACACGTGAGGGCGAGCGCGGCGAAGCGCGCGGCCGCCTCGCTCGTCAGTGCCGCATCGGCCGCCGCCGGTGCCGCAGCTGCGGCCGGCAGTGCGACTGCGCAGGCGAGGAGTGCGACCAGGCAGGCAGGAGGACGGGTCGTGAGGGCTCGCATGGGCGCATGTTACGCTCCCGGCCGTGAGCGAACCCCTGCCCGTCGTCATGATCCCGGGATTGCTCGGCTCGGCGCGCCTCTACGCTCCGCAGCTTCCCGAGCTCTGGCGGCGCGGCCCGGTGACGGTCGCCGATCACACGCGCGATGACAGCTTTGGCGCGATCGTGCGCCGCATGCTCGCGAGCGCGCCGCCACGATTCGCGCTCGTCGGTCTCTCGATGGGCGGCTATCTGTGCTTTGAGGTCCTGCGGCAGGCGCCCGAGCGCATCGCCAAGCTGGCGCTGCTCGATACCTCGGCGCGCGCCGACACGCCCGAGCAGAGCGCGGCGCGCCGCGCGCAGATGGCGCAGGCCGCTGCCGGCGGCTTCGCCGCGGTCATCGAGGCGCAGTTTGAGCGGCTGGTACATCCCGCGCACGCGGACGATGCGGCGCTGCGCGAGCTGAGCCGGCTGATGGCCGAGGACGTAGGCGCGGCGGCGTTCGCGCGCCAGCAGACGGCGGTCATGGGGCGTCCCGACTCGCGGCCGATGCTCGGCACGATCGAGTGTCCGACGCTGGTGCTGGTCGGAGCCGAGGATCAGCTCACGCCGCCCGAGCGGGCGCGCGAGATCGCGGACGGGATCCGCGGCGCGCAGCTCGTCACGGTGCCCGAGTGCGGACACCTGTCGACGCTCGAACAGCCGCGCGCCGTCACGCGCGCACTGCTCGAGTGGCTCGACCGCTGAAGCACAGCGCCATGCCGGGCGGGACACAACGGGCGCTGCTGCTGGCGCATCCCTACACCCCCGGTGAGTGGGTGTGGAGCATCAGCGCGGACGTGCAGCTCGAGGCGGGTGCCACGCTGATGTGTCACTACTCACTGCACGGCGAGGTGAGCCGCCTGCGCGTTCCCGTGGCGCGCGCTGGTAAGCGCACCGACGGGCTGTGGCAGCACACCTGCTTCGAGGTGTTCGTCGCCGCCGATCCTGCCGCCGGCTACTACGAGTTCAACTTCGCGCCGTCGCTCGAATGGGCGGCGTATCGCTTCAGCGAGTACCGCGAGGGCATGACTCCGGCCAACCTCGCGCGCGCGCCGGGATTGCAGGCGCGCAAGTCAGCGGACCGTCTCGAGCTCACCGCGACGCTGCACCTGGAGGGGCTCGACGGGCTCGCGCGCGCGCCGCTGCTGCGCTTGGGTTTGACCGCGGTCATCGAGGACGACAGTGGTAGTCTCTCCTACTGGGCGTTGCGGCACGCGGTCGGCAATCCCGACTTCCACGACCCCGACAGCTTCGCACTCGAGCTCAGCAGCGCATGAAATTCGGTATCGACCGGCTGATCGAAGATGCCGCGCTGCGCAGGCCGCTGGCGGGCAAGCGGCTCGCGCTGCTCGCGCATCCCGCTTCGGTAACCCGCGATCTGACGCACTCGATCGATGCGCTCGCCGCGTGCGCCGGGCTCAGGCTCAGCGCCGCCTTCGGCCCGCAGCACGGGCTGCGCGGCGACAAGCAGTACAACATGCTCGAGTCGCCCGACTACACCGATCCGGTGCATCGCATCCCGGTGTTCAGTCTCTACGGCAAGGTGCGCCGGCCGACCGCCGCCATGATGGATAGCTTCGACGTGCTGCTCGTCGACCTCCAGGACCTCGGCTGCCGCGTCTATACCTTCATGACGACGCTGCGCTACGTGCTGGAAGAGGCGGCGCGCACGCACAAGGCGGTGTGGATTCTCGACCGGCCGAACCCGGCAGGCCGCCCGGTCGAGGGACTGAGCCTGCGCCCGGGGTGGGAGAGCTTCGTCGGCGCCGGCTCGCTGCCGATGCGTCACGGCCTCACCCTGGGCGAGCTCGCGCGCTGGTTCGTCGCCTCGCTCCGCCTCGATGTCGACTGCCGGGTGATCGAGATGCAGGGCTGGGAGCCCGATGCGGCGCCTGGCTACGGCTGGCCGCTCGAGGCGCGCACCTGGGTGAACCCGAGTCCCAACGCGCCCAACCCGTGGATGGCGCGCTGCTACTCGGGCTCGGTGATGCTCGAGGGCACCAACCTGTCGGAGGGTCGCGGTACGACACGGCCGCTCGAGCTCCTCGGTGCCCCCGATCTCGACGTGCGCTCGCTCCTCGGGGAGCTGCAGTCGCTCGCGCCCGGGTGGCTGCGGGGCTGTCGGCTGCGTCCCTGTTACTTCGAGCCGACCTTCAACAAGCACGCCGGGCAACTGTGTGCAGGCGTGCAGGTGCACGTCGAGGACCCGGCGTTCTATGAGCACCAGGTGTTTCGGCCCTGGCGGCTGTTCGCGCTCACGCTCAAGGCGCTGCGGCGCCTGCGGCCGGACTACGATCTGTGGGCCGATTTTCCCTACGAGTACGAGGTCGGCAAGCTCGCCATCGACGTGATCAACGGCAGCGAGCTGCTCCGGTGCTGGGTGGACGATCCGGCGGCCGGGCCGGCCGATCTCGATGCGCTGGCCGCCAGGGATGAGGCCGACTGGCGCAGCGCGCGGCAGGCGCTGCTCCTCTACTGATGGCACGGTGCTGCTCGCGCCGGCCGCTTCAGCGGCGCTCGAAGCCGGCGAAGCCCGTATAGCCCCACGGGCGCAGGGCGAGCACGAAGGCCGCGCCGATGCGCGTCGCGTACGGCGAGCGGTCCTGCTCGATGAGTTCCATGCATTCGCGCGCGGCGTTCTGCTGCACGCGCTTCAGCTGCCCGAGCACCTCGCGCGACACCGTCGCACCGTGGAATACGAACTCCTCGTGCGCGCCGGCGAAGTGGCTCGCAAGGAACTCGCGCAGCAGCCGCTGGTGCAGGTAGCGCTGCACCGGTCCGCCGGCCCGCCAGCTGAAGCGGCGGCTGACGAGCAGGCGCGCACGGTTGCCGGGCTGCAGCTCGATCACCTTCAGCCTGTCGAGCCGGATGAAGTAGCGCAGCAGCTCGCGCTCGGTGAAGCGGTAGCTGCGGATGATCTCCTCGAACGGCGTGCGGTTCAGCACCAGCCAGGTGACCAGAAATAAGCGCGGATCGGCGACGATCTCGCGCTCCTGCGTGAGGCTGAGCAGCCGGGTAGGGACGGAGTGCTCCTCGGCTCGCTCGAGAAGCTCGCGCAGCCCGACACCGGCGAGTGCGCAGATCTCCTCGAAGCGCTCGAGTGAGAAATCGCCGCGCGCGAAGCGGCGCTTGATGGTCGCGAGGCTCAAAGACAGAGCCCGCGCCACTGACCTGTAGGTGATGCCGCGCTCGCGCAGCGCCCGCTTCAGCTCCGCCACCAGCAGCGTCCGCTCGCCCATGCCGGGCCTCCTTTTCGGCATAGAGTATCACCTGCAGATACCAATTGGCTCCCTAGCAGGTTCCTGGCCTGTGAAAGTGGCTCAGGGAGCGACCCTGTCGGAGAGTGAGCCGAGGTTTCAATCCCAGCAGGGGGACATTCGATATGCGTGCCTTGAAAGTCGTGTGTGTGTTGCTGATCGCGGCGAGCCTCGCCGGGTGTGCGCTCCTCAACGCCGGCGGCTGCGCGCCCTACTGCGGCTCGACCCGCCACAGCTCGTCCAGCCTGGTCGATTTTCTCTATCCCAACGGACAGCTGCCGCCCGCCGACACCAGCATTCCGGAGCTGCACGTGCCGCTGCGGGTAGGGCTGGCGTTCCTCCCGGGGCGCGGCTTCGGTGCTGCAGGTCCCGACGCGGCGTTGCGCGAGCAGCTGCTCGAGCGCATCCGCGAGCGCTTCAGCAGCCGCAAGTTCGTCAGCGAGATCGTGATCGTTCCCGATTATTACCTCGCGACCCAGCGAGGCTTCGCGGGCCTCGAGGCGGTGCAGCGGCTGTATTCGATCGACCTCATGGCGCTCGTGTCCTACGACCAGGTGACGCACGAGGACGACAACGGCTGGTCGCTCGGCTACCTGACGATCGTCGGCGCCTACGTACTCAAGGGCAACCGCTACGACATCTCGACGCTGGTCGATCTCGCGGTCGTCGACCCGGCGACGCGCTCACTGGTGCTGCGCGCCGGCGGCATCGATAGCCGCCATGGCAACACCACGCTGATCGGTCAGCCGCGCGCGTCGCGCGAGGCCGCGGGCAGCGGCTTCGGCGCGGCCTCCGAGCAGATGATCGAGCACTTCGATGCGGCGCTCACGGCGTTCGAGGCTGAGGTACGTGCGGGTCACGCCAACGTGCACGTGGTGCACAAGGATGTCGCCGGCACGACTGGCGGCGGGGGTGAGCTCAGCTGGCCGTGGCTGCTGCCGCTCCTCGGCTTCGTGGTCGCGCGCACGCGGCGCCGGGCAGTGGTCGCGGCGCGCGCTCAGTGACCTGCGCAGCTCGCATACGGCGGCGCTTCGCCGGGCACGATCGGGCAGAGCTGCACCGGCGCGAGCTGCGCCAGGCGCGCGCTCCAATAGCGGCTGTCGAGCGCGAGCGGATGGCTCGAATCGCGGCCGCGCTCGGTCCATTGCAGGGTGTAGTAGTCGTCCGAGCCCTTGATGGCGAGCATGACGGACGTCTCGCTGTGTGCCTTGCCGCCTGAGCTCACCCGCCCGCAGCTCGCCACCGTGACGAAGGACAGCTGCGGGATGCTGGGCTGCGGGCCCAGATCGAGTGACACGTAGGTGTCCGGACAGTGGCGCTGAAATCCGCGCGCCAGCGCCTGCAGGTACGCCTGGGGCGAAGCCCCCGGGCTGTAGGAGAGGCCCTTGGCGCCCGTGAGGGTGATCATCTTCGACCACTCGTCCACGGTCTCGCCTTCGGGGACGTGCTCGCGGATGTAGAAGCTGTCGGTGGTCTTCTCGTATGCGGCCTTGAAGGGCGGCGGGAGCGAGAAGGCGACCAGCTGGTGAAATACCGGGCTGATCGTCCGCGCGGCGGCCGGACCTGCACTGCCCGGTGCGGCCGCGAAGGGCAGCAGGGCCGCGGCGATCCGCATCCAAGGGTGACGCATGAGGTAACTCCTGTCGGCCGACCGCCGGCCCGCCGCCCGCAAGCCTAAGAGCGCCACGCCCGCGGCACAACGCCCGCCGGGCGTCACCCCGGGACCCTCCCCGCGGCTCGCCGCCTGTCTTAATCCCGGCCGAACGCGCGCCGTCTCTCGGTTCTGCCGCATGCCTTCGTCTTACGGTAAGTGAGGTCGCGGCGCGGGCAAAGTTCCCGCACAATCGCTGTGAAGCCAGGGGTTCGCTCACCGTCACGGCGAGCGAAAAAACAATAAGGGAGTAGGCCCATCCGTTCGGGATCACGATCGTTGCGCGCAGCGCTGGCCGCGCTCGCGACGCTGCTGCTGACATTCACTCTCGCCGCGCGGGCTGCGCCTGCGGTATTCGTCGTGCGCGCCGATCTCGGCTCGCTCATCCGGGCCGCGGCCGACTCGCCCGTGCAGTTCGCCGTGCCGGTGCCGCACGCGGCCTCGACCGCGACGTCCGGCAGCTGGTCGGTTGCCGGGGGCGAAGCCACCTGGCGTTACGCGGTACAGGTACCGACGGCGGTATCGCTGTCATTTCACGCCACCGCATCGTCGCTCCCCGACAGCGCGACCTTGCTCGTGAGCGGCGGCCAGGCGACCACCAGCTACCGCGCGGGCGATGTGCACCGGGGCGAGCTGTGGAGCCGCATCCATGCCGGCGACACACTCGAGCTCACTCTCACGGTTGCGGCTGCGGACCGCGACCGGGTCGCGCTGCAGATCGTGAGCCTGCAGGCAGGCTTCCGCGCGATCGGTCCGGGCGTCGAGGATCACCCGGTCTACAGGCACATGGTGGAGCCGCCGGGCGGCAGCCCCTGGCCGGATAGCACTTCGTGCATCACCAACTACGAGTGCAAGGTGACGCCGGGCAATGTACCGACCAGTGCCGGCACCGCGGCGCTCATCGTCGAGAACCTTTATCAGTGCACCGGCACACTCATCAACGACGTCCCGGGCGATAACACGCCCTACCTGCTTACCGCGCGGCACTGTGAGACCGGACAGTTGGGCGGCGGCAATCCGCAGGCGGCCGCCGGCGTAACGGTCTACTGGAACGCCACGAGCCCCTGCGGCACACCGCTCGGCTCCATCTACGACGGCAATCTCCCCAGCCAGAGCGGCGCGCGCACCGTGGTCGAGCAGCAGGACGCCTGGCTCATCGAGCTTGATACCGCTGCAGTGGTGAGCAACGCGCAGTTGGTGGGCTTCGACGCCAGCGGCAGCGCCGTGCAGGGCGGCTACACGATCCACAACGCCGCGGGTCGCTACCAGCAGATCGTCGGCTGGTTCGCGACGGCCTTCGCCTGGGAGGAGAGCGACGATCTTGGCACCGGTTACGTGTCCAACTTCCTGCAGACGGTCAATCAGAGCGGCAACATCGGCCCCGGGTCCTCGGGCGGCGGATTCTTCGATGGCCACGACCACCTGGTCGGCTCGCTCACCCTCGGCCGCAAGAGCCGCGACCCCTCCGGCTATGGCGCCTGCCCGGTGACACCGCTGACGGCTCCGAACGGCTCGAACGGTGTCGCCGACTTTACCTCTCTCGCAGCCGTGTGGAGCTCGACCGCCGACCCGACGAGCAGCACCGGCGGCGCGACGCTCAGGTCCGTTCTCGATCCGGCCGGCACCGGGGTACTCGTCGTGCCCAGCATGCCCGTGTCGATGGTCGGTTCCGGAGCCGCACCGGCGCCGGCGCCGCGGATCAGCTTCAATCCCAGCAGCGTTTCGGCCGGGGAGAGCTTTACCGCCGCGTGGTCCGCTACCAATGCTGCCAACTGCACTCTGACCGGCGGCATCCCGGGCGGGACCTGGGGCGGCAGTACGCAGTCCGTCCCGGCGAGCGGATCCGTGACGGAGTCGGGCCCCGCGGGCAGCTATACGTTTGGCCTCATCTGCCAGAGCCTCGAGCCCAATGGTGCCGCGGTCGCGACGCAGTCGACACTGACGATCGCGGCGGCCGCCTCCGCATCTGCCCCGAGCAGCGCGCCCGCTGCGCAGCAGAGCAGCGCCAGCAGCTCGGGCGGTGGCGGTGTGTTCGGAGTCCTCGAGGGGGCGGTGCTCGCCGCGCTCCTTGTCCTGCGTCTGCTACGCAGCGCGCGCTCGCCGCTGCGGCTGCGCTCAGCGGCGAGGCTCGTTGGCCTGCGGCAGCGGCTCGGGCAGCAGAAACGTCCGCCGCGCGGCCTCTGAGGCCAGCCGCTCCGCCCGATAGCAGCGCGCCACGGCGGATTTTTCCAGCAGCTCCGGGTGGGCATGTGCAAAGACCGCGAAATCGCCCGTGGCGCCGCCTGCCATCCGTTCCGCGATCAGTGACAGGAAGGCGATCGTCAGCGTTTGATGGAACGCTTCGGGCTTGCCTGCCTTGAGCGTCATGGCCCGCAGCGCGCGGCTGTAGTGCAGCACGGTCTCCGCGAAGTCGTGGCGGGCGAGCATCTCGAATGCCATGCGCACGTGCTCGCGGTGCGGGAAGTGCGCGGGATCGATCTCGCCGTGCACGAAGCGCTCGAGCTCCGGACAGTCAGCCGGCATCGTCGCCCGCCTCGCGCAGGCAGTGCGAGTCGCGGGCCGTCAGCTCGAGCCCGTACACCGCGCGCAGCGCCCTGATCTTCTTCAGCGTCGCGGGCGAGAAGGGCGCCTTGCCTTCGAAGGCATGCAGCACGACCCCCTCGAGCAGATCGCCGAGCGACAGGTCGAGCTCGGTCGCCAATGCCTTCAGTACCTTGAGGAGACGCGTCTCGAGGCGCACGCCGGTCTGGGTACGGGTGATGGTTTGCATGCACCGATGGTACCAAGTTACCAAGGTACCAGCAAACCAGAGAGCACCCCCGCCCGCCCGGGGTGGACTAAAATACGAAGTTGCATGCACACCGCCCGCGACATCAGCAGCCACCGCAAGCACTGGGCCGCGCGCTTCGGCACCGCCCCGTTCCTGCCCATGTCGCGCGCCGAGATGGCGCTCCTCGGCTGGGACAGCTGCGACGTCATCATCGTGACCGGGGACGCGTACGTCGACCACCCGAGCTTCGGCATGGCGATCATCGGGCGGGTGCTCGAGGCACAAGGGTTCCGGGTCGGCCTGATCGCGCAGCCCGACTGGCACAGCGCCGCTGCCTTCGCTGCGCTCGGTCGGCCGAACCTCTTCTTCGGCATCACCGCCGGCAACATGGACTCCATGGTGAACCGCTACACCGCCGACCGGCGGGTACGGAGCGATGACGCCTACACGCCGGGCGGCGTCGGCGGGCAGCGTCCGGATCGCTCGGTGATCGTGTACGCGCAGCGCGCACGCGAGGCGTTCCGCGACGTGCCGATCGTGATCGGTGGCATCGAGGCTTCACTGCGGCGCATCGCGCACTTCGACTACTGGTCGGAGAAGGTACGCCGCTCGGTGCTGCTCGATGCCAAGGCGGACCTGCTGGTGTACGGCAATGGCGAGCGGCAGATCTGCGAGATCGCACATCGCCTCGCCGCCGGGGAATCGATCGGCGAGCTCACCGACCTGCGCGGCACGGTGTTCGTGCGGCGTGGGACCCCCGCGGACTGGATCGAGGTCGACTCGACGCACCTCGATGCGCCGGGGCCTCTCAATCCGCCCGTCGACCCGTACGCGACGGCGGAGCGCAACCCGCTCGAGCCGGCTGCCGCCGCGCCGCCCTGCGCAGGCGCGCCGCCAACGGAGCACGTAGTGCGCTTCGTGCGGCGCGTGAAGAACGCCGACCGCGAGCGCAGCGTGATCCGCATGCCGTCCTTCGAGGCGGTGGCGGCCGATTCGGTGCTGTACGCGCACGCCTCGCGCATCCTGCATCTCGAGTCGAATCCCGGCAACGCCCGGGCACTGGTGCAGCGCCACGGCGATCTCGACGTGTGGCTCAATCCGCCGCCGATCCCGCTCACTACCGCCGAGATGGACTGGGTGTACGAGCGCGCCTATGCGCGCGCGCCGCATCCCCTGTACGGCAAGGCGAACATTCCCGCCTGGAAGATGATCCGCTTCTCGGTCGCGATCCAGCGCGGCTGCTTCGGCGGCTGCACCTTCTGCTCGATCACCGAGCATGAGGGCCGCATCATCCAGAGCCGCTCGGAGGATTCGGTGCTGCGCGAGATCGAGACCGTGCGCGACACCGTGGCGGGATTCACCGGGGTGATCTCCGACCTCGGCGGCCCGACCGCCAACATGTACCGCCTCGCCTGCAAGAGCCGTGAGATCGAGAGCGCCTGTCGGCGGCCGTCGTGCGTGTACCCCGGCGTCTGCCCCAACCTCAACACCGATCACACGCCGCTGATCCGCCTCTATCGCCGCGCCCGCTCGCTGCCGGGGATCCGCAAGGTGCTGATCGCCTCCGGGGTGCGCTACGACCTCGCGATCGAGTCCCCGGAGTACGTCAAGGAGCTCGCCCAGCACCATACCGGCGGCTATCTGAAGATCGCGCCCGAGGCGCTCGCCGAGGGCCCGCTGTCGAAGATGATGAAGCCGGGTGTGGTGGCCTATGACCGCTTCAAGGCGCTGTTCGACCGTTACTCGAAGGAGGCCGGCAAGGAGCAGTACCTGATTCCGTACTTCATCGCCGCACACCCCGGCACCTCGGATCAGGACATGCTCGAGCTCGCGCTATGGCTCAAGCACAACGGCCTGCGCGCCGATCAGGTACAAGCGTTCCTCCCCGGGCCGATGGCGACCGCCACCGCCATGTACCACTCGGGTAAGAACCCGCTGCGCCGCGTGACCCGCACGAGCGAGTCAGTGCTGATACCGAAGGGCCTCAAGGTGCGGCGGCTCCACAAGGCGTTCCTGCGCTACCACGATCCCGCCAACTGGCCGGTGCTGCGTGAGGCGCTGCGGCGCATGGGACGCGCCGAGCTGATCGGCAGCGGCCGCCAGCAGCTCATCCCCGCCTACCAGCCGGCGGGCATCGGCGGCGCCGGCAGCACCCGGCGCGCGGCCGGCGCCCGGCCGTTCCGCACCCAACATACCGGCCTGCCCAAGGCGCCGCGCCGGCGGCCGTAGCGCAAGGTATACTATACCCCCTACCCTATAGGGGGTTGCGCACCGATGCCGAGCTTCGTGTCCCTGCTGCAGCAGGGCAACTCCTGGCTGTTCGTGCCGAGCGCCATCCTGCTCGGCGCGCTCCACGGCCTCGAGCCGGGGCATTCCAAGACCATGATGGCGGCCTTCATCGTCGCGATCCGCGGCACGCTCGCGCAGGCGGTGCTGCTGGGCCTCGCGGCCACCGTGTCGCACACCGCGGTCGTCTGGGCCGTGGCGCTCGCCGGGCTGCATTTTGGCCGCAGCTGGAATACCGCCGCCACCGGGCCCTACCTGCAGGTGGTGTCCGCGGTCCTGATCCTGGGCGTCGCCGGATGGATGCTGTGGCGAACGCGGCGACAGACCGCCGGGCGAGGCGCCCACGAGCACGGGCATACGCACGGCCACGGCCATGAGCACGACCACGATGAGGTGCGCCGTATCGATACCGGGCACGGCGTGGTGGTGCTGCAGATCTTCGCGGCAGGCACCGCGCCGAGATTTCGTCTGCACTCCGAGAGCGGGGCTGCGTGGCCCGCCGAGCAGGTGGAGATTGAGACCGAGCGCGCTGACGGCAGCCGCGAGCTCTTCAGCTTCCGTCGGCACGGCGGCTATCTGGAGTCCGTGCAGGCAATCCCTGAGCCGCATGAGTTCATCGCCCGCGTGCGTCTCGGGCCCGTCGGGCATGGCCACGACTACGACCTGGAATTCGTCGAGGGTCGTCATCATCACGCGCTCGGCGGTTTCGAGGCCCTCGACCTCACGGCACCCGGCTACCAGGATCCGCACGAGCTCGCGCACGCCAACGACATCCGGCGCCGGTTTGCCAACTGCGACGTCACCACCGCGCAGATCATCCTCTTCGGTCTCACCGGTGGGCTGATACCGTGCCCGGCTTCGATCACCGTGCTGCTGTTGTGCCTGCAGCTGCAGAAGCTCGCGCTCGGCGCGACGCTGGTGTTGTGCTTCAGCATCGGTCTCGCGCTCACCATGGTCGCCGCCGGCGCAGTCGCGGCGCTCGGCGTCCGGCATGCCGCCCGGCGTGTCAGCGGCTTCGGCGAGCTGGCGGCCCGGGCGCCGTACTTTTCCGGCGCGGTGATCGTGCTGGTGGGCCTCTACATCGGCTATCAGGGTCTGCACGCGCTTGCCTGACCCGCCGCTGCGACGGCGCGGCGCGGCGCGCGATTGCGGTCGCAGGCGGCGCAAGAGTAGGGTGCGGATCATGAGCCTCCCGCGCCGTCCGGCCCTGACTCTGCTGCTGCTTGTCTGCGCGGCCACCGCACCCTGCGTCCTGCGTGCGGGGGACAAGGCCGCGACGACCGATACCCCCGCCACGGCGGCGAAGGCCACGGCGGCGAGCGCCGAGCCCGAGGGCATCGCCACGGTGCTCGAGATCAACGGGCCGATCGGGCCTGCGACTTCGCACTACATCGTGCACGGGCTCGAGGCGGCACAGGCGAACGGCAGTCGTCTGGTGGTGATCGAGATGGATACTCCGGGCGGTCTCGACACGTCGATGCGCGACATCATCCGTGCGATCCTCGCCTCCCAGGTGCCGGTCGCGAGCTACGTGGCGCCATCGGGCGCACGCGCGGCGAGCGCCGGAACCTACATCCTCTACGCGAGCCACATCGCGGCCATGGCGCCGGCCACCAATCTCGGGGCTGCGACGCCGGTGTCGATCGGCGGCGAGCCGGAACCGGCACCGCTGCCGGTCCCCGGGGCACCCAAGGCGCCGTCGCCGGGCAAGGGTGGCTCGAGCGCGGGCGGCGCGGGCGATGCGACTGCGCCACCGACGGAGAATCCGCCGGGCAGCGCCATGGAGCGCAAGGTGGTGAACGACGCCGCGGCCTACATCCGCGGGCTCGCGGAGCTCCGCGGCCGCAACGTCGAGTGGGCGGAGCAGGCGGTGCGCGGTGCCGCGAGCCTGTCGGCGAACGCAGCGCTCGATGAGAAGGTGATCGACCTCATCGCGCGCGACCTGCCGGACCTGTTCGCGCGCCTCGACGGGCGCGAGGTGCGCGTCCTGGATCGCACGGTGAAGCTCGCGACGCGCAACCTCACGGTGCTGCAGGTGAAGCCCGACTGGCGCACCGAGCTGCTCGCCGTCATAACCAACCCGACGGTGGCCTACGGCCTGATGCTGATCGGCATCTGGGGCCTGCTGCTCGAGGGGTACAATCCCGGCGCGGTGCTGCCGGGCGTCGCCGGCTCGATCTGTCTGCTGATCGCGCTGTTCGCGTTCCAGATCCTGTCGGTGAACTACGCGGGGCTGGCGCTGGTCACGCTCGGCACGGCCATGATCATCGCCGAGTTCTTCTTCCCGACCTATGGCTCGCTCGGTGCAGGGGGTCTGATTGCCTTCATCGTCGGCTCACTCATCCTGTTCGATACGGATGTGCCCGGAATGCACGTCGCCCGGCCGCTGATCCTCGCGCTTGCCACAGTGGGCGGGATCGTGATCCTCGGTATCGTTTACCTGGCGAGCCGCGCCATGCGTCACCCGGTGGCCACCGGCGCGCCGGCCATGATCGGCGCCAGCGCCGAGGTGGTCGAGGATTTCACCGGCAAGGGGCGCGTGCGCTACGGCGGCGAGCTGTGGAACGCGCGCAGCAATGTCGCGCTGCGCGCCGGCGAGCAGGCGCGCATAGTCAGGGTGGAAGGTCTAACATTATGGGTCGAGCCGCAGTGAGCGCGGCGCCCCCCGCCCGGAGAATCGCATGCCGTTCGTGATTGCCGTCGTCGTCCTCCTCATCATCCTCGTATTCAGCGCGATGAACGTGCTGAACGAGTACGAGCGCCTGGTGGTGTTCACGCTGGGGCGCTTCACGGGCGTCAAGGGCCCGGGGCTGGTGCTGATCTGGCCCATGATCCAGAGAACCCGCCGCGTGGACCTGCGCGTCATCGTGCTGAGCGTGCCCAAGCAGGACGTGATCACGCGCGACAACGTGTCGGTCAAGGTGAACGCGGTCATCTACTTCCGCGTGGTCGATCCCGGCAAGGCCATCATCCAGGTGGCGAACGCCTTCGATGCGACCAGCCAGGTGGCGCAGACGACGCTGCGCTCGGTGGTCGGCCAGCACGAGATGGACGACTTGCTGGCACAGCGCGACAAGCTCAACGTCGATCTGCAGCGCATCCTCGACCAGAACACCGAGGCCTGGGGGATCAAGGTGTCCACCGTCGAGATCAAGGACGTGGACCTCGATGAGACCATGATTCGCGCCATGGCCAAGCAGGCCGAGGCCGAGCGTACCCGCCGCGCCAAGATCATCAACGCCGAGGGCGAGCAGCAGGCGGCGCAAAGGCTGGTCGACGCCGCGACGATGCTGGCGACGCAGCCGAGCGCGATGCAGCTCAGATACCTGCAGACGCTCGCCGACATCGCCCACGAGCGCACCCAACTGCTCGTGTTCCCGCTGCCGCTCGACCTCATCAAGCCGCTGCTCGGCAAGGACTAACCCCTGGTATTGGCGTGATGAGCAATCCGCACAACCCGAACCAGTATCGCGTCAACGGCGTGGTGCGTAACGTCGCCGCCTGGTACCAGCCGCAGGAGCGCGTCCACATCTGGTGATCGCGGGATTGGCACCCTCGGGCCTGCCCGTAGATGCGGCGCTGCCGGCGCTCACGGCGGCGCTCGCGAGCCACGGCGCGGCGGTGCTCGAGGCGCCGCCGGGGGCCGGCAAGAGCACCGTGGTGCCGCTCGCGCTGCTCGGCGAGCCCTGGGTGCGCGGCAAGCGGCTCATCATGCTCGAGCCGCGCCGGCTGGCCGCCCGCGCGATCGCGCAGCGTCTGGCGCAGTCGCTCGGCGAGCGCGTCGGGGAAACCGTCGGCTACCGCATGCGGCTCGACACCCGGGTGTCGCGTGCGACCCGCATCGAGGTGGTCACCGAGGGCGTGCTCACCCGCATGCTGCAGGACGATGCAGCGCTCGAGGGCGTGGCGGGGCTCATCTTCGATGAGTTTCACGAGCGTAGTCTGCAGGCGGATCTCGGGCTCGCGCTCAGCCTCGATGCGCGTGCCGAGCTGTCCCCGCAGCTGAGGATTCTCGTCATGTCTGCGACGCTCGACGGCGCCGCGGTCGCACGCCTGCTTGGCGATGCGCCGGTGGTGTCGGCGCCGGGTCGCATCTTTCCGGTCACGACGCACTACGCGGGCCGCGGTTCGCCGGCGCTGCCGGCGGCGACGGCCGGCGCCGAGTCGCCCGAGAAGATCGTGGCACGGCTGACGCGCCGCGCGCTGCGCGAGCAGTCGGGCGACGTGCTGGTATTCCTCCCGGGGGCAGGCGAGATCCGCCGGGTGCGCGAGCTCCTCGAGGCGGACGCTCTCGAGCGCGAGGTGCGCGTGCTGCCGCTGTACGGCGATCTCACCGGGGATGAGCAGGAGGCGGCGCTCGCACCCGCCGCCCCCGGCGCGCGCAAGGTCGTGCTCGCGACCAACATCGCCGAGACGAGTCTGACGATCCCGGGCGTGCGGGTGGTGGTCGACTCGGGGCTGGCGCGCCGCGCGCTGTTCGATCCCGTCACCGGAATGAGCCGCCTCGAGACCCAGCGCATCTCGCGCGCTTCCGCCGAGCAGCGCCAGGGCCGCGCCGGGCGCTTAGCCCCCGGCGTCTGCTACCGCGCCTGGAGCGAGGCAGCGCACGCGAGCCTGGCGCCGTTTACGCCGCCGGAGATCGTCCAGGCGGATCTCACGCCGCTCGCGCTCGAGCTCGCCAGCTGGGGCGCCCGCGATGCGCGTTCGCTCAGCTGGCTGGATGCGCCGCCGCCGGCGCTGCTCGCGAGCGCCGCCGACCTCCTCGGGCGCCTCGGGGCGCTCGACGCGCAGCGGCGCATCACGCCGCACGGGCGCGCCATGGCGCGCTTAGGTGTGCACCCGCGCCTCGCTCACCTGCTGCTGTACGCGCGTGAGCTCAAGTGCCTGCCGCTCGGCGCGCTGATCGCGGCGCTCCTCTCGGAGCGCGATCTGCTGCGCGGCGTCGCCGCGTCCGGCGACGCCGACATCCGCACCCGCATCGAGCTGGTGCGCGGCGAGCAGGCGGGCCACGGCGTGGATCGCGCGAGCCTCGAGCGCGTGCGGCGCGCGGCGCGCGATCTCGAGCGGCAGCTCATCGGTGAGCGCGAGGCGCCTCGCGCTGCCGTCGCGCAACGGCGCGGCGCCGGCGTGGACGCGGGGCTGCTGCTCGCCTGCGCCTACCCCGACCGCATCGGACGGCGGCGCGGCACGAGCGGCGGCAGCTTCACGCTCGCCAACGGGCGCGGCGCCGCGTTCGCCGCTCCGCAGTCGCTCGCGCGGCGCGAATTTCTCGTCGCCGTGGATCTCGACGATCGTGAGCGCGACGCGCGCATCCTGCTGGCGGCACCGATCGAGCGCGAGCAGCTGCTCGAACATTTTGCCGCGCGCATCCGCCGCGTCGACGCGGTCGGCTGGAGCACACGCGAGCAGGCGGTGAGCGCGCGGCGCGCGCTGCTGCTGGACGAGCTCACGCTCGAGGAGCGGCCACTGAGCGACGCCCCCGCGGACGCGCTGCGCGCTGCGATGCTCGCGGGCGTGCGCGAGCTCGGTATCGAAGCGCTGCCGTGGGAGCGGGAGTCGCGCGAGCTGCAGGCGCGGATCGAGTTCCTGCGCGCCGCGCCCGGTGCGGCAGGCGCCGGGCAGGCGCCCTGGCCCGTGGTCAACGACGCAGCGCTCGCGGGCGCGCTCGAGGAGTGGCTGGCGCCGTGGCTCGACGGCGTGACACGCCGCGAGCACCTCGCGCGCGTGCCGCTGACGCAGGCGCTGCGTGCGCGGCTCTCCTACGAGCAGCAGCGCGCGCTCGATGAGCGTGCGCCGGAGTACCTCAGCATGCCGAGCGGCTCGCGCATCCGCGTCGACTACCGGGGCGAGGACGCGCCGGCGGTCGCGGTGCGGCTGCAGGAGGTGTTTGGTCTCGCCGCGACGCCGCACATCGACCGCGGCCGTGTGCCGGTGACCTTGCGGCTGCTGTCGCCGGCGCAGCGTCCGGTGCAGGTGACGCGCGATCTGGCGAGCTTCTGGCGCAGCGCCTACTTCGAGGTCCGCAAGGACCTGCGCGGCCGCTACCCGAAGCACCATTGGCCCGAGGACCCGCTCAGCGCGCAGCCGACCCGCGGCGCGCGCCGCCGGCGCTGACGGCGCATCGGTTATATTGGACGCCGTGACCAGCGCGCACGCCGCACTCGCTGCACTCGCTGCACTCCGTGCAGGCAATGCCCGCTTCGTCGCCGAGCTGCGCGACGGCGGCGGGCGTACGCGCCGGCGCGAGCTGCCCGCGGGGCAGGAGCCGCTCGCCATCATTCTCGGCTGCTCGGATGCGCGCGTGCCCGCGGAGATCGTCTTCGATCAGGGACTCGGGGATCTGTTCGTCATCCGCGTGGCGGGCAACATCGTGGCGCCCTCGCAGGTCGGCAGCGTCGAGTTCGCCGCCGCCGCCTTCGGCACGCGCCTGGTGGTGGTGCTGGGCCATTCCAACTGCGGCGCGATTCATGCGACGCTCGAGCAGCTCGCCCGGCCGTCGCAGGAGCAGTCGCGGAACCTGCGCTCGATCGTCAACCGCATCCGCCCGGCGGTCGAGGGACTCATCGAACGGCGCGCGGGCGCCGATCGCGACGCGCTGGTGCACGCGGCGGTGCGCGCCAACATACGCATGTCGGCCGATCACCTGCGGCACGGCTCGGAAGTGCTCGAGCAGGCGATCGACAGAGACGGGCTGCTGGTGGTGGGGGCGGAGTACTCGCTCGACAGCGGCGAGGTCGATTTCTTCGATGGCGTACCAGCACCATAAAACAACAGGCCCCGGCGCGGTGCTGCCGCAACGGGGCCTGGCCGCGTGCCGCACTTCAGGCCGGCCGCGGATTCAAGGGGCTGACTTACTTGCCCGCGTCTGCCTTCATCTTGGCTTTGGCCGCCGTGCAGTCGGCCTTGGTCATCTCCATGAATCCCTTGCCCTTGCAGGAGTTCTGTCCCTTGCAGGAGTTGTGCGCGCTCTTACAAGCCGACTGTCCCTTGCAGGCATTCACGCCGTGGCAATGGATCGTGGCCGGTGCGGCCGCCGGCGCATCCGCCGCCGACGCGGTGCTGACGAAGCTGGAGCCGAAGAGCATGGCAGCCGCTGTCGCGAGCGCCACGCCGGTGGTGTTCTTACGCATTTTTGATAGTCCTCAGGTGAAGTGAATACGTATTGACTTACCGGGCTCAAGACCCCGGCTACGGAGCAGACCGGGGGGAGCGGCATTCTCTTACGGCGCGGTGCTTTATGCACCCACTTCCGCGACGGAACGGAGCTCCCCAGGGCCGAAACGCCGCTGCAGCCAGCGATCGACCGACAGCGGACCGGGTCCGGCGATGGCGATCCACAGGAACAGGGCGAGGTACTCGAACTCATCGAAGCCGAGCAGGGTCTCGAGCGAGTCGACGTCGGCCCACTTAGCCGAGCGGATCGCGACGATCATGGTAATGCCGAGCGCCCCGGCCGAGATGCGGCTCAGGAACCCGGCGAGCAGGAACAGGCCCCCGAATAACTCGACTCCCGACACGAACGGGCCCAGGAGGTGCGGCAGCGGGACTCCCCAGCCGACGAAATTCGTGATGACGGTCGGCAGGTCGTTCAGCTTCCCCCAGCCGCTCCACAGAAACACCCAGCCGACGGTGATGCGGGCGAACAGCGGCGCGAGCCAGGCGAGGTACGAGGCGACGCGCTCGGGCCAGTCGAGCAGCCATTGAACGAGATATCTCACGGGTGAGCTCCTCTCAAGCGGGACGGGGCGTATTGGCGCAGCAGACCGGTCGGCTGGGCGTGATATTGCCACTGCCGCCCGGCGCCGCCCATATAATCGCCGCCCACGAACGCGGTCATGCGCAATCCCTCCCCTCCATCTCCGGTCTCCTACATTGGTGAGCGGCTCCACGGAGCCGACGCACGCGCGTCCCTCACGGCGCTGTTCGAGGCGCTGCGCCCGGACCTGTTGCGCTTCGCGCAGTGGCTGGCGCGCGACCGGGCAGTCGCCGAGGACATCGTGCAGGAGGCGTTGCTGCGGGCCTGGCGCTCGCGCGATGCGCTCAAGGAACCGTCCGCCGCGCGTGCCTGGCTGCTGACCATCGTCAGGCGCGAGCACGCGCGTCTTTACGAACGCAAGCGCCTGGAGCTCGTGAGCCTGGATGAAGCAGCAGAGATACCTGACAGCGCACCGGCGGCGGGGGCCGACAGCGAACTGGTCATGCTGCGCCACGCCATCATGAAGCTGCCGCTCGAGTACCGCGAGCCGCTGCTGTTGCAGGTGCTGGGCGGCTTCTCCACCGAGGAGATCGCCCGCGAGCTCGAGCTCACCGCCACCGCGGTGCTCACCCGCCTGTTCCGCGCCCGCCACAAGCTGCGCGTGCTGTGCGGCACGACTGCCCTCCCGGGCGGCGCACCCCGCGAGGAGCCGGCATGAGCTGCGACGACGCACGGCTCCTGATCGGCGGTGATCCCGAAACGCTGACGCCCGAGCTCGAGCAGCACCTGCGCGGCTGTGCGGGCTGCAGCGAGTTCCGTGCCGACATGCTGCGCCTCAACGCCGCGCTGCGGCGCGCGTTCGAGGAGCCGCCGGAGATGCACGCGGCAGCGACGAACCGCTCGCAGCCGCCGCGCTGGCGGCAGTGGGCGCTGGCGGCTTCGGTGGTGCTGGCGTCACTCGCCGCAGTCAGCGTGTGGCTGCTGCGCCCGAGCGACACACTGGCGAGCGAGGTGGTCGCGCACGTCAAGGGCGAGCCGCAGAGCTGGCTCGCGACTCACAACGTGAGCGCCGGCGCCATCGATCACGCGCTCAAGAGCTCCGGCATCGGCCTCGACGTCGATTCCGACAAGATTGTGTACGCGCAGAGCTGCTGGTTCCGCGGACACTACGTGCCGCACCTGGTGCTGCAGACCGCGCACGGCCCGGCGACGGTGCTGCTGCTGCGGCACGAGCACGTCAAGGCGCGCGACGACTTTCACGAGTCGGGCATGAGCGGCGTCATCGTTCCGGCCGGTGACGGCAGCATCGCCGTGCTCGAGCGCGGTGGTGGCTCCGTCGATGAGCTCGCCGGCGAGCTGCGCCAGGAAGTGCACTGGTTGCCGGAACCCTAAGGACCACAGATGAAAGACATCAACCGTCGGCAACTGCTGGCCGGCGCGGGAGGCGCTCTGGCCGCGCTGCTGGCGCAGCGCAGCGCGTCCGCCGCCGCCGCCGCGGGAGCCGCCACCGCCGCTGCCGTCACCGCCGTGATACCGCCGGCGCCCAAGGCGCGCGTCGCGGTCGTCACCGACAGCTACTTCGGCGAGACGCTGCGCGATCCCTACCGCTGGATGGAGAACGACCAGGACCCCGACTGGCTGCCGTTCCTCAAGGGCCAGAATGCGCATACGCGTGCGGTGCTCGATGCGGTTCCCGGCCGCGAGCGGCTCTTAGAGCGCATCCAGCAGCTCTCCGGCAATGCGGCCCTCACGCGGCTGGTGCAACGCGCCGGCGGCAAGCTCTTTGTCGAGCAGCGTCCGGCGGGTGCCGACAACTATCGCCTGTTCGTCGAGCAGCAGGGCGTGCGGCGCGTGCTCATCGACCCCACGGCCCTGAGCAGCGCCACGAGTCACATGTCGCTCGACTGGTGGGACGCCTCACCCGACGGCACGCATGTGGTCTACGGGCTCTCGAAGGACGGCAGCGAGGACTCCGTGCTGCACATCCTCAAGGTGGCCGACGGCGCCGATCTCCCCGAGCGCATTGCCAACACCGAGGGGGCCAACCCCTCCTGGCTCGATGACGGCAGTGGCTTCTTCTACAACCAGCTGACCGGCAAGGTCGACACGCCCGAGCGCTATCTCGACAGCCAGGCGCGCTTTCACCGGCTGGGGACGGATCCCGAGTCGGACCCGATCCTGATGAAGCGCGGGCTCGACTCGAGCGTGCAATACGAGCGCATCCAGGCGCCGGTCATCGAGACCTGCCACGGCTCGCGCTACGCGCTGCTCAGCCTGGCGGACGTACGCAGTGAATTTCGCGTATTTGTCGCGCCGGTCGCGGATGCGGTGGCGAACCGCGCCCGCTGGGTGCCGGTGGCGGAGTTCGACGACGAGGTCACGAACGCCACGATCGACGGCGACACGCTGTACCTCCTCGCCAACAAGGGCCACCCGCGCGGCCGCATCCTCAAGGCCTCGGTGACCGCGCCGGCGGTGGCCGGTGCCGCCGAGGTCGTGGCCGAGGGGAACGTCGTCATCGAGGGATTCCAGCGGGCGCGCGACGGGCTCTACCTGCAGATGATGGACGGCGGCATCGCGGGCCTGCGGCGCCTGAGTCACGACGGCCAGGTGAAGGAGATTGCCCTGCCGTTCGACGGCACGCTCACCGCGCTCGCCACCGACCCGACCGAGGACGGCGCGCTGTTCTCGTTCACCGGCTGGCTGTCACCGGCGGACATCTGGTGGGTCGATGTAGCCGGCAAGGCGACCGCGACCGGGCTCTCCCCGAAGCCGCCCATCGACGTGAGCGGCTACGAGAGCAAGCGGCGCTTCGCCACCGTGCGCGACGGCACGCGCGTCCCGTACTTCCTCATCTATCGCGCGGGCCTGAAGCGCGACGGCGGCACGCCGGTGTGGATCCAGGCCTATGGCTCCTACGGCCTGCCCGGATACACGCCGAGCTTCAACCCGCGCACGCTCGCCCTCATCGACGCGGGGTTCATCGTCGGCTACGCCGCGGTGCGCGGTGGCGGCGAGTACGGGCGCGAGTGGCACAAGGCCGGCCAGCTCATGAACAAGCCCAACACCTGGCGCGACCTGATCGATGTGTGCGAGGAGCTGTGTGCGCAGCAGTACACCGCGCGCGAGCGGCTCGCGATCGGCGGCCGCTCCGCGGGCGGCATCACCGTCGGGCGCGCCCTCACCGAGCGCCCGGAACTGTTTGCGGCGGTGATCGACGGCGTCGGCTGGTCGAATCCGCTGCGCTACGTGGCCGAGCAGAACGGCTACGGCGAGGAGCCCGAGTGGGGCGCGATCAGCGAGGAGTCGGGCTATCGCGCGCTGAAACTCATCGACAGCTACCAGGCGGTGCAGGACGGCGTGGCCTATCCGGCGGTGCTGTTCACCACCGGCGTGACCGATCCGCGCGTCGCGCCGTTCCACGTCGGCAAGATGACGGCGCGGCTGCAGGCGGCCACCAGCTCCGGCAAGCCGATCCTGCTGCGCGTCGACTTCGACGCGGGCCACGGCATCGGCTCGACGCGCTCGCAGCAGGACCGCGAGGCGGCCGACACCTACGCGTTCCTCCTGTGGCGCACGGGCGTCAAGGGATATCAGCCGGCGTGAGGCCCCCGCCCCCCGGGGGTATGCCTGGTGGCGCGATCGGCAGCGGCGAGGTTAGAGTGGCCGCGCCAGGCACTTAAAAAAGAGGTCAGCGACAGGGGGTTGCTATGAAGCACTTGACCAGTGGCAGGTGGTCAGTCGCCGCCGCACGCGCCTCGTTGTTAGGATTGCTGGTCGCCTGCGGCGCATGGCTCGTGGGTCCATCGCACTCGGCGCTCAGTCAACCGTTGCAGACCACCGTGGGCAGCAGCGCGACCGTGCGCCTGCCAGGCCATGTGAGCCGACTCGCGCGCCCCGAGGATGACCTCGGGGAGGCCGACGCGTCGCTGCGAATGAGCCTGCAACTGGTCCTGGCCAAAACGCCTGCGCAACAGCAGGCGCTGAAGCAGCTCATCGCCGACCAGCAGAATATGCGCTCGCCCCAGTACCACCGCTGGCTCACTCCCGCGGAGTTCGGCGCGCGCTTCGGCGCAAGCGACTCCACCATTGCCACACTGTCGGGCTGGCTCAAGTCCCAGGGGCTCAAGCCAGGAAACATCCCGGCGGGTCGCGACTACCTGCCCTTCTCGGGCACCAGGGCACAGGTCGAAGCGGCGTTCGCCACTGCGATCCACGAATTCAAAGTCAACGGCGAGCAACACTATTCCAACGTAGAGAATCCCAGCATTCCCGCCGGCTTCAAGAGCGTGATCGCAGCCATCCGCGGGCTGAACGACTTCCATCCGAAAGCCGGCATCCGCACCTCGACCCCGACGAGCCGTGCGCGGTCAGCGCCGCCCGATCTCTATGAAGGCTTGTCCGGCGCGTACAGCTATCTGATCCCCGGGTTCGTCGTGCCCGCCGACGCCGCGAACATCTACGACATGACGCGGCTGTATACGGAGTCCAACTTTACCGGCACGGGGGTCACCGTGGCGGTGGTGGCACAGAGCGATATCAGCGCTGCTCAGCTCACCGCGTACCTGACCGCGGTCGGTGTGATCTCGACCGGGACGTTCAGCAGTATCCCGGTACCGACCGCAGACGGTGGCAGCGATCCCGGTCAGACCATGGACGGTAACGAGGACGAGGCCTACCTCGATACCGAGATCATCGGCGGCCTGGCCCCGGGCGCCAACATTCTGCTGGTGCGCGACAAGGACGCGGGTATTGCTGCGCAATACATCATCGATCAGGACACGGCGGGCGGGGCGACGCGCGGCGTAGGCGTCATGAACATCTCCTTCGGCGAGTGCGAATCTCTCGACGCCTCGGTCAGTGCATCGATCAATTCCACGTTCCAGCAGGCGGTCACCGAGGGAATCACCATCACGGTGTCGACGGGCGACGTCGGGGCCGACCAGGTCGCCGCGACTTCGACCACGGGTTGCATGGACGGGAGCGATGAGGGCAAGCAGGGAGATGTCGCCTCCAAGGGCCTCGCGGTCAACGCTTTCGCGTCGACACCCTATACGCTCTCGGTCGGCGGCACGGACTTCGACCCGAATCTGGAAGGCGCGGCGGGCGGAGCCTATTGGAGCACTACCAATACCGTGCCCGGCCTCTCTAGCACCACGGCGCACGTTCCCGAGATGGTCTGGAACACCTCGTGCGGCAATCCGGAGTGGAGCACTTATTTCGGGGCTGCCAGCCCGCTGGCCCTGTGCAACATGACCCAGCTGACCACGGCGGACTTCGGGACAGTCGCGAATCCCTTCATAGAGGTTCTCGGTGGCGGCGGAGGCGTGAGCAGCTGCACGTCCGTCAACAATGCCGGCGCGTGCACCGGCGGCAATGCCCAGCCGGCCTGGCAGCAGAACGTCGCGGGCATCTCCAGCTTCGGCGGTCGTGCGGTCCCGGACGTGTCCGCGATCGCCAGTCGCTGGGTGATCTGCTCCTACAACGACAATCCGTGCACTCCGGCGGCGGGGCTGCCGGGTGGAGTGTTCCGCGACGGCACCTCCGCCGCGGCGCCCGTCATTGCCTCCATCATCGCGCTGCTGGATCAATCGCAGCAGGCGGCCACGCCAAAGTATCCGGACGGTCGTCAGGGGTTGATCAATCCCTTGCTCTACCAGATCGCCGGGATCGAGTACGGGTCCGCGGCCAACCTCAGCGCATGCAACGCCAGCCAGGGACCGATGCCGATGGCACAGTGCGTGTTCTACGACGTCACCCTGGGCAGCAACGCCGAGCCCTGTACCGTCGCGAGCTTCAGCGACACGGGCAGCGCTCCCGCCAGCGTTTGCGACAATGCCGGCAACGGCGCGTATACGATCGGGTTGATGACGGCGACCTCGGCGGCCAGCCCGGGCTCGTACGCTGCCGGTGCGGGCTATGACCTCGCAACCGGACTCGGAAGCATCGATGCCGTAAGCCTGATCCAAGCCGCGAGCGGCCTGGCTCCTCCAAGCGGACTGGCGGCGACCACGACCGCCACCAGCGTGAGCCTCAAGTGGGACTCCGATGGCGCCGCGACCAGCTTCAACGTCTATCAGGGGGCTGCCGCCGGAAAGGAAGCGGAGCAGCCGGTCGTGACCGGAGTCACCGGCACAACGGCGAGCGTTTCCGGGCTGTCGAGCGGCCAGACGTATTATTTCGAGATCGCGGCCGTAACAGGCTACGGCGTATCACCGAACTCAAACGAGGCTTCCGCTACGACCTTGCCCGCCGCGCCCGCCGGGCTCTCGGCGACGGCCGGCAATGCCATGGCTACGCTCACCTGGAGCGCAGCCACCGGCGCCACGAGTTACAACCTCTATCAGGGTACGGCGGCGGGCGGCGAGGGCGGAGCCCCGGTGAATAGCAGCACCGCAACGAGCATTACGGTCAGCGGACTCACCAACGGCACCGCCTACTACTTCACCGTCGCGGCGGTGGATGCGGGTGGCGCGTCGGCGAAGTCGAACGAGGCCAGCGCGACCCCCATGGCGCCGCCGAGTCACGGCGGCGGCGGCGGATCGCTGGACTGGCTGACGCTCGTCGGGCTCGCCGCGCTGCGCTGGAGAAAACAGCGGCGTTGCCCGTTCCCCCTATAGGGTAGGGGGTATGCCATAGAGGATTGGGCCCGGTAGGATTCGAACCTACGACCAAGGGATTCACTTCGCCCCGGCGTTTCCGCCGGGAGTGGACTATCTCTTCACCCGTGCGCGTGGGCGCGCGTGTGGGTGCGGGATGCTCCAAGCCTGTTATCAAGGGCACTCCAGCCCTCAGGTAGTCTCTGCACCTTCCGCCGGTGTACCGGCGGCTCGGCTCAGGATTGCCATGCCCCGGCATGGTCCGGGTGCGAAGGTTCCCCTGAATTCATCCCGTCCACTTCGCGCGTTTCCGCGCGAAGGCACCATGTTGATGAGTCCCCTGCACTAACCGCTGTGCTACAGGCCCAACCACGGACGATTGTAGCGCGATTGCCGCGATGGCGACCGCGCCGTAGCATGTCGGTCCCGCGGCCGCTGCGCGCACCCGGTGCGCCCCGTGAAGCAAGGAGAGAAATTGCAATGAAGCTCTACTATCTGACCGGCGCCTGTTCGCTGGCCTCGAACATCGCGCTGCGCGAGGCCGGATTGAAGTTCGAGTTGGTCAAGGTGGATCGCAAGACCAAGCGAGCGGCCGACGGACTCGATTTCAAGGAGGTGAATCCCAAGGGCTACGTGCCGGCGCTGACGCTCGACAACGGCGAGACGCTCACCGAGAACGTCGCGGTCCTGCAGTACATCGCCGACCGCAATCCGGGCGCCAGGCTCGCCCCGGCTGCCGGTACGCTGGAGCGCTACCGCCTGATGGAGTGGCTGAGCTTCGTCAACTCCGAGGTCCACAAGAGCCTTAGCGTGCTGTTCCGCGCAGACGCTCCCGAGGCGGCCAAGGACTTCGCGCGCAGTTATGTGACGCCGCGCCTCGACTACCTGCAGGGGGCATTGGGCGCGAAGAGTTATCTGATGGGTGAGCAGTACACGGTCGCCGATTCGTACCTGTTCACCGTGCTCGGCTGGGGCGCCCACGTGAATGTCGATATCGGCAAATGGCCGCAGCTCAAGAATCTGCACGCGCGCGTGGCTGCGCGCCCGCATACTATTGAGGCGCTCAAGTCGGAAGGTCTGTTGCAGTAACGTCGCGGGAGATGTAATGGCTACCAAGCTCAATAAACAGCTGAAGCGCGAGATCGAAGTGGACGGCAAGCTCTACACGATCACGCTGTCGCCCGAGGGCGTGAAGCTCACCGAGAAGGGCAAGCGCCTCGGGAGCGAGCACACCTGGAAGGGCCTCATCGGCGGCGGCACTGCCGGTGGCGGCGCGCCCGCATCGGGCGGCGCCTTCGGTCCGGGCGGCTAGCGCCCCAAGCCGGCGCGGGAGGGCGCGGTGAGCGACTCGAGACTGCGGGAGCTGCTCGCGCGGCTGCGCTCGCACCTGAGCGCAGGACCGCCGGTCCGCGACACCGAGCGTCAGCAGCTCGATAACGCGCTCAAAGCCCTCGAGCCCGGCGCCGCTGCGGATGCCGGGGCGGCGGCGGGCACCCTGCTGCGCCTGGAGCGGCTGACCGTGAGGTTCGAGGCCAGCCATCCGGCGCTCGCCGAGACGCTGCGCGAGATCGCCGATACCCTGGCCAAGGGCGGCCTGTAAACCGATTGGGCCGGCGGGCCGGTTGCACGGCCCGGTAAGAAAAAGGCCCGGTGCCGTCACCGACACCGGGCCTTTTATTGCCAGTCTGCGCGGCGCTCAGTCATCCATCAGGAAGCTGCGCAGCTGCTCGCTGCGGCTCGGATGGCGGAGCTTGCGCAGCGCCTTGGCCTCGATCTGGCGGATGCGCTCGCGCGTGACGTCGAACTGCTTGCCGACCTCTTCCAGCGTGTGGTCGGTGTTCATGTCGATGCCGAAGCGCATGCGCAGCACCTTGGCCTCGCGCGGGGTGAGCTGGGCGAGCACCGAATGCGTGGTCTCGCGGAGCGATTCCATCGTGGCCTGATCGATCGGCGAGGCGACCGAGGTGTCCTCGATGAAGTCCCCGAGGTGCGAATCCTCGTCGTCGCCGATCGGCGTCTCCATCGAGATCGGCTCCTTGGCGATCTTCAGCACCTTGCGCACCTTGTCCTCGGGCATCTCCATGCGCACCGCGAGCTCCTCGGGCGTCGGCTCGCGTCCCATCTCCTGCAGCATCTGCCGCGAGATGCGGTTCAGCTTGTTGATGGTCTCGATCATGTGCACCGGGATGCGGATGGTGCGCGCCTGGTCGGCGATCGAGCGGGTGATTGCCTGGCGGATCCACCAGGTCGCGTAAGTGCTGAACTTGTAGCCGCGGCGGTATTCGAACTTGTCCACCGCCTTCATCAGTCCGATGTTGCCTTCCTGGATCAGGTCGAGGAACTGCAGCCCGCGGTTGGTGTACTTCTTGGCGATCGAGATGACCAGGCGCAGGTTCGCCTCCACCATCTCCTTCTTGGCGCGGCGCGCCTTGGCCTCGCCGATCGACACCTCGCGGTTGACTTCCTTGATGTCGTTGATCGTGAGGTGATACAGGCCCTCGAGCTGCTCGAGCTTCTTCTGCCGCCGCTCGATCTCGTCGCGGAACTTGGCGAGCGGCGCCGAGTACTTCTTGCCGCCCTTCACGTGGCGCGCCAGCCAGCGCGGGCTGGTCTCGTTCTTCGGGAATGAGGCGATGAAGTCCTTGCGCGGCATGCCGGCGTCGCGCACCGCGATGACCATGATCTCCTTCTCGAGCTGGCGGACCTCCGCCACGTGGGTGCGCAGATTCAGGATCAGCGCGTCGAACATACGCGGCGACAGCCGCAGCTCCATGAACTGGTCCGCGAGGCGCTTGCGCACGCGCAGCGTCTTGACATCCTTGGCGCCGAGCTTGGCGATCGCTGACAGGGCCTGGTTGAACAGCTTGGTGATGGTCGCGAAGCGCGTGGCAGCCTCCACCGGATCCGGCCCGGTGTCGATGGCCTCTTCCTCGCTGTCGCCGTTCTCCTCGCGTTCCTCGTCGTCGTCGGCCTTTTCCTCGACCGGCAGCATCTCCACCTTGGTGGGATTCTGCGGCTGCGCGATCACGTCCGGCGCGTTCGGATCGATGAAGCCGACGATCACGTCGACCAGGCGCGCCTGTCCCGCCTTCACCGGCTCGTAGGCGCGCAGCAGAAAGTCATAGGTCGCCGGGTACATCGCCAGCGCGCTGCGCACGGCATCCAGCCCCTCCTCGATGCGCTTGGCGATGCGGATCTCGCCCTCGCGCGTCAGCAGCTCGACGGTGCCCATCTCGCGCATGTACATGCGCACCGGATCGGTGGTGCGGCCGAGCTCGGCATCGAGCGCTGCGAGCGCTGCCGCGGCTTCCTCGATGGCTTCCTCGTCCGCGGGAGCCGATGGCTCGCTCGCGAGCAGCGACTCGGTATCCGGTGCCTTCTCGTACACCGGGATGCCCATGTCGTTGATGGTGTTGACGATGTCCTCGATCTGCTCGGGGTCGACGATCTCGGACGGCAGGTGATCGTTCACCTGCGCATAGGTGAGGTAGCCCTGTTCCTTGCCGCGCGCGATCAGCAGCTTCAGCTGCGACTGCCGGTCCTCGGGCATCGCGGGTACACGCCGCTCGAGTCCGAGCGGGCGCTTGTCGCCGGGCTTGCCGCCCGCAGCACGGGCATCGGCCGGACGCGGGCTGTCGTTCACTTTGCCGTGTGGCGGCGGGACGCGTCCCGCCGGACCCTTGCGGACCGCTTGAGTCGCGGCCGCTTTGGCCCGTTCCTTCTCGCGCGCGCTGGCAGCCGCGGCAACCGCCTTTTCGGCGGCCGCCGATTTCACGGGCTTGGCGGACTGTGCGGACGAACGTTTCTTGTGACTGGTCTGGGGCTTGTGCTTGCGTGTCATGTGATCCGGGGCGCGGTGGGCTTCGTTCCCCCTATGTGCTACCCGAGGCGAGGCAGCTCAAGGGGCGCCAAAGGCAAAGCGGGCAATTTTATTGGACAAGGAAGGAAACGCCAAATTCAACTCAGCCCCGCCTGGCCTCGCGGGTGCTGAGGTGTGACATAAGTCTTTGAAACTCCAATAATTCCTCAGCTGTCAGGGATCCGCTGCGGCTCTTGGCCTCGAGCGCCTCGAGGCGTCTTTCGGCCGTGAGATTTGCGAGCCTCACGAGCGCCGCCCGGAGCTCCCCGGCCGCGGCGGCGGCATCGGTGATCACTTCCTCGCGCTCCAGGAGCTTCTGCAGCGACTCGCCGCCCTCGCGCCCGGCCCAGCGCTGGATCACCTGGGCGGAAATCTGCGCCGGCTGCTCGCGCAGGTTGTCGAGCAGCTCGCGCAGCAGCGCAATACCGGCCTCTTCCGAGCTGTCGAGACCGGACCGCTCGGCGGCGCTCACCTCGGTGGCGATCGCCGGGAAGTGCACCAGCCGCACGATCGCCTGCCGCACCAGGCTGCCGCGCCCGCCGCTCGCGCGCGTGCGAGCGGCGCGGGCGGGTGCGGGCGCAGGTGCGCTGACGCCGCCTGCCCGCTCGCTCCACAGTGTCTCGAGACGCTCGGGCGCGAGACCGACCACCTGTGCGAGCCGCCCGAGCAGCAGCTCGCGGTAAACCCCGGCCGGGACCTTCTGATAGAGCGGCCGCGCGCTCTCGGCAAAGCGCGCGCGCCCGTCGGCATGAGTGAGGTCGCTCTGCTCGGAGAGCTCGCGCACCAGGTACTCGGACAGGGGCACCGCCGCGGCGAGCCGCTGCTCGAAGGCAGTGCGCCCCTCGGCGGCGATGAGCGTGTCGGGATCCTGGCCCTCGGGCAGGAACAGAAAGCGGATCTGGCGACCCTCGCGCGCCTCGGGCAGAGCCTGTTGCAGCGCACGCCACGCGGCGGCGCGCCCGGCGCGGTCGCCGTCGAAGGCGAACACGACGTCGGCAACCAGGCGGAAAATACGGCGAAAGTGCTCGGCGGTGGTGGCGGTGCCGAGCGTCGCCACGGCGTAGTCGACACCCTCCTGGTGCAATCGCACGGCGTCCATGTAGCCCTCGACCACGATCAGGCTCTTGAGGGTCGGGCGGGCACGGCGCGTCTCGTAGAGACCGTAGAGCTCGCGCCCCTTGTGAAACAACACCGTCTCGGGGGAGTTCAGGTACTTGGGCTCCCCGGCATCGATCACGCGGCCGCCGAAGGCGATTACCCGGCCGCGCGTATCGCGGATCGGGAACATGATGCGGTCGCGGAAGCGGTCGTAGTAACGCTCGCCGCCGCCCTCGGTCCGCACCCGCTCGCGCTCGATGATGAGTCCGATATCGGCGAGACGCTGGCGCTCGTTGTCGCCCGCGCCGAAGCGTTTCAGCACCTCGTTCCAGGAGTTGGCGGCGTAGCCGATCTCAAAGCGCTCGACAGTCTCGGCGGTGAGGCCGCGGCGCTCGAGGTAGGCGCGGGCGCGCGGCTCGCGCGCGAGGCTGTCCGCGTAGAACCGCGCCACCTTCGCGGCCAGCTCATACAGCGGCTCGTCGGCACGCCGCGGACCACTGTCGGCGCCGCCCTCGCGCGGCACTTCCAGACCCAGGCGCGTGGCGAGCTCCTCGACCGCCTCGGGAAAGGCGAGGTGATCGTGGTCCATGAGGAAGCCGAGCACGGTGCCGTGCTTGCCGCAGCCGAAGCAGTGATAGAACTGCTTGTCGGGGCTCACCCAGAAGGACGGCGTTTTCTCGGTGTGGAACGGGCAGCAGGCCTTGTACTCGCGCCCCGCCTTCTTCAGCTGCACGCGCGCGCCGATCACCTCCACGATGTCCGCGCGGGCGATCAACTCGTCGATGAAGTGCTGGGGAATGCGGCCCAAGTGCTCACCGCCTGCGGGGCACTATAAGGGAATCAGCTGAGTTTCTGCTTGATGCGCGCGCTCACGGCGCCCAGGTCCGCGCGCCCCTGGGCCTTCGGCTTCACGAGCGCCATGACCTTGCCCATGTCCTTGATCGAGGTGGCGCCGCTGGCGGCGATCGACTGCGCGATCAGCTCGTCGATCTCGGCGTCGCTCATCTGCGCCGGGAGATAGCCCTGCAGCACCGCGATCTCCGCGGTCTCCTTGGCGACCAGGTCGGCGCGCCCGCCGGTCTGGAACTGGGTGATCGCCTCGCGGCGCTGCTTGATCATCTTGTCGAGGACCGCGAGCACCTGCGTGTCATCCAGCGTGATGCGCTCGTCGACCTCGCGCTGCTTGATGGCGGCGAGCGCCAGACGGATCGTGCCGAGCCGCTCCTTCTCGCCGGCCCGCAGCGCCGCCTTCATGTCCTCGGTAATACGATCCTTGAGCGCCATGGGTGCGCCTGACGGGGCAGTGGAGGGAAGGCCGCCCGCTTCAGCGGGCGCTGCGCATGCCGTCGCGCGAGATGCGCTTCATGTGGCGCTTGATGGCGGCCGCCTTCTTGCGCTTGCGCTCCTGCGTGGGCTTTTCGTAGAACTCGCGGCGTCGCAGTTCGGTGAGAATGCCGGCCTTCTCGCAGGCGCGCTTGAAACGCCGCAGCGCGGCATCGAAGTACTCGTTCTCACGCACTCGCACGCTCGGCATCGAAACCTCAAATCATTGAACGCAAAGGAAATTTGGTCCACACCCACGGGCAGTGCGCGGCGCAGCCGGCCGGGGGGCCGGGGATTCTACGGGAGCCTTGCTGCAAAGGCAAAGAAGCGCCACCGCTATCGGCGGCCAGCTTTCTCCTTAGGCTTGAGGAGCGCGCGCACCCGCTCGGCATCCTTAATCCGGCCGGCCGTCGACGGCGAACGCCGAGTGCTCGATCAAGGGCCTATGCCGTGGCTCGCGGCCTCCTCGGCGATCTTGGGGAGGATCGCCTTGGCGGTGGCGATGTCTGCCTGGCCGGCGCTGGCCTGACCCAGATGCTGCCTCGCGAGTCCCCGCCCGTAGAGTGACCAGGCGCTCTTCGGGTTCAACGCGAGCGCCGCATCGTAGTCGGCGATCGCTTTCGGGTAGGCGCCCTGACGGAGGTACACGAGTCCCCGGCTGTCGTGGAACGCCGCCTCCTTGGGGTTTGCGCGCACGGCGGCGTTGCAGTCCTCGAGCGCCCGCTCGAGTGCCTGGCCCGTCAGCGCCCGCACCCAGCAGCGCTCGTTGCGCACCTGCGGCGTCCGCACCTCGTCGCGGTTGTGCGAGTCGATCCAGTAGCCGTACTGCACGATCGCGGCCGGATAGTTGCGCACGTGCTGGTAGAGCTCGCCGAGGGTTAGTCGTACCTCGGACTGCTTCGGCGCCGCGCGGTCGGCGGCGTCGAGATCGGGGCCGATGACCTGCGCAGGATCGTTGCGCCGCGCGTGCAGTGTGGCGCGCGCCACCAGGGCCTTCACATGGTCCGGTTTGAGCTTGATCGCCTGCCCGAAATCTTCGAGCGCCCGGTCCGGCTGGCGATTCGACCAGTAGGCCGTGCCGCGCTCGAAGAAGTAGTCCGCTTCCGTGGGCGCGAGTTCGATCGCACGGCTGAGGTCGGCCAGGGCGTGCGCATAGTCTTGGCGCGAGGCCGAAGCGCTGCCGCGGCGTGCGTAGCCTGCTGCGTCGAGCGGCTCGCTGGAGTCGGGCGGCTGCGTGGCCTGACCGGCTGCGGGGGCGCCCGGCTGCGCGCCAGCCGTGGTCCCCGGCTCCTTGGGGTTCGTGACGGGTTGTGCGGAGCTGGCCGCAGCCGGCCCTGCCGCGCTCGGCGCCGGCGTTGGCGTCGTCGTCAGGTTGAACACCGGGCCGCCGTTGTAGGTGAAGTAGAGCCTGCGCTGACTGTTGGCGACGTAGACGTGATGTGAGAGGAAGAAATCCGCGCCGATCAGCATGTCGGTGTTGGGCAGGCGCTCCTCGCCGAAACGCAGGTGAGTGTTGCGGATCTCCTCATCGCCGATCCTGAAGCTCGCGAACGGGGCGATCCAGGTGTGGACCACGTGACGGCCGATGCCGAAATTCTCGCCGCCGGGCGTGACCCCGGGACTGTCGGGAGTAACGCCCGCACGTTTTGCGGCCTCGAGCGTCAGGAAGGAGGTGCTCGCACCGGTATCGAAGACGACACGGATCCTGCTGCCGTTCACGTAGGCCGCGCCCGTCGTATGCGGCTTCTCCACGGTGGCGAACTCGATGTCGACCTGCGAGTAGGGCAGGCCCTTGGCGTTGGCCCAGTAGGCCAGCGAGGCTTTCCTGCAGTCCCCGTGCGTGCGCATGATGCGGATCATGCCGTTCGCGAGGTCGTACTCGACGTCGCCGAGCCTGAAGACATTCTGGCCCAGAAGCCCTACGGCTCCGTTCCCCAGGTCATTGCCCGCGACCAGGAACGGCACCCTGGGCAGATCGATGTGGAGGAGCGTGAAGGTCTTCACCGTCGTGACCCAGGTCTCGGCCTGGCCGCCGACGCCCTGCAGGGCGAAACCGAATTGCGGGCGCTCCAGCTGCAGGTTGAACTGGCGCGCGGCCGCGGGCGTCAGCATGCTGAAGAACGCCCCGCTGTCGGCCACGAAGACGGCGTCCGTGCCGTTGATCGCCGCGTGCACCAGCGGCTGCAGCCCCGCCATGGTGACGGGAAGCTCGCCCATCAGAGACAGCTTGCACGGCTCGGCCGCCGCCGCAGCTCCCGCAGACAGGGCGAGCAGCGCCATCATCAGCGGCACGCACGCCGCGGGCCGCACTTGCCGGCGTCCGCTCGGGGCCCCCGGGGATCGTGTGCTCGCGCACATCCTGAGCCGACTATAACATCCGTGCGTGACGCGCCGGCCGCGGTGCGCGCGGATCGACTAGAATTTCCCCATGCGCGTGCTCGCCATCGAATCCTCCTGCGACGAGAGCGCCGCCGCCGTGCTGGATGACGGCGCGGGGCTGCTGGCGCACGAGCTCTACAGCCAGATCGAGTTGCACCGCACCTATGGTGGCGTGGTGCCGGAGCTCGCCTCGCGCGATCACGTGCGCCGCCTGCTGCCGCTCGTCAAGGTGGCGCTGGCGCGCGCGGCGACGAGACCTGAGGATCTCGGCGGCATCGCCTACACCGCCGGCCCCGGCCTGATTGGCGCGCTGCTCACCGGCGCCGCGCTCGCCTCGAGCCTCGCTTACGCCTGGAAAGTGCCGGCCATCGGCGTGCATCACCTCGAGGGGCACCTGCTGGCACCGCTCCTCGAGGCCGACCCGCCGCCGTTTCCGCATGTCGCGCTGCTCGTCTCGGGCGGGCACACGCTGCTCATCGAGGTCGCCGGCGTCGGCAGCTACCGCGTGCTCGGCGAGACCCGCGACGATGCCGCGGGCGAGGCCTTCGACAAGACCGCGAAGCTGTTGGGTTTGCCCTATCCCGGCGGCCCGCAGCTTGCCGCGCTCGCCACCCGGGGGACGCACGGCGCCTACACCTTTCCGCGACCCATGCTCGAACGCCCCGGGCTCGAGTTCAGCTTCTCGGGCCTGAAGACCGCGGTGCTGCATGCGGTACGCCTTGCGGATCTCACCGAACGGCGGCGCACCGACATCGCCCGCGCCGTCGAGGAGGCGATCGTCGACACGCTGGTCGCGAAGGCGCTGCGCGCGCTCGAGTACACCGGGCTCAACGTGCTCGTGGTCTCGGGGGGCGTCGGCGCCAACCGCAGCCTGCGCACACATCTCGAGGCTGCCACACGCGCGCACGGCGCGCGCGTGTACTTTCCGCGCATCGAGTTCTGCACCGACAACGCGGCGATGATCGCGGTCGCGGGGCTCGCACGCCTCAAGGCCGGCCAGCACGAGGGGCTCGGCATCCAGGCGCGCGCCCGCTGGGCGCTCGACTCACTGCCGCGGCTCGCCGCCTGAACGCCGCCTCAGCCATGACACGCCCCGCCGGCGACCGCATCTTTCTGCACGGCCTCACCGCCGAGTGCATCATCGGCTTCATCGACTGGGAGCGGCGCGTCCGCCAGACGGTAGTCGTGGATCTGGAGATGCCGGTCGACTGCCGGCACGCGGCGCAGAGCGATGAGGTCGCCGACACGCTCGACTACAAGAAGGTGGCGAAGCGGGCGCTGGAGTTCATCGGCGCATCCGAGTTCAAGCTGGTTGAGACGCTCGCGCACCGTCTGGCGCTGGTCGTTCTCGAGGAGTTCGGCGTCGAGTGGGTACGCGTGTCGCTCAACAAGCCGGGCGCCATCCGCAGCTCGCGCGACGTCGGAGTGGTGATCGAGCGCACGCGCGCCGACCTCGCTGCGGGCGGTGGCGGCGCGGCGCCCGCACGCCGGGGCTGAAGGATGCCGGAGGTCTACGTCGCGGCCGGCAGCAACGTCGAGCCCGAGCGACACATGCGACAGGCGGTGGCGGAGCTCGAGCGCGAGTTTCCCGGCGTGCGCTTCTCCTCCTGGTATCGCAACCGCGCGCACGGCTTCGAGGGCGACGATTTCATCAACCTGGTCGCCGGCTTCGCCACGGGGTTACCCGTGAAGGACGTTCTCGAGCGGCTGCATGCGATCGAGCGCCGCTGCGGCCGCGCACCGCGTGCGCCGCGCTGGGCGCCGCGCTCGATGGACCTCGACGTGCTGCTGTATGGCGACCTGGAGTGCGAGCAGCCGGAGCTCAAGCTCCCGCGGCCGGATCTCCTCAAGCGCGCGTACATGCTGGGGCCGCTCGCCGAGCTCGCGCCTGCCGTGGTGCATCCGACCGCGGGACTCACGATCGGCGAGCTGTGGCAGCGCTTCGACCGGGACGCCCACCCGCTCGAGCGGATTGCGTCCGCACGCTGAACCGCAGGGCCGCCGGCGTGTCACCAGCCGATGCTGCGTCCGCCGTCCACCGCGAGGATCTGGCCGGTGACGTACGGCGCCTCGCTCGCAAAGAACAGGCAGGCGCGCGCCACGTCCACCGCGGAGCCGGGGCGCCTGAGCGCGGTGCGCTGCATGATCTTGGCCTGCAGGGCCGGATCGATGCCGTCCTCCGGCCACATGACGGGCCCGGGCGCGACGGCGTTCACCCGCACGTGCGGCCCGAGCTCGCGCGCCAGCGAGCGGGTCAGCATGATGACGGCCGCCTTGGCGAGGCTGTACAGCGGGTAGCGGCGCAGCGGCCGCATGCCGTGGATGTCGGCGAGATTAATAATGAGTCCGCCGCGCTCATGCAGCGCGGACGCGGCCGCCTGGGAGAGGAACAGCGGCGCCTTGAGGTTGCTGCCGATGAGATCGTCCCAGTCGGGCTCGGTAATCTCGCCCAGCGGAGTCGGATAGAAGGTCGAGGCGTTGTTCACCAGGATGTCGAGGCCGCCGAAGACTTCCACGCAGTGCGCGATCAGCGGCGCGTGCCGCGTGACATCGAGCAGATCGCACTCCGCGAGGCTCACCGAGGCGGCGCGCACGGCGTTGAGCTCGGCGGCGAGCCGCGCAGCGTCCTGCGCGGAGCTGCGGTAATGCACCACCACGTTGGCGCCCGCTCCGTGCAGCACCCGCACGATCGTGGCGCCCACGCGCCGTGCCCCGCCGGTGACGAGCGCGGTCTTGCCGGCGAGCACGCGGCTCGGTGCCGGGAGCTCGGGAGACAGGTCAGAGGTCGCGCGCGCCATGGGAGTGGATTATGAGCGCATCCGGTGTGCGCTCAATGCTCCCGCCGCTGACGCCGGAGGAACGCGGCCACAGCGACTCGGTCGCCGCGCTGCTCCGCGCCGCGGTGGCGAGCGGAGGCGGCTGGCTGTCCTTCGAGCGCTTCATGGAGCTCGCGCTCTACGCCCCGGGCCTCGGCTACTACAGCGCCGGGAGCGTGAAGCTGGGCGCGGGCGGGGACTTCGTCACGGCCCCGGAGGTTTCGGAGCTCTTCGGCCGCTGCATCGCGCGCCAGTGTCTCGAGGTGCTCGGCGAGACGGGCGGCGGAATCCTCGAGCTCGGCGCCGGCACCGGAGCGCTCGCCGGCACGATCCTCACCGCACTCGACGCCCAGGCGGCACTGCCCGAGCGCTATGCGATCCTCGAGGTGAGCGCCGATCTGGCCGCGCGCCAGCGCCAGCGCCTTGCGAGCCTCGCCCCGCACGTTCGCGAGCGCATCGTGTGGCTCGAGCGGCTACCCGCGGAAAAGCTGCGCGGCGTGATCCTGGCGAACGAGGTGGCGGACGCCTTGCCCTGTCGGCGATTCACGCTGCATGGGAATGAGGTGCGCGAGCTGGGCGTAGCACTCGCGCCCGACGGCACTCTCCAGAGCGCCGCGGCCGTACCCGACGCCGCGCTGGCTCGAGCCTGCGCGGCGATCCTCGGCGCGCCGCCGCGCGCTTTCCCGCACGGCTACACCTCCGAGGTGAGCCTCAGACTCGGGCCGTGGGTCGCAACCCTGTGCGACTGCCTCGAGCGCGGAATCCTGCTGCTCCTCGATTACGGGCTGCCGCGCGCCCACTACTACCATCCGCAGCGCGTCAGCGGCACGCTGCGCTGTCATTTCAGGCAGCGCGCCCACGACGACCCGCTCATCAACTTAGGATTGCAGGACATCACCGCCTGGGTCGACTTCACGCGCGTCGCGGAGGCGGCTGCCGACGCCGGGCTCGAGGTCGCGGGCTTCACCACCCAGGCGGCCTTGCTGCTCGCACTCGGGCTCGATCGGCTGGTGGCCGAGGCCGCCGACGCTCCCGCACAGGCGCGGCTCGCAGGCGAGGCGCGCCGTCTCGTCATGCCCGAGGAGATGGGGGAGGCCTTCAAGGCGATGGCGCTGGCACGCGGCTGCGCGACGCCGCTCACGGGTTTTGCGCTTCAGGACCTGCGCCGTCAGCTGTGAGCGGACCGCTCCGCTAAGATGCACCGCGGCAGTCGCCGCGGTAAGGCCTCGAGGATCTATGACGCTGCTGCAAGTCATCGTGCTCGCGATCGTGCAGGGACTCGCCGAGCTGCTGCCCGTGTCGAGCTCTGCGCACGTGGTGGTCGCCGAGAAGCTCCTCGGACTCGACCCGTCATCGCCGCCGATGACGCTGCTGCTCGTCATGCTGCACACCGGCACCATGTTCGCGGTGATCCTGTATTTCTGGCGCCAGTGGCGCGCGAGCTATTTTCACAGTGCGGCAGCTTTCCGCAGCTTTGCCGTCCAGGTCGTTATTGCCACCGCCCTCACGGGAGTGATCGGACTCGGCATCGCCAGACTCATAGAGAAGACTGTGTTCGGCGGCGTCCCGCACGCGCAGATCGAGGATCTCTTCGGCCATCTCGAGTTCATCGCACCGGCGCTCGCGGCCGCGGGCGTCCTCATCCTGATCGCGGGGTTCTTCGAGAAGCGCCATGCGGCGGGCGCGAGCGAGGGCGCGCGTGACCTCGACCTCCCCCGCGCGGCAGTGATCGGCACGGTGCAGGGACTGTGCCTGCCGTTCCGCGGTTTCTCGCGCTCGGGCGCGACGATCTCCGCCGGGATGCTGCTCGGGATCACCAAGTCACGCGCCGAGGTCTTCAGCTTCGCGCTCGCCGTCGTACTCACACCGCCGATCGTGGCGCGCGAGGCGCTGCGTCTCGTGCACGACGTGCATGCGGGCGGCAGCGCCGGGCTGCGCTCGGTAGCGCTGCTCACGGTGTTCGGTGCGGTGGTGGCGCTCCTCGCCGGGCTGCTCGCGCTGCGCTGGCTCAGCCGCTGGCTGCAAGCAGGCCGCTGGTATCTCTTCGGGATCTATTGCCTGGTAGCGGCGGTGGCGGTGACTTTCCTGCACCGCGCGGGGTACTGAGACGAGCTCTAGGCCTGGGCTGCGGCCTTCAGCGTGCGCACCGCGGCGAGCCGCTGGCGCCTGATCTCCTCACCGATCGCAGCACCCTTCAGGCCCTGCCGCTCCTCTTCAGAGAGCGTCACGCCCGCGGCCGCTGCGAGCGCGGCTTTGAAGTACGCGGCCTGCGGGTAGGGGGAGGCTTCGAGCCCCTGCCGGCCGCGGGCATCGGCCTCGCACGCCTGCAGCAGCTCGGCGAAGCGCTCGGGACGGCGGAACGCGTCGCACTCCTGCAGCACCTTGAGCACCGTCTCCGGCCGCAGCTCGAGCGCGCGGTGCACGTGCGTGTGCTGCCGCGCGGCGAGGATGGCGAGCTCGCGGTGGGTGCCCGGCACCTTGAGCCGCGCGCACAGCGCCTCGATCGGCGCCACCCCGGCCTCCTCGTGGCCATGGTGCCTGGGCCAGAGCTCGCGCGGCGTGCGTGCCTTGCCGAGATCGTGCACCAGCACCGCGAAGCGCACCGCGGTGGAGGCGCCGCTGCGCGCCGCGCAGGCGAGCGCCAGCATGACGTGCACGCCGGTGTCGATCTCCGGGTGCCACTTGGGTGGTTGCGGCACGCCGTAGAGCGCATCGATCTCCGGGAACACCACCGCGAGGGCGCCGCAGGCGCGCAGCGTCCCGAAGAACACTTCCGGGTGCTCTGAAGCGAGGGCGCGCTCGGTCTCCTGCCACACGCGCTCGGGGACCAGCGCATCCACCTCGCCCGAGGCCACCATGCGGCGCATGAGCTCGAGCGTTTCGTCCGCGACGCGAAAGCCGCGGCCGGCGAAGCGTGCGGCGAAGCGTGCGGCGCGCAGCACGCGCACCGGGTCCTCGGTGAAGCTCGGCGATACGTGCCGCAGCACGCGTGCGGCGAGGTCGGCCTGGCCGCCGTAGGGGTCGATGAGCTCGCCGCTGTCGCTCTCGGCCATGGCGTTGATTGTCAGGTCGCGGCGCTTCAGGTCCTCTTCCAGCGTAACGTCGGGCGAGAACTCGGTGGTGAAGCCGCGATAGCCGGGCGCCACCTTGCGCTCGAGCCGCGCCAGCGCGTACTCCTCGTGCGTCCCGGGATGGAGGAACACCGGGAATTCGCGCCCCACCGGCAGATAGCCCTCGCGCTCGAGGTCCTCGGGACGGGCGCCGACCACCACCCAGTCGCGCTCGCGCACCGGCAGGCCGAGCAGCCGGTCCCGGACGGCGCCGCCGACCAAGTAGACTCGCATGGTGCGCATGTTAACCGACAGCTCGAGACGCCGGGCGGGGCGGGCGGCGCGTGCGGTGTCGCTTGCGGCAGCGTGCGCGCTGCTCGGCGGCTGCTATCTGCTGCAGGCAACCACCGGCGAGTGGCGCGTGCTCCATGCGCGCGTGCCGATCGCCACGGTGATCGCCGATCCCGCGACGCCCGCCGGCCTGCGCGCGCGCCTCACCGAGGTGGATGCGGCGCGCGATTTCGCGGTGCGCGAGCTCGGGCTTCCCGACAACAAGAGCTATCGCAGCTACGCCGATCTGCACCGTCCGTTTATCGTATGGAACGTGGTGGCGGCGCCGGAGTTCTCGCTCAGCCCGGTGCGCTGGTGCTTCCCGGTAGCCGGCTGCGTGGCCTACCGCGGCTATTTCCACGAGCAGCGCGCGCGCGATTTTGCACTGCGCCTCAAGGGGCGCGGTCTGGATGTGGTGGTGGGGGGGGTACCTGCCTACTCGACGCTCGGCAAGTTCGCCGATCCGGTGCTCTCCACCATGCTGCGCTACGACGACGATGAGCTGGTGGCCACTATCTTTCACGAGCTTGCCCACCAGCTGATCTACGTGCGCAACGATTCGGAGTTCAACGAAGCCTTCGCGACGACGGTCGAGGAGGTCGGGCTCGAGCGCTGGCTCGAGTTCCGCGGTGCGGCACGGCGCATCGACCACTTCCGCGACGAGCAGCGCGCGGAGGCCGCGTTGCTCACGGTGCTCGCGCCCGCACGCGCCCGGCTGACCGCGGTCTACGCCTCCGGCGTGAGCCCGGAGGAGATGCGCGCCGGCAAGCGACGGCTGCTCGCGCAGCTGGCCGCCGACATCGGCGAGCTCGAGCGCCGCGAGGGCATTCACTACCCGGTGTACGACCAGTGGATGAGCGCCGGGCTCAACAACGCGCAGCTCGCCTCGCTGGCGACCTATTACGACTGTGTGCCGGGATTCAAGCGGCTGCTCGCCGCCCAGGATGGCGATCTGACGCGCTTCTACGCCGCGGTGCGCGAGCTCACCCGCGAACCGCGCGAGCAGCGCCACGCGCAGCTGTGCTCGGCGGCCGCGGCCGCGCCGCCGGCGGCGGAGCGCAGTTAGCGGTCGGCGGTCCGGCGCAGCAGCGCCAGCTGGGTTTCCTTGTCATCGTGGCCCAGCCAGGTGGGAAGCTCAGCCAGCATGTAGCGCGGCTGGATGCCGAGGCGCGCGCAGCCGTCCTGCCGGCATACGCAGTCGATGGTGAGCGAGCGGAAGTTGTCGAGCGAGAATGGCTTGCCGGGCAGCAGCCCCATGATCAGCCCCTGAGCGCGTGCCAGCAGGTCGGGGAGCGGCACGATGTGACAGGGGAGCCCGGCCACGCGCGCCGTGAGCCGCACGATCTGCGCCAGCGTCATGATTTCCGGCCCGCACAGCTCGTAGGTCTGTCCGAAGCTCGAGCGCTCGGTGAGCGCGCGGCTGAAGGCTTCGGCCACGTCGCGCACGTCGATCGGCGCGAAGCGCGTCCCGGCGCGCGCCAGCGGCAACAGCCCCGCCGTCAGCGACAGCAGCCGCGCGAAGCGATTGGTGAGCGAGTCGGCGGGTCCGAAGATCACCGAGGGCCGAAAGATCGTGACCGCTGGCTGCGGCTGCGCCCCGGGGGGCGCCGCGGCCGCCGCGGCCCGCAGTGCTGCCTCGCCCGCAGCCTTGGTGCGCAGGTACCGGCTGGGCGCGCGCTCATCGGCCCCGAGTGCGCTCATGTGCAGTACGTGGCGGACGCCGGCGGCGCGGGCGGCCGCCATCACCCTCGCCGGCAGCTCAGCGTGGACCGCCTGGAAGCTTGCCCCGGAGCGCGGATTGAGGATCCCGACGAGGTTGATGACGGCGTCGCAGCCGGCGAACAACTGACCGAGCACGTTCGGGTCGTGGACGTTGGCGGTGCGCAGCTCCGCCGTATCGAGCACCCGCAGGCGTTGCGCGCGCCCCGGATTGCGGGTCGGCACCCGCACCCAGTGTCCGGCGAGCGCCAGGCGCGTGACGAGCTCCGTGCCGACGAAGCCGGTTCCCCCGAGCACACAGATGTTCACGGCCGCCTCCCTCAATGTGCGGCGCGAGGCCGCTTCAGGTCGCCGGGGCGGCGGCGATCACCGCCGTCAGCTGCAGCGGCCTGCCCTCGCGCACCAGCCCGATGTCCACGCGATCGCCGACCTGCAGCAGCCCGATGGCGTTGCGCAGGTCGCTGTTGGATTTTACCGGCTGCCCGTTCACCGCGGTGATCACATCGCCCACCCGCACCCCGGCCTTCTCGGCGGGCGAGCCCTCGACTACCCGCGACACCAGCGCGCCCACCGCGCTCGGGAGCCCGAGCGAATGGGCGATATCCGGGGTGACGGTGTACATGGAGACGCCGAGCTGCCCGCGCCGCACCGCCCCGTACTTGATGAGCTGCTCCATGACGCTGCGGGCCATGTTCACGGGGATCGCGAAGCCGATGCCGATGTTGCCGCCGCTGCGCGACAGAATCTCGGTGTTGATGCCGATCAGCTCGCCGCGCAGGTTGACGAGCGCGCCGCCCGAATTACCGGGATTGATCGAGGCATCGGTCTGGATGAAGTCCTCGTAGCCGTCCGGGTTGATGCCGGTGCGCGACAGTCCGCTCACGATCCCCGAGGTCACGGTGTGCTGCAGGCCGAAGGGGTTGCCGATCGCGACGACGAAGTCGCCCACCTCGAGGTGCGAGGAGTCCCCGAGCGGCATCTGCGAGAGGTTGCTGGCGGGTACCTTGAGCACGGCGACGTCGGAGGGCTGATCGCTCCCCACCACCTCGGCCTTGAGATCGCGACCGTCCTGCAGCGTCACCGTGATCTCGGTGGCGTTCTCCACTACGTGGGCGTTGGTGACGATGTAGCCCTGGCGGGCGTCAAAAATGACGCCGGAGCCGGCGCTGCGGAACAGCCGCTCGTGCGAGCCGTTGGCGGTTCCCGGGGGCAGATCGAAGAAACGGCGGAAGAAGGGATCCTGCAGGAGCGGGTTGTCGGGGCCGCTCTCGTGAATGGTGCCGCGCGTGGCGACGTTCACCACCGCCGGAGACACCTTGCGGATCATCGGCGCGAGCGACGGGAGCGGAGTGTCGCCGACCGTCGGAGGTATGCCGGCGGAGGCCGCGGAAATCAGTGCGACCGCGAGAAATCCGAGAGTGAGAGCCGGGGCTCGCATGACGCCCGGAATATTAGCCCCTAGCCGCACGGGCCGGGCATGCCGCCAGCCGGCGGCGCCCGAGAGCGCCGCCGGCTGAAGCTTGGGTCTTCAGGCGGCCTGGACGGAAATGCGCCGCGGCTGCTCCTGCGGGCGCTTCGGAATGCTCACCTCGAGCACCCCGTTCACGTGCGACGCCTTGATGGCCTCGGCATCCGCACTCTCGGGCAGCGTGAAGCGGCGCAGGAACGAGCCGCTCGCGCGCTCGACGCGCTCGAAGCCCTCGCTCGAGGCCTTCTTCTCCGAGCGGCGCTCGCCGCGGATCGTCAGCACGCCCTTGTCGGCCGTGATCTCGATGTCCTTGCCCTCGACACCCGGCAGGTCGGCCACGACCACGAAGCGCTCGGCCTCTTCGCGGACGTCGACATGCGGCAGCCAGCTGATGCTGGCGGTATCGGAATCACCCAAGGCCTGATCGAACTGCCGCTGCAGGCGGCCGACGAAGGCCCAGGGGTCGTAACGAACGATGGTCATAAAGAATCTCCTTTGAAGGAATCGAAGTTGAAAAAACCGTGGCGCAAATCGCGCTTGACCCTCGATGTGCGGATGGCGCAGCGGGGTTTCAAGAGCCGCCTCGATGCCGCGCAGACTTGAAGCGGCGCTCGCGCGGCTCCATTCCCTACCGACGACGTGATGGAGAAGGGGCTCGCAGTGGCGGCGAGCGGTGCATTGGGCGGGCGCTATTCCGCTGCGCCGTCATTACCGGAAAAACGGCGCGTGGCGGACAGAGAACCTCGTGGTGGTGAGGCCCGGGGAGCACGTGGCGGCCCGCCTGTGCACAGGCTGTGCAAAAACTGTGCTGCTCTTGGGCACAAGATATTGGGGTTGGCGCTTGACTTCCCAAGCGGGGCAGTGCTCAAAAAATTATCGTGTAATTTACTGCAGAGAATGCTGTAAATACATGAAAAAGCTTATAAAAAGTCATGCGACTAAATCTGGTTCCGAACCTTGACGCACCCGCGAGTGCTCATTAGGCTTTTGACCCCGACACAAGATCTTGTGTTTGAGCGAGAGCGACGACGAAGGTCACGCAGTCGGGGGGAGGTTGCAGGGCCTGCACTGTCCAACGGGAGTTAGGACAGTCAGGTACCGGTAAGGCTTGCGGCACCTTACGCGTTCCGCGTGCTTTTCCGCCGGTAATCCCTGCGATTCGTTGCAGCAGGCGAGAAGAAGTATTTCCGGAGCGCCGCGGATTCCATGAACACCGTCGTAAAGATCGATCCCAGGGATCTCGATTCCGTTCCTTTCCAGGAAGCATCGCTCGATATCTGGGACAAGAAGTATCGGCTCACCGCCAAGGACGGCACGGCCATCGACAAGTCGATGGACGATACCTACAAGCGCGTCGCGCGCGCGCTCGCCGACGTCGAGAACGTTGACGTGCGCGAGCACTGGTACGAGCGTTTTCTCTGGGCGCTGCGCCACGGAGCGATCCCGGCCGGCCGCGTGACCTCGAACGCGGGCGCGCTGGAGTACAAGCCCGCCACGTCGACGATCAACTGTACGGTGTCGGGCACGATTCACGACTCGATGGACGACATCCTGAAGAAGGTCCATGAGGCGGGACTTACGCTGAAGGCCGGATGCGGCGTCGGCTATGAGCACTCGACGCTGCGGCCGCGCGGCGCATACGTCTCAGGTGCGGGCGCCTATACGTCCGGGCCGCTGTCGTTCATGGATATCTTTGACAAGATGTGCTTCACCGTCTCCTCCGCCGGTGGTCGCCGCGGCGCGCAGATGGGAACCTTCGACGTCGGGCATCCGGACGTCATGGACTTCATCCGCGCCAAGCGCGAGAACGGGCGGTTGCGCCAGTTCAATCTGTCGCTGCTGATCACTGACGAGTTCATGCAGGCGGTGCGCGAGGATCAGCCGTGGAAGCTCGCCTTCCCAATCACTCGCAAAGAGTTCGAAGCAGATAGACCGGACCTAAGCGACGCAACCAAGTTCCTGTGGCGCGAATGGTCCGTGCACGAGGGCTACGTCGTCAACGACGACGGCTTGGTGGCCTGCAAGATCTACAAGACGCTGCCGGCGCGGCGCATGTGGGACGTGATCATGGGGTCCACGTATGATTTCGCCGAACCGGGCTTCATTCTCATCGACCGTGTCAACGAGATGAACAACAACTGGTGGTGCGAGAATATTCGCGCCACCAACCCCTGTGGTGAGCAGGCGCTCCCGCCGTACGGTTCATGCCTGTTGGGTTCGGTGAACCTGACACGCTTCGTGAGGCACCCGTTCACTGATTTCGCGGAGTTCGACTGGAACGAGTATCGCGAGGTCGTGAAGATCTTCACGCGCATGCTCGACAACGTAGTGGAGATCAACGGCCTGCCGCTCGAGAAGCAGCGCGAGGAAATCCTGCGCAAGCGTCGTCACGGCATGGGCTTCCTCGGGCTCGGCAGCACCATGACACTGCTGCGCATGAAGTACGGCTCGCCCGACGCGGTGCAGTTCACCGAGGACGTGTCGCGCGAGATGGCCATTGCCGGCTGGGAAGCCGCACTCGAGCTGGCCCGCGAGAAGGGCCCGGCGCCGATCATGAACGAGGAGTTCACGATCACGAAGGAAATGCTGCGCAAGCGCCCGGAGATGGCGCGCGACGGTTGGCGGCCGGGGGCGAAGATCGCCGGACGGCTGCTGCACGCCCGCTACAGCCGCTACATGCAGCGCGTGGCGCAGGTGGCGCCGCGCCTGGTGCACGAGCTCGCCGAGACCGGCGCGCGCTTTACGCACCACTCGTCGATCGCGCCCACCGGCACGATCTCGCTGTCGCTCGCCAACAACGCGTCGAACGGCATCGAGCCGTCGTTCGCGCATCACTACTTCCGCAACGTCATCCGCGAGGGCAAGAAGTCGAAGGAGAAGATCGACGTCTATTCGTTCGAGCTGCTCGCCTACCGCGAGCTCGTTAATCCCAACGCCAAGCCGGGAGGCACGACCGATGCTGAGAGACTGCCCGACTATTTCATTGCCTCCGAAGACATCGCCCCCAAGGAACACGTCGAAGTGCAGGCTGCATCCCAGAAGTGGGTCGATTCATCGATTTCTAAGACGGCGAACGTGCCTACGGATTTCCCCTACGAAAGGTTCAAGGACATCTATCTGTATGCGCACGAGCAGGGACTGAAGGGCTGCACCACTTTCCGTTTCAACCCGGAAGCTTTCCAGGGCGTGCTGGTGAAGGAGCAGGACCTCAAGAACACGATCTACCGGTTCACGCTCGACGATGGAACGGTCGTGGAAGCGCGCGGGGATGAGGAGATCGAGTACGACGGTGAGATGCACACCACTGCAAATCTCTACGATAGCTTGAAGGAGGGGTATTTCGGCAGGTACTGAGGTACCTGAATTGGCGTATGGCCCGTGATCCCAACAAGGTCGCATTAGCTCGTCAGATGCGGGGCGAAGGTTGCTTGCAAAGAGAGATTGCCGCGACGCTCGGAATCAGCCCTCCTACGGCGAGTGGCTGGACTCGAGGTGTGCTACCACACGGTCGGCGACGCGCTGAGGCCAGAAAGCTCAAGGTGTTGTCGATTCTCGCGCGGATGTACCGCGAGGGTCGCTCGATCAAAGAAATTGCCGCGTCGACAGGGATACCGGCATCAACGTTGTTCGACTGGCGCCGGGAACTCGATCTGCCCAGAAATCCGCGCTCAGTGTACGTGACCGCTGAAATGCGCGAGCGCACACGCAAGCAGTTCACGCGCGATTCGGATGGCGTTCTTAAGCTTGAGGCAGCTCGGCTCTACAAGGAGGGCAAGACGAGCATCGAAATCGCTCAGCAGATGAGAGTCACAAGCGCGACGGTGTGCGACTGGTTGCGATCTGTCGGAATAACCCCCAGACGCAGCCCGACACTGGCTACGCGTCAGAAGCTGAGAGCGGCAAACCTGGGCGCGAAACGGTGGAACTGGAAGGGTGGAATAACGGCGGATCGCGTTCGTTTGCGTGCCTCTCTGGACATGAGGATTGCAAGAGAAAGCTGCTTCAAGAGGGACGGTTACGCCTGTCGGTGTTGTGGCGAGCGGGGCGGAAAGTTGAATGCCCACCACATCTGGCCGTTCCAGAGGTTTCCGGAGTGGAGGTACGAGGCCTGGAACCTTCTGACCCTGTGTAAGCGGTGCCATGACGCGTTCCATCAGGCCGCTGGTGGAAGCGTCCGGATGGCAATTGGGCCTTTCTTCGCAGAACAGACCGAGGTGCGAGAGGATCACGGCGAATATCGGATGGCCGCCTGAGAGCGCGGCCCGGAAACAGACTATGAGCATCAAGATCGAGAGAAAAATCGTCAGATACCAGGTAGTAAAGCCCGAAGACAAGGCTGCTGCTAAAGCGGCCGAAAAAGCGGCCGACAAGGACAAGACACCGGAGATGAAGCTCGTGCCGCAGAGCGGCGAGCCCGAGGAGGTGCGCGACAAGAACGGCCGCACCGCCAAAGTGATCCGGATGCACGAGAAGCTCGAGCGGCCGGAGATGCTGATCGGGCAGACCTACAAGATCAAGACGCCGATCTCCGATCACGCCATGTACGTGACCATCAACGACATCCTGCTCAACGAGGGCACCGACTACGAGCAGCGCCGGCCGTTCGAGATCTTCATCAACTCGAAGAACCTCGATCATTTCCAGTGGATCGTGGCGCTGACCCGCATCATCTCGGCGGTGTTCCGCAAGGGCGGTGATGTCACCTTCCTGGTGGACGAGCTCAAGGCGGTATTTGACCCGCGCGGCGGCTACTGGCAGCCGGGCGGAAAGTTCATGCCCTCGATCATTGCCGAGCTCGGCCACGTGATCGAGAAGCACCTGCAGGCGATCGGGTTGATGCGCAGGACGCAGCTCGACGCTCACCAGCAGAAGCTGGTGGATCAGAAGCGCGCCGAGTTCGAGGCGCGTGCCAAGCAGGCCGATGCGTTCGCCAAGGGGCACTTCCCCGAAGGCGCGCAGCTGTGCGGACGATGCAACACCGCGGCGGTCGTCATGATGGACGGCTGCATGACCTGCCTGAATTGCGGCGATTCGAAATGTGGTTGAGCGACTCCTCTTGACGGACCAACCGAACTGACAGACTCGCTTCGGTCCACGAGGCAGCCTTCGGGCTGCCTCTTTTTTTGGCTCACTCGAGCGCGGCCGCCAGCTCGAGGCTGCGCGGCGCGGCCAGGCCGCCGAAGCGGCGGTCGACTTCCTCCAGCAGCCTCAACGCCTCGGTGCGCTTGCCGGCAGCGGCGAGCGATTGCACTCGTGCAAGCTGGGCCTCAACCCGCCCGGCGGCGCATGCGGCGGCACGTACAGCAGGAACGTCTCTGCGGCGAGGTCGATCGATTGCGCGGCGAGCCGCTCGCCCGAGCGCTCGAGTACGCGCGCGACCTGCGCCGCGGCGAGCGGGCTGAGCAAGCGGCGCGTGACCTCGGCGCTGGCTGACAGCGGGGAGTAGTCGGTGAATTCGACCCCGGTCATGAGCCCGGTATCGGGCGGTGCCGCCGCTGCCGCCCCGCAGGCGAGTACGGCGAGAGCTGACTGTCGCTGCGCGCGAGGCGCGCCGCTGCATGCCTGCGATTCTGCCAGTTGCCACGAGCGCGCATTTCGCCGACGCTGCCGAGCGGATTTCGAGCGGTCAAAAAAAACCCCGCAGGGTGCGGGGTTGTCGGTCGCTTGCTTGTGTGGAGGAGCGTCTTCTCGTTGTTATCCTGTGCGCTCGATATCCGGCGATTTGCTTTTGTTCCGGACCCGGGCGTTTCTTCGTTCGGTTCCTGGCGTCGCTTGCTTCCCAAGGCGGCTGTGCCGCTGATGCTTAGATATGAGCAACACTCGTGCCAGGAGCTCAGGTCGCTGCAGCGATGCGACATCATCTGCCGCGCGGAGGGTCTAAACGTGATGCGCTGCACCCTGCAGGGGGTTTTCAGGGGGTCTGGCGTGCGGCAGGCTTATGACACCTCGAGCGAGTCACCCTCTCTGAACACCAGGAATGTCAAAATACTCGACGCTTTCTACGGCTCGGTTAGCGCGGCCAGGAGGCCGGCTACTTATCAAGTCATTGAACTCTCATGAGAAAATGGACTTCCTGGGAGTGTAAATGAAGTCGACACCCCTACTTTGGCGTGCCCGCACGGCCTTTCCGTGGCTGCTCGGGGTGCTGTGCGCGCTCTGGGTCGCGCCGGCCTTGGCCGCGGACGAGGCGATGCCGCGGCCGGCAGCGCTCGAGCCCGACGTTCAGTTCTGGATCCACGTCTACACGCAGATCGATACCAACGCAGGGTTCCTGCACGATCAGTACAACCTCGCGGTCGTCTACGACACGCTGCATTTCGCGCCTGACAGCCCGCAGAGCGCGCGCGAGCACCAGGTGGATGCGGCGCGCTCGTCGGTCGCCGCGGCGCTGCGCCGGATCGCCGCGGCGGGCGATGCACCCCTGTCTGCCGACGATCAGCGCATCAAGGACCTGTGGGGCGCGGACGGCACTCCCGCGCGGCTGCGCGAGGCGGTCGACGACATCCGCTTTCAGCTCGGCCAGTCGGACCGCTTCCGTGCGGGGCTCATCCGCTCGGGCGCGTGGGAGACGCACATCGCCGAGGCGCTCGCCAACCGCGGGCTGCCCGCCGAGCTCGCGGTGCTGCCGCACGTCGAGTCCTCCTTCAACCCCGCGGCCTATTCCAAGGTGGGCGCCGCCGGACTGTGGCAGTTCATGCGCTCGACCGGCCGGCGCTACATGCGCATCGACGGCGCCGTGGACGACCGGCTCGATCCGTTCCGCTCCACCGAGGCGGCGGCGCAGCTGCTCGCCTACAACTACCGGGTGCTCGGCACCTGGCCGCTGGCGCTCACCGCCTACAACCACGGCACCGCCGGCATGCTGCGCGCCAAGGAGACGCTGCATACCGAGGACATCGTCACCATCGTGCGCCGCTATAACAGCCGCACCTTCGGCTTCGCGTCGCGCAACTTCTACGTCTCGTTCCTCGCCGCCCTCGACATCGACCGCAACTTCGAGAAGTACTTCGGCCCGGTACAGCGGCTCAGCGAGGCGAAGTTCCGGGAGGTGACGCTGCCGGGCTACATCCCCATGAGCACGCTCGAACGGCTGCTCAACGTCCACACCGATGAGCTGCGCGCACTGAATCCCGCGCTGCTGCGGCCGGTGTGGGACGGGCGGCAGCGTGTGCCGCGCGCCTTCCGGCTGCGGCTGCCGCACGATGCCGAGCAGTGGACCACCGAGCAGCTGGCGATGAAGCTCGCGCCGAGCGAGCTGTACGCCGGGCAGCCGGCCCCGCGGCGCTACCGCGTGCAGGAGGGCGACACGCTCGCCAAGCTCGCCGAGCGCTATGGGGTAGCGATCGAGACGCTGGCGCGCCTGAACCGCGTGCGCACCAGCGCCTCGCTCAAGGTCGGCCGCACGATCACGCTCCCCGAAGGGGCGCCCATTACGGTCGCTGCGGCGACCGCGCCGGCGGCAGCCGAGTCCGGCGCGGTGTCGGCCGCGGTGGCGCAGCGCGAGAGCGCCGAGGATGCCGCGGCGCTCGCCACCATCACGGTGTACGCCAGCCGTGAGCAGCCGGTATCCGCCGCGCAGGCCGAGGCCCTGAGCCCCGCGCTGGGCCCGGCCGCCGACACGCAGCAGAGCGTCGATCCCACCGACTACACGGTCGGGAGCGACGACACCATTCGCGTCGCCGCCGAGGAGACGCTCGGGCACTACGCCGACTGGCTCGACCTCACCGCGCAGCACCTGCGCACGCTGAATCACATGACGGCGCACAAGCCGGTACTGGTGGGGCATCGCCTCAAGCTCGACTTCCACACGGTGTCGCACGATGTCTTCGAGCAGAAGCGGCGCGAGTATCACCAGCAGCTGCAGGCCGCGTACTTCGCGGCGCACCGCATCTCGGGCACGGAGATCTACATCGCGCGCTCCGGGGATTCGCTCTGGACCGTGACCAAGCGCGCCGGGCTCCTGCCGGTGTGGCTGCTGCAGCAGTACAACCCGGACGTGGACTTTGCCGAGCTGCGCGCCGGCACGCAGATCGTCATGCCGCACGTCGAAGACGTCGGAAACGGGGGGTGAAGGACGTGAACGACGCCGGCTGCCGCCGGTGTGATCCAGGTACATGGCGTCCGCAGGCGCGCTGGATATAATTCAATCCGCTGGTGTATTTGATACGGAACGTCATGATTTTCAGGAACTTGGCAACGACCCTGGTCCTGGCCTGCGCGGCGGTGGCGGCGCACGGGGACTCATTGCCGGTGACCGAGGCGAACACCGAGCCGGTATCGCTGCAGACCGAGACGCTGCCGGCGGTCGATCGCGTGGTGGTCAAGAAGTCCGAGCGGCGGCTGAACCTGATGCACGGCGGTAACGTCGTGCGCACCTACCGCGTGTCGCTCGGTCTCTCGCCGGTCGGGCAGAAGGAGCGCGAAGGCGACTTCCGCACGCCCGAGGGGAGCTATCGGCTCGACCTGCGCAATCCGCACAGCGATTACTTCCTGTCGATCAAGGTGAGCTACCCGAACGAGCAGGACCTGAAGCGCGCTCGCTCGCGCCACTGGGATACCGGCGGCTCGATCATGATCCACGGCATGCCGAACCTGATGAAGCATGACCCGGACTACTACCTGAGCCACGACTGGACCGACGGCTGCATCGCCGTCTCCAACGCGGATATGGTCGAGATCTGGATGCTGGTCCCGGACGAAGTGCCGATCGACATCGTTCCCTGAAGATCCCCCGACAACTCACCTTCCCGGTACGCCGGACCGCGTCCCGCGGGACGCCGTAACCCTGCCGACGCCGTTTCCTGATATACGCTTAACAAGCCGTGGCCAGCGAGCTCTCAGAATTCGTCGACGCGCGCGTCGGACCGCGCGGCAGCCTCGAGAACCTCTCGCAGTCGGAGATCGACAAGCTCCTCGATGCGGGGCAGGGCGGGCTGTACGCGCTGTTCCGGCGCTGCGCGCTCGCGGTGCTCAACTCCGGCGCGCGCACCGACAACGCCAAGGAAATCTTCGACCGCTACCGCGAGTTCGACATCCGCATCGTGCGGCACGCCTGGGGCGTAAAGCTCGAGATGCACAACGCCCCGGCCTCCGCGTTCGTCGACGGGCAGATGATCCGCGGCATCAAGGAGCACCTGTTCGCGGTGCTGCGCGACGTGGTGTTCACCTCCAACGAGATCATGGCGAGTGGCCGCTTCGACCTGAACGACTCCGCCTCGATCACCAATGCGGTGTTTCACGTGCTGCGCAACGCGCGCATCCTCGACCACAAGGCGCGTCCCAATCTGGTGGTGTGCTGGGGCGGGCACTCGATCACGCGCGAGGAGTATCAGTACACCAAGGACGTCGGCTACGAGCTCGGGCTGCGCGGCCTCGATGTGTGCACCGGCTGCGGCCCCGGCGCCATGAAGGGCCCGATGAAGGGCGCGACCATCGGTCACGCCAAGCAGCGCATCGCCGGCGGGCGCTACATCGGCATCACCGAGCCCGGCATCATCGCCGCCGAGCCCCCCAACGCGATCGTGACGCAGCTCGCGATCCTGCCGGACATCGAGAAGCGCCTCGAGGCGTTCGTGCGTCTCGCACACGGCATCGTGGTGTTTCCCGGCGGTGCCGGTACCGCGGAAGAGATCCTGTATCTCACCGGGACGCTGCTCGAGCCGGCCAACCGGGCGCAGCCGTTCCCGATCGTGCTCACCGGGCCGAAGGACAGCGCCCCTTACTTCGAGCACATCTGCCGCTTCATCGGCGGCACCCTGGGGCCGGAGGCACTCGAGCAGCTCACGGTCATCGTCGATGACCCGCCGGAAGTGGCGCGGCGCATGGTGCAAGGCATGCAGGCAGTGCGCGAGTTCCGCCGCAAGCACAGCGATTCCTACAACTTCAACTGGCTGCTGCAGGTGCCGCCCGGTTTTCAGCGGCCCTTCGAGGTCACGCACCAGTCGATGCGCGCGCTTGAGCTCAGGCGCGACCAGCCGGTGCACCAGCTCGCCGCCAATCTGCGACGTGCCTTCTCCGGCGTCGTCACCGGCAACGTCAAGGACTTCGGCATCCAGGCGATCGAGCGCCACGGCCCGTACGAGCTGGCCGGCGACCCGGCGATCATGCAGCTGCTCGATGAGCTGCTCGCCGCCTTCGTCGCGCAGAAGCGCATGCGGCTGCCGGGCAGCGCCTATCGTCCCGTGTACCGGCTGGTTACCTGAAGCGCGCAGTGCGCGCGCCACGCGCGCTCGAGCGCGCGGCCCGGTCCGCGCCGTTACATAACGCTCTGCGTGACGCACACTTCCCCGACCCGCGTACGAGAGCTGCGTCATAGGCGCGGCCGTGTCGCTGGTTCCCTACATATGCCTGTGAACCAGTTCCTGCGGCAGCGAGGCGAAGCCCGTACGCTGCAGTTCAGTCTTCAGGAGCTTGCCATGAGCTCATCGAACCGCAGTCGCGACGACGCCCCCGCAGGCCCCGAGCCGGCGGCCACGGGCGCCACTCCGCCCGCAGGGGCGGATGCGTACGCGAGCTGGCTGGACCGCATGCAGCGCGCCCGTGCGCGGCAGGCGGCAATCACGCGCAACCTGTACACCTGGTCGAACTACAAGAGCTGGGCGGATCAGGTGCGCGACTCCTGGCAGAACAGCGACAGCGGCCTGAAGGCCCCGACCAGCCCGCCGACTAAGTCTCCGAAGAAGTAACCCAGGCCGGGCGCATCGCCCTTGAGATCCATCAGCCCGCTGGCGCGGGGATGGCTTCGTGCGTCTGCGGGACCGCATCCGGCGCCTCCGCGGCTGCCTCCGGGGCATCAGGCTCCGCAGCCGTCTCTCCCGGGGCCTCCGCGCCGCCCTCGGGTGGGCCGCCGCCCGGGGCCAGCGACTCGTCCGCAACCCCGCTGAGCCAGCTCACGAGTGGCGCCCATTGCTCGACGTCGGCGCGGGCCACGTAGCTCTTCATCTCGTGCACGCCGATCCCGGCCTCGGCGGCGCGCACGTAGTTCTGCGAGTCGCGGAAGACGGCGACGATCGGGATGCCGAGCGTGTGCAGGAAGCGGATCAGCGACTGATACATGAGGGTGTTGCGCCGCACGCGGTTGGCGATCACGCCGATGCGGTTCTCCTCGCGGCGGATCTTGGCGACCAGCAGCAGATCGCCTATGCAGCGCGAGCAGGTATGGATGTCGATGTCCGAGGGCAGCACCGGCACCAGGATCTTGTGCGCGTCGCGCGTCATCTCCGGGAGCTGCCGCGGCTCGATCGCCGCGGGGGTGTCCACGATCACGTGCGTGGTGTCCTCGGGGATACGCAGCTGGAAGGCGCGCGTCGTACGGCTGTCCTTCTCGAAGGCCGCGATCGACCGCACCTGCGCCTGTGAGGGCTGGCGCTTCTTCACCCAGCGGACCGAGGAGCCCTGGGGATCGAAATCCATGACGACCGGCCGGTCCCCGCGCGAGGCGAGATAGCTCGCCAGGTTGGTCGCGATGGTCGTCTTGCCCGAACCGCCCTTGGGGTTCAGGACGACGATGCGCTGCATGGGGGCCTGTGTTCTGTCATGTCGGCATTGACGCGCGTCTCACCCAAGCCTACGCACGGCCTCGGGTGCCTGCAAGCCACGCGCCGATTGTGAGCGCGCGCACGTCAGCGCGCGGTGCCGCGCCTGTAGAGTTGTCGCCGATGGAAGTATTCCTGCATCTTTGGGACGAGCTGGACGACCTCACCGGTGTCTGTCGGCAGGTGGCGACCACGACGGCTGCTGAGCTCCTCGAAGGTGCGGCACCCCTGATCGCCGGCGCCTCGGCGCTCGGCGTCTGGGCGGTCGAGGGCGCCTACCGCCAGCTGCTGCGTCTGAGCGCCTGAACGGCGGGTCAGGCCGCTCCCGAATGACCCCTCCGGCCGCTGCTTAAGTGGCCGCGCCTCGCGTGGCGCTTGAAAAATTCCTGCCGGCTCCCAAGATCGCGGCATGCAATCGACCACGACCCCCGCGACCGCCCGCGAAACCCACGGCTTCCAGGCAGAGGTTCGTGAGCTCCTGAAGCTCATGATCCACTCGCTCTACAGCCACCGCGAGATCTTCCTCCGCGAGCTCATCTCCAACGCCTCGGATGCCTGCGACCGGCTGCGCTTCCTCGCCATCGCCGACAGCGCGCTGCTCGGCGACGATCCGGAGCTCGGCATCCGCATCGCCGCCGACCCCAAGGCTGGCACCGTCACCATCAGCGACAACGGCATCGGCATGACGCGCGAGGAGGCGGTGTCGAACCTCGGCACCATCGCGCGCTCGGGAACCGCCGAGTTCTTCCGCTCGCTCGGCGGAGATGACCAGAAGGCCTCGCAGCTCATCGGCCAGTTCGGCGTCGGCTTCTACTCGGCCTTCATCGTCGCCGAGCGCGTCGAGGTGCACTCGCGCAAGGCCGGCGCTGCGCCCGAGGCGGGCGTGCACTGGGAATCGCGCGCCGACGGCGAGTTCACGGTCGAGAGCGTGACGCTGCCTGCGCGCGGCACCGTAGTGACGCTGCACCTGCGGGAGGACGCACGCGAGTTCGCCGACGCGTTCCGCCTGCGCGGCCTCATCCGCCGCTATTCCGACCACATCGGCTTCCCGGTGCGCATGCCGAAGGAGGGCGAGGCCTCGCTCGAGTACGAGGTGGTGAACCAGGCGCGGGCGCTGTGGACGCTGCCGCGCACCCAGATCACGGACGAGGAGTACCGGCAGTTCTACCAGTACCTCGCCCACGACTTCACCGACCCGCTCGCCTGGAGTCACAACAAGGTGGAAGGCAAGCGCGAGTACACCAGCCTCCTCTACCTGCCGGCGCGCGCGCCCTTCGATCTCTACCAGCGCGAGTCGGTGCGTGGCCTGAAGCTGTACGTGCGGCGCGTCTTCATCATGGACGACGCCGAGCAGTTCCTGCCGCTCTACCTGCGCTTCGTCAAGGGCGTGGTGGATTCGAGCGACCTGCCGCTCAACGTGTCGCGCGAGCTGCTGCAGCAGGAGCCCGAGGTCGAGGCGATCCGCGCCAGCCTTACCAAGCGGGCACTCGACCTGCTGGCGCGCCTCGCCAAGGAAGAGGGCGAGAAGTACGCCACCTTCTGGAAGGAGTTCGGCGCCGTGCTCAAGGAGGGCATCGGCCAAGACCGCGCCAACGAGGCGGCGCTGCTGCCGTTGCTGCGCTTTGCGAGCACCGCGCTCCCCGACAATGCCCAGTCGGTGAGCCTCGCCGACTACCTCGCGCGCATGCAGCCGGGCCAGGAGCGCATCTACTACGTGATCGCGGAGACCCTGGACGCAGCCCGCGCCCATCCGGCGATCGAGCGGCTGAAGGACCGCGGGGTCGAGGTGCTGCTGCTCGCCGAGCGCATCGACGAGTGGGCCATGGGGCAGCTCGAGACGTACGAGGGCAAGCGCCTCAAGGACGCCTCGCGCGGTGACCTGGAGCTCGGGGGTCTCGCGGGCGCGGCCGACCGCGAGCGCCACGACGCCGAGCTCAAGGAGAGCAAGGGCTTGCTCAAGCGCATCAAGGATGCGCTCGGGGAGCGCGTCACCGAGGTGCGCATCAGCGAGCGGCTGAAGGAGTCGCCTGCCTGCCTGGTGCTCGGCGAGCATGATCTCGGCGAGCGGCTGCGGCGTATGCTCGCGGCTGCCGGGCAGAAGACCCCCGAGGCGCGCCCGCTCCTTGAGGTGAACGTGACCCACCCGCTGGTGAAGTATCTGGACAGCGTGACGGACGCCGCCCAGTTCGGCGAGCTCGCACAGCTGCTCTACGAGCAGGCACAGCTCGCGGAAGGCGCGACGCTCGCCAATCCGCCCGAGTTCGTGCTGCGCCTGAACCGCCTGCTGGTGCGCCTCGCCGCGGCGCCGGGTCAGACACCCTGAAACGGTGCAGTCCATGGTGCTGACGGCGCTGCGTGCGCAGCGGCTCGAGCTTCCCGGCCCGGCAGGCCCGTTGCAGGCGCTGGTCGAGAGCCCCGCCACGGCGGCGGGCGAGCCGCTCTCCGTGCCGGCATTTGCCGTCGTGTGCCATCCGCATCCGCTCTACGGCGGCACGCTGGACAACAAGGTCGTGTACACGGTGGCGCGCGCCATCGGGCAGCTTGAGGTGCCCGCCATCCGCTTCAATTTTCGCGGCGTGGGCGCGAGCGCCGGGACTTACGATGAAGGGCGCGGCGAGAGCGACGATGCGCTGGCGGTGATCGCCTGGGGCCGGCGGCGCTGGCCGCAGGCGGCGCTGTGGCTCGCCGGCTTCTCCTTCGGCGGCGCCGTGGCGGCACGCATCGCGGCCGAGGCGCAGGCCGCGCGCGTGGTACTGGTAGCGCCTGGAATCACGCGCCTCGAGCGCACTGACTTCGACGCCGCGCGGGCCGCGCTACCCGAGTGTCCGTGGCTGATCGTGCAGGGAGATGCGGACGAGGTGGTGCCCGAGCCCGCCGTGCTCGCCTGGGCGCGCACCTTGCGCACGCCTGCCGGCGTGCCGGCGCCACGGATCACGATACTGCCCGGCGCCAGCCACTTCTTTCACGGGCGGCTGAACGAGCTGCGCGACGCGGTACTCGCGTTTCTGTCCTGAAAAAGCAAAGGCCCGGGCGGAGTTTTTCAGTTCCGCCCGGGCCCTGATACTGGCTCAATGCGCGGGGAAACCCCGTGCCTTACCGGTCTAGTTGACCATCGCCTTCAGGCTCTTGAGCGGCAAGCAGCGAACCTTCTTGCTCGCAGGCTTGGCCTTGAACATCATCTTCTCGCCGGTGAAGGGATTGACGCCTTCACGGGCCTTGGTGGCGGGCTTCTTCACGACCTTCATCTTCAGAAGGCCGGGCAGGGTGAACAGCCCGTTGCCGCGCAGGCTCTTCTTGATCACGCCGCCGAGCGAATCGAAGACGCTTCCCACCTGCTTGCGGGACAGGCCTGTGTCCTTGGAAATTTGAGTCAGGACCTCCGACTTCGTCGGTGCGCCACCCTTTTTCGCCATGTTGCGGTACTCCTCGAGAATTTTGGTTGGTTGCTGTGCGCGCCGTGTGCCACCGCGCGAAGAGAATCGGCGCGAAAAATAGCACATGCGCACGCTTTGGCAAGCGGTTTTTTCTTTTTCGCTGTCGCTGAAATGCCTTTTTTCCTAGGGTTTGCGGGTAGCGTGAGCGCCGTGACAGTGAGCCGCGCAGCCGCTCGCGCCGTGGTGCAGCGCGCTTGACACGCCGCCGCGATGCTGCGAATCCCGGTGCGAAGTGCGCGCTAAGCTGGTGTTCCGTCAGTGCGGACGCCGCGCGCGGCGCGCTGCTTGCGCGGCACTTGAGCACGCAGGACTTCAGCGCACCATCAGGGGGAGATTGAGCAGCGCCAGGATGATGAGCGTCGCGAACAGCGGCGACAGATCGAGTCCGGCGATCGGCGGGATGATGCGCCGGATCGGCCGCAGTACCGGCTCGCACAGCGAGGTGAGCATCGACTGCAGCGGCGAGTAGCCGCCGGGGGCGATCATGCTGAGCAGCACGTACAGAATGATCGCGTACACGTAGATCGACAGCAGCATGTGCACCAGCTCGAGTAGCAGCGCGTCCAGCCAGATGATCGGCTCGGGCCAGCCAGCGCCGTGCAGCACCGACACCGTGGCGACGTCCACCGCGGCGACCACCAGCACCGCTACCACCGAGGCGGTGTCCACCTTGCCGATCGGCGGCAGCACCCGCCGCATCGGCACGATCAGGGGATTGGTGAGCTGCACGATCGCCTGGGCCAGGGGGTTGCGGAAATCGGCGCGCGTCAGCTGCAGCAGCAGCCGGGCCATGACGACGAACAGCGCGAGCGACAGCAGTGCATCCAGGATGTAGGTGAAGAAGGCGATCATGGGCTAAGCCTGCGGCGCCGTGGCGCCGAGCTCGCGGCTGCGGCGGGCGGCAGCGCCGACCGCGCGCGCGACCATGCCGGCGAAGTCGGCGGCGGCGAGCGCCTCGAGCGCCGCCTCGGTGGTGCCGCCCGGGGAGGCGATCTCGGCCCTGAGCCGCGCGAGATCCGCATTCCCCGTATGCGCGAGCAGCCCCGCGCCATAGAGAGTTGCCGTGGCGAGCGTGCGCGCGACGGGCGCGGCGAGCCCCAGTCCCTCTCCGGCCGCGGCCAGCTGCTCGGCCAGCAGGAAGAAGTACGCGGGCCCGCTGCCCGAGAGCGCGGTCACGACGTCGAGGTGATCCTCCTCGGTGACCCACACGACCTCACCCACCGAGCGAGCGATGCGCTCGGCCGCAGAACGCTGCGCGGCGCTTACCCGTGGCGGGGCGTAGAGAGCGGTGGCGCCGGCGCCGAGCAGCACCGGCCGGTTGGGCATGGCACGCACCACCGTCACACCCGCGCCACACCAGGACTCGAGTGAGGCGAGGCGCACGCCCGCGGCCACCGACAGCAGCAGCGGGCGCTGCGCGCGCAGCACGGGTGCGAGGCTCGTCAGGAGCGCCGCCGCTTCCTGGGGCTTCACCGCCAGCACCACAACGGCTGCCCCCTCGACCGCGCGCGCGTTGTCGGCGGTGGCGGTGACGCCGAGCTCGCGCGCCAGGCTGTCACGTGCGGCCTGCGAACACTCGCCGACGGCGATGCGCTCGGGCCGGGTCCCGGAGCGCAGCAGGCCGCCGATGAGCGCGCGGCCCATGTGGCCGCCGCCGAGGATGGCGAGATGCTGGTCAAACATGGGCGAATTCTAGCCCGGTCGCGGGCCGAAGAGCGCCGTGCCCACGCGCACGACGGTCGCGCCTTCCTCGATCGCGGCCTCGAAGTCACCGCTCATCCCCATCGACAGCGTGTCGAGCCCGGCGCCGTCGGCATTCAGCGCGCTGTACAGGCCATGCAGCTCGCGGAACCAGGCGTGCTGGCGCGCGGCCTGGCGCTCCTCCGGCGGAATGCACATGAGTCCGCGGAGCTTCAGGCGCGGCAGAGCGGCGACCGCCCGGACCAGGGAGCCAAGCTCCGCCGGCGCGACGCCGCCCTTGCTGGCCTCGCCGGCGACATTAACCTGCAGGCAGACGTTGAGGGGCGCGAGGTGCGGGGAGCGCGCCGCCGAGAGCCGCTCGGCGATCTTCAGGCGATCGAGCGCGTGCACCCAGGCGAAGCTCGCCGCGACCGGGGCGGTCTTGTTGGCCTGCAGCCTGCCGACGAAGTGCCAGGTGAGCGGCCGATCCCGCAGCGCGTCAAGTTTCGGCAGCGCTTCCTGCAGATAACTCTCGCCGAAATCCTCGAGGCCGCAGTCCGCGGCTGCCCGCACCAATTCGGGGGGCTGAGCCTTGGTCACGGCCAGGAGTGTGACCGAGTGCGCACTCCGGCCGGCCCGGGCGGCGGCCTGTGCCATGCGCTCACGCACCGAGCGGACGCGCTCCGGTAAATTCTGCGGACCCAGTAACATATTGGACGTGTGACCCCTCCGCTATACTGCCGGCGCTCGGGCGCGGCTCTCTAGTGTCGGTTTTGCCGCGCCTCCGGCAGCGTCCCTGGGAGCATCAATGGCCGTCGACATCGCGCAACTGCTGGCTTTTGCCGTCAAGAACAACGCCTCGGACCTGCATCTGTCCTCAGGTGTGCCGCCGATGATCCGTGTCGACGGCGACATGAAGCGCATCAACATGCCGCCGCTGTCGCACAAGGAAGTGCACTCCATGGTGTACGACATCATGAACGACAAGCAGCGCAAGGCCTATGAGGAATTCTTCGAGACCGACTTCTCGTTCGAGATTCCAAAGCTGGCGCGCTTCCGCGTCAATGCCTTCAACCAGAACCGCGGCTCCGGCGCCGTGTTCCGCAACATTCCCTCGGTGATCCTGTCGCTGGACGACCTGGCGGCGCCGAAGATCTTCCGCGACCTGTGCATGCTGCCGCGCGGTCTGGTGCTGGTCACCGGCCCGACCGGCTCCGGCAAGTCGACCACCCTCGCCGGCATGGTCAATCACTGCAACGACAATCGCCCCGACCACATCATCACCATCGAGGATCCGATCGAGTTCGTGCACGAGTCCAAGCGCTGCCTGGTGAACCAGCGCGAAGTGCACCGCGACACGCTCGGCTTCAGCGAGGCGCTGCGCTCGGCGTTGCGCGAGGACCCCGACGTCATCCTGGTGGGCGAAATGCGCGACCTGGAGACCATCCGCCTGGCGCTCACCGCCGCCGAGACCGGCCACCTGGTGTTCGGCACCCTGCACACCAGCTCCGCCGCCAAGACCATCGACCGCATCGTCGACGTGTTTCCCGGCGACGAGAAGGACATGGTGCGCTCGATGCTGTCGGAGTCGCTGCGCGCGGTCATCTCGCAGACGCTGCTGAAGAAGATCGGCGGCGGCCGCATCGCCGCCCACGAGATCATGATCGGCACCCCCGCGATCCGTAACCTGATCCGCGAGGGCAAGATCGCGCAGATGTACTCGTCCATCCAGACCGGCGCTGGCCAGGGCATGCAGACCCTCGACCAGTGCCTCACCGAGATGGTGACCAGGGGCCAGGTCAGCAAGGAAGAAGCGCGCTACAAGGCGCAGAACAAGGACACGCTGTAGAGGCGGGGCATAGGGAGCGCTGACATATGGATCGCGATCAAGCCATCAAGCTGATGCAGGACCTGCTGCGGCGGGTGGTCGAGAAGAAGGCCTCGGACCTGTTCATCACCGCCGGCTTCCCACCCGCCATCAAGATCGACGGCGAGATCCGGCCGCAGTCCGAGCGCGCGCTCACCGCCGAGCAGTCCGCGACGCTGGTGCGCGCGATCATGAACGACCGCCAGACCAAGGAATTCGACGCCACCAAAGAGTGCAACTTCGCGATCGCGCCGCCGGGCATCGGGCGCTTTCGTGTCAGCGCCTTCGTGCAGCAGGGCGCCATCGGCTGCGTCATCCGCCTGATCAACGCCAAGATCCCGACCTTCGAGGAGCTCGACCTGCCGCCGATCCTCAAGGAGGTCGTGCTGTCGAAGCGCGGCCTGGTGATCATCGTCGGCGGCACCGGCTCGGGCAAGTCGACCACGCTCGCCGCCATGGTCGGCTACCGCAACGAGAAGACCCGCGGTCACATCGTCACCATCGAGGACCCGGTCGAGTACGTGCACACCCACAAGGGCTGCGTCATCACCCACCGCGAGGTCGGGGTCGACACCGAGTCGTGGCACAACGCGCTCAAGAACACCCTGCGCCAGGCGCCCGACGTCATCCTGATCGGCGAGATCCGTGACCGCGACACCATGGAGTACGGCATCCAGTTCTCCGAGACCGGCCACCTGGTGCTCGCCACGCTGCACGCCAACAGCGCCAACCAGGCGCTCGACCGCGTCATCAACTTCTTCCCCGACGAGCGGCGCGATCAGCTGCTCATGGACCTGTCGCTCAATATCCGCGCCCTGGTGTCGCAGCGCCTGGTGCCGCGCGAAGCGGGCGTCGGGCGCATCGCCGCCATGGAGATCATGTTGAACTCACCGCTGATCCAGGACCTGATCTTCAAGGGCGAAGTCGCCAAGATCAAAGACGTGATGTCGCGCTCGACGCGCCTCGGCATGAAGACCTTCGACCAGGCGCTGTTCGAGATGTACGAGACCGGCTTCATCTCCTACGAGGACGCGCTGCGCAATGCCGACTCGAAGAACGAGCTGCGGCTGCGCATCAAGCTGGAGGGCAAGCGCGAGATGAAATCGACCGACGACGGTGCCTCGCTGCAGGTTGTCGAGGAAGAACACGGACGTAGCATCTGATGGCGAAAGAAGCGAAAGCACAGTCCCTGGAGGCCACAGGGACGCAGGCCGCGCTCGGCGGTGCCGAAGCGCTGGCGGCCGTTACCGCCGCCGCGACTGCCGGCCACCCGACACTCAACACCAAGCCGCTGTTCAAGCTGATGGTGGAGAAGAAGGCCTCGGACCTGTTCTTCACCCCCAACGCGCCCATCAAGATCAAGATCGAGGGACAGATCCTGCCGGTGAACCGCCAGGTACTGACCCCCGAGACGGTGCGCCAGACGGCCTACGCCCTCATGAGCCCCGAGCAGCGCGAGCACTTCACCAGCGAGTTCGAGCTGGATTTTGCGGTCTCCGAGCCCGGGCTCGGACGCTTCCGCGTCAACGTGTTCCTGCAGCGCGGCTACCCCGCGATGGTGATGCGCTACATCACCGCCGACATGCCGCGGCTCGATGCGCTCGGGCTTCCGGAGGTGTGCTCGGACCTGGTGCTGATGAAGCGCGGGATGCTGCTGATGGTGGGCGCCACCGGCTCGGGCAAGTCGACCACGCTCGCGGCGATGATCAATCACCGCAACGAGAGCTCCTCGGACCATATCGTCACGATCGAGGACCCGATCGAGTTCCTGCACACCAACAAGCGCTCGATCGTCAATCAGCGCGAGGTGGGACTGGATACCAAGTCGTACGCGCGCGCGCTGCGCGGCGTGGTGCGCGCGGCTCCCGACGTCATCCTCATCGGTGAGATCCGCGACCGCGAGAGCATGGAGGCGGCCATCAACCTCGCCGGCACCGGCCACCTGGTGCTCGCTACCATGCACGCCAACAACTGCGCCGAGTCGCTCGACCGCATCATCAACATGTTCCCGCGCGAGCAGCACAACCAGATCTTCCTCGATCTGTCGCAGTACCTGCGCGCCATCATGGCGCAGCGCCTGATCATCGGCGTCGACAACCGCCGGCTCGCGGCGCTCGAGGTGATGATCAACACCCCGCACATCCAGACGCTCGTCAAGAAGGGCGACGTGGTGGGGATCAAGGAAGCGATCAGCGCCAGCACCGAGCGCGGCATCCAGAGCTTCGACCTGGCGCTGTTCAACCTCTACAAGGCCGGGCGCGTACCGCTGGAAGAGGCGCTCGCCAACGCCGACTCGCGCGCCAACCTCGAGGCGAAGATCAACTTCGGTTAGAAGACGCTGTAGGCGTCGAACACCGGCCCGTCGACGCACACCCGCTTCATGGCGGGTCCCTCCGCGGTGCGTACCAGCACCGCGCAGCCGGCACAGCCGCCCACCGCGCACGCCATGAACTCCTCCAGCGACACCTGGCACGGCACGCCATAACGCCGGGCGAGCTTCGCGCTTGCCTCGAGCATCGGCGTCGGACCGCAGGCGAACATCTCAACCTCGGCGAGCTGCTGGCTTTCGAGGGACGCGAGCCACTCATCGGCGAGCTCGGTGACGAAGCCCGGGAAGCACCCCGGGAGGTCGGCGCGGCTCGCGAGCCGGCTCGGCACGCCCCACTCATCGAGCAGCGGCATGCAGGCGATCGTGCCGGCCGGGATCCCGGGCACGATGAGCTTCGATGGCTTAGGTCGGAACGGAAACGGGATCTCCGAGCCCATGAGCACGAGCGGCTTCCAGGCGGTGACTGCGCCGCGGGCGAGCGCTGCCTGGTGCAGCCGCTCGGCGAGAAACACCATGGGCGGAATGCCGATGCCGCCGCCGATCAGCAGCGTGCGCGGGCGCTCAGGGTGGGCGCTGAACGGGCGGCCGATCGGGCCGAGGACGCTGAGCTCCTCGCCCGCCTTAGCCGCGGCGAGCGCGTGCAGCCCCACACCCACCACCTTGTAGAGGACTTCTATCCAGCCGGCACTCGCGTCGGCGCGCATGATGGACAGCGGCCGGCGCATCGGCAGCGCGGCATCGCAGGTCAGGTGCACGAAGCTTCCCGGCGCGGCGTGTGCGGCGCACCTGGGGGCGGTGAGGCGCAGCACGAACTGCTCCGCGTCGTAAGCCAGATGGGAGATGACGCGCGCCTGCTCGAGGAAGATGCTGCCGCGCTCGCTCGAGCTCATGCACCACCGCGTGGCGCGAGGACTTCGGCCAGCACCGCCATGCGCACCGCGACGCCGTTGCGCACCTGATCGCGGATCACGGACTGCGGCCCGTCGGCCACCTCGGAGGCGATCTCGACGCCGCGGTTCATCGGCTGCGGGTGCATGACGATGGCACCGGGGCGCGCGAGCGCCAGACGCTCGGGGGTCAGCCCCCAGGCGGCGAAGTAGCGGTCGCCATCGGGAAGCTCCGCGGCCTCCATGCGCTCCTTCTGGATGCGCAGCATCATGACCACATCCGCCCCGGTCAGCCCGCGCGCGAACTGCGTATGGCGCGTGCAGCCTTCGAACTCGCCGGCCTCCGGCATGAGCGCCGCGGGGGCGACGATGCGCAGCTCGGCGACGCCGAGGGTGCGCAGCGCGTGGCAGGCCGAGCGCGCAACGCGCGAGTGGCGGATGTCGCCCACGATCGCCACCACGAGTCCCGCGAAGCGCTGCTTGCGCTGATAGATGGTAAGGGCATCGAGCAGCCCCTGCGTCGGATGCGACACGTGCGCCTCGCCCGCCGACAGCACGCTCACGTGCGGCGCCACGTGCCCGGCGACCAGCTCCGGCACGCCGACCTCGGCGTCGCGGACCACGAAGGCATCGACGTGCAGCGCCTGCAGCGTGTACACCGTGTCGAGCATGCTCTCGCCCTTCACCCGCGAGGACAGCTGCACCTCGAGGTTGACGACCTGGGCCCCTAAGCGCTTGGCGGCGAGCTCGAAGCTGACACGCGTACGGGTCGAGGGCTCGGTGAAGAGATTGGCAATCGTGGCCCAGGACAGCGTCTGCGTCAGCGGCGGGCGCTCGCCCAGCGGGCGCACGTAGGCCTGCGCGCGGTCGAGAAGCCGCTCGAGCTGCGCCCGTGTGAGGCTCTCGAGCGTCAGCAGGTGGCGGAGCGAGCCGTCGGGCCGCAGCTGTTCGGTCATTTCACCCCCTCGCCTGAGAACCAGCGCCCGAGGATCACCGCCGCAGCCGCACTGTCGACGTCGGCGCGCGCCACCCGCCGCCGCCGCTCGCCGCTGGCACGCCGCGCCTTGAGCCCGGCGCTCGCCTCGAGAGAGGAGAAGCACTCGTCGACCAGGTGAACGGGTAGTGCGAAGCGGCGTCCGAGCTCGGCCGCGAAGCGGCGCGCCGCCTCGGTCAGCGCGCCGTCGCTCCCATCCGCATTATACGGGGCTCCCACCACCAGCAGCCCCGGGGCGCGCGCACGCACCTCGCGGCCGATCGCCTCCCAGTCGGGCCCCGCCCGGCCCGCCGACACGGCCGGCCGCGGCGCGGCGGTGCGCGTCACGGTGTCGCCGGAGGCGATGCCGATACGTTTGAGTCCGAAGTCGAAGGCGAGGACGGTCTGGGCCGCCGTCATGCCGGGAGCCGGCGGTCGTTGCGCTCAGGCATGACCCGCCTCGGGGCTCAACCGATCGGGATCGACGCCCATCAGCCGCCAGGCGCCGGCCCAGCGCTCCTCGAACGGCAGCTCGAACACGATGCGCGCGTCCACCGGCATCGACACCCAGGCATTGTCCTTGAGCTCGCGTTCCAGCTGTCCGGAGTCCCAGCCGGCGTAGCCGAGCGCGATGAAGGCATCCGAAGGGCCCTCGCCGCGCGCCATCGCCGCCAGCACGTCGCGCGAGGTGGTGACCTGGATGGTCTCCGAGACCTTGTGCGTGTGGTCCCACTCCCCGCCCGGGCGGTGCAGCACGAAGCCGCGGTCGGTGTGCACCGGGCCGCCGCGCAGTACCGGCTGCGCCGCGATGTCCTCCCTCGTCGGCTCGAGCTTCATTTGCGAGAGCACGTCCGAGAGCTTCATTGGCAGCGGCTTGTTGAGCACGATGCCGAGCGCGCCCTTGTCGGTGTGCTCGCAGATGAGCGCCACCGTCTGCGCGAAGTTCGGATCGTTCAGCTGCGGCATCGCGATCAGCAGGTGATTGGTGAGGCTTCCGGGGCCGCCATCGGCGAACACCGGAGAGGAGCCCTCGGGCTCGCTCCCCGAGCCGCCCTCGGAGGGAGTGGCGCCGCTCACGGTAGTGTGTTTGCGGACCATGTCCCAAGTATGGGCACGGGGAGCTTGAGTCTCAAGGAACGGTCGATACCGAGCCTCGGCTTGCCCGCCCGCCGACGAACTGCCATTCGTAGGCAAAACGCAACACGCTGTGCTCGGCCGCGAGCTCCGGGGGGAACGGATCGAAGGGGCTCGCGAGCTTGAGGATCGAGAGCGCTGCCTGATCGAGCTCGGGGTTGCCGCTCGAGCGGCGGATGACGGCGCGATCGAGTGTGCCGTCGGCGTTGATGCCGACCTCGACCACCGGGCTCGCCGCATCGGCGGCGGAGCGCGCGGCCGTCGGGTAGTTGAGCGTGCCGATGCGCTCGACCTTGTGCCGCCAGCCATCGAGGTAGGGCGCCAGCGAGGCGGCGCGCGTGTCGGCCGTCACCCAGAGCTCGTCCCGCTTCGGCCCCTGCAGCGTCGCCGGTCCCGGCTCGTCCTCGGGGCCTGCGTGTGCCACCGGCGGCGCGTCGACCAGCAGCGGCTGATCGCGCCGCGAGCCGGTGCTGCCGGAATCGGCGATGTAGCGCACGTCGGTGATCCAGGCGGTGGTCGTGAGCAGCCGCTCGGATTTGGCCCCGCCGCGATCGCCGCGCGTCTCGAGCGAGTCGCCATTGGGGGAGCCCGCATGCTTGAGGGAGGGGAGTGCCGATTCGGGCGGGCGCGGCGCGAGGGGGAGCGTGGTGTTGCCGGAGCCGAGCTGCGTGCGCTGCGCCAGATAGGTGGCGGTCGGGTTGCGGGCGGCCTCGGGAAGCTCATCCGACACCAGCAGGATTTTCATTCCCGGGGCATCCTCCTCATCGCCCGCCTGCGCGTTGAAGGTGATGCCGAGGATCACGAGCCCGTGCAGCAGGGCGACGAAGAACACCATGGCGAGCAGGCGGTCCCAGGCCGGGGCCTTGCCTTCACGCAGCGCCAGCGCCCGGCGTGCCATGGTCAGCCGCGCGCGCGCCCGGCCGCGAGACGCCGCTCGATGGCCGCGACCAGCAGCTCGCCGATACCGGTGCCGAACTGCTTGTCGAGCTCGCGGATCCCGGTCGGGCTCGTGACGTTGATCTCGGTGACCAGGCCGCCGATCACATCGAGTCCCACGAACAGCATCCCCCTGGCCGCCATGGTCGGACCGATCTCGCCGGCGAGCCAGCGGTCGCGGTCGTTGAGCGGACGGCCGACGCCCTTGGCGCCGGCGGCGAGGTTGCCGCGGTGGTCCTCGGGCGCCGGGATGCGGGCCAGGGCGTAGGGCACCGGCTCGCCGTCGACCAGCAGCACGCGCGAGTCGCCCGAGGTCGCGATCTCCGGCAGGTAGCGCTGCACGATCGCGTAGCGGCTGCCGTAGTGGGTGAGGGTCTCGAACACCACGCGCGCGTTCGGGTCGGAGGAGCCGAGCACGAAGATCGAGCGTCCGCCCATGCCCTCGAGCGGCTTGACCACGATCCGGCCATGCTCGCGCAGAAACGCCCCCATGTCGCTCATGTCGCGGGTCACCACGGTCGGCGCGCAGCACTGCGGGAACCACGCCGTATAGACCTTCTCATTCATGTCGCGCAGGCCCTGCGGGCGGTTCACCACCACGGTGCCCTGCGCTTCCGCCCGCTCCAGGATGTAGGTGCTGTAGATGTACTCGACGTCGAACGGCGGGTCCTTGCGCATCAGGATGCAATCGAGGGCGCCGAGGGGTTCCACCACCGCCTCCCCGAGCGTGAACCAGTCCTTCGGCTCGGCCCGCACGCTGAGGGGACGCATGCGCCCGAAGGCGACGCCGTCGCGCAGCGACAGATCCCCCTGCTCGAGGTAGCTGAGCGTGAAGCCGCAGGCCTGCGCCGCGAGCAGCATCGCCAGGGTCGAGTCCTTCGCGTAGGCGATGGCGCCGATCGGATCCATTACCACGCCGATGCGCTTCATAGGGGGCCGATTATGCTCAGGCCGGTGCGGATATGTCTTCCCCGTGCCGGCGGCCGGGAGACCTGTCGCGCCCAGCCGTAAGGGCGCGTTCGACCTTCGAAAAACGTGACGTGCGTGGCATAGCAGGGGGTGTACCGATATGTTAAAACCCCCGATGCGCTTGCCTCAGCGTTGAGGGGGCCGTGAAACTTACGCCGCTTGTGAGGACGTGCGCCGCCGGAGGGTCTCAGGGCCCGATTTCCGTGGCCCGTCTGTGCAGCGATTCTGCAGCCCGTCACGCCGTGGCGGCGTGGCCTGTAATGGAAGGAGTTGCCTGACCGTGACCGGCAGCAACGCGAAGCTCCAGGGACTGAAAGTACTCGTCATTGACGACAGCAAGACCATCCGGCGCACCGCCGAGACGCTGCTCGCCAAGGAGGGCTGCGAGGTGTTCACCGCGATCGACGGCTTCGACGCGCTCGCCAAGATCGCCGACCACCAGCCCGACATCGTGTTCGTCGACATCATGATGCCGCGCCTCGACGGCTATCAGACCTGCTCGCTCATCAAGCACAACAAGGTGTTCCGTGCCATCCCGGTGATCATGTTGTCCTCGAAGGACGGTCTGTTTGACCGCGCCCGCGGGCGCATCGTCGGCTCCGAGCACTACCTCACCAAACCCTTCACCAAGGACGAGCTCCTCTCCGCGATCGAGACACACGTCGGGAGATGATGGCAATGCCCCTGATCCTGATCGTCGACGATTCGCCTACCGAAGTGCACGTCATGCAGAAGGCGCTCGAGAAGCACGGCTACCGCACGGCGGCGGCGGCCGACGGCGCCGAGGGCGTGCGCCTGGCGCGCGAGATGAGTCCGGACCTGATCTTCATGGACATCGTCATGCCGGGCATGAACGGCTACCAGGCGACGCGCGCGCTGGCGAATGATCCGCGCACCCGCACCATCCCTATCATCATGGTCACCTCCAAGGGCCAGGAGACCGATCGCATCTGGGGCCTGCGTCAGGGTGCGGTCGATTACATGGTGAAGCCGGTGTCTCCCGACCAGCTGGTCGCCAAGGCCCAGGCGACCCTGGCCGCGTGAGCGGCGTACCCGTCGCCGCGCGAGATCCCCGCCCATGACCGAGACGGCCGAGAACCCCGAGATTGAGCTGAAGTCGCTGCGCGACCGGCCGTTCGAGCTGCTCGCCGAGCTCGAGCGGCGCGCGCGCGCGGTCTCGGCGCAGGCGGGCGAGCAGCCCGCCGCCGGGCACGAGTGGGTGGGGGTCGCGCTGCGCATGGCCGGGGATCTGTACCTGGTGGCGCGCGACGAGACGCGCGAGGTGCTCGGCGTGCCGGCAAGCACCACGCGCGTGCCGGGAGCCAAGGCCTGGATCCGCGGACTTGCCAACGTGCGCGGCCAGTTGCTGCCGATCGTCGACCTGCGGCAGTTCCTGGGGAGCGGTGTCACCCCGGTGACGCGCAACACGCGCGTGCTGGTGGTGAATCACCGCGAGATTCCAGCCGGGCTGCTGGTCGATGAGGTGCTCGGCTTCCGGCGTTTCGCCGACAGCGAGTTTACTGGCGATGCGCCGCCGACTGTGGCGCGCTGCGAGCGCTACCTCGCCGGCGCTTTCCGCCGCGCTCACGAGCAGTGGCCGGTACTGTCGCTCCGTGCGGTGCTCGAGAGCCCCTCCTTCGGCGAGGTGGCCGCGTGAGCCCGACCCCGCTGCTCGCCATCGCTGCGGTGCTGGTCGCCGGCGCCGCCGCCGCCAGCTTGTTCCTGCAGCCGCCGGGGGCCACGCTGCTCGCGTGGCTGCCGCTTGCCCTGAGCGCCGCGGGGTTCGTGGCGCTCATCGTGGCGCTCATCGCTTCGCTGCGCACGCGGCGCATGGTCGCGAAGCAGCGCGCCTCGGCGGATGTGCGCCAGCAGGAGAACGACCGCAACCAGCAGGCGATCCTGCGCCTGCTGGACGAGCTGTCGAGCCTCGCCGACGGCGACCTCACGGTGCAGGCCACCGTCACCGAGGACATCACCGGCGCCATCGCCGACTCCATCAACTACGCGGTCGATGCGCTGCGCGGCCTCGTCACCACCATCAACGCGTCCGCCATCCAGCTCGATTCCGCCACCCGCCAGACACAGGCGCTGTCGGCGCACCTCGCCAAGGCAAGCGGCGCGCAGTCGAAGCAGATCGCCTCCGCCACCGAGTCCGCGGCCAGCATGGCCGGCTCGGTCGAGGAGGTCTCGGGCAACGCCGAGCGCGCCTCGGACGTCGCGCGCCACTCGGTGGAGGTGGCCCACAAGGGCGGCGATGCCGTGCGCCGCACCATCGACGGCATGAACACCATCCGCGAGACCATCCAGGACACCAGCAAGCGCATCAAGCGCCTCGGCGAGAGCAGCCAGGAGATCGGCAACATCGTCGAGCTCATCAACGACATCGCCGAGCAGACCAACATCCTGGCGCTCAACGCCTCGATCCAGTCCTCCATGGCGGGCGATGCCGGGCGCGGCTTCGCGGTGGTGGCCGACGAGGTGCAGCGGCTCGCCGAGCGCGCCGCCAACGCCACCAAGCAGATCGAGGTGCTGGTGCGCACCATCCAGACCGACACCAACGAGGCGGTGGTGTCGATGGAGCGCAGCACCACGGATGTGGTCGGCGGCGCGCTGCTCGCCGAGAATGCGGGCGCGGCGCTGGAGGAGATCGAGCAGGTGTCGAACCAGATTGCGAGCCTGGTGCAGAACATCTTCTCGAGCGCGCGCGCCCAGACCAAAGCGGCGCAGAACATCGCCCGCAACATGGGCGTGCTCAAGGAAATCAGCGCCCAGACCGCCGAGTCGACCAACGCCACCTCGGTGGCCATCGCCAAGCTCGCCGAGCTCTCGGCGGGACTGCGCAAGTCGGCTACGGGCTTCCGCCTGCCCGGCAGCAGCAGCGCCGGCAGCAGTGCGCGGCTGAAGAAACTCGAGGAGAGCACGCTCACCACGGCCAAGGTGCGGCAGATCTCCGCGCTGGGCGGATCCTGAGGTAGCGCGCGCCAAATGCCTGAAGTCGCTTCTCAGACACTCGAGCTCGTCGGACGCGAAATCGCCGCCACGCTCACCGAGGCGCGCGGTGCGCTCGAGAACTACGTCGAGCAGCCCGACAACGTGGCGCTCATCGAGCGGTGCGCGCAGGACCTGCACCAGGTGCAGGGCGTGCTGCGCGTGCTGGAGATCTATGGCGCGGCGCTGCTCGCCGAGGAGATGGAGCAGGTCGCCCACTACCTGGTCGCCACGGTAAACGAGCGCAAGGGCCAGGCGGAGAGCCTGGACGCGCTGATGCGCGCCATGGTGCAGCTGCCGAGCTACCTCGAGCGCGTGCTGGCGGGCGGGCGCGACCTGGCGCTGGTGCTGCTGCCGCTGCTCAACGACCTGCGGTCGGTGCGCGGCAACGCGCTGCTCTCCGAGGGCACGCTGCTGCTGCTCAACCTGAAGTCCGACAAGCAGGCGCAGCCGCAGCCTGCGACCGCGGGCGAGCCGCCGATGACGGTCGAGCAGTGGGCGCGACGACTCCGGGCCCGCTACCAGATGGGCCTCATCGGCTGGATCCGCGGCGAGCGTCCCGAGCAGAACCTCGAGATCCTGGGGGCGGTGGCGCACAAGCTCGAGCAGGTTGCGACCCGCCAGCCGGTGTTCCAGCTGTGGTGGGTGATCGGCGCGGTGATCGAGTCGCTGCAGCACAACGGTCTAGAGAACGGCCAGTCGGTGAAGCGGCTGTTAGGTTTGGGCGATCGTGAGATGCGCCGCCTGTTCGAGGAGGGCGAGGCGCGCTACGCGCAGAGCCCGCCGATCGAGCTGCTCAACAACCTGCTCTACTACGTAGGGCGCGCCGAGTCCTCCGGCGGCCGCGTGAGCGCCGTGCGCGCCTCGTTCCGCCTCTCCGAGCTGCTGCCGGTGGACGAGAGTATCGAGCAGGAGCGCGAGAACCTGTCCGCGCCGAGCGTCAAGCTCATGCAGACGGTGGCGGCGGCGATCCGTGAGGACCTGGGGAAGGTGAAGGACGTCCTCGACATCTTCGTGCGCCGCGGCGCCGGCCAGCCGGGGGAGCTCGCCCCGCAGGTGGAGCTGCTGCGCAAGATCGGCGATACGCTCGGCGTGTTGGGTTTGGGCGAGCTGCGCAGCAGCGTGCAGCAGGAAACCGAGCGGCTCGAGCAGGTCGTGAGCGGCGCGGTGCCGGCCGATGAGAGCGCGCTCGTCGGCATCGCCGCCACGCTGATCAGCGTCGAGGACCGTCTCGATGACCGCCTGGTCGGCCTCATCCTGCCGCGCGACACCGCCGAGGCCGAGACGGGCACCGACAGCGAGTTCCAGCAGGTGCAGGCGGCGGTGCTGCGCGAGTGCATCGTGAATCTCGCGCGCATCAAGGAGGCGATCACGCAGAGCGTCGGCGGCACGCTCGATGCCGCAGGCCTCGACAGCTGGCAGGACCTGATGCGCGGTATGAAGGCGGGGCTCCTCATGCTCGGCAAGGCGCGCGCCGTCGAGGTGATCGAGGGCATCACCACGCAGCTGAAGCGCGTCATGCAGCCCGGCATTCACGTGCTGCCGCCGGGATTCGTCGATCGCCTCGCCGACGCGATCGTGAGCGTCGAGTACTACATGGAGACGCTGCAGGCGGGCCGCTCCGACCCCTGGTACATGCTCGACAACGCGCAGGTCTGCGTGCAGGCGCTCGCCGAGCAGCCGGCCCCGTCGGTTCCCACGGTGGAGCCGCTCGAGCCCTCGGCCTATGCGCGCACCGTGGCGATTCCCACCGCGGCGCCGCTGCGCATGCCCCCGGTTGCGGCGGGTGTCGGCGACACGGCGCCGACGCTGTCGCCGTCGGCCACCAGCAGGATCGCCGCACTCGCCGAGAGCGCCGATCCTGAGCTGGTGAAGCTCTTCAGCGAGGAGGCGCGCGAGGAGCTGGAGAAGATCCAGCGCGGCTTCCCCGCCTGGGAGCAGAACCCGCTGGAGCGCGATGCGCTGGTCACGGTGCGCCGCTCCTTCCACACGCTGAAGGGCAGCGGGCGCATGGTCGGCGCACGCGAGCTCGGCGAGTTTGCCTGGGCGATCGAGAACCTGCTCAACCGCGTGCTCGACAACACGCTCACCCGCTCACCGGCGATGCTCGAGACCCTGCGCGCCGCGGTCGCAGCGCTGCCGGAGCTCGTCGAGCAGCTTGATGGCGGCCCGGAGCCGAACGCGGATACCGCGGCGATCTGCGCGCGCGCCCACGCGCTGGCCGCGGGACGCGGCGCAGCCGCGCCGGCGCCGCCGCCCGTCGAGGAGGAGGAGCCGACCGAGTCGCCCACCGCGGTGTTCGTCGAGATTCCGCCGCCGATACCGAGCCCGCCCCCTCCGCCGCGCCCGACAGCTCCGCGGCCCGGATCTTCGCGGGCCGTGCCGAGCGCGCTCATGGATGCGCTCGAGGGAATTCCCCCCACCGGCGACACCATCCAGTTCTCCGTCCCGGCGCCGCCGGCGCTCGACTTAGCGCTCCCCGACGACACGCTGCGCGACATCTACACGCGCGAGACCGCGACGCACATCGCCACGGTGCGCGCCTACATCGCACGCGAGGCCTCGCTCCCTGAGCCGCATACACTGCCCGAGGAGGTCTATCGCGCCTGCCACACGCTCTCGGGAAGCTCGAAGATGGCGCAGGCGCGCCACGGCATCCGTCTCGCCGAGCCGCTCGATCACTGGCTGCGCCGCGCCTTCTCGACCGGGCTGGGAATCCGCAACGAGGATCTGGTGCTGCTCGGGGAATGCATGGCCGCGATGCACGCGGTCGCGACGCACCTCGATGAGCCGACCGGCTACTTCGTCAATCACTGGCAGCTGCTCGAGCGCATCGAGAAGGCCGACCGCAGTCTCGACCAGCGGATCGCGGCGACCACCCCCGGCGCGCACGCCGCAGCTGCGGCGCCTGCCGCAGCACAGGCCGACGGCGAGCCGCCGGATGAGGCCGCGGATTTCGACCCCGAAGTCGCGGCGATCTTCACCGACGAGGCGACCGAGCTGATCGACGCCTCGGAGCACGCGCTCTCCGACTGGCGCGCCAACCCCGGCAGCGCCGAGTTCCGCTTAGGCCTCAAGCGCCCGTTGCACACGCTCAAGGGCGGCGCGCGCATGGCGGGGATCGTGCCGATGGGCGACCTGGCGCACGAGCTCGAGTCGCTCGTCCTGCAGGTCGACAACGGCAAGGTCGTGGCGGACACCGCGGTGTTCGATCTGATCCAGGCGAGCCTCGATGAGCTCGCGCGCATGCGCGAGCACGTCGCTTCGGGCCAGCGCGTTGCGCCGGCGCGCGCGATGCTGTCGCGCATCCAGGCCGTCTCGCGCCCAGCCGGCGCTGCCCCCGCAGCCGCGGCGCCCGCTGCGGCCGCACCCGCGGCGCCGAAGGCCCCGCCCCCGCCTGCACCTGCTGCCGTGGCACCGAAGGTTGCGCCGCCGCCCGCGCCGCCGCCACCGGCGCCTGCTGCCGCTGCGCCCAGGCCGCCTGTTCCGGCACCTGTCACGCCGGCTCCGCCACCCGCAGCGCCGCTCGCGCCACCGCGCCCGGCCGCAGCAGCGCCGCCGTCGTCCGCGCCGCTGCCGGCACCGACGCCCGCTGCGGCGCGTCCGACACAGCCTTTCATACCCGCCATCGCGCGTGCGGGGTCGCCGACGTCCACCTCCGCCGTCATTCCGGTGTCCGACACCGGGCTCGCGAAGATGAACGAGGAGCTCCTGCACGCCGCCGACGAGAGCCCGGTCGTGCCGCAGCCGGTGCCGCCCGGACGCGAGCCCGTGCCCGTCGGCGAGCGCCAGGAGATGGCGCGCGTCGACGCCGAGCTGCTCGACCAGCTGCTCAACATCTCGGGCGAAGCGAGCATCGCGCGTGCGCGTCTCGAACAGCAGCTGGGATCGCTCGATTTCAACCTCGGCGAACTGTCGCGCACGGTGACGCGCCTGAAGGAGCAGCTGCGCAGCCTCGAGATCGAGACCGAGGCGCAGATCCTCCACAAGCACGACGACGAGGGTCCGCATCGCAGCCAGTTCGATCCACTCGAGCTCGACCGCTACTCCTCGATCCAGCAGTACTCACGCGCGCTCGCCGAGACCGCCAACGACGTGGCGAGCATCCAGCAGCTGCTCGAGAACCTCGCCAAGGACACGCAGAACCTGCTGCAACAGCAGGCGCGCACCATCACCGAGCTGCAGAACGGCCTGATGCGCACCCGCATGGTGCCGTTCCAGCGCCACGTGCAGCGCCTGGCGCGCATCGTGCGCCAGGCGGCCGCCGACACCGGCAAGCGCGCCGAGCTCACCGTCGAGGGTGCCTCGGGCGAGCTCGACCGCCAGGTGCTCGAGCGCATGCTGCCGCCGTTCGAGCACATGCTGCGCAACGCCGTGGTGCACGGCATCGAGAAGCCCGACGAGCGCGCACGGCGCGGCAAGCCCGAGACCGGACGCATCGTGCTGCAGCTGCAGCGCGAGGGCGCCGAGGTCATGGTGCGACTCTCCGACGACGGCGGCGGCATGAACCTGAAGGCGATCCGCGAGAAGGGCGAGTCGCTCGGGCTGATCGCGCCGGGTCAGGTGTTGAGCGACGAGGATGCGATGCAGCTCATCCTCGAGCCGGGCTTCTCCACCGCCGGCTCCATCACCCAGCAGGCCGGCCGCGGCGTCGGCATGGACGTGGTGGCCACCGAGATCAAGCGCCTGGGCGGCGCGCTGCACATGGAGACGCGCGCCGGCGAGGGGAGCGTGTTCACTGTGCGCTTGCCGCTCACGCTCGCGATCAGCCACGCCCTGGTGGTGCGGGTCGACGAGGAGTACTACGCGCTGCCGCTGCCGACGGTCGAGGGCGTGCTGCGGCTCTCCAAGGGGGAGGTCACCGCGCACCTGGGGCGCGATGCCACCGCGTTCGAGTACGGTGGGGTCAAGTACCGCTTCCAGCACCTCGCGAGCTTCGTCGGCCTCGAGCCCTCACCGCTGCCGCTGCAGGACGTGACCATTCCGGTGGTACTGGTGCGCGCCGGCGAGCACTCGACCGGACTCGTGACCGACGAGCTGATTGGCAGCCGCGAGATCGTCGTGAAGTCGGTCGGTCCGCAGATCTCGAGCATCCGCGGCATCTCCGGCGCCACGATTCTCGGCGACGGCCGCATCGTCATCATTCTCGACATCGGTGCGCTGGTGCGCGCCGAGTGGCGCGCGCGCATTCAGCCGCCCGCGCCGGCAGCCAAGGAGCGCGGCGACCGCCGCACCTTTGCCATGGTGGTCGACGATTCGATCACCGTGCGCCGCGTGACACAGCGACTGCTGGAGCGCAACGGCATGCGGGTGATCACCGCGCGTGACGGCATGGACGCAGTCGCACTGCTGCAGGACAACATACCGGACGTGATCCTGCTCGACATCGAGATGCCGCGCATGGACGGCTACGAGGTCGCCGCCCACGTGCGCAACGACCCGCGCCTGAAGGACGTGCCGATCATCATGGTGACCTCGCGCGTCGGCGAGAAGCACCGCGCGCGTGCCATCGAGCTCGGGGTCGACGACTATCTCGGCAAGCCCTACCAGGAGGCGCAGCTCCTCGATGCCATCGCGCCGCTGGTCGAGCGCCGCCGCGCGCACCAGCGCCAGGCCGCCTCGGGAAGCTGAAGCTGGCACGCTGACACATGGCCGAGCGCGTCACCGAGATCTACAGCCTGCTGATTCCGCTGGTCGACGGCCGGCTCATCATTCCGCGCGCCTGCGTCGCCGAAGTGATCGGTTTTCAGACGCCGTCGGAGATGACCGGCGCTCCGCCCTGGTACATCGGCACGGTGCCGTGGAACGGCAAGGCGGTGCCGCTCGTGTCCTTCGAAGGGGCCTGCGGCCAGATGATCCCGCCGGCGAGCGGCCGCACCCGCGTCGTCATCCTGCACGCGCTCGGCAACAAGGTCGAGGGCGGCAACTTCGCCATCGTGGCGCAGGGCTTCCCGCAGCTGGTGCGGGTGAGCTCGGATGTGGTGCGACCCGACAACTCGCGCGTGTTCCCCGAGCGCGCGCCGATCATCTGCCAGATCCGCATGGTGAATGAGACGCCGGTGGTGCCCGACCTCGAGCGCCTCGAGGAGATGATCGCCGACGAGACGAGCATCGGCGCGTGAGCGGGACGCCGCTGCGCGCGCTGCTGCTTGCCGCGCCGTGTGTTTACATGTTGTGCGCCGAGGCGGCTGCGCCGGACGCCAACGCCGCGCTCGCGCGACTCCTCAGCGATCCGAACGAGCAGCAGCAGGTGATCAGCGGTGCCAGCCGCTCCACAGTCCTCGTGCAGAACCCCTGCCCCGGGGCGCAGTACAGCATCGAGAAGAAGTTCGTGCCCTACAACGCGCTGAGTGTCGATGACGCCGGCAATGTTCTCGGCGGGGCCTGGAAGCAGACTGTCGATGAGCAGGGCTGTGGTGTCAGCCGCGTTCTCAACGTCATGCTGGTCGCGCAGGGGGCCGGCAAGCTGGCGGCCGTTCCGCTGCTGCCCGGCGCAACCCGGGCCGATCCGGTCCTGCAGAAGGATGCGGTCAGATATGCCGTGCAAGTGACAGCGGCCGCGCCCGGCGGGCGCGAGCCCGACTGCACGGTCGGCTATGTCGCCGATACCGAATACCTCGGCGAGGAAGGCGAGACGCTGCCGGGCGCGAAAGGGCGGCCCTGGAAGGAGCTGTGGACGCTGCAATCGTGCACCCAGAGAGCACTCGTGCCGATGCAGTTCATCCCCGATGCCACCGGCACCAGCATCTCGGCCGGGCCGAACACGGCGGTGCGGATCGTGCCGCTCGTGCCGCTCGCTCATTGACCATGACGGAGAAAGGCAGCGCGGAGCCGCGCTACGGGATAGTGCCGCCGGCGCAGGCGGCGACACTGAGCGGCCGCGAGCTCCTCGAGGGCGTCGCCTCGGGTCGGCTGCCGATGCCGATGATGGGCAGGACCCTGACGTTCCGCCTGGTCGAGGTGGGCGAGGGCACTGCGGTATTCGAAGGCGAGCCGGGCGAGCATCTCTTTAACCCCGCAGGGATCGTGCACGGCGGCTGGGCGCTCACGCTCATCGACAGCGCCACCGGCTGCGCGGCGCACACGCTGCTGCCGGCCGGTGTGGGCTACACGACGGTGGAGACCAAGGTGAATTTCTCGCGCGCCATCCGCGCCGACACCGGCCGCGTGCGCTGCGAAGGGCGCGTGGTCTCGAAGGGCCGGCAGATCATCTCGGCGGAGGCGGTGGTCAGGGGGCCGGACGGCAAGGTGCTGGCGCACGGCACCTCCACGCTGCTGGTGCTGCAGAACGCTGCCAGCGGGTAGCGGCTCACAAATGAAGGAGGAGCCTCGCATGAGAATCGCGGTGTTAGTCGCGCTGACAGTGTGTGGTGTGTGCTCGGCGGCGGGGACCGAGTCGCAGACTCCCGCTGATTCCTTCGCGCAGCTGCAGTCGCTCGCCGGCGAGTGGCAGGCGGAGCTGCCGGGATTCGGACAGATCAGCGATTCGATCCGGCTGGTCTCAAAGGGCACCGCGGTCGAGGAGACGCTGGGCACGCCGGCCGACAACGAAGTCTCGCTGTATACGCGTGACGGCAAGCGGCTGCTGCTCACGCACTTCTGCGCATTGACCGCAGACGGGCACGTCGCGCGGCTCGAGACTGCCGCCGGGCAACGATCTCTTGGCCCGATCGAGTTGACGCTCGTAGCGACCAGCAACCTGCATGACCAGGCTGCGCCGCATATGCGGCGCGTCGTCCTCACGTTCATCGATCGGGACCATTTCAACGAGAAATGGACCAAGACCGAGAAGGGTGTGGACACGGTGTTCGACATGACCTTCTCGCGGCGGCCAGCGCAGCCGTGAGCAACCGGCTACTTGATCGGATTGCGGTCGTCGGCAGCGTCGGGTTGTGAGCGCCTGGCGACGCGCGCGGCCGCGCCGGCCGCGAGCCTGATGAGGATGAGGTTGGCGAGCACGCCGGCCACCAGTCGCGGCAGCGGCGGTATATCCGCGAGTGCCGGCGTCGCGAACAGCAGCGGCCAGATCACGACATTGCCGGCGATGAGCACGCCCGCGGCTGCCAGAATCCTGTGGCGCCGGCTGCCCGCGGGCTCGATGGGCGATTGCACGGTCGCCGGCGCGGCGGCAACCTCTGCAGGGCGCTGCGGGAGCATCCCCGCGGAAGGGGGAATCGCCGGACCCGGACGCTTGGCGCTCGCCGTGCGCGCGTAGCGCAGCAGGCGAAACAGCGTCCAGCCGATCGCCAGAACGAGAAAGATGAGTCGCTGGGTCTGCCCCACGTCGCCCTACGCCTAGCGGAAATCCCCGAGCTCGCGCTGCAGCAGCGTAAGCGCCGCGATCGCGGCCGTCTCGGTGCGCAGCACGCGCGGACCCAAGCGCACGGCGGCGAACCCCGCGGCAACTGCGGCCTGCTCCTCTTCATCCGTGAGTCCGCCCTCGGGGCCGATCAGCACCGTGATTGCCGTCGCCGGGGGCTTGAGGTCCTTGAGCGGCGCGCTGCCCTCGGGTGACAGCAGCAGTCGCGTGTGCGACGGCGCGGCGGCGGCGGCAGCGTCGCGCAGGAACTGGGCGAGCGTCACCGGCGGGGCGAGCGCGGGCAGGCGGTTGCGCCCGCACTGCTCACAGGCGGCGATCGTGATCGCGCGCCAGTGATTCAGCTTGCGGTCGGCCTGCTGCGCGGTGAGTCGCACCACGCTGCGCTCGGTGAGCACCGGCACGAGCTGCCTCACCCCGAGCTCGGTCGCCTTCTGCACCACCAGGTCCATGCGCTCGCCGCGCGACACGCCCTGCGCGAGCGTGACCGCGAGCGGCGATTCGCGCTCGATGGCGTGGTGCTCGCCGATCGCCACCGTCACCTCGCCGCCGTGCGCCTTGTCGATGCTGCCCTCGTACTCGCCGCCGCTGCCGTCGAACAGCACCAGCTGTGCGCCCACGCGCAGCCGCAGCACGCGCGTCACGTGGCTCGCCGCGTGGCCCTCGAGCCGGATGCGCTTGCCGGCCACCAGCGGCCCCTCGACATGCACGCGCGTCAGTCGCATGTCGCCACCCCGATGCCATCGCGTGCCACCTCCACCATGAGATCGATCTCATCGGGGGTGATGACGTAAGGCGGCATGAAGTACACGACGTTGCCGACCGGCCGCAGCAGCACGCCGCGCTCGAGCGCGCGGCGGTAGACGCTGAGTCCGCGGCGCTCCTGCCAGGGGTAGGGTGCGCGGCTTGCCTTGTCGCGCACCAACTCGATGGCGACGATCATGCCGCGCTGGCGCACCTCGGCGATGTGCGGGTGATCCGCGAGCTCGCGCGCCCGGGCGCCCATGTGGGCCGCGAGCAGCTGATTGCGCTCGAGGGTGCGATCCTCGCGGAAGATCGCGAGGCTGGCGCGCGCCGCGGCGCACGCCAGCGGGTTGCCGGTGAAGCTGTGTGAGTGCAGGAAGGCGTTGAGCTTCACGTACTCATCGTAGAACGCCTCATAGATCGGCTCGGTGGTCAGCACCGCCGACAGCGGCAGGTAGCCGCCGGTGAGGCCTTTCGACAGACACATGAAGTCGGGGCGGATGCCGGCCTGCTCGCAGGCGAACAGCGTCCCGGTGCGGCCGAAGCCGACCGCGATCTCGTCGGCGATGAGATGCACGCCGTGGCGGTCGCACGCGGCGCGCAGTAGCGTGAGATACACCGGGTCGTACATGCGCATGCCGCCCGCGCACTGCACCAGCGGCTCGACGATCACCGCGGCGGCCTCGTGCGCGTGCCGCGCGAGCGCCGCCTCCATGTGGGCAAACTGTGCCCGCGAGTGCTCCGCCCAGGTGGCGCCCGCGGCGCGCTGGTAGCAGTCGGGCGAGGGCACGGTGATGACGTCCATGAGCAGCGGCTGGTAGATCTCCTTGTAGAGCTCGACGTTGCCGACCGCCAGCGCCCCCAGGGTCTCGCCGTGGTAGCTGTTGGCGAGGGTGATGAAGCGCCGCTTGGCCTGCCGGCCGACGTTGCGCCAGTAGTGAAAGCTCATCTTCACGGCCACCTCGACGGCCGACGAGCCGTTGTCGGCGTAGAAGCAGCGCGTCAGGCCTGCGGGCGCGACGGCGACGAGCTCCTCCGACAGGGCGATCACCGGCTCGTGGCTGAAGCCGGCGAGGATCACCTGCTCGAGGCACTCGAGCTGGGCACGCACCGCGGCGTTGATGCGCGGGTTGCAATGGCCGAAGAGATTCACCCACCAGGAGCTGACCGCGTCGAGGTAGCGCTGGCCGGCGTAATCCTCGAGCCACGCCCCACGTCCCGAACGGATCGGGATCATGGGCAGCAGTGCCTCGTGATCCTTCATCTGCGTGCACGGATGCCACACGTGCGCCAGGTCGCGCCGCACGTAGGGCGCGTTGCGCGAGGCCGGCGGCGCGCCGCTCGCCGCGGCGCGGACGGTGCCGATGTCGGCGGAAGTCATGGGCTCAATTGTGGCATGATCGGCGCTGCGCGATGACCACACTCAGGATCGATCCCGCGACGGGGCTGCTGGCCGGCGTTCGCCAGGTGCTGTCCCCGCACTACGACGCGCGCCCCGCCGGCGTGAAGCCGGATCTCCTCGTGGTGCACGGCATCAGTCTGCCGCCCGGGGAGTTCGGCGGCCCGTGGATCGATCGGCTGTTCACCGGTACGCTGCCCGCCGACGCGCATCCGTACTTTCGCGCGATCGTCGGCCCGCGCGTCTCGGCGCACGCGCTCATCCGTCGCGATGGCGAGATCGTCCAGTACGTCCCCTTCGGCGAGCGCGCCTGGCACGCCGGCGAGTCGGAATACGACGGCCGCGCGCGCTGCAATGACTTCTCGATCGGTGTCGAGCTCGAAGGAACCGACGAGACACCCTACACGGATGCGCAGTACGAGCAGCTGGCCGGGCTCGCCGCGGCGCTGTTCGACGCCTACCCCTCGCTCGGTCCTGAGCACATCGTCGGCCACAGCGACATCGCGCCCGAACGCAAGACCGATCCGGGACCGGTGTTCAACTGGCGGCGGCTGCGCACGCTGATCCAGGAGCGCACCGCGCCGCGCTGAGTCTGCGCGGGCGGCGCGCTGCTACGCGGACTTACCCCGCTGGTGGCGCCACAGCACCTCGGTGCCGCGCTCGCGCCGCGCCAGCACGCGCGCCATCACGAACAGCAGATCCGACAGGCGGTTGAGGTACCGCAGGACCTCGGGGCTCACCTGCTCGCTGCGCGCGAGTGTGCACGCGCGCCGTTCGGCACGGCGCGCCACGGTACGCGCGAGATGGCAGGCGGCGGCGGCCGGTCCGCCTCCCGGCAGGATGAACTCCTTGAGCGGCGGGAGCTTGTCGTTGAAGCCATCGAGCGCCTGCTCCAGACGCGTGACGTGCCCGGCGCCGATCGCCTGGTGGCTGGGGATGCACAGCTCGCCGCCGAGGTCGAACAGCTCGTGCTGCACCTCGGTGAGACAGGCGCTGAGCTCTGCGGGCAGATCCGCGACCGCCAGCAACACGCCGATCGCGCTGTTGAGCTCGTCCACGGTGCCGTAGGCTTCGACGCGCGCGCTGTCCTTCGGCACACGGCTGCCGTCGCCGAGGCCGGTGGTGCCGTCATCGCCGGTGCGCGTGTAGATCTTGCTCAGGCGGTTTCCCATTGGTCGTATCCTAAGCCATATGGCATCGAAAGAACTGCAGGCAGCGCTCGCGGCCGCACGCGCGGCGAGCGAGGTCATCCGCGCCTATTATCAGCAGAGCCCCGCGGTGCGCCTGAAGCCGGATGCCTCCCCGGTGACCGAGGCGGACGTGCTGTCGGAGGAGGCAATCCGTGCGACGCTCATCGAGCGCTTCCCGGACTACGGCTTCTACGGCGAGGAGACCGGCCAGCATGCGATGCAGGCGCACAACGTCTGGCTCGTCGATCCGATCGACGGCACCAAGGCGTTCGTGCGCGGGATGCCGTTCTTCTCGACGCAGATCGCGCTGCTGCGCGCCGGGCGACTGGTGCTCGGCGTCTCGAGCGCCCCCGTGTACGGCGAGCTCGCCTGGGCCGAGGCGGGGGGAGGCGCGTTCCTCAATGACCGCCCGATCCGCGTGAGCGGCGTCGCGACGCTCGGCGCGGCTGCGATCTCGACCGGAAACTTACGCAGCGCGATCGGTACGCCGCGCTGGCAGCGCTTGGGAGCGCTCATCGCCCAGGCCGGCTACAGCCGCGGCTATGGCGACTTCGTCCACTACCACCTGCTCGCGCGCGGCGCGCTCGAGGTCGTGATCGAGTCGAACGTCAACATCCTCGACATCGCCGCGCTCACCGTGATCGTGCGCGAGGCCGGCGGCACCTTCACCGACCTCGAGGGGAACGACGTCGACCTCGACACGACCAGCGTGCTGGCCAGCAACGGCGCGCTGCACGCGACCGTGCTCGGCGCGCTGCGCTGACTTCAGGCGCTGACGAACACCCGCCTGCCGTCCTTGTCGAGCTGCATCATCGGGACGAAATAGAGCTCGCTCAGGGTGGCGGCGGTGAGCGCTTCGGCGACCGAGCCGAGCCGCCAGCGGCCGTCGCCGTACAGCAGCAGCACCCGGTCGGCGAAGCGCGCCGCGAGCGTCGGATCGTGGAGCGTCGTGATGACCGTCCTGCCTGAGTGCGCGAGCTCGCGGAACAGTCCCAGCACCACCAGCTGGTGATGCGGATCCAGGTGATTGGTGGGCTCATCGAGGAGAAAGATGCCCGGCTGCTGCGCCAGCAGCGCCGCCACCGCCACCCGGCGCTGCTCGCCGCCGGAGAGCGTATCGGTGCGACGCGCGGCGCACTCGCCCATGTCGACGGAGGCGAGCGCCGCGCGCGCCAGCCGCTCATCCTCGGCACTCTCCCACTGCCACAGCGCCAGGTGCGGGTGCCGGCCGATGAGCACGGTCTCCATCGCGGTGGTGACGAAGGCATCCTCGAGATCCTGCGGCAGGAGCCCTAAGCGCAGCGCCACCGCGCGCCTCGCCAGCTGCGCGAGCGCGACCCCATCGAGCGTCACCTCGCCCGCGGCCGGCACGCGCAGGCCCGCGAGTGTGTGCAGCGTGAGCGTCTTACCGGAGCCGTTGCGCCCGAGGATCGCCAGCACCTCGCCCGGCTGGAACTCGACCGCGAGCTCGCGCACCAGCTCGCGGGCGCCGGCATGCACCGTGAGCGCACGCGCAGCGAGCCGCGCAGCTGCGACGCCGCCGTCTCTCACGGGCGCGTCCAGCGGATTTCCAGGGCGGTCGCCGGACCCACCACCACCTCGCGCAGGCTCGCGGGCATCTCCGATTCCTGCGGGCTCAAGGGGCGGCGCCCGGCCATGATCTCGGCCTGCCGTTGCGGGTAAAGCGGCTGCTGCTGCGGATCCGCGAAGCCGACGGGAAAGAGCGGCTGGTCGGTCGCGAGGTCGTACTTGTCGCTCGCGCCGAGCGTGTGCAGCAGCTCGTGGGCAATCACGATGTCGTTGCTGCCGGTCATCTCGCGCACCGCGAAGGCATGTACCACTCCGAGCAGCCCCTTCTGCAGTCCGTGCGAGTCCGGTGCGTGATCGAGCGTCGCGGGGTCGTGATAGAGAACGAACATGCGGATGCGCGACGGCACGCGCCCCGGCACCGAGCTCGCGTGCGCAGCGTACCAGCGCAGCTTCAGGCTCCACCAGGCGATGCCGAGGACTCCGGCGCCGGGTGCAAGCGCCGGCGGCAGCTCGGAGCCTTGCGGGTAGAGCTCGATGTGCACCGGCTCATCGACCGGCACGCCGTAGCGGTGTGCCTCGCGGGCGAAGAAGCTCTCGATAGGAGCGAAGTCCTTGACCGCGAGTCCGTCGATGTAGTGCTGCGCGCTCGCGCTGCCGTCGGCATTCAGCGGGTAGATTCCCACCCACAGGGTGTCGCGCCAGCTCTGTGTCTGCACCCGGTCGAGCCACTGCTGCAGCGCCACCGCCGCGAGCACCAGCAGCAGGAAGAGAATGCGGATGTTGCGCCACACGGAGGAACGTCAGCGCAGTGCATGCGCCCTGGGCACCGCAGGGCGGCGCATCAGGGCTGCAGCCGCGTCACTTGCCACGGGCCCGCGGCGAAGCCGCTGCCGGGCGCGGGCGTGAGCGTGCGAGTCCAGCGCGCGCGGTCGTGGATGCGGCCGTCGCTGCCATCCACCCACAGCTCCACGGACTGCGCCCACAGCCGCAAGCCCCCCCAGTGCGACGGGCGCGGGATGTCGATCGCGAGCTTCTCGTCGGCCCCGGCCGTTCCGGGGATTGGCGTGCCAAAGCGGCGCGCCGCGGCCACGACCTGGGCTTGCAGCGCCTCGCGCGAGGCGATCGGCTCGCTCTGGGCGCTCGCCCAGGCGCCGAGCCGCTTGTCCCAGGAGCGCGAGGCGAAGTACTTATCGCTCTCGCTCGCCGGGCCTTCGACGACCGGGCCCTCGATGCGCACCTGGCGGTGCAACGCGTCCCAGTGCATCACCGCTGCGGCGTGCGGGTTGTCCTTGAGCTGCCGCCCCTTGCTGGAATGGTAGTTGGTGTAGAAGACCACGTAGCCCGGCTGCGGCACGATCTCCTTGGCGAGCACCACGCGCGCGGACGGCAGGCCGTCGCGGCTTGCGGTGGCGAGCACCATAGCGTTGGCGTTCGGCTGGGTGTGCGCCGCCCACGCCTCGCTCAGCCATCGCGCGGCGACCTCGAGGGGCTCGGCAGGCAGCGGGTCGGGCAGCAGCTCGGCGTGGTCGGTCATACAGTCAATGGTAGAGCGTTTCGGCCCTGCCGGCGCTTCCCCTTGCGCCTCCCGCCCCGCCCCGATAGAAAGGAGGCGGAATTCCCTCGACGGGGCACCTTGTCCGATGACGACTGAGACCGTGACGCTGGAGGCGCTGCGCCAGCGGGTCACCGATATTGACCGGCAGCTGATCGCGCTGGTGGGCGAGCGCAAGGCCGTGAGCGAGGAGGTCGCGCGGGTGAAGCGAGCGACCGGCCGCTCGACCCGTGATTACGAGCGTGAGCGCGAGGTGATTCTCGGCGTGCGCGCCCTGGCCGAGGAGCGCAGCGTGTCGCCCGACCTGGCCGAGCAGCTGCTGCGGCTCCTCATCCGCTCCTCCCTCACGACGCAGGAGCAGGCGACCGTGGCGGCACGCGGGGCCGGTAGCGGGCGGCGCGCGCTGGTCATCGGCGGTGCCGGCAAGATGGGCGGCTGGTTCGTGAATTTTCTTGCCAGCCAGGGTTTTGCGGTCGAGGTAGCGGACCCGGCGCCGGGTGCATCCGGCACGGCGCAGGTCGATGACTGGCATCGCACCGACCTCAAGCACGACTACATCGTGCTCGCGACCCCGCTGGCCGCCACGGATGCGATTCTGCGCGATCTGGCGCTGCGACGGCCGCCGGGCGTGATCTTCGACGTCGGCTCGCTCAAGTCGCCGCTGCGCGCGGGGCTCATGGCGCTTAAGTCCCACGGCTGCCAGGTCACCTCCGTCCACCCGATGTTCGGCCCGGACACCGAGCTGCTCTCCGGCCGCCACGTCATCTTCGTCGACTTAGGGAACGCCACGGCGCTCAGCCGGGCGCGCGAGCTGTTCGCCTCCACGATGGCCGAGCAGGTGGTCATGAGCCTCGACGATCACGACCGGCTGGTCGCCTACGTGCTCGGTCTCTCGCACGCGCTCAACATCGCCTTCTTCACGGCGCTCGCCGAGAGCGGCGAGGCGGCGCCGAAGCTCGCGCGCATGTCGAGCACGACCTTCGACGCGCAGCTCGATGTCGCCAGCCGCGTCGCCGAGGAGAGCCCCGACCTGTACTATGAGATTCAGAGCCTGAACGACTATGGCGCCGAGTCGCTCGAGGCCCTGTCGCAGGCCGTCGAGCGCCTGCGGACCGCGGTGCTGTCTCAGGATCACGACACCTTCGTTGCGCTGATGCGCCGCGGGCGCGATTATCTGCAGGATCGACGTATGGTGACGGAGCGCCGTGCATGATGGACAAGGAGGAACCGTAGCAAGATGCCTCGACCCAACACCGAACCGCTGCGCCAGGCGCTGCCCGCCGAGCCCGGCGCGTTGCTCGAGAGCGAGAACCGCGCCCTCAAGGCGCGCCTGGCGGCGCTCACCGAGGAAGTCAGCCGCAACGACTCGCTGCTGCGCAAATCGCAGGCGCGCGAGCTCGAGCTGCTGCGCGCCGGATCGCTGCCGCAGCTGTTCGAGCGGCTGATCCTGGGTCTCAGGACCTCGTATCAGCTCGAGGGCGTGACGCTCATCCTCAACGATCCGCAGCACGAGATCCGCCATCTCATCTCGGGCGATGACCTGGCGCGCGAGCCGCTGGTCGGCGTCATGTTCGTCGATGCACTCACGACCGTCGCGCCGCAGCTTGCCTCGCTCGAGCGTCCGTGGCTCGGGCCCTATCGCCGCGTGGACCACGAGCTGCTGCTGCCGGGACCGGGACCGGCACGCGCCGCGAGTCTGGCACTGGTGCCTTTGCGCCGGCACGAAGAGCTCGACGGTGTGCTGGTGTTCATGAGCGCCGACCCGGCGCGCTTCACGCAGGAGCTGGCGAGCGACTTCCTGGCGCACTTGGGGCTGGTGGCTGCGATCTGCGTCGAGAACGCGGTAAACCGCGCGCGGCTGCTGCGCAGCGGCTTCACCGACTTCCTCACCGGCTTCCACAACCGCCGCTACCTGCACGCACGGCTGCGTGAGGAGCTGGCGCGGGCGCAGCGCGCCCGCCAGTCGCTCGCCTGCCTGATGATCGACGTCGATCACTTCAAACGCGTCAACGACCAGTACGGGCACCTCGCCGGCGATGCGGTGCTGCGCGAGGTGGCGCAGCGGATCGACGCCGAGATGCGCATCAGCGACACCGGGGCGCGCTTCGGTGGCGATGAGTTCGCGATGGTGCTGTCGGAAGCGAGCGTCGCGGATGCCGAGAAGGTCGCCTCGCGCGTGCTCAAGGCGGTGCGCTCGCAGGCGATCGCGGTCGGCTCCACCACCGAGACGGTGACGCTCTCCATCGGGATCGCGGTCGCCAAGCCGGGCCCGAGCGTGCGCGACCACAAGGTGCTCGCCGAGCGCCTCATCGCCGAGGCCGACGCGGCGCTCTACCGCGCCAAGAGCGCCGGCCGCAACCGCGTGGCGACCTCGCCGAATATCGTCAGCTGACCGCCGCTCATCGACCGCACTGCCCGCGGCGGATCGCGTCGCGTTCCTGCACCCTCCCGCCTGCCGCCGTGCGTATGTATGGGTAGGTATGTACACCCCCGGAGGCACCCGCTCATGCACACCCGAATCCTGGCGGCCGGCGCCGCGGCCCTGATGCTGCCCTTGCTCGCGTGCTCGCAGAGCGCGGAGCTCAGGCTCCCCTCGTTCCCGGACCTCAAGGAGCACGCCACGGAGTCGGTGGACATCACCCTCGGCGCCTTCCCGCTGCACCTGGCGGCCTGGCTGATGGATGATCACGATAGCGACAGCGCCGAGATCAGCAAGACTCTCAAGGCGGTGAAGTCGGTGCAGATACGCAGCTATAAATTCGACACCGATTACGCCTGTTCGCAGGCGGACCTGGGCCCCCTGCACGCGCAGCTGGCGCAGCCCGGCTGGACCCGCCTGGTGGAGGCGCACAAGCGCGACCACGAGGACGTCGATGTGTACGTGGCGCTCGATGATCACGTCATCAGAGGACTCGCCATCATCGCCTGCCAGCCGCGCGAGTTCACGATCGTCAACATCGTCGGCACGATCGACATCGATCAGGTGGCGCGGCTGCGGCACACCTTTGCTCCGGCAACCACGGGAACCACGGGCACCATGTGAGCGGAGACGAGCCGTGTACGAGTGGCGCGCTGCTGGCCCGGGCGATCGCCGGCGACACCGCCGCCTTCGGTGCGCTGGTCCGCAGGCATCAGCGCTCGGTATACGGCCTGGCGCTGCGCATGCTGTCTGACCGTCACCAGGCCGAGGATCTGGCGCAGGAGGTGTTTCTGCAGCTGTACCGCAGCCTGACCGCCGTCGAGTCGCAGGACCATCTGTCGCACTGGCTGCGCCGGGTGACGCTGCATCGCGCCATCGATCGCCTGCGCCGTGAGCCGAAGTACCTGACCACGCCGCTCGCCGACGCCGACAGCGTTGCGAGCGAGGCGGTGGACGCTGACCCGATCCTCGCGCGCCGCCTCCACGGCTTGCTCGCGGAGCTCGCGCCGGCGGCGCGGGCCGTCGTGCTCCTCAGGTATCAGGAGGACCTCGATCCGGTGGAGATCGGCAGGACATTGAAGATGCCGGTGAACACAGTGAAGAGTCATCTCAAGCGCTCGCTGTCGCTGCTGCGCGCGGCGCTAACGGCCCCGGGTTCGGGTGCCGGCGGCGACGGCTCGACGCCGCCGCGCCCGCTGCCGAGCGGGTACCGGTCATTGATATGAGCCACGAAGACATGAATCGCGACGACGACCACGAGCTGGAGCAGCAACTGCGGGCGGCGCTCCGCCCGCTGGACCCGGGACCGGGATTTGTCGGCGGCCTGATGGCGCGCATCGCGGCCGAGCGGCCGGGGAGCGTCCGCCCGCTGCGCGTGCGCGCTGCGGCGAGCTGGCTGACCTTCGCTCTCGCGGCCTCCGTCGTGCTGGCGCTGCTGCTGGCGCATCAGCAGCAGGCGCGGCGCACGGAGCAGGGGCTCGCAGCGCGCCGGCAGCTCATCCAGGCGCTGCGGGTCACGGGAGACAAGCTGGACCTTGCCTCCCGGATGGTGAATTCGCCGCCGCCTCCCCCGACTTCCTCAGACTCCGGTGTCTAACCCATGAACTCACTCGTCAGGCGATGCATCGTGACGCTTGCGGCGCTCGCAGCCCTCGGAGCGCGCCTCGCCGTGGCGGCGCCTGCGGTACCCCTGAAGCTCCCGGAGTTTGAGGCGCTCGCCGCGAAGGCCAGCGAATCCGTCAACGTCTCGCTCGACGCCTCGCTCCTCGGACTGGCGGCGGGCTTTCTCGATCCGCACGACCCGGAGGATGCCGGGACGAAGCAGCTCATCGCCGGCTTGAAGGGCATCTACGTACGCAGCTACACCTTCGCTCAGGACGTGGCCTACCCGGCGGCCGAGGTCGAAGCGCTGCGCCGGCAGCTGGCGGCACCGGGATGGCAGTCGCTCGTGAAGGTGCGCAAGGAAAAGGAGCACACCAGCGTCGACATCTACATCTCGGTCGAGCAGGGCAAGGCGAATGGGCTCGCGATCATCGTGAGCGAGCCACGCGAGTTCACGGTGGTGAATATCGTGGGCTCGATCGATCTGGAGAAGCTGCGCCGGCTGGAGGGGAAGTTCGGCGTGCCCAAGGTGCCGCTGCCGGACGCGGACCCGCCGGCCGGGGCGCCCGCGCCCGCCCGACCCTGAGGCGAGCCGCCGGCCGGCTGCCAAGGCCGGCGGACGCCTGCACTTCCCGGGGCGCCGCCCCGCCACCTGGTGCAAAATTTCCGGGCAGGCTGTCCGCGCGGGCCCGTGGGGAGCGCATAAACATCATCGATGCCACGCCTCAGTAATACCCGTACGCTACGGCCCACCGAGACGGTGCTGGCGCTGAAGCTGGTGAGCGAGATGGAGCTGCTGCGCCTCAAGACCATCGCGCGGCTGCACGCTCGCGGCCTGCCACCCGATCTGGGCTGGGAGGACCTCCTGCAGGAGGCGGTTACCCGGGTTCTGACGGGCGCCCGCCGCGCGCCCGCGGGTGTGCCGATGGTGGCGTTCCTTGCCGGCATCATGCGCAGCCTCAAATCCGAGCACTGGCGGCGCTTCGGCAGCCGGGCCCGCAGGCGCGAGGGCGCCGCACGCGACCCGCAGAGCTTGCCGACACGCGAGACGACGTTGCGCGATGCAGCACCTGACCCCGAGCGCTCGCTCATCGCGATCGAGCAGCTCGAGGCCATTACGCGGCTGTTCGCCGACGACCCGGTGGTGCTCGGGATCATCGACGGGCTCGGCGAGGGGCTCACGGCCGAGCAGATCCGCGCGCGGCTCACCCTGTCGAAGACTGACTACGACTCTGCGCGCAAGCGCACGCGCCGCTGCCTGCTGCGCGAGGGACTCACATGCGAACCAAAATGATGCGGGTATTTCCCGAGACCGCGCTCGAGCGGGTGCTCGAGGCACTCGAGCGCGAGCTCGTGGCCGCGACCGACGAGGAGCTCCTCGAGGCGGCGAGCGATCTCGGCATGCAGCCCGGCATGAAGGGCTCGGCGGCGTTTCTCGGGCTGCGGTATCCGGCCATGCGCCGAGCCGAGGATTTCTTCGACCCGCAGTGGATGCTGGCGAGCGCCGCCTTGCCGTCGAAGCCGGAACTGCCGCGCGCGGCGCCGCCGCGGGCACGGTCGCGCACGCGATCCGCAGGCAGAAAGTCTCCCCGGCCACCGAAGGAGCCGAGCGAAAGCTAGCGGCCCCGCCCCCGCAGCAGCACGACGAACAGCGGCGCCCCGACCAGGGCCATGATCGCCCCGACCGGAAGCTGCCGCGGGCTCGCGAGCGTGCGCGCCGCGAGGTCGGCGAGCGCCAGCAGCATGCCGCCCGCGAGCGCCGCGGCGGGTGCGACGATGCGGTGGTCGCTGGTGCGAAACGTGAGCCGCACCGCATGCGGGGTGATCAGGCCGACGAACCCGACGGTGCCCGCGCTCACCACCGCGATCGCCGTCAGCGCCGCGCAACCGATGAACAGCACCGTGCGCCACACCTCGAGGGCGAGGCCGACGCTGCGCGCGCGCAGCTCGCCCGCCGCGAGCACGTTCAAGGGGCGCGCGATCAGCACCGCGATTACCACCGCGAGCAGCGCGGCACTCGCGCTCGCCCAGGGTGTCACCGCCCACTCGAGATCGCCGGCCAGCCAGAACACCATGCCGCGCACGTGCGAGGTATCGGCGAGCGCCAGCAGCACGCTCACCAGTGCCCCGCAGGCGCTCGCCAGCACCACGCCGGTGAGCAGCAGGCGCGGCGTGCCGCCGCTGCGCGCGAGGAGATACACGGTGACGACGGCGGCGAGCGCTCCGCCGAGGGCCGCCGACTGCACCACCAGCGCTGCGGCCCCCGCCATCATCGCTAGCAGCGCCCCGACCGCGGCTCCGCCCGACACACCGAGCACGTAGGGGTCGGCCAGCGGGTTGCGGAACAGCGCCTGCAGCAGCACGCCCGCCAGCGCGAGCAGACTGCCGACGCCGAAGGCTGCGAGCACCCGCGGCAGCCGCACGGCATACAGCACCGTGCGCGTCGCCTCATCGCCCGAGCCCATGAGAGCGGCGAGCGAGCCGCGTACACCTGCACCCGAGCTGCCGACGAGGAGCGTGACGCAGAACACCACCGCCGCGAGCAGCGCGAGCACCACGAGGCTCTTCGGAGACGCCCGTGCGGACGCCCCGATTCGCGCCGCCGCCGCCGATTCGCGCACATCTGCCGCCATCAGGGCGTTAGCCTACATCGTCGAGGCTCACTGCGGGTCTTACCTTGTGGCAGACTCCTTGCCGTCATGAGTGATGTCATCGACGCGGACGGTTTTCGCGCCAACGTCGGCATCGTGCTGTTGCACGAGCAGCAGGTGTTCCTCGGGCGGCGCAGCGGCGGGCGCGGCTGGCAGTTTCCGCAGGGCGGGGTGCGCGTGGGGGAGGAGGTCGAGGAGGCCGCGTTTCGCGAGCTGCACGAGGAGATCGGCGTCGACCGCGCCAGCGTCGAGCTCCTCGGCGGGACGCGCGAGTGGCTGCGCTACCGGCTGCCGGCGCGCTATATCCGCCGCAACCAGCAGCCGCTGTGCATCGGGCAGAAGCAGCGCTGGTTCCTGCTGCGTTTCACCGCGGATGAAGTGCGCTTTGATTTCGGCCGCACCAGCGAGCCGGAGTTCGACCGCTGGCGCTGGGCCTCGTGGTGGGAGCCGGTGCGCGAGGTGATCTACTTCAAGCGTCCGGTGTATGCGCGCGCACTCACCGAGCTGGCCGCGCTCGCCTTCCCCGGGGGCAAGCCGCCGGCGTTGCCCTCGTGGTGGGACAAGGTCACCGCGAAGGCCGGCCGGCCGGCGGCCGCGCCCGCCTCGCATTAGACTCGTGGGCTGGCTCGGCTCCATCTTCGGCAGGGGCAGCGGGACACATGCGGTCGTGCCGCGCCGCTCGCTGGTGCGCCGGATCCTGGTCGGGTTGCTCATCACGCTGATCGCAATCGTGGGTCTCTACATGATCTACGAGCTCGGCCGCTACAACGCGGGCTACGACCGCCAGGCGGTGATGCAGCAGCGCACCGAGCTCGAGGTAAAGATCGAGCACCTGGAGAATGACAACCGCGAGCTGCAAACCCGCCTGGTCGAGCTCGACACCATCCGTTTAGGCAGGGCGCGCGAGCAGGCCGAGGTGGCGCGCTCGATGGGAGACCTGCAGGCACAGGTCGAGCGGCAGTCGCAGGAGCTCGCCTTCTACCGCGGCGTGGTCGCGCAGGGCGCGGCGACGCTCGGCGTCAAGATCGAGGACCTGCGCATCCGTGCGAGCCAGCAGCCCGGGGTGTTCACGGCGCACATGGCACTGGTGCGCTCGGGCCGTGCCGAGGCGCTGGCCGCCGGGACCCTCGAGCTGTCGGTCGACGGCGAGCTCGCCGGCGGGGAGAAGACGCTCGATCTGGCCACCCTGACCGGCGGCCGCCAGCGTGATCTGCGTTACGACTTCCGTTACTTCCAGGACTTCGACCAGGAACTGACGCTCCCTTCCGGCTTCAAGCCGGCGCACCTCGTGGTGGAGGTGCATTCGAGTCGCCGGGATGTGACGCCGCTCTCGCAGACCTTCCTGTGGAGCGTTGAGGCCTCGCCTTAGAATAGCGGTCACGGAGGTCCCATGTTCAGCCGCGATTCCCGTCCGCCGCGCATCGACACCCTGATCGGCAAGGGCGTGCGCGTGCAGGGCGACATCGACTTCCTCGGCGGCATGCACCTCGACGGCGCTATTGCCGGCAACGTGCGTTCCGACCCCGCTCCCGACTCCACCCTGTCGGTGAGCGAGACCGGCTCGATCGAGGGATCCGTGGATGTCCCGAACGTGATCCTCCAGGGCCAGGTGCGCGGCGACATCCGCGGCGCGGAGCGCGTGGTGCTCGGCGCCACGGCCCGGGTCGAGGGCGATGTGTACTACGGCGTCATCGAGATGACCCTGGGCGCGCAGATCATGGGCAAGCTGGTGCGCATTGCGCCCGCGACCCCGGTGGCCAAGGCCGCCGCTGCCAAGGGTTGAGAACGGCACTCTCCGGCCCCACTTGGGTGGGGTGGGCCTTTGACCCGCCCGGCCGGCGCTTCTAGACTCCGCTCCTCAAGGAGATTATGACTACCACCGACACCCTGCAGGACGCACCCCCTGCGCTCGTGTTCACCGATGCCGCCGCACGCAAGGTCGGCGAGCTGATCAGCGGTGAAGGCAACCCGAAGCTGATGCTGCGCGTGTTCGTGCAGGGCGGCGGCTGCTCCGGGCTGCAATACGGCTTCGAGTTCGACGAGCAGCTGCAGGACGGCGACACCTGCGTTGAGAACCTCGGCGTGAAGCTCATCGTCGATCCCATGAGCGTGCACTATCTGACGGGTGCCGAGATTGACTACCGCGAAGGGCTCGAAGGCGCGCAGTTCGTCATCCGCAATCCGAACGCGACCACCACCTGTGGTTGCGGCTCTTCGTTCGCGGCCAGCTGAGCCTTGCGCTTGCGCGTGCCGACCGCAATTACCGCACGCCTCGCCGAAGCCAAATCCGCAGTCCGCGCCGCTCTCCGTCCCGTCCCGGACGTTCTCGCCGCCGTCGACTTAGGCTCCAACAGCTTCCACATGGTCGTGGCGCGCTACTCGCACGGCCAGCTGGTTATCATCGATCGCCTGCGCGAGATGGTGCGCCTCGCCGCCGGCGTCGCGGAGAACGGCCGCATCGACAAGGACGTCGCGGCACGCGCGCTCGCCTGTCTGCAGCGCTTCGGCCAGCGGCTGCGCGACATGCACGCCGACAGCGTGCGCGTCGTCGGTACCAACGCGCTGCGCATGGCGCACCGCAAGCAGGCATTTCTCGAGCGCGCGCGCGAGGCCCTCGGCCACCCGATCGAGATCATCGGCGGCATGGAAGAGGCGCGCCTCATCTACTCGGGCGTCGCGCACACCATGCCGAACGAGCCGGGTAAGCGGCTGGTGGTCGACATCGGCGGCGGCAGCACCGAGGTCATCATCGGCGAGGAGCTCACTCCGCTCGAGCTCGAGAGCCTGCAGATGGGCTGCGTGTCCTTGAGCGAGCGCTTCTTCCGCGACGGCAAGATCTCCGCCAAGCGCTTCGAGCGCGCGCGCCTGGCCGCGCGGCTCGAGCTCGAGCCGGTGCAGGCGGCGTTCCGCCGCCGCGGCTGGGAGACCTGCGCCGGGAGCTCGGGCACGGTGCGCGCGATCGGCGAAGTGATCCACGCCCTCGATGCGACCGCGCACGCCATCACCGCCGACGGGGTCGCGCGGGCGATCGACTACTGCATCGACGTGGGCCACACGCGCGAGCTGTCGCTCGAGCCGATCACCGAGGACCGCCGCCCGGTGTTCCCCGGCGGGCTGGCGATCCTCGCCGAGATCTTCAGCGGGCTGGAGATCAGGGAGATGCGCATCGCCGAGGGGGCGATGCGCGAGGGGCTGCTGTACGACATGCTGGGGCGCTATCGTCGCGAGGACGCGCGTGAGCGCACCGTACGCGCGATGCAGCAGCGCTACCACGTCGATACGGCGCAGGCTGAGCGCGTCGAGGCGACGGTGCTCGACTTCCTGGAGCAGACGCGCGAGGGCTGGAAGCTGGAGGAGCCGCTCGCGCACCTGGCGCTCAAGTGGGCCGCACGGCTGCACGAGATCGGCCTCGACGTGTCGCATAGCGGCTATCACCGCCACGGCGCCTATCTCCTCGAGAACGCCGATATGCCGGGGTTCCCACGCGAGGAGCAGCGGCTGCTCGCGCGCCTGGTCGGGGCGCACCGGCGCAAGCTCTACCTCGCCGGGGTCGAGGAGCTGGTGCCGCCCTGGGACCGCACCGCGGTCTACCTGATCCTGCTGCTGCGCCTCGCCGTGCTCCTGCACCGCGGCCGCAGCGCCACGGCGCTGCCGCCGATCGAGCTGACGGTCACGCCGCGCTCGGTGGAGATGCGCTTCCCGTCGCGCTGGCTCAGGGACCACCCGCTCACCTCGGCGGATCTGCAGCAGGAAGTGGATTACCTGCGCGCCGGCGGCTATCGGCTGCGGGTGTTCTCGGGCGCGAGCTGACCGAGGTCCGGCCTCGCGATCCGCAGCCGCAGCGGGTAAGTCGGGCGGCGGCAGCGTCTAGGCTGGCGCGCCCGGTCCCGCGGCGTACGCCGCCAGCAGCTCCGCCTGCGCATTGAGCGCCCTCGCCTCGCCGCGCTGGATGCGCTCGTAGCTGCCGTCGGGCTTCAGCAGCCACGACTGGCAGTTATCGCGCAGGCAGGTATCGAGATCGCGCCGGATGCGCTGCTCCTGCGCGGGGTGTCGGATCGGGAAGGCGACCTCGACGCGACGGAAGAAGTTGCGCTCCATCCAGTCGGCGCTGGCGCAGAAAATCTCGGGCTTGCCGCCGTTCTGGTAACAGAAGACGCGTGAGTGCTCGAGGAAGCGTCCGACGATCGAGCGCACGGTGATGTTCTCCGACACCCCGGGGACGCCCGGGCGCAGCGCGCACACCCCGCGCACGATGAGATCGATCCTGACGCCGGCGCAGGATGCCCGGTAGAGCGCCTCGATCGATTGCGGATCCACGAGCGCGTTCATCTTAGCGATGATGTGCGCCGGCCTGCCGGCGCGGGCGTGCTCGGTCTCGCGCGCGATCTTGCCGAGCACCATCTCGTGCATGCCGAAGGGTGACTGCGTCAGGCGATTGAGCTTCGGCGTCTGCGTGAGGCTGGTGAGCTGCAGGAACAGCTCATGCACATCCTGACCGACCTCGTCGTCGCAGGTGAACAGGCCGTAGTCGGTGTACTGCCGCGCGGTGCGCGGGTGGTAGTTGCCGGTGCCGAGGTGGCAATAGCGGCGGATGCCGCCCGACTCGCGGCGCACGACCAGCGCCAGCTTGGCGTGGGTCTTGTAGCCCACCACGCCGTACATGACGTGCGCGCCCGCCTCCTGCAGGCGGTTGGAGAGCTCGATGTTGGCTTCCTCATCGAAGCGCGCGCGCAGCTCGACGATCACGGTCACGTCCTTGCCGGCATTCGCCGCCGCCACCAGCGCATCCACCAGCGGCGAGTCGTGACCCGCGCGGTACAGAGTCATCTTGATCGCGAGCACCTGCGGGTCGGCGGCCGCCTGGCGCACGAAGTCCATCACCGGGGCGAAGCTCTGGTACGGGTGATGCAGCAGCAGGTCCTTCTGACGGATGCAGGCGAACAGGTCAGTGGTGCCGACCAGGCGCTTCGGCAGCCCGGGCGTGAAGATCGGGTACTTCAGGTCCGAGCGCTGCACCAGGTCATACACCGCCGACAGGCGGTTGAGATTGACCGGGCCCGGCACGTAGTAGGTGTCGAGGCCGTTCGAGCCGAACTGCGCGTGCAGGAACTTCACCATGTCGTCGGGGCAGTCGCTCGCGACCTCGAGCCGCACGGCGGCGCCGTAGCGGCGGTGGATGAGCTCGCCCTCGAGCGCACGCCGCAGGTCATCGATCTCCTCCTCGTCGACGAACAGATCGCTGTTGCGGGTGACGCGGAACTGGTAGCAGCCGATCACCTTGATGCCGGTGAACAGCTTGTGGACGAAGGTCTGCACGATGGTCGAGAGCAGCACGCAGGTGCGGCCCGGGCCCTCCGGCGGCAGCGGCACCACGCGCGGCAGCGAGCGCGGCGCCTGCACGATCGCCAGCTCGCTGTTGCGATTGAAGGCATCCTTGCCTTCGAGCCGCACGATGAAGTTGAGGCTCTTGTTCTGGATGCGCGGGAAGGGGCGCGACGGATCCAGGCCGAGCGGCGAGAGCACCGGCTCCACCTCGCGCTCGAAGTACTGCTCGAGCCACTCGTTGGCGCTCGGGCTCCAGTCCTGGCGCTCCAGCAGCGGCGCCTCTTCGGCGGCGAGCGCGGGAAGCAGCAGGTCATTGAGGCAGCGGTACTGCTCGGCCACCAGGCGCGTGGCCCGGTCGTGGATCGCGGCGAGCTGCTCGGGTGTCGACATGCCATCGGGGACCGGGTGGCCGCCGCCGAGCTCGGTCAGCTGCTTGAGGCCGGCGACGCGGATCTCGAAGAACTCATCCAGATTGCTGCACGAGATGCACAGGAACCGCAGCCGCTCGAGCAGCGGCACCGACTCATCGAAGGCCTGGTCGAGCACCCGCTGGTTGAACTCGAGGAACGACAGTTCCCGGTTGATGTAGTGCTGTGGGGCCTTGAGATCCGGAGCGTCCATTGATTCGGCTGCGGCACGTGGGTGCGAAGCTCTAAGCATACCAGCCGGGTGGGACGCTTCCGTGAACAAGCCCTTACGGCGTCGTCCCGGACGGGATCGGGCTGCGGCCCTCGAGGTGAGCGACAGTCTCGGGTGACGGCCTGCCGGCCATCAGCGTGACGACGCCGAGGACGACGATGCCGGCGGCCAGCCACTCCCGTGGGCTCACCGTCTCGCCCCCCAGCCCTGTCCCGAGCAGCAGCGCGATCAGCGGATTGACGAACGTATAGCTCGTGGCGAGCGCCGCCCGCGTGCGCGAGAGCAGCGTCATGTAGGCGGTAAATGCGATCAGCGATCCGAAAACCACCAGGTAGCCCCAGGCCGCCGCCGCGAGCGGCGGCGGCGGCCAGTGAAAGCGCTCACCGAGCAACCGCGAGACGACGAGGAGCAGCACGCCGCCGCACAGCATCTCGCTTGCAAAGCCCACCGAGCCCGCCGCGAGCGTAAAACGCCGCACGCTGAGGACGCTGCCCGTCGACCAGCAGACCGTCGCGGTGCCCATCGCCGCAAGGCCGGCGGGCGAGGCGCCGAAGCCCGCGCCGCTCGCGAGCAGCGCGACGCCGACGATGCCGATCGCGATCCCGGCGGTCTCGATCGGCCGCGGCCGTATCCCGAACGGCAGGTTGGCGAGTGCCACGAGCACCGGACAGATGGCGATGAATACCACCACGAGTCCTGAGGCGACCGTTTGCTCGGCATAGGCGGTGCACCCCATGCCGCCGAGCAGCATCAGGGCGCCGATGAGTGCCGCGTTGCGCCACTCGCGCCGGCTGGGCAGTTTCTGGCCGCGCAGCCGGACCCAGCCGAGCAGCACCCCGCCCGCCAGCAGAAAGCGGCTGCCCATCTGGAAGAAGGGCGGGAAGCCGGGGAGCGCGAATTTTATGGCGAGATAGGTCGATCCCCAGATCAGCCACGTCGCGGCGAGACATCCGAGGATCAGGGGCGAGAGGCGCCGCACGCGAACACCCTCAGCGGATGAGGCCCAGCACGCCGATGACGATCAGATAGACGGCGACGATGTAGTTCAGAAGTCGCGGCATCACCAGGATCAGAATGCCCGCGATGAGCGACACGACGGGGCCGATCGTGAGCACGGTCAGATGAATATTCATACAGCACCTCGTTGATTTTCGAGATCCACACTCTATCAGGGCTAAGCGCGTCCGAATTCCGCCGGTAACCGCGCCGCGCCCGGAGTAGCTTGCGCCCCGCTCATTCACAAACGGCAGGGAGGAGGCGACATGCGTCGGTTCTCATGTGTGGTACTGGCGGCCGCATGCTGTGCGCCGGGCGCGTACCTGGAGGCAGCCGGCCCGGCTGCGGCCACCACGTACCAGGTGACGATACTCAGCAGCGCGAGCGCCCAGGGGAACAGTGTCAACGACTTTGGGTTGGTCTCCGGGAGCTACACCCTGGCCAACGGCGCGCTGCACGCCAGCCTCTGGGCCTACGGCCAGCAGGTGGACCTGGGTACGCTCGGCGCCGGCTCCGGCCTGAGCAGCCGGGTGCAGTGGCCGGTGAAGAACCTGCTCGGCCTGATCTCCGGAATCTCTCTCACCGATCAGCTGGATCCCAACAAGGAGGGCTGGAGCTGTGGGTTCTTCCTCAACAACCCGAACTTCAATGTCTGCCTCGGCTTCGTGTGGGATCCGCTCACCGGAATGCGGCCGCTGCCGACCCTCGGGGGCACGAACGGCTTCGCCACCGGCACCAACAATCTGGGCCAGACGGTGGGCTGGGCTGAGAACACCGTGCACGACCCGAGCTGCATCAGCCCGCAGGTGCTGCAGTTCAAGCCGGTCGTCTGGGGGCCGGGAAGCGCCGAGATTCACGCGCTGCCGCTGCCCGCCGGGGACACCTCCGGCGCCGCCACCGCGATCAATGATCGCGGCCAGGTGGTCGGAATCGCGGGCAGCTGCGGCTTTGCCGTTGGCGGGCCCACCGGCAAACACGCCGTGCTGTGGGAGAACGGCAACCTGACGGTGCTCGTCAACCCGAACGGAGCGCCGTACTGGAACACCCCGATGATGATCAACGAGCATGGCGATGTGGTCGGCTTTGCCGGCGTGCCGGGCGATGCGGCCGGCAACTTCACGCCGCCCTTCATGTGGACGCCGCAGCAGGGCTGGGTGTTCCTGCCGCTGCTTGCGGGAGACATCGCGGGAGCTGCCACCAGCATCAACGAGAGTGGTCAGGTCGTGGGCTATTCGAACGATGCGAGCGGCAACCTCCATCCCTGGATCTATCAGGACGGGCTGGTGACCAACCTCAACGGCCTGATCGCGCCGGGCTCGGGGCTCACCGGTCCCATCGCGCTGCTCTTTGATATCAACGATCAGGGACAGATCACCGGCAGCACGACCACCGGACAGGCCTTCGTGGCGACGCCAGTACGCGCCGGGAGTCAGCATTGAGGGCGCGTCCGCCGGCGGGAGCTGTGCGGCTCCCGTCCGGCGGCCTTCAGGATTGGCTCACGTCTGGCCGTTCAGCGGCGGTGCGTGTAGCGTCGTGCGGAATGAACGAAGTACCGGGTCTGAACCGAGCCGCCCTGCATCGCGCGCGCATCAGCAGGGATGCACGCTTCGACGGTAAGTTCTACATCGCGGTGCTCACGACCGGGATCTACTGCCGACCGATCTGCCCGGCACCACGCTGCAAGAAAACCAACGTGCGCTACTACGCTACCGCAGCCGCGGCTGCGGCGGCCGGCTATCGCCCCTGCCGCCGCTGTCGGCCAGAGGTGGCGCCGGGGAGCCCGGCGTGGCTCGGACCGTCGGCGGTCGTGCGCCGGGCGCTGCGTCTGATCCAGGAGGGGGCACTCGACGGTGGCACGGTCGATGAGCTGGCGCTCAGGGTCGGCGTGGGAGCGCGACATCTGGACCGGCTGTTCGCCGAGCACGTGGGAGTCTCACCGGTCGCGGTCGCCCAGACGCGGCGCCTGCATTTTGCGAAGCAGCTGCTCGATGAGACGAGCCTGCCGATCACTCAGGTTGCCATGACTGCTGGATTCGGCAGCCTGGCGGTTCAACGAAGCCTACCGGGCTGCGTTTCGCCGCACGCCGAGCGCGAGCGCCGGCGCCGGCGCCGGCGCCGGCGCGGACCGGTCACCTCGAGCGGCGACGAGCAGGTCTCCCTGACACTGGCCTATCGGCCGCCGTACGACTGGGACGGCGTGGCCGCATTTCTCGCTCGCCGTGCCATCCGCGGAGTCGAGCAGGTCAGCGCCAGTGGCTACGCACGCACCATACGGCTGGCGCGCGGCTACGCGCGGCTGCAGGTGGCGCCGGTGCAGGGCGAGCACGCGCTGCGGCTGCAGGTATGGCGCGCCGAGCCCGGCGACCTGTTCGAGATCGCCACCACGGCGCGTCGCGTCTTCGACCTCACCGCCGACCCGGCGCCGATCGCGGACGTTTTGTCGGCGGACCCGCTACTGCGGCCGCTGGTGATAGAGCGGCCGGGCCTGCGAATCCCGGGGGTCTGGGATGTCTTCGAGTGCGCCGTGCGCGGCGTGCTCGGGCATCGTATGAGCGTGCCGTCGGCGCGTCGGCTGGCCGAGCGGCTCGTGCAATGCTTCGGGGACCGCATCGCCGAGCCAACCCAGGAGTTGACGCATCTGTTCCCATCGCCGGAGCGGCTCGCGGAGGCGGACCTGACGCGCGTCGGGCTGACGGCCGCACGCAGCGCCGCGCTCCAGGCGCTGGCGCGCGCGGTTCGCGACCGTCGGGTGACTCTCTGCGGCCCCGCGGATCAGGTCGTGAAGTCTCTCCTCGCGGTTCCCGGCGTGGGGCCCTGGGTGGCGCAGTATGTGGCGCTGCGTGCGCTCGGCGAGCCGGATGCCTTTCCGGGGAGCGATCTGCCGTTGCCGCGCACTCGCGCCGCGCTCCGCTCAGCGGCTCGCACCGTCGCCGCCGCCGAGAAGCGCGCCAGGGCATGGGTTCCCTGGCGCGGCTACGCGACGCTGCTGCTGTGGAATCGGGGGATCGCGGACAGCGGCGTCGCGGGCCGCTGACGCGAAGGCGCGCGCCGCGCGTCAGCGCGAGACCAGCATCAGGCCGTTGGCGAGGTCCAGGGAGGCGAGCAGCGCGGCGGACTTGGCGCGGAAGTCCGCGGCGTAGCCCGAGTTGATGGGCTCTGCCGCCGGCAGAGCGACAGTCTGGGGGTTCTTGAACACGCCGTTGACGCGGTACTCGTAGTGCAGGTGCGGTCCGGTCGCGAGCCCGGTCATGCCGACGTAGCCGATCACCGTCCCCTGGGTCACGTGCGCGCCCGGGCGGGTGCCATGGGCGAAGCGCGACAGGTGGCCGTAGACGGTCGTGATGCTGTGGGTGTGCGAGATCTCGATGAGATTGCCGTAGCCGCCCATCACGCCGGCGTAGCGGATGACTCCGTCGCCCGCCGCACGCACCGGAGTGCCGGTCGGCGCGGCGTAGTCCACTCCCTTGTGGGCGCGGATGCGGTTCAGGATCGGGTGCATGCGCGCCGAGTTGAAGCGCGAGCTCACGCGCGTGAACTCGAGCGGCGCACGCAGGAACGCGCGGTGGACGCTGCGGCCGTCGGGGTTGTAGTAGCCGGTCGCGCCCGACGGGTCGGTGTAGCGCACCGCACGGAACTCGCGCCCCTGGTTCACGAATGAGGCGGCGAGCACCGGGCCGTCCCTGAGATAGCTGCCGTCGCGCCAGATCTCATCATAAGTAACGACGAACAAGTCGCCGGGACGCACGTCGAGCACGAAGTCGATGTCCCAGCCGAAGATATCGGCGAGCGCAACCGCGGTCAGATCGTGGGCGCCCGCCGCCTCGACGGCCTCGAACAGCGAGCTGTCGATGCGTCCCGAGACGGTGCGCGTGCGCATCTCGAGCGGGTTCTCCACGACATCCGCCTTGAGCGCGACGCCGTCGCGCACGACTTTAAGCGTCTCGGCGTCACTCAGACGCCGCTCGAGCCCGAAGAGCTCGCCATCCCTGCGCGTGAGATGCAGCGATTCCCCGGGGCGCAGGCTGTCGAGGCGCGCCTTGAGTCCGGGCAGCGAGCGGAGCGATGCGAGGTCGGCGAGACTCAGCTTCAGGCGGCGGAAGATCCGGTCGAGCGTGTCGTTAGGGCTCACCGTGACGTCGATCCCGGCGAGCACCGGTTGCGGGCTCGTGACGGCGGCGGTCGTCGCGGCAGCACCGGCTGCAGCGGTCGGCGCAGCCGTGGGACTCACGGCAGTGGCGCCTGCCGCTGGGGCAGTCGCCTCCGCAAGGGTCGTGCCGGGAGCCGCCGGGCTGTCAGTCGTTGCTGCGGGAGTGGTAACGGCAGGCGCAGGGCCGGCGGCAGCGGCGGGGGGCGTGCCCGCGGCTGCTCTCGCCGGAGCGCGCGCGAGGTCGAGTCCGCCGTTCCACAGCGACCAGGCGACGACCCCGCAGGCGGCCGCCTGGAGATAGAAGGCAAGGGAAGGTTTCGGGAGACGGAAGCGCAGCGCCATCAGTAGACTTATGAGATTGTTTTGGTGGATACCATGAAAGCGCGCACCGTACCGGGCCGCGGCGCGCGGGTCAATGTATGTTAAGTACCGCAGGGACGGAGTTTATCGGCGGCGGGCCTTGGGTTCCGCCACCGGCTTCACGGGAAAGAGGATGAATTTCGAGCAACAGATCGCAGAGCTCGAGCGCGGTGCGAGCGAAGTGCTGACGCCGCCGGAGCTGGCGAAGAAGCTCAGGCGCGGCACGCCGCTGCGCGTCAAGGCGGGCTTCGATCCGACCGCGCCGGACCTGCATCTCGGGCACACGGTGCTGCTCAACAAGATGCGCCAGTTTCAACAGCTCGGCCACGAGGTCACTTTTCTCATCGGCGACTTCACCGGGATGATCGGCGATCCCACGGGCCGCAACGCCACGCGCCCGGCGCTCACCCTGTCGGAGATCCAGGCGAACGCACGCACCTACGAGGGGCAGGTCTTCAAGATCCTCGACCGCGAGCGCACCCACATCGATTTCAACTCGCGCTGGCTGTCGCCGCTGACGGCGGCGGATGTGGTGCGGCTCGCCGCGCACTACACCGTGGCGCGCATGCTCGAGCGCGACGACTTCGCCAAGCGCTACAAGGCAGGCCAGCCGATCTCGATCCACGAGTTTCTCTATCCGCTCGCGCAGGGCTACGACTCGGTCGCGATGCGCGCCGACGTCGAGCTCGGCGGCACCGATCAGAAGTTCAATCTGCTCGTCGGACGGGCGCTGCAGGAAGCCTACGGCCAGGAGCCGCAGGTGGTGATCACGCTGCCGCTCCTCGAAGGGACCGACGGCGTCAACAAGATGTCGAAGTCGCTCGGCAACTACATCGGCATCACCGAGGAGCCCGACAGTATGTTCGGCAAGCTGATGTCGATCTCGGACACGCTCATGTGGCGCTACTACGAGCTGCTCTCGTTCCGGCCGCTCAGCGACATCAGCGCGCTGCAGAGGGCGGCAGGGGAAGGCCGCAACCCGCGCGACATCAAGCTCGAGCTCGCGAGCGAGCTCACTGCGCGCTTCCACGGCCTGCAAGCCGCCGAGCGCGCGCAGCGTGACTTCATGGCGCGCGTGAGCGAGAAAGCGGTGCCGCAGGACCTGCCGGTGAAGGTGATTGCGGTGGCTGCGGCGGGGCTGCGGATCGCCAATCTCCTCAAGGAAGCGGGGCTCGCTGCCAGCACCTCAGAGGCCAACCGCAAGATCGAGGAGGGGGCGGTGAAGATCGACGGCGCCCGGGTGAGCGATCGGGGCCTGACCCTCAAAGCCGGGGCCGAGCACGTGTTTCAGGTGGGGGCAAAGCGCTTTGCCAAGCTCAAGCTTGAGCCAAAGCCCTGACCGGCCAGGGGCTTTCTGCGACCCCTGGCAGCGGACACCCATTGAACCTCTAACCTCAGCCCTCACCTTAAGCATGTCCGTCGCGGCAAGACGGCCGCATCGGGGGCCTTCCAACCCCTTCAGAACCCGGGAAATCCCTGCTCGTTACGAAAAGGGGTCCGTGGGCCAGATGACAGTGCGTTGACAAGGGTTTTTGGGGGGCTATACTGCGCGCCCCTCGCAGCCTCGGCCGGCAAAGCGGCCCAGGGCGGCGAGTTCGTGTGTGTTTACTTACTGGACGGGGTGTAGCCCATGGCTATGCCGCCGACCCATTTTTCCCGAAGCCCCAGCGCTCCCGGGTGCTCTTTAAAAGTTTGGCAGGTAATTTGTGTGGGGACTCGCGTCAAGGTGCCTTTGGTGCCAAGACCGAGTGACCAAAGATGTCCAGCAGTAAGTTGGAGCCATTTTTGGATTTACTCTTCGATGTTGATTTCAAAATCTTCAAGTGAAGAGTTTGATCCTGGCTCAGATTGAACGCTGGCGGCGTGCCTAACACATGCAAGTCGAGCGGTAACAGGCGTAGCAATACGTGCTGACGAGCGGCGAACGGGTGAGTAACGCTTCGGAATCTGCCCAATGGTGGGGAATAACCAGCCGAAAGGTTGGCTAATTCCGCATGAGCCCTTCGGGGGAAAGCGGGGGATCGCAAGACCTCGCGCCGATGGATGAGCCGAAGTCGGATTAGCTAGTTGGTAGGGTAACGGCCTACCAAGGCGACGATCCGTAGCTGGTCTGAGAGGACGACCAGCCACACTGGGACTGAGACACGGCCCAGACTCCTACGGGAGGCAGCAGTGGGGAATATTGGACAATGGGGGAAACCCTGATCCAGCGACGCCGCGTGTGTGAAGAAGGCCTGCGGGTTGTAAAGCACTTTTAGTGGGGATGAAAAGCTCAGGGCTAACACCTCTGGGTCTTGACCTAACCCACAGAAAAAGCACCGGCTAACTCTGTGCCAGCAGCCGCGGTAATACAGAGGGTGCAAGCGTTAATCGGAATTACTGGGCGTAAAGCGAACGTAGACGGTTGGATAAGTCGGATGTGAAAGCCCCGGGCTCAACCTGGGAATTGCATTCGAGACTGTGCAGCTAGGGTGCGGAAGAGGGAAGCGGAATTTCAGGTGTAGCGGTGAAATGCGTAGATATCTGAAGGAACACCAGTGGCGAAAGCGGCTTCCTGGTCCAGCACCGACGTTCAGGTTCGAAAGCATGGGGAGCAAACAGGATTAGATACCCTGGTAGTCCATGCCATAAACGATGAGGACTAGACGTTGAGAGGGTAAGCCTCCCAGTGTCGTAGCTAACGCGCTAAGTCCTCCGCCTGGGGAGTACGGCCGCAAGGTTGAAACTCAAAGGAATTGACGGGGACCCGCACAAGCGGTGGAGCATGTGGTTTAATTCGATGCAACGCGAAGAACCTTACCTGGTCTTGACATCCTGGGAATCCCGTAGAGATATGGGAGTGCCGCAAGGAGCCCAGAGACAGGTGCTGCATGGCTGTCGTCAGCTCGTGTCGTGAGATGTTGGGTTAAGTCCCGCAACGAGCGCAACCCTTGTCCTTAGTTGCCACCATTTAGTTGGGCACTCTAAGGAGACCGCCGGTGACAAACCGGAGGAAGGTGGGGATGACGTCAAGTCATCATGGCCTTTATGACCAGGGCTACACACGTGCTACAATGGCAGATACAGAGGGAAGCCAACGCGCGAGCGGGAGCCAATCCCAGAAAATCTGTCGTAGTCCGGATTGGAGTCTGCAACTCGACTCCATGAAGTCGGAATCGCTAGTAATCGCAGATCAGCATTGCTGCGGTGAATACGTTCCCGGGTCTTGTACACACCGCCCGTCACACCATGGAAGTTTACTGCACCAGAAGCAGGTAGCCTGACCGCAAGGGGGGCGCCTACCACGGTGTGGTCAATGACTGGGGTGAAGTCGTAACAAGGTAGCCGTACGGGAACGTGCGGCTGGATCACCTCCTTTCAAGAGAACCGGCGCCTTAAGTACTGAGGCGCGAGTTCCCAGCACAAATTACCTGTCCAACACATCTGGGGCGGCGGCCCGTAGGCGCTTGTGGCTAATGAGGCTGCAGAGTTGGGTCTGTAGCTCAGTTAGTTAGAGCGCACCCCTGATAAGGGTGAGGTCGGAGGTGCAACTCCTCCCAGACCCACCAGGTATCAGGAGGGGCCATAGCTCAGCTGGGAGAGCGCCTGCTTTGCAAGCAGGAGGTCGCCGGTTCGATCCCGGCTGGCTCCACCAGCCCTCCCGCCCCCCTCGCAGCGTGCGATGACGCGAGCTCATGGCCCGAACCAACACCAGGTTCCAACATGTGCTCGCGTGATCGCGCGAGAAATCGCGAGGTCAGCGGCGATGCCGACCAGCGCATCGTCTGCTCTTTAACAATCCGGAGAAGTTTTTTGTTTTGACGCTAAGTTTTCAAGCGAAAGTGTTTCTTTGAACTCAATGCTTGAAAATGTCGCGTTCGCAATGTGAATCAGCTCCATATCCCCAAACTCCTTGGGGTTATATGGTCAAGCGAGTAAGCGCATATGGCGGATGCCTTGGCGGTAGAAGGCGATGAAGGACGTGGTAGCCTGCGATAAGTGTCGGCGAGCTGGCAAACAAGCTTTGACCCGGCAATTTCCGAATGGGGAAACCCACCTCGCAAGAGGTATCCAACACTGAATTCATAGGTGTTGGAAGCAAACCCGGCGAATTGAAACATCTCAGTAGCCGGAGGAAAAGAAATCAACCGAGATTCCCCTAGTAGTGGCGAGCGAACGGGGACCAGCCCAGTCGTGGTAATCGGGTGAGTGCTAGTGAAACAGTCTGGAAAGTCTGGCCACAGAAGGTGATAGCCCTGTACACGAAAGCACAATCCCGTGAGCGACAAAGAGTAGGACGAGACACGTGAAATCTTGTCTGAACATCGGGGGACCATCCTCGAAGGCTAAATACTCTCTACCGACCGATAGTGAACCAGTACCGTGAGGGAAAGGCGAAAAGAACCCCGGAGAGGGGAGTGAAATAGAACCTGAAACCGTATGCGTACAAGCAGTCGGAGCCCCGCAAGGGGTGACGGCGTACCTTTTGTATAATGGGTCAGCGAGTTATTTTCAGTGGCGAGGCTAACCGCATAGGGGAGCCGTAGGGAAACCGAGTCTTAAACGGGCGTCACAGTCGCTGGGAATAGACCCGAAGCCAGTCGATCTATCCATGACCAGGATGAAGACCAGGTAACACTGGTTGGAGGTCCGAACGAACCACTGTTGCAATAGTGCGTCGATGAGTTGTGGATAGGAGTGAAAGGCTAATCAAGGCTGGCGATAGCTGGTTCTCCCCGAAAGCTATTTAGGTAGTGCCTCGAGTGAACACTCAGGGGGGTAGAGCACTGTTTGGAGAAGGGGGCCATCTCGGCCTACCAACTCCATGCAAACTCCGAATACCCTGAAGTGATACTCGGGAGACACACAGCGGGTGCTAACGTCCGTTGTGAAAAGGGCAACAACCCAGACCATCAGCTAAGGTCCCAAAGTTTCGGCTAAGTGGTAAACGATGTGAGAAGGCATAGACAGCCAGGAGGTTGGCTTAGAAGCAGCCATCCTTTAAAGAAAGCGTAATAGCTCACTGGTCTAGTCGGCTCGCGCGGAAGATTTAACGGGGCTAAGCCGAGCACCGAAGCTATGGGTGTGCGGGTCTTCGGATCTGTACGCGGTAGGGGAGCGTTCTCTAAGCCTGCGAAGGTGTGCTGCGAGGCATGCTGGAGGTATGAGAAGTGCGAATGCTGACATGAGTAACGTTAAAGCGGGTGAAAAACCCGCTCGCCGAAAACCCAAGGTTTCCTGAGCCACGTTAATCGGCTGAGGGTGAGTCGGTTCCTAAGGCGAGACCGAAAGGTGTAGTCGATGGAAAGCAGGTTAACATTCCTGCACCGATTCCAACTGCGATGGGGTGACGGAGAAGGCTAGATCAGCGGCAGCAGTGCCGTTCAAGGCCGTAGGTGGATCTTCCTGGAAAATCCGGAGGGTCATTCAACACCGAGAACTGAGTACGAGGAGACTTCGGTCTCCGAAGTGATCGACGCCACGCTTCCGGGAAAAGCCTCTAAGCTTCAGGTTGGAATTGACCGTACCGTAAACCGACACTGGTGGGTGAGGAGATGATCTCCTAAGGCGCTTGAGAGAACTCGGGTTAAGGAACTCTGCAAGTTGATACCGTAACTTCGGGAGAAGGTATGCCTGCTGTTGTGAGTGGATTTACTCCACAAGCAGCGACAGGTCACAGGTAATCGGGGGCTGCGACTGTTTACCAAAAACACAGGACTCTGCTAACACGTAAGTGGATGTATAGGGTCTGACGCCTGCCCGGTGCCGGAAGGTTAATTGATGGGGTCAGCCGCAAGGCGAAGCTCCTGATCGAAGCCCCGGTAAACGGCGGCCGTAACTATAGATAGAGACGGACGAGCAATTCGTCGAGTGCAGCTGCAGAGTGATGAACTAGGACCTAAGTTGTAGTTACGTAAATAAACCTGGCTATATGCTGGAAACTCCGTGAATCCTCCAGTACTCGCCGCTGCAAGCGGCAGTGAAAATCTGAGAGGTGCGGACAATCAGCAGGAAAGGCCGATCGAACGATCGGAATCCTCAGAGACTATACGCCGGGCTCTTCACTTCGAAGAGATGAGATAGTCCGATCTGCATGGCGACATGCAGAAGTAATGCGCAACGCATTACTTCATCAATACGGCAGATTTGCGTATTGATGTAACAACATAAACGGTCCTAAGGTTTCAGGAATCGTTGCCTTAGTAAAATTCGGCTATATGCTGGAAAATCCGTGTATTCCGCGGTACTCGTTCCGCAAATTAACATCTAACAGTGTTAGTGAGCTGGGCAGTGACAAACCGACGGATGCGGAAAATCAGCAGGAAAGGCTGATCAAAATCGGATGGATCACCGGTTTCGTCGATGGAGAAGGTTGTTTCTCAATCAACTTCATTCGGCAGCCTCATCGAGACAATCGACGGGGTTACAAGACCGGCTTCCAAGTGGCGCATGAGTTTGCAGTGACGCAAGGTGCCAAGAGCCTTGGGTGTCTCCGCTCTCTCATGGAGTTCTTTGGAGTTGGCGACGTCTATGTCAATAGGCGGTATGACAACCACAAGGAACATGTGCATCGGTACTGCGTACGGAAACGGAGTGATCTCGTTCAGACGATCGTTCCGTTCTTTAAGCAGTATCGGCTGCGAACTTCCAAGCAAGTTGACTTCTTGAAGTTCGTAGAGTGTTTGCGGTTGATGGAGACCAGCGCGCATCTGACCCGTGATGGGTTGATCGAGATGGTCAAGATCGCCGAGACCATGAATCACTGTAAGCCACGTACCGAAATAATCAGAATCCTCAGAGACTACACGCCGAACACCGACGACCTATTTGTCGGTGAAGATATAGTCCGAGCTGCATGGCGACATGCAGGGTAAGTCTGAAAGGAACAGGCTTATCGCTTCGCGCAAGCGAAGTTAACAGACCTCAGCGAAATTCCTTGTCGGGTAAGTTCCGACCTGCACGAATGGCGTAACGCTGGCCCCACTGTCTCGACCCGAGACTCAGTGAAGTTGAAATCGCTGTGAAGATGCGGCGTAGCTGCGGAAAGACGGAAAGACCCCGTGAACCTTTACTACAGCTTTACACTGAACTTTGACCTTGTCTGTGTAGGATAGGTGGGAGCCTTTGAAGCAGGGGCGCTAGCTCTTGTGGAGGCAACGTTGAAATACCACCCTGATAATGTCGGAGTTCTAACCTTGGTCCGTTATCCGGACCGGGAACACTGTATGGTGGGTAGTTTGACTGGGGCGGTCTCCTCCTAAAGAGTAACGGAGGAGTGCAAAGGTACCCTCAGCGCGGTCGGTCATCGCGCTAAAGAGTGCAATGGCATAAGGGTGCTTGACTGCGAGACTGACAAGTCGAGCAGGTGCGAAAGCAGGTCATAGTGATCCGGTGGTTCTGTATGGAAGGGCCATCGCTCAACGGATAAAAGGTACTCCGGGGATAACAGGCTTATTCCTCCCAAGAGTCCACATCGACGGAGGAGTTTGGCACCTCGATGTCGGCTCATCACATCCTGGGGCTGTAGCAGGTCCCAAGGGTTCGGCTGTTCGCCGATTAAAGTGGTACGCGAGCTGGGTTCAAAACGTAGACAACACTGCGTTGCCGGGAAGTAATTCCCGGAAAAATGTCACTGGCTCATATCGGTGGAGCCCTCCTGAAGTTGCAAACTGACTTCAAAGGGTAATACCGAGGGAAGGCTGGTTACGATGTCACTGCAACCCTTGCGTTGATTGGTTGCATTGACTCGATCGGACACTCGTCCAGATCAAGTCGTCTCCATGCCCCTGTAGAGACTGATCCATTAAGGAGAGAGTCGCCGGGACTAACGGCGGCTAAGACGCCAGTCCCCTCAAGAGCAAGTTGAGGGTGAAGGTATAGTCCATGCCACTGGAAACAGTGGAATCAACATGCGTGAGACAGTTTGGTCCCTATCTTCCGTAGCCGTTGGAGATTTGAGGGTGAGCTGTCCTTAGTACGAGAGGACCGGGATGGACGCACCTCTGGTGTTCCGGTTGTCACGCCAGTGGCACTGCCGGGTAGCTATGTGCGGACGGGATAACCGCTGAAAGCATCTAAGCGGGAAGCCCCCCCCAAGATTAGATCTCCCTGGGAGCTCGACTCCCCTGAAGGGCCCACGAAGACTACGTGGTTGATAGGCTGGGTGTGTACGGCCAGTAATGGCTTCAGCTAACCAGTACTAATTGCCCGTGAGGCTTGACCATATAACCTCAAGTGGTTTGATCCACGAGAGGATGATGCCGATGGAGCTTTTCCATCGTGAACGCGACAAGCGTCGAAGCAGAGACTTCAAACCGGATTGGAGGCGCACGGGCCGCGCCGATAAGGCGCGGCCCGTGAACCTCAAACAGATTGCCTGGCGGCCATAGCGAGTGGGAACCACCCGATCCCTTTCCGAACTCGGAAGTGAAAACGCCCTGCGCCGATGGTAGTGTGCCTTTCAGGCATGCCAGAGTAGGTCACCGCCAGGCTTCA
>CAWDQL010000002.1:0-11431 GCA_963804465.1 uncultured Gammaproteobacteria bacterium
CCACCGATGGCACCGCGGCTGCAGCCCGCGCCACAAAGGCCGCGCCGGTGAAAAAGCCCGCGGTAGGAAAACGCGCCGCGGCGGCCACCGACACCGCCGCACGCGCCAGTCCGCCGCGCGCGCGGCCGCGGCCTGTCTCGCGCAGCGCCCACAAGGCGCAGCGCAAGGTCGCGATCGCCCGCGGCACCGCTCGTAAGCCGCGCTCACTCCGCAAGGCTGGCGCAGGACGCACGCGCGAAGTCAAGTAAACGCTGTGCCCGGGGCGTCTCCAGAGCGGGTCCGATCGTCACCGTGAATCGCGCGCTAGGGAGGAGGCTGCGGGACGTGCTGCTCGCGCCGCTGTGGGTGGCGCAGCTGCTCACCTCGGCAAAGTCCTTCACCGACAATCCGCTCATCGGCAGCCGCTTCCTCAATGCGCGCGGTCTGCACCTGTGGCGGCTGCGAACCGCCGCGCGGCTGGCGCAGCAGCGGCGGCGGCGCCTCACGGCGCTCATCTCCGCCGAGGATCGCGCGGCCTTCGACCGGGACGGCTACATCGTGAAGCAGCAGTTCCTCCCCGAAGCGCAATTCGCCACGCTTCTCGGGCAGGTGCGGGGCTTCCGCGGCGTGGCGCGCGAGCAGATCCAGGGCGATGCCGTGACGCGCCGCATCGCCTGTGACTGCGCCGCTCTGGCGGCGATGCCGGCGCTCGCGGCGCTGCTCGCCGACCCACGCTGGCGCGGGCTCATCCGTTACGCCGGCAGCTTCGATGCCGAACCCATGGTGTACGTCCAGACGGTGTTGAGTCACGCCGGGAGCGGCGACGAGGATCCGCAGGAGACGCTCCACTCCGATACCTTCCACGCCACCGTCAAGGCGTGGCTCTATCTCACCGACGTCGAGCCGGGCAGCGCGTGCTTCACCTATGTCCCGGGCTCTCACCGGCTCACGAAACGGCGCCTGGCGTGGGAGCGGGTGCAAAGTCTCGCGTGGTCCTCGCACGGCGACGCGTACAGCCGCGAGGGGTCGCTGCGCATCGCGCCCAGGGAGCTGCGCACCATGGGTCTGCCGCCACCGCGGGAGTTCGCGGTTCCGGCGAACACGCTCATCGTCGCCGACACCCACGGTTTCCACGCCCGCGGCGCGAGCGCGAAGCCCGTGCGGCGGGTCGAGATCTGGGCCTACGGGCGGCGCAACCCATTCCTGCCCGCAGCTGGGCTCGACCCCTTCCGGCTGCGCGCGCTGCGTGACCGACGCATCGGCCTCTTCTGGTGGTCGGGCGACCTGCTCGAGCGGCTCGGGCTCAGGCGCCAGGTGTGGCGACGCTGTCCGGATCGCAGTGCCTTCGATCCATCAGCCCCGCCTGCTGCAGCCACAGGAGACTGAGCCGCTCGACGGGGACGCTGGCGGGCGTAGCAGCGGCGCACTGCGCCGCGCTGCCGGCTTCGTTGTTCCAGATAAGGTACTCGGTCGTGCCGGGCGGGCTGCCGAGCGCGGCGTAGACCCCGGCCATGATCGGCACGTGATCGCCGTAGAAGCACAGCCCCGCCGGACCGTCCGCCCCCGCGAGACACACGCGCAGCGCCTCGATCATGAGGTCGGCGTGGGCGAGATGGCGCAGGTAGACAACGAGATCCTCGCACCCACGCGGCGGCGGGGAGCTGCACCAGCGCTCGATGTCTTCCGGGGTGGCGGTCTCGAGGTGCAGCGGCCCGTGGTTCTCCATGGTGATCGCGAACACGAACAGCGGCTGCGTCCGGCCCGTGGCCCGCACCAGGCTGCAGATTCGCTCGGCGACCGCCTGGTCGCTCACGAACGGCCCGGCGCGCTCGGCGTCCGCGAAGCCGCGGATGTCGATGAACTCATCGAAACCGAGCGCCGGAAAGACGAGATCACGGCAATAGAAGCTCGCCGGATAAGGATGCAGGCACACGGTGCGGTAGCCGAGGCCCCTCAGGTAAGAGGCGATGGTAGGCAACGGCTGCCGGGCGGCGCGGCGGTAGGGATTGAAGCGGTGGACTCCGAGCGTCTGCGGATGGATGCCGCTCAGGAAAGCAAACTCAGTGCGCACCGTGTTGGCGCCCCAGGCGCCGACCTGCAACTCGCCGTGCGCCGCGGCCGAGGCCTTAAGCGCATCGAAGTGCGCGAGCACCCCACGCCGCACGCCGTGAAGGCTGCGGCGTGGATCGAAGAACGACTCGCTCTGAATAGCGATGAGATCGGGCCGTGGGCGCGCGCCGCGCGTACCGCCGGCGGCGAACACCGACTGCGCTGAAAAGGCGGGCGGATGGCGCCACTCGTCGGCGCCGTAGCGCCATAGGCTTGCGAGCAGCCCGAGGCGGCGCAGGTCCGCCGCCGGATCGTAGCTCGCGCCCGGCAGGGCCCGATCGGCCGCGACGAGGAGCGCCGTGGCCAGCGCTGCGAGTGCTGCGACGACGACGACGAAGGACCCCAGCCCGATCGCACTCACCAGCGAGACTTCGAGCGCGAGTCCGGCGACAAGCGCGACGATGATGACGGTAAGCGCGAGGGCGAGGCGCCAGATTCCGAGGAACGGGAAGTACAGACGTGGGTGCCGCAGCGCGTCGGTGAAGTACTCGAAGTCCTGGCAGACGAACGGCTCGCGGAGCGCTTCGAGCTTGGCGTTGTTCACCAGCACGAGCCCGATCAATAGGGCGTCGACGTTTGCGGCCGCGAACCATGGGCGCCGCAAGGCGGCGAGCCCCGCCGCGAACACCGCGAGCCATAGGCCCAGATGCATCACGAGCGCCGCCCATGGCCGCCGCCAGGCCGGCCGCGGCCGGGGTCGCAGCGTGTACTCGAACACGAAGGACAGCAGCACCCCGGCTGCCACGGCGGGCAGCACGCGGTAGGTGAGCAGTTCAGCCACCGTAATCGAGCCGCTTCAGGATCCACTCGGCGAGGCCCGGACGCATGACCGATAGCCACCAGCAGCCCCAGCTGAGGGGCTCGGGAAAGCTGATGCGCGCCGGGTTCGCCGCGAGACGCCGCCGGATGACGCGGGCCGCCTGGCGCGGCGTGAGGAGAAAAGGCTTCGGTCCCGGCATGCTGCGGCACATCTCGGAATCGACATAGCCGGGCATGACGACGCTGACGCAGATCCCCTCCTCCCGCAGCCAGCCGCGCAGCGCCTCGCCGTAGGCCCTGAGCGCCGCCTTGCTTGCACAGTAGCTCGGCGTGACGGGCAAGCCGTAGAAGGCCGCGAGCGAGCTCATGAGCGCGATCTGTCCACGTCGGCGGGCGCGCATCGCGGGCAGCACGGCATCCACGCCGGCGATTGTGCCCGTGATGTTGGTATCGAGCAGCGCCTTCGTCGCCTCCCAGCGCTCGCCGGCACGATCGGCCCCAATGTTGGTGTTGACGCCGGCGTTGGCGATAAAGAGATCGATCGGCTCCGCGGCGCTCAGCTGCGTGACCCAGCTCCGCAGCGCCGCGACTTCACGCAGATCCCCGCAGTGGGTGAGCACGCGCGCACCCGCGGCGCGGCTCTTCGCCGCGAGCGCCTCGAGCCGCTCCGCCCGCCGGCCGTGAAGGATCAGGGTGATGCCCGGCTCGGCGTATTCTTCGGCGAGCGCGCTGCCGATGGCGCCCGTGGCGCCAGTGATCAGAATGCAGCGCGGAGGCGGCGGGCGACTCACAGCAGTTGCTCCAGCGGTGACTGCGTGGCCGCGAGCGCCGGCATCGAATTGCGTACCGCCAACCCGATACCGGGTCTGGAATAGAGGCCGCCGTTGATCTGCGTGGCGTGAATGACCGTGTTGCGGAAGCAGCGGTACAGCACGGGATCAGCGGGTTGGCCGTGCCGCCAGAACTCGTCGAGGGAGCCCTGGAAGGTGAGGCCCGGCAGGTCATAGATCGCCTCGCCGAGCGCGAGCGTGGCGCAGCCCGCGCCAAGCGCAAGCGTGCCGGCGGTACTGTTGACGGTCACGACGCCGCGCGCTCGCGCCAGCAGTGCTTCCAGATCGCCGGCCTCAAGATACTCGGCGCGTCCGCTCAGCGCGAAACGACGCTCGAGTTGCGCGATGAGGCCAGCGTAGTCGACGAGCCCGGTGTCCAGCGGGTGGTTCTTGATCACCAGCTGCGCCCCGGCCGGCGCGCGGCCCGCGAACGAGGCCATGACGAGCTCAATGACCTCACGCATGTCGCGGAAGCACGAGTGCTCGCGGATCTGCGCGTCACCGTTCAGTTGCAGGAGCAGCAAGTAGTAGGGAGCCGCGCCGCGTGCAAGCTGCCGCGAACGGGCCAGCTCGCGGCGACCGATACGCGTCAGCAGCCCGAAGCGCCGCAGGTACCCCAGGTACTCGACCGGCGCGGTGACGATCGCGTGGGTGCGGTAACCAGGAAACAGCAGCGGATTGAGCACACCGGCCAGGTGATACAGGACGTCGTGCCAGGCACGGGCACGAAACGGCGCAGCAAACGACTGGCCGTCGCCCGCGTCGGGAAGAGCGGTCCCGACACGTCTGAACCAGTGCGGATCGCGTGGCAAGTGCGAGCGCGCGTTGACTCCGTCGCGCTCCAGCGTAATCCAGTGGGGGCGGAAGTATCCCTCCTCGAACACATGGGTACGAACGCCGTGCTCAGACGCCCACGCGATCGCCTCTCGGTGAAGCGCCCGCGAGTCACCGAACAACACCTGATCGGTCACCCCCTGGCCGCCGCATTGCTTGCTGAGAAACTGCGGCAGACGCTCCGCCGGTCCGCGAAACAACCACGCGGGTCGCGTGCCCCAGTAGGCGAGATCGCCGCCGGTGAAATTGACTTTCAGAACCCGATGGTGGTTCGCCTGCAGGGCGTCGGCGAGTCTGGCGAAGAGCGGTGAACACACCCCCTGCAGTAGCAGGAAGCAGCGTTGTCTGCTCACCGACCGCCGAGCACACGTCGCTGAATGACGCCGAGCACGCTGCGCCACGGCGGAGGCGCGTCCTCGAGCAGCGCCGGAAGGCGCCTTAGAAGCCCGTCGACTATCGCGAAGTGCTCGGACCACGTCGGTCCCTGGTAGCGGCCGAGCCGCTCGAGCTGCAGGGCGCGTAATCTGCTGTCGGGTCGTGCAAACTCCATCACGACCTCGGCCCAGCGCTTGCCGTCCAGCGGCTCGAGGTACTCCGGAATGTCTCCGCCGACCTCGCGAAAGACCGGTAGGTCGCTCACGATCACCGGCACGCCGAGCGTCAGCGCCTCGATGAGGGCCATGCCGTAGCCCTCGGCGAACGACGGGTACAGCAGCGCACACGAGTGCTGCAGATAGTTGCTCAGCTCGCAATCCGTGCACGAGGAGTGCTCTATCACGAAACCGCGCAGCGGCTCGCAGCGTTCAAGCAAGTCGAGAACATTCTCGCACTCCCAACCGCGCTGCCCAATGATGACGAGCTTCGGCGCGGCGTTGCCGAAGCGCTCGACCAGCTGTCGCCAGACCTGCAGCAGCAGGCAGTGATTCTTGCGTGCCTCGATCGTTCCGAGGATGACGAAATAGGGCTCCTCGATGGGCCGCACCTGGGTCGCCGGACGCTGCAGACTCGACGCGAGCGGCGCGGCAACCGTCGGGGGAGTGCTGACGCAAATCTGCGCGGCGTGCGCGGTGAGCTCCTTGAGCGTCGCCTGTGAGTTGGCAATGAGTCCGACGCCGTGCTCCAGGGCGGTGCGCAGTCGCACTGCGTGCCGGTCACGCTCGCCCGGACGGCAGTATTCCGGATGGGTCAGGGGGATGAGGTCGTGAATGAAGAACACGGGCCGGAAGCGGTGACGGCTGAGCACCGTGCGGTACAGGCCGCGCTCGAGGCCGAGATGGCCAGTGTTGATGAGAATGCGTCCGGTCGGCGAGCGGAACGAGGCTATGCCCGCCACCGTCCCCCACACGACGACGAGCGCGATGCGCACCCGGGAGCGGGGACCCGCCGCGAGCAGCAGCTGCCACAGCTGTCGCGAGGCGGCCGGGCTCAGAAGAAAGCCCCAAGACACCCACGCCACCAGCGCCTGAGCCTGCTCCTGATAGTGCTCGATGTAGGCCAGACTCGCCCGATCGATGCCCGTCGGGATACGGCCCGTGAGAGCCCGCCAAATCAGTCGCGTTGCGTCGATGACCATGCTGCGCTTCCCGGTACGCTCTTATAGTTCTGTGCCTATCCTACCGGCTTCCGGCGCTGAGGCGAAACCCCCGCCCCGCTGCGCTGCCAGTGCGGCGACCACAGCCCGAATATCGGACTCGCTGTGCTCGCAGGACATAAAGAACCGCAATCGTGCCTGCTTCTCCGGCACTGCGGGGTAGAAAATCGGCTGCACATTGATGCCGCGTGCGAACAGCCCTTCCGCCAGGCGCGCAGCGTGGATCGAGCTGCCGACAATCGCCGGTATCACTGAGACTCCGGCGCTCAGACCCGTGTCTATCCCGGCCGATCTCGCCAGCTCGAGAAACAGTGCGCCCCGCGCGCGGAGCGTTCTCGGTCGCTCAGGGTGCTGCAGCAGCTGCTCGAGTGCTGCGAGCGCGGCGGCCGCGAGCGGCGGCGCCATTCCGACGCTGTAAAGGAATCCCGGCGCCAGGAACTTGAGATGCTCAACCAGGGCGGTAGAGCCGGCAATGTAGCCCCCACAGCCCGCGAGAGCCTTGCTGAGGGTTCCCATCCAGATGTCGACGTCGGTACCGGGAACACCAAAGTGCTCGCGAATGCCGAGGCCGCACGGCCCCATCACGCCGAACGAATGCGCCTCGTCAACCATGAGCAGCGCCCGGTGTCGACGCTTGACGTCGACAAAGCGGGGCAAGTTGGGGTAGTCGCCGTCCATGCTGTAGATGCCCTCGATCACGATGAGCACCCGCTCGAAGTCGCGGCGCTGTCGTGCCAGGAGGTCATCGACAGCACTGCAGTCGTTGTGCGGAAACGGCAGACGGCGCGCACCCGAGAGCTGGATCCCTTGCAAGGTGCTGTTGTGGATGAGCTCGTCGTGCAGCACCAGATCACGCGGTCCGAACAGGCATCCAATCGTGGTGACGTTGGTGGCGTGACCACTCACGAGCACCACCGCCGCGTCGGTGCCGTAGACACCAGCAAGTGCCTGCTCCAGCTCGCGGTGCACGGGGCGCTCCCCCGAGACCGCACGACTCGCGGACACCGACGTCCCATACCTGTCGATTGCCGCCTTGGCGGCCTCCGTAACGGCCGGATGGCCGTTGAGGCCCAGGTAGTTGTAACTGGAGAAGTTGAGGTACTCGCGACCCGCGATATGGGTTCGAGCGCCTGCAATTCCCTCGTGCGGTCGGAAGAAGGGGCTTGCGATCCCGAGCTGCTTCGCGCCTTCGGCGATGATACGAAGCTGCTGATACCCCGGGTGCTGATCGAAACGACAATACCGATCAGCGAGTGAATCGCCTGGCTCGCTTCGGGCGGCAACAGCTGGCACGCCGCTCGCCTTCCTGATGCGCGCCGCGAGGCCTCGCTGTATGAGCTGTTCCTTCATCTCCGCCGTGAGGCCCGGTGAGGTCTTGCGCTGCATGCTAGTTGATCATCCGGCGGTCGGCCGGTGTGCCCGAGCGCAGCTGACTGGCAACCTTCTCGATATCCGCCGTAGGCGGATCGACAGCGTGTTGACTGGCCAGCTGCTCAATCTGAGCGTGCACCTCGTCCGGCCCGCCCTCGCGCGCGCCGCCCCGCAACTGCGCGCTCAACCAGGCCCCCATCCTGGCGACGGTGGGCGTGTCGCTCAGCAACAGAACCGGCGGCCGGATTCCAAAGCGACTCTCCAGAGCGACCGCCAATTCCACCCCCATCAGCGAATCGAGCCCCATGTCCTGCAGCGCGAGAGTCTCGTTGATCTTATCGGGGCCAATGCGCAGGATTTCTCCGATCTCCACTTTCAGGAGCTCAACCAGTTTCTTGTCGAACTCCTCCGGCGGGAGCTCGGCCATCAGCTGCCGCCAATCAAGCCCACCACCTTCTTCGGGGAGCTCTCCGCCGCCCTCGCGGGCCAGCTCGCTGAACTTGGGCGATCCAGCGCTCGGAAGAGAGCGCGTCAGCGAGTTCCATTGAAAGTCGAGGACGCCGAGATCATCGCGACCCGCGAGCAGCATTGCCTCCAGCGCGGCGAGCGCCGTGGCCGAACCCAGGGCCGCACCACCCATGCGGGTCTGCAGCGCCTCCTTGAGCTTCTGGTTGCGAGCCAGGTAGCCGACGTCGCCGATGGCGCCCCAATGAACGCATATTGCCGGCAGACCCTCGGCCCGGCGCATGCGCGCCAGAGCCGCGAGCGCGCAATTCGCAGCCACGTAGTTACCCTGACCGGGATTGCCGAACAGCGTAGTGGCCGACGAGTACATCACGAAGTACTCGAGCGGCAGCGTGCGGGTCAGCTCATGCAGCAGCTGTGCTCCCGCGATCTTCGGTGCCAGGACACGCCTGATCTGCGCCGCGCTCATGTCGCGTATCAGACCATCTTCGACCACCATCGCCGCGTGCACCACGCCGCACAATGGGGGCAGGTCGCGCGCAATTTCCGCGAGCAGAGATTCGAGGGCCGCGCGATCGGTAACATCGCGGGCACGTGCCAGCACGCGCACCCCCTGTCGCTCGAGCCGCGCGAGTACCGTGCGCGTCTCGAGCGTCTCGGGACCGCGGCGGCCGACGAGCACTAGATTGCGTACGCCGCGCTCAACAAGCCATTCGGCCGTTCGCAGCCCGAACCCGCTTAGCCCCCCGGTGATCAGCCAGGTTCTGTCGGCGGCGAGCTCCAAGCGCGCAGCTGCCGCGGGCGCGGCCATCGCGGCATCTGCAATTCCGTCGCGATAGGTCACCACCAGTTTGCCGATGTGTCGCGACTGCTGCATGTAGCGGAATGCATCGACGACATTCCCGGCGTCAAAGGCCCGGTAAGGGAGCGGGCGCAGCACACCGTCGCGAAACAAGGCCAGCACTTCCGCAAGCAGCCGCTGCGCCAGCGCGGGATCATTCGCCATGAGTTGATCGGCGTCGATCCCGAAATAGCTGAGGTTGTTACGGAACGGCCGCAGCCCCACGTGCGTGTTCTCGTAGAAGTCGCGCTTGCCGAGCTCGAGGAACCGCCCGAAGGGCTTGAGGATCCGCAGGTTACGGTTGATCGCTTCGCCCGCCAGGGAGTTGAGCACGACATCGACACCTTGGCCAGCGGTCTGCTCGAGAATCTGGTCGGCAAACTCAAAGCTGCGGGAATCGAAAATGTGTTGCACCCCCAAGAGCCGCAGGAAATCCCGTTTTGCATCGGTACCGGCCGTACCGAACACCTCGGCCCCGCACCAGCGCGCGATCTGGATCGCGGCCAGACCGACCCCGCCGCATGCGCCATGTATCAGCACCTTCTCGCCCTCGCGCAGTCGCGCGAGATGCTGCAGCGAGTAGTACGCAGTGAAGAAAGCGCTCGGCAGCGTGGCTGCCGCCTCGAAGGACAGCCCGGCAGGAATGGGCGCTACCGCGGATGCGCGCGTGACCAGGTAGTCGCCGAAACTCGAGGGTGCGAAGCCGACCACGGCGTCCCCAGGCGCGATGTTGCCGCGCTTGCCGCCGACGCGGGTCACGATTCCGGAGAATTCCAGTCCCAGGCTTGGACCCGCAAAGCCGCTCTCAACCGCCTCATCCGACAAGAGCCCCAACGAGTACATGATGTCGCGGAAGTTGACGCCGGTCGCCTTGACGGCGACCTCGACTTCGCCGTCGATGGGCTCCCGACGCGCATGAGTCATCCAGCGCAGATTGCGCAGCTGCCCGGGTATGGAGAATCCCAGCCGCGTGACGTGCTCGAGCCCATGCGGCTGCGTGTCGGAAGCCGGCGCGCCGGTGAGTCGCAGTCGCGGCGCGTAGCGCTCGCCACGGGACGTCAGGATCACCTCCTGCTCGTCCGAACCCGATTGCAGCTCCTCGGCCAGTGTGCGTGCGGTGACATCGATGTCGGCGGCTGCCGTTTCGAGGTCGATGAGACGCACGCGGGTGCTCCCGCCCTCGTTCATGAGCGTACGTACGAAGCCGAAAAGCGGTGCGCAGGTCAGCTTGCCGACCTCGCCGCGTCCGGGCAGGAGGTGGGTGACCGCGTCCGCGGTCACGAAGCAGCACAGGGTCGGCTGCTGCGCGACCTCACATGCACGTGCGATGGCGGCGGCGCCAGCGCAGTGTCTCACCTGCAGTTCGAGGAGCGAGCCGGCATCCAGGTCCCCCGCGACGGTGTCGTGCCCACTCAGGTACACGATGGCGTTCGGTATGCGTGTGCTCTCGGCCGCGCTCTGCAACGCCTGGCCTACTTCCGCAGGGTCTGGTATCGCGAGCCGGGTGACGCTGACACCCTCGACCTGCAATCGAGCGCACAGGCGCGCAGCGAGATCCGAGGCGTAGCCCGATCCGTCGGCGAGCACGAGCCATCCGCGATCACGGAGCGCGGCCCCCAAGGGAACCTCAGCCTCCGGGGTGCGGGTAGCGAGCACGACAAACGGTCCCGAGTCGAGCTGATCACCCTGCAGAGGCGCGGCCTGCACGGAGAGTCCCTGGCTCTGCAGCCGCTCCGTCCAGAAAGCGAGCGGATCGAGCCGATACGATCGGGTGAGCTCAGCTGGCTCGCTCCACCAGGCAGGGTCGCGCCCGAAGGCGAAATCGAGCCAACGGGCTGGATGCTGCCCGATGAGCACGAGTGAACCGCCGGCTCGCAGTTGCGCTCGCGCACACTCGAAAGCCCGCAGCGCATCGCGCATTGACGCATGATCGAGCCAGACGATAGCCAGATGGGCCTCGGGCTTGATGTCTTCGGTGGCCAGCGCCTCGACCTGAACGGCAGGATGTCGCTCCCTGAGGCGAAGTGCCTCGTCGCGGCTCGTCTCGTCGTCGCTCAGAAAAGCGTAGTCGGCGCGGTCAGAATCCAACACCCGGCAGATCTCTCCGCCGAGCGTAGGGCCGTAGTTGCTTGTTTCGATGACCTTGAGCCGATGCCCCTCGGGTAAGTCGGCCAGCGCGCTGCAGATCTGCTCCTGCAAGGAGCGCCCGAGGCGCGCCTTGAGATCTGCGCCGAGGGCCTGGCGCAGAAAAACGCCCGCCGAATTCTGCTCGGGATGAACGTCCCGCAGACTGCGCGCGCCGCTCAGCAGGGCCGGCAAACGCAATCCGACGCATCCTACCGCGTGGATGATCTGGAAATAGTCCGGATAGTCGCTGATCAGACCGTTCCAGATGTCCTGTGCGGAGCCCGGCGGCTGATGCGCCTCGTCCAGCAACCCATCGGCGCGCGCGAGAGCATGCAGATGCGTGTGATACGGCCGCGCGTCGTCGACGACCGTGGTAACGAGCCCGAGCGATTCGCGCACAAAGCGGCCGCACAGCTCGCTCAGCAGTGGCTCCACTTCGGAGGCATACGTGCGAAGTTCGCTGCGCACGCTCGTCTCGTCAAAACATTTCTGCAGCGCCGACGTCAGCTCCGGAAACCGCGGTTT
>CAWDQL010000003.1:0-312975 GCA_963804465.1 uncultured Gammaproteobacteria bacterium
AACAGAAAGCCCCTGAGGTCGAAAGACTTCAGGGGCTTTTTCTTTATCGGGGCGCCGGCCCGTATTTTGCCGCCATCCGCTCGACGATCCGCGCGCTGTTGACGACCATGCGCTCATGGGTGCCGGCGCCGATCTGCTCCTCGCCGTCCGTCGCCCACACACGGAAGAAGACCTTGCGGCCCTCGGTACCCGTGACCTCCGCATGGCCTACGACCTCACGCCCGACCGGCGTCGCTACCAGGTGGCGCACGTCGACACGCGTGCCGACCGCGCTCTCACCCTCCTCGAGGTACTGCTTGATGGCGTTCAACGCCGCGTTTTCCATGACGAGGATCAGGTAGGGCGTCGAGAACACCGGCGGCAGGATGGCGTCCTTGAACCTGTTCGCCAGATGTGCAGACTCGACGCGGTGCACGTACCGGCCCTGCGCACCGTTCGGGATTGGTTTCATGGCATGGCTAGCATAAGAGCACCTGGGAGAAACGGGTATGAAGAAGATCGCGTCGCCGAAGGATAAGTCTCCGTCGCAGCTGATCGACGCGAGAATCAAGGAGCTGGACGACTGGCGCGGCAAGATGCTGAGCCGCCTTCGTGCGCTGGTGAAGGAAGCCGACCCCGAGGTCGTCGAGGAATGGAAGTGGAGCATTCCGGTGTGGTCCCACGACGGCTTGATCTGCACCGGCGAGACCTACAAGAAGGTCGTGAAGATGACCTTCGCCAAGGGGGCGTCTCTCAAGGATCCCTCGAAGCTCTTCAATTCCAGCCTCGAGGGAAACACCAGGCGGGCCATCGACTTCCATGAGGGCGAAAAGATAAACGAGGCAGCGTTAAAGGCACTCATCCGCGCCGCCGTGACGCTCAACAGGTCCAAAGCCCAGGGCTCTCCACGATGAAATCCTGGGTCGCGCTGCTGCGCGGAATCAACGTCGTCGGCAAGAACAAGGTCCCGATGAAGGACCTGGCGTTGGCATTTGAGCGTGCGGGCTTTCGCGCGGTGCGCACCTATATCCAGAGCGGCAACGTCGTCTTTCAGAGCTCGAGCGGCAGCGCGCGGACTCTCGCGGCCAGGATTTCTCAGCTGGTGAAGAAGAAGTTCGGCTTCGAGCCGCAGGTGATGGTGGTGAGCGCTGCGGAGCTCGCCGCGGCGGTGCGCGGCAATCCGTTTCCCGGCGCGCACCAGAATCACAAGTTGCTGCACATCTTTTTTCTCGCCGCACGCCCCCGCAGGCCCGACCTCGAGTCGCTCGAGCGGGCACGCGCCGGGCGCGAGGAGTTCGCGCTCAAGGATGGCTTTTTCTATCTCTATACGCCCGACGGCTTTCCGGATTCCGTCGTGCGCTCGAGGATGGAGCGCTGTCTCGGCGTGCTCGCCACGGGGCGCAACTGGCGCACGGCGAACGAGCTCCTCAGGATGCTGGACGAGTAAGCCACCGGCGCCAGCCGTCAGCGCTGGCTCGGTGCGCGCTCGCTCTCCATGCCGCGGAACTCAACGAACGAGGTGATCCGCTTCCACAGGAAGTCGCCGTATTCGAACGGCGCGAAACGATCCGGAGGATCGATGGGGAGCGGCGCAATCACGGCATCGCTGCGGGCTTCATAAAAGAACGGGATGGAGTAGCGCTCGACGTCCGTCCCCAGTACGCGGTGCTCGGTCGCCCGGATGCGACCCGCGGACCACTGCTCGAGTACCTGGCCGAAATTCACGACCAGCGTGCCCTCGAGCGGCGGCACATCGAGCCAGCGACCGTCGCGCGCGCGGGCCTGCAATCCCGCGACGCCGTCCTGGGCCAGCAAGGTCACGAAGCCGGAATCCGTGTGCGGGGCACCCGCGAGGTGACGGCGTGTCGGGGACGCCTCGACCCAGAGTGCCGGATCGGTGACGCTGGCGAGCTCGGCGGCGCTGCGCGGCGGGTAACGGATCAGCCGCAAGGTGGACAGACCCTGGCGAAATGCGGCGTCGAAGTAGTCGACCGGCAATCCGAAGCTGCGCGCGAGCGAATGCATCAGCGTCCGGGCGATGCGCTCCATCGCGCGATAGTAGGCGGCGGCCGCTTCACGCCACCCGGGGAGCTCGGTACTCGATGGCAGCGGACTCGCCTCGCGCAGCGGGTCCCCCGCAACGATGAGCTCCGCCCCGTGGGCGATGTCCCCACCCAGATCTATGCCTTCCTTGGAGGTGAGATTCCCGGGCTGTGCGGGAAAGAAGCCGCGATAGATGTTGCGGTTGCCGGATGCAAACTTGCGGCGGCTGAGGCGGCGTTTTACCTCGCCGCTGAGAGCGAAGATCGCGAGCAGACGCGCGCGTGCGGCGGACGTGAGCGGCAGGTCGGCCGGGAGCCCGCGGATGCAAACGAAGCCGCTCTCCCGGGCCGCTGCGAACAGCTGCCGGTCGGCGAGCGCCTGCGCGCCCGGATCCGCGGCGAACAGCGGCCCGACGTCGACGATGGGGATCACGACAGCATTTTAAGGTCGCGATGTATGGGGCAACGGTCCGGTCGTAGCGCCCGCCAGGGGATGGAACCGTTTGTGGCTGACGTACGGCCGACATAAGGTTGACATAACGCGGATCTCAGGCTGCGCTCATGGTTTCGTGGCGTCTGAGCAACGTTCTGGACCAGGTCCGGACTCAGGCACCCTCATTTCATGTCCGCAGGCGGTGGTGTAACCGTTTCATCATTTGCGCCCCCTGAGATTAAGGGGGACACTCATTACAGGATATTAGAAAAGCAGCGCCGGCAGCTGCTGCCGGTACGTGCTGGCAAGGGATACACGTGATATTGAGTGCCTACAAGCACGCGCGGCTCATGGCGGAGTCGGAGTCGCGCATCGAGATGGCCGCGAGCTCGAAGTCGCCAGCCGATCTGCTGGTTGCGGCACGCATTCTCGACCGCCCGGTGGAATTCACGCGCTGGGAGGCGCACCACGACCGGCTGTTGCGCCCGGTCTCCGCCCCACTGCATCTCAGCGACCAGATGGTCGCGCTGCGCACGACTGCTTTCACGCTCGTGCACCGCAAGGCGCTGTTCGAGTACCTGCGTGAGCACCAGGTGAAGGGCGCGAGGCGCAGAAAGCTGCTCCGCATCTTCTACGGCTGTGCCGACTACACCAATGCGCTGCTCGCCGAGCACGCCAATTACGTACGCTGCAGCTCGAGCTTCCTGTGCACGCAGCACCTCGCCGCGCACCTGATGCACGACCCGGCGCTCGATGCGCCGCTGGCGCTCTACGAGGAGTGGTACGCGGAGTACTTCCGCGCCTTCTGTGACATGGAGCTCGCGGAGACTGAGGAGGAGCAGCAGGCGGCTCTCGCACAGGAGGCGCTCAAGCCACTCCTCAAGCACCGCGTCACGGAAGCACGGCGGGCGATCCTGGCGATGCCCTTGAGTGCACGTCAGTGGCGCGAGGTTCGGATCCGTCAGCCGACCGGTGACACGCAGCAGCTGCACGCGCTGGTGTTGAGACACTGAGCGGTGTGTCCGCTCGCGCGGACTACTTCTTGCGCGGCGGCAGGTTCTTCGGCGGTGGGGGGCGTGATCCGCTTCTCGAGCCGTACGGGTCGTAGCCACCACCCGGGTCGACCTGGTCCTCGAGCTGGAGCTCGTTCTTGTCCTTCTGGTCTTCGACCTTGAGCTCGGGCACCTCGAGCTTTTTCAGGAGCGCCGAGGTGCTCTCGATCGCATGACGGCCGGTGTCCTTGACCCACTGCCACACGGCGTTGCCGCGCGCATCGTGCACGACCTTGCCACCGGAGCTTTCGCTATCCTTGGAAGCAGTCGGTTCGGCCGGCGCCGACGTCGGTTTCGCAGGCCCACCACTGCCTGGGCGCGGCCCGGGCTTGGAGTGGTATGGGTCGGTCATAATGTTTCCCTAAATCAAATAGTAACACTTCGCCGTCTCTTCCCTATAACGGCTTGGACACAGGACTTCCCGTCCAGTTTGCCGGATATGTGCCGGAAGTCACATAGGGAACAACCGGGATTCCGGAGTCAAACGTCCCGCACCTCAAGCGGTGACGGGAGGTCCGACGGACGGCCGTTTTACGGGGACGTACGGGAGGTACTTCGCAGCGCCCGCGCGCCTCTTAACAGTTGCTAACCGGCGTACATCTTTCAATGCGAGAATGCGGCGTCGCTCGCGCCGTGCTCTGAGTGTTGGAGGAATTTGAATGATCGTGCGGATGTGGCACGGCCGGACACCCCGTGCCGTGGCGGACGAGTACGCCGCATTTCTCGCGCGGCGTGCGATTCCCGACTACCGCGCGGCGTCGGGCAATCTCCACGCCGCCGTGTACCGGCGCGACGAAGGCGAGGTCACCCATTTCCTCACCGTGAGCTGGTGGCCCGACGAAGAGTCGCTGCGCGCCTTCGCCGGCGAGGAGCCGCTGAAGTCGAAGTTCTATCCCGAAGACACGGGCTATCTCCTCGAGTTCGAGCCCGAGGTGCAGCACTACACCGTGGTGGCGCGGGAGCCTTAGAGCCGGCGCGGGCCTGCCGATTCTCGAGGATTCCACATGCCACTGCTTTTCTCGTACGGGACGCTGCAGCAGGACAACGTCCAGCTGGCCACATTCGGCAGGCTCCTTGAGGGGCACTGCGATCAACTCGTCGGAGCCGAGATGTCAATTTTGCTGGTAGATGACGAGACCGTAGTGGCTACGAGCGGACGGACACATCACCCTGTGGTGCGGCTCAACGGCGTGGAAACCAGTCGGGTGCGCGGTACAGTGTTCGAGATCACGGATGCTGAGCTCGAACATGCCGACAGCAACGAGGTGGCCGCGTACAGACGGGTTGCCGTCGTGCTGGCGTCCGGGAAAGAGGCATGGGTGTATGTGGATGCCCGCCCTTCCGGGGCAGCGGACGATGGTGGCGGTCACTGAGGCCTCGCGTGCGCAAGCTGATCGTCCTGCTCCTCATGGCCGGCATCGCTCTCGATGCCCGGGCGCCGTCTGCTGCCGAGCAGGACCGGCCTCTCATCGTATTTGCAGCGGCGTCGCTTACCGATGCGGTGACGGAGGTGAGTAAGGCGTTCACCCAAGAGACCGGAATCGCCGTGAAGACCTCATTCGCCGCGAGCTCGGTACTCGCCAAGCAAATTGAAAGCGGTGCGCCGGCCACGGTGCTCTTCACGGCCGATGAGGACTGGATGAACTACGTCCAAAGTCGGAACCTGCTCACGCCGGGAAGCCGCAAGGACGTGCTCGCAAATCAGCTGGCTCTGGTGGCACCTGCGGACAGTACCGCCAGCGTGAAAATCACCTCAGGGCGGGCGCTGCTGCAGGCGCTTGGCGGTGCGCGGATCGCAACCGGCGATCCGGACTCGGTGCCGGTCGGCAAATACGCCAAGGCAGCGCTCATCAAACTGGGCGTGTGGGAGCAGGTCCAGGGGCGCCTGGTCCGTGCGGAAGACGTACGCTCGGCACTGGCCTTTGTCGCCCGGGGCGAGGCGCCGTTCGGCATCGTCTATCTGACTGACGCGAAGATCGAAAAGAGGGTCAAATTGCTCGATGTATTTCCGCAGGACCTGTATCCGCCGATCCGCTATCCGATCGCGCTGACCGCGGGGGCTGGTGCGGATGCCAGCCGTTTCGTTGAATTTGTAACCGGCAAGCGCGCTGCGGCGATTTTCGAGAGCTACGGATTCGTGCCCCGTTGACAGACCTTTATCCGCATCCGCACGAGCTGGCCCGCCGCGCCCTGCTGGCCTTCCTGCTGACCTTCATCCTGGCGCGCATCACGGTGCTGCTGATCATGGCGCGCAGCATCCCGAACCTCTACCTGTTCATGAGCGACACGCATGTTCATCACCTCAACTACGGGATCTTTCTCCTGGCCGCGGTGGGTGCGTACACGCTGATGGCCCGGCCGGGCGCGACCGCCGTGCGCCGCGCCGCATTGGTCTACGGTATCGCCATGGCGCTCACCTTCGATGAGTTCGGGATGTGGCTGCACCTGGGCGGCAGCTACTGGCAGCGGGCGAGCGTGGACGCGACGATCGTCGTGGCCGGAGTGTTTGCTTTCATTGCGTACGCGCGCTCGATCGAGCACTTCGAGGCGCGGCACAAGCGCGCGTTCATCGCCCTCGGGGTGGCCTTGCTGGCATTCGCCTACGTCCTCTACGACGCCTCGGAGCGCCTGGGCACCGTAGCGGGTCCGCGGCTGCGGGACCTGGAGCTGGCCTCCTCGCCGTAAGGCGCCGATCCGTCGCGCCCTACCAGCCGATGCCGTAGTCCTGGCCGAAGTTGCTGGCCGCGCCCCACAGCGTCCCATGCTCGCGGTCGACGAAGATCGCGGTGATGGGGCCCGAGGTGCGCTCCTCGAACTCCATGTGGTAGCCCATCTTGCCGAGCTGATCGCGCACCCAGTTCGGCGTTTGGGAGTTGAGCGTCACCCGCCCGGGGAAGGACTGGTGGTCGGCGAAGGAATCGCGCATCTGGTAGCTGGTGATGTTGGCAGCCTCCGTCGCCTCCTGGATCGTCATGCCGAACTCGACGACGTTGAGAAAGAACTGCAACAGATTCTGGTCCTGGGTATCGCCGCCCTGCACGGAGAAGACCAGATAGGGCTTGCCGTCCTTGAGCGCCATCGAGGGGGTAAGCGTCGCGCGCGGCCGCTTGCCCGGCTCGACCACGTTGTAGGGATTCTCGCGCGGATCGAGCACGAAGCTCTGCATGCGCTGCGACAGGCCGATACCGGTGTGGCCAGCGATCACCGCGGGCGTCCAGCCGCCGCTCGGGGTGACGGAGATCGCCCAGCCCTTGTCGTCCGCGGCCTGGATGCTGGTGGTGCCTAAGCGGAAGGTGCGGTCGAACTCCGCCATGCTGATCGGCGGCTGCGCAGGGCTCTTCGAGTGCCAGGCCTCGAGGTACTTGAGGTAGGGGTTGCTGCCGCCCTCGTACGGATACGGATCGCCCGGGCGGATGTCGGGGTCGTTGTGGTCGGAGTTGACGAGCCGGGCGCGGTCGCGCGCGTAGTCCTTCGACAGCAGCCCCTTGATGGGGGGCGCGGGCGAGTAAGCCGGGTCGCCGTAGTAGAAGTCGCGGTCGGCGTAGGCGAGGTTCATCGCCTGGTAGAGCGTGTGAATGTAGCGGGCGCTGTCGTAGCCCATCGACTTGAGATCGAAGTTCTCGAGGATATTGAGTGCCTGCAGCATCACCGGACCCTGGACCCAGGGCTGGAGCTTGTAGACCTCGACACCTCTGTAGCTGGTGTGTGTCGGCTCCTCGATCTTCACCTTCCAGTTGGCGAGGTCGTCCTGCGTGAAGAGGCCGCCCTGCGCGCGCACCGCCGCGACCAGATCGCGCGCGATGTCGCCCCTGTAGAAACGGTCGTAGGCGGCGTAGATCGCGGCCTTGCGGTCCTTGCCCGCCTTGAGTGCGTCGCGCTCGGCCGCGACCAGCTTGCGTAAAGTGGCGGCGAGATCCGGCTGGCGGAAGATCTCTCCGGGCAGGGGTCCTTCGTGCGCGCCGCCTAAGTGCGGCAGCATGACGCGCCTGGAGTCCGGCCATTCCTTGAGCTTCTCCTTGTAGTGCTCGATGACGCCGGACAGGCCCTGGTCCATGGGGAAGCCGTCGGCCATCTCGATCGCCGGCTCGAGCACCTGGGCGAGGCTCATGGTCCCGTACTCGGCGAGCATGGTCATCAGGCCCCCCGGCGTGCCGGGCGTGACCGCAGCGAGCGGACCGTACTCGGGCGGGAAACGCATACCCTGCTTGTGGAAGAACTCGGGTGTCGCCCCCGTGGGCGCTACCCCTAAGGAATTGATCGCGATCACCTTGCCCGTGTGCGGGTTGTAGATGAGCGCCTGGGTCTCGCCGCCCCACGAGAGGGTGGTCCAGGCGGTGGTGACGGCGCCCAGCATCGCGCAGGCGGCATCGACCGCATTCCCGCCCTGCTGGAAGATCCGCGCGCCGGCGCTGGCGGCGATGGGCTTACCCGTCACGGCCATCCAGTGCTGGCCGTAGAGCGGCGGCTTCTGGGTGCGGCTCTGCGCCGCCGGCCCGCCGAAGACTGCGCTCGCGCCCAGGGCGACGGTCATCGCGATGCGCACCCAGCGAAGGGCAAATTCGTGAGGCTGCTCGGGGTTCTTGGATTTTTGCATGCGCCCTCCCTCATGGCGGTCAAGAGCATATGGCAGACTTCCGCCTCAATGCGAGTCTCGGTCACAGAGCTGCGCTTCTACCCGGTCAAGTCGATGCGGGGCGTGTCGCGCGAGCGCGTGCGACTCACCGCGACCGGCTTCGAATGGGACCGACAGTGGATGGTCGTGGATTCGAAAGGGAAGTTCCTGAGCCAGCGCACGCACCCGCAGCTCGCGCGCATCGTGCCCGAGGTGCAGGGCACGGTGCTCAAGCTCGAGGCGCCGGGGCTTGCCGCACTCTGTGTGCCGCTGGCGGCGCAGGGCGCGCCGGTCCCGGTGCGAGTCTGGGACGATGCCTGCATCGGGCTCGACCAGGGAGAAGTGGCCGCGGCCTGGGTGAGTGGAGCCGTCGGGCAGTCCGTACGGTTCATCCGCGTTGTGCCCGACATGGGGCGACTCGCGAATGCGAAGTTCGCGGGATCCGTGCCGGCGCCGCTCAACTTTCCGGATGGCTTTCCGGTGCTGGTCGCGAACGAGGCTTCGCTCGAGGATCTGAACACGCACCTGCCGCAGCCGATCCCCATGGAGCGCTTTCGCCCGAACATCGTGCTCGCAGGCCTGCCGGCCTGGGCCGAGGACCGCATCGACGCGCTCACCTTGGGTGCCGTGACGCTGCGGTTGGTGAAGCCCTGCCTACGCTGCACGATCCCGTCCATCGATCAGCGCACCGGCGAGCCCGCCACCGATCCCGCTGCGGCGCTGAAAAAGCTCCGCTTCAGCAAGGCGCTGCGCGGCGTTATGTTCGGTGAGAACGCCGTCATCGTTTCAGGGAACGGGACCGAGATCGAGCGCGGAGCCGAGGTGCGGGTCAGCTACGACGCTTGAGAGCCCGACCGTGCGCCGCTAGCCGGCGCTGCGGCTCCGCGGGCGTTTTCACGCTCTGCAACAGGGCGCGCGCAACAGCGCCGAGAACACTGCGCGTTGCATTTCCTCAGAATGAAGAGACATCGCACACGCCATTAGGGGCGTTGTGAGGGAACTCCCGTGGATTTGAAGCCGTCTCCAATGGGCGACCCAAACTGTGCACGGCGCACGACCCCCGCAAGGCCCGATCCGCGAGAATTCCAAGGCTCGGGACCCAGGGAAAAAATGTGAACCAGTTGGCATTCAGCCTAGGCGCACTCGCCGGACTCTGGTGTGCCGGACTCGCGTTCGGAGCCTGGTATTTCCTGCGGCTGCGGGCCCCGGATACCATCCGCCAGGCCATTTTCGCGCAGTGGCCGACCACCGCGCTGGTGCTCGACCCTGCCACGCTGCGCATCGTCACCGCCAATCCTGCGGCTCTGCGTAGCACCGGCTACTCGCTGGAAGAGGTTCGCGAGCTCCCCTTCACCGAGCTCTTCAGTGCCGAAGGCGCGGCGGATACGCGCGTTCTGATCGCGCGGCTGCAGGACGCGACCTCCCGGGCGCCGATCGAGATGCGCCAGCACTGCAAGGACGGTTCGGTGCTGAATGTCGAGGCCACCGCCTATCGCCTGGCGCTCGATGACCGGCCGGTGCTCGCCGTCGCGGTGCACGACGTGACGGTGCGCCGCGTGGTCGAGAGCCGGATGCTGCAGCGGCATCAGCACCTGGATCACCTCGCCCACCACGACCAGCTCACCGGTCTCCCCAATCGCCTGTATCTTGCCGCGCACCTCCCCGATGCCCTCGCGGAAGCGAAGGACAAGGGGAACCTGCTCGCGGTGTTGTTCCTCGACCTCGACCGCTTCAAGCATGTTAACGACTCGCGCGGTCACGAGACCGGCGACAAGCTCCTGAAGACCGTCGCGCAGCGTATCCGCTCGACCATGCGCTCCCCGGACGTGGTGGTGCGCATGGGGGGCGATGAGTTTGTGGTGGTCATAAAGGACATCAAGACCACCGACAAGGTCAACGAGGCGGCCGAGCGCATCAACCAGGCGCTGTGCGCCCCGATGGTGGTTGACGGGCGCACGCTCGTTACCACGGTCAGCATCGGCGTGGCGCTCTATCCGCGCGACGGCCTCGACATGGGTGAGCTGCTGCGGCACTCGGACACGGCCATGTACCAGGCGAAGGATCGGGGCCGCAACAACTTCCAGCTGTTCAGTCCCGCCATGGACCGCAGGCTCAAGGAGCGCATTGCGATCGAGGCTTCGTTGCGCACCGCGCTGCAGACGCGCCAGCTCGACGTGCATTACCAGCCGATCGTCGACATCGACACGCATCGCGTCGCGGCGATGGAAGCGCTCATGCGCTGGAAGCACCCCACCCAGGGGTTCGTGCGCCCGGACCGCTTCATACGCATCGCCGAGGATGCGGGCCTCATCGTGCCGATCGGGGACTTCGTGCTGCAGCGCGCGGTCGAGGACATGGTGCGTTGGCGACAGCAGGGCGCGGAGCTCGTGCCGGTCGCGATCAACGTCTCGGCGGTGCAGCTGCAGCGCGCCAATCTCGCCGAATCCATCGCCCGGCTCACCAGGGAGCACGGGCTCGCGCCCACGATGCTGCAGGTCGAGATCACCGAGAGCGCCGTGTTCGAGCGCCGCGAGGCCCGCGCTCGCGAGGCGGCGCAGGATGCGGTCACGAAGCTCCGCGAGCTCGGCGTGCACATCGCGATCGACGACTTCGGCACCGGCTACTCGAGCCTGTCGTATCTCAAGCGCTGGCGCGTCGACACGCTCAAGATCGACCGCAGCTTCGTGCGCGACCTGGTGACCGACATGTCGGATCTCGCGATCGTGAGCGCGATCATCGCCATGGCGCGCCACCTGCACATCGAGGTGGTGGCCGAGGGCATCGAGGGCTGGCCGCAGCTGGAGAAGCTCCGGGCGCTCGGCTGCTCGTACGCGCAGGGCTACCTGTTTGCCCGGCCGGCGGCTCCCGAGGACTGCGTGCGCTACTTAAGCGGCGAGCCGCTCGATCTCACTCAACAGCTGCCGGTCCTCGATATTCTCGAAGCCACCGGGACCCAGGACGCCCGGCCGCTGCGCGTCGTCAAGTAACACCCGAAACGGTGTCGGCCAGCGGACGTGCGAGAATGGGCCATGGAGCCCAGCGCCCGGCCCGCCGAAGCCCAGCCGAGGCCGCGCCAGCAGTGCGCTGACGCGGTGCTCATGATCCGACCGCACTCCTTCGGCTTTAACCCGGACACCGCCCGCAGCAACACCTTCCAGCGTCCCGAGAGCGACGCCGACGGCGCACCCTCTGGCACCACCGTCAGGGAGCAGGCCCAGGCCGAGTTCGAGCAGCTGGTACGGGCGCTCGAGAGCGAGGGGGTGAGCGTGTGCGCCATCGAGGACACGGCCACGCCTGAAAAGCCCGATGCCGTGTTTCCCAACAACTGGGTGTCTTTCCACGAGGACGGGACGCTGGTGCTCTATCCCATGGAGAGCACGAGCCGCCGCCCCGAGCGGCGCCAGGACGTGATCGAGACGGTGGTCGCGCGCCTCAAGTTCAAAGTCTCGCACCTCCTCGATCTCGCGCACTTCGAGGGGGAGAGAATGTACCTCGAAGGCACGGGGAGCCTGGTGCTCGACCATAAGGAGCGCGTGGCCTACGCCTGTGTCTCGCCGCGCACCCACCCGGCGCTGGTTGCCGAGTGGGCCCGCGAGCTCCGCTACGAGCCGCTGATGTTCGAGGCGGCCGATCGTGCCGGCGTGCCGCTCTATCACACGAATGTCCTCATGTGGATCGGGGAGCGCGTGGCGATGATCGGCACCGAGGCGATCAAAGACGCCGATCGCGAGCGGGTGCTGGCGCGCTTGCGCTCGAGCGGGCGCGAGGTCATCGAGATAGGGCAGAGGGAGATTGAGCAGTTCGCCGGCAACATGCTCGAGCTCGGCACCTGGGATGAGGCGCTCGGGGACTCACGGGTGCTCGTCATGTCGGACGCCGCACGCCGGGCGCTCAAGCCCGACAGCTACGCGCGTCTTTCGGGCTGCACAGACACAGTGCTCGCGGTCCCCATTCCCACCATCGAGCGCTCAGGCGGGGGGAGCGTGCGCTGCATGCTCGCGGAAGTCTTCAGGGCGTCGTGATCGAGCTCATCGCTAAGGGAGTGCTTTGTTACGCCATCGGCTCGGTCGTCGGCAGCCTGCTCATCGGCAAGCTCCGCGGCGTCGACATCCGCACCATGGGGAGCGGCAATGCCGGCGCCACCAACATGCTGCGCGCCCAGGGAAAGGCGGTCGCGCTCGCCGTGCTCGTCATCGATATCGTGAAGGGCTGGATCGCCACCTACCTCATCGCCGCGTGGCACATCCCCGGGGTAGCTGCGGATCCTGAGCTCAACGCGTGGGTTACGACCGTGTGCGGGCTCGCGGTCATCCTCGGGCACGTGTACCCGGTGTGGTACGGATTCCGGGGCGGGAAGGGCGTCGCGACGTTCTTGGGCGCCGTGCTGGGAGTGAGCCCGATGCTGGTGCTGGTCGCAGCCGTCGTCTGGCTCGTCATGGCGATTCTCCTCGGCTATGTCGGCCTTGCCTCCATGGTCGCGGCGGCCGCCGTCGGCGTGGGCGTTGTGGTCGGCACGCTGACTCCGCGTACCCCGCTGCTTGCCTTCGGAATCTTCGCCCCCCTCCTCATCATCTATACGCATCGCGGCAACATCGCGCGCATGCGCGCCGGGAAGGAGTCGCGCGCCAGGCGAATCTGGCTGTTCGGCACCCGCCGGGGACAGAGCTGATGCGTCAAGCCCGCGGACCCAAAGCGACGGCCGCGAAGCGCTCGCCGCTCGTCGCACGAGCGTTCGCGAAGCTCGCGGACGGGCAGTTTCACTCGGGCGAGGAGCTCGCCAGGCGCCTGGGGGTGAGCCGCAGCGCCTTCTGGAAGGCGGTGGGGACACTGCGCACGCTCGGCGCACCGCTCGAGGCGGTGCGCAACCGCGGTTATCGCCTGGAGTGCGCGACCGCGCCGCTGGATGCAGGCAGGATCAAGAGTCACCTGCCCCGCGAGGTTCGCGAGCGCATCGCACGCCTCGAGACCGAATGGTCGATCGGCTCGACCAACACGGCGCTCCTGCAGCGGACGGGCTCCAGGATCGGCACGGCGGAGGTGCTGCTGGCGGAATATCAGACCGCCGGCCGCGGCCGGCGTGGACGTAGCTGGCTCGCACCGCCCGGCGGGGCGATCTGCCTGTCTTTGAGCTGGACGTTCCGCGAGGTGCCGCCGGACCTGGGGGCGCTGGGGCTCGTGATCGGGGTGTGTGCGCTGCGCGCGCTCAACTCGTTCAGCGTCAGGAACCTCGGGCTCAAGTGGCCGAACGATCTCCTGGTCGATGAGCGCAAGCTTGGCGGCGTGCTGATCGATCTGCGCGCGGAAGCGGCAGGCCCGGCCTACGTGGTGATCGGGATCGGGCTCAACGTGGCGCTCGGGGAAGAGGTCCTGAAGAAGATCGCGCAGGCCGGGCTGCCCGCCGTCGATCTCGCGAGCGCCGGCCTCACCAACCCCGCCCGCAACGCGATCGCCGCCGGACTCATCAGTGAGTGCGTGCGCGGACTCCGTGAATTCGAGCGCCACGGGCTCAAGGCCTTCAGCGACGAGTGGCGCAGCGCAGATGCGCTGCGCGGGCGGCCCGTCGAGGTCAGGGCGACGGAAGGTACGACAACCAAGGGCTTCGCGCGCGGGATCGACCTGCACGGGGCACTCACGCTCGAGACCCCGGCGGGAGTTAAGCGCTTCATCTCGGGCGATGTCACCGTGAGGCCGATGGAATGACGGTGCTGCTGGTCGACATCGGCAATACCCGCATCAAGTGGGCTCACTTGAAGGGTGCGCGCGTGAGCACGGGTCAGGCTGCTGTGTATGCCGGCTGGCGGACGGCCGACTATGCGCGGCGCCTGCTCTCTGCAGCGCGGAGCCTCGATCGTGTCGTGGTCGCGAGCGTTGCCGGAGGGCGGGTCAAGGCGGACCTCGCCCTTGCTGCGCGCCGTGCAGGCATCCCCTGCCAGTTCGTCAAAGCCCGGCGGCGCGCCGGGGGCGTCACCGTCGGCTACCTCGAGCCCTGGCGCTTAGGGGTCGACCGTTTCGCCGCGATGATCGGGGCGCACGAGCTCTTCGAGGCGGTGCCCGTGTGCGTGGTCGGGGTCGGGACCGCAATGACGATCGACCTGGTCGGTGCCGACGGCCGGCACCGGGGCGGTGTGATCGTCCCAGCGCCCGCGCTCATGGTGACGACGCTCCTCACCCAAACCCACGGCATCCGCCGCCGCGCGCGGGGTGGGGCGCTGGGGGCAAGGGGGCTCTTCGGTCGCTCGACCCGGGATGCGATCCAGCAGGGCGCGCGCTACGCCGCCGCATCCCTCATCGATCGGGCGGTGGAGGAGGCTTCCCGACTCCTGGGCCGGGCGCCGCTCGTGGTCGTGACGGGCGGGGGCGCGGGGGAGGTGCGGCCGCTCCTCTTAAGCAACTCGGTCGGCGTCCCGGAGCTGGTGCTCCGCGGGCTCGCGGTGCTGGCACAGGCACCGTCGTCGCGCCGCACTTGAATTAGAATCCCCGCTCGTGCGCAACATCTTCCTCGCGCTGCTGGCCGCGAACCTCGTGTACTTCGCCTGGGCTCACTGGGTGGATGAACCTAAGCCCCCTCCGGTGAACGAGGCGCTCGCGAAGCTGCCGCGCCTCAAGCTCCTTTCAGAGCTCCCGCCCGAGCAGCAGCCGCCGATCAACACCAAGACGGTGTTCAACGAGTCGGCTTCATGCCTGTCCGTCGGTCCCTTCGGGGACATCACCAACGCGGCGAAGGCCGCGGGGATTCTCACGACCAAGGGTTTCGCGCCGCGGCAGCGCGCCGAGGAAGGGGACACGGCCGAGGGGTTCTGGGTGTACGTCGGCGGACTCAAGGACGAGATCGAGGCGGATAAGGTGCGCGTCAGCCTGGAGCACTCCGGCGTGAAGGACGCGCTCGTCATGCCGCCGGGCGGCGATGCCGGACGGCGCGTGTCGCTCGGGCTCTTCAGCGACCGCGCGCATGCCGAGCAGCGCGCAGCATCGGTGAGGAGGATGGGATTCAAGGCCGAAGTCGCCGAGCACAGGCTGCCGCAGACCGTCTACTGGATCGACCTCGCGCCGCGGCCGGGCATGACGACGGTACCGCTTCAGGACTTGTTCGCCGAGGGCGTGGGCTCGCGGATCGCGGTGCAGCCGTGTCCGGCGGCTCCCACCGCGGCACCGGCCTCGACGGTGACGGCGTCCACGGCACCCGCACCCGCGGCCACCGCCGGCGCACCCTCGGCAAGCGGCGCGCTGCCGGCTCCGCAGTCCGCGGCAGGGCCAGCCAAATATCCGCTGCTCCCCGTCCCGCAGACACCGCCCGCGGGAAGTCCGTCGACGACCCGGACGATCGGCACGCCGAAGCCGACGCGAACCGCCTCGAGCCGGTAGATCAAGCCGCGCCTTTAGGATCAGCGCCGTTTCTGATCGGGCCCCGATCGGTCCCGCACATACCGCTCGACTTGCTCCCCGGCGGGCGGGATCAGATGAGGTCCCTCGTGGCGAAACCCGAGCCGTCCGAGCAAGCGGATCGATCGATGATTGTCGCGGTTGACGATCGCGTACAACTGCTCGATTCCGAGTTGGCTATCTGCGTGCGCTATCACCCCGCGCGCAGCCTCGACCGCGTAACCCTTCCCGACCCAGTCGGGTAGCAACGCGAAGCCGAGATCCGGCGAGTCAAGGAAGTCGCGCTTGACGAGACCGCAGAGTCCCATCGGCACGGGCGCCGAAGGCGCCTCGACCGCGTACATGCCGTACCCGTAGGTCTCGTACTGGGACCAGATGGTGTTGCGGATGTAGCCTTCTGCATCGGCGTGGGAGCGAACTCCGCGGTCGCCGATGTTCTCGAGCCAGGAGGGCTCGTTGAGGAGCCTCAAGAAAAACGCGGCGTCCGTCAACGCCACGTGACGCAGCTCAAGGCGGGGCGTTCGCAGAAGCGGCAGCGGCGCGGCCATTACTCATCATAACGTCCCGGCCGCAACGCGCGCGCAGCGCCAGAGAGGTCCGCCGTCAGTCTTTCGGGCCGCCGACGACGAACTGCCCGATACGCTCACGGACCCGGGCGCGGAAGCGCTCGCTGCTGGTCACGGTCGTGCCGCCGGAGAGCACGAAGACGTAGTCGCCGCGCGGCGTGCGGCTCACCTGGCGCACATGGTTCATGTTGACGAGGCAGGAGCGGTTGATCTGCAGCATGGGCTGCGAGCTTATGGACTCTTCGGCCTGAACGAGCGTGCTACGGGCGTGGAAAGATTCCTTGCCGACCGTGAGCACGACGTAGTTGCGGTCCGCGGTCACGAGCTCGACCTCGGCGACATCGACCATGTGCATCGCGCCGCCGGTCTCGGCCAGCAGGCGCGGCCGCGCCTCGAGGCGGGTGTGCGACAGACGCTGCAGCTCGGCGAGCGTCGCCGCGGCGATCTGGTAGCTCGCGGAGTTGCGTGCCGCATAGCGCTCGCGCACCCGTCGCAACATGGCGCGGAAGCGCTGCCGGTCGAAGGGCTTGAGCAGGAAATCCGCGGCATTTACCTCGAATGCCTGCAGTGCATAGCGGTCGAAGGCGGTGACGAAGACGATCAGCGGCGCGCACTCGGGCTCGAGCATCTGCGCGAGCTGCATCCCCGAGACGCGACCCATCTTGACGTCGAGGAACATGAGATCCGGCGCCTGCTGCGGGAGCGCGGCGAGCGCGCTCTCGGCATCGGCGTATTCGCCGACCACTTCGATATCCTGCTCGGTAGCGCAACGTTCCCGCAGGGCCTTACGGGCCGCTACCTCGTCGTCGACGATGATGGCCCTCACATCCACCCCACTGCCGGCGCGGCCGCGGCCGCGGCCGCGGAGCGCCACTCGCGCAGCACCGGGAGCGTCACCGTCGCCACCCAGGTCGATGCCTCGCCGGGGCCGGCGGTGAGGGTCGCACGCTCGCCAAACTGCACCGCGAGCCGCTCGCGGATATTGCGCAGCCCGAAGCCGCCGATCCCGGCAGCGTTGCCTGAGCCGCGCGAGTTCACGACGCGCAGCTTGAGGTATTCCGGCGACAGCTCGTAAGTGACGTCGATCCGTACCGGGCCGCTGTGGTCTGCGAGGCCGTGAACGACGGCATTCTCGACCAGCGGCTGCAGGATGAGGCTCGGCACCCAGACGGCCGGGACAGTGTCGCCGCCCTGTATGTGCACCGTCAGACGGTCGGCGAAGCGGCCGATCTGCAGGTCAAGATAGAGCTTGACGAACTCGAGCTCATCGCGCAGCTGGGTGAAGTCCCGCTCTCCGGCCTGCAACAGGCCGCGCAGCAGGTCGCCGAGGGAGGCAATCAGATTCTCCGCGATCTCCGGCTCACCGCTGATGCGCGCCTGAATGGTGTGCAGGACGTTGAAGAGGGTGTGGGGCGAGAGCTGGGTACGCAGGGCGGCGAGACGCGCGCCCGCCCAGTCACGCTGCAGTTCGGAGTTGCGCAGCTGCAGCTGATGGTAACGCCGATGGGTCGCAACCACGGTGATCAGGGCGAGGCCGAACCCGTATGCGAGCAGCCCCGTGGCGGTGTCCGAGACCCACACCGCCCAATCGCCCCTGGTGAAAACGCCGAAAGGCTCGGCGTACAGGATCAGGGAACCGGCCCGCTTCATCCAGTACATCAGCAGGGCAAACCCGAGGGCCAGTGCGAGCTGCTGCGGTACACGCCGCGCCGCCGGCCGCCAGCCGATGCGAACGGCGATGGAATAGCAGACCAGCAGCACCGGGAGCATCAACGCGTGCTGCAGCAGGCGGTTCTGCCACGGGTAGTACACCATCATTTTGGTGAGCTCGGCGAGCTCGATGCGCATCGCCTCGTGGTAGACGATGTTCGTCAGCGTGACGTAGGTCCAGAAGAGGCTGGCGAGAATGAGCACGCCGCGGCGCGACAGGAATTCCTCCTGGTCCTTATCTACCGAAGCGGCCTGCGAGCGGAAAGCGGCGGGGATCGCAACCATAGGGGAACCGAATCATGGCACAAGCTACGCGATCTTGAGTCGGGACGCCGCGGTTGCAGGGACGACCGCGGCAGAACGAGGGACGAGCGCGCGGGTATGTCTTCCGTGCGCTGGCGTCGCTAGGATGGGCAATCCTTCGCGGGAGCGTTGCATGAAAACAAGAGACGCAGGTCGAGGCGCGAGAGTGGTCGGAGCAGGTCTGGTGCTGTGTGCGGCCGCGAGCTTCGCGGCAACCGCGGCGCCAGCAGCCTACGAGCGGATGGCGCCGCTCGATGAGTACCTGATGCCGAAAATCGCCGAGGTGGCGCTGGCGCGCAGCGCTGCACCCGCCGCGATCGCGGACAAGGCGACGGTGCTGACTCTCGGACACAAGGGCTACGACACTGCGGTCAATGGCAGCAACGGATTCACCTGTCTGGTCGAGAGGTCGTGGATGTCGCCGTTCGAGAACCCGGAGTTCTGGAATCCGAAGATGCGCGGACCCGTGTGCTACAACCCGGCGGCTTCCAAGTCGGTCCTCGCGTACACGTTATACCGGACGAAGCTCGTCCTGGACGGTCGCTCCAAGGCGCAGGTGCTGGAAGAGGTTCGCGCGGCGTTCGAGCGCAAGGAGCTGCCGTCGCCAGCGCCGGGCGCCATGTCCTTCATGATGTCCAAGGACGGCTACCTCGGCGATGCCGCAGGCCATTGGCACTCGCACCTCATGTTCCATGTGCCGAAAGCCGACGCCGCAAGCTGGGGAGCCAATCTCCCGGGCTCGCCGGTGGTATTCGACGACCGCGAAATCCCGGAGCCCGAGGCCATCTTCATGGTGCCGGTGGCCCACTGGTCGGACGGCACGGCGGCGCCGGTTTTGTAGAGGGCAGTCGTGGTCGTCGTCACGGCAGGCCCGGGTTTCATCGCATTTTTTTGAGCGCTGCCGCGCGCTCCTGGCTTGGCAGCGCGAAGCTCATCGACAGCGTCGCACACCCTCCGGCTGGCGCTACTGAAGGGACGGGGCGCGATCAGGCTGTTGCCGCTGCGGGCCGTGCGGTCCCCCAATCGCGGTGTGCGCCGCGGGTTGGGTACGCCCACGGTCCGCGGCGGTGACCCCTCGGACCTGGTCAGTGAGGATTGCCCATTTCCGGGTGCACATCTCCCGGCATCAGAGAGCCGTGGGCCATGGGCTGATCGTCGTGGTGACTCCCTCCGCCACGCTCGATCGTCATTTCGAGATCGAGCGTCAGCTCCATGCTCTGATTGTCGAGACGTGCTGCATCGGGTTTTGGCACGGCACTCATCGCGACCTTCCAGGCCTTGTCGATGGTCGCCTGCGCATCGAAGAGCGGCTGGGGCAGGAAGGTTCCCGTCGTGGTGTCCGATCTGGAGGCGACGCGCGGCAGTGAGCGAATCTGCATGACGCCGCTTGCCGGGTTGAACGAGACTTGTGCGACGCCCGTACCGCGCAGGAAAGCACCGCGCGGGAGGGACTCTCGCAACCGTCGGCTCACGAGACCACGCACCGTGCATGCGTAGCCGAGCGAGTAGAGGGACGTGCCGCCACCCTGCCGCTCGAGCCCGCCTTTCTGGCAGAGATCACCGGCGTGTTCATAGCTCTGGTCAGCCCCTTCGCCGAGGCCGACCTGCATACCGTATTCGACTTGGGCGGCTGAGAGCCCGTCCGCTGCGGCGTGCGAAAAATACACGGTGGCCGCTGCGACGTCCGCCTCCACGCACACCCCTTCCGCGACCATGCGGCCGACCAGGAAGATAGCCGCTGCATCGTTCGCCTTAAGATCCTCATTTGCAAGGCGAACGGCCGTGTCGCAATTCCCGTGGATGACCGCCTTCACGAGGTCGCTCGAGGGCTCGGAAGCCGCCGCGGCGGGTGCCGCCGATACCAAGACCGACAGCGTCATGGCCGACACGACCCCAGTCACGTGAACGCAGGGCTTCACACTCATGCTCCCGGACGGTAGTTTGTCAGGTGGTGCCGCCGGTCTGGATTGAACAGACGACCTGCCGCTTACAAGGCGGCTGCTCTGCCACTGAGCTACGGCGGCGCGGGGCGAATTGTACGGCCGATCCTTAAGGCCCAGCTATTGCGATTCGACAGCGGTACCTAAGGGCCGCCCGAGAAGGGCTCGATGAAGGGGTAATGCGATGAGTGACGTGATCGTTACGAGTCTCAGCAGGCGCGACTTCCTGAATGCTTACCTTTCGGCCGCCGCACTGACGGTGTTGCCGGGCGCGGCGCTCGCGGCCGGGTGCCCGGGGAAACTTGCGGTGCTGAGCCAGATCCCGAAGATGCATGCCGCCAACATCAAGCGACTGCAGGACTGGATCGCGCTGCCCTCGATCGCAGCCGAGAACCGCAATTACCCGCAGGGGCCGGAGTACATGGCACAGCTGGCGCGCGACGCCGGTTTCACCAGCGTCAAGCTCATGCGCACCTCGGGCAAGCCCGGTGTGTTCGGGCGCATCGACGCCGGCGCGCGCAACACGGTCGGCATCTATTTCATGTATGACGTCAAGCAGTTCGTGCCCGAGGAGTGGAGCTCCCCGCCGCTCGAGGGGCGGCTGGTGCAGAAGGAGGGGCTCGGCACAGTGTGCATGGGGCGCGGCGCGGTCAATCAAAAGGGACCCGAGAACTCGTTCCTGAGCGCGCTTATGGCCTTCAAGGCCGCGGGTTGCACACTGCCCGTCAACCTCGTGCTGGTATGCGAGGGCGAGGAGGAGATCGGCTCGCCGCACTTCGGCGAGGTCGTGAAGAGCCCTGAGGTGCTGGCGGAGCTCAAGAAGTGCAGCGGTGTCTTCATGCCGGAGGCCGGGCAGGATCGCGACGGCGGCGTCACGGTCACCTTGGGCGCCAAGGGGGTGGTGGAGCTCGAGCTGGTGTCCACCGGTGAGAAATGGGGGCGGGGCCCAAGCCACGACGTGCACTCGAGCCTCGAGGCTGCCGTGGACTCACCGACCTGGCACCTGGTGCAGGCGCTCAACACTCTCATCAAGGCGGATGGCCACACGCCCGCGGTGGAGGGATTCTTCGAGCTGGCCAGGCCCTTGAGCGATGAGCAGAAGAAGATGATCGCGGACCACGTCGCCAAGACCTCCGAGGCGACCGTCAAGAAAACCCTCGGCGTCGGGCACTGGGTGAAGGATGCGAGCTGGCTCGAGTCGCAGCTGCTTCTCGAGTCGCAGCCGACGATCAACATCGAGGGCCTGGTCGCCGGTTACACGGGGCCGGGCGGCAAGACCGTCCTGCCGCACCGGGCGGTGGCCAAGATCGATATGCGGCTCGTGCCGGACATGACCGCCGCCGACACGCTGGCGAAGCTCAAGACACACCTCGCAAAGAACGGCTTCGGCGATATCGAGGTCAACATGTCAGGTGGCTACGATCCGAACCAGACCGACAAGAGGAGCCGGCTCATCCAGACGCAGGTTGCGACCTATCGCAAGCTCGGCGCCGACCCGCAGCTGTGGCCGCGCTCGGCGGGATCCTGGCCCGGGTATCTCTTCACCAATGCCCCGCTCAGCCTGCCGGCGGGACACTTCGGCATGGGAAACGGGACCGGTGCGCACGCGCCGGATGAGTACTATCTGATCGAGTCGACCAACCCCAAGGTGCAGGGACTGGATGGCGCCGTCGCCTCGTTCGTGGAGTATCTCTACGCCCTGAGCTGATGGGCAGTGAGAAGGGGCGGTCAGCTACCGAGCGCGTGCCGGCTCTCTCCGGTCTCGGTCGATTCGTCGGCGACCTTGGCATCGCCCGGCTCGGCACTGGCGCTGCGCTCGAGGATGGTCTGCGCAAACAGCGCCTCTGCCGGATAGCCCGTGCGCGCCTCAATCCAGCGGAAGGCCGACTCGAGCGATGCGGCGCTCCAGAGCACCTGACCTTCCGCGCTCGTTACCTCCCAGGGTGCAAACGTCCTGCTGTCGGCGCGATAGCGAACGATGCGAGTAATGCTCGCAATGCTCACACGCCAGACGTTCGGCTGAATCTCTTCAACAGTGCAGTCCATAGCGCTTCCCCAAAAACATCCATGCAAGCGTGATCGCGACTTAACCATCAGCGCTTGTGCGCGGCTAGGATAAGCCTGTCGTTGTGCGCCGCAACTTGATTGAACATATGGCTCCCGGACTAAACATAAGCTAGGGCGCGAGAACAGATGGCGTTCGTCATCAAAGCCGAAGTCCGCGCGCCGCGCGCGAGGAGATTCGTCTTCACCGCGCAGAAGACCATGTATGGCGGCAAGAAGATCGAGCCAGGCAACATCGTTTTCGTGTTCGCGAGTGACAACGAGGGTGGACGGGGCCTCGTTGCACAGGGGGTCGTCACCTCAGCCAAGCCTACACCCAAGAAGCGCGGCATCGCGCGGCAGACGCCACGCGTGAGCATCACCATCAGACGCACATCGCTCGCGAGGCGACCGCTGGGGCGGAGCGAGCTCAAGCACTTTGCTGACTGGAATGACGGCCGGCCTGAAACAGAGCTCAACTTCAAGCTCTATCGCCAGGCAACGAACAAGATCGCCGGTGTTTCGGAGGGAGCGACCACCTTTCTCCGGGGATTCTTTTAGCTTGGGCCGACAATCGTGCGGTCAGGGCACGACGCTGATGCTGGTGACGGGATGGATCTCGTTCCATTGCGCGTGGAACGTGTCCTGCACATAAGTGCCGACGATGCTGACGTGTGACCCGACGGCAGGCAGTTGCACGTGATCGGTGTATCCCTGGCAGGCCTGCTTGGCGTCGGCCTGAGTGACGGGGAAGCGGCAGACGATCTCGAACACCAGGTTGCCACCCTCAGCGCTCACGTTGCCGGCATTGAGCATGTCTTTGAATTGCGGGTCCACCCTGAGCCACCCGTGAGTGTCGCCGTCGGGCTCGTGCCGAATACCATCGGGCTGACTGCCGGAGGTGGCGTCGACGATGGTGCCCGTCACCGTCGCACAGGCGTTCTTCACGATCAGTCGCGTCGGATGGTAGACGTGATTCCAGAGCGTCGCGTTGCAGGCGCCGCCGCCGGCAGCGGACGCGGCGGCCAGCTCCGTCGACACCGCGGAAGGCGCTTGCGAGACGGTGATGAGCTTCGCGTAGACCCACCCCACCTCATCATCCTCCGTTCTCACATGGTAGAACCCACGCTCCTCGGAGACATCCACGAGCGTGAGCCGCGCGTCCTTCTGAAGGACGGTGAGCGCGGGACTTGCGGTGGACGGATCACGTCGCAGGTTGGCATTGCGGTTGGTCGTGGCCTCCTGAGCCAGCCCGAGGACCGGCAGGAGACTCAGGATCAGGAAGGCGGCACTTCGACTACGCATGGCGGCTCCTGAGAACGGGATCCTCTCCAATAGTACTGTCGTGACTTTGCAGGCCGTTTCAGCGACGCCCACCGCGGCGCCGGCCCAGGCTTATCCCCCAACGGTTGTGTATATAATCGGCTCGCAACCATGGTCAGCCGCGGCACGACGCAGCAGTCGAGTGCTCCTTTCAACCGGCGCATCGTTCTCGATGTGATCCGGCGCCAGGGGAGGATCTCGAGGCGCGAGATCGTCGAGCTCGTCTCCCTGAGTCCCCAGACCGTCGCCAACATCACCAACGACCTCGAGGCGATCGGTCTCATCGTCGCGCGGCGCCTCAAGGGGGCGAAGCTTCGCGGTCAGCCGCCGATCGCCTTCGAGTTGAATCCCAATGCCGGCCACTCGATCGGCATCAGCCTCGAGCCCGGGCACGTCAAGGCGGGCCTCGTGAACCTCGTCGGCGAGATCCTCGAGCGCCGCGGGGTCGATGTCGATACGCACGATCAGCGGCGCGTTCTCGCCGCCATGGCGGGACTCATCGGCGAGCTGCGCAAGAGGGCAGGCAAGTCCGGGCGCCTCTGGGGTGTCGGAGTGGCGCTCCCCGGCCCCCTCATTAAGACGGACATCAGCTTCGTGGGCCCCACCGTGCTCGAGGGCTGGTCGGATGTGTCGGTGCTGGAGGAGCTCCGCGATGCGACCCGCCTGCAGGTGTTCTATAGCGTCGATAGCGCCGCGGCGGCACTCGGCGAGACGCTGTTCGGCGTCGCGCGCTCGCTCGATGGCTTTTTTTACATGCATTTCGGCTTAGGCCTCGGCGGCACACTGGTCGTCAATCGCGCCGCTTACCGTGGTGCCAACGGCAACGCGACCGAGATCGGACACATCCCGGCGGTGCCGGGCGGCAAGGCCTGCTACTGCGGCAATACCGGCTGTCTCGAGCGCTACTTATCGCTCCAGTCGCTCGCCGAGGCGCTCGGTGTGAGCGAGCTGTCTGACCGCGATGCGCGCATCGTCGCCGCTCTCGAGCGCAACGATGACCCGAGGCTCGAGGTGTGGTGCGCTCAGGCGGCGGATCGGCTGCGCGATGCGGTGTGCGTCATCGAGAACATCCTCGATCCCGTCACCATCGTGATTGGCGGCTCGGCGCCCAAGCTCCTGGTCGAGCGCCTGGTGGCGCAGGCGCAGCCGCTTCATCACTCGGTGCGTGGCGGTGTCGCCGCGCCGGCGACGCGCATCCTCCTGTCCGATCGCCAGGAGGACAGCTCGATCGTCGGGGCCGCCGTGCTGCCCATCTACGACCTGCTCTCGCCGCGCTTCGAAGTGCTGCAGCAGGAGCGGCGCGCCGAGGCCGACGTGGCAGGGCTCCTGGGTCAACGGGGAGCAGCCCGGGCGGGGCGTCTATGATGCTCGGCGGCAATACCTACACCCAGTAGATGTATTTATTGACACCGCCCCAGGCTGCCTCCTATATTCCATTAGATGGGGGTTAGGGGGCAGCGGCTGACGATCGTCGGCGACGTGAGCGCGGATCTCGTGCTCGGGCCGATTTCGGGATGGCCACGCATCGGCACCGAGACGCTCGTCGATCACAGCGAGATGCGCGCCGGCGGCTCGGGCGGCAACGCCGCGCTCGCGGTGAGTTACCTGGGCGCTGAGCCCGAGCTCCTCTCGGTCGTGGGGAATGACGAGACGGGCGCGTGGCTGAGTCGCGAGTTCCGTGCGCTCGGCATCTCACTCGGGGTCTGCGATGCACCGACCACACTCACCGTCGGCCTCATTCATAGCTCCGGTGATCGCACCTTCTTCACTACACGCGGGCACCTGGAGAAGCTCTCCTACGAACTGCTTGCGCCGCTGCTCAGACCCGCGCGCGATCCGCGCGCGATCGCGCTGGTGTCGGGTCCCTTCCTGTCGCCCGCACTGCAGGCGTCCTACCCGCGACTGCTGCGCGAGCTCGCCGCTCTCGGCTATCAGCTTGCGCTCGATACCAACTGGCCGCCGCAGGGCTGGAGCGCGGCACTGCGCGCCGAGATCGCCGGCTGGATCTCGGTCTGCGACCACGTGCTCCTGAATGACCTCGAGGTCTCGAGCCTCGCCGATCACGAGGATCTTGCCACCGCCGTCGATCGGGTGAACCTCATGCTGAAAGAGGGCGCCTCGCTCATCGTGAAGACCGGCGCCCGCGGTGCGCTCGGGCTCGAGGGCGGGAAGCGCTACGAGAGTGGCGCCCTCGAGACGAGGATTTTCGACTCCATCGGCGCCGGCGACTCCTTCAATGCCGGGTACCTGCTAGCGCGCATGGACGGCGCGGCGCTCGGCGATGCGCTCGGCGCCGGTTGCCGCGCGGCCGCGGCGATCATCTCGCGCTTTCCGCGGCGCGCGATCGCAGCGGGCGAGCTCGCGCAACTGCGGGTAGCTCCGGCGGCGCCGGCCGTGAGGCGCGCATGAGCCGCAATACTCTCCTCATGGCCTACATCATGGCCGTGTGGTTCGTCATCTCCTTCGTCACGAACCTGATCGGCCCGCTGATGCCGGTCGTCATCGAGGATTTCCACCTCAGCCTGGGCCTGGCGGGCTTCCTGCCGTTCTCTTTCTTCCTTGCCTACGGGCTCATCTCGATTCCCGCCGGGGCACTGGTCGAGGCGCGCGGACCGCGCTTCACGCTGCTCTCGGCGTTTGCGCTGAACCTGGCCGGCTGCCTCGCCATCAGCCTGTCGCCAACCTACCTGGTCGTCATCCTCGGCCTGTTCGTCATCGGGCTCGGCATGGCGATGCTGCAGGTGGTGATCAACCCGCTGATGCGTACCACCGGCGGCGAGCCGCACTTCGCCTTCTTTTCGGTGATGGCGCAGCTGGTCTTCGGGGCGGCGTCCTTCGTGAGCCCGCTGGTGTTTGTGGCGCTGATGCGCCAGCCGCCGACTCCTGGGCGGCCGATCATCTGGGTGGAGCTCTACTGGGCGTTCGTGGTGGTGTACGTACTGCTGCTGCTCGTCACTTCGAGACTCGCCATCCCGCAGGTGACGCTCGCCGACAGCGAACGGCCCGGAACCCTGGCCATGTACCGGAGCCTGCTGCGCGAGCGGCCGGTGCAGTTGTTCTTCCTCGGCATCATCGCCTACGTCGGGACCGAGCAGAGCCTCGCCGACTGGATGTCGCAGTTCCTCGCGACCTACCACCACTTCTCGCCGACCGTGGAGGGCGCGCGCGCGGTGAGCCTCTTCTGGGGGCTCATGTCCGTCGGCTGCCTCCTCGGGCTGGCGCTGCTGCGGCTGTTCGACTCCAAGCGGGTGCTCGCTGTGTTCGTCGTCCTCGCGATCGGCTGCGTCGCGGTCGCGCTGTGGGGCTCCGCGAGCCTGTCGCTCATTGCGTTTCCCGCCGCCGGCTTTTGTCTCTCGGTGATGTGGTCGATCGTCTTCTCGCTGGCACTCAATTCCGTGAGCCGCTTTCACGGCGCGTTCTCCGGCATTCTGTGCACCGGGATCCTGGGCGGCGCGATCGTGCCGCTGTTCGTCGGCATGCTCGGCGACTACATCGGCTTGCGGCTCGCCCTGCTCACCGTGTTCGTGACGCTGGGCTACATCCTCGGCATCTCCATCTGGGCGCGGCCGCTCATACGCAACGAGACGGTCGGTATCTCTGAACTATTCAACCTGCGTAAGAAGAGCAGTCAGGCGAATGCCGCCTGACGGGGGAGTGGGATCATGAAGACACGGTCTACAAGTGTCGGGGTGGGGCACCACAGAGCAGCGGAGCTGCGGAAGATCGCCGCTCCAGATGCTAGGCCCGTCTCAAACGGACATCGCAGGCACCCGGTGTCAATTGCCGTATCCGTGGCCTTGCTCGCCGCGGCAGCCGCATCAGCCGTGGCATCCGAGGGCACGACTGCCCCGGCGGAGAACGCGGCCGCGCAGGATCCAGCGCAGCAGGACGTGCAGGCGACACCACCGTCCGATGCCAAGAAGGAGGCGGGCCTGGAGACCGTCACCGTCACCGGCGTACGCCAGTCGGAGGAACGCGCGATCCAGGTGAAGCGCCAGGCTGCGAGTATCCAGGACAGTATCTCGGCGGAGAGCATCGGCCAATTGCCCGACACGACCATCACCGATGCGCTGCAGCGGATCACTGGCGTGCAGATCGACCGCAACGGTGGCGAGGGTACCGAGGTGGACGTGCGCGGCCTGCCTCAAGTCGGCAGCATGCTCAACGGCGAAGTATTCATCACCCCGGACCAGATCACATCGCAACAACCCAATTTCGAGACACTGCCGGCGACGCTGTTCAATCAGGTGGACGTCATTAAATCGCCCACTGCAAGCCAGACCGAGGAAGGCATCAGCGGCTCGCTCGATCTGCACACCTATCGACCCTGGGATTTGCCGCATGGATTCACCTTCAGCTACAACGCCGACGGAGAACGCGGCGACACCGCCAAAAAGATCGGACCGGAGGCAAGTGGCCTCGTCTCATTCAACGACGATGGCCATTGGGGTCTGCTGCTTTCCGGTGACTTCTCCAACACCACGCGGGCTGGCCCGGAAAGTAACAACGCGGGCAACGGGGTGGGGGCGCCAGGCACAGGCTCGAGCGAGGGCCTCGACCAGTATGGCGTCATTCTCAACGGTGAGAATGCCGAGAGCGCGGGCAGCTACGCAGGGTTCGTGGGGGCATGGAACGGGCTGCCGATTCCTTCGAAGATCGTGCAGTATCCTAACGGTAGTGTCTCCGTGAACGGTGACGGCAGGACTAATGAAATATTCATGGGAAGCCAGGACATCGGCCTCTACGAGTCGAGCATTGAGCGCAAGCGCGAGGCCGGCAATGCCTCGTTCCAGGCCGATCTTGGTGACGGATTCACACTGACCAGCGACTACTTCTACACGCAGCAGAGGCAGTACAACCGCAACGTCGGCCTGCAGTTCAACTCCACCGACTGGGAGGGCGCGACCTACGTGCCGCTGCAGTCGCAGAACACCGGCGCCCACGTGCTGGGTCAGTACAATACGCCGCCGCAAGACCAGGCTTGGGCCGGTTCTTCGATCTACACCACCCAGGTGTACGAGAAGTGGCCGGGTGACGTCGAATCGTACTCGCAGCTCCAAAGCACCGGCTCGGTCGCGCAGAACGCCAATCTCCAGGTCAATTTCGACAATGGCGGTGACTTCAAGGGGAGCGTGCGCGGCATACGCGAGACTGCAAAGCAGTCATATATCGAGACCGATCTCAACATTTCCGATTCCGATGGCTGTCTGTGGCCCAATGAGTTGATGCCCGGTGTCAATGTGCCCTGCGGCACCTTCATCTATCCGGCCCAACTGGGCGGCAACCGCGTATTCAACCCGATCGGCATTCCCGAGGACTCGACTCCCATCATCGCGAATTTCACCGGCCGGAACATCACGGTCAGCATGCCCCCATCGATGGCCGCCAATTTCGCTAACCCCAACGGCTGGACGTTCAAGACAATCGAGTCCTCCGGCGACGATTACACCGCCAACGCCGCGATCACCGCGCTGCGCTTCGATGGACATTACGACCTTCATCACGGCCTCAAGCTCGACTTCGGCGTGCGCGATAGTATCCATACCGCCAATAACTACGCGTACACCCTGGTAACCCCCGTGTACGCCGGCATAGGCGCCAGCGACCCGGACGGATGCCTGGTGCGCTATGTCGGCGCCGATGTGATCCTGGCTGGCGACGGCAATGGTGGCGGGTGCACCGCTGGTAACGCGGAGGGCTACTTCCGTGCCGGCCCGCTATCGGCAGTACAGATGTCGAAGACCCCGGCGCCTCTGTCCAGCAATTGGCAGGAATACTTCAACCTCCTCGGCTCGGGGATCAACTTCTGGGCAGTCAATCCCTCCGCCATGGACAATCCTCTGGCGTTCTGGAAGTCGCTTTATCCGAACACCACGACCCAGGAGGACCCGGGAGATACCTGGGGCGTGTGGATGAAGGAAACAACCGCCTATCTACAAACCGACTTCAGCGAAAAGTTGGGCGATATGCCGTTCAACGGCAACGTCGGCGTTCGCGTGATCCATACCAACCTGGACATCACGCAGCATCTGGACGGCCTGCCGGGGTTATACGGCACGAATGCCGCGGATATCGGCACCACTGACACCCTGCGCAGTTACAACGACGTCCTGCCGGCTCTCAACCTGTCATTGGGCTTGACCGACAAGCTGATCGCTCGCTTCGCCGCATCGAAGAACATGCAGCCGCTCGATCTCCAGACCTGGGGCGGCGGCCTGGCATTGAACTACGCGCTGGCGTATGTCAAGAACCCGAGCAACCCCAGCGGGCCGCCGATTCAGTTGTATGAAGTGGCGCAGGGGCAATCGAACGGCAATCCGAACCTGGACCCGTGGCGCTCTACGAATTACGGCGCTTCGCTCGAGTATTACATCAACCCCGTGAGTATGGTCGGCCTCGAGCTGTTCCGCATCGACGTGAAAAGCTTCATCGAGAACGGCAACGTGCAGAATTGCGATCTGCCGGACGAGGATGGGGTCGTGCGCCATCGCTGCATCACGATCATCGAGCCGGTGCAGGGCTACGGTAACAGCATCCAAGGCGCGGAGTTCGACTACCGCCAGGGATTTACCTTCCTTCCGGGGCTGCTGCGCTATACCGGCACGGAATTCAACTTCACGTACGCGCCGAGCAACACGGGACAGAGGGATCTGGCCGGGCACGCGATTCCGTTCCAGGACAACTCGACCGAATCGGGGAACTTCATCCTGTGGTACCAGGACGACCGCCTGCAGGTCCGCGCGGCGTACAACTTCCGCTCGAAGCGAGCGGCGGAGAATGATGTGGGCAGCATCCAGGGCTTGGAAGAGTACGAGGCGCCGCAGGAGTATCTCGATGCGTCGATCCAGTACAAGATCGACAAGTACATCACGGTGTACGTGAACGGTAGCAATCTCACCAACGAGTACAATCGGTACTACCTCGTCTGGCCCAGCCAGGAAGCGCACGCTAACTTCTCCGAGCGCAGCTATACGGTGGGCGCGCGCGGACAGTGGTGATGGCGTTCTGGGAGCAGCTGACACGACACGAGTGCCGCGGATACCCATAGTGCGCGTGATGGCGGTGCTGGCCGCGCTGGCGGGCACGTCGCTCGCCTGTGCCGACGGCGCCTATGCCCCCACTCCGGTAGCTGGCGAGGCCGCGTCCGCCACCCCCATCGCCCATTGGCAGATTCAGTCGAGCGCCAAGGCGCAGCAAGGCGGCGCCGAGGTCTCCTCGGCCGGCTTCTCAACCGAGGGCTGGTATCCCGTGAGCGGGCGTGCGACGGTGATGGCAGGGCTGCTCGAGAACGGCGCGTATGAGAACGTGTTCTACAGTGACAACCTGCGGGCGGTGGAGGAGCCCGATTCGAGCGGCAACCTGTTCCTGATCCCCTGGTGGTATCGCACCGAGTTCACGCTCGATGCAGGCGCGCCAGGCGCACGCACGTTGCTGCGGATCAACGGCATGGTTGCGAGCGCCGAGGTCTGGCTGAACGGGCACGCGGTCGCCGAGCAGTCCACGGTCGCAGGCGCCTATCCCGTGCATGAGCTCGATGTGACCCGCTGGATCCATGCCGGCGTCAATACCCTGGCATTGCGTGTGCATCCCGGAGATCCGCGGACGAGCTTTTCGATCGGCTGGGTCGACTGGAACCCGACGCCACCGGACAACAACATGGGCCCGTGGCGGGGCGTGGATCTCGTGCGGACGGGACCGGTCCAGCTGCGCTTCCCGCAGGTGACATCGACGCTATCGCCCGATCTGGCGCGCGCCGCGCTGACCGTGAAGGTGGAGGCGCAGAACCTCGATAGGGCGGCACACGATGCCACGATTACGGGCGTCGTGGCTGGCGTTGCGCTCAGGCGCGCCATCCACCTCGCGCCCGGTGAGACACAGGCCGTGTCGTTTTCCCCCCGGAGCGATCCCGCCCTCGACCTTCACCGTCCGCGGGTCTGGTGGCCGGTCGGTATGGGGGCGCAGCCGCTCTATAGTCTGCAAATGACGGCTGCCGTCGATGATGCGATCTCCGATCGGGCCGGCGCGACCTTCGGCATTCGCAGCGTCACTTCCCACCTTACGCCGCAGGGCTATCGGCAGTTCGTCGTCAACGGAAAGCCGGTTCTGATTCGCGGCGCCGGCTGGGCGCCGGACATGTTCCTGCGCGATGACCCGAGGCGCCTGGAGGCCGAATTCACTTACATCGTGAATCTCGGGCTCAACGCCATTCGCAGCGAGGGCAAGCTCGAGGATGCGCGTTTCTACGACCTCGCTGACCGCGCAGGCGTCATGGTTCTCGCCGGCTGGGAGTGCTGCGACAAGTGGGAATCGTGGGCCAAGACCGGGGGCGAGCCGTGGGACGCTGCGGACGAGAAGGTGGCCGCAGCCTCGATGGCGAGCGAAGCGCTTCTCTTGCGGAACCACCCGTCGGTGATCGGATTTCTCATCGGCAGCGACAATGCGCCGCCGCCGGCGGTAGCAAAGATGTACGTCGACACCTTGCATGCCGAAGACTGGCCGCTGCCGATCGTCGCGGCGGCGGCGGACCAGGCCACGGCCGCGACCGGACCGTCCGGCATGAAGATGGACGGGCCCTACGCGTGGGTTCCGCCGGCGTATTGGTATGCGGACAAGCTGGGCGGCGCGTTCGGGTTCGACTCTGAAGTCAGTGCCGGCGCCTCGATACCGCTGCTCGACGACCTGACCCGGATGCTCTCGCCGCAGGAGCTCGAGGCACTGTGGAAATACCCGCAGGTGCGGCAGTTTCACGCCTCGGCCGCCTGGTCGACGTTCGCGAAGATCGAGTCGTTCGACACCGCGCTCGCCAGGCGCTACGGTCAACCGAGGAGCCTCGAGGACTACGTCGCCAAGTCACAGCTCGACAACTACGACACTGCCCGGGCGCAATTCGAGGCGTTCAATGCGCGCATGGATGCGGCCAGGCCCGCGACCGGCGTCATCTACTGGATGCTCAACAACGCCTGGCCCTCGCTCCATTGGCATCTGTACGATTATTTCCTGAATCCAGCCGGCGCCTACTTTGGCGCGAGGCTCGCTAACGAGCCGCTGCACATCCAGTACTCATACGACACGCGCGCGATCATGCTGGTCAATCACACGCTCACCAGTGAGCGTGGAATGCAGGCGATCGTCCGCGTACGCAACCTCGATGGCAGCGTGCCTTACGAGCGGCGCATCCAGAACATCGACCTCGCCGGCAACCGAGCGCAACAATTGCTGACACTGCCGGCGCTGGCTGACCTTTCGAGCGCCTACTTCATAGAGCTCGAGCTCGATTCCAAGAGCAGCAAGCCGGTCAGCCGCAACGTCTATTGGCTCTCCACCCAGACCGACGCGCTCGACTTCCCGCACTCGAACTGGTACCTGACGCCAGTGACGCGATACGCGGACTTGACCTCATTGCAGTCCTTGGCCACCGCGACGAGCGAGGTCCGGGCAACGATGCGACACGCGGGGGCCGGGGACATCACCACGATCACGCTGACGGTACCCGCATCCTCCAAGACCGTGGCGATGTTCCAGCACGTGTCGATCAGGCGATCCGCGGGCGGCGAGCCGATATTGCCGATCCTCTGGAACGACAATGACATCACGCTGTGGCCCGGCGAATCGCTCATCCTGACCGCGCATTTCGATGCGGCGGGGGCAGCGGCGCCGGTCGTCGAAGTGAGCGGATGGAATGTTCCAACTCGGAGCGTCCCGATCGAGGTCGAGAGTCGGGCGGCCGCCGCGCCGCCAACCACTCATTGAGGCCGGCCAGACCATAGCCCGGACCGGCTGCCACCCGGCGGTCGGGGCTCTTATACAATCCACCTCACCGATCCACAGGAGAGGCCCCCCATGCCTGCGTCACCCCACGTTGCGAAGTCAGCCCGGAAGTTCCACTTCATTTCCGGCCTGCCGCGCTCGGGCACCACGCTCCTCGCCGCCATCCTCAACCAGAACCCGCGTTTCCGGGCGGGCATGACCAGCCCGCTTGCCGACATCATGGGGGTGGTGATCGCGGAGGCGAGCAGCAAGAACGATTTTTCGTTCGACGTGTCCGACGCCCAGCGCGTCGCAATACTGCGCGGCCTGGTCGAGAACTTCTACGCGGGACAAGCGGACGCCGGCGTCGTGTTCGACACCAGCCGGCTATGGTGCAGCCGGATGCAGCTGCTCGACACGCTGTTTCCGGAGGCGAAGGTCATCGCGTGCGTTCGCCAGTTGTCCTGGGTGCTGGACAGCATGGAGCGGCTGGTGCGCAAACAATCGGTCGGCGTCAGCAAGGTGTTCCGGTTCGACACCAATACCACGGTGTACTCGCGTGTCGAGGCGCTGACCGATCCGCGCGGCATGGTGGGGTTCTCCTTCCAGGCCACCAAGGATGCCTTCTATGGCCAATATGCCCCGGGCCACCTGCTGCTGCTGACCTACGAGAGCCTGGCACGCAACCCATCGGCGGCCATGCGCGCGGTCTACCAGTTCATCGGTGAACCCTGGTTCGAGCATGACTTCGACCACATTTCCTATAACGCTGACGAGTTCGACGCCCGGGTCGGGATGCCCGGCCTGCATACCGTGCGCCCGAAGGTGGAGCCGATCGAGCGCACTGCCATCCTGCCGCGGGAAATCTTCGCCCGCTTCGTGAACGAATCGTTCTGGATGGATCCGAAGAACAACATCAGCCAGGTGCCGGTCGTGTAGAGCACGCTTGATCGGCCGTACGCTCGCAGTTCATGCAGCTGGCGTACACTCTCCGCGGCACGCAGTCCGGGGAGTCTCACATGCCTTCGCAGCTGGTCGACGTACGCAGCGACACGGTCACCCGCCCCACCCCAGGGATGCTGCAGGCGATGATGGGCGCCCCGGTCGGCGATGACGTCCTTGGCGAAGACGAGACGGTCAATGCCCTGCAGCGCGAAGCGGCAGAGCTCTTCGAGAAGGAGGCTGCGCTCTTCTGTCCATCGGGCACGATGACCAATCAGATTGGCATCAAGGTGCATACGCGCCCCGGGGATGAGGTGATTTGCCATGAGCTCGCCCACCTCTACCTCTACGAGGGCGGCGGCATCGCGTCCAACAGTGGCGCCTCCGTGCGTCTCCTCAAGGGAGGTAACGGCCGGTTCACCGCCGAGCAGGTGAAGGAGAGCATCAATCGCCGCGACGATGCGCACCTGCCCTGGACGCGGGTGGTGGCCATCGAGGACACCGTGAACAAGGGCGGTGGCTGTTGCTGGGACTTAGGCGAGATCGCGCGCATCCGTGCCGTCTGCACGGAGCATGGGCTTGCGCTTCACCTGGATGGTGCGCGTCTCTTCAATGCACTCGTGGCCCGCAGGGAGGCCCCGCGCGACTATGGGCGCCTGTTCGACACGATCTCGGTGTGTCTGTCGAAGGGACTCGGTGCTCCCGCCGGATCGCTGCTGCTCGGCTCGCGAGAGTTGATTGGCAGAGGACATCGGTATCGCAAGGCGATGGGCGGCGGCATGCGCCAGGCGGGGTATCTCGCGGCCGCAGGACGTTACGCTCTTAAGAACAATGTGGAACGTCTCGAGCAGGACCACGAGCGCGCGAAACTTCTCGAGGCGGAGCTGCGCGCCTTGCCGTACGTCGAGTCGGTGCTGCCCGTGGAGACGAACATCGTCATCCTCAATCTAGATGAATCGATGAGCGCCGAGACGTTCCTGCGGAACCTTCGGGAGCAGGGCGTACTCGCATCGCAGATGGGGCCACGGGCCATCCGCTTCGTTTTCCATCTGGACGTGAGCGACTCCCAGGTAGAGGTCCTTCTCGAGGCGTTGCGCGAGGTCTGATCTGCGCACCAGCCTTCAGATAGCCGACGTCCGGATCGGCCTGGAGGATGAGGGCAACGGTCCCCCCGTTCTTCTGCTTCACGGCTTTCCGGCCACTCGCTACCTTTGGTCGCGCGTGACCCCGCAGCTGGTGGCGGCAGGCTTCCGCGTCATCGTTCCGGATCTCGTGGGTTACGGGGAGTCGGAGGCGCCGGCGGGCGTGTGTATCGACATGGAGAGCCAGGCTGAATGGATGCTCTCGCTCCTCACTCAGCTTGGATTGAGCCGTGTTGCAGTCATAGCCCACGACGTGGGCACGGCGGCTGCACAGCTCATGGCCATCAAGGCGCCCGAGCGCCTGCGTGGACTGGCGCTGCTCGATGGCGTGTACAAAGACAACTGGGCCATCGAGGCCGTCTCTGGCATCCAGGCCTGGGATCCGGCTGATGCTGAAAGGCTCTACCCCGTACTCAGGCGGCGCCTGGGCAAGAGCGATGCGCTGCGCGAGATGTTGGGTGCCTGGCAGGGTGAGCGTGAGGGCTCACGCCTCATCCGCGCAGCCAGGGACCTGGACCCGCGGCAAACGAAGGACATCGACGAGCGACTCGAGTCAACGGGCGTACCGGCGGCGGTGCTCTGGGGCGAGCATGATGACTTCCTGTCGATCGACGCGGTGGGTCAGCGGCTCGCCGAGTTGCTCGGAGTCACTCTGGTGCGCCTTCCCGGCGGGCATTTCACGCCGCTCGACTGTCCGGTCGAAGTTGCCGACGCGCTTTGCGCGTTTCTACGGCCTCTCTCCTGACTAGTCGTCTGTCTCCTCCAGCTGACGATCGCTCGGACGCCGGGCACCTCATAGGCGCCCCCCGTGGGGCGTGATCCGGGGGTCCCGGGTAGCGATGCGTATCCCTCTGATGGGGGAGGGGCGCGAACTACTCACCGAACCTGGCCTAAAGTCCACGGCACAGCCACCGGAATGTGAGGCCCGCCATGCCCTCGACAGCCACTCGAACTGCAATCGTCACCGGCGCCTCGCGCGGGATCGGACGCGCCATTGCGGAACGGCTCGCGAACGACGGCCTGCAGGTGATCGTCAACTACACCGCCAGCGAGGCCGAGGCGTCCCGGCTCGTCGCCAGCATCAAGGCCCGCGACGGGCGGGCGCTCGCGGTCCAGGGCGACGTGAGCAAGCCCGCCGACGTGACGCGGCTCTTCGATGTCGCCGACAGGGAATTTGGCGGCGTCGATGTGCTCGTCAATAACGCCGGGATCATGTCGATGGTGCGCATTGCCGACACCGATGATGCGACCTTCGACCGCCTCGTGGCGGTGAATCTCAAGGGCACCTTCAACGGCCTGCGCGAGGCGGCGCGACGCCTGCGCAGCGGCGGGCGGATCATCAACCTTTCGACGACTCTCGTTGGCACGCGACTCGAGACCTACGGCGCCTACGCTGCTACCAAGGCCGCGGTCGAGGTATTGACTTCGATACTCGCCAAGGAGCTTCGCGGCCGCTCGATCACGGTGAACGCCGTCGCGCCCGGCGCGACCGCCACGGAGCTGTTCCTCGAGGGCAAGTCGCAGCAGGTCATCGATCGCATCGCAAAGACGAATCCCTTCGAGCGGCTCGGTAAGCCGGAGGAGATTGCCGCCGCGGTCGCTTTCCTCGCCGGCCCTGACGGCTCGTGGGTCAACGGGCAGACATTGCGCGCAAACGGCGGCGTAATCTGAGCGCCCGAGCAGCGGCTGTGACGGCAACGGGTCGGCTCACGGGTTGGCCGGCGGCGCGCTAGCCCGGAATCTCCGCCTCGACGAGCTTCGCGAGCAGGGTCAGCGACTCCTGCCAGCCGAGGTAGCAGGCCTCGGGTGGTATGGCTGCCGGTATTCCCTCCTGCACCACCGTGAGCTCGGTTCCGACGATGACTTTCTTGAGGGTTATGGTGGTCTGCATTTCCCCGCGGAGGTTCGGGTCTTCGAATGCATCCGTGTGGCGGATGCGCTCGTTCGGGACGAGCTCGACATACTTGCCGCCGAAGGAGTGGCTGCTGCCGCTCGAGAAATTCGTGAAGGACATGCGGTAGGTGCCGCCGACTCTCGCCTCCAGGTGGTGAACCTTGCAGGTGAATCCATTGGGTGGCAGCCACTTGGCGTTGGCGTCCGCATCGAGAAACGCGCGGTAGACCCGCTCGGGCGGAGCACGCAGCACGCGGTGAAGTCGTACGGTGTTGGTCGGCATGATTGCCTCTCAGAAGGAGGCAACCTCGCCTGCGGCGAGCCTGCCTTCCAGCGTGTCGATCGTATCCAGGAGATCTCCCTGCGTGTGGCCGGCCATCGCCCGCCCGAGGTCCCATACCTGCCAAGCGGCAAATGGTTGCCAGGCTGCGGCGTAGAAGTCTCCGGTGTCTTTGCAGAAGTTTGCGACCGGACTGGCCTTCAGCGCGGCCAGCAGGTCCCGTTCGGACTCCCTGAAAGTCACGTCCTTTCCCGGAGGCCGGGTCGCCCACAATAGCCGCCAGAGGTAGGCGTTCGGCAGACTGTCGAACTGCGGTCGGTCGGCTTTGTCGGGCGAGTTTTTCTGAGACGCGATCGCCGTGCGCGGATCGGCCTTCGCCAGCGGCCCGGCACGCCGCGCCAGCACACAATGAGGCGTTGCGTCGTCAGCCTGGCACTGCTGTGCGGGGCGGCCCTGAGCGAGACTCATCTCGATGACCCAGGTGAGCGCTTCGAGGCCCGCTCCGCGCCCGATCGCATCGTCGGCACGAGAGGCGTACACATCCTCACTGGGTGGAGCTCTCTTCTGCGCGACCGCAGCCGTGAGCGTAGCGAAGATCTCCGGGTATGCGCCCACATCGGTGGTCGGATGTGCGGCCAGCGCGGGCGGCAGGGGAAAACGTGCTGACCTTTCCCAGTGTGACGACACCAGAGTCCAATGCGCGACTACGGGTTCTTTGCCAAAGGGCTTCTGCTTTACCCACAGCTCCGCCGGCATACGACCGCTGCTCGCGAGCGCATCGGCGATTTGCGGGTGAACCTGGGTAAAGGTCGGCCAGAAGCGCCGCAGTCGAGCGCGGAGCTCATCGGGGACCGGCCGGCTGTCGTAGCGCACGGCAGCGACTTCCTCCCCCTTCAGAAGCCAGCGTGCGCGCGCCTGATCATCGACTCGCTTCAGTTCCGGTTGCGGGGCGTCCGGCGCCGTGGCGCCGACGTCGCTCTCGATCCAGAAGGGATCGGAGACATCGGTACTGGATCCGGGCGGCTTTACGCCACTCTTTTCCAGCAGCCGCGCGAGGTTGAGCCGATTCCTGACTTCCATGGCCCGGAACCAGACTTCGGCGTAGAGAGAGTCGTTGAACAACTGCTCCTTGTGGAGCACCCGCAAGATCCGCCGCAGTTTGTAGTCGCGGACCACAAGCGCTTCGCCGTCATCCACGTAGTGGTAGCTGTCGGAGATTCCGACCCGCAGCGTCTGCGTCGGCTTTCCCTCGACCTCGAGCCGATATTCGAGCCGCAGTTCCCCTGCCGGTCCGGGATGCAGCGCCAGCACCGCATCGCTCCCGGCCGACGGGAGAACGGGTGGCGCGGCTGCCTGCGCGCGGAACGACACGCACACGATCACCGCGGCGGTAAGCCAGGCGAAGACTCTCATGGGGCTCGTACTCCGGGAGCTATTCCCAACGCTGCGCGTTCCTCGGAAAGCCGGGACGCTGCGCGCGCACCACGCAGAACCGCTGACCAGTCGGCGCCTCCATCACCACCCAGCGCTCCAGGCGCGCCGCGACTTTTGCACCAAGCTTCGTCAGCCGCTCGACCTCAGCCGGGATGTCGTCGGTCTCGATGTCGATGTGCACCCGGCTTTCGTGATCCACGCGCTGGATCTCGACGATCGGCTCATCGGGTTGGTTTTCAAGCATGCGGTACCGGCCGCGGCTGCCCGGATGGTTGAGGTCGACCGGGCGGCCGAGGGCCTCACCCCAGAAGCGCGCGGCCGCATCGATGTCGGCAGTATTGCAGTCGATCAGTACCGCGCACAGGCGCGAGTGATGCATGGCAGTGTCCTCATTCAGCGAATTACAAGGTGGTCTTTAAGTATCTCTATCACCCGTTCGATCGGCAGTGCCTCGATGGTATGCACGTTGCCGGTCTTCGGCCTGATCATCGGCTACTGCGTGCGCAGCGCTCCCTTAGCCACCGGACGAGCGGTTCCAGACCCTCGCGCCGGACGAAATAGACCCGCCTTTTCCCTTGAAAGAATGCGTCTACCAATCGGGCAGCCTCCAAGAGCTTCAGATGCTGGACCACGGCAGTCCGTGATATCGGCAGGGCACGCGCGAGTTCGCCGGCGGTCCCGGGCGTGCGCGCAAGACGCTGGAAGATGATCACGCGAACCGGGAGACCGAACAGAGAGAACAAACGCAAAACCTGCCGGAGCTGGGCCGCGTGCGCGTGGGATTTCGCCATTTGCTGAAGTGTCACTCCACGCTGACACGTTTGACAAGCCTGCGAGGCATTGATCTACTCGGCGGGCTCATTCGAACGGAGACGATCGATGATCAACGGGGGACATGTCATCATCTATTCGAAGGATGCTGAAGCTGACAAGACCTTTATCAAGAATGTGCTGAGATTCAGCTACGTAGATGCGAACAAGGGCTGGCTGATCTTCAAGCTCCCTCCCTCCGAGGTTGCCGTGCATCCGTCTGACGAAAATGACATGCACGAGTTCTATCTGATGACGGATGATCTCGATGCCGAGATCAGAGCGCTGAAGAAAGCAGGTGCCGACTGCGAAGCCGTATAGCAACAGAGCTGGGGGGCGTGCGACGCGCATCAAACTGCCCGGAGGCGGAACGCTTGGCCTCTATCAGCCACGCCATCAGAGGCCGCAATGATTCTCAGGCGGCCAAGCCGCCGACAGCAGCCAGACAATTGCGCTACCGCTCCGCAGCGGACGCTCAACGTTTGAGCTGGGAAGCGGTGCGCGGCTTGAGTCGGGGCGGTGCGGATTCTTCAGCTCACCGCGCGGCATCCCGAAGAAGCCGCAACAGCGATATCAGCCCGCCTGCCGCCTGTACTCGACAAGCGTGTCCGGCAGTGCGCCGGGTACCATTTCGAGATAGTGCGCCACTCTCTCGTAGTGATCTGCAAGCAAGCGGAGGTCTGCGACCGCCTGAGCGTGCAATAGCAAGGGGATGAGGTCCCGAATCTCGCTCGCCATGTCGCGGTAGTCGGCATTGGTCATGAGGGCCCACCTGCCTGTTTATCTGCAGGCAAAGTGTAGCTTCCGCGCAATCCCTCACCTGTCAGTACTCTCCGTACGTGGTGTCGGAGGGAACTTACACGCGATCGCATCCAGAGCTGGGCAGTTCCCACGTCGGCGTCACAGTTCGTGGGCAACTCGCTGATTTCAATCCGCTGCTTGCGGGTTCGTAGCGGCGACGCTCGATGCTCACGCCGCCGCTTAAGGCGCGGCCGCAGGCCCCGACCACTCATCTTCAGTGAGCTGCCCGTGACGTCCTTACTCGGCCCCCGGTCCGGGCGGATACGCCGGCAGCTGTGGTGGCGCAGGCGGCAGCGGCTCGGGTCGCTTAGCGAGCTCGCCGAGGCTGTATTTGATCGCCGCCTCGAGCTGCACGTCGTGGCCGCTCATCCAGTCGGCGGGCGAGTCGTCGACCGGCATGTCGGGCTCGACGCCGTGGTTCTCGATCACCCACTGGGAGTCGAGTCCGTAGAGCGCATCCTCGGGGATCGTGATGTAGCCGCCATCGAGGAGTCCCCACGGGCCGCGGATGCCACGGACTCCGCCCCAGGTGCGCGTGCCGAGCAGCGGCCCCAAGCCGTACTTGCGGAAGTAGAAGGGGAAGATATCGCCGTCGGAGGCCGAGTAGTGATTGATCATGCAGATCTTGGGCCCGCGCGCGAGCTGGTTCGGGATCATGATACCGGCGCCCTCGCGGTTCGTATCCATGCCGACCAGCACGCGCCGCAACCGCTCGAGCAGAATCTGGTCGATGTTGCCGCCGCCGTTCCAGCGCTCATCCACGATGAGCGCCTGCTTGTCGATCTGCGCGTAGAACTGACGCACGAACTGGTTCATGCCCAGCTCTTCCATGTCGGAGAGGTAGATGTAGGCGACCTTGCCCCCCGAGACCTTGTCGACCAATTCGCGGTTGTGATCGATCCAGGCCTGCTCGCGCAGTGACAGCTCGTTCTTCACCGGCTGCACCACCACGTCGCGGCGCTTGCCGTTGGGGCTGTCGGCCACGGTGAGCCTCACGGTGGAGTCCTGCTTGCCGACGAGGAGGCTGAAGGGATCGACCGGCGCGCGCAGCTCCGAGCCGTCGATGGCCAGCAGGTAGTCACCGGCGTGCACATCGACCCCGGGCTGGTTGAGCGGCGAGCGATAGGCCTCGCGGGTGTTGTCCCCGGGGTAGATGGTCGCGAGGCGGTAGCGTCCCGAGGTCGCATCGAGCGCGAAGTCGACGCCGAGGTAGGCGGTCGGTGCCCGCTGCTCCGCGGGCATGTCATCACCGCCTCCAACATAGGTGTGCGAATTGCCGAGCTCGCCCTGGATCTCGCCAATGAGATAGTTGAGGTCGCCGCGTGATCCGGCGAGCGGCAGGAGCTTCGCGTACGAGGCGCGCACCGCGGGCCAGTCGACGCCGTTCATCTTCGATCCGTAGAAGAAGTCGCGCGCCAGCCGCCAGGCAGAGTTGAACATCTCGGCCCATTCCGCGGGCGGGTTCACCAGCACGCGCATGTGGGAGAGATCGAGCTTTTTCGGCGCGTCCTCGTCCTTGCCCTTGGCGGCATCCGCCACCGCCTTGGCGATGAGGAAGTCCTTCTCCTTGTCCAGCCGGTAAAGCACCTTCTTACCGTCGGCGGACAGCGCGTAGGAGCTCAGACCCTCGACCACGGTGGCGTCCTTGCGCTCCTTCAGATCGTAGACGTGGAGCGTGGGTTTGTCGCCCGGCAGCGGGCCGGCGAAGGTCTGGTCGGGCGTCGTGAGGTAGTAGACCTTGTCCTTGCGGACGTCGAGGGTCGTGATGTTGGCTGCAGGGATCGGCATTGGCACGGCGCGCGCCATGAGCCCGTCCAGGTCGATCTCGACGGGCTTCGGGGGCTGCGGCTTACCGTCCTTGGCGTTCTTCTCGTCCTTGCTCTTCTCCTCATCGTCCTTGCCCTTGTCCTTGTCCTCCTTCTTCGGCACGCCCTCATCCGAGCGTGGGGCGAAGGGCGAGGTGGCATCACGCTTCAATGTCGCGATGTAGACCCCGTTCATCCTCAGCGTCGCAACGTTGAACTCTGACTGGCTTACCGTCGCGTTTTCATGGCGGCTGGAGAGGAACAGCAGGTACTTGCCGTCAGGGTCGAACGCCGGTGAGAAATCATTCGAGCGCCCGTCGCTCACCAGCGTGGCCTTGCGGGTGTCGGCGTTGTAGAGCCAGATTCCGGTAAGCAGGTTCGGCGCGGTGATGCTGTACGCGAGCCAGCGGCCATCGGGCGACCAGGTCTGATCGTGCATCTCCTGGTAGCGGTCCTGCGCGACCTGCACGGGCTCGCCGCCCGCTACCGACAGCACCCACATGCGATGCTCGTTGTCCGAGAAGGCCAGCCGGTCACCGCTCGGCGACCAGCGCGGACGATAGAAGTAGCCGCGGTCGAAGTGCGTCAGCAGCCGCTCCGGGCCTCCCTCCGCCGGCCGCACGGCGATCTGCTGCTCGCCGGAGATGTCAGTCGTATAGGCCATAGACTTGCCGTCGGGCGACCAGCTCGGGTGGTCCTCGTCGGCATTGGAGGTCTGGGTGAGGTCGCGGGTGTTGCCGTGCTCGGCCGGCAGCGTGAAGAGATCGCCGCGTGCTGAGAACACCGCACGAGCGCCGTTCGGCGCGACGTCGTAGTCGGGCTGCTGCGCGGTGTCGTTCTCACGCAGGGCGTTGTGCGCGTCTACCCAGTGCGGGCCCGTGCGCGTGCCGTCATCGGGAACCGTGACCTCGAGATCGTGCAGCTGCTCGGACGGCAGGTCGATGACGTGCAGCCGGCCGCCCTGCTGGAAGACGATTCCAGCCTCGCCGCCGGCACCGTTGCCGAGACTTGGAAAGTCGATGTCGTAGTCGGTGTAGTGCGTGACCTGGCGGAATGCGCCGCTGCCGAGATCGTACGCCCAGATGTTGCGGCGCTGGTTGGCGTCGTGATCGGCGAGGAAGTAGATCGTCTTCTCGAACCACATGGGCGAGGTCTCGGTGCCCGGCCAGTCGGTGACGTGCTTGAGCTGGTGGGTCTTGAAGTCGTAGACGTCGATGTCCTGCGCGAGGCCGCCCTGGTAGCGCTTCCAGGTGCGGAAGTCGCGGAAGATCCGCGTGTAGGCGATCTGGTTGCCATCGGGGCTGTAACTCATGAAGCCGCCGCGGTCAAGCGGCATTGGCTGCCCGAGGCCGCCCGCAAGCGGTACGCTGAAAGGCAGGAGGAGCCACGAATTCCAGGCCGTGCGCCGCGACAGGAAAATGATGTTCTGCGAGTCCGGCGTCCAGGTGATCACCAGATTGTTCGGGCCCCAGCGCAGCGGCGCTTCCTCGGTCACGTCCGAGTCAAAGGTGAGGCGCCGGGCAGCACCGCCCGACGCCGGGATGACGTACACGTCGCGGTTGCCCTGATATTCGGCGGTGAAGGCAATCCAGCGCCCGTCGGGAGAGAAGCGCGGCATGAGATCCCGGCCAGGGTCTGCGGTCAGGCGCGTGGCGGCGCCTCCGCCGCGGGCGACCGACCACAGGTTGTCGTGCGCGACGAACACGATGGTCTGGCCGTGCAGCGTCGGGTAACGCATCAGCGTCGCGCCGGAAGGTTCCGCCCGGGCGGCGGGCACCGCGGTCGCAAGCACGAGAGCGAAGGACAGCCGCCAGATCCGGGCGGTCAGCGTGGTGTGGGACATGGTTGCTTGTCTCTTCGGTTATGTTCTTGTCAGGACGCGCGCACGGGTCACGGGGTCTGCGCTTCCACCTTGCGCACCGACGCCCGCTCGCCGAGCAGGCTCGCGTGTTGCGCCAATGCCGGCCACAGACGATTGAAGGGATCGCGACCGTCCGGATGCCAGCCGGCGAGGACGTGCAGATAGAAGTCGGCGGCGCAGATGTCGTTCCCGAGGAGATAGGGCTTGAGCGACGGGACGATGGGAGCGAGCATTTCCGCGAAGTCGCGGCTGCCCTTGCTCTTGACCGCCTCCGCAGCGCCCGGCCCGCCGAAGGCTTCCGGGTGGTAGATGCGCCGTGCGCACTCGTAGAGATTGGCGGCGAGATAGACCATCCACTGCAGGAAGCGCGCGTGCTCGGGCGTGCCAATGGCTGGTGCGAGACGCGCCTCCGGGTGAGTCTCGGCCAGATAGATGCACATCGCGGCGGACTCGAAGATCGTGCCGCCCTGCGGCAGGCCGAGGGCGGGCACCTTGCTGGTGCCGGCGATGCGCCGATAAGCCTCGATGTCGGCCGGTTCGCGTCCGACGCGCACCAGCTCGTAGGGCGCGCCGATCTCCTCGAGCAGCATCTGCGGCATGTCGGAGCCCTGGGTGGGCCGGCCATAGATCACGTACGGCTTCGATGCCACCGGGAATCTACCTCGGACGCGCGTGCAGCGCCATGAGAATGAGCGCCCAGCCGCCGAACAGCAGGTTGATGCCGACAATAAGGCCCACGGCCCAGAGGGCGCTGCCGGGAAGCCCGGCGAACAGCAGCACGCCGAGCCCGAGATCCAGGACGCCACTCGCGAGCATCCAGCCCCAGCGCCCCGAGAGCGCGCTGCGATGCTCGAGCGCGTACATGATGGTGACGACCCCTTCGATCCCGAGGAATGCGATCAGCACGGCGGTGAGCGACAGCGTCCCCTGCAGCGGCCAGCCGAGCAGGAGCGCCCCCGCCACGATGCCGATCACCGCCGACAGCAGTGACCAGGTGAATCCCGGGACCTTGCGGCCGCGGAAGGTGGTGATCAGTCCCGCGATGCCGCTGATCAGCAGAATCCAGCCGAAAAACACGGCCGTGGCGAGCGAGGCGATGGCCGGTGCCATGACCGCGAGCGATCCCAGTATGATGAGCAGGATTCCCTCGGTGAGGAACAGTGCCCAGTGGCGCCGGACGGCGCCGGCGAGTTCGTTAGCGACGGTTGCTTCATCGGACGCAGCTGGCATTTGGGGTTCCTTGTTTTGCCCAGAGGCGCGGACGGGGGGCGCGATTATACCCCGCCGCCGCAGTCCGCTCCGTCGCCCGGCTCAGCGCCCCGGCAGCTGGGCGCGCAGTTCCTCGAGCGACCGCACGATGAGGTCGGGCGAGAGCTCCCAGGGATCGAAGGCGGTCCTCGCGTCGCGTCGCACCCAGGCAACCTTGAGGCCATGTGCCTTTGCGCCGAGCACGTCGAAGGGGTTGGCGGACACCAGCCAGACGTCATCCTGGCCTGGCGAGGCGTCCCGCCTCAGGAGCTCGTAGACCGCTGGATCGGGCTTGAAGGTTCGCGCGCTGTCGGCGCTCAGTACCAGCGGCAGATATTCATCGAGGCGGGCGTGGTGCAGCAGGGTGCGGACCGAGCGCTCCGTTCCGTTGGTGAGCGCGAGCAGCCTGTGCCCGGCCGCCCGCATGGCACCGAGCGCGCCGCGCGCATCGGCAAAGGCCGGCAGCTGGAGGTAGGCCTCAAGCAGCGCCCGCTCGTCCGCGTCATCCAGGGTGACGCCCAGGTGCGTGCCCACATAGGCGAGCGCCTGCGCCGTGCACACGTCGAAGTCGACATAGCGGCGCATCAGCGCCCGCCGGAAGGTGTACTCCAGCTGCTTCTCGCGCCACAGTCGGGCCGCCTCCTGCGCCCGGTCAGCAAATTTCCTGCGCAGCTCAACCGCTATCCCCGCGGTATCCACCAGCGTTCCGTAGACGTCGAAGGCAATGACGGCCATCGTGCCGAGCTTTGGCGTTGCGGACCGTGCCGCGCGCGCTACCGCGCCACGACCTCGAACCGGTCCGGCTCGCTCCAGGGGTTGCCGGTCCGATCGAGGGCATCGAAGCGCACCATGGTGCAGTTCAGCCGCTCGCCCTCGAGCGTGAAGCGCAGGTAGTGAAAATTAACGTCGGTCTTGAGCTGCGACAGCTCGCCGGACATGCGAAACGCCGGCACCGGCTTCGCGCCGCCGCCGCCGCTGACGAGATAGGCGACGCCGGCGCGGCTGAAGCGCTCGTAGTTGTGTACGTGACTGCCGATGACGATGACCTTGTAGGCAAGCGAACCGGCCTTCGCCGACAGCAGCCGCTCGACCTCGGCTTCATCCCTGCCGTGGGGGAACACCGGGTCGCGGACCGGCGGGTAGTGCAGCACGATGAGGAGAAACCTGACGTGCGCATCGGTCCCCGCGAGCTCACTCTCGAGCCAGGTGCGCTGCTCGCTCCCGACCTTGAGCGGGGCATCGGAGTCGAGCACCAGCACGCGAATGGCGGGCCCGATCGACAGCGAGTACCAGCGATAGGGACGGAGCTTGAGTCCGCCGAACGCCTGCCACCAGTTCTCGAGGCAGGGGCTGTCGTCGGCCTCGACGTCGCACTCCTTGAATTCATGATTACCGAGAGCCGGGTACACCGGGATCTTGTCGTGCGCCCATTCCAGGGTCTCGCTCCGGTAGGTAGCGTAGTCCTCGGCAGCATCACCCCGGTAGATGAGATCGCCGCCGATGACGATCGCCGCCGGATTCTCGCTCGCGATCTTTGCAACCAGTGCACGGCGCGCCGCCGCGTTCGCGACCCCGTCACGCTCGGTGAAGCGCGTGTCGCCGTATACGACGAAGGTCAGCGGACCCTGGTGCTCCGGGACAGGGACTTCGAAGTGCGGGGGATTGCCGGGCGCTGCCGCGAGCGTCAGGGTGCCTGCCGTGGGCGGGCAGAGAACGACCAGGCTTGCGCAGAGCCACCGTCTTGCGATTCGCATACCGATAAGGTAACGCGATTCACGTTAAAGTTGTTTGACTCCCGGGGGGAGGGGCACGGGTCAAGGTAGAGGCCGTCCGGCAGGACTGACCGGAACGCGCGGCCCCCGCTCCTCAGGCGGCCTGCGACTGCATCGCCGATTCGAGCGCCGCGATACTCTGCGCGCTGAGCGGCGCGCCGCCCAGGCGCGCGGCCTGCAGCGCCGCGCCGGCCTCTGGCGGCAGTCGCGCGGCAAGGAACCGGTAGCGATGAGCACGGCGCACGAGCGTCGCCTCGAGCGGCGTCAGGAGCAGCTCGCGCAACCGGAAGAGACCGCCCGAGTAGGACACCGGCAGCTCCACCTCCGGTGGGACGGCGAGCTGGGCGCGCACTGCATCGACGATGTCCGCGAGCTCGGTCACGGCGCTCGCGAACAGGCCCAGCGCGGCCTCATCCCCTGCGTTCGCCGCGTCCGCCACCAGTCTGGAGAGCTTGGCGAGCTGGCTGCGTTGCGCGACGCTCTTACCGTAGACGGTCGCGCACAGGTCGAGGTCTTCCTGGAGCCCGAAGTGGCTGCGTACGCGCTCATACAGCGGGCCGCGCGGCGTGCGGCCGTCGCTCATCCGCGAGAACAGCCGCAGTCCCTCGCGCGCCAGCCAGTAGGCCGAGCCCTCGTCGCTGAACAGCTCGCCCCAGCCGCCGGCGCGGGCGCTGCGACCGGCGAACTCGCCGTAGGCGATCGAGCCCGTGCCCGCCACAATGTTGATGCCGTCGGCACCGGCGAGCGCCCCTGCCCAGCCGCACACCATGTCGTTGCCGCAGCGGAAGCGTCCGTGGGGCAATGCTGCGGCGGGGGTCGCATCGAGCTCGGGCATGAGCTCGCGGTCCTCGCCGTAGGCAGGCAGCCCGAGGAATGCGTAGCTGAGATGCGAAACTGCGACGCCCGCCTGCTCGAGCGTCGTCTGGATGCCACGCGTGAGCAGTGCTTCCAGCGCCTCGAGCCCGATCTCGAGGTAGTAGGCCGTGCCCGTGGTATGGGCGGCGAGCACCTGCCCCGCCTCGTCGATGAGGAGAAAGCGCGTCTTGGTGCCGCCGCCGTCGACTCCGAGGAAGAACTTCACCGCACGCCGCCGTAGGGATAGATGGACACACCCTGCACGACACGGTTCACCGTGCCTGCGGCGTTCGGGCTGTCGGGCGTCAGCCACAGCGACAGCGAGCGCAGCATCGCGAGCGACTGCGCAAATGTCGCGTACGGCAGGCACAGCTCGAGATCGGTGAGCGGGTCGCTCGCTGCGTCCGCGAGCATCACGGTGTCGCGATCCTCCGGCACACCGGGCGCGTTCGCGATGGCGATCACGCGCCCGGCGACGCCGTCACGGCGCAGCTCGCTGAGGAGATCGAGCTCATAGCGACGCGTGTACGGATCGTTGCTCACGAACAGCACGACCAGGGCGCTGCCGTTGAGGATGGTCTTCGGCCCGTGGCGAAAGCCGAGCGGCGCATCGCCGACCGACACCACCCGCCCGTCGGTCAGCTCGAGCATCTTGAGGGCCGCCTCGCGCGCCAGCCCCTTGAGCTCGCCGCTGCCGAGGTAGATCACGCGCTCGAACTGGGCGCGCACCAGGCCGGTGACCAGCGGCACGCCCGTGCTCATGACCTGCGTGGCGAGACGGGCGAGACGCGTGATGCGTGTCTCGTTCGCGGCGACCACGCAGAGTGCGGCACTGGCGGCGAGCAGCATGCCGGTGAAGCTCGAGGTCATGGCGAAGCCCTGGTCGTTGCAGGCTTCAGGCAGCAGCAGCGCGCGCGCCGCCCGCAGCGCGCCGGCGCGGCGGTAGAGCTCGCCGTCGCGGTTGCAGGTCACGATGAGATGTGCGCAGCGCTCGATGCGCTGCTCGGCGAGCTCCAGCACCCCGACGCTCTCCGGGCTGTTGCCGGAGCGCGCAAAGTGCACCATCAAAGTCGATGCGCGGGAGCTGAGCGTGCTCGCGGGACTTGCGACGATGTCGGTGGTGGCGATCGCCTCGGCACGCCGCGACCCGGAGCGCGCCAGCGCCGGCGCGAGACATTCGCCGACGAAGGACGAGCTGCCGGCGCCGGTGAGGACGATGCGCAGCTGCGGATCCGCGAGCAGCGGCGTGAGGAACGCACGCAGTGCCGCATCACCGGCGACCAGTCGCACGATCTCCGGCCAGATGAGCGGCTGCTGCGCGATCTCGCGCGCGGTCGCGCCCGCGCCGCGCGAGGCGAGCTGCGCCGCCGTGAGTCCGAGCGCTTCCATAGGACTCTCGCCATTCTCCCTCTCCGCTCAATAGTGGTAGGCGACCCCGAGGACATAGGTGCGCCCGTAGGAGCTGTAGCCGATGCCGGTGCCGCTCAGGCTCTGGCCGGTCTCCTGGCCCGGCGCCCAGGGCAGGAGCGGGTTGCCGTTGAGGTAGCTGCGTGCGACGCGTTGGTGAGGTTCTTGCCCTCCGTATAGACCTCGAAGCGTCCCCAATGGTAGTGCAGGCTCGCCGTGACCCAGTCGAAGGCATCGGAGTATCGCGGGCCAGCCCGGCACTTCGGTGCACTGGCTGCACGCGATCTCGAAGCTCGACTGGTGGTCCCAGTTGACATCCGCTGCCCAGGGTCCCTTCTCATAGAGCAATCCGATCGAGTACGTGGTCGGCGGCGCCGCATTGATTGAGCCGACGAAGTTGCCGTACTGATCGTAGCTGCGGGTCCGGGTGGCCGTGAACTGCATGCGCGCGCCGAAGCCATTCTCCATGACGTGCTGCCAGGTGAGCTCGACACCCGAGTAGGTGCTCTCGGTACCGTTGGCCGGCTCCGTTATCGTCCACAGGAAGGGGATCGCCGGATTGGTCGCCGGATTCGACCCGGGCGGGCCGTTGTTGTACTGCAGTGTCCCCAGGTTGACGCTCGGTTTCCACGGCCGTGTAGATGTCGTTGAGTGATCTTCTTGGCGAACACCGCGGCGGTGAGCGCCGCGTGCGGGCCGTAGTACCACTCGAGCGACAGGTCCGCCTGCTCGGCTTTGACCGGCTTCAGGCCCGCAGTACCGCTGTAGGAGAGCTGCGGCTGGCCGTTGATCGCGTTGTTGGACGAGGTCGGCGCGAGCTCGCTTAAGTCCGGCCGCGCCATGGTCTCGGCGAGCGCGACCCGCAGCTGCAGCTCATGCGGAACGAGCCAGTAGGCGAGGTTGGCCGATGGGAGGGCCATCGTGTAGCTGCCGTTGGCGCCGATCGGCTGCTGGCCGCCGTACTCGACCGTGGTAGGTCACCGTGCTGGCGCTGATCGAGTTCGTCCACAGCGACTCAGGCACCGCGGACGCGGTGTTGGCGGTCGTCGTCGTGTGCACCACCCGCACGCCGACGTTTCCGGACCAGCGGCTGGCGGCGAAGTCCGCCTGGACATAGCCGGTGAGCGTCTTCTCCGTCACCTCGTAGGAGTTGTAGGGGTTCAACTGCGGGAGCGTGAGGGAGAAGTCGAACGGCGTGCAGGAGGAGACCAGAGCGGAGGTGCACGTCTGCGGATTGGGTTTGCCGTTCAGGCTCTGCAGGAACGCGAGCAGCTGCGCGGTATTGAGCTGCGGCAGGATCAGAGGGTAGGAGCCGCCGGCGCCCTGCATGAAGTTCGGGATGTGCACCATCGAGATGACGTTGAACCCCTGCGAGCCGAAGGAATAGGGGTTGCACTGAATCGGGCAGCCGGCGGTCTGGTAGAGCGTGCCGTACTGGCCCGAGCCGTTGGTCCAGTCGTTGCTGACGTCCTCACGGCTCTTGTCGCGGCTGGTGTAGCCCGCGCCGAACTGCAGCTGGTCGAAGAAGCCCTGGTTCACGTCCCAGGCGCCATCGAGGGTGAAGCCGTTGATCGCATCGTGCACGGAGTAGCCGTTGAGCCCCACGTAATGGGTCGACCAGTAGTTGTTGTTGTTGAGGAGCCCCGAGTTCATGAGCGCGGTGTAGGAGCAGTAGCCGGCGTTGGTGGTGCTCGCCGGTCCCACTTGGGGCAGGCGCTGAGTCCGATCTGGCTCGGCGGGATCACGACATTGATGTTCGGCAGGCTGTTGGGGACGTCGGTGAAGTTGAGGATGTCCTCGGCGGTCGGCTGGTCATTGACGAGCCCCGCCGTCACGAAGGTGTCCTGGCCGCCTTCGGGGCGGCTCGCGGTCGAGCGGTAGGCGTCGATGTCGAAAGTGAGGCGATCGAGCGGCTTCCATCTGGCATTGAACCCGAATTCGTAAGTCGTCACCTGCCGGTTTACGGTGTTGTTGACCATCTCCGGCTGGAACTCAGTGAACCGTGACCGAGGTGATGACGCCGTTCTTCACCACCGCGTTGCTGTCCCAGGGCGTGCCGTCCGGATTCGGCCGGCGAAGTAGTACGACTCGTTGTAGCCGATCTGCGGGTCGTTCAGGTGGGTCCACAACCCGTCCGCCTTGATGCTGAAGGTCTCGCTCGGGCGCCACTCGAGGCTCCCGGACAGCGCGTCGCGCTTCTTGTCATCGAAGATCGAGCCGAAGGTGATGCAGCACGGGGTCGCGATGAGCGGCACCGATCCCGGGCCGCCGGCGAATGGGTAGGTGGTCGGGCCGTAGATGTTCTGGTTGTAGGCGTTGAGCGAGTCGGTGCGGATATTGACGTCGGAGTGCACGCCGCCGAGCACGAAGCCGAGCGTGTTGTCGGCGAGCGTATTCTCGACGAACAGCGAGTACTTGCTGCCGTGCAGGTAGGACATGTCGTTGTAGTCGCCCTCGGCATGCGCGCCGGCATGCAGGCCGGGATTATCGAAGGCGCTCGGGGTATGCAGATCCACGGTGCCGCCGATCGAGCCCTCGACCGCGGAGGCCTGCGGCGACTTGAGCACGTCCGCGCCGCTGATGAGCTCGGAGGGCAGCACGTCGAAGGCGAGATCACGGCTGTCGTCGTCGCTCGCCAGGATGCGGTTGTTGAGCGTGACGATGTTGTAGCCCTTGCCGAGACCGCGCACCGAGATCGCCTCACCTTCGCCGCCCGTGGTGCGCTGAATCGTGATACCGGGGAGGTGGCTCAATGAATCGGCGACGTCATCGTCCGGGAAGCGCCCGAGCTCGGTGGAATCGATCGAGTCCATGACGACCGGCGCGAGCTTCTTGGTCTCGATCTCCTTCTCGAGGTTCGCGCGCAGCCCGGTGATGACCACCGTCTCGAGCTTCTCCTCCTTCTTGGGTGCCGGGGCGGTGGTCGTGGTGGCGGCGCCCTGGGCGCTCGCGGCAGCCTGATCTCTCGCGGCGCTCGCAGCGTTGGTTGCAGCCGCATCGGCCGCGCCGCTCGAGTCCGCCGCTCGCGCTGCGGCTCCCGCGCCCAGGGTAAACGTCAGCGCGAGCAGTGTTGTCCGAATCTTCTGTCCGATCGGGGCGGCGCGTTGCGTCTTCATCGTCAGGCTCCTCTTTTTCTATCCGCCCGTTGGTCGCAGGCGCGCGAGTACTGCGTGAGCACTTCGCGGATATGGTGGATGACGAGGCCCTGGAGGCTCGTCTGCGTCTCGCCGCGGCGCACGGCCTCGTAGGCCGACGGCAGGTACTGGCGCAGCAGCGCGTGCGGCGGTGTGCCCGCATTGAAGGCGGCCTCGAGGCGCGACAACGCGTCGGCGACCTCGGGCACGTGCCAGTAGTAGCGGATGCGGTCGCTCAGGCTGTATTCGAGCTGCAGAGCGAGCTCGCGGCCTTCGCCGTGGTAGTACTTGTTCCAGTGGCGGGGATCGGCATGCATGGCTTTGAGCAGCGTCTCGCGCACCTTCGAGCTGCGCTCCTCGCCGAGCCATTCGTGCTCTATTCTGTCCAGCGCCCAGATCGCTTCGCGCAGCGCAAAGGTGAGCGCCGGCCCCACCTTGAGGATGGCGAAGTGATCACGCACCAGCGCGGCGAGCGCCTCCTGGGTCTGGTAATCGGTGGAGTGCGCCTCGAACACCAGGTGCGGCTCGTTGGCGAGGCAGCCGCTCAGGGCTTTGGCCTTCTCGGGCACATAGTCGATGACGCCGTCGTGATCGAACTCGACGCCTGGCTGCACAACGAGGCCGATGACGCGCTCCCACGCCGCCTCGAGCCCGTGTGCGAGGAACGCCGTGTGATGCGCGGCGATGGTGGCGCGCGCGTCCTGCGGCTCGGTGACGGCGAGCGTCTCGAGCGTCTCCTGCGCGCCGCCGGGAGTGGGGACCTCCGAGCCGATCACGTACACCGGAGCATCGCCCCCGGCGCGACGCCAGGCGTCCTCGGCCTCGGCGCACAGCGTTGCGGTGCGCGCAGCGATCACATCGTCGGGCAGGGCGCGCGGATCGTCGCCGCAGGACATCGAGCAATCGAGATGGATCTTGCGAAAGCCGGCCGTGACGTACTCGTGCACCATGGTCGCGGCACGCTCGAGCGCCGCCTGCGCCGGCTGCGACTGCCAGCAGTTAGGACCCAGGTGATCGCCGCCGAGCAGCACCCGCTCGCGCTGCACGCCGATCTCCTCCGCCATGGCCCACACCAGATCGCGAAATGCCGCCGGCCGCCAGCCGGTGTAGCCACCATCCTGGTTGACCTGGTTGGAAGTCGCCTCGATGAGGGCGTGGCCGCCCTGCGCGTGCGCATGCTGCAGCGTGGCGGCCAGCACCAGCGGATGTGCGGAGCAGACCGATGGGATCCCGACCAGCTCCCCGGCACGATGACGCCGCACCATATCGAGCAGCACCCTCACGCCGATTCCTCCGGCTCAATGGCGAGCAGCGCTGCTGCTACGAAGGCGAGCGCCATGCCGGCGAGCTTCAGCGGCTGCGGTACGATGTGCAGCAGCGCGAGTGCGAGGAGCGCGGTGATCAGCGGGGCGCCGGCGTTGGCGAGCGGCGAGACGACGATCGCCTTGCCGTATCTGAAGGCGTAGACGATGGTGAGCGCGCCGATCGCATTCAGGATCTGGGTGATCGCCGCAAGTCCCGGGCCGCCGAGGCCGTAGTTGATCGGCTGCGAGAAGTCCGTCATGTAGACAGCGATCGGAATCAGCGCCAGCCCGGTTACCGCCATGTAGACGAAGATGCTCTCGGCGGTCATCGAGCGGTTGGCGAGCTTCATGAAGAAGGCCTGTATTCCCCAGGCGAAAAGAATGATGAGTGAGTAGAGAAACCAGGCGACGCCGAAGCCGCTCGCCTTCTCGCCCGGCTCGTAGTCGAACAGCGGGAGCGAAGCGAGGGCGATGGCGATGCCGAGGCCGCCGATCCAGCTGACGCGTTCCTTAAGCCAGCCGACGGAGAGCGCGATCGTCACGATCGGCGAGAGTGCGATCAGCGGGAAGATGAGATAGGCGGGGCCGGTGCGCAGCGCGTGAAACAGCAGCATCTGCCCGCCTGCACCGGTGAAGCCGATCACCGCGCCGAGCAGCATCGAGCGGCGATCGCGCTCGAGCCGCCAGCCGATATGCATGAGCGCAAAGAGCGCCGGCGGAATCATCGTGAACGCCCAGACGACGTAGACCAGCGTGTCGGGAAAACCATTCTCGGCAGGGCGACCGGCGAAGGCCCCCCACACGCCCCAGAACGCGGTCGTCACGAGCGCGAAGCTGAGCCCGGCGCGCCGATTCACTCGGGCACCTCAAAAGCGCGCAGGCACGGCGCGCTCTCTCCGCTGCAGCCGCGCGGATTCAGCATCGACTCCCCCAGAGCATCCCCGATGTTCTTTCAGTTCGAAATAAAACGAAACCCAGTTCCCAGCGTTTGATTTTTCGTTTTATTTTATACACTATTTCGAAGTCTTTCGATTCTGTCAAGGCTGTGGGCTATCGGGGGACAATGACACGGCCGATCGCACCCGAAAGGCAGCAAGGGCAGGACGGGCGTGCCCGTTGGATAGACTCCTCAACATAAAAAGGAGATGGGCGTGAGCCGCGCACCTAGCAGCCGACGTCGATTCCTGAAGCTCGTGGCAGGTGCCGGGGTGGCATCGCGAGTGCTCAGCGCTCGAGCGCTGACTGCGGCCGCAGCCGTCGGCACGGACGCAGCCGCCGTCATCACCGCGATCGCCGACTCGGCGCTGCGGCTCGAGTTCGACTCCGAGCTGCGCCTGCGCGTGCTGCGTGTGCGTCGCGGCGAATCACCGACTGCGCTCACGGCCTGGGCCGCGAGCGACTCTCTCGTGCTCGCCGACGGCAGCCGCGTCGAGCACTGTGCGAGACAGCATGAGGCACGCGAGCTGCTGGGGGCGGGTCCGGGCGGCGGTCGCACACTGACGCTCACCGGCCTGGCGGCGCCTGGGATCGAGAAGACGGTGCGCGTCGAGCTCGACGCCCGCTACCCCGGCTTCGCGTTCTATCAGGTCTCGTGGCGCAACGTCTCTCCCCAGCCTGTCGCGGTGCGCGGCTGGCGCGTGGCCGATCTCGAGCTCCTCACGGCGGGTGCCGCGGGCGATTCGCAAGCGGAGCCACAGTTCTGGTGCTACTGCGGCAGTACGCACGAGGACCGGCGCGACTGGGTGCAGCCGGTGAAGGCCGGCTTCTCGCAGGAGAACTTCATGGGTATGACCGCCTCCGACTATGGCGGCGGCACACCCATCGTCGATGTCTGGCGGCGCGATTGCGGGCTTGCCGTCGGCCACCTGGAAAAGGTGCCGCGGCTCGTGTCGCTCCCGGTGTCGCGCAGCGAGCACGGGGCGCGGCTTGCGGTCACCGGCACGCTGCAGCGCAAGCTGGCGCCCGGCGATGAGCTGCACGCGCCCAGGAGTTTCATCGCCACGCACACGGGTGATTACTTCGCGACGCTCGATGCGTACCGGCGCATCATGGCCGCGCAGGGCCTTATCGCCCCGCAATCTCCACAGCCGGCCTATGAGGGAATCTGGTGCGCCTGGGGCTACGAGCGGGAATGCACCCCGCAGCTCATCGAGGGCACGCTCTCCAAGGTGCGCGACCTGGGTCTGCGCTGGGCCGTCATCGATGATGGCTGGCAGACCAATGTCGGCGACTGGCAGCCGGAGCGGGGCAAATTTCCGCGCGGCAGCGAAGATCTCAAGCGCCTGGTCGCAGACATCCGCGCGCAGCAGCTCAAGCCGCGGCTATGGGTCGCGCCGCTCGCCGCCGCGCCGGGCTCGGACCTGCTGCACGATCACGCCGACATGCTGCTGCTGGACAAGGAAGGTGCGCCGCAGCTGGTCACCTGGTGGAACAGCTTCTATCTGTGCCCGGCCTACGCAAAGACGGTCGCCTGGGGCGAGACGCTTGTGCGGCGCTTCTTAAGCGAGTGGGGCTTTGCGGGACTCAAGATCGACGGCCAGCACCTGAACGGGGTGGCGCCGTGCTACAACCCGGCGCACGGGCACGCGCGCCCCGAGGAGTCCGTAGAGAAGCTCCCGGATCTGCTGCGCGCGATGTACGCCACCGCCATGAAGCTCGACAGCCAGGCGGTGATCGAGCTGTGTACCTGCGGCACCTGCTACTCCTTCTTCAATACTCCCGCCTGGAACCAGGCACCCGCTTCAGACCCCGAGTCCTCCTGGCAGGTGCGGCACAAGGGCAAGACGCTCAAAGCCCTCGTGGGTCCGAGCGCCGCGTTCGCCGGCGATCACGTCGAGTTGAGCGACGGCGGTGATGACTTCGCCTCTACCGTCGGCATCGGTGGCATCGTCTCGACCAAGTTCACCTGGCCGAAGGATCCGAAGCCCAAGGACTCCTTCCTTCTTACGCCCGAGCGCGAGGCGCTGTGGCGCAGGTGGATCACTCTCTATAACGAGCGGCTGCTGCCCAAGGGCACCTATCGCGGCGAGCTCTACGACATCGGCTTCGACAAGCCCGAAGGGCACGTGGTCGAGAAGTCCGGGCGGCTGTACTACGCGTTCTATGCGAGCAGCTGGCAGGGACCGGTAGTGCTGCGTGGCCTCACCGCGGGTCGCTATCGCGTCCGCGACTACTTCAACGATCGCGATCTCGGCGAAGTCACCCAGGCAGGCGGGCCGCTGCCGCTCGCCTTCGAGCACTTCCAGGTGCTCGAGGCGGTGCCGGTCTGATGGCGCAGGCGCTCGAGCGTGGGCTGCTGATCGGCGAGCGTCGGCGCCGTATCTGCGAGCTGGTGCGCGCGGAGGGGCGTGTCACGGTGGATGAGCTGGCGGCGCGCTTCGGCACATCCCAGGTCACGATCCGTGCCGATCTCTCGACGCTCGAGTCCGCGGGTGCGCTCACCCGCACACACGGCGGGGCGCTCAACGTGCCGGACGGCGATCAGCCGCTCGACGTCAAGCAGCTGCAGCACCGCACAGAAAAGCTGCGTATCGCCGAGGCCGCCGCGACGCTCATCAAGGACGGCGAGACCATCATCCTCGACTCCGGCACCACCACCGCCGAGATCGCGCGCCGCATCCGCACGCTGGACCTGAAGTCGATCAACGTCATCACCAACGGGCTCAACATCGCCGCGATCCTGAGCGACGTGCCCGCCGTGCGCCTCATCATCCCGGGGGGGATCCTGCGCCGCGAATCGAACTCCCTCACAGGTCCCATGGCGGAAGCGGCACTCGACACGCTGCAGGCCGACCGGCTGTATCTAGGCGCCGACGGCGTCGACCCGCGCATCGGCATCATGACGCCGCATTTGGCAGAAGCGGAGCTGAACGCCAAGATGATCAAGATGGCACGCCAGGTAGTCGTCGTAGCCGACTCCTCCAAGTTCGCGCGCCACAACATCTCGCTCATCGCGCGCATCGAGCAGCTGCACATGCTGATCACCGATCGTGCCGCACCGCCCGCTGCCATCGAGCAGCTGCGGGTGCGCGGTGTCGAGGTACGGCTGGTTTGAGAAGCGCGACCAGCAGCGCGGTGCTCGCCCTTGCGCTGTGCGCTGCGGCGCAGCTGGCGGTCGCCGCCGCCGCCGCGCCGCCGGCAGCCGCGCCTGCCAATGACAACTCATCCCGGGTGCGCTACTACAGCATGAGCGACTTCGCTCACGTCGAGAAGATCGACGCGCATATGCACGTGCACGGCCCGGCGGACCACCTCATGGTGCAGGTCATCGCCGACCACTTCCGCATTCTCACCATCGACGTCGACTATCCCGATTACCCGCCGCTCAAAGAGCAGCTGCGCGATGCCCTGTCGCTGCGGGCCCGCTATCCGGGGCGCGTCGCCTTCGTGACCACCTTCTCGGTCAAGGGCTTCGGCTCGACCGGATGGAGCGAGTCGGCGGTGCGCGATATCGATGCCGCCGTGGCGCAGGGCGCGGTGGGAGTAAAGATCTGGAAGAACATCGGCATGACGCTGCGCAATGCGGACGGCAGCTACGTGATGCCGGACGATCCGCGGCTCGAGCCGGTGATCGCCCATCTCGAGCGCGAGCACATCGTACTGCTCGGGCACCAGGCCGAGCCTCTCAACTGCTGGCTGCCGCCGGAGAAGATGACGGTTCGCTCGGACCTGGAGTACTTCAAGGAACACCCGCAGTACTACATGTACCGGCATCCGGAGATGCCCTCACACGACACTATCCTGGCCGCGCGCGACCGCATGCTGCGCGCACATCCCCGGCTCGCCTTCGACTCCGTGCACCTCGCCTCGCTCGAGTGGGACGTGGACAAGGTCGCCGACTTCCTCGAGCGCTTCCCCACGGCCCATGTCGATGTCGCCGCGCGCATGGTGCACCTCGAGTACCAGGCGGCGAGCCAGCACGACAAGGTGCGCCGGTTCCTGATCCGCTATCAGGACCGCGTCCTCTACGGGAGCGACGACGCCTACGGTCCCGGTGACGCAGACGCCGCCGCGGTCGCCGCAGTGCACGCCGACTGGCTCGCGGACTGGCGCTTCCTCACCACGGCAGACCTCATGCATTCAGATGACTTCGACGCTCCGTTCCACGGTCTGCAGCTGCCCCGGGAGGTGATCGACAAGATCTACCGGCGCAACGCGCGCGGGCTGTTTCCGCGCGGCTGGGACCCTTAGTCGAGACATGGAAACCCATCAGGCGAGAAGCTCTCGATGGGTGCGCTTCTGAGACTCTGCCCGAGCCCGGTTATGACTGCCGCAATGCACGCGTCGGGGCTTAAGGTTTGGCGCCCGCGGGCGCGAGATCCATCACCAGCACCTGATACGGCTCGAGCTCGATGCGTTCCGTCCTGGCGGCGTGCAGCTGCCGCGCGCGCCGCGTTCCGAAGGCGGGTGTCGCGACCCACACGGCTGCCTCGCCCCGCGGCAGCTCGAGCAGCTGCCCGAGAGTGAAGCCAAACGACTGCGCCCTGGCGCCGGGATTGCGCAGCGCGAGGACGGCGCGCCCCGGTGTCCACGACGCCCAACCGTAGACTTGCCCGCGCGCAGGGTCGCCCCCGACCCAGTGGCTGTCGCGCAGCACGGCTGCCCGTGCGCGTGCCCAGCGTGCAGCCCCGGCGAGCACGTCCCAGTTGCGCTCGCTGAGGAGGTCGGGGGAGATGTACATCTCTTGCAGGCCCGTGCCGGTGGCGAAATAGTCGTGCACCTCGTCGGCAAAGTCAGCGTGCGGATCGGTATCCAGCCCGTGCGCATGCCGCGCGTAGATGATTCCGTGGAGCATGAGCGAGTTGAGCGGGAACAGCGGGCCCTGGCGGACGACTCCGCCGTAGGTGTCCGAGTCGCGGTAGGTGATCCAGCGCTGGCGATTGCTGCCGGTGCCGGCAAAGCTGTGATCCTCGCCGCCGCGCCAGATGGAGTCGGCGCTGCGCAGCCAGAAAGGTGACGGCCAGGTGCCGGTCGTCAGATTGATGAAAAGCTCGGGCTTGACCGCGCGCAGATCGGCGATCAGCGCCATGGCGGCGGCGAAGTCGCTGTCGAACTCGCTTGCCGGAGTCACTTTATCGGGGCTGCCCGTGCCGTCGATCTTGAACTGGTTGACACCGTAGTCGCGCAGCAAGCGCAGCGTCGCCTCGTGGAACAGCGCGTAATACTTCGGCCCGGAGAGAGCGAGTCCCTGCTCGTCGATCTCGTACCCCGCGGCCCTCGCGGCCGCGAGCCGCTCGAGGCGCGGCTTGCCGTAGCCGCCCCAGGGCGACAGCCACACGCCGACCCCCGCGCCGATCCGCTCTGCGGCGTCGCGCAGCGGCGTGAACCCGCGCGGAAAGTCTTTGCTGAACTGCCACAGGTGAGAGTGGTCGTCCCAGCCGTCATCGAACAGGAACGAGTCCATGTGCACGCCGCGCGCGCGCACCAGGTGCTCGCCGAAGGCCACGATGGCCCCGAGCGCGTCCGCCTCGGTGTACGGGGTGAAGTAGCCGATGTCGTACCAGGAGTTGTAGTGCAGGAACGTGCGGAACGGTGCGGCCCGCTCGTTCTCCAGATAGGCCGCGAAACCCCGGCGCAGCTGTCCCGCGGGCGTTACCCCGAACACCGCCGAGTAGGCGACCGGTACGCCGGCGCGCAGCGGCAGCACACGCCGCAGGCTCATCGTCGCGTGGCCATCGACGATGTCGGCCTCGGCCATCGGGTGCTCGAAGCCGAAGAACGCATCGCCGGCGATGAGCGGCGAGCCGGACACCGTGCCCGCGACGTATCCACCGGGGAGCTCGAGTGCGATCAGCGTGACGCGAGCGAGATCGAGATCCGCCGCGGCCTGGAAAGTCAGTTCCTCGCGGAGGTAGTTCGTACCGTCGCGCAACAGCGCGCGCCAGTGCACCTTGAGGCCGGTGACGGGATCGGTCAGGTCCGCATCGAGCGCCGTACCGGCGCGTCGCTCGGCGGCGCGCGCGGCGCCGGGCCGTGGCTTGACCGGGCTGCAGCTCGGGGCAGCGCTCAACGCAAAGCGTCCGGAGGCAACCGCTGCGCTTCCGCGGGGTGTCACCGAGAAGAGCTCGCCCGTGAGCGGGCGCTGCTCATGAGTGAAGCCGTTGTCGAGCGCAGCCGGATAGAGATGGCCATTCTCGACCCTGACCGCAAAGCGCACGGCCGCATTGTCGAGTGCGGCGCCGAGCGCTTCACTCAGGCAGTGCGCCCGACCTGGGTCGAGCGGCAGCCAGGGCGGCGCAGGCTCGGTTGCACCTGTCGGCCGGGTGAGCAGGAGGAGCAGCGCCAGGGGTAGAGCGCGGCTCACTTGCCGGTTTCTGGCTGCATCAGGCACACACACGCTCCCGGTCCGGGGGGCGAAGAGTATCTATAATTCGACTGTGGATGGCATCCGAGTCCCCGCGATGAGGCAGCCGCGCGCGGCATCGATCAGCTGCCTGGCGGCACTTCTGCTGGTGGTCGCCTGCGCGCCGATGCCTGCGCGGTCGCCGCAGCAGGTGCGGGCTGATGCCGATATCGCCGCGCGCGTGTATGCCGCGCTCAAGGCCAGTCCAATCTGGTTTTATCCCTCACTGGACGTGCAGGTCGAGAACGGCGCGGTCTACCTCACCGGGCTGACGTTCGACCCGCCGGCCTATGATGCGGCCACCGAGATCGCGCGCTCGGTAAAGGGTGTGACCCGGGTGACCAACGCGATCTATGTGGACGCCGGCAGGTGATCGCGTCAACACGGGGTCTGTGGATCGCGTGCGCATACAAATGATGCTGCAAGGCTCGTTCGTCGGCTAAGTGCGCGCGTCGACGATCTCCGATCGCATCATGAGCGCACAGGCCGCCAGAACGGGCAGCACGCAGAAGCACCACTTGTTGATTTCCGCGAACAGCAGTGCGCCGAGGCCGCAGCCTGCGGCGAACAGCACCACGTTCGCCGTCATCGCTTTCAGCCGCGTGCGGATGGTCGCGGCCTTCTCCGGCGGCAGGCCGTGGAGCATGTCACCCAGGTCGAGCATGATCTGCGTCGTCGAGCCCGTCATCACGGTCGAGGGCGGTGTGTGAGACAGATGGACTCGATGAGCGGCATTCTGCAGAGCCATCGCCGTCACGAGGATCATCCCGAGGGCGAGCGCCGCGCCGGCATCGGGGTCGGCAAACGGACCCGCCCAGGCTGCGAGGGCCGCCGCCACGATCAGCAACGCGAGCTGCAGTATGAACACGCTGCGCAGTACCGGCCGCCCCGCGGCTCGCAGGCGCAGCGCGATGAGCCTGATGAGGAGCACAGCGAGGCAGAAGGTCGGCAGGGCGAGAGTCTTCGCGAGCGCGCCGCTGGTGCCGAATACCAGTGCCGAGCCGAGGGTCACGAAGTTCCCGGTGACGTGGGAGGTGAACAGGCCCTTGAGAGCGAGAAAGCCACTCGCGTCGGCGTAGCCGGCCGTCAGGCTCTGGACCGCAGGAAGCGCGCCTCGCATGCGAGAACTCCTTTACTATCAACTCGGTGTGCTTAAGCTTACTACCGATGGCCGGCACGGACTGCCTTGGAGCATCGCGGCTGAGATGGCGCGCCGCTGCGGGACAGGGCGAATTCACGACACAAGGGGGTTGCATGCGTTTCACGGTTCTCGTTCTCATGGTGCTGACTGCGTTGGCGATGGCCGGCTGCTCGACCTACGCGCCCGACGCCGGCCACGAGGTCGTGCTCATCGAGAAGCCATGGTTGTTCGGGCATGGCGGCGTCGACAGCGACCCGGTGCGCACCGGCCGGACGTTCGCCGCGCTCACGACCGATGGCGTGGACGTGGAAATGCGGCCGCAGCGCTATGAGCAGGACCTGCCCGACACCATGACCTCCGACGGTGTACCGGTGAGCTTCCATGCCATCGTCACGCTGCAGGTGACCGACTCCGTGGCCCTCATCAAGGGCTTCGGCGAGCACTGGTACAAGACCAATGTCGAGCAGGCGTTCGGCCAGTTCGTACGCCAGGCGGTGCGCAAGCGCGGGATGAACGAGACGGCGATCAGCACCACGGCACTCGATGCGATTGACGACGAGATCCGCGACGACCTCTCGAAGTTCATCGGGGACAAGAAGCTGCCCGTGCGCCTCGTGACGATGACCGTCGGCCGTGCGAACCCCCCGGATGCGATCAAGAATCAGCGCATCGAGACCGCCGCGCAGGAGCAGCGCATCCAGACGGAGATCCAGATCAAGAACGCCGAGGTGCAGCGCAAGTCGGCCGAGGAAGCCCGCGCGGCCGCCGACAATGCCTACCGGCAGGCCATCGGCCTGTCGCCCGAGCAGTACGTGCAGCTGAAGCGCATCGAGATGGAGCTGAAGGTTTGCGCCGACGGCAAGTGTACCTTCATCGAGAATGCAGGCGCCGTGCCGACCTTCAACGTCCGATGACAGCGGAGCGGCCCATGAAATGGCGCGCATTCCTGCCGGCGGCGTGCGCCGTGATGGTGCTGTGTTCCTGCGACTTCACACAGGACAAGGACGCCGCCGCTGCCTACGCCGAGCGCTACTTCGCCGCCGCCACCCTGGAGGACGTCGCTGCGGTGCTGCCGCTGTACTCGCCCCGCTTCTTTAGCGTCACGCCGCGTGAGACGTGGCTGGACACGCTGCAGCACCTGCGCGACCGCTGCGGCACGCCGACGGCCCACACGCTGGCGAACTGGGTGGTCACGCACAATGTCGGCACCAATGCCGGCACGACGGTCAGGCTCATCTACGACGTCCGGCGCGAGCGCTGCCGGACGACGGAGACGCTGGTGATATTCCGGCCCCCGGACGGGGGCTTCAGCATCATCGGGCACTTCTTCCAGATGAACGGACCCGCGCCGGCGGGATCCGAAAAGACGACGACAACCTGAGTCAGCGGCGCAGCCGGCGCCGGTGCTGGAGGCGGTGTGCACTTCCTGCTGCTCTACGACTTCGTACCCGACTTCCTGCAACGCCGGCCCGCGCACCGCACGCAGCATCTGCGCCTCGCGTGGGAGGCGCAGGCTCGCGGTGAGCTCGTGCTGGCCGGCGCACTGGCGGACCCGGTCGACGGCGCGGTGCTGTTGTTTCAGGGGGAGGATGACAGCGCAGCGCGGGCCTTTGCGCAGGCCGATCCGTACGTGAAGGCGGGCCTGGTGACGCGCTGGTCGGTGCGCCCGTGGACGACGGTGGTCGGCGCGGGCGCTGCCAACCCGATGCGCTAGCCCGCCGGCCATGCTCAACCGCCGGGCGTTTGTCGCGGCACTTTCGGTATGATGCCCGCCGCACTCGCAACGACGGAGATCTCCTCCATGCTGCATCTGACACTGCGCGGCCGGCTCGTGCCGGCGCTCTGTTCCGCACTGCTGCTGGCAGCGCCGGCACTCGCCGCGGACGGCGACACGCAGCGCATCGAGCGCATTCTCGCGCAGACCCCGCTCATCGATGGCCACAACGATCTGCCGTGGGAGATCCGCAGCCGCTTCGGCCGCGACCTCTCGAAGGTCGACCTGAGCCGCTCCACCCTGACGCTGCCGGCACCCGAGGGCAGCCCGCCGCTGATGACCGACATTCCACGCCTCAGGGCCGGGCACGTCGGCGCGCAGTTCTGGTCGGTCTACATTCCGGTCGAGATTCAGGGGCCCGCGGCGGTGCAGATGACCATCGAGCAGATCGACGTTGTCCGGCAGATGTGCGCGCGCTACGCGAACGATCTTGCGATGGCGTACACCGCGGCGGATGTCGTGCGAGTGCACAAGGCCGGCAAGATCGCCTCGCTGATCGGCGTCGAAGGGGGCCATCAGATCAACAACTCCCTCGATGTGCTGCGCGCCTACTACGATCTCGGCGCTCGTTACATGACCCTCACCCACTCGAACAACACCGCCTGGGCGGACTCGGCGACCGACAATCCGGCACACCATGGGCTCACGCCCTTCGGCAAAGAGGTGGTGCGCGAGATGAACCGTCTCGGCATGCTGGTCGATCTCTCGCACGTATCGGCCGACACCATGCGCGCCGCGCTCGCGGTCAGCGAGGCGCCGGTGATCTATTCGCACTCCTCGGCCCGTGCGCTGGTCGATCACCCACGCGACGTGCCGGACGACATCCTGCAGCTGCTCGCCGCCAACGGCGGCGTGGTGATGGTGAATTTCTTCCCGGGCTATGTCTCGGAGGCGCGCCGCCGCTGGGATGCGGATCGCGCCGCGGAGCAGGCGCGTTACAACAGCCCGCCGTTCGGCGGTCTTTACATCGGCCAGCCGGAAAGAGCCAAGGCCGCGCTGGCAGAGTGGGAGCGGGCGCATCCGCAGCCGGCGGTGGGAATCGGCGACGTCGCCGATCACATCGACCACATTCGCAAAGTGGCGGGCGTCGATCACGTCGGGATCGGCTCCGACTTCGACGGCATTCCGGAAGGGCCCGCTGGCCTCGACGGCGTCGACAAGTACCCGGCGCTGCTTCAGGAGCTGGCGCACCGCGGCTGGAGCGATGCAGACCTGGCCAAGGTGGCAGGCGCGAACGCGCTGCGGGTGCTCGCCCGCGCCGAGGAAGTAAGCGCACGGCTGCGGACGACGCGCGGGCCCTCCACCGCGACTCTCGCCATGGACGGCACGCTGCACACCCAGTAGCGCGCGCCCGTGCCCAGGACTCGCGCGATCTTGCGCGCCGCGGCTGGCCGCGGGGATCGCCATTGCGCACGAGGCGCGCCGCCTCGGGCTCGAGGCGATGATGGGAAACATGATGGGCATGAGCCTCGCCATGGCCCCGGCCTTGGTACTCGGCCAGCTATGCGGCGTCGTCGATCTCGACGGTCCCAGCTTCCTCAAGCATGACCAGGTGCCGGGCGTCCGCTGCGCCAACGGCCTGATCGAGTGCGCCGAGGCTGTGTGGGGCAGCCCGCGCGCGGCCTGATGTCCTCGCGCTTCCAGCGCTTCCTGCTCCCGGGACTTGCCTTCAAGGCGCTGGTGATCGGCGGTGGCTACGCCACGGGCCGCGAGCTCGCCGAGTTCTTCCTGGCGAGCGGTCCGTGGGGCGGCATCCGGGCCATGGCGCTCGCCATGGTGATCTGGAGCGCGGTCTGCGTGACGACCTTCCTGTTCTCGCGTGCCAGCGGTGCGCGCGACTACCTTACGTTCGTGCGCGCACTGCTCGGACCGGGGTGGATCGCGTTCGAGGCGGCGTACGTCGTGTTCGTCGTGCTGGTGCTGGCGGTGTTCGGCGCCGCCGCGGGGGCCATAGGAGAAGCGACCCTTGGGGCCCCCACGATCGTCGGCACGCTTGCCCTGATGACCGCGATCGCGCTCGTGACCGCTTACGGCAACGCCTCGGTCGAGCGGCTGTTCACCTACGTGTCGTTTCTGCTGTACGGCGTGTACGTGCTGTTCGTGGTGTTTTCTCTCACTCACTTCGGCGCCCGGATCATCGCCGGATTCGCACGTCCGTCACAGATGCAGGGCTGGGTGGCGGGCGGCGCGGCGTACGCGAGCTACAACGTCATCGGCGCGGTCGTGATCCTGCCGGTGCTGCGGCATCTCGGCAGCAATCGGGATGCCGTGGTTGCCGGCCTCATCGCCGGGCCGCTGGCGATGCTGCCCGCACTGATGTTCTTCACCTGCATGATGGCCTACTACCCGGACATTGCCGGCGCGACGCTGCCGTCGGACTATCTGCTGCAGCGGCTCGATCTGCCCGCTTTCCGCTACCTGTTTCAGCTCATGATCTTCGCAGCGCTGCTCGAGAGCGGCACGGGCTTCGTGCATGCCATCAACGAGCGCATCGGCCATGCCTGGCGCCGCCGTCGCGGCCGCGAGCTCGGGCGCGGACCGCGTCTCGCCATCGCGCTCGCCACGCTCATCTTCTGCATGTTTTTCGCCGAGCACTTCGGCCTCGTCACGCTGATCGCCCGGGGCTATCGGCTGTTCGCGGTGGTGGTGCTGCTGGTTTTCGTACTGCCGCTTTTCACCATCGGGATCTACCGGCTCGCGACTGGCAAAGTGGTACCGCAGGGGGTCGCATGAACGCCAACAGAATGACGTCCGGGCCGCCGCGAGGCAACCCGGTATACTCGGCGGCCAATGAATAGCGCAGTCCCGGCCGCAGAGGCCACCCAGGTTCCGGCCGGCCAGCACGAGCTCAGCCGCTCACTGCGGCCGCGGCACGTGGCGATGATCACCATCGGCGGGATCATCGGCGCGGGCCTGTTCGTCGGCAGCAGCGTGGCCATCAACGCCGCGGGCCCGGCGATAATCATCAGCTACGCGCTCACCGGCTTTCTCCTGCTGCTCGTCATGCGCATGCTGGGCGAGATGGCGGTCGAGATGCCGCAGGTGCGCTCGTTCACCGAGTTCACGCGCGCGACACTCGGCAACTGGGCCGGCTTCTCGGTCGGCTGGCTCTACTGGTACTTCTGGGTGATGGTGGTTCCGGTCGAGGCGATCGCCGGCGCCGGGATCATCCAGGACTGGCTGCCGGCTTCCGCCGTGGGTGATCGGCTCGTGCTCATGGCGCTGCATGACGGCCGTCAATCTGATGTCGGCGCGCGCCTACGGCGAGTTCGAGTTCTGGTTCGCATCCATCAAGGTCGCCGCCATCATCTCCTTCATCATCGTCGTCGGCGCACATGCCTTCGGGTTTCGGTCGCCGGACGGGGCCGACCTTCTCGAACCTCACCGCTTACGGCGGGTTCGCGCCGCATGGCTGGTTCGCGGTGCTCGCCTCTGTGACCACGGTCATCTGGTCGATGATGGGGGCCGAAGTCGTCACGATCGCTGCGGCGGAGTCGCCGGAGCCGGCGCGCGCGGTGGCGCGGATGACCTCCACCATCATCAGCCGCATTCTTCTTTTCTATGTCCTCTCGGTGTTCGTTATCACCTGCGTCGTTCCCTGGAGCAAGGTGGTGCCGGCTCAGTCGCCGTTCACCCTGGCGCTTGATGAGGTGCATTTTCCCTTTGCCAGCACCATCATGGCCGCGGTGGTCCTTACCGCGGTGCTGTCCTGCCTCAATTCCTGCTTCTATATCGCCTCGCGGGTGCTGTTCGTGCTCGCAACCCGCGGCGACGCGCCGCGGTGGCTGGTGCGCACCAATGCGCGCCACGTGCCGGCGCGCGCGGTGCTGCTCGCGAGCGCCTTCGGCTTCGCCGGCGTGATTGCGGCGATTCTCTCGCGGACCGGAGTGTACGTATTCCTGACGAACTCCTCCGGCGCCATCATCGCGATCATCTATCTCATGATCGGCGTGTCGCAGGTGCGCTCGCGCCGGGCCCGCGAGCGCGCCGGGCTGCCGCCGTCTGCGCTACCGATGTGGCTGTTCCCGTGGCTGAGCTACCTCGCCATTGCGGGGATGGCCTCGGTGCTGGTGGCGATGGCGTTCACGCCGTCGCATCGCGCCGAGCTCTGGACCAGCACGGTGTCGATCGCCGTGGCATTGCTCGCGTACGTGTTCTTCCGACGAGGGCGCGCGGCCGCAAGCTGAGCGAATCAGGGCGGCCACGCCCGGAGTGTGGGCCGCCCGATCCGTAGCGTGCCGCCGCTTCGTCTAGCCGGCGGCCGTCGGCGGCGGCGTGACGTTCCCGCCCATCGAGTCGAAGTCCGCGATCAGCTGACTCCAGTCGAAGCCATTCGGCGCCTTCTGCGAGGCGTTGCCGATCGCATCCTGGCTCACCACGGTGTAGACCTCACCGTACGCGGCGGGCGAGCAGTACTGAGCGATGGCGCGGTCGGTCATTGTCCCCGTCATGCCCCAGGTGTCGATCAGTACACCCTGCGCGTTGTAGGCGACACCCGCCACGCAATGCCCGTTGCTGGGGTCCGAAGGCCCTTTGACATCCCAGACAAAGCCCGACTCGGCCGGCATCGGGTTGATCCAGGCATCGGGCAGCTCGAGCCCGAAGTAGAGGTTCTCGAACAGCCACAGCGCCGTGCGGTATTCCGTCGGGTCCGCAGCGTTCACCGACAGCCAGCCCGCGATGCGGTGCGTCCCGGCGGGTGCACCGTTGTTTTCCCAATAGTTGAGCGCCGTCTGCTCATCGCAACCGCGATCGGTAGAGGGTTGACCGGGGACGTAGCCGCCGATCGCGCTGTAGAGCTGGATGATTTGCTCACTGGTGTAGATGAAGGGCGCCCCCGTGGCGCCCGCGGTGAGCACGCCCACGACGTGGGCCAGGCCCGCGATCACACAGTCGCCGAGCGTGTCATTGCCGTACACGTTGGCGAGCGCCTTGGCCGCGGGCTTCGAGTAGTCGCAGGCCGGCGGCGGCGCGGCCAGCCCGCGCATCAGGTAATTGCGCAGACTGAACCGCGGGCAGCGCGCGACGGGCCGCGTGCGGCCGAGCCTGAAGGTCGCGTTCGATTTGGGGTGCTTGACGGTTTTGACTGACATGGTGGCCCACTCCCTGGAAAAAGGCGCCGGCCACCCGCCGGGAACCGGGGAGATTGCGGCGGAATGTGCCGGCGTCAGGGGAAACCGCAGTATACGCGCGGCTTGAAAGGCGCGGCGGTGGCGACGCTTGTACGCAATCCGTTAGCCACATCGCCGGCGCGCGTCCCTCCGGTCGCCGCCGCATTACAAACCTGTCGTGGCGGCACGAGAAATCTCACCCGTGCTTCACATTTTTCTGTGACAGAAATAAGTACCCTCATCTGAGAGGCCCCGTCCTCCGGAAACAGGTACCACGTATGCGGTCTCATCTCGGTGAAAGCACAGGTCGCCAGCTCGTGCTGCTGCGGGACGGCACCCTCGGTGCACGCGCGAGGGGTGCCGCGGTAGCAGCACTGCGCAACGCGGTGGGCGTTCGCCTCGGATGGGGACCGGACCGCTCGCCGTGCCTCGGGCCGGGTGAGGGCGTTCTTCTCGAGCGCCTGGGCCTTGCGCTCCTCAACTGCGATCCGGACCAGGTCCGCGCGCTGCGATCGAAGCGCGATCGGCTGAGGCTCCTCATCGGGCCCGAGCGCCGTGTCCGTGCGTGCGGCGTCGCGCCCGGCCGGTCGGGGAGCGATACCGAGCAGGCCACCTGGGGCCTCGACGCGACTCGCGTGCCGTCCTCGCCTTACTCCGGCCGCGGCATCCGCGTCGCCATTCTTGATACCGGACTCGATCTGCGGCACCCGGATCTTGCGGAGCGGACTATCGCCGCGCGCTCGTTCGTCGAGGGACTTCCGGTCGATGACGGCAACGGTCACGGAACATTCTGCGCCGGCGTGGTGTGCGGCCCGGAGAAGCCTGCCGGCGCACCGCGCTATGGCATCGCACCCGCGGCAGAGCTGTGCGTAGCGCGGGTGCTCGACGACAACGCCGACGGCACCGACGGCGCCGTACTCGCCGGCATCGACTGGGCAGTTCGCCACGACTGTGCCGTCGCCTCCCTGTCGGTCGGCGCGCCCGTGCACATCGGTGATCCGCATAATGAGATCTACGAGCAGGTGGCGAGCCGCGCGCTCGCGGCCGGGACTCTGCTCATCGCTCCGGCCGGCAACACGAGTCAGCGGCCGGACAACATCGCGCCGGTGGAGCATCCGGCCAACTGCCCGTCGATTCTCGCCGTCGCTGCCGTCGACCGGACTCTCGCCGTCGCCTCCTTCTCGAACGCCGGCCTCAATGCCGACGGCGGCGCCGTGGATGTCGCCGCCCCAGGAATTGCGATCGTGTCGGCGGCGCCGCGTCCGACGCTCTATCAGACTGGCAGCGGTACCAGCATGGCAGCGCCGTTCGTTGCCGGCATCGCCGCGCTTCTCGCCGAGGCGAATCGCAGCGTGCGGGGCGCGGCGCTCCGCGCCCTGGTGCGCGCGAGCTTCCTGCCGCTTGCGGCGCCGGCGCGTGACGTGGGGGCGGGACTCGTGCAGGCCCCGCAGTAATCCTTTCGCCAACTGGAGCGTTTGAACAGTGAGCTACGACATTGACACGGAGGGGTCAGTGACCCGGATCAAGGTTGCCATTGCGGTGGCGGAAGAAGCCCGTGATCGGATCTATGAGGTTGCGGCGGTGTGTCGGGCTCTCGGGTTTGGGCACACCTCGACGCTGTCTGACGTCGGCGTTCTGATGGGCTCCGCGGAGCTCGCGGATCTGCCGACGCTGCGGGCGATTCCGGGAGTAGCGGCGATCGAGATGGAGCGTGCCTTCGAGATCGGCGGCACCTTGAGGGGGCACTGAGCAACCAGCGACGCTCCGCGCGCGGTTGGCGGGAGCGCGGTGCGCAGCTTACCGGACAGGCGCTCCGCTGCCGCGCAGCGTGAACTCGAAGGACTCGGCAGCGCCATTGGCTCCCACATCGGGCTCGACCTGCAGCCGGTAAGTGCCCGCAGCCAGCCGGGCCGAGTCGGCATAGAAGTGGATGGAGTCATCCGCCCCGAGCGCGAGTCCCGCGAGCGCGCCGACCGGCGTTTGTGCAGCGTGCTCACTCTCGCGCAGCAAGGTCACCCGGAACCTGGCGACCGTCGCATGAGCGGCCGGCTGCACCCGCAGCTCGATCGGGCCCGCCGGCGGGAGAGCCAGATCGGGCGCCGAGCCCGAGCGCATCGCCATGAAAGTGAACTGCGCCGCAACCGGTGAGTCGACCGCCGCGCGCAGCACCCCGGATGCCGTCATGCGCGGCTGCACCCAGAGGAACAGGGCCAGTGCCCCGACCGCCGCCGCTGCCAGCGCTGGCAGCCAGTCCTGCGTCTTGAGCCCGCGCACTCGGGCGCCGAGGCTGGTCCGCCCCGCCGGCTGGTTGAAATAGCCCTGCGCCTTCAGCTGCAGCAGGCCCTCGCGCAGCCGCAGCGACTGTTCGAGCTCGCGCACGAGCTCAGGATCCCGCCCCAGGCGGTCCTCGAATGCGCGGCGCTCATCGTCCGACAGTCGTCCGACCATGTAATCCCGCATCCGTTCGAAGTCGCGGCCGACGTCGATCATGGCACTCCTCCTGAGTTGGAATCCCTGAGTCCCGATGGCGCCGTGACCGCGGGCTGACCAGCCGCCGCGTGGCCGGGAGGTACGTTGTCTCCGGAGGCGCTGACCCCGAGGCAGATGCCGATCGCCAGCACGCCGAGCAGATCGGACTTCCAGAATCCGCGCCGCTCGAGCAGCTCACGGAAGCGATTGCGGGCGCGGAAGATCACACGGTTGAAATGCTCGCTCGAGAGCCGCAGCTCGAGGCACAGCGCTTCCTTCGCCTCGTCGTTGAGATAGAAGCGCACCAGCAGCTCGCGGTCGCGCGTCCCGGGCATCTCATCGAGCATGCGCCGCGCCGCCGCCGCCCACTGCGGCCGCCCGACGTGCTCCCACTCGGGATCATTCTCGTCCTCGTCGCGCAGCTCTTCGAGCCCCTCGGCGCTCGATTGCCCGGTGTGGTCCTTGCGGCGGTGATTGCGCAGGTGGTTGATCGCCACGCGGTAGAGATATCCGCCCAGATTCTCCGGGTGGGCGATCTCCCCGCTGCGCAGCTTCTCGAGCGTGGTCACCGCGGCGTCCTGCAGGATGTCGGCAGCGACCTCCGGATCGCGCACGCGCCGCAGGATGAGCGCGCGCAGCCCCGGATAGTCGCGATAGACTGCAGACAGCTGGGAGACCGGATCCGAGATCGGTGCCGGAACGTCCGACGTCGGCGGCAGTGACGCGGGTGCTGCTTGTTCTTGTTCGTCAACACCAACCATAAGCCGAGTATAAGCCGCAACCGCGATGGATCGCAGCCGCAGGCCGACCGCAGTGCGGCAGGCCGCGGTCTGGTCATTGCGCTGCTGTTGGCGGGGTCATCGGCCTCAGCCGCGACTGTCGACACCTCCTGCACCGGCGCACTCGGCGATCCGGCCTTTTCCCCGAAGCCCTTAAAAACCATGGGAATTGAGCCGGCGGAGGCCGTGCTTGCCGTCGTGCCCGGTCACAGCTACCTGGTCCGGGTGGACGAGCAGGGGAACGACGCGCTGGTCGAGGTTCTGGATCCGAAGAATCAGCTGATTGCCCGTGCTGACCACCCCGAGCGCCGGAGCGGCACACGCCGCGCGGTACTGACGCCGCCGGATTCGGCACCGCTCACCGTGCGCATCACGGGCGAGGAGCACGCCGGCGTGACGGGCACCGCGACCGTTCGGGCGTTTGATCTGGCCGTGCTCGAGACCCGGCCCGAGTGCCTCGCGATATTCCGCTCGCTCGCGCAGGCCGACTCCGACTACGCCTCCGGACGGGAGATCTCACGGGGCCACGTCGCGTCCCCCACCTACAGCGCGCGCGATGTGTACCTGCGCGCCGCCGAGGCGTACGCCTCCGCGGAGCGCTCTCTGGGCGCGCCGGAAGATCAGCCGCTGCGTGGCCAGACGCAGCTTGCGCTCGCGGAGCTTGAGTACTCCGCCCTGCAGGACTGGGCGAAGACCGCGGAGTGGGCGCAAGCGGCGGCCGGGACACTCGGGCACGACGATTCCTACCGGAGGGCGCGCGCCGAAGCGCTGCTAGCTGCAGCGTGGCTCGAGATCGGAGAGAGCGCTCCCAAGGGACGGGTGCTGACGGCGTACGGAGTCGACGGGACCGACCTCCTCAGCCGTGCGCGCCGCCTGCTGGGCTCGTTGAGCGGCTATCACCTCGAGCGCGGCGAGCGCTACGAGGCGGGACTCCAACTCACCAACATCGGCCTCACGTATCTCTATCAGAGTCGCTTTCCCGAGTGCATCGCCGCTTCCTCGAGATCCAGTGAGCTCTTCGGAAGCTATTCACGAGGTGCGCAAGCGGGCGCCAGGCCTGGCAGAACGAGGCCCTGTGCCTCTGGGGTCTCGGGCGGCTGCCGGAGGCGCTGCGACTGTTCGAGCGCGCCCGCGCCGACATTTCCCCGGAGCCGTATCCCCGTAACTTCATCTCGGTGACCACCAACACGGCGCTCATGAATTACGCGCTCGGTCATTTCGACGAGTCGCTGCGTCTCTACGATCTCGCCTTGCCGTACGCGCGCAAGATTCAGTCGCCGCGCGATGAGGCGTTTTGCCTGTATGGGCTGGGCGTCAATTACTACGCGCTCGGCGCCCGCGATCGCGCCCGCGAGTTCCTCGAGCACGCGCTCGCCATTCGGACCGTGGCCGTGGACGGACGCGGGCGGATGGCGACACTGCGGTCGCTCGCGAACATCGACGCCGATGAGGGCGGCTCGACGAGGCCTTGGCCCACGATCGCGAGGCGCTGACGCTCGCCGTCGGTCCGTCCTCGATCGGGCGCATCAGGATTCAGCTCGCGGTTCACACGGCCGCGGCCGGCCATCCCGATGAGGCAGTCGGGCAGCTCACTGAGGTGATCGGAACGGGATCGGCCGCCGGTGTCGAGCCGGTCGTTCAGGCCGAGGCGCTGCTGCAGCGCGGGGTGCTGTACCGGCAGACGGATCGTCCGCGCGAGGCGCTCGCGGACCTCGAACGCGCCCGTCCGCGCCTGCATCAGCTCGGCAGCGTCAGCGAGGAGTTTGCAGGCGGATCTCGAGCTCGCGCGGAGCGCTGCGACTCCGCGGGCAAACGAACGCGGCGCTCGCGGCGGTCGACCGGGCGCTCGGAGCTTTCCGATGCGCGTGCGCGCGCAGACCGCAAACCCGGAGCTGCGCGCGCAGCTGCAGACGCCACTTCGTGCGGCCTACGATCTCAGGATCGAGCTGCTGCGGGCGCGCTTCGAGGACGCCGTGGCAGGCGGGACGTACCCAGGAAGCCAACACGCCTCGCCGCGGCCGCTTTCGCGACCGCAGATGCTTCCCGGGCACATTCGCTCGCCGACGTCGCCGCCCAGGAGTACCCGCCTGCGATCCGGCAGGCTCTCGCGTCCGAGTTCCGTCACCGTGAGGCGCTCTATGCGCGAGCTCGCCGGACGCCGTGTTCCGGCTCGCCAGCCTGCTCGATAGCTTCGGTGCACGCGACCCGACTGCCAGGCACCTCATGGCGGAGGTAGCCGAGCTCGAGCGGCAACTCGATGCAATCAACACTGCGATCGCTGCGCGCGCGGCGCCGCAGTCCGGGTCGATGCCGATGCCTGGCCGCACGTCTGCCGCGCCTGCCTGCCGATACGGTGCTCATCTCCTACTGGCTCGGGTCCGAATCCGCTTACGCGTGGGTCAGCGTGCCTCCGAAGCTGGACTGGCAGCGCCTGCCGGCGCCGGCAGCGATTACCGAGCAGGCGCTCGCCTTCCATCGGTCGCTGCACCCGGCTTGTCGACATTCCGCCTGAGCGCAGGCTCGCGAGCGGCGCGCGCGCTGTCGGACGCTGATTGTGCGGCCGCTCGAGGCGTCAGCTCGGGCAGGTGCGCACCTGGATCGTCGTTCCGGACGGAGCACTCGACTACGTCCCGTTCGCAGCGCTGCGGGTGTCGGACGCGCCAGCCGATCTACCCGTAATCGCGCGTCATGATATCGCGCTCACCCCGGCCGCCTGGATGCTCGAGGCGCGTCCGCTGCGAGTGCGGGCGAAGGACGCGCCGGAGCTGCTGCTCGTGGCGGACCCCGTTTATCAGGCGAACGATCCGCGTCTTACGGCGGTGAGGCGTGTGCCGGCTGTGACGCAGTCAGCCACGCGGGAAGGGGCTGACGCTGCTCAGGAGTTGCAACGCCTGCCGTTCACGGCCGCAGAGGCCGCGGCAATCGTCGCGCAGTTCCCGAAGGCGGACGTCGATGAGCTCATCGGAGTCGACGCGACGCGCGCCCGACTGCTGTCCCTCGACTGGTCGCGCTACCGATTCATCCACATCGCGACGCACGGGCTGGTGGATGCACAGGTGCCGCAGCTGTCGGCGTTGCTCCTCGGCTCCTACGACGCGAGCGGAAACCCGATCGACGGGGCGGTGCGCGTCGCCGACCTGTCGCTGCGCACAATGACCGCGGACGTTGCCGTGTTCAGCGCGTGCGAGACCGCTCTCGGCAAGCAAGTGCCGAGCGAGGGGCTTGTCGGCATCACCTCGACGGTGCTGGCCCGCGGGGCGCATGCCGTCGTGGCATCACTCTGGCCGGTCGCGGATGAGATGGGCGCGCGTCTCATGACAGATTTCTATCGACATCTGCTGCATGACTCCATGAGCCCGGCGGCAGCACTCGGCGCGTCCATGCGGTCGGTCGTCGCGCACGACGCGTCCGCAGACCCGGCCCTGTGGGCTGCTTATCAGGTATCGGTGGTTGCGCTCGGCCCAGGCCAGCCGACCGGCAACACTGGTCCCGTCACTGCAACAACAACCAGGCCCTGAGGAGACGCTGTGAACTATTGGAGCAATATTCGGGTCAGGCTGAACGACCACTGGGGCCCCGGCGCCGTGCATACTCTTGCGACGCCGCTCGGCACGCAGCCCGAATTCACCCTGCATCCGCGCCACCTGCGCGACGGCCAGGGCGGCCGGCACCTGGCACATTTTTCGATCGACTTTCCGTCGGGCTACCTCGCAGACGGTTGGCAGGGTGTCAACTTCGTTCCCCTGGGTACCGTGGCCGTTGCGGGCATCTCGGGTCTTCCGCCGTGGGATCCGTCGCAGAGAGATGCCTATCGGAACATGATCACCGCCGCCGCGGGCAGCCTTACGGATTCGCGGACCCAGCGCCTTGAAGGGGTGGTGCCCTACCTCGGATCGCCGGGCGGCGTGGGCTACAACAAGGTGCGGCTCTTTTACGTGAACAACGCCGTGCAGGGTCCGACCCGCGATCTCGTGGTCATCAAGATCACGACGCATTCGGCGGTCGCCGGCACCGTGCAGGCCCGCCAGGACGGCGACGGGCACGGACCGCCGGGCTGAGCGGGTTGCACAAACGTGATCAGCCGTGAGTGGGTATTTGCCGTGACCTTCACTCTCGCCGGATGCACGCCCCAGGCTCAGTACCGGACCAACTACACGCCGTGCGTGAGCGCTGATCTCGCGCACGACTGCGTGGACCGGGCGATCCAGGAATACCGGCCGTCGACCGCCGGCACTCCCGGCTACCTTCTCAATATCGTCGAGTTCGACGACCAGGGGCAGCTGTTCGATCGCGGCCAGCTGGATGCGGTCCTCAACCAGATCTCGCAGCAGTCCGCCGCCAGCGACTTCCTCGCGGTGGTGTTCGTGCACGGCTGGAAGCACAACGCCAAGGAGGGGGATGACAATCTCAATAACTTCCGCGCCGTGCTGCAGCGCCTGAGCGGGACCGAGGGGGCCCTGAGCAGCGCGCAGGGAGTGCCGCCGCGCAGAGTGATCGGTATCTACCTCGGTTGGCGCGGGCTGTCGGTGAGCGTTCCGGGGCTGGACAACCTGACCTTCTGGGACCGCAAGAACACGGCCGAGAAGGTGGGGCATGGCGAGGTGACGGAAGTTCTGAGCCGCCTCGAGAACATCCGGCGCACCAAGGCCGCTGAGCAACCCAATGTGCCCAGCCGCAGCCGCCTGGTCGTGGTCGGGCACAGCTTCGGCGGCGCCGTGGTGTTCACCGCGGTGGCACAAATCCTGGAGTCGCGCTTCCTCGCGACCAACGGCCCGGCCGGCGTGAGCTCCGACGCCCAGGGGTTCGGCGACCTCGTGGTGCTCATCAACCCGGCGTTCGAGGCGCTGCATTATTCGCCGCTCAGCGACCTGTCGACCGGGCGTGCCACTTACTTCAAGAGTCAGCTGCCGGTGCTGGCGGTGCTCACCTCGGTGAAGGATTCCGCTACCGGGTTCTGGTTCCCGGCGGGGCGCTGGTTCTCGACCTGGTTCGAGAAGGAGCGTACCGAGACGCGCGACAATCCGATCTCACATGCCAGGGAGTCGATCGATGAGCGCCAGGCCAACATGAAGTCTGTCGGCCATTTCGACGTCTACAAGACTCACTACCTGAGCGCTGCGGCGAACAGTAACGCAGCGGCGGTCGCCGGGCTCAGCGCTCACGAGCGCGCACGCACGGTGCTCGGCGCGGGACAGAGCTGGGAGGACGACCGGCCGGGTAGCAGCATCGATTTCCCGGGCAGTGTGCTCCAGCGCACCAGCAACTCCGCCGGGCGCAACCCCTATCTCAACGTGTGGGTGGACGGCGCGCTCATCCCCAGCCACGACGCCATCTGGGACCCGCGAGTCCAGAGCTTCATCGGGCACCTGATCTTTGTCTCCGGCCAGAGCACGGACTTCACCGAGCGCACCGAGCTGCGCAAACGCGCGCTGAGCGTCAAGTAGCGCTGCGCGCCACGGCGCTCGCCGCCGTGTCGTCGATCTGCACGTGGTCGGTGCGCGCCTTGTCCCACGCCTGCAGCGTCAGCCCGTTGCGCTCGAGGAGCGCGCGGATCTCACCCGTGCGCCAGTCGAGGATCTGGTCGAGCACCGGCACCATGATGCTGAAGGCGTTGTCGCTCAGCACGGTGCTCCTGGCGATGCGGGCGAGCTGCTGGTTGTCGGACACCGCGATGGTGAAGCCGTCGTGATTGTTGACGTGCAGCATCACGTGCACGTCCGAGCTGCCGTCGCCGACATAGATTGCGCGGTCGGGCGGGATCTCGAGCTGCCGCTCGAGCTCCTCGATCACTGCTACCTTGCCGTAGCCGGCGGGCACGCGGCGGATCGCGCGCACCTCCCCGGACAGCTCGTCGAAGTCAAGCTCGGTGCCATAGATGTGATCGGGCGCCACGATGCCATCGAGCGCCGACACCACGATCTCGCGCGGCGCGGCCGAGATCACGTAGAAGGAGAAGCGCAGCTCGGGAAGTCCCTGGCCGAGGAAGCGTACCAGCGCCGGGATCGCGTTCTTGAGGCGCACGCGCCGCCCGGCCTCGATCAGGTGCTCGCGGCGCACGCCGCGGAACTCGGGATCGTGACGGATGAGATAGGCGAGCTCGCCGCCCTGCTGCACGAGGTTGGTATGCGCGAGCCCGCTGACTCGCTCCCGATAGCGGTGCACGCCGAGCAGACTGCTCAACACCAGGCCCGAGTCGTTGAAGCTCAGCGTCTGGTCGAAATCCGACGCCACGAGGTAATGCCGGGGGACGATCGTGTTCATGCTAGTGGGCATCCAAGCTTCATTTGAGCCCCGATTGACTTCTCAGCGGGGCGAAAGATTCCCGCACCTGGCAAATGCAATGCGCGTGCCAGTGCCTCGACCCCTCGGGTCGTGGGGTCCGATTCGCTCGCACGCCCGCTCCGGGGGCGCCGCCACGCAGTGCGCACGGCGGTGGTGCAGCGGTGCGTCGTTGACGCCCCAGTTCGGCGCAGGCCATCATCACTGATGCGCACCAACGTTCGCCACCTCGTAGCTGTCGTCGCATCCTGCGGTCTCGCGCTCGGCGCCACGGCGGCGCCGGACAACGGCTTCGAGACCGTACCCGACCGTCACCCCGCTGAGCTCCTGCCGGCGGACATGGTCTCGGGCCCGAACTTTGCGGTCGTCGATCCGGTGCACGGCGACGGCCTGATGAATCACTTCGTGCTCGACAGCCGCTTCGGGAAATTCGACGCCTACGGGCGCGCGGCGCTCGCGATCCGCATCCGCGAGGTCGCAGCGCTCACCGAGCTTGCCAAGACCTCCGACATCCAGATCGCCGCCGACGGGGTGGTGCAGGGCGTTCAATCGGAGGTAAAGACGGCAGCGAGCGTCGTCACTCATCCGGTCAAGACGGTGACCGGAATCCCTAAGGGTATCGCACATCTGTTCGCCGGCTACAAGGCGCGCGGCCAGGAGGCCGTCGCGGACGCCAGGAGCGACGCGAGTTCCGTGCATAACCAGTCGTCCGACAGCGGTGATTCCGCATCTCCCAGCGCGGGTGAGACGGCTCACGAGGCCGCCGACAAGGGTGAGAAAGCCGCGCAGAGCTACGCCGAGCACTATCTCGGCATCACCGCCGCCGAGCGCGACTACTACAAGAAGCTCGGCGTCGACCCCTACACCGACAACCGGCTACTGCGCGATACGATCCGGCGCGACGCGAAGATCTCGGCGGCCGCGGGCTTCGGTATGAAGTTCGCCAGCCTGCCGGCGCTTCCCGGCATCGGCATCACGCAGCGCGTCGTCGATACCATCTACAACGAGGATCCGGCGGCGATCCGCGAGCGCACACGCAAGACACTCGCCGGCTACGGGCTGACCGCCGCCGAGGTCGACCGCTTCATGAATGCGCCGCGCTTAAGCCCCACACGCCAGGTGGTGCTGCTGTCGGCCGCGCAGGCGCTGGACGGCGTTGCGCAGCGCGCCGAGCTGTTTCGCCATGCGCTCGGCCTCGACTCCGACGAGGAGGTCCAGGTGTACCTGCGAAGCGTGGGGCTCCTGGTGAAGGCACACGCGAGCCAGCCCGTCACCGCAGTGATCGCGGGCGTGCGGCTGCCCGCCGCGCTGCGCGCCGATGGCAGCGTAGTCGTGTGCGGCGCCTTCGAAGCGGTCTACTGGACCGAGGACGTAGCGCGGCTCGACGCGCAGCTGACAAAGGCGCTGCCGGGCTCTGCCGCCAACGCGGCCCGCGAGCTCTGGATCGCCGGCACGCTGTCGGCGCGCGCGCGTGCGGCAGCTCACGATCTCGGCTGGCGGCTGCACGAAGTGGCGGATCAGTCCGAGTAGAGCGCCGCGGCGACCGTCGGGTTGATACTCGCCGGCTCGTATACCGGCGTCGAGCAGCTGTTCTGTGTGCACGCGAAGGCCGCTGCGCTCTTCAGCACCGGATATTGGATCTCGGGGTTCGGCAGCGGCCCCTCGTCGCGGTCCCACCAGTCCACCTGCAGATAGTCCGCCGGAAACTGCAGCGCGGCGGCATGCAGCGCCTGCGCCGCGGGATCGTGCTTGCCGCCCACGACCGTGATGTGCACGGGGGCGGTGGCGAGCTCGTGATCGGCCAGCAGCACGTCAGTCCGCAGCTCATCGGTCGCGGCCGCCGCCGCCAGGAACTTGAGCGCGTGCAGTCCGGCCTCGCGATACTGCGCATCGGCGGTGTAGCGATTCAGCATGTTGGCGAGCCGCGCGAGCGCCGCGTTTTCTTCCACGGTGCGTGCCGGATTGCGGAACACGCCGACGGCGCTTGCGGGTGCGGGCGCGGTGAAGTAGCCGCCGCGCGCGTCACGGAAGTGCCGCTCGATGTAGCCCAGCGCCGCGCGCGCGGACTCGAGCCAGGTGCGCTCGCCGGTCGAGCGGTAGAGAGCGACGAATCCCTGTGCCATGGCGAGCGTGTCGCCGAGGTAGGGGCCGCCCTGGTCGATGTCGTCGTGCCGGAAGCCGCCGTCGGGCAGCGCGCGATGCATGAGCATCCACTGGGCGGCGGTTCGGGCCTGTGCGAGCGGCGCCGGGTCGCCCGTGACATCGTGCAGGCGGCACAGGCCGCGGATCGCCCAGCCGCTCTCGCGCGAGTACTCGTGCATATCGATGCGCGGAATCCCCAGTTTCCGCCGCTCGACGTCGCCAAGCGCGTAGTAGTCATGCCCGGTCATCGTGGCCGAGAGGTCGGCGTCCTGGCTGACGTAAAAGGTGCCGCGTGTCGAGCGCAGGAAGCCCGTGAGGTAGCGGTCGAGCGCCTGCGCGGCCTCGAGGTAGCGGGGCTCGTGCCAGCGGGCATAGGCCTCGGCGTACAGCCGCATGTCGTCGGCCTGGAAGGCGAGCAGCTTTTCGTAGTGGGGTGAATTCCAGTCGATCGTCTCGGAATACTGCGATACGCCGCCCCACACCGGATCGATGAGCTTGAGGTTCGCATCGAGCGTCTGCCGCGCGCGGCGCTCGGCGGTGGCATCGCGATTCTCGATGACCAGCATCAGCGTGTACTCGAGCGTCGGCGCATCGAGGAACTTCTGCCCGCTCCCCCAGCCGCCGTACTTGTCGTCGTAGGCTTCCTCATAGGTCCTGGCGAACGCGGCGCGCTGCGCAGCGGTCACGACACCGCTGCCGCGAGCGCTCAGCGCCGCGCCGCTGAACACCGAAGGTCCCGGGGTGGGGTCGTCGATGATCGCCTTGAGGAGTGCTGCCATCTGCGCCGGCGGCATGAAACCGCGGCGCTTCACGATCTCGGTGCCGTCGGGCGCCAGCACGATGGTTGCAGGCCATCCCCAGTCGCCGTAGCGGCTCGCGAGCGCCGGATCCGAGTCGGCATCGATGCTGACCGCGAGGTAGCGCGCACCGATGAGCGCGATCACGGACCGATCGCTGTAGGTCTCATCGTCCATGACGTGGCACCAGTGACACCACACGGCGTGCAGATCGAGGAGCACGAAGCGATGCTCGCGCGCGGCCTGCGCGAATAGCGCCTCACTCCAGCGCGTCTGCCAATGAATCGTAGCCGGCGTATCGGCGGCGGCCGTTGAAGCGAGTGCGCACAGCAGACCTGGCAACAGCTTCAGCAGGTGCATGTCAGCCGGACGGGCCTCGGTAGATGAGTCCGATGGCGATTCCGACGATGCACCACTGGATGAAATAAGCCACCGCGGAGAACACGGTGAGCCTGAGTCCAATGTTGAGATTGGCGTAGTTGTGGACCACGAACGCGCCCACAACAAACAGGCCGATCCACACGCCGAACTCGAGTCCCGCCGTCACGCCGGAGCCGGCGCGGTAGAGCTTCGCGTACAGCACCGCGAGCGCCACTATGGAAAGCAGCAGCCCGGCCATGGCGGCGGGGAAGTGACTCATCTGTCCTTCCGAGGGGCGATACACCAGCGGGTACTTCAAGAACTCTTTCTGCAGGAACGGCATGGCGGCGAAGGCCGCGAAGCCGGCGGCCATGTAGGCAATGAACGCTCCGACCGAGGCGAGTGCGATTCGCGTGTAGTTCATCGGCGAGCCCTCAGGCAGCGACTGGCGTGCCCACGGTTAGCGTCTTCTGTCAGCTTGGGCCGAATCCTACACCGCGCACCGGCATCTCGGCCTGCTTGTGGCGTGGGGCGTATAGTTCCCTCGAAATCGGACGAGGTCAGAGCCATGCGCGTCACCGCAGCGATGTTGCGTGCGTCCCTCATCGTCATCGCCGGCCTTGCGGCGAGCGCCCTTGCCGACACCCAATTGCCGTTGATTCCGGCGCCCGCGAAGCCGCCGGCGCCGCGGTGCCCGGACGCGGGGCTGAAGCTCCCGCCCGGCTTTTGCGCGACCGCGTTCGCCGAGAAACTCGGCCATACCCGTCACCTCGTGGTGGCACCGAACGGAGTCGTCTACGTCAACACCTGGAGCTACCACGGCTCGGTTCACGAGGGCGGCTTTCTGGTCGCCCTCGAAGACACGACGGGTGATCACAAAGCCAACGTGATCGAGCGCTTCGGCCCGGTGGCGGGGCAGGGCGGTCACGGCGGCACCGGAATCGCGTTCTACAAAGGTGCGGTTTACGCCGAGGAGGCCGATCGCATCGAGCGCTATGCGCTGCCGGCCGGATCGATCGTGCCCACGGGGCCACCGGAAGTGATCGTGTCGGGTCTGCCGCTCGGGGGCGACCACCCCATGCATCCCTTTGCGATCGATGCCGACGGCGTGCTGTATGTCGACGTGGCCTCCGCCACCAACGCCTGCCAGGCGCGCAACCGGCAGACCCGGGCGCCGGGCATCACGCCCTGCACCGAGCTCGAGACGCGCGGCGGCATCTGGCGCTACGACGCCAACCAGACCAACCAAAAATTCTCGCCCGCCGATCGCTACGCCACCGGCATCCGCAACGCCGACGGCATCGCCGTCGCCGCGAGCGGGCGCGGCATCTATGCGACGCAGCACGGGCGCGATCAGCTGCACGACAACTGGCCCTCGCTCTACAAGCCCGAGGAAGAGGCGACGCAGCCCGCGGAGGAGTTGCTGCACGTCCGGCAGGGCGGGGACTACGGCTGGCCCACTTGTTACTTCGATGAGATCCAGGGCCGGCTGGTGCTCGCGCCCGAGTACGGCGGCGATGGCGGCAAGGCCGTAGGCCCATGCGCGGCCAAGCTCGCGCCCATCGCGTCTTTCCCCGCGCACTGGGCGCCGAACGATGTGACGCTCTACACCGGACAGAGCTTTCCCACCCGCTACCAGGGCGGCGCCTTCATTGCCTTCCACGGATCCTGGGACCGCGCTCCCTACAGCCAGGGCGGCTACAACGTCGTATTCCAGCCCTTAGGTGCTGGTGATGCCACTGAGCGCAGTCAGTGTGAGGTCTTTGCCGACGGTTTCGCGGGGGCGGTGAAGGAGCCGGGGCGCGCGGCGCACCGTCCTTCGGGGGTGGCGGTTGCGCCCGACGGCGCGTTGTTCGTCTCGGACGATTCGCACGGCACGATCTACCGCATCAGCTATCGCGGCACCGCGGGAGCTGCCGCCGGCACCTTCACGCCCTGTCCGCCGGTCGATGCACCGGCGGGTGCGACCGGCACGGCCAGCGAGAAGCCGCCCGAAGGCATTCACCCGAACGCCGGCGCAGCGGCGAACCTTCCGGTACCGCCCGGCTCGACGCGGGCTGCCGTGGCGCTCGGGGATGATGTCTTTCACGGGCGCGTGGGTTTTGCGAGCTGCACGGGATGCCACGGGGGCGACGCGCGCGGCAGCCCGCAGGGCCCGAATCTCCTCAGTCCCACCTTGCTGTGGAGCGACGGCAGTCCCGCGGGGCTGGCGAAGACCATCCGCGATGGTGTGCTGCTGCCGAAGCAGTTCCGCAACCCTATGCCTCCCATGGGAGGCGCGCAGCTGACGCCCGAGCAGGTCACGGCGGTGGCCGCCTACCTGTGGGCGTTGCGGCAGGGCTCCGCGGGCCACTGAACCGGGTGCAGGAGCGGCGCGGTGTTCATGGCGCCGGCCCCGCCGCTACATGAGCTTGAGCGCGCCCGCGAGCAGCAGCAGCAAGCCGATCACGGCGACCAGCGCGTGCACGGTGACGAAGCCCTTCGGCAGGGGCTTCTTGCGGGCGTGAAAGCCGAAGGCGAGGCTCAAGCCGCCGAGCGCGGCGACCACGAGTAAGCCGAGCGCCCAGGCAGCCGCGCCCGCAGCTCCCTGCGAGAGCACCGCGATCAGCAGCAGCAGGAGCGCGCTCGCCGCCAGCAGCCCATGCAGTACGGCGCTCGGAACCGGCGGGAATTTCCCCTGGAAAGCGGCGATCGCCATGGTGAGGCCGATGACGGCGGCGACGGCGAACAGAATGATGATGAGCCACATGGGCGGGGCCTCCCATTGTTATACAAGTAACAGCTTGTATATCACTTGCGCGAGCCGCGTGTTTCGACTGCGGCTCGATGAGGTGCGCGAGATCGGGCCCCCTACGACTGACGACTTACATCTGCACTGCCCAGGACGAGCACCAGCCCGAGGCCTTGACGTCCTTGCCGGGGAACAGCTGGCAGGGACCCTGGGCGGAGCCCGACGTTCCCTGGTAGAGGGCGCAGTTCGCGCAGCTGCTGCCCTGGGAGGCGCCTGCGGCGTCCTTCGCATTCGCGACGTACTTGAGAGCCTTGGCCTGCACGCTGCCCGTATCGAGGAGCGGCTGGGGCGCGGCGTCCGCGCGCGCCGTGCGCCTTGCGGCGAGTGCGGCGAGCGGCACGATGAGCGCGAATTCCTGCAGCAGGCGGCGGCGCGATGTGGACCTGGGTGCGGACATGAACGGCTCCTCGCTTCGCGGAGCCTACCACCGGGATGCCGCGCAGGTGTTGCGCGCGCCGGAATTCAGTTCGAGGCCTGGGCGTAGGTCTCCATCATGAGCCCGGTGCCGCCGCGCGAAACGTGCGCGACGACGGCGGTGCGCCGATGGAGCTTGATGATGGTGCCGAGATTGATGGCGAAGGAGAGCACGACCTGCTGGCCCTTGCGCAGGCCCAGGTTCGTGGTCTCGATGAAGACGCCGGTGGCGCTCAGGTTCACCGCCTTGCAGAGCTTGCGGCGACCGCCGGGGACCGTGATGTACACGATCGTCCGGGCCCGATGTCGGGTGTGCAGACGGCGTTCCATAGATCCTTCAGTCATTCTTTTTACTCACCATCGATCCTTCGATGCTGATTGACGTTCCCCCGTGGGCCATTATGCCGCGGCGCGCGGGGCTTTCAGGGGCCACTAAACTTAATTTCCCCCTGGCTTTCTCGCAAGAACATCCCGATCTCGGACCCGAAAGTCTCGAGGTCGACCAGGAACGCGTCATGCCCCTCGACGCAGGACAGCGGCGAAAAGCGCGTGCTGACGCCCGCCGACTCGAGCGCCCGGGCGATGGCCTGCTGCTCGCCGACCGAGAACAGGAGATCGGTCTGCACCCCGATCACCAGGGCCTGCTCGAGCCTGGCACGCCTGAAAAGACCTACCGGGTCCCCGTGTGCGGCGAGGTCGAAGCGGTCCATGGAGCGGGAGATATAGAGGTAGCAATTGGCGTCGAAGACGTTCACCCAGCGCACCGCGAGCGATTCCAGGTACCCCTGGATGGCGAATTCCGAGGCGAAAGGGTCGGCGCTCGACATGTCGGTCCGGATGGGCTGCCGGCCAAAACGCTGCTGCCATTCGGCGGCCGAGCGGTAGGTGACGGTGCCGAGCTTGCGCGCAAGCCGCTGCCCGGTGATGGGCGGCCGGTCGGCAGCGTAGTCCCCGCCGCGCCAGTCGGGGTCCTTGGTGATCGTCTCGCGCTGGATCGACCGCAGCGCGATCGCGAACGGCGAGGCCGCCATGGTCCCCGAGATGCACACCAGGCGCCGCGCGCCCTCCGGGAACATGGCCGCGTAGGCGAGCACCACCATGCCCCCGAGCGAGGGGCCCATCACCGTATCAAGTCGCTCGATACCCAGACTCCGCGCCACTTCGTAGCCGCCGCGCGCGATGTCCTCGACCGAGAGATCGGGGAAGGTCAGCCGGTAGGCCTCGCCGGTCGCCGGATCGGTCGAGGCAGGTCCTGAGGAGCCGAAGCAGCTGCCGAGGGAGTTGACGCAGATGACGAAGTAGCGCTCGGTGTCGAGCGCGAGTTTCGGTCCCACCATCCCCTGCCACCAGCCATCGCCCGGGTCCTCCGCGGAGGACGCAGCGTGCGCCGGGGGAGACAGTCCGGTGAAAAGCAGCAGCGCGTTGCTCTTCGCAGCGTTCAGCTTTCCCCAGGTCTCGAAGGCGATGCGCGCGCCGTGGAGCTTGCCGCCGCGCCACATCGGAAAGGGATCGGACAATGCTGCGAAGCGGCGCGCATCCATGGGGGTCAAGGATAGAGCACCGCCCGCCTCCGGGCAGAGCCTTAAGGCTCTGGGTCGCTGCCGTCGTTGATCCCCTCGAACAGCACGGTCGAGAGGTAACGCTCGCCGGTATCGGGGAGCATGGCAAGGATGACGGACCCCGGCGGCCCCTCTGCCGCCACTTTGAGCGCCGCCGCGAAGGTCGCACCCGAGGAAATGCCGCAGAGGATCCCTTCGCTCTTCGCCAGCGAGCGCGCCGTCTCCACCGCCTCGGTGTCCGTGACCGTCACGATGCGATGGGCGACGTCGCGCTTCAGGACCTCGGGGATGAAGTCCGGAGTCAAGCCCTGGATCTTGTGCGGTGCCCAGGGCTTTCCAGAGAGGAGCGGTGCGCCGGCGGGCTCGCAGGCCACGATCTGAACTTCCGGGCGCGCCAGCCGGATCATCTGGCCGACGCCGGTGAGCGTGCCACCGGTCCCCCACCCGGTGACGAAATAGTCGAGCCGCCTGCCGGCAAAGTCCTGCAGGATCTCGGGCCCGGTGGTGTTGCGGTGGTAGGCGGGATTGGCCTCGTTCTCGAACTGTTGCGCGGCGAACCAGCCGTGCTTGCTGGCGAGCTCCGCGGCCTTGCGCACCATCCCGGAGCCACGCTCCGCCGCGGGCGTCAGGATCACGCGGGCTCCGAGCATGCGCATGAGCTTGCGCCGCTCGACCGAGAAGGTCTCGGTCATGAGGGCGACGAACGGGTAGCCCTTGGCGGCGCACACCATGGCGAGTGCGATGCCGGTATTGCCGGATGTGGCCTCGACTACGGTCTGTCCGGGCTTGAGCTTTCCGGTGCGCTCGGCGTCCTCGATGATGGCGATCGCCAGGCGGTCCTTCACCGAGGACAGCGGATTGAAGAACTCGCACTTCACGTAGAACGTGACGTGCTTAGGGCCTAAGCGCTGGATGCGCACCACCGGCGTCTTGCCGATCGTGCCGAGGATGTTGTCGTAGATCATGTGGTGCTTCTACCCTTGTCTTTACTTCCCCGGCAACACACACCGGGACATCTGCTTAAGACCCAATGTTATGAGGGCAGTTGCCTGGAGGCACCCGGCGTGATCCGCCTGCAGAAGCTGCTCGCCGAGGTGGGGCTCGGGTCCCGGCGCGCCATCGAGGAGTGGATCCGCGCGGGCCGGGTCAGCGTGGCGGGACGTACGGCCAAGCTCGGGGACCGTGCCACGCCGGCAGACGACATCCGCTTGGACGGGGCCCGCGTGAAGCTCTATCCCCCGCAGGGGAAGACCCGGGAGGTACTCCTTTATTACAAGCCCCTGGGCGAGGTGACGACCCGGAGCGACCCCGAGCGCCGGCCCACGGTGTTCGAACGGCTCCCACCCCCGAAACGCGGGCGCTGGGTGAGCGTCGGGCGGCTGGACGTCAACACCTCCGGGCTCCTGCTCCTCACGACCGACGGGACGCTGGCCCACCGCCTCATGCACCCCTCGAGCGAAATCGCGCGGGAATACTTGGTGCGGGTCCGGGGCAGGCCCCCGACCGAGGTTGTAGCGCAGCTTCTCCTGGGCGTGCAGCTGGACGATGGCCCCGCGCACTTCGACCGGATCGAGGCCGGAGCCTGGGACGAGGGCGGCGGGGGTCGGGGCAGGCACCCGGGCGCCCCGGGCAGCGGCGGTTCAGGCGGCGGCACCTTCCGGGTGGTGCTCCACGAGGGTCGCAACCGCGAAGTCCGGCGGCTGTGGCAGGCGGTCGGGTTCGAGGTCAGCCGCTTGATGCGCATCCGCTATGGCCCCATTGAGCTGCCGCGCGACCTGAAGTCTGGGGCGACGCGGTTGCTGAGCCCGGCCCAGATCGAGCGCCTGGCCGCTGCTGCTCCGGCCAAGTCTCCCTCGGGAAGACGCTCCCGAGGTCCCCGGAAGGTGGGGTAAGGGGTCGCCGGGCAAGCAAATATCGGGCCAGAACGCATTGACACCCCGACCCTCCGAAATCACAATACGCGGCTCATTTTGCGGAGGGGTACCCAAGCGGCCAACGGGAGCAGACTGTAAATCTGCCGGCTTACGCCTTCGAAGGTTCGAATCCTTCCCCCTCCACCACCCGGAGGGCGGAGGGCTGCGTGCGTTCGAAGGCTCAGCTCTCGGCAGAGGCGCCATCAGCAGAGCGGGTGTAGTTCAATGGTAGAACCTCAGCCTTCCAAGCTGATGACGTGGGTTCGATTCCCATCACCCGCTCCAGCTTGTCTGCGCGTCGACGTCCGTTCCGAGCCCATGTAGCTCAGTCGGCAGAGCACGTCCTTGGTAAGGACGAGGTCACCGGTTCGATTCCGGTCGTGGGCTCCAGTCGACCGAGCTGAGCATCTTGAATCGTCAGAGCATCTTTGAGTCGGGAAGCTAGCCATGTCCAAAGAGAAATTCGAGCGTAACAAGCCGCACGTGAACGTGGGGACGATTGGTCACGTGGACCACGGTAAGACGACGTTGACGGCGGCGCTCACCAAGGTGATGGCCGAGACCAACGGGGGTCAGTTTGTGGCGTACGACCAGATTGACAAGGCGCCGGAAGAGAAGGCGCGCGGCATTACGATTTCGACGGCGCATGTGGAGTACCAGAGCGCCAAGCGCCACTACGCGCATGTGGACTGTCCGGGGCACGCTGATTACGTGAAGAACATGATCACGGGTGCGGCGCAGATGGACGGAGCGATACTGGTGGTGTCGGCGGCCGATGGTCCGATGCCCCAGACCCGCGAGCACATCCTGCTCGCGCGCCAGGTGGGGGTGCCGTACATCGTGGTGTTCATGAACAAGGCCGACATGGTGGACGACAAGGAGCTCTTGGAGCTCGTCGAGATGGAGGTGCGCGAGCTCCTGTCGGTGTACAAGTTCCCCGGCGACAAGACTCCGATCGTGATTGGCTCGGCCTTGAAGGCGCTCGAGGGCGACAAGGGCGAGCTGGGCGTGCCGGCGGTGGTGAAGCTTGTGGAGGCGATGGACGACTACATTCCGATCCCGAAGCGCGAGATCGATAAGCCGTTCCTGATGCCGGTGGAGGACGTGTTCTCGATCTCCGGTCGCGGCACGGTGGTCACGGGGCGCATCGAGCGCGGCATCGTTCGTGTGAACGATGAGGTTGAGATCGTGGGGCTGCGCCCTACGGTGAAGACGGTGTGCACCGGGGTGGAGATGTTCCGCAAGCTCCTTGATGAGGGGCAGGCGGGGGACAACGTGGGGGTGCTGCTGCGGGGCACCAAGCGCGAGGAGGTCGAGCGCGGTCAGGTGCTGGCGAAGCCCGGGAGCATTACGCCGCACACGCACTTTGAGGGCGAGGTGTACGTGCTGACGAAGGAGGAGGGTGGCCGGCACACGCCGTTCTTCAAGGGGTATCGGCCGCAGTTTTACTTTCGCACGACGGATGTGACCGGGACGATTGAGCTGCCTGCGGGGGCGGAGATGGTGATGCCCGGGGACAACATCAAGATGACGATCGAGCTGATCAGCCCGATCGCGATGGATCAGGGGCTGCGCTTTGCGATCCGCGAGGGCGGCAAGACCGTCGGCGCCGGCGTCGTTGTGAAGATTTTGAAATAGCAAGGTGGCAATGAGGCAAGCCCCATCGGCTTGTCTCGCGGGCGAAAACCACGCTTTTCGCCCGCAGGATGTTCGGAGTGGTGAGTTGGATCTGCCGAAATCACCGTCCAGGTGATTTCGGCCGAATAGAGTAGGCCAGTAGCTCAATTGGCAGAGCGGCGGTCTCCAAAACCGCAGGTTGGGGGTTCGATTCCCTCCTGGCCTGCCATGGGTTGATATGACAGACGACATCAAGGTTCAGGACGCGGGCACCGCGGACAAGGCAAAGCTGTGGGTCGGCATTGTGCTCGCGCTTGCCGGTGTCGCGGGCTACTACGTGCTCGCCAGCCAGCCGAACTGGATCCGCTGGCTTGCGGTGGTCGCGGGCCTGGTGCTCGGTGCGCTGGTGGTGGCGTTCTCGGCGTACGGCAGCGCGTTCCGTCAGTTCGTGCTGCTGGCGCGCGTCGAGCTGCGCAAGATCGTCTGGCCGAACCGCCAGGAGACCGGCATGACGACGCTGGTGGTGTTCGGCTTCGTAATCGCGTTCGGAGTTTTCTTCTGGCTGCTCGACCTCGTGCTCGCATGGGCGACCAAGGCACTGACGGGGCAGGGAGGTTGATGGTGGCGCTCAGATGGTACGTGGTGCACGCCTACTCGAACTTCGAGCACCGGGTGGCGGTGTCGCTCAAGGAGCGCATCCAGCGCGCCGGGCTCAACGAGCGCTTCGGCGAGATTCTGGTGCCGACCGAGGAAGTGGTCGAGATGCGCGACGGCCAGAAGCGCAAGAGCGAGCGCAAGTTCTACCCCGGCTACGTGCTGGTGCAGATGGAGATGGACGAGGAGACCTGGCACCTGGTGCGCGACGTGCCGAAGGTGCTGGGCTTCATCGGCGGCACGCCGGAGAGGCCGGCCGCGATCAGCGACAAGGAAGCCAATCAGATCCTGCGTCGTGTCGAGGAAGGCGTCGACAAGCCGCGGCCGAAAGTGCTGTTCGAGCCGGGCGAGGTGGTGCGGGTCGTCGACGGCCCGTTCAACGACTTCAACGGCGTCGTGGAGAGCGTCTCGTACGAGAAGAATCGCCTGCAGGTGGCAGTGCAGATTCTGGGGCGCTCGACGCCCGTGGAGCTGGATTTTTCGCAGGTCGAAAAGGCCTGATGAGTGATGTCCGCCGAAATTGCCGCAGGCAATTTCGGCCAATTGACCAGGTGCGGCGCGGGCCGCGTGTTTCAACCTTGAATCCTTAGTTAATTAAGGGAGCCTCACGGCGCTGGAACCTTAAGGAGAGGTATCGATGGCCAAGAAAGTACAGGGTTACATCAAGCTGCAGGTGCCCGCAGGCTCTGCCAACCCCTCGCCGCCGATCGGGCCGGCGCTGGGTCAGCAGGGCGTCAACATCATGGAGTTCTGCAAGCAGTTCAACGCGCAGACCCAGAAGGTGGAGAAGGGCCTGCCGATCCCGGTGGTGATCACCGTGTACACCGACCGCAGCTTCACCTTCGTGATGAAGACGCCGCCGGCTGCGGTGCTGATCCGCAAGGCGATCGGCATTGAAAAAGGCAGCGGCACCCCCAACACCGCCAAGGTTGGCAAGATCACCCGCAAGCAGCTCGAAGAGATCGCCAAGATGAAGCAGCCGGACCTCACGGCCGCCGATCTCGAGGCCGCCGTGCGCACCATCGCCGGCAGCGCCCGCAGCATGGGCGTCGACGTCGAAGGAGTGAAATAGCCATGGCCGTCGCGAAGCGCGTCAAGGCCTGGAAGGCCAGGATCACCCCCGGCAAGGCGTATCCGGTCGAGGAGGCGCTGCAGCTGGTGAAGGAATTCGCCAGCGCCAAGTTCGCCGAGGCGGTGGACGTGTCTGTGAACCTCGGCATCGATGCCAGCAAGTCCGACCAGCAGGTGCGCGGCTCGACCGTGATGCCGCACGGCACCGGCAAGACGGTGCGGGTGGCGGTGTTCACTTCGGGCAAGAATCAGGAATTGGCCAAGGCGGCCGGCGCCGACATCGTCGGTCTCGAGGACCTGGCGGCCCAGGTGAAGGCGGGCGAGATCAATTTCGATCGCGTGATCGCCTCCCCCGACGCCATGCGCGTCGTCGGCCAGCTGGGCCAGATCCTCGGACCCCGGGGCCTCATGCCGAACCCCAAGGTGGGCACGGTGACGCAGGATGTCGCCACCGCGGTGAAGAATGCCAAGGCGGGTCAGGTGACCTACCGCGTCGACAAGGCGGGCATCATCCACTGCACGATCGGCAAGGCGACCTTCGAGCTGAATGCGCTGAAGGAGAACCTTCATGCGCTGATCGCGGACCTGCAGAAGGCGAAGCCCGCCTCCTCCAAGGGCATGTACTTAAAGCGCGTCACGCTCTCATCGACCATGGGACCGGGCGTGCGCGTGGATTCCGGGACTCTGTAAGTTTCGACAGGTTTGATGCGGGCCGGCGCGCTGGTGGCGCCGGCCATCATCGAAGACCGCAGGCGAGGGAATCGGCCCTCTTAATGGACCGCCTGCGCAGATGGTGAACCGCTCATCGCATCGAGGAACTCCTCGGGCGTGGAGGTCACCGTCGATAAGGGTGAAGCGGCGGCTAAGGATGCGCTGCTTCGAAGTGATCTTCAGGCGATGAGGAGTAATGAATGGCACTCAACCTGGAAGACAAGAAGGCGCTGGTAGCGGAAGTGGCCGCTGTGGCTCAAAAGGCCCAGTCGGTCGTGGCCGCGGAGTACCGCGGGCTGACGGTCGGACAGATGACCGAGCTGCGTGCCAAGGCGAGAAAGCAGGGCGTGTACATGCGTGTGGTCAAGAACACGCTGGCACGCAAGGCGCTCGCCGGCACGTCGTTCGAGACTGTCGGACCGAAGCTCAAGGGGCCGCTGGTGCTCGCCTTTTCGAAGGACGATCCGGGCGCGGCAGCGCGCGTGGTGAAGGACTTCGCGAAGGCGCACGAGAAGCTGGTGGCGACCCTCGTGTCCCTCGGCGGGCAGGTGCTGCCCGGCGCGGAGCTCGACAAGGTCGCGAACCTGCCGACCCGCGAACAGGCGCTGGCGATGCTGCTCGGCGTGCTCAAGGCGCCGATAGTCAGGCTCGTCGGCACCCTGGCCGCGCCGGCCTCGCAGCTGGCGCGCACCGTTGCCGCGGTCCGCGAGCAGAAGCAGGCCGCGGGCGCCTGAGTTTTTGAACCACTTTTCTGGAGACTCTGATGGCTGCTAACAAAGACGAAATCCTCGATGCAATTTCCAAGATGACGCTTCTCGAAGTGATGGAGCTGGTCTCCGACATGGAGAAGAAGTTCGGCGTCACCGCCGCCGCGCCGCTGGCCGTCGCTGCGGCCCCGGGTGCTGGGGCTGCCGCGGCCGCTCCGGCCGAGGAGCAGACGGAGTTCACCGTCACCCTCAAGGAGTACCCGGCGGACAAGAAGGTGACCGTGATCAAGGTGATCCGCGAGATCACCGGCCTGGGCCTGAAGGAAGCGAAGGACCTGGTCGAGGGCGTGCCCTCGATGGTGAAGGAAGCCGTTTCCAAGGCCGACTCCGAAACGATGAAGAAGAAGCTCGAGGACGCCGGCGCGAAGGTGGAGGTCAAGTAAGCCTCCATGCGCTGTACCCCTGACCGCCCACGGCTTGGGGTCGCCTGCGGCGACCGGTCGTGGGCGGCGCGGGGTTGTTTGCTTTTGATTTGACGATGCCCGAATGATTTTTGCTGGCCGGAACCCAAGACAGCGGGGCCGGCCTCACCTGAGGTGACCAGTCGATGGCTTATTCGTTCACCGAGAAGAAGCGCATCCGCAAGAACTTCGGCAAGCAGGCGAGCATTCTCGATACGCCGTACCTGCTAGCCATCCAGCTCGACTCCTACCGGACTTTCCTGCAGACGGACAAGCCCGAGGAGGCGCGCGCGCGGATCGGACTGCACGCCGCGTTCCAGAGCGTGTTCCCGATCTCGAGCTACTCGGGCAACGCTTCCCTCGAGTACGTCTCCTACCGGCTCGGTGAGCCGGTGTTCGACGTCAAGGAATGCCAGCTGCGCGGGCTCACCTACGCAGCCCCGCTGCGCGTCAAGGTGCGCCTCATCGTGCTCGACAAGGAAGCCGCCGGCGCCAAGAAGCCGGTAAAGGACGTGCGCGAGCAGGAGGTTTACCTCGGCGAGCTGCCGCTCATGACCGACAACGGCACCTTCGTCATCAACGGTACCGAGCGCGTCATCGTTTCGCAGCTGCACCGCTCGCCCGGCGTGTTCTTCGATCACGACCGCGGCAAGACCCACTCGTCCGGGAAGCTGCTGTTCTCGGCGCGCATCATTCCCTACCGCGGCTCGTGGCTCGACTTCGAGTTCGATCCCAAGGACTGCGTGTTCGCGCGCATCGACCGGCGGCGCAAGCTCCCGGTGAGCATCATCCTGCGTGCCCTCGGCATGAACGAGTCCGAGATCCTTGCGACCTTCTTCGAGACCAACACCTTCTTCCTCGGCCGCGAGGAGGTGGCGCTGCAGCTGGTACCGCAGCGCCTGCGCGGCGAGACCGCGACCTTCGAGATCCGCATCGGCGATGCTGTGATCGTCGAGGAAGGCCGACGCATCACCGCCCGCCACGTCCGCCAGCTGGAGGACGCCAAGGTCACACGGCTGCGCGTGCCGCGCGAGTACGTGTACGGCAAGATCCTGGCCCACGACGTGGTCAACACCGAGACCGGCGAGATCCTCGCCAAGGCCAACGAGGTGCTGACCGCGGCTTCCGTCGAGAAGCTGATCGAGGCCAACATCGCGCAGGTCAACACGCTGTATACCAACGACCTCGACCGCGGCCCGTACATCTCCGACACGCTGCGCATCGATCCCACCAAGACGCGCCTCGAGGCGCTGGTGGAGATCTACCGCATGATGCGTCCGGGCGAGCCGCCGACGAAGGACGCCGCCGAGAACCTGTTCGCCAACCTGTTCTTCAACCCCGAGCGCTACGACCTGTCGGGCGTCGGGCGCATGAAGTTCAACCGTCGCGTGGGCCGCAAGGAGATCCTCGGCCCCGGGATCCTCTACGACCAGAAGTACGCCAGCACGCGCACCGACGAGCTGTCGAAGCGCCTGGTGGCGCAGTACGGCTCGATGTCCGACATCATCGATGTGCTGAGAGTGCTGATCGACATCCGTAACGGCAACGGCCAGGTGGACGACATCGACCACCTCGGCAACCGCCGCGTGCGCTCGGTCGGCGAGATGGCGGAGAACGCCTTCCGCGTCGGGCTGGTGCGTGTCGAGCGCGCCGTCAAGGAGCGCCTGACGATCGCCGAGACCGAGCCGCTCATGCCGCAGGAGATGATCAACGCCAAGCCGGTGGCGGCCGCGGTCAAGGAGTTCTTCGGCTCCTCGCAGCTGTCACAGTTCATGGACCAGAACAACCCGCTGTCGGAAGTCACCCACAAGCGGCGCGTCTCGGCTCTGGGCCCCGGCGGCCTGACGCGCGAGCGCGCCGGGTTCGAGGTGCGCGACGTGCACCCGACGCACTACGGGCGCGTGTGCCCGATCGAGACGCCGGAAGGTCCGAACATCGGCCTCATCAACTCACTGTCGGTGTACGCACGCACCAATCAGTACGGCTTCCTCGAGACGCCGTACCGGCGCGTGGACAACGGCCACGTCACCGACCGCATCGACTACCTGTCGGCGATCGAGGAAGGCGAGTTCGCGATCGCACAGGCGAACGCCGCGCTGGGACCGAAGGGCGAGCTCACCGACGAGCTGGTGTCGTGTCGCTTCCAGAACGAGTTCACGCTGATGCCGCGCGACCGCATCAACTACATGGACGTGTCGCCTAAGCAGATCGTGTCGGTGGCGGCATCGCTCATCCCGTTCCTCGAGCATGATGACGCCAACCGCGCGCTCATGGGATCGAACATGCAGCGCCAGGCCGTGCCGACGCTGCGCTCGGAGACCCCGCTGGTGGGCACCGGCATGGAGCGCCCGGTGGCGATCGACTCGGGCGTCACCGTGATCGGGCGCCGCGGCGGCACCGTCGATTCGGTCGACGCGTCGCGCATCGTGGTGCGCGTCCACGACGACGAGACCACCGCCGGCGAGCCGGGTGTCGACATCTACAACCTGACCAAGTACACGCGCTCGAACCAGAACACCTGCATCAACCAGCGGCCGCTGGTGAATGCCGGCGACGTGATGGCGCGTGGCGACGTGCTGGCGGACGGCCCGTCGACGCACCTGGGCGAGCTCGCCCTCGGGCAGAACCTGCTGGTCGCGTTCATGCCGTGGAACGGCTACAACTTCGAGGACTCGATCCTCATCTCCGAGCGCGTGGTGCAGGAAGACCGCTTCACGACCATTCACATCGAGGAGCTCACCTGCGTCGCCCGTGACACCAAGCTGGGACCGGAGGAGATCACCGCCGACATTCCCAACGTCGGCGATGCGGCGCTCGCCAAGCTCGATGAGGCGGGCATCGCCTTCATCGGCGCCGAAGTGAAGGCCGGCGATATCCTGGTCGGCAAGGTGACGCCGAAGGGCGAGACGCAGCTGACTCCGGAAGAAAAGCTCCTGCGGGCGATCTTCGGCGAGAAGGCCTCTGACGTTAAGGACACGGGGCTGCGCGTGCCGCCCGGCATGGACGGCACCGTGATCGACGTGCGCGTCTTCACCCGCGACGGCGTGGAGAAGGACTCGCGCGCGCTCGCGATCGAGAAGGCCGAGATCGAGCGGGTCCGCAAGGACTTCCTCGATCAGCAGCGCATCCTCGAGGACGACCTGTTCCAGCGCGTGCGCGGCATGCTCGTCGGACAGCCCGCCGCGGGCGGGCCGAGGAAGCTCAAGAGCGGCACGCAGATCGCGACCGAGTACCTCGATGAGGTACCGCGTGAGGAGTGGTTCGAGATCCGCCTCGAGGACGAGGACGCCAACGGGCAGCTCGAGCAGGCGGCCGAGAGACTCAAGACGCAGCGCAAGGCGTTCGAGAAGCGCCTCGATGACAAGAAGGCCAAGATCACCGCCGGCGACGACCTGGCGCCGGGCGTCCTCAAGATGGTCAAGGTGTATCTGGCGGTGAAGCGCCGCGTGCAGCCCGGCGACAAGATGGCCGGCCGCCACGGCAACAAGGGCGTGATCTCGACCATCGTACCGGTCGAGGACATGCCGTACCTCGAGGACGGCACGCCGGTCGACGTGGTGCTGAACCCCTTGGGCGTGCCGTCGCGCATGAACGTCGGCCAGGTACTGGAGACGCACCTCGGCTGGGCGGCGAAGGGCGTCGGACTCAAGATCGGGCGGATGCTGGAAGCCCAGGCTGCGGCGGTGGAGCTGCGCGGCTTCATCAAGCAGATCTACAACGAGACCGGCGGCCAGCGCGAGGATATCGACTCGCTCAACGACTCCGACCTCGTGCAGCTGGCGAAGAATCTGTCGAACGGCGTGCCGATGGCGACGCCGGTGTTCGACGGCGCGAGCGAGCAGGAGATCAAGCGGATGCTGAAGCTCGCCGATCTCCCCCTCAACGGCCAGACCTACCTGTACGACGGCCGCACCGGCGAGCGCTTCGAGCGTCAGGTGACGGTCGGCTACATGTACATGCTGAAGCTGAATCATCTGGTCGACGACAAGATGCACGCGCGCTCGACCGGGCCTTACAGCCTGGTCACGCAGCAGCCGCTGGGCGGCAAGGCACAGTTCGGCGGCCAGCGCTTCGGCGAGATGGAGGTGTGGGCGCTCGAGGCCTATGGCGCCTCCTACACGCTGCAGGAGATGCTGACCGTCAAGTCGGACGACGTGAACGGCCGCACCAAGATGTACAAGAACATCGTCGACGGCAACCATCAGATGGATGCCGGCATGCCGGAGTCCTTCAACGTACTGGTGAAGGAAATCCGCTCGCTCGGCATCAACATGGAACTGGAGCAGGACTAACTCATGAAAGACTTACTGAAGCTTTTCAGACAGCACGCTCCGGTCGAGCACTTCGATTCGATCAAGATCGGACTGGCATCGCCGGAGATGATCCGTGCGTGGTCGTACGGCGAGGTGAAGAAGCCCGAGACCATCAACTACCGCACCTTCAAGCCGGAGCGGGATGGCCTGTTCTGCGCCAAGATCTTCGGGCCGGTGAAGGACTACGAGTGCCTGTGCGGTAAGTACAAGCGCCTGAAGCACCGCGGCGTGGTGTGTGAGAAGTGCGGCGTCGAGGTGACGCAGGCCAAGGTGCGCCGCGAGCGCATGGGCCACATCGAGCTCGCCAGCCCGACCGCCCACATCTGGTTCCTGAAGTCGCTCCCCAGCCGCATCGGCCTGATGCTCGACATGACGCTGCGCGAGATCGAGCGCGTGCTGTACTTCGAGGCCTTCGTGGTCATCGATCCGGGTATGACGCCGATGCAGCGCGGGCAGCTGCTCACCGACGAGATGTACCTCGAGGCGATCGAGGAGCACGGCGATGAGTTCGACGCCCGCATGGGGGCCGAGGCCGTGTTCGAGCTGCTGCGCACCATCGATCTCACCGCCGAGATCGCCAAGGTGCGCGAGGAGATGGCCGGCACCTCTTCCGAGACGAAGCTCAAGCGCCTCTCCAAGCGCCTGAAGCTCATCGAGTCGTTCGTCGAGTCGGGCAACAAGCCCGAGTGGATGGTAATGACGGTGCTGCCGGTGCTGCCGCCGGACCTGCGCCCGCTGGTGCCGCTCGATGGCGGCCGCTTCGCCACCTCCGACCTGAACGACCTCTACCGCCGTGTCATAAACCGCAACAACCGTCTGCGCCGGCTGCTCGAGCTCAATGCGCCCGACATCATCGTGCGCAACGAGAAGCGCATGCTGCAGGAGGCGGTGGACGCGCTGCTCGACAACGGCCGCCGCGGACGTGCCATCACCGGCACCAACAAGCGCCCGCTGAAGTCGCTCGCCGACATGATCAAGGGCAAGCAGGGGCGCTTCCGCCAGAACCTGCTCGGCAAGCGCGTCGACTACTCCGGCCGCTCGGTCATCGTGGTCGGCCCGCAGCTGCGGCTGCACCAGTGCGGGCTGCCGAAGAAGATGGCGCTCGAGCTGTTCAAGCCGTTCATCTTCCAGAAGCTGCAGCTGCGCGGCGAGGCCTCGACCATCAAGGCCGCCAAGCGGCTGGTGGAGCGCGAGGGACCGGAGGTGTGGGACATCCTCGAAGAGGTGATCCGCGAGCATCCGGTGCTGCTGAACCGCGCCCCGACGCTGCACCGCCTCGGCATCCAGGCCTTCGAGCCGCAGCTGGTGGAAGGCAAGGCGATCCAGCTGCATCCGCTGGTGTGCACGGCGTTCAACGCAGACTTCGATGGCGACCAGATGGCGGTGCACGTGCCACTGTCGCTGGAAGCGCAACTCGAAGCGCGTGCACTGATGATGTCGTCCAACAACATCCTGTCGCCCGCCAACGGCGACCCGATCATCGTGCCGTCGCAGGACGTGGTGCTCGGGCTCTACTACATGACCCGCGAGCGCATCGGCGCCAAGGGCGAGGGCATGGTGTTCACCGACGTCTCGGAGGTACACCGCGCCTACGAGAGCCGCGGCGTCGATCTTCAGGCCAAGGTGCGCGTGCGCCTGCGCGAGCACTTGATTGGCGAGGGCGGCACCTTCACCGAGCAGACGCGCGTCGTCGAGACGACCGTCGGCCGGGCGCTGCTGTCCGAGATCCTCCCCAAGGGCCTGTCCTTCGATCTCGTCAACCAGGACATGACCAAGAAGGCGATCTCCGCGACCATCAACGCGTGCTACCGCACGCTCGGCCTCAAGGAGACCGTGGTGTTCGCCGATCAGCTCATGTACACCGGCTTCCACTACGCCACCCGGGCCGGCGTCTCCTTCGGCATCGACGACATCGTCATCCCGGAGCAGAAGACCCGCATCGTGACTTCCGCCGACCATGAGGTGAAGGAGATCCAGGACCAGTACGCCTCGGGTCTGGTCACCAACGGCGAGCGCTACAACAAGGTGGTCGACATCTGGTCGCGCGCCAACGATCAGGTGGCGAAGGCCATGATGGAGAAGCTGGGCTCGGAAGAGGCCACCGACTCCCGTGGCAAGCACCACAAGCAGAAGTCGTTCAACTCGATCTTCATGATGGCCGACTCGGGCGCGCGCGGTTCGGCGGCGCAGATCCGTCAGCTCGCCGGCATGCGCGGCCTCATGGCCAAGCCCGACGGCTCGATCATCGAGACCCCGATCACGGCGAACTTCCGTGAGGGGCTGAACGTTCTGCAGTACTTCATCTCCACCCACGGCGCCCGCAAGGGACTCGCGGACACGGCGCTCAAGACCGCCAACTCGGGCTACCTGACGCGGCGTCTGGTGGATGTGGCGCAGGACCTGGTCGTGACCGAGGTCGACTGCGGCACCGACAACGGCCTCAACATGGCGCCACTCGTCGAGGGCGGCGATGTGGTCGAGGCGCTCGGCGAGCGGGTGCTGGGACGCGTGCTGGCGGAGGACATCATCAGGCCGGGCAGCAAGGAGGCGCTGATCACCAAGGGCAGCCTGCTTGATGAGGCGATGGTACGGCTGCTCGAGCAGGAGGGCGTGGACCAGATCAAGGTGCGCTCGCCCATCACCTGCCGGACGCGCTACGGCGTGTGCTCGCACTGTTACGGGCGTGATCTCGCGCGCGGTCGGCCGATCTCGATCGGCGAGGCGGTGGGGGTGATCGCCGCGCAGTCGATCGGCGAGCCGGGCACGCAGCTCACGATGCGCACCTTCCACATCGGTGGTGCCGCATCCAGAGCCGCGGCCGCGAGCTCGGTCGAGGTGCGCAATAAGGGCCTGATCCGCTTCCATCACGTGAAGACGGTGCAGCACGAGAAGGGGCACCTGGTCGCGGTGTCGCGCTCGGGCGAGATCGGCGTGGTCGATGACTTCGGCCGCGAGCGCGAGCGCTACAAGATCCCCTACGGCGCGGTGATCGGTGCCAAGGAAAACGCGACGGTGGGTGCCGGCCAGGTGGTCGCCACCTGGGATCCGCATACCCACCCGGTCATCACCGAGGTCGCGGGGTTCGTGAAGTTCCAGGACTTCGTCGACGGCATGACCGTGACTTCGCAGGTCGATGAGGTCACCGGCCTGTCGTCCACCGTGGTCCTCGATACCAAGCAGCGCGGCGGCAAGGACCTGCGTGCCACCATCAAGCTGGTGAACGGCAAGGGCAAGGAAGTGACCTTCGCCAACACCGAGATCCCGGCGGTGTATACGCTGCCGCCGGGCGCGCTCGTGAGCCTGGTCGACGGCGCGCGCGTGTCGGTGGGCGATGTCATCGCGCGCATCCCGCAGGAGTCCTCCAAGACCCGTGACATCACCGGTGGTCTGCCGCGCGTCGCGGACCTGTTCGAGGCACGTAAGCCGAAGGACCCGGCGATCCTAGCCGAGAAATCGGGCACCGTGAGCTTCGGCAAGGAGACCAAGGGCAAGCGGCGCCTGATCATCACCTCCGACGACGGCGAGAAGTACGAGGAGCTGATCCCGAAGTGGCGCCAGCTCAACGTGTTCGAGGGCGAGACGGTCGAGCGCGGCGAGGTGATCGCCGACGGCGAGCCAAATCCGCACGACATCCTGCGCCTGCAGGGTGTCGAGGCGCTCGCCAACTACCTGGTGCGCGAGATCCAGGACGTGTATCGCCTGCAGGGTGTGAAGATCAACGACAAGCACATCGAGGTGATCATTCGCCAGATGCTGCGCAAGACCGAGGTGATGGAGGCGGGTGAGACCGCGCTGCTGCGCGGTGAGCAGCTCGATCGCGCGCGGGCGCTGGACGTCAACGACCGCGCCGAGCAGAGCGGCAAGAAGAGCGCCCGGCTGCAGCCGGTGCTGCTCGGCATCACCAAGGCGAGCCTCGCGACCGAGTCGTTCATCTCCGCGGCCTCCTTCCAGGAGACCACCCGCGTGCTGACCGAAGCCGCGGTGCGGGGACTGAAGGACGACCTGCGCGGTCTGAAGGAGAACGTCATCGTCGGACGTCTGATCCCGGCGGGCACGGGCTTCGCGGCCCACGCCTCGCGTCGGCGCAAGCTCGAAGGAACCGAGCGCCGCAGCTTCATGGACGTGGGCGGCGGGCTGCCGGAGACCGAGGAGGGGGCGACCGTCGGCGAAGAGTCGGAGAGCGCTGCGGGCTGAGGCCGCGGCAGACAGCTCGAGCTGCAACGCGGGCCGGCTGGTGTAGCCGGCCCGGTTTTTTCGCTGCGGCCGGATATGATCCTGCTGTGCCGCGGTGCGCGGCGCGCAACCCTCGGGGCTTTGATCCGTGAACAGCGATTCCGTGGTGCTCGCCGGCCGACATGTGCGGCTCGAGCCGCTGTCGCGCGCTCACGTCCCGGGCCTGGTGGCGGCGGCAGCCGAGGACCCCGGGCTCTACCAGTGGACCGCGCTGGCGCTCGATGCTGCCGGCATGACCCGCTACGTCGATACGGCGGTACGCTGGCGCGAGGCGGGCACGGCGCTGCCCTTTGCGACCGTGCGGCTCAGCGACGGTGCAGTCATCGGCTCGACGCGCTTCTTTCTCATCGAGCGCTGGGAGCGGCCCGCCGGGCACCCGCAGGCCAATCGCGCCGGACCCGACGGCTGCGAGATCGGCTACACCTGGCTCGCGGCTGCGGCGATCCGCACCGCGGCCAACACCGAGGCCAAGCTGCTCATGCTCGAGTTTGCTTTCGAGCACTGGCGCGTGCACCGCGTGTGCTTCCACACCGACATGCGCAACGAGCGCTCGCGCCTGGCGCTCGCGCGCCTGGGGGCGCTATTCGAGGGGTCGCTGCGCGCCCACCGGCTGGCGAGCGATCTGACCCCGCGGGACTCGGCGCGCTTCTCCATCGTCGCCGCGGAGTGGCCGGGCGTGCGGCAGCGTCTCGCGCAGCGGCTCAGCTCCTGAAACACGGCGTGCCAGCGCCGGGCGCTGCGCTACTTCCCCTGCCAGATCTTCAGCATGTCGGGCGAGCCCTGGGCGCGCACGCCGTTGTCGGTGAGGATCTGCTCGGTGGCCGCCTGCATTTCCGCACGGTTGAACACCAGCGCTTCGCCCGCGCGGCCGTCGAAGTCCAGCGTCACGAACTCATCCTTAAGGTCGCGCAGCAGCGCCACGAGGTGCGCGAGGCTGCGCACCCGCGTGCCGTTGACGGTCTTCACGACCGCCCCCATCGGTGAGTCGTAGCCCTTGGAGATGCGGTGAGGGAACAGCGGCGCGGCGATCACGACCAGCTCGCTGCGCTCAGCAGTCTGCGGTGCGCTGAGCTCGGTGATGAGGGGACTGCCGATCGCGACCAGCATGCCCCCGAGCTCCTTGCCGCGCGTCGCCACGAAGTCCTGGGTCGCAGTCTCGAACACCAGCGGACCGTAGATGAAGTACCGCGGGTACCGCCCCTCGAGGCCCTCGATGAGCAGCGGGTAACGCGCCGGCGCCTGAGCCTCGATGTGCAGCGTCTTGCCGTCGCGCACGATCGTCAGCGGCACCGTGCCGTTGTGCACCGTCTTCTGCACCAGGTACGTGAACATCAGGCGCAGGTCGGTGGCGACGTTGATCATGCCCTCGTCGTCGACCGGCGTATCGGCGATGCGGGTGATGACGTCCCACTGCCTGAGCGCGGGCGTGGGGTCGACGTCGTAGCTGCGTCGCACGATGATGCCGTGCATCGAGCTGTCGAGCTTCAGATAAGTGCGCAGCGCCGGATTCTCCAGCGTCTGCAGCTCCGCGTGCAGGCTGGGCTTGCCCAGGTACGGGCCGGCTGCGATCTGCTTGAGGAACAGCTCGATCTCCTCGTCGGGGATGATGTAGCCGATGTTCTCGGAGTTCCTCAGGTGACTGAAGGCGAGCCCGATCATCTTGTCGCCGGCGAGCGCCGGTCCGCCGCTGTTGCCGGGGTTGATGGCGGCGTCGATCTGGACGCGCAAACCGTAGCTGCCGTAGTTGTAGGGCACGAACTCGGTCCGCGAGACGATTCCCTTGGTGATCGACAGCGAGGTGCCGCCGGTCGGGTAGCCGTAGGCGAGCACCGCGTCCTTGACGTGCGGCAGCGTGCTGGCGCGCGGCAACGGTGCGTGGCTCGCAAAGAAGGACTCATCGTCCAGCTTGAGCACAGCGAGATCGATGCCCGGGGCGATCGCCACCACGCTGGCCGACAGTTTGTCGCCTGACTGGTTGGCCTGGATCTGCACCTGGCTCGCGTAGGTCACGACGTGCGCGTTGGTGAGGATCCGCTTGCCCTCGATGACGACGCCCGAGCCGGTCACCTCCGCGGGTGCCTCCTTGGTCCAGGGCCGTCCGAGATCCGGGCGCGCCAGCGTCGCGAACACCTTGACCACCGCATTCTCGGCACCCTTGGCGGTGGCTGCGGAAGGCTCGGTCGGGGCGGCGGCGCGCAGGCTCCCCGAGGCGGCGAGGCAGGCGAGCAGACTCCCGTGCAGGAACGGGCGGAGCTGGCTGAGCATGAGGGGCCCTTTGTGCGTGGCTGGCGGGCGAGCGTGGCGGGGCGATTCTGACACAGAACCCGCGCCCGCCCGCCCCGCGCGCGCGGCGGAACGAAGGTGGCGAGCGCGACGGCTCCTGCTAGAGTGACGTCCCCTGCGAGCCGCCGGGCTCTCTATCGAGGAGACGATCCATGGAACGTGCAGCGATACTCGCGACCGCGGCCCTGGTGACCGTGGGACTCGCGGTCCCGGGCGCATACGCCGCCCGCCATAGCGAAATTCCGAAATACGTCACCGCTGCGCTGGCGGATCCGGCACGCCCCGCGGCCGACAAGGAGCGCGACGCCAACCGCAAGCCCGGGGAGACCCTCGCCTTCGCCGGGGTCAAGCCGGGCGATTGGGTTCTCGAGCTCGCCCCGGGCAGGGGCTACTTCACGCGCCTGCTGAGCGCGATCGTCGGAGCGCATGGCCAGGTATCGATCTACTCCATCTCCACTCCCAAGCCCAATGCGCCGCCGCCGCCGATCGTGGCGCTCGCCGCCGACCCGCATTACGCGAATGTGAAAGTGGTTCTGCAGCGGCTCATCGACGTCAAGCCGACGAACAGCTTCGATCTGGTGTGGACCACGCAGAACTACCATGACTTCCACAACATCCCGAACCTCGATATTGGCGACATCAACCGCGCGATTTTCGCGGCCTTGAAGCCGGGCGGCATCTACTTCGTGCTCGATCACGCAGCCGCAGCCGGCTCCGGCACGCGCGACACCAACACCACCCACCGCATCGACGAGGAGGCGGTGAAGCAGGAGGTGAAGGCCGCGGGCTTCAAGCTGGTCGGAGAGAGCGACATCCTGCGCAACAAGGACGACCCGCATACCGGCAAGGTGTTCGAGCCGCCGATACAGGGGCACACCGATCAGTTCCTGCTGAAGTTCAGGAAGCCGAAGAGGTAAGCAGGCTCAGGGTCAGGGGATCGCCCGCAGCGCCGAAGTACTTCGCCAGCGCCGCGCCGAACAGCGCCTCCCCCGGCGCGGCGCGCGCGAACAGCGTCAGGCACGAGCGCAGCTTCAGATCGTCGGGGCTGCCGAAGATCGCGTGCGCCGTCCGCCCCTCGACAGCGAGCAGCCGCAGCGTGCACTCGCGCAGCCGCGCGCCGAGCATCGGGTGCTCGAGGTATGCGCGCGCTTCCGCGACACCCGCGAGGGCGTAGCGGCGGGCCATGGGGCTCGTCCCGAGGCCCTGAAGCTGCGGGAAGGTGAACCACATCCAGTGGCTGCGCTTCTCGCCGGCTGCGAGCTCTTGCAGCACCCGCGCGTAGCACCCGGACTGCGCTTCGACGAAGCGCGCCAGGCCATAGGGGTCGTCGCTCACGGCTCGGGCGGATTGTGGGCGCGCAGGAACGCGACCGAAGTCTCGAGCATCTTCAGGCGGGTCTCGCCGCGCGACAGCCAGTGATCCTCAGCTGCGAGCGGCACGAGCTCGACATCCTTGTGGGCACCCTGCAGCGCGTCGTACATCATCTGGCTCTGCGCGTAGGGCACCACGATGTCATCGCGTCCGTGAATCAGCAGCACCGGCACCGTGATCGCATCCAGATGCCTGAGCGGAGAAATCGCATCCGCGGACGGGTCATCCGGGCTGCTGGCGCCGATGAAACGCTCCCAATAGAGCTGCGCCGCAGTCTCCCGGTGGTAGTGCTGGTTGTTCACCCAATGGAGCCAGCTGCGCAGATCGGCAATTCCCGCCACTGAGACGGCGCAGCGGTACACACCGGGATCGAGCGATACGCCGGCGAGTGCTGCGTAGCCGCCATAGCCTGCGCCGACGATGCAGACACGCGCCGGATCGATCACTCCCTGGTGGGCAAGGTAGCGCACACCGTCGGACAGGTCGGTCTGCATCTTGCGGCCCCACTCGCCGAAGCCTCTGGCGAGGAACGCCCGGTTGATCTCGGAGCCGCGGTAGTTGGGCTGCAGCACGGCGTAGCCCTGGTCGGCGAGTGCCTGCGACCACCAGTCGAAGTCCGCCGTGTCGCGGCCTACCGTCTCGCCGTGCGGGAGCACGATGAGCGGCAGCCTCTGCGCGGGCTTGCCGGGCGGCAGAGTGAGGTACGCCGGGATCTGCAAGCCGTCCGCGGCGGTGTAGGTGACGCCGCGCACCTCCAACGGCTTACCGATACCCTCGTAGACGTCCCCCAGCGGCTCGGCACGGTGAGTAGTGAGGTCGATGAGCTCGTAGCAGTAGCCGTCGCGCTCGCCCTCGACGCGCACGATCATTTTCTTGAAGCCCGCCGCGGCTGACTCGAACCGCACGCGCTCGTTGGGGAAAGCCCGGACGGCGGCCTGCCATGACTGCTGTACGAACGGATCGAAGAACACATACCCTTCGCTGTCGCCGACGTGCACGCCGCCGATCATGCGGAACGTGAGCGGATCCTCGATCGGTCGGTCGAGTGTCTGCTTTTCGGCCAGCGGCTCGCCAATGGAGCCATCCTTGAGCGACAGCAACCGCCACACGGCATCGCCGTCCTCGATGCGCTGCACGAGCAGCGTGTCAGCGATCGGGCCCGAGCCGAGCACGCGGGGAAAGTCGAGCGCCTCGTCGCCCGCGGCGACTTCCTGCATGTGTCCGTCGCGGCTGATGAGAATGCTCCGGTGGTGGGTCCTCTGATTGTAGTGCTCCTCTGCCGCAACCTCTCCCGCGTCGTCGATGGTCCAGGACTCGCTCAAGCCGCGCTCGGCGGTGCGCACAATGCGCGGCGTGTCCGACTCGAGGTCCACGCGCAGGAGCACCGTCACCACTTCGCGCCCGAAGCCGTGCCGTTCGGGGCGCCCCATGACCTGCAGGCCCCCGAGGAACAGCACGGTGCGATCCTGGATGCGCCTGACGGTTACCCTGCCGGTGATCGTGTTCATCAGGTCCATGGTGCCTGCCGGGTTCGGCTGGGGAACCATGTAGCTTCTGCCGCTCTTGAGATCGAAGATCCGCAGCTGGCGCCACTCGCGCTCGTTCCAGCCGAGGAACGTAGACGGTACCGCCGTAACGGAGGTAAAGATCATCAGTCGATCGTTGTCCGCCCAGCGGATGCCCCGCAGCTTCTGGTCGCCGGCGACCAGCCGGCCGAGCTTTTTGCCACTCGCCAGCTCCTGCACCACCACGGCGCGCGCGTTCTCGTCGGTCCTGACAAATGCGATGCGCGATCCGTCGGGTGACAGCACGACGTTCTCGTAACGCGGCAGGCGCCCGTAGACTTCGAGTGGCACGGCCGCCCCGGCGGGCGGCATAAGGGCGAGCGCGGTGAGCGCGCAGCGGGCAATCAGGCAGAGGGGTACCGCGCCAGGGCGACGTCCCGTGACGCCCGGAATCCTTCGGAGATCGAACGCGCGCATGATCCGGCCCTCCGGTCGCCGCGCGATTCTACAGCGTCACCGCAAGCCGGGTCAGCCGCAAGACTTCCGTCAGGGCTCCTTGCGGAACACCATCACGAAGCGATCGGTCTTGCCGACCATGGGTCCCTTGTAGCTGATCTGGTCGCGCGGATCATCCGGGCGGCGCAGCAGGTCGCTCGAGCGGACGAGCGTGAAGCCGTGACTCTCGAACTCCCGTCGCGCGTACACCTCATCGATCCGGTGCAGCGGGGTTGCGGCCGAACTCCCAGTGCCGGGTTTGGCGGAGTGATCGACGAGCAGCAGGATCCCCCCGGGCCTGAGCATGCGCGCGATCTCACCAACCACGCGACCCACGTCGAACCGCGGCCATTTGGCCGCCGGATCGTCATCGATGGCGTAGAAATCGTGGGTACGCCTTGATGAGCAGTACCGCATCGAGCGAGCCATCGGGTACGTCCACGTGCTCGGCGTCGATCGTGCGGTGCTCGACGTTGGGCAGGCGACCCTCGATGCGCTCCTTCCAGTGATTGCCACTCCAGTAGTCCCAGGTGGCGTTGTTGAGGAGCAGCACGTGGCCCTTCGGGCCTACGACGTAGCTGACCAGCTCGCTGTAGTAGCCGTCGGCCGCCATGAAGTCCCCGACCTGCATCCCGGGCTTGATCCCCGCGAGCCGCAGCAGTTGCGCCGCAAGATCGATCGGGTCGCGTTTCAGGTCGTCGGCGCTGCGCCCGGCGTGCGCCACGGCCGCGTCATAGATGTCGGGTGGGGCGCCCGGCGCGGCGCCGGCTGTGAGCGCCAAGAGCGTTCCGAGAACGAGGGCGCTGCATCCTGGGAGTTTCACGGCAGGCATGGGTTGCTCCCGGTTGTTGCCGGCGCCGGCGCGACGCCGAGCGCCTTGTCGAGCAGCTGGTAGCCGCCGCGCGGCCGGTAGCCGCGGTGCTCGTAGAAGGCGCGCGCCGCGGTGTTGCCGACACCGAGCTGCAGCTGCAGCCGCACGCAGCCGCGGGCCGTGAGTGAGGTCTCCGCGGTCTCGAGGAGGCGCGCGCCGACGCCGTGCGAGCGCGCCTCGGGGAGCACGAAGAACTCGTCGATCTCCGCCATGACCCCGCCGTGCTCGACGCTCAGCACCATGACGGCCAGGAGATAGCCGGCGAGCCCCGCATCGCCCTCGGCCACCCACGCAGCGCCGAGGTGCGGCTCGGACAGCAGCCGTTTCAGGCAGAGCTCGACGCGCAGCGCCGTGAACGGCGCGAGCTGCTCGAACTCCCAGTAGCGGCGCACCAGCGCAAGGAGCTGCGGGAGGTCGCGCGGAGCGGCGGCGCGAACGTTCACGGCCATGGCTGCCGCGAGCCTACGCCGCGAGCGAGGCGGCGAGCTGCACCTGGTTGCGCCCGGAGCGCTTGGCTGCGTACTGCGCCGCGTCGGCGTGCGCGATCAGGTGCTGACCCCACACTCCGAGGGTATCGCTGCTGGCCACGCCGATGCTGCAGGTGAGGCGGACCGGTACCCCGAAACCCTCGACGCGCACCTCGGAGACACGCTCGCAGATGCGCGCCGCCACCGGTGCGGCGGCCGCGGCATCCGCCCCGGTGAGCACGACCACGAACTCCTCGCCTCCGTAGCGTCCGATGATGTCCGACTGACGCAGCTCCGCCTGGATCGGTGCGATTACGCCGGTGAGGCAGGCATCGCCCGCGGCGTGGCCGAAGGAGTCGTTGATCTGCTTGAAGTGGTCGAGATCGATGAACAGCACCGAGACCGGCAGCCCGCGCCTCTGCATGCGCATGCACGCGGCATCGAACCGCTCGATGAGCGAGCTGCGGTTCAGCACCCCGGTGAGCGCGTCCGTCTGGGCGCGCCGCTCGGCCTCGGTGAGCGCCACCTTCTGCGCCCGCATGCGGTCGGATACCCCGAGCGCGATCAGCACCGCCGCGGCCACCATGGAGGGGGCAAGCCCGTAGTAAAGGAGTCCGTCGGCATTGTCGGCACGCCCATAGAGGAGCCACACCGCGGTCGCGATCTGGAACGTGGACAGCAGCGACCAGGCGAAGAGGAACCAGCCGGCAGCGCGGTTGCCGCGCCGCCACGCGAGGTAGGACACGAGCAGCGTGAAGACCGCGCTGCCGACGAACATAAGGTTGCCGACGTCCTTGACCAGCACGGCGAGCCCGATGAGACGCAGCACGTTCGAGGCGGCGAGCGCGAGGAAACCAAGCGCGAGCCAGCCGAAGGCGCGGTAGACGCGCTCCGAGAACAGCCGCAGGTTCGCGAATTCGCGCACGAACAGCGATGCCGCCGCGCCCGTGACCGCGATCGGCACGTTCCAGGCGTAGATGCCGAGCGGCCTGGCAAGGTCGAACAGCGGCCAGCGGAAGCCCTCGCCCGAGCAGTAGGCGAGATAGATCGCCTGCAAGCCGAACAGCGTCCCGTAGAGCGGGTACAGCGCCTCGGTGAGCACGAAGCGCACCAGCAGCGCCGAAATCGCCATCGCCATGAGCGCACCGAACGCGAAGTCGATCATGCGGGCATGTGCTGCGGCTCGCTCGAGCGTGCGCTCGAGGGTGGAGGTGGCGAATTGCAGGTCGGTGGTCGTGCCGCCGGTGCGGGAGACGCGGACGTAGAGCGGTGCGCCGGGATCCAGGGGCGGGTCGAGCGCGAACACCGTGTCCTGCCCGCCGCCGAACTTCGGCACCACGGTGGCGGGCTTGAGCGCGACTACTGAACCGCCGCGCCTTCCGAAGGCATCCACGGGCTGGTCCATCCCAGAGCGGGCGAGCAGCACCGGGGTCTCGCCGGCGACGGCGGCCGCCGTAGGCGACAGGCGGAACCAGAGCGTGGTGGTGATGGAATGGGACCCGCGCGCTTGGAAGGGCCGGAAGTCGGCGTCCAGTGCTCCGCCGGTCACGGCCGCCGCCGTGGGGGCGGGGCCCCGTGCGTCCAGCACCTCTGCCGTGAGGGGGGTCCGGGGGTCCGCCATGGGCGCCGTGCCGGGAGCTGCGGCCAGGACCGCTCCCGGCAGACATGCCGCGAGACCCAAAAGCCAGCTGACGCCCCTTGAGAGCACTGATTCCCTGAGTCGCCCCGGGTGAGGGGCCGACACCTTATTCCGTCTGGGTTCGTATAGGGGCCGGGGGTGCGAAGGCGCCCTGAGCCCGTTTACAGCTATCGTAATGAGCGGCGGCGACAAATCAATCGCAAAGCAGCACCGGGGGCCCCAAGGCCGGTTGACACTCCCAGGGTCCCTACCTAGAATCGCCGGCCTTTGTCGGGCCGGCCCTATATATAGCTCGCCGGCACCGGAAACAGCGACTTAGAAGCACCGGGCCGCCTGATGCAGGCGGCCCGGTGTTCTTCTCGGTCGCCCATTGTGCGAGTACTCACCCCCGCACCTGAGCTTGGAGACGAGTGTAACGATGGCGACCACGGGTCAGCTCATCCGGCAACCGCGCCGGATGGGGGCAGAAAAAACCAAAGTACCGGCGCTCGGGGCTTCGCCCCAGAAGCGCGGCGTGTGCACGCGCGTCTACACCACGACGCCGAAGAAGCCGAACTCGGCGCTGCGCAAGGTGTGCCGCGTACGCCTCACCAACGGCTACGAGGTCACCAGCTACATCGGTGGCGAGGGACACAACCTCCAGGAGCACTCGGTGGTGCTCATCCGCGGCGGCCGCGTCAAGGACCTTCCCGGGGTCCGCTATCACACCGTCCGCGGCACGCTCGATTGTGCCGGCGTCGGCGAGCGCAAGCAGGGGCGCTCGAAGTACGGCGCCAAGCGCCCGAAGAAGTGAGGGGATAAGTCACCATGTCCCGTCGTGCTCAAGCCCCGGTCCGCACCATTCTCCCGGACCCGAAGTTCAACAACGACATGCTTGCCAAGTTCATGAACGTCGTCATGAAGAACGGCAAGAAGTCCGCCGCCGAGCGCATCATCTACGGCGCTCTCGATCGCATCGCCGAGAAGACCGGCAAGCAGGGGCCGGAAGCGATCGAGGTGCTGTCCACCGCGCTCGACAACGTCAAGCCGGTGGTCGAAGTGAAGTCGCGCCGCGTCGGCGGCGCCACCTACCAGGTACCGGTCGAGGTGCGTGCCACCCGCCGCCAGACGCTCGCCATGCGCTGGGTCATCGAGGCGGCCCGCGACCGGACCGAGAAGTCGATGGCGTTCCGTCTCGCCCATGAGCTGATGGACGCTTCCGAGAATCGCGGCGCCGCGGTGCGCAAGCGCGAGGACACCCACCGCATGGCGGAGGCCAACAAGGCCTTCGCCCACTACCGCTGGTAGGCGCCAGGGGACTGACCGTGGCACGCGCGACGCCCATCGAGCGCTACCGGAACATCGGCATCTCCGCGCACATCGACGCGGGGAAGACGACCACGACCGAGCGCATCCTTTTCTATACCGGCGTGTCGCACAAGATCGGCGAGGTCCACGACGGCGCCGCCGTCATGGACTACATGGAGCAGGAACAGGAGCGCGGCATCACCATCACGGCCGCCGCAACCACCTGCTTCTGGAAGGGGATGGAGAACAGCTTCCCCGAGCACCGCATCAACATCCTCGACACCCCGGGGCACGTCGACTTCACCATCGAGGTGGAGCGCAGCTTGCGCGTACTCGATTCCGCGGTCGCGCTGTTCGACTCGGTTGCCGGCGTGCAGCCGCAGTCGGAGACGGTGTGGCGGCAGATGAACAGGTACCGCGTGCCGCGCATCGCCTTCGTCAACAAGATGGACCGCGCCGGCGCCAACTTTCTGCGCGTCGTCGACATGATCCGCGCGCGGCTGCGCGCCAACCCGATCGCGATCCAGCTGCCGATCGGCGCCGAGGAGACCTTCGAGGGTGTCATCGACCTGATCCGCATGAAGGCCATCTACTGGGACATGGAGACCCAGGGGATGAAGTTCGAGTACCGCGAGATCCCGGCGGAGCTCCGCGCGCAGGCCGAGGAATATCGCGGCAAGATGATCGAGGCGGCAGCCGAGGCGAACGACACCCTCATGCATAAGTACCTCGAGCACGAGCAGCTCACCGACGCCGAGATCCGCGCCGGGCTGCGCGAGCGCTCGCTGCGCAACGAGGTCGTGCTCGCCATGTGCGGCTCGGCCTTCAAGAACAAGGGTGTGCAGGCGCTGCTCGATGCGGTCATCGACTTCATGCCCTCGCCGGTCGACATGCCGGACGTCACAGGGCTGAACGACCGGGACGAGCCGGCCACCCGCAAGGCGGAAGACGAGGAGCCGTTCGCCGCGCTCGCCTTCAAGATCCTCAACGACCCGTTCGTCGGCAACCTCACCTTCTTCCGCGTCTACTCCGGCGTGCTCAACTCCGGCGACACGGTGTTCGTGCCGACCAAGGACAGGAAGGAGCGCATCGGGCGGCTGCTGCAGATGCATGCCAGCGAGCGCACCGAGATCAAAGAGGTGCGCGCCGGCGACATCGCCGCGGCGGTGGGCCTGAAGGACGTGATCACCGGCGACACGCTGTGCGATCTCGACAAGGTCATCACGCTCGAGAAGATGGAATTCCCGGCACCCGTCATCTCGGTGGCGGTGGAGCCGAAGACCAAGGCCGACCAGGAGAAGATGGGCTTGGCTCTGCAGCGTCTCGCCAAGGAAGACCCCTCGTTCCGCGTCAGCACCGACCAGGAGTCGGGCCAGACCATCATCTCCGGCATGGGCGAGCTGCACCTCGAGATCATCGTCGACCGCATGAAGCGCGAGTTCAAGGTCGAGGCGAACGTCGGCAAGCCGCAGGTCGCCTACCGCGAGACCATCCGCGGCACGGTCGAGAGCGAAGGCAAGTTCGTGCGCCAGACCGGCGGTCGCGGCCAGTACGGTCACGTGTGGCTGAAGCTCGAGCCGAATGCGACCGGCAAGGGGAACGAGTTCATCAACGGCGTCGTCGGCGGCACGGTGCCGCGCGAGTACGTGCCGGCGGTGGACAAGGGTATCCGCGAGGCGGAGGAGACCGGCGTCATCGCCGGCTACCCGGTGGTGGATGTGAAGGTGACGCTGTTCGACGGCTCCTACCACGACGTCGACTCGAACGAGATGGCCTTCAAGATCGCGGGCTCCATCGGCTTCAAGGAAGGCTTCCGCCGCGCGCGGCCGGTGCTGCTCGAGCCCATCATGAAGGTCGAGGTGGTGACGCCGGAGGAGTACTCGGGCGATGTGATCGGCGACCTGAACCGCCGGCGCGGCCAGATCACCGGCATGGACGAGACTCCGGCGGGCAAGGCCATCACGGCCGACGTGCCGCTGTCGGAGATGTTCGGCTACGCGACCACCGTGCGCTCGATGAGCCAGGGGCGTGCCACCTTCACCATGGAATTCGCCAAGTACGTTGAAGTGCCGCCGAACATCGCTGACGGCATCATCAAGAAGTAAGAGACAGTTAGTTAAGGAACTACGCCATGTCCAAAGAGAAATTCGAGCGTAACAAGCCGCACGTGAACGTGGGGACGATTGGTCACGTGGACCACGGTAAGACGACGTTGACGGCGGCGCTCACCAAGGTGATGGCCGAGACCAACGGGGGTCAGTTTGTGGCGTACGACCAGATTGACAAGGCGCCGGAAGAGAAGGCGCGCGGCATTACGATTTCGACGGCGCATGTGGAGTACCAGAGCGCCAAGCGCCACTACGCGCATGTGGACTGTCCGGGGCACGCTGATTACGTGAAGAACATGATCACGGGTGCGGCGCAGATGGACGGAGCGATACTGGTGGTGTCGGCGGCCGATGGTCCGATGCCCCAGACCCGCGAGCACATCCTGCTCGCGCGCCAGGTGGGGGTGCCGTACATCGTGGTGTTCATGAACAAGGCCGACATGGTGGACGACAAGGAGCTGCTCGAGCTCGTCGAGATGGAGGTGCGCGAGCTGCTGTCGGTGTACAAGTTCCCCGGCGACAAGACTCCGATCGTGATTGGCTCGGCCTTGAAGGCGCTCGAGGGCGACAAGGGCGAGCTGGGCGTGCCGGCGGTGGTGAAGCTTGTGGAGGCGATGGACGACTACATTCCGATCCCGAAGCGCGAGATCGATAAGCCGTTCCTGATGCCGGTGGAGGACGTGTTCTCGATCTCCGGTCGCGGCACGGTGGTCACGGGGCGCATCGAGCGCGGCATCGTTCGTGTGAACGATGAGGTTGAGATCGTGGGGCTGCGCCCTACGGTGAAGACGGTGTGCACCGGGGTGGAGATGTTCCGCAAGCTCCTTGATGAGGGGCAGGCGGGGGACAACGTGGGGGTGCTGCTGCGGGGCACCAAGCGCGAGGAGGTCGAGCGCGGTCAGGTGCTGGCGAAGCCCGGGAGCATTACGCCGCACACGCACTTTGAGGGCGAGGTGTACGTGCTGACGAAGGAGGAGGGTGGCCGGCACACGCCGTTCTTCAAGGGGTATCGGCCGCAGTTTTACTTTCGCACGACGGATGTGACCGGGACGATTGAGCTGCCTGCGGGGGCGGAGATGGTGATGCCCGGGGACAACATCAAGATGACGATCGAGCTGATCAGCCCGATCGCGATGGATCAGGGGCTGCGCTTTGCGATCCGCGAGGGCGGCAAGACCGTCGGCGCCGGCGTCGTTGTGAAGATCCTGAAGTAAGAGGCAAGGGCGATGGCAAACCAAAATATTCGTATTCGTCTGAAGGCGTTTGACCATCGCCTCATCGACAGCTCCGCCAAGGAGATCGTCGAGACCGCCAAACGCACCGGTGCCACGGTCAAGGGGCCGGTGCCGCTGCCGACCAAGATGGAGCGCTTCACGGTGCTCGTCTCCCCGCACGCCGACAAGGACGCGCGGGATCAGTTCGAGCTGCGCACGCACAAGCGCCTCATGGACATCATGAACCCCACCGACAAGACGGTGGATGCGCTCATGAAGCTCGAGCTCCCGGCCGGCGTCGACGTTCAGATCAAGCTGAACTGAGGGCGCTGCGCGCGCGACCGCGCGCGCAGCATCTCCAAACCTCCGCAGGCGCGACCGCACCCGGTGCGGTTATTCCCGGCCGCCTGATTATGTAAGATTAAGGGCGCCGTTCCCGCGACTGTGACGGCGAGCGTAGCGCAGCTGCCGCGCCAGCCGTCTGATGCGCGCTGCGACGGCCGCCGAGGGACGCAGACACCATGATCCCGCTCAACAGCAACCTGGGCCTCCCCTCGCGGGCGTTCTGGTACGTGGCGCTGCGCAGTTTCGTCGTTGCGCTACTGCTGCTGCTGCTCGCAGCGCTGTTTCAGCTCATGTCCAGCGCGCCTGGTGCCAGCTGCCGGGGTGCCCTGTGCGGCAAATTCACCGGCGGACAATTTGCGGCGCTCCTCTATCTCTACGGCGCATTCCTCGTGATGCGCGCCGTGCTCAACTTCAAGTGGTTCTCCTTCACGGTGACGGATCGCAACATCTCGATTACCTCAGGGGTGCTGGCGCGCAATACCAACACCATCCGCTTCGACCGCATCCAGGACGTGAATACACGCCGCGACCCGTTGCACGCGCTGCTCGGGCTCAAATCGATAGCGATCTGGACCGCCTCCCCGGATCAGCGCCTGGGCAACGGCGCGCGCCGCCCGGACGGCCTTATCGTGCTCGACGCCGATGATGCCGACTGGCTTCGGGACTATGTGTCCGACCCGCAGACCGCCGGCGCGGGAGCCTCGGGTGGCAGGGGGGCGCCGGCGGCGGCCACCGTACCTCACCAGGGAAACGCCGGGGTCGTGGTTGGCATGGCTGTCGCCCTGGGCCTCGTGGTCCTCGCGACGATGGCCTGGGGTAAGAGATCAGCTCCCTTGGGAACGGCAGCCGAGAGCGGTGCCGCCCCGGCTCCGGCTCCAGCCTACGCTCCGAAGCGCGGAGCGGACGGCAGGACGCACCTGCACCTCGTGCGAACCACCCCCGGTCAGATCTCCCAGGCGCCGGCCGTAGCGTCAGCACCGGCAGCCGAGGCTCCGCCGCCCGTCGCGGCGGTGCAGCCGCCCGTAAGGGATTACGGAATCGCCTGTGCCATCCATCCGCAGCAGGCGACGACCGCCGTACGCTCGTGCATCGAGCTCGCGACGGGGGAGCGTTGCACCCACGAAGGCGACTTTCCGTCCAAGGCGACGGCGCAGCCCGCGGTCCTCACGCTCGTTAACAAGAGCGATGAGAGCGTGAAGTTCTACTGGCTCGATCCGTCGGGCACCCGGAAGTTCTATGGCTCGGTGCCGCCGGGAGCTTACGTCGGCCAGTCGAGCCACACCGGCGCCCACTGGCTGGTCTCGACGGCCGACGGCCAGTGCCTCGGGGTGTTCGACGCCGCGAGCACGAAGATCGGGATCTTCTAAAAGACTAAGCCTCGCGCGGGGTTGATCGAAGGCCCCGGCACGCCTATACTGCGCGCCCTTTTGGGCCCCGGGATTTCCGGGGATCCAGTCGCATTTGGCGGCATCGGGCGAGGTTGGAGCGGGCTCCGCGGGGCTCTCTGGCTCCAAGACCACTCGAGAATGGCGCGGCCCTCGGGCTTGCGCAAATCTCCTGTTGTCTCAATAACTTAGCTCGTTGCCATGGGTCTCGAGAGGACAGACATGGCAATCGGACTCGTCGGCCGCAAGGCCGGCATGACGCGCGTGTTCACGGACGCCGGCGAGACAGTGCCGGTCACCGTGATTGAGGTGCTCCCGAATCGCGTCACCCAGGTGAAGTCGCAGGACAAGGATGGCTACCGGGCCGTCCAGGTCACCTACGGCGTGCGCCGCCCGCAGCTTTATTCGAAGTCGGTTGCCGGCCACTACGCCAAAGCGGGCGTCGCGCCGGGTCGCGCGCTGGTCGAGTTCCGCCTCACCGCTGCCGACAAGGACGAATTCAAGGCCGGAGCTGAGATCAAGGCCGACCTCTTCAAGGAAGGCGAGGCGGTGGACGTGACCGGCACCACCATGGGCAAGGGCTTCGCCGGCGTCATGAAGCGCCACAACTTCGCCGGCGGCATGGCTTCCCACGGTAATTCGCTGTCGCACCGTTCGCCGGGCTCGATCGGCCAGCGCCAGACCCCGGGCCGCGTGTTCAAGGGCCGCCGCATGTCCGGCCACATGGGTAACGTGCGCCGCACCACCGAGCATCTGCGTGTCGTGCAGGTCGACCTCGAGAGAAACCTGCTGCTGATCCGCGGCGCCGTACCCGGCGTCGAGGGCGGGCAGGTGATCGTGCGTCCCTCGCTCAAGGCCGCGCGCCGCGCCATCCGCAAGACGGTCGCGCCGCTCAAGGCCGGCAAGGCCGCGTCGAAGGACCCGGCCAAGCAGGGAAAGAAGTAAGTCATGCAGCTCAAGTCAGTGACGGGCGGCGCCGCCCTGCAGGTGTCTGAAGCCGCCTTCGGCCACAAGTTCAACGAGGCGCTGGTGCACCAGGTGCTCAAGGCCTACCGCAACACCGCCCGCTCCGGCACCAAGGCGCAGAAGTCGCGTGCCGAGGTGCGCGGCGGCGGCAGGAAGCCGTATGCGCAGAAGGGTACGGGCCAGGCGCGCGCCGGCTCGATCCGCTCGCCGATCTGGGTCGGCGGCGGCAGGACCTTCGCCGCGAAGCCGCGCAGCTTCGAGCAGAAGGTGAACCGCAAGATGTACCGCGGCGCGATCCGCTCGATGTTGTCGGAGCTTGCGCGCACCGAGCGCCTGCTGGTCACCGACGGCATCCAGTTGAGCGAAGCGAAGACCAGGCTGCTCGCCACGCAGCTCAAGCAGTGGTCGCTCCCCTCGGTGCTGATCGTGGTGGAGGCGCAGGATCAGAAGCTCGAGCTCGCGGCGCGCAACCTGCCGCACGTCGAGGTGCTCGAGGTCACGGCCCTCAACCCGGTCGCGCTCGCCGCCTACGACAAGGTGCTGATGACGGTCGGCGCCGTGAAACTCATCGAGGAGCGCCTGCCGTGAACCGTGAGCAGCTGATGAGCGTGCTGATCGCGCCGCACGTGACCGAGAAGACCTCGCTCGCCATGCAGAATCACAACCAGTACACGTTCCGCGTGCGCCGCGACGCGAGCAAGACCGACATCCGCAAGGCGGTCGAGCTCATGTTCGACGTCAAGGTGGCGGGCGTGCAGGTGGTCAACGAGCCGGGCAAGCAGCGCCGCTTCGGCCGCATTGCCGGCCGCACCCAGGACTGGAAGAAGGCCTACGTGAGCCTCACTGCCGGCCAGACCATCGACTACGAAGCGCGCGCCAAGACCTGACAGGACCACCGCAATGGCTCTCATCAAGTACAAGCCCCGCACTCCCGGCACGCGCGCCGTCGTCAAGGTCGACCGCTCGCACCTGCACAAGGGCGGGCCGCGCATGGCGCTCACCGCGCACCAGAACAAGACCGGCGGCCGCAACCACTTCGGCCGCATCACTACCCGTCACAAGGGCGGCGGCTCGGGTCAGAAGTATCGCGTGATCGATTTCAAGCGCGACAAGGACGGCATCACCGGCGTCATCGAGCGGCTCGAGTACGACCCGAACCGCACCAGCCACATTGCGCTGGTGAAGTATCCGGACGGCGAGTGGCGCTACATCATTGCGCCCAAGGGCGTGCAGCCGGGCGACCCGGTGCGCTCGGGTGCCGATGCTCCGATCAAGGCGGGCAACGCCATGTCGCTGCGCCACGTGCCGGTCGGCTCGATCGTCCACAACGTGGAGCTCAAGCCCGGCCGCGGCGGCCAGCTGGCAAGAAGCGCCGGGAGCTCGGTGTCCTTCACCTCGCGCGAGGGTATCTACGCGTACCTGCGCCTGAAGTCCGGCGAGACGCGCAAGGTGCACATCGATTGCCGCGCCACGATCGGCGAGGTGGGGAACGACGAGCACAACCTGCGCAGCTACGGCAAGGCCGGCGCCAAGCGCTGGCGCGGCATCCGCCCGACGGTGCGCGGACTCGCCATGAACCCGGTCGATCACCCGCACGGCGGCGGCGAGGGCAAGTCCGGCCAGGGCAACCCGCACCCGGTGTCGCCGTGGGGCTGGAACACCAAGGGTCTGAAGACCCGTCACAACAAGCGCACGGACAACATGATCGTCCAGCGCCGCAAGAACCGCATCCGCTGATCGGAGCGAATAGTACATGCCACGCTCATTGAAGAAGGGACCGTTCGTCGATCTGCACCTCGCCAGGAAGGTGCAGGTGGCGTCCGCCAGGAACGACCGCAAGCCGATCAAGACCTGGTCGCGCCGCTCGATGGTCATTCCGGAAATGGTGGGACTCACCATCGCCGTGCACAACGGCCGCCAGCACGTGCCGGTGCTGATCACCGAGAACATGGTGGGCCACAAGCTCGGCGAGTTCGCTCCCACCCGCACCTTCAAGGCGCACTCGGGCGATCGCAAGGTGGAGGCGGCGCCGGCCGCCAGCGGCTGAAGCCCAGGCGGCAGGAACAAGCATGCAAGTCACCTCCAAACTCCGCTACGCGCGCATCTCGCCGCAGAAGTGCCGGCTGGTGGCCGACGTGGTGCGCGGCAAGCCGGTCGGTAACGCGATCGCGACGCTGAAGTTCATGCCGAAGAAGGGCGCCAAGCTGGTGCAGAAGGTGCTCGAGTCGGCGGTCGCCAACGCCGAGCACAACCACGGCGCCGACATCGACCTGCTCAAGGTGTCGCTCATCCAGGTCGACGCCGCCCCGCAGTTCAAGCGCAACGCGGCACGCGCCAAGGGACGCGGCACGCGCATCATCAAGCGCAACAGTCACATCACCGTCGCCGTGAGCGACGGCAAGAAGGATTAACCGCCATGGGTCAGAAGGTCAATCCGTTAGGGATACGCCTCGGCATCACCCGCGACTGGACCAGCCGCTGGTACGCCGGCAAGAAGCAGTTCCCTCTGCAGGTGCACACCGACTTCCGCGTGCGCGAATTCCTGCACAAGAAGCTGGCGGAGGCCTCGGTGAGCCGCATCCAGATCGAGCGCGCCGCCAAGAAGGTCAACATCACCATTCAGACCGCGCGCCCCGGCATCGTGATCGGCAAGAAGGGCGAGGACATCGAGAAGCTGCGCCAGGAGACGGCGGCGCTGCTCGGCATGGCGGTCATCGACGTGCGCCTCAACATCGCCGAGATCAGAAAGCCCGAGCTCGACTCGCAGCTGGTTGCCGACTCCATCGCGCAGCAGATCGAGAAGCGCGTGATGTTCCGCCGTGCCATGAAGCGCGCGGTGATGAGCACCATGCGCTCGGGCGCGCTGGGCGTGAAGGTGCGCGTCTCCGGACGGCTGAACGGCTCGGAGATCGCCCGTACCGAGTGGTACCGCGAGGGACGCATTCCGCTGCATACCTTCCGCGCCGACATCGACTACGGCCTCGCGGAGGCGCACACCACCTACGGCGTCATCGGCGTCAAGGTGTGGATCTTCAAGGGCGAGGTGTTCGACAAGAGCGAGCTCGCCGCGGAAGCCGCGGCCGAGGAAGCCGCTCCGGCCGCCGCCGCGGCGCCCGTCGCCGCCGTCCCCGCCGCCGCGACCCCCGCCGTGGCCGCCGCCGCAGCTCCGGCAGTGACCCCCGCGGCCGAGCCGCAGGCGCCGGTCTGAAGCCCGAAGGCGTAACGAGATGCTGCAGCCCAAACGCACCAAGTACCGCAAGCAGTTCAAAGGCCGCAACCCCGGCTTTGCGAACCGCGGCGCCAACGTGTCCTTCGGCGAGTTCGGGCTGAAGGCGACCAGCCGGGCGCGCATGACGGCGCGCGAGATCGAGGCGGCGCGTCGCGCCATGGCGCGCTACGTGAAGCGCGGCGGGCAGATCTGGATCCGGGTATTCCCCGACGTGCCGATCTCGAAGAAGCCGCTCGAGGTCCGCATGGGCTCGGGCAAGGGCAACATCGAGTACTACGTGGCGCGCGTGCAGCCCGGCAAGGTGTTGTTCGAGATGGAGGGGGTGGACGAGACGACCGCGCGCGAGGCGTTCCGCCTGGCAGGCTCGAAGCTCTCGGTGTCCACCACATTCGTGAAACGGCAGGTGCGGTAAATGAAACACGCTCAGGTGCGTCAGTTTCGCGACAAGCTCCGCAGTCATTCGGAGGCCGAGCTCACCGAGGAGCTGGTGGCGCTGCGTAAGGAGCAGTTCGCGCTGCGCATGCAGCGCGCCACCGGGCAGCAGCCCAAGCCCGACCAGTTTGGTGCCGCGCGCCGCAATATCGCGCGCGTGAAGACGGCGCTGCGAGCTCGACAGCTCGCCGGCGGCGGAGGTAAAGCGAAGTGAGCCCGAAGTCCAAAACCACCAAGACGGCGCACAAGGCCGCCGCCAAACCGAAGAGCGGCAAGGCCAGGAGCCACGCGAAGGCGAAGCTTGCCGAGGGCGTCGCCGCCACGGCGAGCGCCGCCGAGGCGGCGGCTGCGGCGCCGGCGGCTGCGGCGGCCGAGGCCGTCATCGACACGCGCGGCAGGCGCACCCTCACCGGGCGCGTGGTGAGCAACAAGATGCAGAAGACTATCGCGGTCGAGATCGAGCGCCTGGTGCGCCATCCGCGCTACGGCAAGTTCATCCGCCGCACGACCAAGCTGCTGGCGCACGATGAGAACAGCACGTCGCAGGAAGGCGATCTGGTCACCATCACGCCGTGCCGCCCGGTGTCGCGGCACAAGTCGTGGCGGCTGGTCGCGGTGGTGGGAAAAGGCGCCCGTGGCTGACGGCACGGCACAAGGCAGGTTGGAATCATGATCCAGATGCGCACAATGCTGAACGCCGCCGACAACAGCGGCGCGCGCACCCTGATGTGCATCAAGGTGCTGGGCGGCACGCGCCGCCGTTATGCGACCGTGGGCGATGTCATCAAGGTGAGCGTCAAGGATGCGATCCCGCGCGGCAAGGTGAAGAAGGGCGAGGTGTACGACGCGGTGGTGGTGCGCACCACGCATGGCGTGCGCCGCCCGGACGGCTCGCTGATCCGCTTCGACGGCAACGCCGCGGTGCTGCTCACCAACAAACTCGAGCCGATCGGCACGCGCATCTTCGGGCCCGTGACGCGTGAGCTGCGCAACGTGCAGTTCATGAAGATCATCTCGCTGGCCCCCGAGGTGCTGTAAAGCCATGAACAAGATCCGCAAGGGCGATCAGGTGGTGGTGCTGTCGGGGCGCGACAAGGGCCGCAAGGGCGCAGTGCTGCAGGTGCTGGCCGACGGCCGCGTGGTGATCGAGAGCATCAACCGCGTGAAGAAGCACCAGAAGCCGAACCCGCAGGCCAACCGGCAGGGCGGCATCGTCGAGAAGGAGATGCCGCTGCCCATCTCCAAGGTGGCGGTCTGGAACCCGTCCGCGAAGAAGGGCGACCGCGTCGGCATCAAGACGCTCGCCGACGGCAAGCGTGTGCGCTTCTTCAAGTCGAATGGAGAGCAGCTCGATGTCTGAAGCGGTTGCAGGCAAAGAAGCCGGCAAACAAGCCGGCAAGCAGAAGCGGGCGGGCAAGCACGCCGACAAGCAGGCGGAGAGCCAGGCCGCTAAGCAGGCCGAGGCGCCGGCGCACCGCGTGGCTGACCAGCGCTCTGGGCCGCCGAGGCTGCAGCAGTTCTACCGCCAGCAGGTGGTTCCGAAGCTGCGCTCGGAGCTCAAGATCGGCAACGTGATGCAGGTGCCGCGCATAGCCAAGATCACCATCAACATGGGCGTGGGCGAGGCGGTCGCCGACAAGAAGATCATGGATGCCGCGGTCGACGATCTCACCAAGATCACCGGGCAGAAGCCGCTGATCACCAAGTCGCGCAAGGCGATCGCGTCCTTCAAGCTTCGCGCCGGGCTCCCGGTCGGCGCCAAGGTGACGTTGCGGGGAATGCGCATGTACGAGTTCCTCGATCGTCTGATCAGCATCGCGATGCCGCGCATCCGCGATTTCCGCGGCGTGTCGCCGCGCGCCTTCGACGGCCAGGGCAACTACTCGCTCGGCGTCAAGGAACAGATCATTTTCCCCGAGATCCAGTACGACCAGGTCGATCAGGTGCGGGGCATGGATATCACGATCACTACGACGGCGAAGGACGACCGTCACGGCCGAGCGTTGCTCGAGGCATTCAACTTCCCGTTCCGGAAGTAACCGGAACATCAGGAACCGCTAAAGTCTATGGCAAAGACGAGCATGGTCGAGCGCGAGAAGCGTCGCGCGGGTGTAGTGAAGAAGTACGCGGCCAGGCGCGCGAAGCTCAAGGAGCTGATCCGCAGCCCCAGGAGTTCGCCCGAGGCACGCGCGGCCGCGCAGGCGGAGCTGCAGGCGCAGCCGCGCGATGCGAGCGCCTCGCGCCACCGCAACCGCTGCGCCATCACCGGGCGCTCGCGCGGCGTGTACCGCAAGTTCGGCCTGTCGCGCGTGAAGATCCGCGAAGTGTTCGCGCGCGGCGAGATTCCGGGCCTGGCCAAGGCGAGCTGGTGAGGGACGCAGCATGAGCATGACCGATCCTGTTGCCGATCTTCTCACCCGCATCCGTAACGGCCAGACCGCCGGCAAGACCGAGGTGCAGCTCGACTCCTCGCGGTTGAAGACCGCCATCGTCAAGGTGCTGAAGGACGAGGGCTACATCGCCGACTTCCGTCTCGACGCCGATGGCGGCAAGCCGCGCCTCACGATTGGCCTGAAATATTTCGAGGGCCGGCCGGTAATCGACCGCCTGGAGCGCGTCAGCCGTCCGGGGCTGCGCATCTACCGCGGTAAGGACCAGCTCCCGAAGATCCTCGGGGGCATGGGGACCGTGATCGTCTCGACCCCGAAGGGCGTCATGACCGACCGCCAGGCGCGCTCGATCGGACAGGGCGGCGAAGTCCTGTGCATCGTCGCCTGAGGCCTTAAATCGGGAAGCCATCATGTCGAGAATTGCCAACGCTCCGGTCGAACTGCCCTCGGGCGTGACCGCGACCATCGCCGCCGAGGCGGTGACCATCAAGGGCGCCAAGGGCTCGCTCAGCCTGCCGCTGTCCGCCGGCGTCTCGGTGGCGCAGGCGGAGAAGAAGCTGCAGGTGAGCTTCACCGATCCGCACCTGTCGCGCACCAGCGCCGGCGCCACGCGCGCGCACCTCGCCAACATGGTGCGCGGTGTCACCAAGGGCTACGAGAAGAAGCTCGAGCTGGTCGGTGTCGGCTTCCGCGCGCAGCTGCAGGGCAAGACCCTGAACCTCACGCTCGGCTTCTCGCACCCGGTGAACTTCCCGATCCCGGAAGGGATCAGCATCGAGACGCCGAGCCTGATCGAGATCATCGTCAAGGGCATCGACCGGCAGAAGGTCGGCCAGGTGGCCGCGGAGATCCGCGCGGTGCGCCCGCCCGAGCCCTACAAGGGCAAGGGAGTGCGCTATGCCGGCGAGCAGATCACCCTGAAAGAGGGGAAGAAGAAATGATCGTCACCAAGAAGTCGCGGCGGCTGCGCCGTGCCGTGAAGACGCGCGCGCACATCCGCGATCTCGGGCTCGCGCGGCTCACCGTGCACCGCACCCCGAAGCACATCTACGCCCAGGTCACGACCGAGGCGGGCGCCAAGGTGGTCGCGGCTGCCTCCACGGTGCAGCGGGCGGTGCGTGGCGACCTCAAGGGCACCGGCAACGTCGCCGCGGCCAAGGCGGTCGGGCGCGCCATCGCCGAGAAGGCCAGGGCGGCCGGGGTGAGCAAGGTGGCTTTCGACCGGTCCGGTTTCCAGTACCACGGGCGCGTCAAGGCGCTCGCGGATGCGGCCCGCGAAGCGGGTCTTGAGTTTTGAGCAGGTAGCACACATATGGCAAGACCGGAAAAGGGCCAGCCGGCTGACGAGTTCATCGAGAAGCTCGTCGCCGTCAACCGTACCGCCAAGGTCGTCAAGGGCGGCCGGCAGTTCGGCTTCACGGCGCTCACCGTGGTCGGCGATACCGCCGGGCGGGTCGGCTACGGCTTCGGCAAGGCGCGCGAGGTGCCGGTAGCGATCTCCAAGGCGATGACGCAGGCGCGCAAGAACCTGGTGAACGTCGCTCTGCGGAACGACTCGCTCCACTACGCGGTCACCGGAGCACACGGGGCGACGCGCGTGTACATGCAGCCGGCGTCCGACGGTACCGGCGTCATCGCCGGCGGCGGCATGCGCGCGGTGCTCGAGTGCGCGGGGGTGCGCAACGTGCTCGCCAAGAGCTACGGCTCGCGCAACCCGATCAACGTGGTGCGCGCGACCATCAACGCGCTCGCCAAGATCCGTTCGCCGGAGGAGATCGCGGCGAAGCGCGGCAAGACTCTGGAAGAGATCACGGGCTAAGAGCATGAGCGACAGGCAACTCAAGGTGACGCTGGTGAAGAGCCTGCACGGCCAGCTGCACAACATCGCTGCATCGGCGCGTGGGCTCGGGCTGCGCCGAATCGGCCAGAGCGTCGCCGTCAGGGACACGCCGGAGAACCGCGGCATGATCCAGCGGGCCGTGCATGTGCTGAAGATCGAGGCTGACGGCGCCGCTCAAGGCGCCGCCGCGAAGGGCGTTTAGACACTTATGCGACTCAACACACTGAAACCCGCCCCTGGCGCCCGCCGGCCGCGCTTGCGTGTCGGCCGCGGCGCCTCCGCCGGCCAGGGCAAGACCTGCGGCCGCGGCACCAAGGGACAGCGCGCCCGCAAGGGCGGTTACCACAAGGTCGGCTTCGAGGGCGGCCAGATGCCGCTGCAGCGCCGTATGCCGAAGGTCGGCTTCCGCTCGGCCATCAAGGCGAGCCGCGCCGAGGTGCGCCTGCACGAGCTCGCCAAGGTCGAGGGTGAAGTCATCGATCTCGAGGCGCTGAAGAAGGCCGGCGTGGTGCCGCCTACGGCCGAGCGCGCCAAGGTGGTGCTGTCGGGCGAGCTGAAGCGCGCCGTGACCCTGAAGGGCGTCGCCGCCACCAAGGGGGCGCGCGCCGCCATCGAGGCCGCGGGCGGCAGGATAGCCGAGTAAGCAACGGACACCAAGCAGCATGGCGAATACCACCTTCAGCAATCCGGCCGCAACGCTCGGCGATGCCGCGCGCTTCGGCGAGATTCGCAGCCGCATCTTCTTCCTGATCGGCGCGCTGGTGGTGTATCGCATCGGCACCTTCATTCCGGTGCCGGGCATCAACCCGGCGGAAGTGGCGCGCTTCTTCGGCGACAAATCCAACACCATCCTCGGCATCGTCAACATGTTCTCGGGCGGCGCGCTGTCGCGCCTGTCGATCTTCGCCATGGGCGTCATGCCCTACATCTCCGCCTCGATCATCATCCAGATGATGTCGATGGTGGTGCCGTCGCTCATGGAGCTGCGCAAGGAAGGCGAGTCCGGCCGGCGTGTGATCACCCAGTACACCCGCTACGGCACGGTGGCGCTGGCCGTTTTCCAGTCGTTCGCCGCCGCCGGCGCGCTCGCCAAGGGCGGCATGACGCTCTATGGCGGCTGGCCGTTCCTGGTTACCGCCACCATCACCCTGACCACGGGGACGATGTTTCTCATGTGGCTGGGCGAGCAGATCACCGAGCGCGGCATCGGCAACGGCATCTCGATGATCATTCTCTCCGGCATCGTCGCCGGGCTGCCGGGCGCGGTGGGCAACACCATGGACGCGGTGGCCAACGGCGAGATGCCGGGCCCCGCGGCGCTGGCGCTGCTCATCCTGGTGCTCGGCGTGACCGCGTTCGTCGTGTTCATGGAGCGCGCGCAGCGGCGCATTCCGGTCGATTACGCCAAGCGTCAGGTGGGGCGGCGCATGTACGCCGGCCAGAGCACGCATCTGCCGTTCAAGATCAACATGTCGGGCGTGATCCCGCCGATCTTTGCCTCGAGCCTGTTGCTGTTCCCGGCGACCATCGCCAGCTTCCTGGGTGGCAACTCCGACACCTGGTACGGCATCATCGCGCAGGATGTCGCCGCCGCGCTTGGCTTCGGCCAGCCGCTGCACCTGGTCATCTACGCGGTGCTGATCATCTTCTTCTGCTTCTTCTATACCGCGCTGGTGTTCAACGCGCGCGACACCGCGGATAACCTCAAGAAGTCCGGCGCCTTCGTGCGCGGCATCCGTCCCGGTCAGCAGACCGCCGAGTACATCGACCAGGTGCTGACGCGCCTCACGCTGTGGGGCGCGTTCTACGTCACCGCGGTGTGTTTGATACCGGAGATCCTGATTTCCTGGTACGGAGTGCCGTTCCGCTTCGGCGGCACCTCGCTGCTCATCGTTGTGGTGGTAGTGATGGATTTCATGGCGCAGCTGAACGCGCACATGATGTCGCATCACTACCCGGGACTCCTCAAGAAGGCCAACTTGCTCGGCTACGGGCGAACGGGGCCGGGTGGTTAATCAATGAAAGTACGTCCGTCGGTCAAGAAGATCTGCAAGAACTGCAAGATCGTGCGCCGCCGGCGCGTGGTCTACGTCATCTGCTCGGACCCGCGTCACAAGCAGCGTCAGGGTTGAGGAACAAACATGGCACGCATCGCCGGTATCAACATCCCGATGAACAAGCACGTGTGGGTCGGGCTCACGCACATCTTCGGCGTCGGCCGGTCGCGTGCGCATGCCGCCTGCGAGGCGGCGGGAGTCAATCCCACCACCAAGGTGAAGGACCTGACCGAGCCGGAGGTGAACGCGCTGCGCTCAGCGGTCGCCAAGTTCGCGGTCGAGGGCGACCTGCGCCGCGAAGTCTCGATGAACATCAAGCGGCTGATGGATCTAGGCAGCTGGCGCGGCATCCGTCACCGGCGCGGACTGCCGGTACGCGGCCAGCGCACGCGCACCAACGCGCGCACCCGCAAGGGCCCGCGCAAGCAGGCGGTGAAACTCAACGCACCGCCCGGAAAGGCATAAGGCATGACTGAGCAGCAGAAACCTGAAACCAAGGGCGCAGCAGCGCCGGCCGCGGCGCCCGCGGCCGCCGCCGCAGCCCCCGCAGCCTCCCCAGGCGCTGCAGCCGCAGCAGCGGCGGCGCCCAAGAAGCCGAAGAAGGCGCGCAAGAATGTGCTCGATGCGATCGCGCACGTGCATGCGTCCTTCAACAACACCATCATCACCATCACTGATCGTCAGGGAAACACCCTGTCGTGGGCGACCTCCGGTGGTTGCGGCTTCCGCGGCTCGCGCAAGTCGACGCCGTTCGCCGCGCAGGTGGCGGCCGAGAAGGCCGGAGTCGCCGCGCAGGAGCACGGCGTGAAGAACGTCGAAGTGCGTGTCGGCGGCCCGGGACCGGGGCGCGAATCCGCAGTACGCGCGCTCAACAACTGCGGACTCAAGATCACCAGCATCTCCGACGTGACGCCCATCCCGCACAACGGATGCCGTCCGCCGAAGAAGCGTCGCGTGTAGAGGCAACGAGGAAACTATGGCACGTTACACAGGACCCAAGTGCAAGCTCGCGCGACGCGAGGGCACCGACCTGTTCCTCAAGTCCGGCGTCAAGCCGCTCGAGAACAAGTGCAAGTTCACGGTGCCGCCCGGCGGCATCAAGGGCGAGCGCCGTACGCGGCTCTCGGACTACGGCCTGCAGCTGCGCGAGAAGCAGAAGCTGCGCCGCATGTACGGCGTGCTCGAGCGGCAGTTCGGCAACTACTACAAGGCGGCGGCGCGCAAGACTGGCTCCACCGGCGAGACGCTGCTGCGGCTGCTCGAGTGCCGGCTCGACAACGTCGTGTATCGCATGGGCTTCGCCGCGACGCGCGCCGAGGCGCGCCAGCTGGTGAGCCACAAGTCGATCACGGTGAACGAGAAGCCGGTGACCATCGCCTCCTACCAGGTGAAGGCCGGCGACATCGTCCAGGTGCGGGAGAAGTCGCGCAAGCAGCTGCGCATCCAGAGCGCGCTCAACATCGCCCAGCAGGTGGGCTTCCCCGACTGGGTCGAGGTGAGCGACAAGGAGTTTCGTGGCGTGTTCAAGTCGGCGCCGGGCCGGGACGACATCCTGCCCGACATCAACGAGAACCTGGTCGTCGAGCTGTATTCGAAGTAACGAATTTCTACTTGGCTCCGGCCTCAAGGTCGGCAAGGTGAGAGTGCAATGCAGGGTTCCGTAAGCGAGTTTCTCCGACCCCGGGTGGTAAAGGTGCAGCCGGTCGCTCCGCGCCAGGCGCGCGTGGTGATCGAGCCGTTCGAGCGCGGCTTCGGCCATACGCTCGGCAACGCGCTGCGTCGCGTGCTGCTGTCGTCCATGCCGGGCAGCGCCATCACCGAGGTCGAGATTGACGGCGTGCTCCACGAGTACACCTCGATCGAGGGCGTACAGGAGGACGTGGTCGACATTCTCCTCAACTTGAAGTCGGTGGCGCTGCGCATGCACGCCCGCGACTCGGCCGAGCTGCGCCTGCACAAGAAGGGGCCCGGCCCGGTGACCGCCGGCGACATCCAGACCGATCACGACATCGAGGTCGTAAACCCGGAGCTGGTGATCGCGAATCTCACCAAGGCGGGTGAGCTCTCCATGACGCTGCGGGTCGAGCGCGGCCGCGGCTATCGCCCGGCGGCCTCGCGCGTCGCCTTCGAGGAGCAGACCCGCCCCATCGGCCGGCTGCAGCTCGATGCGTCGTTCTCGCCGGTGCGGCGCGTGACCTACTCGGTCGATGCGGCGCGTGTCGAGCAGCGCACCGACCTAGACAAGCTGGTGATCGACATCGAGACCAACGGCACGATCGACGCGGAAGAGGCCATTCGCCGCGCCGGCGCGATCCTCAAGGACCAGCTGTCGGTGTTCATCGACCTGCAGGGCGAGGAGGAGGCCGCGACCAAGGTCTCCGAGATGCAGTTCGATCCGATCCTGATGCGTCCCGTGGACGAGCTCGAGCTCACCGTGCGCAGCGCCAACTGCCTCAAGGCCGAGAACATCCACTACATCGGCGACCTGGTGCAGCGTACCGAGGTGGAGCTGCTGCGCACCCCGAATCTCGGCAAGAAGTCGCTCACCGAGATCAAGGAAGTGCTGCAGAGCCACGGTCTCATGCTCGGCATGCGTCTCGACGGCTGGCCGCCCACGGGCCTGAAGCACGAGGAAGGCAGCCGCGACGTCATCTGAAGGTTGAGGCTCACGGGGGCGTGCGCGCGGCGCTGCTGCGCCGCGCGCACCAACGTGGGCGAATCGCTGAAGAAGGTCTTTTATGCGTCACCATCTCTCCGGCCGGCAGCTGTCGCGTAACAGCTCGCATCGGCATGCGCTGATGCGCAACATGTCGGTCTCGCTGCTGCGGCACGAGACCATTCGCACCACGCTGCCGAAGGCCAAGGAGCTGCGCCGCGTGGTCGAGCCGCTCATCACGCTCGGCAAGAGCGATCACGAGGCCAACCGGCGTCTCGCCTTCGCGCGGCTGCGCGACGTCGAGGTGGTGGAGAAGCTGTTCGCGGACTTAGGTCCGCGCTTCAAGACGCGCCCGGGCGGCTACACGCGCATCCTGCGCATGATGCCGCGCCCGGGCGACTCGGCTCCCATGGCGCTCATGCAGCTCGTCGAGGGTGCGCAGCCGGCCGCGGCCGAGCAGCCGACCGAGGAGGGCAAGAAGGCCTCCCGGCGCGGCAAGGTCAAAGCCGAGGCCAAGACAGAGCCTGCTCACAGGAAGAAGGCGGCCAAAGCGGCGCCCGCGGCCGAGCCCGCAGAGGAGCCGAAGAAGCCCGCCCGCCGCAAGAAGGCGCCCGCCTAAAGCCTGTTCCCCGCCGCTGGTGTCGACTGGCACGGACCGCGCCCTAAGGCGCGGTTTGCTTCCCCGCGAGCCTGTTCGATAGGCTGACTTCAGCCGGCGCTACGACCGGCGCACCGGGGAGAATGCCCGCCATGAGTTTCACTTCCGAATTCAAAGAATTTGCGATGAAGGGCAGCGTCCTCGACCTCGCGGTCGGCGTCGTGATCGGTGGGGCCTTCGGTAAGATCGTCACCTCGCTCGTGGGCGATGTGATCATGCCGGCACTGTCGCCGATCCTCGGCAGCGTCAACTTCAGCGAGCTCTCGGTGCAGATCGCCACCAACGCCGCGGGCAAGCCGGTGCTACTCAGGTACGGCTCCTTCCTGCAGACGATTTTCGAGTTCCTGGTGATCGCGATCTCGATCTTCATCGTGATCAAGGGCATCAACCGCCTCAAAAGGCCGCCGGCCCCAGCCGCGGATTCCCCGCCTCCGGCGCCCACCAAGACTGAGGTATTGTTGCAGGATATAAAGGATCTGCTAGCCAGAAAGTAATAATTGATCCGTTAGTGAGACAGTGTGAGCGCCGTGCGGCTCAGGCGGCCGCTGCACGGGCGGTCTGGAATGCATCGCGCGTCAGGTTCTCGCAGCCCGAGGCCGTGACGGCCAGGTTGTCCTCGATGCGGATGCCGCCGAATTTCGTGAGCGCCGCCACCCGCGGCCAGTTGATCCGCCGGCTATGCGCGTCGTCGGCCCGCGCGGCTTCGAGCAGCTGTGGGATGAAGTAGATCCCGGGCTCCATCGTGACGACGAAGCCCGGCTCGAGAATGCGGGTCAGCCGCAGGTACGGGTGGCCATCGGGTCGCGGGATGTCGCCGTCGCCGCGCGACTTCATGAAACCGCCGACGTCGTGCACCTCGATCCCGAGCAGGTGGCCGATGCCGTGCGGCAGGAACACCTTGGTGACCCCGGTCGCGGCCGCCTCCGCGCCGCTCACGCGGACAAGATCGGCCTCGTTGAGCAGCTGTCCGGTGAGCGTGTGCGCCTCGAGATGCACGTCGCGCCAGTCGACCCCGGCGCGCACGCCCGCGCACAGCCGCTGCTGCAGCTCGTCCATCTTCACGATCAGTGCCCGGAAATCCGGGTCCTCGAAGGCATGGGTGCGGGTGATATCGCTCGCGTAGCCGGCGAACTCGGCCCCCGCATCGATCAGCAGCGAGTGGCGCTCGCGCGGCCGTTGCTTGCTCAGCACCTGGTAATGCAGCACCGCGCCGCCCTCGTTGAGCGCGATGATCGGGTTATAGGGCAGCTCCTGCTCGCGCAGTCCGCAGGCCGTGAGGAACGCGAGCTCGATCTCGAACTCGGACGCGCCCGCGCGGAAGGCGCGCTCGGCCGCGAGCTGGCCGCGGGCCCCGAGCCGGTTCGCAGCGCGCATGCACTCGAGCTCGTAGGGGCTCTTGACGGCGCGGTCGTAGTCGAGCCGCCGCATGAGCGCACGGGGATTGACCGCGCCCACCCCCCATGAGACCAGCTCAGGTCCGGCATCGCCTATATAGGCCGCGCGCGACAGGTCCTGCGGCACTGCGGCACGCGCGGCGTGCGCATCCGGAACGGGGCGGACGTCGAAGTGGCGCACCCAGTAGCCGCGCGGCAGGTCGGCGCTCTTGTACCAGTAATCACGCGGCTGATAGAGGATGAGTCTCGGCTTCGATCCCGGCTCGAACCAGATGTAGGAGTCGGGCGCATCATCGAGCGGCGCCCAGACCTTGAAGGGGGCATGCGCCTCGAAGGGATAAGTACGGTCGTCCTCGAAGACCGTAAGCTGCGATCCCGAATGCACCAGCAGGCCCGTGAAGCCGCACGCCTCGAGCGCGCGCGCAGTGCGGTCGCAGAGCGAGGCGAGGTGCAGGCCGAAGGACTCCTCGAGCCCGCTTGCAAGGCCTTTCGTGAGCTCCTGGTCGGTCATTCGCACGTCCTCCGGTCAGCGGCCGCCGGCTTTCTGTCGTATTCGGCCGACATCAAAGCGTATCGGGCCGACAAATAAGGGTTCTCCACAGCGCAGCAGTTTCCAATCGTACCGGGACTTCTATAGAATTTGTGTTTCCTGCGGTCCGGAACAGGCCCGGGACGGTCGCAAGGCGACCGTGGCCATATCAACACAACTCTTGCTTCCTCGGGGTACTGATCGATGAACACCAAACTTGCTCTTAGCGCAATCGTTGCGGCGCTGATGCTGACGGCCTGCGCGAAGCAGGAAGCCGCAGGCACCGACACCGCTGCCACTCCTCCTGCTCCGGCCGCAGCTCCCGCGGCTCCTGCTGACCAGGCTGCGGCTCCGGCTGCTGACGCCGGCGCTGCGGCTCCCGCTGCCGGCTCGGCTGCTCCGCCTGCTGACGCCGCTGCGGCTCCCGCCGCGACGCCTCCGGCCACGCCGCCGAAGCAGTAACACTGCTCGGCCTTCAAGGCTGAAAACCGCGGCCCGGACGGAGCGCATGCGCGAGCCGTCCGGGCCGTGTCGTTTCCGGGGCCGCGCGCGATGACCGCTCTGACCGTCAGCGTGCGCGATGCACGCTCACAACCGGGCGACCGGCTCTGGATCCAGAGCGTCTATCGCGATTATCTCGATGATCTCAATCCCGGCACGGGTCTGTTTCCGGCGCTCGGCGAAGTCGGGCATCGCGAGCCCGACCAGATCGCCCACTGGTTCGGCGACCCCAATACCTACCCGCTGGTGATCCTCAAGGGCAACGAGCCGGTCGGCTTTGCGCGCGTGCTGCGCGCGAGTCCCCTGCCCCCGCCGCGCCCGCGCGCCGACTACCGCATGGCGGAATTCTTCATCACGCGCGCGCGCCGGCGCTTAGGCGTGGGGCGCATGGCGGTCGAGCTGATCCTCAACCGTTTTGCGGGCCGCTGGGAGATCACCGAGTACCTGCGTAACACCGATGCGGTGCGCTTCTGGCGCCGCGTGGTCGGCGGCTACACGCGTGGCAAGTACCAGGAGCGCATCGTCAACGGCGAAGTGCACCAGTCGTTCGATTCCGGCGCGCCGCCGCGCCAGGCGTAGCCGCGCCGCCGCAGCCGGCGCAACCGCTCTGTAGCCGCGCGAGCGTGCGCGCGCGCAGCGCGTCGAGCCACGGAGCGGTGAGGACGCGCGGCAGTGAAGCGAGCGCATCGAGCACTCGCAGCCGCAGGTTGAGCGACAGCAGCCGCCAGGCGCTGTAGGTGGCGCAGACGGCGACCACCACCGCCACCACCACCAGCTGCAGCGCCAGACTCATGCGAGCACCGTGCCGCCGCCGAGCGCGAGCGCTACGCGGTAGGTGACGAACGCACCGAGATAGGCGAGCGCGAACAGGTACGCCGCCATGGCGAGCGGATAGCGCCACGAGTTGGTCTCGCGCTTCACCACCGCGAGCGTCGACAGGCACTGCGGCGCAAACACGTACCAGGCAAGCAGCGACAGTCCGGTCGCCAGACTCCAGCTGTGGCTGATGATCGGCGACAGCGCGCCCGCGACGTCGTTCGCGCCGGACATCGCATAGACGGTGCCGAGCGCGCTCACCGCCACCTCACGCGCCGCGAGTCCCGGCACCAGCGCGATCGAGATCTGCCAGTTGAAGCCGAGCGGCGCGAACACATGGCCGAGGCCGCGGCCGAGGAGGCCGGCGATGCTGTATTGGATGGCGGGTCCGGTGGCTCCCGCGGGCGGTGCCGGGAAGCTCGCCAGGAACCACAGCACCACCATGAGCGTGAGGATGATGGTGCCGACGCGGGTGAGGAAGATGCGCGTGCGCTCCCACAGGCCGAGCACGAGGTTCGACAGCTGCGGCCAGCGGTACTCGGGCAGCTCGAGCAGCAGCGGGCGGTACTCGCCGCGCATCATGGTGTGCTTCAGCACCAGGGCGACGCCAAGCGCGCTCGCGACGCCGGCGATGTACAGCGCGAACAGCACCAGGCCGCGCAGGTTGACGGGTCCCACGGCACGCTGCGGGATGCAGGCACCGATCAGCAGCGCATACACCGGCAGCCGCGCCGAGCAGGTCATGAGCGGGGCGATCATGATGGTGGCGAGGCGGTCGCGCGCGGAGGGGATCGTGCGCGTCGCCATGATGCCCGGGATCGCGCACGCGAAGCTCGACAACAGCGGTATGAAGGCGCGCCCCGACAGCCCCACCCGGCCCATGAGCCGGTCGAGCATGAACGCGGCGCGCGGCAGGTAGCCTGAATCCTCGAGCGCCAGGATAAAGAGGAACAGGATCAGAATCTGCGGCAGGAAGACCAGCACGCTGCCGGTGCCGGCGACGACCCCATCGAGCAGCAGTCCGCGCAGCGGTCCCGCCGGCAGCAGCGCGCCGAGCCAGGTGCTCAAGCCCTGGACGGCGACGTTGATCAGGTTCTGCGGCGCCCTGGCCCAGCTGAACACCGCCTGGAACATGAGGAACAGCACCACCGCGAGCAGCAGCGGGCCGGCCACCGGATTCAGCACCACGGCATCGACCCGCGCGAGCATCGCCGCGCGCGCCGGCACGCGATAGCCGATGTCATCCAGCACGCGGCGCACTTCGCGCTGCGTCGCCTCGATGTCGGCGGCGGTGGCGGGCGGCGGAGCCTCGAGCCGTGCACGGCCGGCCGCGCGCTCGCCGAAGCCGTAGCTGTCGATCGCCTCGATGAGCTCACGCTCGCCACCGGCGCGGATCGCGACCGTCGGCACGACCGGCAAGCCGAGCGCGCGCTCGAGCGCAGTTGCGTCGAGGCGATAACCATGGCGCGCGGCGAGGTCGCTCATGTTGAGGGCCACGATCATCGGGCGCCCCAGACGCTTGAGCTCGAGCACCAGGCGCAGATTGAGTCTCAGGTTGGTCGCGTCGACGACGCACACGAGCAGATCGGGCGCAGGCTCGGCGGCGTGCCGCCCGAGGATCACATCGCGCGCGATCGCCTCATCGAGCGTCGCGGGCTCGAGGCTGTAGGCACCCGGCAGATCCACGACCCGGTAGCTGCGCCCGGTGCGCGGTCCGGCCAGCCGTCCTTCCTTGCGCTCGACGGTGACGCCGGGATAGTTGGCGACTTTCTGGCGGCTGCCGGTGAGGCGGTTGAAGAGCGCGGTCTTGCCGCAGTTCGGCACACCGATCAGGGAGAGACTCAGCTGCGGCGCGGCGACCGCCGCAGCCGCCGGCGCGTTCATGGCGCGGCAGCTGCGCCTGCGGCGGGGACAGACTCGGCGCGCAGCAGCTCTATCCAAACACTTTGAGCTTCGCGACGGCGCAGGGCGAGGGTGGTGTGTCCGACGCGCACGACGAAGGGATCGCGTCCGGGGCGCGCTTCGGCGAGGACCTCGACGTGCTCGCCGTCCACGAAGCCGAATTCGAGCAGCCGCCGCTCGAGCGGCGACAGCGTGCCGGTGCGCGCGCCGACGCTCACGACCCGCCCGGCGGTGCCGGGAGGGAGCGCTGCGAGACTCACGAAGCCGGGGTCAAGGGCGAGCCCGGCGGGGGCGGCAACGGCGTCCATGGATGAGATTATGGATGAGAACCGTTCGCATTTGCAATCGCATCTGGGCGATGCAGCTCACGTAATGGAATCAATTACTTAGCCATCAGGTGCCCACCGCCGCACGAGGCGTGTCCCGCCCCAGCAGCGGGCGGAGGAAGGTACCGGTGTGGGATCTCGGGTTCGCGGCCACCGTCTCCGGCGTCCCGGTCGCGATGATCTCGCCCCCCGCCTCTCCGCCTTCGGGACCGAGATCGATCACCCAGTCGGCGGTCTTGATGACATCGAGGTTGTGCTCGATCACCACCACCGTGTTGCCCTCATCGCGCAGCCGATGCAGGACGTGCAGCAGCTGCTCGACGTCGTGGAAGTGCAGCCCCGTCGTCGGCTCATCGAGGATGTAGAGCGTCCGCCCGGTGGCGCGCTTGGCGAGCTCGCGCGACAGCTTCACGCGCTGCGCTTCGCCCCCCGAGAGCGTCGTGGCGTTCTGTCCCAGCCGCACGTAGGAGAGTCCCACGTCGGCGAGCGTCTGCAGCTTGCCGGCGGCGGCGGGCACGTTCTGGAAGAAGCGCAGCGCCTCCTCGACCGTGAGCTCGAGCACCTCGTGGATGTTCTTGCCGCGATAGCGGATCTCGAGCGTCTCGCGGTTGTAGCGCTGTGCCTTGCACACGTCGCACGGCACGTACACGTCCGGCAGGAAATGCATCTCCACACGGATGACACCGTCTCCCTGGCACGCCTCGCAGCGCCCGCCCTTGACGTTGAAGCTGAAACGCCCGGCGTCGTAGCCGCGCGCGCGCGCCTCGGGCACCGCCGCGAACAGCTCGCGCAGCGGCGCGAACAGGCCCGTGTAGGTGGCGGGGTTGGAGCGCGGCGTACGCCCGATCGGGCTCTGGTCGATGTCGATCACGCGATCGATCTGCTCCAGGCCTTCGATCGAATCGACGGCTGCCGCTTCGACGCGCGCGCCGTTCAAATGCGCGGCGGCATGGCCAAACAGCGTATCGACGATGAGCGTCGACTTGCCCGAGCCCGACACCCCGGTGACACAGGTGAGCAGTCCGAGCGGAATGTCCGCATTCACCTGCCGCAGGTTGTTGCCGCGCGCGCCTACGATGCGCAGCTGGCGGTCGGGAGCCGGCCGCAGTCTTAAGGTAGGCACATCGATCCGCCGTCGCCCCGAGAGGTACTGGCCGGTGACCGAGGCGGGCGTCGCTTCGATGTCGGCCGGTGAGCCCTGGGCGACGAGGTGGCCGCCATGGGCACCGGCACCGGGACCCAGGTCGATCACGTGATCGGCCTCGCGGATCGATTCCTCGTCGTGCTCGACGACGATCACGGTGTTGCCGAGGTCGCGCAGCTGCTTGAGTGTCGCCAGCAGCCGGCGGTTGTCGCGCTGATGCAGGCCGATCGACGGCTCATCGAGGATGTACATGACGCCGGTGAGCCCCGAGCCGACCTGGCTCGCGAGCCGGATTCGCTGCGATTCGCCCCCCGAGAGTGTCTCGGCGTTGCGATCGAGCGTGAGGTATTCGAGTCCGACGTCGGCGAGGAACGCCAGCCGCTCGATCATGCCTTTGACGATCTTGGCGGCCACTTCGCCGCGCCAGCCCGCGAGGCTGAGCCCGCGCAGGAATTCGAGCGCCCGGCCAACCGTCAGATGCGCCACCTGCGGCAGGCTGCGGTCGGCGACGAACACGAAGCGCGCGGCGCGGTTCAGGCGCGTGCCCTGGCAGTCGGCACACGGCCTCAAGCTCAGGTAGCGCGCCAGCTCCTCGCGCACCATGGGCGAGGTTGTCTCGCGGTAGCGTCGCGTGAGGTTCGGCACGATGCCCTCGAAGGGATGGCGGCGGCGTGTGCGCTTTCCCTGCGCCTCGCGCTCGCTGAACTCGATCGCCTCGGATCCGCTGCCGTGGAGCAGCACCGCGCGCACGCGCTCCGGGAGCTCCGTCCACGGCGTCTCGATGTCGAAGCCATAGTGCTGGCTGAGCGACTGGATCAGCTGGAAGTAGTGATCGTTACGGCGGTCCCAGCCGCGCACCGCGCCGCCGGCCAGCGACAGGTGCGGGTGCAGAACCACGCGCTGCGGGTCGAAGAACTCCTCGACCCCGAGCCCGTCGCACGCGGGGCAGGCGCCGGTTGGGTTGTTGAAAGAGAACAGCTTCGGCTCCAGCGGCGGCACGCTGTAGCCGCACACCGGGCAGGCGTGGCGGCTCGAGAAGGTGAGCGGCTCGCGCGCCGGCTCATCGAGAAAGATGAGCTGGGCGAGTCCGCCGGAAAGCCGCAGCGCGGTCTCGAAGGATTCGGCCAGGCGCTGCGCGGCATCGGGCCGCACGCGTACCCGGTCGACGACCGCCTCCAGCGAGTGCTTTTTCTTTGCGTCGAGCTCCGGCAGGGCATCGAGCTCGTGGATGCGCCCGTCGATGCGCACGCGCACGAAGCCCTGGGAGGAGAGGTCCTCGAGCAGCTCGCGGTGCTCGCCCTTGCGCTGTGCGACCACCGGCGCGATCAGCGCCGCCGCCGTGCCCTCCGGGAGCTTCAGCACCTGATCGACCATCTGGCTCACCGTCTGCGCGGTGAGGTCGACGCCGTGGTCGGGGCAGCGGGGAAGCCCGGCGCGTGCGTACAGCAGGCGCAGGTAGTCGTAGATCTCGGTCACCGTGCCGACGGTCGAGCGCGGGTTGTGCGAGCTCGCCTTCTGCTCGATGGCGATCGCCGGCGACAGGCCCTCGATGCTGTCGACGTCGGGCTTGTCCATGGTGGCGAGGAACTGCCGCGCATAGGCCGACAGCGACTCGACGTAGCGGCGCTGGCCCTCGGCATACAGCGTGTCGAAGGTAAGCGAGGACTTGCCGGAGCCGGACAAGCCGGTGACCACGATCAGCCGCTCGCGCGGCAGGTCGAGGTTCAGGTTCTTCAGGTTGTGAGTGCGCGCACCGCGCACGCGAATCTGCTGCATCGAACCAAAAAGTGTACGCGCCGCGCCCACTGAAACCAAAGCCGCGGGCATTAGTGGAGGTTGAGGGTCGATTTGGGGGTGTCGGCGCGCGCCTCAAGGGGTTCGCGCCACCCGGCCGGCTCCACTAGAATGGCCGGATCGGCGGGCGCTGCCGGCGACCACGCCCAATCTCAAGAGTCTTCGAGGGCCTCACCATGGCGCGTGGAGTCAATAAAGTCATCCTTATCGGCAACCTGGGCGCGGACCCAGAGACCCGTGCCATGCCTTCCGGCACCACGGTGGCGAATCTGCGCGTGGCGACCAGTGAAAGCTGGCGCGACAAGCAGACCGGCGAGCAGCAGGAGCGCACCGAGTGGCATCGCGTCGCGCTCTTCGGGCGGCTCGCGGAGGTCGCCGGCGAGTACCTGCGCAAGGGCTCGCAGGTCTACATCGAGGGGAGCCTGCGCACCCGCAAGTGGCAGGATAAGGAAGGCAAAGACCGCTACTCGACCGAGATCGTCGGCAACGACCTGCAGATGCTCGGCAGCCGCGGTGGTGGCGCGGGGGCCGGCGCTGCGGGCGGCGGTGGCGGGGCGGGCGCATCGGGTGGCGGCGGCGGGCGTGAGCCGGCGGGCGAAGAGGGCGGCAGCAGCCCCGGCCGCGGCGGCGGCAGCGGCAGCGGCAGCGGCAGCGGCAGCGGCGAGGAATTCGACGACGATATTCCGTTCTAGCGCTTCATAGATGCTCCTTCAGGAAGCTCTCGAGCTCTTTCAGCAGCTGCGTGCGGGTGTCGGCCCGTGACAGCCAGTGGTCCTCGTCCGGAAGCTTGACGACGGTGAGCTGCTTTCCAGCCTTGCGCAACGCGTCCGCCATGCGCAATGACTGCTCGTTGGCCACGACGCCATCGCCGGTGCCGTAGGCGATGAACACCGGGATCGTGATCGCTGCGACTGAGTTGATGGGCGACTTGATATCGAGCGCGGTGCCGGTGCCGATGCGCTCCTTCCATTCGGACTGCGCCGGGGACACGTAGCGCAACCACAGGTCTTGCGTGGGTGCGTCTTCCTGCATCATGGCCCGCAGATCCGACACACCGTTGACGCTGGCCGCGCAGCGGTAAAGCGTCGGTGTGAAGGCCGCACCGGCGAGAGCTGCATAGCCCCCGTAGGACATTCCGACGATGCAGACACGATGCGCATCGGCGATCCCCTGCTCGATCATGGCGCGCACGCCGTCGGTGACGTCGTCCTGCATCAGACCGCCCCACTGGCGGTAGCCGGCCCGCTCGAAGGCCTCGCCGAATCCGGTCGAGCCGCGGAACTGCGGCTGCAGCACGGCGTAGCCGCGGGTGGCGAGGAACTGCACCGTCCAGTCAAAGTCGGGAGTGTCCCGGGAATGTGGGCCGCCATGCGGCAGCACCACGAGCGGCGCAGGTCCGGTGGTCTTGCCCGGTGGCAGAGTGAGGTAGGCAGGGATCGGCGTACCGTCACGGGCTTTGTACGTGATCTCCCGGAATTGACCCAGCGCGGCGCCCTCGAGCGCCGGGTACTCCTCCGCGGCAATGTCCGCGTGATGGGTTTTGAAGTCGATGAGGTAATAGACCGGCGGCGCCGACGGCGACTCCACCTCGGCGAGGGTCCGCGAGCCGTCCGCTGACCAGCCGTATATGAACACTTGCCGGTCGGGGAAGGCGCGCTTGACCGTGTCGTAGCGGCGCTGTGCCTGCGCGTCGAGCCAGCGAATCGTCGTCTTCGAGCCACCCACGTAGACGCCGATGATCGCCCCCGTGTAGGGGTCGACGTAGGTGTCGATCACGTCCGCGTCCGGGTCGTCCACGAGGAGCTTCATGGGCGAGCCGTCGAGCGGCAGGGCCCACGCAGCCTGATGCGCCCCGTTTTTTGCCGCAAGCAGCACCAGCGCGGAGTCGTCGGGCAGGATTCCCGCGAGTGTCGGCTCCTGGTTGTCGTCCTTGCGGAGGATCTGCCGGATGCCGCCGTTTCCCAAGAGGGTGTACACACGGTACGCACGCTGCAGAGCATCCCAGTCCTCGCGCGCGACCGGCGTGCCGTGCTGATCCAGCACCCAGCCGACTGTGAGCTTGTTGCCGATTTTGATGAGAGTCGGCTCACCCGTGACGGTGTCGACTTCAAGCAGGCAGCTCTCGCCCCACCTGCATGCGTTGTAGGTGGACATGATCACCGTATGCGGCTTACTCGAGTGCGTCGACACAAGGGCCGCGAGCACGGCCGCCCACGTGCCGCGCGCATCGCCATTGGTGGCAGGCAGCATCCGGGAATCGCCGCCGCGGACATCGAAGGCGATCGTCAGGAAGTACTCGTCGGAGGTATGGGTGGCGGCTCTGGACCTGGCAGTCTCGCTGGCGGTGACCAGCAGCGTGTCGTCGTCGCTCCAGATCAGGCGGCGCGGCTTCAACTGCTTGGGTAATGCGAGAAGACGCAGAGTCTTGCGCGCGTCGACGTCGAATATCTCGACCCGCGGCTCGGGCTGAGTGTTGTCGACCCACGCGATGCGCCGCCCATCCGGGCTCAGCGTCACGTCGGTGTTAGCAGGCAGCGCCCCGAACGCCGCTGCAGGGGGCGGAGCGCTTGGCTTGATGTCCTCCGCCGCCGATGAAGGTCGACCGGCACCGAGGGCGGCAGCGATAAGCAGCAGCGCCATTGCCGCATGCGCGACGGGCGTAGGATCCACCACCGACCTCTCCAAGGTCGGTCGGAGTTCGGGCACGGAGTCCCCCCTTTTCTCATCAGTATGCTGGCGTTCCGGTTCGATGCCAACGGCCTGACGGGTCGGGGGGCTTGATGTCGCCTCTCGTAAGATACTGATGAAAATAAGTTTTTTTATATTTCTAGCACGGTCGTGCACCCCTCATTGAGGAGCCCTTAAAATTCGGCGGCTAGCCATACCATGCCCCGCCGCTACTTCATAAAGACCTTCGGCTGCCAGATGAACGAGTACGACTCCGCACGCATGGCGGACGTACTGCACGCCGGCGCAGATCTCATCGCCACCGACGATCCGCGCGAGGCGGACGTGCTCATCATGAACACCTGCTCGGTGCGCGAGAAGGCGCAGGAGAAAGTGTTCTCGCTCCTCGGGGAGTGGCGGCGGCTGAAGACCCACCGTCCCGAAGTGATCATCGGCGTCGGCGGCTGCGTCGCCAGCCAGGAAGGTGAGGCGCTCACCGAGCGCGCGCCGTTCGTCGATCTGGTGTTCGGGCCGCAGACGCTGCATCGCCTGCCGCAGATGATCGCGGAGCTGCGCCGCACCGGCCGCTCGCAGGTCGACGTCAGCTTCCCGGAGATCGAGAAGTTCGATTCGCTCCCCGAGCCGCGGGCCGAAGGCGCGCGGGCCTTCGTGTCGGTGATGGAGGGCTGCAGCAAGTACTGCAGCTTCTGCATCGTGCCCTACACCCGGGGCGAGGAGATGAGCCGCGGCTTCGACTCGGTGCTCGCCGAGGTACGCGCGCTCGCCGCCCAGGGAGTCGCCGAGGTGACGCTTCTCGGGCAGAACGTCAACGCGTACCTGGGGCCCATGGCTGACGGTGCGCGCGTCGATCTCGCGACGCTCATCCATCACGTCGCGCGCTTGGCAGGCATTGAGCGCATCCGCTTCACCACCTCCCATCCGCTCGAGTTCGGCGACAGCCTGATCGAGGCGTTTGCGAGCGTGCCAAAGCTCGCCAATCATCTGCACCTGCCGGTGCAGAGCGGCTCGGACCGGGTGCTCGCGCTCATGAAGCGCGGCTACACGGCCCTCGAGTTCAAGGACAAGGTGCGCCGCCTGCGCGCGGTGCGGCCGGACATCTCGATCTCGTCCGACTTCATCGTCGGCTTCCCCGGCGAGAGCGAGCGCGATTTCGAAGCGACGCTCGCGCTCGCCCGCGAGGTGGGCTTCGATCAGTCGTTCAGCTTCCTCTACAGCCGCCGGCCCGGCACTCCCGCGGCCTCGCTCCCCGACGAAGTAACGCACGAGCAGAAGCAACAGCGGCTCGCGCGGCTGCAGGCGCAGCTCGAGACCCAGGCCCGCGCCATCAGCGAAGCGATGGTGGGCACGCGCCAGCGCGTGCTCGTCGAGCGGCCCGCGAAGCGCGACAGCCGCGAGCTCGCCGGCCGCACCGCCAATAACCGCTGGGTGAACTTCGCAGGTCCCGCCTCACTCATCGATCGCTTCGCCGACGTCGAGGTGACCCTCGCGCTGGCGCACAGTCTGCGCGGGCGCCTCGCGGAGGCCGCGCCGCTCGCGGCCTGCGGCTGAATGGCCGTGTCCGCCCCAAGCGCCCAGGAGCAACGGGAATTCGATCTCGGCGGCGAAGACAACACCCGGCTCGCGAATCTCTGCGGGCCGCTGGACGAGAACCTGCGGCTGCTGGAAGCGCGGCTCGAGGTGCGCATCCGCCGCCGCGGTGACAGCTTCCGCGTGAGCGGCGCGCGTGCCGTGAGCGCCGAGGAGACGCTGCGCGAGCTGTTCGAGCTCACCCGCACCGAGGAAGTGACGCCCGAGCACGTGCACCTCGCGCTGCGCGACCGCGACGCCGGTGCTGCGCCTGCGGATGCGGACCTGCGCGAGCACGGCGTGCACGTGCCGCGCGGCGGCATCCGTGCGCGCGGCAGCCACCAGCGCGAGTACCTGGCGCACATCCGCGGCGGCGATCTCACCTTCGGCATCGGGCCCGCGGGCACCGGCAAGACCTATCTCGCCGTCGCCTGCGCGGTCGAGGCGCTGCAGACCGAGCGCGTACGGCGCATCGTGCTGGTGCGGCCGGCGGTCGAGGCGGGCGAGCGCCTGGGGTTCCTGCCCGGGGATCTCACGCAGAAGGTCGACCCGTATCTGCGGCCCATGTACGACGCGCTCTACGAGATGATGGGCTTCGATCGCGTGGCGCGCTTCATCGAGCGCAACGTCATCGAGGTGGCGCCGCTCGCCTTCATGCGCGGCCGCTCGCTGAATGACTCCTTCATCATTCTCGATGAGGCGCAGAACACCACCATCGAGCAGATGAAGATGTTCCTCACCCGTATCGGCTTCGGCTCGCGGGCGGTGGTGACCGGGGACGTCACCCAGACGGACCTGCCGGCGGGCCGGCAGTCGGGCCTGTCGCACGTCGTCCAGGTGCTGCGCAACGTGCTCGGCGTCGCCTTCACCTTCTTCGACACACAGGACGTGGTGCGCCATCCGCTGGTGCAGCGCATCGTGCAGGCCTACGAGTCCCACGGCGGCTCCTCGTGAGCGCGCCGCGGCCTCTGAAGTTGGAGCTGCAGCGGCGCGTGCGTGCCTGGGCACCGAAGCGCGCGGCGCTCGCGCGCTGGGCGCGGGCGGCGCTCGGCAGACGCGCGGCCGGCGCCGAGCTCGGCGTGCGTGTGGTGGGCGCGGCCGAGAGCGCCCGCCTCAATGCGCGCTACCGCGGGCTTGATGCGCCCACCAACGTGCTGTCCTTCCCGCCGGCACCGCTGCCGGCGGCGGCGCCGCGCAGCGCGCGCCCCCTCGGGGACCTCGTGATCTGTGCGCGCGTGCTGCGCGGCGAGGCGCGGGCGCAGGAGAAGACACTCGAGGCCCACTGGGCCCACCTGGTGGTGCACGGCACGCTGCACCTGATCGGCTACGACCACGAGCGCGCCGCCGATGCGCAGCGCATGGAGCGGCGCGAGATCGCGGTGCTGCGCCGGCTCGGCTTCGCGAACCCCTACCGGAGCCCATGACGCCATGAGCAAGGATCTGAACGCCACCGGACGCTGGCTGCGACGCCTCACGCAGGGGCACGCCAACGAGCCGCAGGACCGGCAGGAGCTGCTCGGAGTGCTGCGCGATGCCGGCGAGCGCGGACTGGTCGACGACGACGCTCTCGGCATGATCGAGGGTGTGCTCGAGGTATCGGATCTCAAGGTGCGCGACATCATGGTGCCGCGCGCGCAGATGGTGTTCTTGCGGCGCGACGAGCGTGCCGCGAGCATTCTGCCCAAGGTGGTCGAGTCGGGCCACTCGCGCTTCCCGGTAATGGACGAGGATCGCGACGACATCGTCGGCATCCTGCTCGCCAAGGACCTGCTCAAGCTCACGGTGGAGAAGCGCGAGCGCTTCGACATCCGCGAGTACATGCGCCCGGCGCAGTTCGTGCCGGAGTCGAAGCGACTCAACGTGCTGCTGCGCGAGTTCCGCCGCAACCGCAACCACATGGCGATCGTGGTGGACGAGTACGGCGGCGTCTCGGGACTGGTGACCATCGAGGACGTGATCGAGCAGATCATCGGCGAGATCGACGACGAGTTCGACGTCGAGGACGACCACAACATCCGGCGCGACGCCGAGCGGCAGTTCACGGTGCGCGGCGTGACGCGCATCGATGAGTTCAATGAGTACTTCGGTGCGCGGCTCTCGGAGGAGGAGGGCCTCGATACCGTGGCCGGACTCGTCATCAAGCAGCTCGGTCATCTGCCGCGGCGCGGCGAGGGCACCACCATCGACGGCTTCGAGTTCCGCGTGCTGCGGGCCGACCGCCGCCGCATCGAGGCGCTGCGGGTGCTCTCGCCGCGCGACGTGCTGCCGGCTGCGGAAGAGCCCGCCCCGGGCGGCGGATCGTAGCCGCGTGAGCCAACCTCTCGAGGCCGCCGCATCCGGGCCGGCGCGCGCTGCGTTCGTGCTCGCGCGCCCGCCCATGCCAAAGCTGCGCCTGGCTCTGTCGCTCGCCGCCGGTGCAGCGCTCACGCTCGCCTTCGCGCCGCTTGAGATCTGGCCGCTGGCGGTCGTCTGTCCGGCGGTACTCATGTGGTTGTGGCAGGGCGCGGCGCCGCGCGAGGCGGCCTGGCTCGGCTTCCTCTTCAACGCCGGCACCTTCGCGGCCGGCACTTACTGGCTGCTCATCAGCATTCACGGCTTCGGTGGCGCACCCCTGTGGCTGGCGCTGTTGCTGCTGCTGGGACTCGTCGGCATCATGGCGCTCTATCACGCCGCGCTCGGCTACGGCTGTGCGCGCTGGCTGCCTCAGAGCGGCGCGCTGCGCTGGCTGGTGGGGCTGCCGGCTGCCTGGCTCCTCATCGAGTGGTGGCGCGGCTGGTTCCTGTCGGGCTTCTCATGGCTGTCGCTCGGCTATTCCCAGACCGATTCCGTGCTCGCGGGACTTGCGCCGGTGACGGGTGTCTATGGGCTGAGCGCGGCGCTGCTGCTGTCCGCCGGTGCGCTCACGGCGCTCGCCTGCGGCAGCTGGCGGGTGCGCATCGCGGCCGTCCTCGTGCTCGCCGCGCCCTGGGCCGCGGGGGCTGCGCTCCTCGGAACCTCCTGGACCCGCCCCTCCGGCCCGAGCGTTTCCGTGGCGGTCGTGCAGGGCGCCATTCCGCAGGATGAGAAGTGGCAGGAGTCCAACCGCGACACGACGCTCAATCTCTACCAGAGCCTCACCGAGCAGGCGCTCGGCACGGCGCTCATCGTGTGGCCGGAGTCCGCCCCGGCCGACACCGCCAACGATCTCGTGCCCTACCTGACGGGCCTCTACCACGAGGCGCACGCGCGCGGCTCGGCACTCGTGATCGGCATTCTGCGCGCCGCAGGCGGCGTCTCGGACTCCGATCCGGTGCGCTACTACAACTCAGTGCTGGCGCTCGACGGGGCCGTGACCTGGTACGACAAGCACCACCTGGTGCCGTTCGCGGAGTTCTTCCCGGTGCCGCAGTTCGTGCGCTCGTGGATGCGGCTGATGAGCCTGCCGTACTCGGACTTCACGCCCGGGGCCGCCTACCAGCCGCCGCTTCCGGCTGCGCACCTCGAGCTCGGAACGACCGTATGCTACGAGGACGCCTACGGCAGCCTGATGCTCGCGGTGCTGCCCAAGGCCGATGCACTCGTCAATGTCACCAACGACGCCTGGTTCGGCCACTCGAGCGCCCGGCACCAGCACTTCCAGATCGCGCGCATGCGCGCGCTCGAGGAGGGGCGCTACCTGATCCGGGCCGCCAATGACGGCATCTCCGCCGTCGTCGGACCGCACGGCGAGGTCATCGCCCGTGCTGCGGAGTTCCGTCCGCTGGTGCTGCTCTCGCAGGTCACCCCGCTCACCGGCCTCACCCCGTACGCGCGTGTTGGAAACTGGCCGGTGGTGATACTGGCGGCGCTGGCGCTGGCATGCGCTCTCGCGGTGCGGAATGATAGGCTGTGGCGGACCCGCTCTTAGGCCCCCCCGGCACGGCTGTCCCGAGGAAATCCCTGACATGGACATAATTGTGAAGGCCCCATCGACCGCCGACCTGCCGCCGCTGCGCAGGCTCCTGAGCGTGCTCGCGATCGCGCTCATCCTCGCCGCCTGCTCGCGCGAGACCAGCGCCCAGGCGACGCATGCGGCTGCCGCCGCGCAGGCGGCGCCCGCCGGCGCGCTCGTGACCCAGACGACCGCCGAGCCGGGCGTGTCCGACACCGCGGTGCGCGGGCTGCCCGACTTCACGCAGCTGGTCGAGAAGTACGGTCCCGCGGTGGTCAACGTGGAGGTGGTGGAGAAGACCCAGCCGAACCAGGGCCTGCAGGGTCTGCAGCCCAACGATCCCTTCTATGACTTCTTCCGCCGCTTCGGCATTCCGCCGCCCGGCGAGGGGCCACGCGGCAATCAGCCGCCGCCGCGCGGTGCCGGCTCGGGATTCATCGTCAGTCCCGACGGCTACATCCTCACCAACACCCACGTGGTGGCGGATGCCGAGACCGTGACGGTGCGGCTCACGGACCGGCGCGAGTTCGCCGCCAAGGTGATCGGCGCCGACGAGCGCACCGACGTGGCGGTGATCAAGATCAGCGCCGGGAATCTCCCTACGGTGAAGCTCGGCGATCCGTCGCGCATCAAGCCCGGCCAGTGGGTGCTCGCCATCGGCTCGCCGTTCGGCTTCGAGAACACGGTCACCGCCGGCATCATCAGCGCCACCTCGCGCTCGCTCCCCAACGACAACTACGTGCCGTTCATCCAGACCGACGTGGCCGTGAATCCCGGCAACTCAGGCGGGCCGCTGTTCAACATGGCGGGCGAGGTGATCGGCATCAACTCGCAGATCTTCAGCCGCACCGGCGGCTTCATGGGGCTGTCGTTCGCGATTCCGATCGACGTCGCGCGCAACGTCGAGGAGCAGCTGATCAGGACCGGCCGCGTGGTGCGCGGCCGCATCGGCGTCACCATTCAGGACCTGAACGCGCAGCTCGCCGAGTCCTTCGGCCTCGACCGGCCGCGCGGCGCGCTGGTCTCCTCGGTCGAGAAGGACGGCCCGGCGGCGCACGCCGGCATCCAGCCCGGGGACGTGATCCTCGGCGTGGGCGGGCACGCGATCGAGCACTACGGGGAGCTCTCGGGAGCGATCGCGGCGATGAAACCGGGAAGCGATACGACGCTGCAGCTGTGGCGCGGCGGCAAGCAGCAGACGGTGACCGTACGGGTCGCCGAGCTCCACGAGCAGCAGACGGCCGCGGCCAATCGCGGCCGCCCGGCGCAGGGTGGCGCCAATCATCCGAGCGCCTTCGGCCTCACCGTGCGGCCGCTCAACCCGCAGGAGAAGGAGCAGGCCGGCACCCAGGGGAGCCTGGTGGTCGAGGAGGCCACCGGTCCCGCCGCGGCCGCCGAGATCCAGCCCGGTGACATCATCCTCGGCGTCAACGGCAAGCGGGTGCACACGGTGGCCGAGCTCGAGGAGGCGGGTAAGAGCGCCGGCAAGAACGTGGCGCTGCTCATTCAGCGCGAGGACGCACAGATCTTCGTGCCGTTGCGCCTGCCCTGATGCTGGAGAGCTACGATCCCGCGGCGGTCGAGCGCGCCGCGCAGGAGTACTGGCGCGAGCGCGGTGCGTTCGAGGTGCGCGAGGACTCCGCGAAGCCTAAGTTCTACTGCCTGTCGATGCTGCCGTACCCCTCGGGCAAGCTGCACATGGGGCACGTGCGCAACTACACCATCGGCGACGTGCTGGCGCGCTACTTAGCGATGCAGGGCTACAACGTGCTGCAGCCCATGGGCTGGGACGCCTTCGGGCTGCCGGCGGAGAACGCCGCGATCAGCAACGGCGTGCCGCCGGCGAAGTGGACGCGCGAGAACATCGCGCACATGCGCGCGCAGCTCAAATCCTTGGGCTTTGCCATCGACTGGAAGCGCGAGCTGGCCACCTGCGATCCGGCCTACTACCGCTGGAACCAGTGGCTGTTCCTGCGCATGCGCGAGCGCGGGCTCGCCTACCGCCGCTCGGGGGTCGTGAACTGGGATCCGGTCGATCAGACGGTGCTGGCGAATGAGCAGGTGATCGACGGGCGCGGCTGGCGCACCGGAGCGCTGGTGGAGAAGCGCGAGATCCCGATGTACTACCTCGCGATCACGCGCTATGCGCCCGAGCTGCTCGCGGCGCTCGATGAGCTGCCCGACTGGCCGGAGCGCGTGCGCGTGATGCAGGCCAACTGGATCGGACGGAGCGAGGGCTGCGACATCGCCTTCCCGTACGCGCCCGATACCGTCGAGGCCACGGGCGTGCAGGGCTCGCTCAAGGTGTTCACCACGCGCGCCGACACGCTGTTCGGCGCCACCTTCATGGCGATCGCGGCGGAGCACCCGGTGGCGACGGCGGCGGCGCGCGCAAGTCCGGTGCTCGCGGCCTTCATCGAGGAATGCCGCCGCGGCAGCGTCACCGAGGCGGACCTCGCGACCCAGGAGAAGAAGGGCATGCCGACCGGGCTGCACGTGCTGCATCCCTTCACGGCCAGGCCGCTCGAGGTGTGGGTCGCCAATTACGTGGTGATGGCCTACGGCGAAGGCGCCGTCATGGGCGTGCCGGCGCACGACGAGCGCGACTTCGAGTTCGCCACCAGCAACCGCTTAGCCGTGGTGACCGTGGTGCGCTCGACCACCGGGGCCTACGACGAGGTGCGCGCGCCGTGGAACCCGGCCTACACCGAATACGGCGTGACGGTGAACTCGGCGGAGTTCACCGGGCTCGGCTATGCCCAGGCGGTGGAAGCGATCGCCGCGGCGCTGCAGAAGAGGGGCCTCGGGGCCAGGCGCGTGCAATTCCGTCTGCGCGACTGGGGCATCTCGCGCCAGCGCTACTGGGGTTGCCCGATTCCGATCGTGCACTGCGCCGGATGCGGTGAAGTGCCGGTGCCGGATGAGCAGCTGCCGGTGGTGCTGCCGGAGGATCTGGTGCCGGATGGCAGCGGCAACCCGCTCGCCAAGTCTCCCGCCTTCTACGAATGCAGCTGTCCGCAGTGCGGCCAGGCGGCGCGGCGCGAGACCGACACCATGGACACCTTCGTCGACTCGTCCTGGTACTTCATGCGCTACGCGTGCCCCGACCAGGCGCGCGCCATGGTGGACCCGCGCGTCGATTACTGGCTGCCGGTGGATCAGTACATCGGCGGCATCGAGCACGCGATCCTGCACCTGCTGTATGCGCGCTTCTGGAGCAAGGTGATGCGCGACCTCGGGCTGGTGAAATTCGGCGAGCCCTTCACCCGGCTCCTGACCCAGGGCATGGTGCTGAACCACATCTTCTCTTTCCAGCCGCCGGGCGCGCGCAAGCGCTACTTCAACCCGGCCGACGTCGAGACGCGGCGCAGCGCCGACGGCAGCATGAGCTACCAGGTCGCGACGGCGGACCTCGGCATACTCAGCGTTGAGCACGAGGGCATCGGCAAGATGTCGAAGTCCGAGGGCAACGGTGTCGATCCGGAGGGCCTCATCGAGCGCTTCGGCGCCGACACCGCGCGGCTGTTCACCATGTACGCCTCACCCCCGGAGCAGACGCTCGAGTGGTCCGATGAGGGCGTGCAGGGAGCCTCGCGCTTTATCCGGCGCCTGTGGAACACGGTGTACGAGCATCTCAAGGCGGGCGCGGCGCCGCCGCTCGAGGTGGCCAGCCTCAACGCCGCGCAGCGCGAGCTGCGGCGCCAGGCGCACCAGGCGCTCGCCAAGGCGACCGATGACATCGGCCGCCGCCGCAACTTCAACACCGCAATCGCTGCGATGATGGAGCTGCTCAACGCGATCCGCGGCACCGACGATGCCAGCCCGCAGGGTCGCGCGGTGCGCCACGAGGCGCTCGGCATCGCGGTGCTGGTGCTGTCGCCGATCACGCCGCACGTGTGTCACGCGCTGTGGCAGGCGCTGGGTCATCCAACCCCGCCCATCGATGAGCGCTGGCCGCAACCCGACACCGCGGCGCTCGCCCAGCACACGCACGCCATGGTCGTGCAGGTGAACGGCAAGCTGCGCTCCCACATCACCGTGCCGGTGCAGGCGGACGAGGCGGCGGTGCGCGCGGCGGCGCTCGCCGATGAGCAGGTGAGGAAGTTCGTGGCCGACAAGCCGGTGCGGCGCGTGATCGTCGTGCCCGGCAAGCTCGTTAACGTGGTGGTGTGATGGCGCGTGCGCTAGCTAAGCGTGCGCTGCTGGCCGTGGCCGCCGCCGCGGCACTGCTCGCGGGCTGCGGCTTTCATCTCGAAGGGCACACTGCACTGCCGGCGGTGGTCAAGACACCCTGGCTCGAGACCGCGGACCGCCAGAGCGACTTCATCGTGAGCCTCAAGCGCGCGCTGCTCATTAACGGCGCGCAGCTCGCGCCGCAGAAGGACAAGGCGTCCGCGGTCGTCATGATTCTCAAGGACAGCGTCAAGCAGCGCGTGCTGTCGGTGTCCAACCTCAACCAGCCGAACGAGTACGAGCTCACCTACACGGTGAGCTTCTCGGTCACGGCGGACGACAAGGAGCTGCTCGCGCCGCAGGAGATCTCGACCACGCGCGACTACAGCTTCGATCCAAACCTGCTGCTCGCCAAGGGACACGAGGCGGACGTGCTGCGCGGCGCCATGGCGCAGGACCTCGCGGACATGGTCGTGCGCCGTCTCGCAAGGCTGTGACCGTGCCCGGCTCGCCCGCCGCCGGCGCGCCCCGCGGCACTGTGGATGCGACCACCGCCACTCTGAAAGCGCTCACCGAGCTCGGCCCGCCGGCGGTGCTGCTCCTGCGCAGCATCGATCGCGTGCCGGTGGCACTGCTCCTCGACCGCTACGGGCTCGATCTCGCGCTGCTGTCCCACGGCGAGGAGATCCCCGGCTCCTACTGGGGTGACAGCGAGGCGGGCCTCAAGGGCGAGCGGCTGTTCGCACGCCTCGACACACCGCTGCACTCGATCCTGCACGAGGCGGGGCACTACATCTGCATGAGCCCCGAGCGCCGTGCCGGGCTCGATCGCGACGCGGGCGGGGACGATCTCGAGGAGTCGGCGGTGTGCTACCTGCAGGTGCTGCTCGCCGCCGAGCTGCCGGCGGTGGGACGTACGCGCATGCTCGCCGACATGGACTCCTGGGGATACAGCTTCCGCCTCGGCACCACGCGCGCGTGGTTCGAGCGCGATGCCGAGGACGCGCGCGCCTGGCTCGAGCGGCACGGGGTGATCGATGCGGGCGGACGGCTCACGGGCCGGCTGCGCGCGGCGTGAGCTACACTCCGCCACCGCCATGATCGCGCCCCGTGCATCGAAGAGCGCAGCCGCGCCCGAGGGCCGTTCCGGGTTCGTCCGCGGCGTCTGGGAGCGCATCAAGGCGCACAAGGTGGTGCAGTGGACGCTCGCCTATCTCGCGGTCGCCTACACGCTGCTGCACGGCGCCGAGATGCTCACCAGCTCGCTCTCCTGGCCGCACGCCTGGCTGCGCGTGTTCGCGCTGCTGCTGATCCTCGGCCTGCCGCTCGCGGTCACCTACGCCTGGTACCACGGCACCTACGCACGCCAGCGGGTCAGCGCCACCGAGGTCATGATCATCGCGATCCTGCTGGCAGTGGGCGGTACGCTGGTGTGGCGCGATACGACGACACGGCACCAGTCCGAGGACGCACGCGCCGCGGGCGAATCTCAACCCGGCGTGCCGCCGCCAGCTGCCCCTGCGGCCTCGATAGCCGTGCTGCCGTTTGCCGATCTCTCACCGGGGGGCGATCAGGGATATTTTTCCGACGGCGTCACCGAGGAGATCCTCAACGTGCTCGCGCGCGTGAGCGGCCTCAAGGTGGCCTCGCGCACCTCCTCGTTCCGCTTCCGCAACTCCGAGCTCGGCGTGCCGGACATCGCGCGCGCGCTCGGTGTGCGCCACATTCTCGAGGGGAGCGTGCGCAAAGCCGGCGACACCGTGCGCATCACGGCGCAGCTGGTGGATGCGGTCACGGACCAGCACCTGTGGTCGCAGGACTTCGACCGGCCGCTCACCACGGCGAATCTCTTCGGCATCCAGGATGAGATCGCGGCCGACATCGTCGAGCGTCTCGCGAGCACGATCGGCCCGAATGCGAAGGTCGGAAGGCCCGCGCTGCCGCAAGCCGACACGGCGAGCGTCGACGTGTACGACCTGTATCTCAAGGGCCACGCGCTGTTCCTCGCGCGCACCCGGCCCAACCTGAGCGAGGCCGCGCGGCTGCTCAAAGCCGCGGTGGACAAGGATCCGAAGTTCGCGCGCGCCTGGGAGTCGCTCGCCGCCGTCATGGTGGTCTCGCAGGTCTGGGGACTGAAGGAGGAGGCCGACTACGACCAGCAGGCGATCGCGGCCGCCGACCGCGCGCTCGAGCTCGATCCCGGCCTGTCGCTTCCCTACGCCGTGCGCGGCAAGGCGCGGGGCAACCGCATCGCCCTCGGCGAGGGCGGCAGCTGGGACGAGGCCATCACGCCGCTCGACGAGGCCGTGCGGCGCGATCCCAAGAACGCCACCGCGTTCCTCTGGCGCGCCGGCCACCTGGTCGCCCTCGGGTACCTGGAGCGCGCGAGTGCGGATCTCGAGCGCTGCCTGGCGCTCGATCCGGCCTACGAGACCTGCCGTCGCAACCTTGCCCTTCTCGAGCTGTGCGCGGGGCGCACGGATGAGGCGCTGCGCCTCTACGAGGTCGGCCTGGCGCAGGACTACGTGAACGACGACGTGTACTTCGCGCCTGCAGTAGCGGCGCGCGGCGATCGCATCGGCGCGCTCGGCGCGCTGCTCGAGCAGTTTCGCGCCCGGCCGCAGCTGCTGCAGGCGCTGTTCCGCGCGGTCACCGATCCTAAGTTCAGCGACGCCGACCGCAAGGAAGCGCTGGCGCTCGTCGACACGGTGAAGGACGACCAGGAAGCCGCGCGCGGGGCAGTGTGGGTCCTCAAGGACTACGAGCGGATGCAGCAGTACTTCACCGACTACCCGGCCACGATCTGGGCGCGCAGCGACCCGGAGTGGCTCAAGTCGCAGACCCGCAAGCGCATGATCGTGAGCTGGCGGTTGCCCGAATACTGGCGTGCACACGGCTTCCCGCCCCAGTGCAAGCCGCTGGGAGCCGGCGACTTCACCTGCCCCTGACCTTGTGCCGCAGGTCGCGGTTTCCGCCTCGCCGCAGCGCGCTTTGCGCTCCGTCCGGCGGGCGCTAACTGGCAATTCGGGCATTTGGCGCGCTAGACTCGGCTCCCTTGTCCGGCCGCTCAGTGTTGTAAGCAAGTGCGTCGCCTGTCTTTTTCGTGGGTCCTGTCGCTGCTGCTGGTGTTTGCCCAGAGCGGCGCGGTGCTGCACGAGCTCGGCCACCTGAGCCACGGCGACCGCGACGCGAGTGCAACGCTGCGTGCGCAGCAGCCCGCGGACAGCATCTGCGCGGCCTGTGAGGCCTTCAGTCAGGTCGCGAATCCCGCCTCGGGCGGCGCCCACACGCTCGCCGCCTGCGCTCCTGTCTTCTTAGCCGCTGCCGCTCCTTCCTGCGCCTTCCTCGGCGCCGATACTCCGACGCCGCGCAGTCGCGGCCCTCCACAAGCCTGAGCCGAGTTTCCGTTCCTTAGGCGCGCATCCCCGGGATGGGGTTGCGTGACGTCCTGGCTCTTGTGGAGTTAGTTCATGCTCAGTCGTCAGATCTCAGGCGCCGCACCTGCTGCGGTGTCCGTGGCTATGTTCATTACATTCTTCGCGGCAGCGCTGCTGTGCGCGCCGGCGGTCCGCGCCGCCGACGGCGCAACGGCGGATGCTGCCGCCGCGCCCGCCGCCCCGGCGGACAGCGCGGGCGGCAGCGCCCAGCTCTCGACGATCGTGGTCACAGCGCAGCGGCTCAACCAGGCGCGCTCAGGAATCGAGACGCAGACCGGCGCCTCGACCTACACCATCACCAGTGATGCGATCGCCGCCACTCCCGGTGGCGAGAACGTGCAGATGAACCAGGTGCTGCTGCAGGCACCGGACGTGGTGCAGGACTCCTTCGGGCAGCTGCACGTACGCGGCGACCATAACGATCTGCAGTACCGCCTGAACGGCATCATCCTGCCCGAGGGCATCAGCGTCTTCAGCCAGACACTGAGCCCGCGGCTCGTCTCCTCGTTGAGCCTGATCACCGGCGCGCTGCCGGCGGAGTACGGCCTGCGCACCGCCGGCGTCATCGATCTCTCGACCAACAGCGGCCTGCTGCAGCCGGGCGGCACAGTGTCGCTCTACGGCGGCAGCTTCGGCACCTTCGAGCCCGCGTTCGAGTACGGCGGTAGCTCGGGCAATCTCAGCTACTACGTGACCGGCGATTACAAGCAGGACAATGTGGGTATCGATTCTCCGGACGGCAGCACCAATCCCCTGCACGACCATACCCAGCAGGTGCATGGCTTCGGCTATTTCGAGAACATCATCGATCCGAACAATCGCCTGTCGCTGATCCTCGGGACGACGGACGACGCCTTTCAGGTCCCGAACCAGCGCGGCCTCGAGCCCGGTCTCGGCTTCACGGTCAACGGCGTGAGCCAGTTCCTGAGCGATGATCTCAACGAGACCCAGCACGAGGCCACGCAGTTCGCGGTCGTGAGCTGGCAGCACTCCCAGGGGGATCTCAACTGGCAGAGCTCGCTCTCGGCGCGCTACACGACGCTGCACTTCGCACCCGACTGGGTGGGCGACCTGCTGTTCAACGGCATCGCGCAGAACGCGCTCAAGGACGACACCGCCTTCGGCTGGCAGACCGATGGCTCCTACCAGGCGGGCGATGCGCACACGGTGCGCGCCGGCTTCTACCTGCAGCACGACAGCTCGCAGAGCTACACCACATCCCAGGTACTGCCGACCGATGCCGCCGGCATGCAGACCGGCGATATGCCGCTTACGATCGCCGACAACGGCACGCAGTCACAGGAGATCGAGAGCGTCTACCTCCAGGATGAGTGGAAGATCCTGGCGCCGCTCACTCTCAACTACGGCCTGCGCTTCGATCACTACAGCGCTTATTCGAGCGGCAGCCAGTTGAGCCCGCGAGTCAACTTCGTCTGGCAGCTGCCGAGCGGCACTACGGTGCACGGCGGCTATTCGCGCTACTTCACGCCGCCGCCTTTCGAGCTGATCGGCGCGGAGACCTTCACCAAGTTCGCCAGCACGAGCGCCGAGCTGCCCGGCGCGTTCACCCCGCTGGACTCGGCGCCGATCGCCGCGCGCGCCAACTACTACGACTTCGGCATCCAGCAGAAGCTGCTCGAGAACGCGCTCACCCTCGGGGCCGACAGCTTCTACGAGCAGGCCGCTAACCTGATCGACGAGGGACAGTTCGGCGCGCCGATCATCCTTACGCCGTTCAACTACCGCTACGGCTTGATCGGTGGTGTGGAATTCAGCGCCAATTACTCGGTAAAGGATTTCTCCGCTTACGGCAATGTCTCGTTCCAGGCCGCACACGGCAAGGACGTCGAATCCGCGCAGTTCAACTTCACTCCGGCCGACTACGTCTACCTCCAGGACAACTATATTCACCTCGATCACGAGGGGCGCGTGGCCGCCTCCGGCGGCGTGTCGTATCTGTGGCTCGGCACGCGCTTCAGCGGTGACTTCATCTTTGGCACCGGGCTGCGCGATGACCTCGTCTTTCCGAACGGCACCGACATCCCGAACGGCGATCACACCCCGAGCTACACGCAGGTCAACCTGGGGGTGAGCCACGACTTCCTGCTGACCGGTTCAGGTCCCCTGACGGCGCGCGTCGACGTGATCAACCTGTTCGACAAGGTCTATCAGATCCGCAGCGGCACCGGCATCGGTGTGTTCGCGCCCCAGTACGGGCCGCGGCGCGGCCTGTATGCGGGGCTGGCGTGGAAATTCTGAGCGCTGAGACCGCCGGCCGCTAATGGTTGATAATGCGTCGGTGGCTCTCGCACCGGATCGCATTTGAAGCTCACCGCCGACTCGCTGGCGACGCAGCTGCGCGAGCGCCTGCTGCCCGCCTACCTCATCTCCGGGGATGAGCCGCTGCTCTCGGGCGAGGCGGCGGATGCTGTGCGCGCGCAGGCGCGCGCCGCGGGCTTCAGCGAGCGCGAAGTGCATTTCCCCGAGCGCGCCGGCGACTGGGACGAGATCCGCGGCTCAGCCGCCAACCGCTCGCTGTTCGGCGCGCGGCGCGTATTCGAGATCCGCATGTCGCCGCGCCCCGGAACCGCCGGCAACGCGGCGCTGGTTGCGCTGCTGAAGGCCGGGGATCCCGACACACTGTTCCTCATCCTCACGCCCCGGCTCGAGCGCGAGGCGCAGGGCGCCGAGTGGGTGCGCGCCGTCGAGGCGCTCGGCGGCTGGGTGCAGATCTGGCCGGTGGACGCGGGGCGGCTGGTCGGCTGGCTGCGCACGCGCGCGCGACAGCTCGGGCTTGAGGCGAACGATGCGGCGCTCGAGCTGCTCGCCGAGCGCACCGAAGGCAACCTGCTCGCCGCCCACCAGGAGCTCGGCAAGCTCGCGCTCCTCGCGGGCAGTCAGCCGGTCACGCCCGAGACGGTGCTCATGAGCGTCGCCGACAGCGCCCGCTTCGATGTCTTCCAGCTGTCCGAGGCGGTGCTCGCGGGAACCGCCGGGCGCGCACTGCGGGTACTCGCGGGACTGCGCGCCGAGGGCACCGAGCCGACACTCGTGCTGTGGGCGCTGACCAGGGCGCTGCACGATGCCTGGAACGCGCTCGCCGGGCCCGCGGGCGCCGCGGCGCGTGGCTGGGGCAGGCAGGGAGCCGCGCTCGAGCAGGCACGGCGCCGTGCACCGCGCATGGCCTTCACTGATCTCAGCGCGCGCGCGGTGCGTGCCGACCGGGTGATCAAGGGCCGCATCGCGGGCGATGCCTGGGATGAGCTGATGCTGCTCGCCACGGCGATCTGCGCCTGATGCAGCCCATCGGCCTCTTCGGCGGCACCTTCGACCCGATCCACTGCGGGCATCTGCGTACCGCGTTCGAGCTGCTGCAGGAGCTCAAGCTCGCCGAGATCCGCTTTCTCCCGACCGGTCATCCGCCGCACCGCGAGCATCTGTACGCAAGCGCCGAGCTGCGGCTGGAGATGGTGCGCGCGGCGGTCGCCGAACAGCCGGGGTTCGTGGTCGACGACCGCGAGGCGCGCCGCTCAGGTCTCTCGTATTCCGTCGATACGCTGACGGAGCTGCGCCGTGAACACCCGCGGCGGTCGCTGTGCCTGCTGCTCGGCATGGATGCTTTTCTCGGGCTGCCGACATGGCATCGCTGGCGCGAGCTCCTCGATCTCGCGCATATCGTCGTGGCCCACCGCCCCGGATGGCAGGCCCCGACCCGGGGGCCGCTCGGGGAGCTCATGGTCGACCACGGCACGGGCTCCATCCGCGAGCTGCACGAGCGGCCGGCGGGGTGCCTGCACGTGCGCGCCGTCACCCAGCTGGAGATCTCATCCACCGAGCTGCGTGCACTGATCGTGGCGGGCCGCGACCCGCGCTACCTCGTTCCCGATGCGGTACGGCAGATCATCATCGATACGAAATGCTATGCTGCACAGCAAGGTCCGTGAGGACCGCGAGCCACCCTCCGGAGAAGCCACACAAGCACATGACCACCCGTACACGCCGGCGCCCCGCTGTGGAGCGCGTATCGCCCCTGCAAAAAGCCGTGACGACTGCGCTCGATGACATGAAAGCCGCAAACGTGACGGTCCTGGATGTGCGAGGTCTGACCGACATTGCCGATACGATGGTCATCGCATCGGGCAACTCCGACCGCCACGTGCGCTCGATCGCCGAGCGCGTGGTGGAGAAAGCCAGGGAGGCCGGTTTCAGGCCGCTCGGAACCGAAGGCGCCCGCGACGCAGAGTGGGTGCTGGTGGACCTTCAGGATCTCATCGTCCATGTGATGCTGCCGCGCGTGCGGGAGTTCTACGGGCTCGAGCGCCTGTGGGAGAGCGCCGCGGCTGCACCGCTCGCCACGCCCACCCTCGCGCGAACCGCCCCCCGCCGCCGGCACGCCGCGCCCTGAGCGCGCCTGCATGCGTGTGCGCCTCATTGCCGTGGGCACGCGCGCCCCGGCGTGGGTGCGCACGGCGTGCGAAGATTACATAACGCGGTTAGGCTCCCATCTGCCGGTCTCGGTGACCGAGATCGGCGCGAGTCAGCGCAGCCGCGGTGCATCGCCCGACCGCGCGGTGGCGCGGGAAGGCGAGCGGGTGCTGGCGGCGTTGCGCCGTGATGACTACCTGGTCGCGCTCGATGAGCGCGGCACCGAGTTCACGACACGCGAGCTCGCCGCCTGGCTCAAGGCACGCATGCAGGAGGGTGTGGACCTGGCGTTCGTGATCGGAGGTCCGGATGGACTTGCTGCCGAGGTGCTCGCGCGCAGCCGGCTGCGCTGGTCGCTTTCGCGCCTCACGCTGCCGCACGCCCTGGCGCGGGTACTGCTCGCCGAGCAGCTGTACCGCGCCATGAGCCTCATCGCCGGTCACCCTTACCACCGGGACTGAATCCCGTGCCGACCGCCGCCGCGCCGCTCGTGTGCCTCGCCTCGGTGTCGCCGCGGCGACGCGAGTTGCTCAATCAGATCGGCGTGCCGCACACCGTGAGCGCCGCCGACATCGACGAGACGGTGCGGCCGGGTGAGCCGGCCGCGGACTACGTGCTGCGTATGGCGTGCGCCAAGGCGCGCGCGGTGCGGCTGCGCGACCCGCGGCTGCCGGTGCTGGCGGCCGACACCACGGTGGTGGTCGACGGGCTCATCTGCCTGAAGCCGCGCGACCGAGCGGACGCAATCGCGATGCTGCGCTTGCTCTCGGGGCGCACGCATCAGGTGCTCACCGCGGTGGCGCTCGCGACGGCTGCCGGCGTCAGCTTCCGCCTGAGCGCGAGCGAAGTGCGCCTGCGGGTCGTGACGGCCGCCGAGTGCGCCGCCTACTGGGAGACCGGCGAGCCGCACGACAAGGCCGGCGGCTACGCCATCCAGGGGCGCGGGGCGCTGTTCATCGAGCACCTGAGCGGCAGCTATTCCGGCGTCATGGGCCTGCCGCTGTTCGAGACCGGGGAGCTGCTGATCGCCTCCGGCGTGGCGTGCCTGCCGGTCGTGGCAGCGGCGGCGCCCGCCCGTGGAGGGCGTGCGTGAGCACCGAGATCTGGATCAACGTGGCGCCGCGCGAGACACGCGCCGCGATCCTCGACAACGGCGTACTGCAGGAAGTCCATGTCGAGCGCACCAGCCGGCGCGGACTGGTGAGCAATCTCTACAAGGGGCGGGTGTCGCGCGTGCTCCCCGGCATGCAGGCGGCGTTCGTCGAGATCGGGCTGGAGCGCACGGCGTTCCTGCACGCGGCCGACATCGCGCGCGCCGCCTCCGACGACACGGCGGCGAGCCCGGCGGCGCTCCCGGCCGCAGCCGCCGAGGACATCCGGCGGCTGCTCAATCCCGGCGACGAGATCCTGGTGCAGGTGATCAAGGACCCGATGGGCACCAAGGGCGCGCGCCTCACCACCTTCATCGCGCTGCCGTCACGCTACCTGGTGTACCTGCCGCGGGGCTTAGGGGTCGGCGTGTCGTCCCGCATCGACGACGAGGCCGAGCGGGCGCGTCTCAAGGCCGCGCTCGCCGGGTTCCTCGACAGCGGCAGCGACGGCGGCTACATCGTGCGCACCGCTGCCCAGGGAGCGAGCGGCGAGTCCTTGAGCGAGGACATGGCCTACCTCGCGCGGCTGTGGGGGCACGTGCGTGCGCGCGCCGCGCAGGCGGCGGCGGGCTCGGTGGTGCACGAGGATCTGCCGTTATCGTTGCGGGTGCTGCGCGATGAGCTGTCGCGCGGGGTGAGTCGCGTGCTGGTCGACTCACCGCGCGAGCACGCCGCGATGCTGGAGTTTGCTGCCGCGTTCGTGCCGGCAGCGGCACCGGTCATCGAGCTGTACGCAGGCCCGCGGCCGATCTTCGACCTGAACGGCGTCGAGGAGGAGATCAGCCGCGCGCTCGATCGCAAGGTGCCGCTCAAGTCGGGCGGCCATCTGGTGATCGACCAGACCGAGTCGATGACCACCATCGACGTCAATACCGGCGCCTACGTCGGTCACCGCAACCTCGAAGAGACCATCTTCCGCACCAACCTCGAGGCGGCGGTGTCGATCGCGCGGCAGCTGCGGCTGCGAAACTTGGGCGGCATTATCATCATCGACTTCATCGATATGCGCGACGAGCCGCATCGCCGCGCGGTGCTCACCGCGCTCGAGCGCGCCCTCGCCGGCGATCGCGCCCAGACCCACATCGTGAGCCTCTCGCCCCTGGGGCTGGTGGAGATGACCCGCAAGCGCACCCGCGAGAGCCTGGAACATCTGCTGTGTGCGCCATGTCCAAGTTGCGAGGGGCGCGGTTTCGTGCGCACGCCGGAAACGGTGTGCAACGAGATTTTTAGGGAAATAGTGCGACAGAGCCGACAGTTTGCCAGCCGCGAGCTGCTGATACTGGCTCAACAGGACGTCGTGGATCGGCTCCTCGACGAGGAGTCCGCCACCCTCGCGGAGCTCGAGGCGCAGGTCGGCCGACCGATCCGCCTGCAGGTCGAGGCCCTCTACGGCGTGGATCAGTTCGACGTCGTACTCGTCTAGGGCGGAAATCGTGATGCGCGCAACGCCGGCGGAGAGTGCTGCCGCGACGGACCCGCCCGCCGGGGCGCGACCGCTCACGCCCCGCACCCGCCGTATGGCGCTGCGCGTCACGCTGATGACGCTCGCCGGTGCGCTGCTGCTCGCGGCGCTGGCGCTGTTTGCCTACGCCCTGGCCGCTGCGCGCGTGCCGCAGCATCGCGCGGCGCTCGAGAACCTGCTGCGCGCCGAGGCCGGGCTCGACGTGCGCTTCAACGACCTGGTGCTGCACTGGGGCTGGTACGGACCCGAGGTGGTATTTCGCGGCGTGGCGCTCGGTGAGCCCGGTGAGCCGCGCTCGCTCCTGCGCGCCTCGCGCCTGGTGGTGGGCGTTGACCTGTGGCACATGCTGCGCAGCGGCGAGCTGCAGATCGGCCGCATCACGCTCATCGATCCCGACATCGATCTGACGCACGCGCCGCTCGGGCGCGCGGCCCGCGGCGCTGGGGCGAGCACGGGCGCGCCACTGAGCCCGATGCGGCTGCTCGCGCGCTGGCGCGGCGTGCGTATCGATGTGCAGGGCGGGACGCTGCGCGCGGCTCTCTCCGGCGCGCCGCTCGCCGTCGGCATCCGCTCGATCCAGCTGCGGCGCTCGGGAGCGCAGTGGAGCGCGGAGGCGCTGCTCACGCTGCCGCCGGCGCTCGGCGCCACCGCCGAGGTGAGCCTGCGCGGTGTGGCGGCACTGCCCGAAGAGCTGAGCGGCACACTGTCGATCAAGGGTCAGCGACTCGAGCTCGCGGGCTGGCGTGCGCTCCTCGGCGCGACCCCCGGCGCCGAGCTTCTGCCGAGCGCCGGCAGCGGCAATGTCTCGGCCAGCCTGGTGCTCGCGCACGGCGCCCTTGCTCGCGCCGACGGTTCGGTGCAGGCCGAGGAGCTCAAATGGCCGGCGGCGGAGACGCTCGCGGCGGGCTTCACGCTCGAGCGCCTGCACGCCGACTGGCAGCTCGCGCGCACGGCCGCCGGCTGGCATCTCGCGGCGCAGCCGCTCGAGCTCGAGGCGGGTGAGGATGCGCGCACCGCACTGACGCTGGACGCCGCCAGCGATGCGGCGTGGGTGCGCGGTCGCATTCAGCAGGCGCCCGTGGAGGTACTCGCGGGTCTCGCGCGCAGCCTTAATCCCGGCCTGGTCCTCGCCGCGCCGGTGCTCGGCGGCACGGTGCGCGAGGCCAGCTTCGACTGGAGCAGCGCGCGAGCGCCGGCGCAGCGGCTGCGCACCGCCGCCGAGCTCGACGACCTGAGCATCGCCGCTGCGGGCAGCCCCGTGAGGCTCGCAGGTCTCGCCGCACACGTGAGGAGCGATGGCCACGACTTGAGCGCCGAGCTGCACTCGGACCACGCCCGCGTGACGCTCGCCGACGATCCTGAATTCGAGCTGGCGCCGGTGACACTCAGCGCACGGCTCGAGCTCGACGACAATGCCCGCGGCTGGCGGCTCAGCACCCGCGACCTCGAGATCCGCGCCACGGATGCGCAGCTCAGGGTGAGCGCCACGCTCATGGGGGATGCTGCGCCCGGGCGAGCGCGGCTCGAGGCGCACGCCACCCTGAGTGACGCGCGGGTCGAGCTGGTGCGCAAGCTCCTGGGAACCCAGGCGCTCGCTGCACTCGGCGGCGCGGGCGAGCTGATCGCCGGGCGCATCGAGCACGCCGAGCTCACGGCGAGCGGTTTCCCCGATGAGCCGCTGCCCTGGAGTGGGGCGCACCGCGCCTTCACCGGCTCGGTCGTACTGCGCGCGGCGCGCCTCGCAGGCTCGGCCTCGCGGCCGGACCTCACCGGCCTCGAGGCCCGCATCGACTGGCGCGGCACGCGCGTGGCGGTGCGCCTGAGTGAGGGCACGAGCGGGACTCTGAAGGTCGTACGGGCGAGCGGCGAATGGGATGCACGCGATGCGAGCCTTGTGCGTCTCTCCGGCCGGCTCAGCGGCGATGCCGAGGAGGCGCTGGCGTGGCTTACCCGTCACCCCCAGGTCGGGAGCTTCGCTCCGGCGCTCGAGGGCATCGAGCTGCGCGGGGCGGCAGCCCTCGATTTCAGTGTGCAACGCGCGTATGCGGCGTCGCGCAGCGCAGCAGCGCCGCGCTTCACGACCCGCGTTACGGCACTGCTCGACGGCGCGCAGCTGCACGCCGTGACCGGGCTGCCGTCGATCGAGGCGCTGCGCGGCACGCTCGCCTTCGTCGACGGCCGGCTGCAGCGCTCGACCGTGACCGGGCAATGGCTCGGAGGCCCGATCGCGCTCACGGTGAGCGAGCGAGGCGAGCACGGTGCGCCGGCGCTTGCGATCTCGGGCCGCGGGCTGCTGGATGTGCACCAGGCGCTCATCGCCACGGGCGCGCACGGCGCGGAGGGCGAGTTGCAGGGAAATGCCGAATGGAGCGCGGACTTGAGGCTGCTCGCGGCGGCGCCGGGGCGCCCGGCGAGCCTCAGGGTGCGTGCCGATTCGAGCCTCATCGGCGTCACCAGCCGCCTGCCCGAGCCCTTTGCCAAGCCCGCGGGCGCGACGTTCGCGTTGCACGCGGAGCTCAGCGGCACCCAGGACGCCGGCGAGCTGCGCGTGGCGCTCGGCGAGCGGCTGCGGGGACTCATTGCACTCGAGCGCCGTGGCGAGCTGTGGCAGATCGAGCGCGGCGCGGTGCGCTTCGGCGCGAGCGTGCCGGCGCTGCCTGAGGTTCCGGTGGTGCGCATCGAGGGCAACCTGAGCCGGCTCGATCTTGCGGCCTATGCGGCGCTGTGGCGCGCGCTGGCGCGCAATTCCGCCTGGCCAGCGCTGCGCGTCGAGCTCAACACGACCGAGCTGCTCGCCGCCGGCCGCAGCTACCCGAACGTACGCCTCACGGCCGAATCCGGCGCCGGGAGCGATGTGCTGCGGCTCGAGTCGCCGCAGCTTGCGGGCGTGGTGCGCCTGCCCGCCATGGTCGACGCCGCACACCCTGCGAGCGTGCGTCTCGAGCGTCTCGACCTGCCCGAGCTCGCCGCGGCGCCCGCTGCTGCAGCGCTGCTCGGCGCGCTCAGCTCCAATGCGCAGCTCGCGATCGATGACCTGAGGTGGCAGGGCCGCTCGCTCGGGTCGCTCAGCGCAAACCTGGCAGCGCACGCGGACGCCATCGAATTGAGCGAGGTGACTCTCGCCGGCGCGGGCGATGAGGCGCACGGCGCACTGCGCTGTCAGGCGCTGTGCCGTGCGACCTTCAGCCTCGAGAGTGCCGACGCCGCAGCGACGCTGGTGCGCCTCGGGCTCCCCTCCGACCTCGCGGCTGCGCGCACGCGCGTGAGCGGCGCGCTCGAGTGGCCCGCGTTTACCGCCCCGGCCTGGGCGAGCATCACGGGACTCCTGCACATGGAGCTCGGCGAGGGTGTCGCGCGCAGCACCCGTGCCGCCACACCAGAGGACAGCCCATTCGGGCTGTTTGCGGTGCCGGGACTGATTGCGGGTCTCGGGCTCCCGGAGCTGCGCTTCACGCGTCTCACCGCGGATTTTGCCCTGGGCGACGGCCAGGCATTCACCTCCGACCTGCACCTCGACGGCGACACCGAGATCCTGATGCGCGGCCGCATCGGGCTGGTGGCGCATGATTACGATGCGCAGGTGTGGGTGCTGAAGGGCGAGCAACGGCTGCCCGCCGCCGTGCGCAGCCTCGTGCCGGCCCCTAAGGTGGCGGCGCTGTGGCTGTCGCTGCGGGAGCTGTTTACCGGGGCCGGCCACGGGCGAGCCGCGCTGCGCTTGCGCGGCACGTGGAATGACCCCATGGTAACGGAGCCATGAAAATCGCCGCGCTGCAGATGACCTCCGGGCCCGACGTGGCCGCCAATCTGGCCCAGGCGCAGACCCTGCTCGAGGAGGCGGCACGGCGCGGGGCCCGGCTGGCCGCGCTCCCGGAGAACTTCTCTTTCCTTGGCCTCAAGGATGCCGACAAGCGTGCGCTGGCCGAGGCCGACGGGATAGGTCCCGTACAGGAGTTCCTCGCCACCACCGCCCGCAGGCTCAAGCTGTGGATCGTCGGCGGCACCACGCCGCTGCGCAGCGGCGCCGACGGCCGCGTCGCCGCCGCCTCGCTCGTCTATGATGCCGACGGCGCGCGCGTGGCCCGCTACGACAAGATCCACCTGTTCGACGTCGACATTCCGGGGCGTGCCGAGAGCTACCGGGAATCGGCCCACGTGGTCCCGGGCGCCAGGACCGCGGTGCTCGATACGCCGGTGGGGCGTCTCGGACTCTCGGTGTGCTATGACGTGAGGTTCCCGGAGCTGTACCGGCAGTTGAGCGTCGCGGGCGCGCAGCTGCTCTCGGTCCCCTCGGCCTTCACCGCGCCCACCGGGCGGGCGCACTGGGAGACGCTGCTGCGGGCGCGCGCCATCGAGAATCTCTGCTACGTGATCGCGCCGGCGCAGTCCGGGATCCATCCGAGCGGGCGCGAGACCTATGGAGACAGCATGATCGTCGACTACTGGGGCCGGGTGTTGCAGCGCGTGCCGCGGGGGCGCGGCTGCGCAATGGCGGACGTCGACCTGGCACGTCAGCAGAGCGTGCGCGAGAGCTTCCCGGCCCTGAGCCACCGCACGCTCACGCCGGGAGCGATGCCGTGAGCGGCAAGGATCCCGTGCCCAGCGTGGCCGCTCCGGCCGATGCGCTGCAGCTGGCGCGTGAGCTGATCCTGCGCCCGGGCGGGCTCGACGACCGCCGCATCGACCAGGTGTTTGGCGACGTGCTGAGCCACTCGGTGGACTTCGCCGATCTGTACTTCCAGCTCGCGCACCAGGAGTCGTGGTCGCTCGAGGACGGCATCGTCAAGGACGGCAGCGCCAGCATCGAGCAGGGTGTCGGCGTGCGGGCGCTGGCCGGCGAGAAGACCGGCTTCGCCTATTCGGACGAGATCGTGCTGCCGGCGCTCGAGGAGGCCTCGCGCGCCGCGCGCGCCATCGCCGTGCACGGCGGGGAGCGCCGGGTGAGCGCCTGGCACAACTCCCGCGGCCACAGCCTGTACCTGCCGGCCGACCCGGCGGCCGCGCTCGCCGCCGGCGACAAGGTCGCGTGGCTCGAGCGGGTCGATCGCGAGGCGCGCCGCCTCGATCCGCGCATCGTGCATGTGAACGCGAGCCTGGTCGCGGTGCACGAGGTGGTGCTGATCGCCACCAGCGACGGCGAGCTGGCGGCGGACGTGCGCCCGCTGGTGCGTTTCAACATCTCGGTACTGGTCGAGCAGAACGGCCGCCGCGAGCAGGGCTATGCGGGAGCTGGCGGCCGCTACTCGCTCGCCGATCTGGTCGCAGGCGACAAGCCGCTCGAGCTCGCCCGCGAGGCGGTGCGCCAGGCACTGGTGAATCTCGAGGCCGTGCCGGCACCGGCTGGCACCACGACGGTGGTGCTGGGCGCGGGGTGGCCGGGGATCCTGCTGCACGAGGCGATCGGCCACGGCCTCGAAGGGGACTTCAACCGCAAGGGCACATCCGCGTTCGCCAACCGCATCGGTGAGAAGGTGGCAGCCGCCGAGTGCACCGTGGTGGACGACGGCACGCTCGCGCGCCGCCGCGGCTCGCTCAACATCGACGATGAGGGTATGCCGACGCAGTGCACCACGCTCATCGAGAACGGCGTGCTGCGCTGCTACATGCAGGATCGGCTGAACGCGCGCCTCATGGGAGTCGCGCGCACCGGCAACGGCCGGCGCGAGTCGTTCGCGCACGCCACGCTGCCGCGCATGACCAATACCTACATGCGCGCCGGCCCGCACGACCCGCAGGAGATCATCCGCTCGGTGCCGCGCGGCATCTATGCCGTCAACTTCGGCGGCGGCCAGGTGGACATCACCTCGGGAAAATTCGTGTTCTCGGCGAGCGAGGCCTACGCGATCGAGAACGGCCGCATCACCACGCCGCTCAAGGGCGCGACGCTCATCGGCAACGGTCCGGATGTGCTGACGCGCGTCACGATGGTGGGCAATGACCTCAAGCTCGACGAAGGCGTTGGCACCTGCGGCAAGGAAGGGCAGAGCGTTCCCGTCGGCGTTGGCCAGCCCACGCTCAAGATCGAAGGCCTCACGGTCGGCGGCACAGCCTGAGCCTGTCGTCGACCGCTGACGTCGTCGTTCCCCGACAATCGCGATTCTCTGCACACCGGGCCAATATGTGCCCTGGGCGGGCACGCGGCGATCCGTGATGCTGGCACTCGCGGGCGGAGCAGGATTGCACCCGCGTGCGCAGGCAAGCGCAGCCCGTACACGCCCACGACATAATCAGTTGCGATAATCGGTTTGTGATTTTCCACACGCCGACGGATTGGCCAAGGCCGTAGCGTTCAGCGGGCGAATTGTTGCCGCAGGAAGGACGACGCGATGCAAGCACAACCCACCCTCAATCTGGCCGACACTGCGACACTCAAGCTCCCCCCGGAGCTGCTGGCGGAGCTCAGCCGCCAGGGCAAGCACAAGCCCGACTTTCACGTCGAGGGGTGGAAGCCGTCGCTCATCGAGCGGCTGCTCGGGATGTTCGGCCTGAAATAAGCGGCCGCGTCCACCGCTTGCCCGCTGCGGCGGGCTCCCCATACAGCATTTCGGGCCCTGCGGCGCGCCTGCCCGGCGCGCCGGTATCCGCCGCCGCGCCGGCAAGTTAGGATGGCCGCCATGGAGCGCCGCCATCTCTCCCGGCCGGTGTACGAAGGGCTGCCATGGTTCTACATGGCCTTCGGCCTGGTCGCGCTCGTGGCCAGCTACCTGCTGGCTTCCCACGGGGTTGTGAGTCTGCTGGTGGGGCTGCCCGGCCTCGTGGCCCTGGTCTACGGGATCGTCGTGCTGCTGCGCCGCCGTGACTATCGGGCGCTGCGCTCGGAGTACGGCCAGCCCGATTCGCTCAGCGACGAGGACCGGCCAGCCCGCTGAACGTCGGCGCTATCGTCACCGCGCAGCGCATGAGTCAGCTCCCGGCGCGGCGCTTATCCTTTGCCTTGTCATCCGCGGCCGCGGTCGGCGCCGCGTGCAGCTCCGGGATTTCAGTCACCACGGGGAGCTTGGGCATGGTGTCCGACGGAATGGCGCGGCCGCGTGCCGCGCGCTCGTCCACGTAGATCAGCTCGTGCTTGCCGACCAGCACGACGTCGCCGTCGTTCAGGTAATGGCGCCGCACGCGCGCCGATTTCACATAGATGCCGTTGGTGCTGTTCAGGTCCTCGATCACGCACGAGTGTGCGGTGGTGATGATCTGACAGTGATGCCGGCTGATGAAGCGGCTGTCGATGTGGATGTCGTTGTCGGGAGTGCGGCCGACGATCAGACGGCCGACGCGCAGCGGCACTTCCCGCACCGTGCGCCCGTCGCTCGCCACCAGCAGTTTCCCCAGCAGTTCCGCGGGCCCGTGCGTCGCCGCCGCGACCGCGGCCGCAGGACTGGCCGCCGCGGCCGCGGGTGCCGCCGGCGTCGCGGCTGAGGGTCCTGCGGGGTGCGGCCCGACAGCGCCCGGCGGCTCGCCCGCGGGCGGCTCGCCCCCGGGCGGCTGGCCCCCGGGCGGCTGGCCCGGACGGACGCGCGCCGAGTACGGCGGCCAGCGCAGCTCCGCCACCGCACTCGCGATGTCGGCGAGCCGCACCGAGTCGCGGTCGTCGGCGAAGGCCGCCGTCATCGCCGTGTCGCACAAGGAGTTGATGAGGCGCGGCACGCCGCCCGTATAGCGGTAGATCTCGTGGAAGGTGTTGGCTGCAAAGATCTCGCGGTCGCCGCCGCCGGCCACTTCCAGGCGGTGCTCGATGTAGGCGCGGGTCTCGGTCTCCGACAGCGTCGTGAGGTGAAAGCGCAGGCGCACGCGCTGCGTGAGCTGCTCGAGCCGCGGTGCGTTGAGCGTCTCGTTGAGCTCCGGCTGGCCGGCGAGAATGATGCGCAGCACCTTCTCCTTGGTGGTCTCGACGCCCGACAGCAGGCGGATCTCCTCGAGCACGCGCGGCGAGAGGTTCTGCGCCTCATCGACGATCAGCAGCACCTTGCGCCCGGCGGCGTGCTGCTCGATGAGGAAGCCGTTGAGCGTGCTGAGAAGCTCGGACTTGCGCATCTTGAACGGCGAGAAGCCGAACTGCACCAGCACCGCCTGCAGGAAATCGGTCGCCGTGACCTGCGTCTGGTTGATCTGCGCCACGACCACGTCCGCGGGCACCTCCCTGAGGAACGATTCGATGAGCGTCGTCTTGCCCGAGCCGATCTCACCGCTGATCACGACGAAGCCGTCGGTGAACCAGATGGTCGACTCCATGTACGCCTTGGCGCGGGCGTGTTGCTTCGACAGGTAAAGGAACTGCGGGTCCGGACTGAGGCGGAACGGCAATTCTTTGAGTTTGAAGGGTTCCAGGTACATGCGAGTCGGACTCGCGGGAATGTTACGGGATGCGCACCCCGACGGCCAATTCGGCGGCCAGACGCCGCGCGCGTGCGTCGCGGGACGCGGCGCTCGGCTCGACCACGGTCAGGTGGCCCACCTTGCGGCCCAGGCGCGGCTGCTTGCCATAATCGTGCAGGTGGACCCCCTCGAGCGCGAGCAGCCGCGCGCGGGGCGGAATGCGCCCGATCAGGTTGATCATGGCGCTGTGGCCGAGCGCGCGTGTGGATCCGAGCGGCAGCCCGAGGATCGCGCGCAGGTGGTTCTCGAACTGGCTGGTGACCGCGCCCTCGATGGTCCAGTGTCCGGAGTTGTGCACCCGCGGTGCCATCTCGTTGGCGAGCAGCTTGCCGCGGCGCACGAAGAACTCGAGGGTGAGAACGCCGCGATAGCGGAAGTGCGTGAGCAGGCGCTCGAGATATTGCGCTGCAAGACGCTGCCAGCGCCGCGGTCCGTACGGGGCGCAGGTGAGGCGCAGGACTCCCGCGCCGTGGACGTTGCCGCACAGGGGATAGAACGCCAGCTCGCCGCGTGCGCCGCGCGCGCCGATCACCGACACCTCGCAATCGAACGGCACCCACTCCTCGTAAAGAAGCGGCACGGCACCCAGGCGCCCGAAGGCGCGCAGCGCCTCGCGCCGCGTGCGCACTCGCGCCTGCCCCTTGCCGTCGTAGCCCAGGCGTCGCGTCTTGAGCACCCCGGGGAGCCCGACCGCAGCGATGGCGCTCTCGAGGTCGGCGCGTGAGTCGACCGCGCACCAGCGGGTGGTCGGGACTCCTAAGCGCTCGAACAGGCGCTTCTCGCTGACGCGGTCCTGCCCACACTCGAGCGCCGCCACCGGCGGGGCGATGCGCGGGCGATGGCGGCCGCGCGCGAGCGTGCGCAGGCTCGCTGCGGGTACGTTCTCCCAGTCGAAGGTCACGACCTCGCAGCGGCGCGCGAGCTCAGTGAGCAGCGCGTGGTCGGTGAAGGCGCCGGCGAGGAGCGGCGCCACCTGACCGGCGGGGGCATCGCGCGCCGGATCGAGACACAGGAAGTCGAGGCCGAGCGGATAGCCCGCCAAAGCGAGCATGCGGCCGAGCTGGCCGGCGCCCACGATGCCGACGGTCATGGGCGGCGCGGTTGGCGCGGGTCGGGATTGGCGAGCACGCCCGCGGTCTGCTGCTCGCGATAGGCCTCGAGCGCGCTGCGCACCGCGGGGTGCCGGTTGGCGAGGATGGCCGCGGCACACAGCGCGGCGTTGCTGGCACCGGCGGTGCCGATGGCAAAGGTCGCCACCGGGACTCCGGCCGGCATCTGTACGATCGACAGGAGCGAGTCGATGCCGCCCAGGCTCTTCGACTGCACCGGCACACCGAGCACCGGCAGGCTGGTCTTCGCCGCGGTCATTCCGGGCAGGTGCGCTGCGCCGCCGGCGCCGGCGATCAGCACCTCCAGCCCGCGCGCGCGCGCGCCCGCGGCGTATTCAAACAGCAGATCCGGCGTGCGGTGCGCGGAGACGACGCGCACCTCGTAGGGGATGGCGAGCCGGTCGAGCGTCTCGGCGGCGGCCTGCATGGTCTCCCAATCGGAGGCGGAGCCCATGATGATGCCGACGAGCGCCTGCATCACGGCATTGTAGCGAACAATGCGCGCAGAGCGCGAAACAACTCGCGCCCGGCGCCGGTGGCAGCGGCGCGCTCGCGCTCGGCCTGAGCGGCCGCCACGCGCCGCGTCCACTCGAGGGTGTCGATCCCGGGGCAGGTGCGCTTCAGGTCCTTAAGCGCCGCGGCGCCGTCGGCGATCAGCCGCTCGCGCCACTGCTCGACGCGCTGCAGGCGCGCGGCCTCGGCGGCGCTCACCGCGCCGCGCGCGGCAAGCGCCGCACGGATCGGCTGCGGATCGATGGCGCGCATGAGCTTGCCGATGTACTGGCGCTGGCGGGCGCCGCCGGCGCGGCTGCTGATGCGACGGGCCTCGCGCAGCGCCGCCAGCAGCTCCTCCGGCAGCCCGAGCGCCTGCAACTCGCCATCCGGAAGCGCGATCAGCGCCTCGCCCAGGTCCTGAACGGCGTGCGCCGCCCGTTTGCGGGCGCTCTTGCTCGGCCGTTCGGCCGCCCCGTCATCGTCGGTCTCGCGCCTGTCCGTCACTGCTACAATTTACCCTCACTCCCATTCCGTTGCCGCAACCCATGCAACCGACCTCAGAGCTCGCCGGCGCCGGGCAGCTGGCGGATCTCGTCGCCTTCGCGCGCGACGAGGCGCGCCGTCAGGGCGCCTCGCAATGCGAAGCCGACGCCTCGGTGAGCCGCGGCCTGTCGGTGAACGTGCGCCTGGGCGAGGTAGACACCGTCGAGTACCAGCGCGACCGCGGGCTCGCGGTGACCGTGTACTTCGGCCAGCGCAAGGGCTCGGCCAGCACGGCCGATCTCGGCCGCGCGGCGGTGACCGAGACGGTCACCAAGGCCTGCGCGATCGCACGCTACACCGCGCAGGACCCGTACGCCGGGCTGGTCGAGCCCGAGGCGCTGGCGCGCGACATCCCCGACCTCGATCTCGATCACGCCTGGGAGCTGACTCCCGAGCACGCTATCGAGCTGGCACGCGGCTGCGAGGCGGCGGGGCTTGCGGTCGATGCGCGAGTCGCCAACTCCGAGGGCGCGAGCGTCGGCAGCCAGCGCTACACGGGCATGTACGCCAACTCGCTCGGCTTCCTTGCCGGTTATTCCGCCACCAGCCACTCGATCAGCTGCTCGCTCATCGCCGAGCAGGGCGAGGAGATGCAGCGCGATCACTGGTACAGCGTGGCGCGCGCTGCGGCCGACCTCGATGACCCGGTGCGCACCGGCCGCATCGCCGGCGAGCGCGCACTGGCGCGGCTTGGCGCGCGGCGTCTCACCACCCGCAAGTCCCCGGTGGCCTTCACACCCGACGTAGCGCGCGGGCTGATCGCGCATTTCATCGGTGCGATTCGCGGCACCAGCCAGTACCGCAAGGCATCGTTCCTGCTGGACGCGGCCGGCTCGCAGGTGTTCCCCGGGTTCCTGCAGATGCACGAGCGGCCGCACATCCCGAAGGGACTCGCCAGCAGCCCCTTCGATCAGGAAGGCGCCGCGACCCACGATCGCGAGCTGGTGCGCGATGGCGTACTCGACGGCTACGTGCTCGGCAGCTACTCGGCGCGGCGCCTGGGCTTGAAGACCACGGGCAACGCCGGCGGTATCCACAACCTGATCGTCAGCTCGAGCGACGGCGGGCTCGGGGAGGGCGAGTTTCTCGCCCGGCTCGACACCGGGCTGCTCGTGACCGAGCTCATGGGGCAGGGCGTGAACGGCGTGACCGGCGACTACTCGCGCGGCGCGAGCGGCTTCTGGGTGGAGCGCGGCGTCATCCAGTACCCGGTGCACGAAGTGACCATCGCCGGGAATCTCAAGACCATGTACCGCGAGATCGCCGCGCTCGGCGCCGATGTCGACGTGCGCGGCGCGATCCGCGCCCCCTCGGTGCTGGTCAGCGAAATGACGATTGCCGGTGAGTGAGTTGCAGCGCCGCCGGACGCGGCGCTTCGTCCACCAGCTCACGCAAGCTGAGCTCACCGCAGCGGCTGCGACGCCCTTCCTCGAGACTCGCCAGCAGGCGGTCGACCGGCGGTACGGCGACGTTGCGCGGCGCGGTGTGGCCGCTGCGCGCATTGCGCGCGAGATCCAGGATCTCGTGCACCTTGATCTGGCCGATGTCGCGCCCGGGAACGAGCTCGGCGTAGTCGGTGACGATCAGCAGTCCCGCGTGCTCGAGCAGCGCGGCCATCTGCGCCACCGCGATCCCGGGCAGCCCGAGCTCGGTGGCGAGGCGGTTCACCGTCCAGCGAGCGCTGCCGGTGACGTGCGAGCGGCCGACGAAGTACATGAGCCTGAGCGACAGCTCCTCGAGCTCGACCGCCGAGAGCCGCAGCTGCTGCAGTCCCAGGCGCAGGTACGCCGGGTTCTGCACGTAGAAGGACAGCTGCGCACCGGCGAGCAGGATCAGCCAGCCGAAATAGGTCCACAGGAGCCCGGCCACCACGAAGGCGAAGCCCGCGTACACAATGGTGAGGCGCGTCGAGTACACGAAGAAGGCCGTGAACACCTTGCCGACCGCGGCCCACAGCACGCCACCGACGAGAGCGCCGGTGAGCGCCGCACGCCAGTGCACCCGGGTGTTGGGGACCAGCATGTAGAGCGCGGTGAAGAACGCGCTCACCATGGCGTACGGCGCGAGGCTGATGCCGGTGGCACGCAGACCAGAGCGCTGCAGCCAAGTCAGCCGCGCCACCTCCTGTACCGGAGCGCTCGCCAGCGCATGCTGCGTCAGCCCGATGAAGCCCACCAGCAGCACCGGTCCCGCCACCAGCAGTGCCGAGTACTCCGCCAGGCGCCGCGCGAAGCTGCGCGGCTGCTCGACGTGCCACAGGAAGTTGAAGCTGTCCTCGACCTTCTTGATGGTGCCGATGAGCGTCCAGGCGAGCAGCGCCAGGCCCACCGAGCCGACCAGGCCGCTGCTGACGCGGTTGGCGAACTGCACCACCTTGGTGGTGAGATCGGTCGCCGCCGGCTCGCCCACCGGGGCGAAGAACTGGTAGACGATCGGCACCAGGTCGCGGTGCCCGCCGAAGAACTTGAGGATTGCGAAGCTGAAGGCGAGCAGCGGGATGAGCGAGAGGAGCGTCGTGTACACCAGGCCCATGGCGCGCAGGTTGATCTCGCCGCGCGCCAGGTCGCGGATCACGGCGTAGGGGTAGCGCAGCAGGCGCAACGCGCGCCCCGCGACTCCGGCACGCTGCGAAGCCGGGCCGAAGAAGCACCAGTCGAGGAAGCCCCAGATGCGCAGCCACATCCCTCAAGGATACAGTGCCGGCCGCCGCGATGACCGCGAATTCAGGATACCCGCAGCGCATCGTCTGCCTCACCGAGGAGACGACCGAGACGCTCTACCTCCTCGGGGAGGACTGGCGGATCGTCGGTATCTCCGGCTTCACGGTGCGCCCGCCGCGCGCCCGGCGCGAGAAGCCGCGGGTGTCGGCCTTCACCAGCGCCCGCACCGCGCGCATCATCGAGCTCGCTCCGGACCTGGTGCTCGGCTTCTCGGACCTGCAGGCCGACATCGCCGCCGAGCTCATTCGTGCCGGCCTCAACGTGCATGTCTTTAACCAGCGCAGCGTCGCGCAGATCCTCGCCATGATCCGCACCCTGGGCGGCATGATCGGCGCCGAGGCGAACACCGCAGCGCTCCTCGTCCGGCTCGAGTCGGGGCTCGCCGCGGTGCGCGCGCGCGCGGCGACGCTCACCAGGGCGCCGCGGGTGTATTTCGAGGAGTGGGATGAGCCCTTGATCTCCGGGATCGGCTGGGTGTCGGAGCTCATCCGGCTCGCCGGCGGCGAGGAGTGCTTTCCCGAGCTCGCGGGCAAGTCCCTGGGACGCGAGCGCATCATCGCCGAGCCGCTCGAGGTCGTGCGTCGCGCACCCGACATCGTGCTCGGCTCCTGGTGTGGCAAGAAGTTCCGCCCGCAGCAGGTCGCCGCGCGCCCCGGGTGGAGCGCGATTCCCGCCGTGCGCTCGGGGTTCGTGCGCGAGATCAAATCGGCGCTGATACTGCAGCCCGGCCCCGCGGCACTCACCGACGGCGTGGCGGCGATTGCGGCCGTGATCGAGGAGTGGGCGGGCCGCCCCCGCTAGGCCATCCGGCGCCGCGCGCGGATCAGCTCGTAGGCCTCGATGATCTGCTGGGTGCGTTGCTTGGCGTGGCCGAGCATGGATTCGGGCAGGCCGTTCGCCTTGAGTTTGTCGGGATGATGACGGCTCAGCTGACGACGGTAGGCCTTGACGATCTCGGCATCGCTCGCGCCCGGATTTGTCTCGAGCACCCGGTAAGCCTCCTCGAGCGAGGCCGCCGCCGCCGCACCGCCGGCCGCACCGCCGCCGGCGGTGCGGTGAAAGCCGCCGCGCTGGATGCGCAGCACCGCCTCCATCTGCGCCAGCTCGAACCCCGAGACGCGCACGGCGGAAGCGATACGGTTCATGAGCGGGCGCACCGGGCCTTCGAGGTTGTTGCCGGCGAGCGCGGCGCGCACCTGGATCTCGAGGAAGATGCGCAGGATGTCCGGGCGCCCGCGGCACGCCTGCCGCAGCGCCGCGAGCTCCGCCTGCAGATCGAACTCGGCCTGCTTGCCGGCGGTGTACAGCGCGATCGCCTGCTGCACCTGCGCGGCATTGAGGCGCAGCTCCGTCATCACTCCGCGGGCGGCGGCGATTTCCTGCTCCGACACCCGGCCGTCGGCCTTGGCGAGATAACCCATGACGCGGAAAGTGGCGCGGAAGAAGCGCTCGCCGATGGTGGCGACATCGCCGGGCGGGCCGCCGGTCGCGTCGTCATTCTGTTGCGCCCGATCGAACTGATGGCCGATCAGCACTCCGAGCGCCACGCTGATCGGGTTGCCGAGAGCAAGGCCGATCAGGCCGCCGATCACCTTGCCGATCCACTTCATGCCCTGCGCCATGTCAACGTATAGTAGCAAGCGCATGTCGGCAGCCGTCGTCTACCGCACCCAGCTCACCGGCCTCGAGCGCCTCCACGAGGGCAAGGTGCGCGACATCTATGCGGTCGATGCCGACACGCTCCTCATCGTGACCACCGACCGCCTGTCGGCGTTCGATGTGGTGCTGCCCGATCCGATCCCCGACAAGGGGCGGGTGCTGAATTGCATCTCCAATTTCTGGTTCGCGAAGCTTGAACATCTGGTGCCGAACCACCTCACCGGGCGAGCGCTCGAGAGCGTGGTGCGCGACACAGCGGAGCGCGCGCTGCTCGAGGGCCGTGCGGTAATCGTGCGGCGCCTCAAGGCGCTGCCGATCGAGGCGGTGGTGCGCGGCTATCTCATCGGCTCGGGGTGGAAGGACTACCAGTCGACCGGCGCGCTGTGCGGCATTGCGCTCCCGCGAGGCCTGCCGCTCGCCGGGCAGCTGCCGCAGCCCATGTTCACGCCCGCCACCAAGGCCGAGCGCGGCGCGCACGATGAGAACATCAGCTGCGAGCAGTTGGCACAGCGCATCGGGGCGCCGCTCGCCGCCAGGGTGCGCGACACCGCGCTCGCGCTGTACGAGTTTGCCGTGGCCCACGCGCGAGCGCGCGGCATCATCATCGCCGACACCAAGTTCGAGTTCGGCGTCGATGCGGCCGGGACGCTGACCCTGATCGACGAGGCGCTGACCCCCGACTCCTCGCGGTTCTGGCCCGCCGACAGCTATCGCCCGGGGGTGAGCCCGCCGAGCTTCGACAAGCAGTACGTGCGCGACTACCTCGAGACGCTCGACTGGGACAAGCGTGCGCCGGGACCGAAGCTGCCGGCGGCAGTGATCGCGCGCACCAGTGCCAAATACCGCGAGGCGCTCGAGCGGCTCACCGCGCCAGAGCCTGATCGCGGTGGGGTAGACTAGCGCCCATGTCGCCCGCCTGGATCGCCCCGTCGATTCTGTCCGCCGACTTCGCGCGGCTCGGCGCCGAGGTCGAGGCGGCGCTCGCGGCCGGCGCCGACCTCATCCATTTCGACGTGATGGATAATCACTACGTGCCGAACCTCACCATCGGTCCGCTGGTGTGCGAGGCACTGCGCAAGGCGGGCATCGCAGCGCCGATCGACGTGCACCTCATGGTGCGGCCGGTGGATCGCATCGTCCCGGACTTCGCCGCCGCCGGCGCCAGCTTCATCAGTTTTCACCCCGAGGCGACCGAGCACATAGATCGCACCATCGCGTTGATCCGCGAGCACGGCTGCCGGCCCGGGCTGGTGTTCAATCCCGCCACCCCGCTCGACTATCTCGACTACACGCTCGAGCTCCTCGACATGGTGCTCATCATGTCGGTGAACCCCGGCTTTGCCGGCCAGGAGTTCATCCCGACGACGCTGCGCAAGCTCACCGACGCACGGGCGCGGATCGCTGCGTCGGGGCGCGCGGTGCGGCTCGAGGTCGACGGCGGAATCAAGGTGGACAACATCCGTGCCGCGGCGGCGGCTGGTGCGGACACCTTCGTGGCGGGGTCGGCGATCTTCGGCAGCCGCGACTATGCGGCGACGATCCGCGAGATGCGCCGGCAGATAGCCGCGGCCTCTGGTGCGGCGAATGCCGCGGCGCCGATCCCGGTCCGCAGCCGCCCGGGGGCGCGCCGGGCTCGTTGACTCTATTGGCCGCGCCGGCCTGCGGCCGGCGGGTGAGCCGTCAGCTACTCGTCCTCGTCGTCATCGTCATCATCGTCGTCGTTCATGGCGAGCTGGCCCGCGGCCGGCTTGCCGCCGGGTCCCGCGGGCTTGGCGGGCACGATCACAGGACGGGTCTTCATCTTCGGGCGGGCGTTGAACACCACGATGGTCTTGCCGGTTGCCCGCAGCAGTCCCTGCTCCTCGAGGACCTTGAGCACACGGCCGGCCATCTCGCGCGAGCAGCCGACCAGGCGTGACAGCTCCTGGCGGCTCACCTTGATCTGCATGCCCTCGGGGTGCGTCATGGCGTCCGGCTCGCCGCACAGATCCATGATCGCGTGGGCCACCCGGCCGGTGACGTCGACGAACGCCAGGTCGCCGAGCTTGCGGTTGGTGCGATCGAGGCGGGTGGCGAGCTGCGTGGCCAGCTCGAACACCAGCCCCGGACTTTCGGCGGCGATCTGCCGGAAGCGCGGATAGGTCATCTCCGCAAGCTCGCACTGGTTGCGGGTGCGCACCCAGGCGCTGCGCGTCGGCTGCTCGTAGAACAGGCCCATCTCGCCGAAGAACTGGCCGCGGTTGAGGTAGGCGAGCACCATCTCGTTGCCTTCCTCGTCCTCGATCATGACCTCCACCGAGCCGCTGATGATGTAGTAGAGGACGTCCGGCAGGTCACCCGCGTGGATGACCACGGTCTTGGACGGCACTGCGCGAATACGGCAGTAGCTCAGGAAGCGGTTGATCGCCGGAATTTCGCTCAACGGCTTGATGTTTTCTTCCATACCGGCTCCCCCACCAGTGACTTCTTAATATACAGCCTTCGCCGTCAGACCCAGTAGGCGGCGCCGGTCATGACGCGCGCGGTGTGCCGCATGAGCGCGCGCACCGGCATCGGCAGTCGCTCCCCTCCGGCCGCCGCCGCCGTCGCACCGTGCGCGATCTCCTCGGCCCGCATGGTTTCAAGTATGGCACGGCTGCGGGTGTCTCCCACCGGGAGTCTCCCGAGGTGCTCGTCCAGGTGCCCTTCTACCTGGCGCTCGGTCTCGACGACGAACCCGAGGCTCGCCCGATCGCCCGCCAGTGCCGCGAGTGCGCCGATGGCGAACGATCCCGCGTACCAGAGCGGATTGAGAAGACTGGGACGTGCGTTCAGCTCCCTGAGACGCGTCTCGCACCACGCCAGGTGATCGGACTCCGCGCGCGCCGCCTCCAGCAGCATGGCGCGTGTCGTCGCGGAGCGGGCGATGAGCGCCTGCCCGTGGTAGAGCGCCTGGGCGGCGAGCTCGCCGGAGTGATTCACCCGCATGAGCGCTGCGCTCTCGCGCTGCTCTGCAGCGCTGAGGGTGGCGGGGCTTTGGTGCGGGTCGCCGGGGGCGGGGCGCAGCGCCTGGGCCGGTGCGAATACCGCCCTCAGGGCACGATCGAAGGCGGCAATTACCGCGTCTGGGGAGCGGTCGGAGTGCATAATTTGTGGCCTCTATTATAGGCTCCGGGCCCTGCCTTGAGCCCCGCGGGGCAGGGGCTGCGGCCGCTCTTTGCATTGCGGCACCTGCTTGAGTAAACTTGCCCGCCTTTTTTTGGCCCCGGCCGTCAATGCTTTATCCCCGGCCTCGAGCCCATAGCCACGAGTGATCTATGAAGACCGTTTTTGCCAATTCCGGCACCGTCCGCGGTGACTGGTTCATCGTTGACGCCAGCAACCGGACGCTGGGACGCCTCGCCTCGCAGATTGCCCATCGCCTGAAGGGCAAGCACAAGGCCGACTACAGCCCCCATGTGGACATGGGCGATCACATCGTGGTCGTGAACGCGCAGAAGATCCGCGTCACCGGGCGCAAGCTCACCGATAAGATCTACTACCACCACACCGGCCACATCGGCGGCATCAAGTCGATCGCGCTCGAGAAGCTGCTCGCCGAGCACCCCGAGCGGGCGATCGAGTTCGCCGTCAAGGGCATGCTGCCGAAGAACCCGCTGGGCCGGCGCATGTTCAAGAAGCTGCACGTGTTTGCCGGCGGTGAGCATCCGCATCAGGCACAGCAGCCGAAGCCGCTCGAACTACAGTAGGACACAATCAATGCCTGCGACGCAGAACCACTACGGCACCGGCCGGCGCAAGACCGCCACGGCACGTGTCTACCTCCGGCCCGGTACCGGGCAGATCACTGTCAACGACCGCTCGCTCGATGAGTTCTTCGGCCGCCAGACCGGCCGCATGATCGTGCGCCAGCCGCTCGAGGCGGTGAAGCTCAACGCCCGGTTCGACATCGCCGTCAAGGTCAATGGCGGCGGGATCACCGGCCAGGCCGGCGCGATCCGCCACGGCATCACCCGCGCGCTGATCAAATATGATGAGAGCCTGCGCAAGCCGCTGCGCGATGCGGGCTTCGTGACGCGCGACGCGCGCGAGGTGGAGCGCAAGAAGGTCGGCCGCCGCAAGGCCCGCCGCGGGACGCAGTACTCGAAGCGTTGAGATGCTTGGGGCGGTCCGCATCGCGGACCGCCCACATCCCGCCACCTTGGGGGATCGTCTAGTGGTAGGACAACGGACTCTGACTCCGTTTACCTAGGTTCGAATCCTAGTCCCCCAGCCAATCAGAGAGGGCCCGTCAATCGACGGGCCCTTTCTCTTTTTGCGCTGCGCAAGGCGCTTCAGCGGGTCTCGACCCCGTGCGCCGTGCCGACCAGCAGCACATCCGCGGGCCGCACGGCGAACAGTCCGACCGCAACGACGCCGGTGATCTGGTTGAGCTCACGCTCGAGCGAGACCGGGTCGCGGATCGTGAGTCCATGCACATCGAGGATGTGATTGCCGTTGTCGGTGACGAACCCCGTGCGCCACAGCGGCCGGCCGCCGCGTGCGCTGAGCTCACGCGCCACCAGCGTGCGCGCCATCGGGATCACCTCGATGGGCAGGGGGAATTTCCCCAGGATCCCGACCAGCTTGCTGTCGTCGACTATGCACACGAAGCGCCGCGCGGCCGCCGCGATGATCTTCTCGCGGGTGAGCGCGCCGCCGCCGCCCTTGATGAGGTGGCGTGCCGGGGTCGCCTCATCGGCGCCATCGACGTAAGCGTTGAGCTCGCCGACCTCGTTGAGGTCCAGCACCTCGATGCCGGCGGCCCTGAGCCGTGTGCTGCTCGCCTCGGAGCTCGATACCGCGTGGCGCAGCCGTGCGCGCCGCTGCGCGAGTGCCGCGATGAAGAGATTGACGGTGGAACCGGTGCCGACGCCGAGCGTGGTCTCATCGGCGACCAGCTCCAGCGCCGCCAGCGCTGCGCTTCGCTTCTTCGCGTCACCGTCCGCCGTCATACCGATCCCGATGAGCCCATAGGAGCGCCAGAAACGACTGTGCCCGCTTTTGCGAGCGGGCACAGTGCTTGAATTCGACTCGGCGGCCACTTGCGCGACCGCCGAGTTAAGGCCTATTTCTTCTTGCTTGCTTTCTTCTTGGCCTTCTTCTTTGCCTTCGCCATGTTGGCTCTCCAATTTGACGGGTTAGTCCGGGGTCCGAGTATATACACGCGAATCTAAATTACAAGCGAGCGCGAGTGAAGTGTGCTATGCGCCGCGCGTGCTCGGAAGTGGCGCGAGCGATGCGCGCGCGAGCGCGCGAGCACTCCGCGGTGCGCTCACGCGGGCGGCAGCCGCGACTCGAGCGACAAAATGAACTTCCAGTGCGCCGCTGTCACCGGTGTGACCGACAGCCGGTTGCCCGGACGCAGCAGCACCATGTCCTTAAGCTCTTTGGAGGCGTGCGCGCGCAGCTCGGGGAGCGTGATGGTGCGCGCGAGGCGGCGCTTGAGCTGTACATCCACCATGAACCAGCGGGGATCGTCGCGCTTGCTCTCCGGATCGTAGTGGTGGTGCTTGCGATCGAAGGCGGTGGGATCCGGATAGCCTTGCCTGACGATCTCCATGATCGCCACGATCCCCGGCACCTCGCAGCTCGAGTAGTACATGAAGGCCTCGTCGCCCCGCTGCAGCTGATCGCGCAGCATGTTGCGCGCCTGGTAATTGCGCACGCCGTCCCAGCCGGTGGTGCGGCGCGATGCGGCGGCGAGCTGCTCGACACCGAAGGTGCCGGGCTCGGTCTTCATCAGCCAGTACTGCATTGCATGAACCCCTCGTCGGTCACTACTGCGTCCATGAGCACATCGTGCGGTGCTGTGCTGAGGCGCTCCACCTGCTGGAAGGCGTAGCCGAATCCCACCAGTCTGGGTCGCTCCCAGACGCTGCGCAGCTGGCGGAACGCAAAAGCACGGTCGTAGTAGCCGCCCCCGGTGCCGAGACGTACTCCGCCGGCATCGAAGCCCACCAGCGGCAGGAACACCAGCTCGAGCCAGCGCGCCTGGATGGTCGCCCCGCCCTCGGGCTCACCGATCCCCAGGCGGTTCTCCCTGAGCTCGCCGCGCAGCTCGACGAAGCGCATGCCGCGCGAGGTCCGCCGCCGATCGATGCGTGGCAGATAGATGCGGCAGCCGCGCCGCTGCGCGAGTGCGATCAGCGGCGCGGAATCGAGCTCGGTGGGGAGCGCGGTGTACACCGCAATGCGCTCTCCCGCGGTAAGGCGCAGGGCGCGATCGGCATTGAGTGCTGCGCGCGCGGCGGCCGCGGCGCGCTCGACCGGGCTCACGGCACGGCGCCGTGCACGCAGCTCGGCCCGCAGCGAGCTGCGGTCCGTGCTCAGGGTGGAATCAGGCAGCGCCACCCGCATGTGCCGGTGCGAGCCGTTGCTCTCGAACCAGAGCAACAGGTGGGACGAGCTGCAACAGGTAAGGCTTTCCGCTCAAGAGTGCGGACCTGCACAATGCTGCCGCAAGCGCTAAGTCCCGAGGGTGTTTCAATTAGGGTCCGAGGTAACCCGGTCCGCTTGTCGAACACCGCAGGCGACGCTGGCAACGACTGTACACCAAGCCTGCGGTGGCTGCTTGAGACTCCCGTCGCATCACAGATCGAGTTGCGCGCCCTTGCCGAGGGCCCCCTCGACCCGCTCGCGCAGCGCCCGCACCCGGTGGCCGACGCCGCTGTCGAGCTTCGTCTCCCGGTCCCTCACCTTGAGGAACTCATGTGCCAGATTGAGCGCGGCCATGACGGCGATGCGGTCGAGCCCGACCACCTTGCCGCTGTCGCGGATCTCGCGCATGCGGCTGTTGAGGAATTCGGCGGCGTCCAGCAGCGCCGAGCGCTCCTCGTAGGCGCATGCTACGACGTACTCCTTCTCCATGATGCGCACGCTGACGCGTGCCTGGTCCGGCGGACTCACGCGCCGTGCTCGAGGGTCTTCAGGCGGCCGATCATGGCTTCGACGCGTGTGCGCACCTGCTCGTTCCTGTGCATCAGCGAGGCGCGCTCACCGGCCAGGGATTCGTGCCGCGTCTTGAGCGCGCGGTTCTCCTCCTTGAGGTGCTCGAGCGTCGCGAGCAGCTCTTCGATGCGTTTCGCGAGCCGGGTCAGTTCCTGATCGAGCTGTGTTCTTGTAGTGTCGCTCATGGCGCAGGACTATAGAGCCCTGCTCTTCGTGCGGTCAATCGCACTCAACTATAATGCGTCGTCCGCATGATCCAGCCCGATTACGACCAGATCGAGCAGCTGCTGACCCAGCAGCGCTCACTCACCGACGCCGCCGAGGCGCACGGCACGCTCACCGGCTGTCTGTGCGCGCTGGCGGATTATGCCTTCCAGGACTGGCTGCGGGAGGTCCTTCCCGACGGGCGCGCGGATGCAGCTGCCGCCGATACCCTGTACGGACTGTTTACCGCGACCGCAGCGGCCCTCGAGCAGACCGACATGGAGTTCGAGCCGCTGCTGCCGAGCGATGCGCAGCCGATCGCGACCCGCACCGCCGCGCTCGCCCTGTGGTGCCAGGGGTTCCTGTATGGACTCGGCTCGGGCGCGATCCCCGATGCGAGCGGCCTGCCCGGTGACGTGGGTGAGGTGGTGCGCGATCTGACCGAGATCACCCGTGCGGGGGTGGACGAAGCGCAGGGTGAGGAGTCGAACGAGGGCGCCTACGCCGAGCTGGTCGAGTTCGTACGCGTCGGCGTGCAGCTGCTGTTCGAGGAGCTCGCGCCCGTCCGGCACGCGCCGCTGTCCGCGGCCGAGCCGCTGCACTAGGACGCGCGTTCCATGGCGAGAGACGAGTTCGCGCGGCGCCGCCGGCAGCTGATGCGCCTCATGGGGCGCGATTCGATCGCCGTGCTGCCCGCCGCTCCCGTACGGCACCGCAATAACGACGTCGAGTACCCCTATCGCCAGGACAGCGACTTCCACTACCTCACCGGTTTCGGCGAGCCCGAGGCCGTCGCGGTGCTGGTCCCGGGGCGGCAGCAGGCGGAGTACATCCTGTTCGTGCGCGACCGCGACCGGGCGCGTGAGGCCTGGGACGGACGACGCGCGGGACCCGCCGGCGCGGCGCGCGAGTTTGGCGCCGACGACGCGTTCCCGATCACCGATATGGACGAGATCCTCCCCGGACTGCTCGAGAATCGCACCCGGGTCTACTACACGATGGGGGTGTACGCGGACTTCGATCAGCGCGTGGTCGGCTGGGTGAACGGGCTGCGCACCCAGGCGAAGAACGGCCGCCATCCACCCCAGGAGTTCGCCGCGCTCGACCACGTGCTGCACGACATGCGGCTCTACAAGTCGCGCCACGAGCTCGAGCTGATGCGCGACGCGGCGCGCATTTCCGCGCGGGCGCACCTGCGGGTGATGCGCTTTTGCCGTCCGGGGGTCACCGAGTACCAGGTGATGGCGGAGCTGCTGCACGAGTTCCGCCGTCACAATGCCGACACCGCCTACGCGCCGATCGTCGGCGGCGGCGCCAACAGCTGCGTGCTGCACTATCGCGACAACAATCAGCCGCTCGCCGACGGTGAGCTGCTGCTGGTGGATGCCGGATGCGAGCTTAAGTCCTATGCCTCGGACATCACCCGCACCGTGCCCATCAACGGGCGCTTCACGCCCGAGCAGCGGGCGGTCTATGAGGTGGTGCTCGAGGCCAATCGCGCCGCCATTGCGCGCGTGCGTCCCGGCAACCACTGGAACGAGCCGCACGAGGCGGCCGTGAAGGTGATCACCCAGGGTCTCATCAGGCTCGGGCTCCTCAAGGGCCGCCTCGCCGCGCTCGTGAGGAGCGGTGCCTACCGGCGCTTCTTCATGCACCGCACCGGCCACTGGCTCGGGCTCGACGTGCACGACGTCGGCGACTACAAGGTGGGCGATGAATGGCGGGTGCTCGAACCGGGCATGACGCTCACCGTCGAGCCCGGCATCTATCTGCCGGCCGGCGCGCGCGGCGTGTCGCGCCGCTTCCGCAACATCGGTATCCGCATCGAGGACGACGTGCTGGTGACCCGCCGTGGGGCTGAGGTGCTGAGCGCACGGGCGCCCAAGGACCCCGATCAGATCGAAGCCGTGATGGCTCGCGGCTGAGGCGCCCACGGGGTCCTCATGAGCGCTGTCGCTGCCGCCACTCACTCGCTCGATGTGGATGTCGCGATCGTCGGCGGCGGCATGGTCGGGGCGAGCCTAGCGGCCGGGCTCGCCGGCACCGGGATGCGGCTGCTGCTCATCGAGGCGGTGCCCTTCGGAGCGAGGCATCAGCCGAGCTTCGATGAGCGCAGCACCGCGCTCGGCAACGCGAGCCGGCGCATCTTCGAGGGCCTCGGGGCCTGGGATGAGATCGCCCCCGAGGTGGCACCGATCCGCGCGATCCATGTCTCCGATGCGGGACGGTTTGGCTGTGCGCGTCTCTCGGCGGCGGAGCAGGGGATCGAGGCCTTCGGCTACGTGGTTCCCAATCGCCGTATCGGGGCGGCGCTGTGGGGACTGCTCACGCGCGCCGCCGGGCTGACGCTGCGCGTTCCCGCATCCGTCGAGGGTCTCGCGATCGATGCCAGCGGCGTGCGCTTCAGCGTCGCGAGCGACGGCCGGCGCGAGGCGGTGACGGCGCGGCTGGTGGTGGCGGCCGACGGCGCGCATTCGCAGATCCGCAGCGCCGCCGGCATCGATGCCGCGGCCTTCGACTATGAGCAGGTGGCGGTTGTCGCCAACGTGGCGAGCGACGCTGCGCACGAGGGAATCGCTTACGAGCGTTTCACGCCCGCAGGCCCGCTCGCCGTACTGCCGCTCGCCGATGGCACGCTCGCCGTCATCTGGGCATGCCGCCGCGATGCTGCCCCCGGGATGCTGGCGCTCGATGATGCCGCGTGGCTCGGCGAGCTGCAGTCGCGTTTCGGCTGGCGTGCCGGGCGCTTCGTGCGGGCCGGCCGCCGCGCGTCCTACCCCCTCAAGCTCACCCGCGCTGCCTCCCCCGTGGCCACCCGCACGGTGCTGATCGGCAATGCCGCCCAGGCGCTGCATCCGGTCGCCGGCCAGGGTTTCAATCTCGGCCTGCGGGATGCGGCCATGCTGGCCGAAGTGCTGGCCGGGAGCTGCGGTGACGTCGGCGCCCCGGCGCTCCTCGAGCGCTTCGCCGCCTGGCGCGCCCGCGACCGCAGCGGGGTCACGCGCTTCACCGACGGGCTGGTGCGGCTGTTCGGCGATGAGCGCTTCGGGGTTGGGCTGCTGCGCAACCTGGGACTGCTGCTGTTCGATCTCAGCCCGCCCGCCAAGAGCGCGCTGGCGCGCGTCAGCCTCGGCTTCGGCGGACCCGTGCCGCGTCTCGCCCGCGGGCTCCCGGTGCGCCATGCCTGAGTTCGACATCGCGATCGTCGGCGGAGGGCCGGTGGGCGCGTGCGCTGCGGCGCTGCTGGCTCACGGTGCCGCGCGCGCGCGGCTGCGCGTGGCGCTTATCGAGCCGCACGTGCCGCAGCCCCCGGCCGCCGCTGCGCCACCCGATGCACGCGTGGTGGCGATCTCGCGCGCCAGCGAGCACCTGCTGAGGAGCGCCGGCGCCTGGTCAGATGTCGCCGGCCCCCGGGCCTGCGCCTACGAGCGCATGCGCATCTGGCACGAGAGTGTCGCCGCGAACGGCGACGCTGTGCTCATCTTCGACGCCGCCGACGTGGGCGAGCCGAACCTGGGCTTCATCGTCGAGCACCGGCTGCTGCAGACGGCGCTGCTCGCGGCGTTCAGCAGGGCCGGCGGGCATCTCGAGTCGGCGCAGTTCGCTGCGCTCGCGATCGACGCTGACGGCGTGAGCATCACGACCAGCCGCGGAGCGCTGCGCGCGCGGCTCGTCATCGGCGCCGACGGTGCGCAGTCGGCAGTGCGCGCGGCTGCGGGCCTCACCGCCGAGGTGAGCGACTACCACCAGACGGCGATCGTCGCCACGGTTGCCACCGCCCGGCCGCATGAGCACACCGCGTGGCAGCGCTTCATGAAGGACGGCACACTCGCCTTCCTGCCGCTCTTCGACGGCACGAGCTCCATCGTCTGGTCCGCGGACGAGGCGCTCGCCACGGAGCTCTGCGCGGCGAGCGATGCCGCGTTCGCCGAGGCGCTCGACCGTGCCTCGGATCTGGCTCTCGGCGCGACGCGCCTCGTGAGCGAGCGAGCCTCCTTGCCGCTGCGGCGCGTCACGGCGCCGCGCTACGTCGCCCAGCGCGTTGCGCTCATCGGCGACGCCGCGCACGTCGTGCACCCGCTCGCCGGCCAGGGCGTGAATTTGGGATTACTCGATGCCGCCGCGCTGGCGCAGCTCGTGGCGCAGGCGATCGGTGAGCGCGAGGATCCCGGGTCGCTCACGGTGCTGCGGGCGTACGAGCGCTGGCGCAAGAGCGAAGTCGCCGCCATGAGCACCGCCATCGATGCCTTCGACCGCCTGCTCGCGCACGGCACGGGACCGCTGGCGCGCATTGCGCAGCACGGGCTCGCGTGGGTGAACCGCAGCCAGGAGCTGCGGCGCTTCTTCATCCGCCGCGCACTCGGGGTGAGCGGGGAGCTGCCCGAGGCGGCGCGGCGGGCGGTATGAAGGGGAGGGGTCTGCCCTGAACGCATATGTCGTGGCTGTGACCTACGCGGTGGTCGGCGTGGCCGTGATTCCGCTCGGCTTCGCGGTGTTTCGGACTCAGTACCAGTTTCTGGACGTAGTCCTGGCGGCCGTCGGTGGTGCGGCCCTGTCGTTCATTCCCACGCTCGGGGGCGTTGCCTCGCTCGCGGGCACGATCGGAATCCTCTACTGGCGTATGCGGCGCGACCTGCTGTTCCCGGATATCGTCGTCTCGGTGGCCGTGGCGCGTCTTGCCATGGTCCCGGTGCTCATGTTGCTGATGCGCAGATGAGAGCTCGATCATCGACCATGAGCAGGCGCATCATGGGAATGCAATAGGTAACGATCGTGTAGCGCGGGAGGGCATCATGCGGACACGGCGATCGCTGGCGATTCTTTCAGTCTGCGCATTGATTGCGAGCGTCTGGGCCGGCACGATGACAGGCGACCTGCCACAGCGGCAGGAGCTCAAGCGCGCCGATCTGACCACCTCCCCGGACATGGAGGTCATCACCTCGGTCAGCGAGATCAGGAAGGGCGAGACTGTTCCGCGTCACTCGCATCACGGCATCGAGACCGGCTACGTGCTGCAGGGGTCGATGGTGCAGCTTCCCGGCCAGGCGCCAACGATGATGCAGACCGGCAGCTCTTTTCTGAACCTGCGTGACGTGCCGCACGCCGGCTTCACCGTGGTAGGGGACCAGCCGCTGAAGCTCCTGACGGTGCACGTGGTCGACAAGAGCAAGCCATTGTATGAGTGGGTGAAGTAGGATTGCCCGGAATGCGGCTCACTCGAGACAATCCGGCACTGCGCGCATGGCCCCTGTGGCTGGCGGCGATCCTGGTCGCCGAGAGCGGCTGGTTCGCACTGCTGCGGCCGCGGCTGTCTTCGCCATTCCACAGCCTGTTGGTGCTGGCGCTGCCGCCTCTGGCCGTCGTCGGATACGTCTACCTGATGGTTGCAGTTTCGGCGTTCCTCTCGGACCGCAACTGGGACTACCGCTTTCGTCAGGCGATCGTCCTGATCCTCGGCTTCAGCGTCGGGTGTTTCGTGTTCGCGCTGCTGTGGCTCGCGAAGGCGCACTTCGAGTTCGAGATCGCGGGTAGCCTGTGACCCCCCCGCACAACACAGAGGCCGTTCAAACAACAGGAATCAGGTCCAGCTTCGCCGCGCACACGAAGTCGTTCTCCGACAGCCCCTTGACGGCGTGGGTCGTGAACTTCACGCGGCAGTAGTTGTAGCCGACCTCGAGGTCCGGGTGATGGTCCTCGATGTTGGCGATGTGCGCGAGCGCGTTGACGAAGCTCATGGTGCGGTAGAAGTCGCGGAACGCGAACTTGCGCTGGATGGCGTGGGCGTTCTCGATGAGCGCCCACTCGCTCGAGATCTGCGTGAGGAGCTTGCCCGCCTCGGCGGGCGTGAGCGGCGGCATACCGCCCTCGCAGGATTTGCACTTGCGTGCGGCCAGCTGTGTGCTCATGCGCCACCTCCGGAACCGAGACGCGTGTAACGCCGTTCGACGTAGCGCTCGACGATCTCCTGGAACTCCTCGGCAATCCGCTCACCCTTGAGCGTCACGGTCTTCTCGCCGTCCTCGTACACCGGCGCCACCGGCCGCTCCCCGGTCCCGGGCAGGCTGATGCCGAGGTTGGCGTGCTTGCTCTCGCCCGGGCCGTTCACGACGCATCCCATGACCGCGACCGTCATCTCCTCGACGCCGGCGTACTCGCGCCGCCACTGCGGCATGCGCTGACGGATGTGCGACTGGATCCGCTGCGCCAGCTCCTGGAAGAAGGTGCTGGTGGTGCGCCCGCACCCGGGGCAGGCGATGACCAGCGGCGTGAAGGCGCGCAGCCCCATGGTCTGCAGGATCTCCTGCGCCACCACCACTTCCTGCGTGCGGTCGCCGCCGGGCTCGGGGGTGAGAGATGCGCGGATGGTGTCGCCGATCCCTTCCTGCAGCAGCACCGACATGCCGGCGGTCGAGGCCACGATGCCCTTGGAGCCCATGCCGGCCTCGGTCAGCCCGAGGTGCAGCGGATAATCGCAGCGCGCGGCGAGGTCGCGGTAGATGGCGATCAGGTCCTGCACGCCGCTCACCTTGGCCGAGAGGATGATGCGGTTGTGCGCCAGGCCGAGCTCCTCGGCACGCTGCGCGCTGGCGAGTGCCGACAGTACCACCGCGTTGCGCGTGACGGTCTGGGCGTCGAGCGGCTCAGGACGCGATGAGTTCTCGTCCATGAGGCGCGTCAGCAGGTCCGAGTCGAGGCTCCCCCAGTTCACGCCGATGCGCACCGGCCTGTCATAACGGCAGGCGATCCCGATCATCTCGGCGAACTGCGGGTCGCGCTTGGCTCCCCGCCCGACATTGCCGGGGTTGATGCGGTACTTGGCGAGCGCCGCCGCGCAGTCGGGGTGCTCGCGCAGCAGCTTGTGGCCGTTGAAGTGGAAGTCGCCGATCAGGGGCACGGTGACGCCGGCGTGATTGAGCCAGGCGCGGATCGGCGCGACCGCGGCCGCGGCCTCGCTGGTGTTCACGGTGATGCGCACCAGCTCCGAGCCCGCGCGCGCGAGCGCCTGCACCTGCCGCGCGGTGCCCTCGACGTCGGCGGTATCGGTATTGGTCATGGACTGGACCACGATCGGCGCATTGCCGCCGACGCGGACCTGACCGATGGACACCTGGACTGAGGGGCGGCGGGCGAGGCTCATGCGGCGCGAATTCTACCGTTGCTGAGCCTGAGACATCACCCTCAGGGGCGCGCAAGCGCCTTGGGCAGCACTTGCCGGGGCTGGTATCATTGGCGGGCTCGAATCGGTCTGTCCGGAGAGAGTCCGGCTGCCAAGCCGGACCGCCGAAGGCGCAAATTCCGCCCGGAAACGCTCAGGCACAAGAACGGCAGACGGCGGGACGCGCGGTACGCGTTCCGCGGGGCTTCTGGAGAGCGGTGGATCACCCTCCACCCACCGAAGGGGAGCGGCGTCTGAGAGGCGCCTGATCTCTCAGGTCACAGGACAGAAGGGCGGCAGGCGCCTCGCCTAAGCGAGGTGAAGGTGCCTGCCGCCTTTTTTATTGGCCGAAGGACGTAGCTGTGGGAAGACAGACCCCGTTGTTCGCGCTGCACCAGGAGCTCGGTGCCCGGATCGTCGACTTCGGCGGCTGGGATATGCCGGTGCAGTACAGCTCGCAGCTCGGCGAGCACCACGCGGTGCGCCGCGCCGCCGGCGTGTTCGACGTCTCGCACATGTGCGTGGTCGACCTCAAGGGCCCACGGGTGCGGGCCTTGCTCCAGTACCTGCTCGCCAACGATGTCGGCCGGCTGCGCATTCCCGGCAAGGCGCTGTACTCGTGCCTGCTCAATGAGCGCGGCGGCGTCATCGACGACCTCATCGTCTATTTCCTCACCGCGGACTGGTTCCGGGCGGTGGTGAACGCCGGCACGCGCGACAAGGACCTCGCCTGGATCCGCCGCCACGCCGCCGCCTTCGGCGTCGAGGTCAGCGAGCGCGCCGATCTCGCCATGCTCGCGGTCCAGGGCCCGGAGGCGCGCGACAAGACGGTGCAGCTGCTCGGTGCGGCCGACGCGCAAGCCGCGCTCGCGCTGCCCGTGTTCGTTGGCCGTGAGCTCGGTGGCTGGTTCGTGGCGCGCACCGGCTACACGGGCGAGGACGGCTTCGAGGTCATGATGCCGGCTGCGGATGCGGTGCCGGCGTGGCGGCGGCTCAACTCCCTCGGTGTCGCCTCCTGCGGCCTCGGTGCGCGCGACACACTGCGGCTCGAGGCCGGCATGAACCTCTACGGCAACGACATGGACGAGAACACTCATCCTTATGAGTCGGGGCTCGCCTGGACCGTGGCGCTCGAGCCCCGCGAGCGTGATTTCGTCGGCCGCAAGACGCTCGAGGCGATCCTTGAGGCGGGCTCGCCGCGTAAGCTCGTCGGGCTGGTGCTGGAAGACCGCGGCGTGCTGCGCAGCCACCAGAAGGTCGTGGTAGCGACGGTGGGCGAGGGCGAGATCACCAGCGGCAGCTTCTCGCCGACACTCGAGCGCTCGATCGCACTGGCGCGAGTTCCGGCCGCGACGTCCGCGCGGGTGCAGGTGGACATCCGCGGCAAGCTTCTCAATGCGCGCGTCGTGAAGCCGCCGTTCGTGCGCTTCGGCAAGTCGCTCCTGACCTGATCCCCAATTCGAAATCCAAGCCAAGGACTTCTCCATGAGCAACGTTCCCGCGGACCGCCAGTACACCAAGTCCCACGAATGGGTGCGCACGCTCGCCGACGGTACGGTTGAGATCGGCATCACCGATCACGCGCAGCACGCGCTCGGCGATCTGGTGTTCGTCGAGGTGCCGCAAGCCGGGCGCGCCGTAAAGGAGGGCGAGCCGTGTGCGGTGGTCGAGTCGGTGAAGGCGGCGTCCGATGTGTACGCGCCGCTGAGCGGCGAGATCACCGCGGGCAATCCGAAACTCGCCGACGCGCCGGAGACCGTCAACTCCGACCCGTACGGTGAGGGATGGCTGATGCGCATGCGGCCCGCGGTGGGAGCAATCGCGGCGGCAGGTCTGCTGTCGGCGGCGGATTACACCAGCGTGCAGGACGCGGAGGGCGGCTGATGGCCTTCATTCCCCATACCGAGGCGGACGTCGCGGCGATGCTCGAGGCAATCGGTGCCAAGAGCATCGAAGAGCTGTTCGGGGAGATTCCGCCGGGCCTGCGCGTGAAGTCGCTCGCCGGTGTGCCGGCCGCGCTCAACGAGATGGAGATCGGTCGGCTGATGAGCGAGCGCGCCGCGGCCGACGGCGTCCCCCTCAGCTTCCTCGGCGCCGGTGCCTACGAGCACCACATTCCGGCGGCGGTGTGGGCGATCACCACCCGCGGCGAGTTCTACAGCGCCTATACGCCCTACCAGGCGGAGGCGAGTCAGGGCACGCTGCAGACGATCTACGAGTTTCAGACCATGATCGCGCGACTCACCGGCATGGAAGTCGCCAACGCCTCGATGTACGACGGGGCGTCGGCGACCGCGGAAGCCGCGCTCATGGCGGTGCGCGCCAACCGCAAGTCGAAGGCCGCGCGCATCCTCATGCCGACCACCGTGCACCCGCACTACCGCCGGGTGGCGGTGGCGATGGCGAGCAACCAGGGGCTGAGGTTCGAGGAGCTCCCCTACTGCACGGCCGAGGGCATCACGCCCGCCGCCTCGCTCGCCAGGTACGAGTCCGAGGACCTGACCGCGCTCGTCATCCAGCAGCCGAATTTCTTCGGGCGGCTCGAGGACGTGGACGCGCTCACCGACTGGGCGCACGCGCGCGCGATCCAGGTGATCGCCGTCGTCAATCCCACCTCACTGGCGCTGCTGAAGCCCCCGGGCGAGTGGGGCACGCGCGGCGCCGATATCGCCGTCGGCGAGGGGCAGCCGCTCGGCGTGCCGCTGTCCTCGGGCGGTCCTTACTTCGGCTTCATGACCACGCGCATGGAGCACGTGCGGCAGATGCCCGGGCGCATCGTCGGCCGCACGCTCGATGCCGCGGGGCGCGAAGGTTTCACGCTGACGCTGCAGGCACGCGAGCAGCACATCCGCCGCGCCAGGGCGACCTCCAACATCTGCACCAACCAGGGGTTGCTGGTGACGGCGGCGACCATCTACCTGTCGCTGATGGGAGCGAAGGGCCTCGAGCGCACTGCGGCCGCGAGCCACGCGCGCAGCCGCGAGCTCATCGGCTCTCTCAGCCGGCTGCCGGGCGTCAAGCCGGCCTTCACCGGGCCGCACTTCCACGAAGCGGTGCTGCTGCTCGACCGCCCGGTGGCGCCGGTGCTGGAGGCACTCGCCGCGCGCGGCATTCTGGGCGGGCTCGACCTCGCGCCGTATTACCCGGAGCTGGGACCGGCGCTGCTGGTGTGCGCCACCGAGACCAAGACTGCCGCCGACCTCGAGCGTTACCGCGCCTCGCTCGGCGAGGTGCTGCAGACGGCGCGCGCCGCCTGATGAACGGGATGCAACTCATGCCAGGCAAAGAGAAAGTGATCTTCGAGTACTCGCACCCGGGGCGCGGGGCGAGCGATCAGTGGCCGCAGCAGACGGCGGCGGCGGCGCTCGCCGATCTTCCGGCCGGCCTGCGCCGCGTGCAGCCACTTGAGCTTCCCGAGGTCGGTGAGCTCGAAGCGGTGCGGCATTTCACCCGCCTGTCGCAGCTCAACTTCTCCATCGACACGCACTTTTATCCGCTCGGCTCGTGCACGATGAAGTACAACCCCAAGGCCTGCAACCAGTACGCCATGCTGCCGCAGTTCCTCGCGCGCCACCCCCTCGCGCCGGAATCGCACGGCCAGGGGTTCCTCGCCTGCATGTACGAGCTGCAGGAGATGCTGAAAGAAGTGACCGGCATGCAGGGTGTGGCGCTGTCGCCGATGGCGGGCGCCCACGGCGAGTTCGCCGGCGTCGCCATGATCCGCGCCTATCACCGCGCGCGCGGCGACCTGAAGCGCAACGAGATCATCGTTCCCGAGGCGGCGCACGGCACCAATCCTGCCACCGCGACCATGTGCGGCTGTGTGGTGCGTGAGATTCCGGTCAACGCTGCCGGCGACGCCGATCTCGCGGCCCTGAAGGCCGCGGTCGGTCCCAACACCGCCGGCATCATGCTCACCAATCCGTCCACCCTCGGGGTGTTCGAGCGCGGCATCGAGGACGTGGCGCGCGTGGTGCACGAGGCGGGCGGGCTCCTCTACTACGACGGTGCGAATCTCAACGCCATCCTCGGCAAGGTGCGCCCCGGCGACATGGGTTTTGACGTTATGCACATGAACCTGCACAAGACCTTCTCGACGCCCCACGGCGGCGGCGGCCCGGGTGCCGGCGCGGTGGGTGTCGGCGCGCGCCTGCTGCCCTTCCTGCCCATTCCGATCGTCGCCAGGGAGGATGAGCGCTACCGCTGGCTGGCCGAGAGCGACCTGCCGCAGTCGATCGGACGGCTGTCGGCGTTCATGGGCAACGCCGGCGTGCTGCTGCGCGCCTACATCTACATGCGCCTCCTCGGGCGCGACGGCATGCGTGCCGTCGGCGAGTACTCGACCCTCAATGCCAACTACATGCTCAAGCGCCTGCAGGCTGCGGGCTTCGATGCCGCCTATCCCGAGCGGCGCGCGAGCCACGAGTTCATCGTGACCTTGAAGCGCCAAGCGCGGGATCTGGGCGTGACGGCGATGGATTTCGCCAAGCGCCTGCTCGATCTCGGCTTCCATGCACCCACCACGTACTTTCCTCTGCTGGTGCCGGAATGTCTGCTGATCGAGCCGACCGAGACCGAGAGCAAGGACGTGCTGGATGCCTTTGTGGCGGCCATGTCACAGATTCAGCGCGAGGCCGAGCAGGAACCCGAGCGCGTTCGCGGCGCACCGCATACCATGCCGGTGCGCCGCCTGGATGACGTGCGGGCGGCCCGACACCTGGACCTCACATGGAAGCCCACGACGCAGCCCTAGATCGTTACAAGCCGCGTGGCCTGACGCGGCTGCTGCGGGCGTTCGGCTCGAGCTTCAAGGGCCTCGCGGGCGCCTACCGCGACGAGGCGGCATTCCGCCAGGAACTGTTCTTCGCGGTGTGCGTCATACCGTTGGGACTGTGGCTCGGGCACGGCGGCATCGAGCGCGCGCTGCTCATCGGTCCGGTGCTGCTCATCCTCATCGTCGAGCTGCTGAACAGCGCCATCGAAGCGACCGTGGACCGGATCGGGCCCGAGCGGCACGTGCTGGCGGGACTGGCCAAGGATATCGGCTCGGCGGCCGTGCTCATGTCCTTCGTGCTGCTCATCGCGGTGTGGCTGCTGGTGCTGCTCGGCCGCTGAGGAACAACCGCTTGCCGCGATTCATGCGACTGCTGCTCGCCGCTCTGCTCGCCTGTGCGCTGGTGCAGGCGGCGGAGCCGCCGCCGCCGCCGACGGGGCGCGACGGCGGCGCGCCCGCGGTCACCGAGCCCGCACCGGGGCCACCCATGCCGACGACTGCAGGTACCGCGGCGCCGCAGATTGCGCAGCAGGCCGCGGCGGTCGAGGCGAACCCCGACTGGGCGGTGACGCTCGAGCGTATCGCCGGCAGCGTCGTCTCCATCGATCTCGACCTGACGCGCGCCTTCGACACCGAGTGGAACACCACTGCACAGGCGACCGGCTTCGTTGTGGATGCCGAGCGCGGCCTGATTCTCACCAACCGGCACGTGGTGACGCCGGGGCCGGTGACGGCCGAGGCCACCTTCCTCAACCGCGAGGAGGTGCAGCTCTATCCCATATACCGCGACCCGGTCCACGACTTCGGCTTCTATCGCTACGATCCGGCGAAGCTGCGCTTCATCAGGCCGAAGGCGCTGCCGCTGTATCCGGAGGGAGCACAGATCGGGCGCGAGATCCGCGTGGTCGGCAACAACGCCGGCGAGCAGCTGTCGATCCTCGCCGGCACGCTCGCGCGACTCGATCGCGACGCACCCGACTACGGGCTCGCCAAGTACAACGACTTCAACACTTTCTATCTGCAGGCGGCGTCTGGAACCTCGGGCGGTTCCTCGGGCTCGCCGGTGATCGACATCCGCGGCCGCGTGGTCGCGCTCAATGCCGGCGGGGCGAGCGGTGCGGCCTCCAGCTTCTACCTGCCGCTCGGGCGCGTGCGCCGCGCGCTCAGCCTCATCCAGCAGGGCAAGCCGGTAACGCGCGGCACGCTCTACACGGTCTTCAACTACCAGCCCTACGATGAGCTCGATCGCCTCGGGCTCGATGCACGCACCGAGGCCGACGTGCGTCGTACCTTCCCGCGCTTCACCGGCATGCTGGTCGTGACCGAGGTGCTGCCGGGCTCGCCGAGTGAGAACGTGCTGCAGCCGGGGGACATCCTGGTGCGCCTGAACGGCCATTACGTCACGCAGTTCGAGCCGCTCGAGGAGGTGCTGGATGCCTCGGTCGGGCAATCGGTCGAGGTCGAGCTGCAACGCGGCGGCCGGCCGGTGTCGGCGCACCTGCCGGTCGGCGACCTGCACGCGATCACCCCGAGCGCTTACGCCGAGTTCGGCGATGCGGTTGTCAACACCCTGTCGTATCAGCTGGCGCGTGCCTTCAACGTGCCGATGCACGGCGTGTACCTCGCCAACCCGGGCTACGTGTTCGGCAGCGCCGCGGTACCGCGCGGCGCAGTGATCGTGGCGCTCAACGGCCGCAAGACCGACGATCTCGCCGCCTTCGAGAGCGGCATCGCGCAGCTTGGCAACGGCGACTACGCCACGGTGCGCTACATCACCATCGACGACCCCAACGGCAGCCAGCTGCGCGCCGTGCGCATCGATCGCCTGTGGTACCCCGCGCACCACTGCGACCGCGACGACGCCAAGGGCTGGTGGGACTGCAAGGACCTCGCCCCGGGACCGGCGCCGAAGCCGCCGGCGGTGAGCTCGACGGTGTTCCCGCGCTACAGCGATCCGCGCCAGACGGCACTCGCGCCGTCCCTCGTCATGGTGACCTTCGACATGCCGTACTCGGTGTCCGGCATCACCGAGCGCAACTATCACGGCACCGGGCTGGTGGTGGATGCCGCGCGCGGGCTCGTGGTCGTGGACCGCAACACCGTGCCGGTCGCGGTCGGCAACGTGACGGTCACCTTCGCCGGCACGGTGCAGGTGCCGGGGCGCGTGGTGTACATCCACCCGCTGCACAACTACGCGCTCGTGGCCTACGACCCGCAGCTGATCGGCTCGACGCCGGTGCGGGCGGCGAAGCTCACGCCGCGCGAGGTCAGCGCGGGCGAGCCCCTCTGGGTCGTGGGACTCGGCGCCGACAGCCAGGTGCACTCGCGCGCCACCGAGGTCGCGAGCATCGAGCCTCTCGAGCTGCCGCTGTCGCGCACCATGCGCTTCCGCGACAGCAACCTCGAGACCGTGCAGCTCGTGAACCCGCCGCTCGACTTCGACGGCGTGCTCGCGGACAAGGACGGCAACGTCCTCGGCACCTGGTCGAGCTTTGCCTATGAGAACGGCCGCGAGCTCACCCAGGACACGCGTGGCGTACCGATCGACGTGGTCGCCGACATGGTCGATCGCGTGCGCACCGGACGCCCGCTGCACTCGCTCGAGGCCGAGCTCAGCGTGCAGCCGCTCGCCAGCGCGCGCGAGCTCGGCCTGTCGGACAGCTGGACACAGCGCCTTGCGCAGCACACGCCGACGCGCCGGCAGGCGCTCACGGTAGTGCGCCTGGTGGCCGGTTCCGCCGCCGCGCACACGCTGCAGCAGGGAGACCTGCTGCTGGCGATCGACGGCAAGATAGTGACGCGGTTCCGTGAAGTCGAGCAGGCGGCCGCCGACCGCGAGCTGGTGCACGCTACCGTGTGGCGCGGGCAGGAGGAGCAGACGCTGGAGGTGCCGACCGCCGAGCTCTCCGGGAGCGATGTCGAGCGGCTGGTGCAGTGGGCAGGCGCGACGCTGCAGGCGCCGCACCGTGCGATGAGCGCGCAGCGCGCCATTCCGCCCCGCGGCGTGTACGTCGCCTACTTCGCCTACGGCTCGCCTGCCACGCGCTACGGGCTCTATCCGGGACGGCGCATCGTCGAGGTGGACGGCGTCGCGACTCCCGATCTCGACACCTTTCTCAAGGTCGTCACCGGCCGGCCGGACCGCTCCTCGGTGCGCCTGCGGACCATCACCTGGAACAACGCCCCGGAAGTCATCACGCTTAAGCTCGACAAGCACTACTGGCCGGCTTACGAGCTCAAGCACACCAGCGCCGGCTGGGTGCGCACGGCGCTCGAATAGGGCGTATTTTTTCCTCAAGTTTCACAGGGTGTTGTAGCACCCTGATGCTTTGCTGCAACACACGGTACTGCCGCCCGCGGCTTGCTAGAATTCATCATCCCTATGGTCCGAGTCGTCCGCGCCACCCAGGTCGAGATCGAAACTGCCGTGCAGGCGTTGCGCGACGGGGAGCTGGTCGCTTTCCCCACGGAGACGGTCTACGGGCTCGGGGCCAACGCGCAGAATCCGGTGGCCGTGCGGCGCATCTTCGAGGCCAAGGGGCGCCCCGCGGCGCAGCCGCTGATCGTGCACCTCGACAGCCCGCGCTTCCTGCACCGCTGGGTGCGCGAGGTGCCCGAGGGGGCCCTGAAACTGGCAGAGCGCTTCTGGCCCGGACCCCTCACCATGGTTATGCCGCGCGCCGCCCACGTTCACGACGTCGTTACCGGCGGGCAAGACACGATCGCCATCCGCGTGCCGGCGCACCCGATGGCGCAGCAGCTGCTCACCGCGTTCGGCGGCGGCATTGTCGCGCCCTCGGCCAACCGCTACGGGCGCCTCTCGCCGACGCGCGCCGAGCACGTGCGCGAGGAGCTCGGCGAGGCCGTGCGGGTGGTGCTCGATGGCGGCGAGTGCCAGATCGGGCTCGAGTCGACGATCGTGTCTTTCGAGGGCACGAGCGCGCGGCTGTTGCGCCCGGGAAGCGTCACCGCCGGAGAGATCCGTGCCGTGGTCGGCGAGCTGCTCGTCGGACCGTCCGCGGACTCCCCCAGGGTCCCGGGCACCGCCCCGACTCACTATGCGCCGCTGACACCCATGACGATCGTGCCGGCCGGCGAGATCGACGCGCAGGCCGATGCCGCTTCGGGCGGCGGCAAACGCATCGCGGTGCTCGCACAGCGCCTGCCGCTGCGCTCCCACAAGTACGTCACCTGGATCAATGCCGGCCGCCGTCCGGAGAGCTACGGCCACGACCTCTACAACAACCTGCGCACCCTCGACCGCGCCGGCTGCCAGAAGATCCTCGTGCAGGCGGTGCCGGACGGCGAGCGCTGGGATGCGATCCGTGACCGCCTGCTGCGCGCCGCGACCAACGTGGCGGAGAGCGACGAAGGCACGGGCAACGTGGCCGTTCTCCCTTAAAATCCCGCCGGTGCCCCGCACCCGATTCATCGACCCGTTCGCGCCTGCAGAAGTGCGCCGCCTGGTGCGCGAGTTCGGCTCGCCGCTGCTGATCCTCGACTGCGAGCGCGTGCGCACGCAGGTCAGGAAGCTGCGCAAGGCCCTGCCGCACGTCGATCTGCACTATGCGCTGAAACCCCTGCCGCACCCGGCGGTGGTGCGCGCGGTCATCGAGGAAGGCGGGTTCCTGGACCTTGCCACCAGCGGCGAGGTACAGCTGGTCGAGCGGCTTGGCGTAGCTCCCGAGCGCTGCATCCATACCCATCCGGTCAAGCGTCCCGCAGACATCGCCAACGCGCTCGAGTTCGGGGTGCGCACCTTCGTCGCCGACAATCCCGACGAGATCGCCAAGTTCGCCCGCCACCGGGACGCAGCGCAGCTGCTGCTGCGGGTGTCGTTCCGCTCACCCGGCGCGATGTGCGACCTGTCGCGCAAGTTCGGCTGCGACCCGGAGGCGGTGCTCGAGCTCGCGCGCCTCGCCGCCGGGCTCGGCGTCGGCGTGCGCGGGCTGTCCTTTCACGCGGGCTCGCAGGCGCCGGACGCCACCAAGCACGTCGAGGCCGTGGAGGCGTGCACGCGCCTCATGGTAGCGGCCAGGCGTGAGAAGCTCGGCAGCTTCGACACCCTCGATATCGGCGGCGGCTTCCCGATTGACTACCTGCAGCCGGTGCAGGACATCGGCCGTTGGTGTGCGCCGCTGCGCGCAGCTCTCGCGGCATTGCCGAAGCGGGTGCGCGTCATCGCCGAGCCGGGCCGCTACATCGTCGGCCCGGCGGCGATCGGCGTCGCCTCGGTGATGGGGCGCGCGCAGCGCGAAGGTCACTGGTGGTACTACCTCGATGACGGCCTGTACGGCTCCTACAGCGGTCAGCTGTACGACCACGCGCGCTATCCGGTGGAGCCGCTGCGCACGGGCGGCGAGCAGCTGCCCGCGGTGCTGGCCGGACCCACCTGCGACAGCATCGACGTGATCGCCGAGAACCTCATGCTGCCGCAGCTCAAGACCGGCGACCTGATCATCGGGCGCGCCATGGGCGCCTACACGCGCGCCAGCGCGTCCGAGTTCAACTTCTTCCCGCGCGCCACCGTGGTCGCGGTCAATAGGCGCGCCGGCGATGCGGGCGGCGTCGATCCGCTCGCTCTCTAGGGCCCATGGCGAGTCCTGCAATCCGCAACGTGGTGTTCGACATCGGCTGGGTGTTCGTGCGGCTCAACTACCGGCCGATGCTCGAGCTGCTGAGGTCGGGCGGCGTCGCGGCGCAGGATCTTCACTCGGTGCTGGCACGCGCCGCGCTCGAGGACCACGAGTCCGGGCGGCTGCATGGCCTCGGTCTGCTCGAGCGTCTGGCGCAGCTGACGCACGATCGGGTCAGCGTGGCGGAGCTGTACGCGCACTGGGTGGGCATGTTCGAGCTCGAGACCGCGATGGTGGACCTGGCCCATCGCCTGAGCGGCGACTACCGCGTGTACCTTCTCTCCAACATCGGCGACCTGCACTGGGCGCATCTGTCGCGCGAGTACCAGCTGCACCGCGTCGGCCACGGCGCGCTGCCTTCCTACCTCGCCGGCGTCATGAAGCCGCACCCCGGCATTTACGCGGAAGCCGAGCGCCGCTTCGCGCTCGAGCCCGCCGCGACCGTGTTCATCGACGACCGCGAGGACAACATCGCCACCGCGCGCAGCCGCGGCTGGCACGGCATCGTGCACGGCGGCTACGCGAGCACCGTAGCGGCGCTGCGCGACCTCGAGGTCTTATGATCACCGCCATCCACGCGCAGGTGGATGCTGCCCGCGACGGACGCCATGCGCGCCTCATCGCACGGCTCTCCTCGGGCTGGGCGGTATTCGGCGAGCGGCAGTTCGTGCGCGGCTATGCGCTGCTTCTGCCCGATCCGGTGGTGGCCGATCTCAACGCGCTGGGGCTGAAGGCGCGCGGCGCTTTCCTCACCGACATGGCGCGCCTCGGGGACGCACTCCTCAAGGTGACGGCTGCGGTGCGCATCAACTACGCGATGTTCGGCAACGAGGAGCCCGCGCTCCACGCGCACGTCATCCCGCGCTATGGCGACGAGCCCGAGGCGCTGCGCAGCCGCCATCCCTGGGCCTACGACTGGCAGGCGGCGCCGCTGTTCGAGCCCGCGGCCGGCCGCGAGCTGACGGCGGCGGTGCGGCGCGAGCTCGGGGTCTAGCGGCCGATGGCGGCTGCTACTTCGATGCCGGCGCGATCGAGGCGGGCGGCGGCGAGTTCGGGCTCTCGGGCGCATTCACCGGCGGCTTGCCGGTCGCCTTCGGCAGGGCGGACTGCGGTATCGGTGCGGCGGGCGCCGGGCTGGCCGGCGGTGGCGGCGCCGACGCTGGCTTGACGCTCAACAGCTCCACGTCGAACAGCAGCAATGCGCCCGGTGGGATCGCCGGGGTGGGCGGCCGCAGGTCGTAGGCCAGCCGCGGCGGCACAAACACCTTCCACTTGGCGCCCGGCTTCATGAGCTGCAGCGCCTCGGTCCAGCCGGGGATGACACGGTCGACCTCGAAGGTCGCGGGCTGGCCGCCATGCTTGGAGGAGGCGTCGAACTCGGTGCCATCGAGCAGCGTGCCGCGATAGGTCACGACCACCGTGTCGGTTGCCTTCGGCGAGGCGCCGCTGCCGGCCTTGAGCTCCTGGTACTGAAGCCCGCTCGCCGTCGTCACGACGCCGGGCTTCTTGCCGTTGTCGGCGAGGAATTTCTCCGCGGCGTGGTGGTTCGCCTGAACCCCCGAGGCCAGCAGCACACGGATGTTCTCCCGGTCGTCGTCGGCTATCGTGATCTTGCCGGTCAGCGCCTGGCGTATGCCGAGGGTGATCTGCGCGATCTCGACCGAGCTGGGCGGCACGCCGGTGCTGCGCAGCTGCGAGCCCCACAACACCCCGATGCTGTGGCTCGCGGCGCGGCTGCATTCGGCCGAGACCGGCGCCTCCATGCCCTTACCCGTGGTGGCCACGCAGGGGTTAGGGCTCTTCTCCTTCGCATCGCCGCTCTTTGCCGGCGCGTGCGCGCCGGACTTGGCGGGCGGGGGAGTGGTCGGGGAGGGCTGCTGCGCGACGCCCGGCATCGAGGCAGCGCACAGCGCTGCGGCTGCCACAACAACGGTGAGGAGAATTCGGCCGCGGCGGGGCACTGGCAATGTCATGGACCGTCCTTCTGGTCTGCGGGCCGTGCACGGCACGGCTTGAGTGAGCCGCAGCGGGGCGAGAGTGTCGCCGATCCGGCTCTGGCATGCCAGCGAGATCCCCGCCGGGCGAAGTTCCTACAATGGGTTACCTGAAGAACCCGAGGGCACAGACCGTGCTGCGGATCCGGCAACTCTCGCGCAGCTTTCGCGAAGGGGCGCGTGTGCATCGCGTGCTCGAAGCGCTGGATGCCGACATCGGCACCGGCGAGCGCATCGCCATCATGGGACGCAGCGGCTCGGGCAAGTCGACGCTCCTCAATCTCGTCAGCGGCATCGACCGAGCGGACGGCGGCGCGGTGGAGATCGACGGCGTCGTGGTGTCGGCGCTCGGTGAGCCGCAGCGCACACTCCACCGCCGGGCCCACATCGGCTTCGTCTATCAGTTCTTCAACCTGATTCCGACGCTCGACGTCGCCGAGAACGTACGCCTCGTGCTCGAGCTCAACGGCGTGCGCGGCGCGGCGGCGGCCGAGCGCAGCCTGGCCGCGCTCGCGGCGGTGGGGCTCGCCGGGCGCGCACACAGCGCGGTCGATCAGCTCTCGGGCGGCGAGCAGCAGCGCGTCGCCATCGCCCGCGCGCTGGTGCACGAGCCGGAGCTGCTGCTCGCGGACGAGCCCACCGGCAATCTCGACGATGCGACCGCGCGGGAGCTGCTGCCGGTGCTGCTGTCGCTGACGCGTGCACGCGGCACGACGCTCGTCATGGTGACGCACGATGAGGCGCTCGCCGCGAGCGCCGACCGGGTGCTCGAGCTGCGCGAGGCACGGCTGCACGAACGGCGCCGGGGCCAGACGGGGCCGGGCGCGTGAGAGTCCTGCATGCGGCGAGTCTGCGCCACCTGCTGCGCCATCCGGCGCAACTGACGCTGGCGCTGGTCGGACTCACGCTCGGGGTGGGCACCATCGTCGCGGTCGACGTCGCCACGACGAGCTCGCGGCGCGCCTTCGAGCTGTCGCTCGCGGCGGTGAACGGCGCCGCGACCCACCAGATCACGGGCGGGCCCGATGGTGTCGACGAGCAGCTGTACCTACGGCTGCGCACGCGGCTCGCCGCCGCGCCGGGCGCTGCCCGGCTGTCACCCGTGGTGACGGGCTATGTCACGGTCGGCGAGCGCCTCATGCAGCTCGTCGGCATCGATCCGTTCGCGAGCGCCGAGCTCAATAGCGGCGGCACCCAGGGGCCGGCGGCCCTGGCCGTGAACGAGCCGCAGGAGGCGCGCGCCTGGTTTGCGCCCGGCTCGGTGCTCATGAGCGCGACCGCGGCCCGCGAGCTCGGCATCCCCCGCGACGGCGTCTTCGGGCTCGAAGTCGGCGGCGTGCCGCACCGTGCGCGGCTGATGGCGCGCCTCGACGATGTACCGGCGGGCTTCGATGGGGTGATTCTCACCGACATCGCGCAGGCGCAGGAGTGGTTGGGCGCGCTCGGGCGGCTGTCGCGGATCGATGTGCGGCTGCCGCCAGGGGAGGCGGGCGAAGCGTCCGCAAGGCAGCTCGCGGCGGCGCTCCCCGCGGGACTCGCGCTCACCTCGACCCGGGCCGGGGCGCGCGAGACCCTCGCCATGACGGACGCGTTCACGACCAACCTCAAGGCAATGAGCCTGCTTGCGCTGCTCGTCGGCACGCTGCTCATCTACGGGGCGGTGAGCTTCGCGGTGCTGCAGCGTCGCACCCTGCTGGCGGTGCTGCGGGCACTCGGCGCAACCCGCCGCGAGCTGCTCGCTCTGGTTCTCGGCGAGGCGGCGGTGCTCGGGCTCACGGGCGCCGTCTGCGGCGTGATCCTCGGCCTCGTGATCGGTCGCGGGCTGGTCATGCTGGTGGCGCGCACCATCAATGACCTCTACTTCGTGGTCGCGGTGCACGCAGTGCGCGTGCCGGCGAGTACGGTGCTCATGGCGCTCGCGGCGGGGCTCATCACCGCGCTCGTCGCCGCGCTCCTGCCGGCGCTCGAGGTGGCGGGCGGCGCGCCGCAGCTCGGGCTCGCGCGCTCCTCGCTCGAGGGGCGCGCGGCGCGGGTGGCGGGGAGACTTGCGTGGCTGAGCCTCGCGCTTGCCCTTGGCGCCGGGCTCACCATCGCGCTCTCGAGCCGCAGCCTCCTCGCCGGCTTCGCGGCGCTCTTCATGCTGCTCCTGTCGGCGGCCGCGGTGACGCCGGCGGTGCTGCGCGTGCTCGCCGCGGGCGCGGCGCGCCTCGCCACGGGCGTAAGTCCGGTGGCGCGGCTGGCGTGCGCGGACATCGGTGCGTCGTTGAGCCGTACCGGTGTGGCAATCGCCGCACTCGGCATGGCGCTCACCGCCATGATCGGCGTCGGCGTCATGGTGGAGAGCTTTCGTGAGTCGCTGCGCGAGTGGCTGCTGCAGACGATGCGCGCCGACATCTACGTGAGCGCGCCCGGAGTGATGCAGGGCGTGGAGCGGCGCATCGACCCGCGGCTGATCGGGGCGCTGCTCGCGGTGCCCGGCATCGGCGCTCACAGCGCGGGCCGGCGGGTAACGGTGTCCTCGCCCCAGGGTCCGATCGACCTCAACGCTTTGCAGCTCGCCCCGGGGAGCTACGCCGGCTTCAGATTCACCGCCGGGGACGCCGCGCACGCCTGGCCGGAGTTCGCCCGCGGCGCCGTTTTGGTGTCCGAGCCGCTCGCCTGGCGGCTGTCGCTCGCGCAGGGCGGCACGCTCACTCTGGTGACGGAGGAGGGTCCGCGCCCGTTCAGCGTCGCAGGTGTGTACCGCGAGTACGGCAATGATCGCGGCGAGGTCCTCATCGACCTCACGGCATACCGGCGCTGGTGGCACGACGACGCTGTCGCGGGGCTCGGCCTGTACCTCGCGCCGAGCGTCGCCGCCGCGCCGACGATCGATGCGCTGCGCGCTGCGGTGGGCGGACGCCAGGCGCTCCTCATCCGCTCCAACGCCTCGATCCGCGAGCTGTCGATGCGCATCTTCGAGCGCACCTTCGTGATCACGCGGGTGCTCTACTGGCTCGCCGCCGGGGTCGCGGCCATCGGGCTCGTGAGCGCCCTCCTTGCCTGGGAGCTCGAGCGCGCCCGCGAGCTCGCGCTGCTGCGCACGCTCGGGCTTACTCCCGCCGCCACGGCCGCGCTCGTCATCGCCCAGACGCTCTTCATGGGCGTGGTGGCACTGCTCGCGGCGTTGCCGGCGGGCCTGCTCACCGCGCTCACCCTGACCGACGTCATCAACCGGCGCGCCTTCGGCTGGCGCATCGATCTGCACCTGACGCCGGCGCAGTTCAGCAACGCGCTGTGGGTCGCGCTCGCCGCCGCGCTCGGTGCGGGACTCTACCCCGCGTGGCGCAGCGCGCGTGCCGCACTCGCCACCGGGCTGCGGGAGGAGTGATGGCCCGCGCCGCCGCGCGCATCGCCCTCACTGCCGGGCTGGCTCTGGTGGCACCGGCCGGTGCGGCGCCGCCGACGGACCTGAGTGCGCTCATGGGTGGAGCCGCGCCCGGATTTGCGCAGGCGGTCGCGCCGCGGGCCTTCGTGTTTCCGCGCGATCACGGACCGCACCCGGAGTTTCGCCAGGAGTGGTGGTACCTCACCGGCAACCTCGACGATGCGGCGGGCGAGCGCTTCGGCTTCGAGCTGACTTTCTTTCGCTACGCGCTTGCACCGCCCGCAACTCCCGGGGCTGCAGTGTCACCCGCGGGCTCCGCCTGGCGCACGCGCGAGATCTATCTCGCGCACTTCGCGATCACGGATGTGGCGGCGCGGCGCTTTCGCTTCGCCACGAAGCTGTCGCGCGCGGCACTCGGGCTCGCTGGCGCGCAAGGGGCGCCGCTGCGCGTGTGGATCGATGACTGGACGTTCGGTGCGGGCGCGGCGCCTGAGGATTGGAAGCTCGCCGCCGCGCAGGAGGGATACGCACTCGAGCTCGAGCTCCACCCGCTCACACCGCCGGTGTTGAACGGCGCGGCAGGACTCTCGCAAAAGTCGGATGCTCCGGGCTCCGCCAGCTATTACTACTCGATGCCGCGCATCGCGGTGCAGGGGAGGCTGGTGCGGCACGGCAGGCCGCTCGCGGTGCGGGGGCTCGCGTGGCTCGATCGTGAGTGGGGGAGCGGCGGACTCGGGCCAACTCAGGCGGGCTGGGACTGGTTCGCGCTGCAACTCGATGATGGCACGGCGCTCATGTTTTACGCGCTCCGGCGTCGCGACGGCAGCCGCGATCCGCACAGCGCCGGGACCTGGGTGGAGAGCTCGGGTGAGGCGCGCAGCCTTGCCGACGCGGCGGTCGACATCGAAGTCAACGATCACTGGACACAAGCCGACGGCCTGCGTTATCCGTCAGGCTGGCGAGTGCGCGTGCCGTCACTCGGGCTCGACGCGACAGTGCGTCCGGTGCTCGCGGATCAGGAGCTCAAGACCAGTCCGCGGTACTTCGAGGGTGCAGTCGATGTGAGCGGCGCGCGCGCCGGCCGCCCGCTACGCGGGCGCGGCTACGTGGAGTTGGTCGGCTACTGACCACCCAGAGCGAAAGTACGACTTTCCTGGAACAATGACCGCCCCGCGCTCGCTCTCGGCCAACCCTGGCCACTTGAGCTAAGCTGCCGCCCACGGAGGCTGTGAGAAGACCTCCGGCGATCTGTCAGGGGTTGTCTCGTCGGTGACTGGGCCGTCGCAGGTGGTATTTCTAAGCTACGCCTCACAGGATGCGCAGGCAGCGGAGAAGATTTGCGCCGCCCTGAGTGCGGCCGGCATCGAGGTCTTTCTCGATCAGAGCGAGCTGCGGGGCGGGGATGCATGGGATCAGAAGATCCGGCACGAGATCCACGACTGCGCCCTCTTCATTCCGATTGTTTCCCAGCACACCCAGCAACGGCTCGAGGGCTACTTTCGGCACGAGTGGAACCTCGCAATCGAGCGCACCCATCACATGGCCCAACAGAAGCCCTTCCTGGTGCCGGTTGCAGTTGACGGCACGGGCGACACGGAAGCCTTTGTCCCGGACGCGTTCCGGGCGGTGCAGTGGACGCGCCTGCCCGGCGGTGACACGCCCGCCGCTTTCGTCGAACGGATAAAGCGCCTGCTGTCGCCGGAGTTGTCGCCCTTGAGCGCAGTGTCCGCTGCCGCACCGGGAATCAGCGAGCAGGCCCCTGCGTCCCGGCGGTCAATGGGGGTACTGCTCGCGATCGTTGCCGTCGTCGTCTTCGCGGCGCTGGCGTATCTGTTTGCTGACAGGTTCTGGATCTCGAAGCAGCTCACGCCGTCCGCCGCCGCCTTCGCCCCACCCGCGCATTCGGTCGCAGTGCTCCCGTTTGTGAACATGAGTGGGGACAAGGAGCAGGAGTATTTCTCCGACGGGCTCACCGATGAGCTGCTCAATTCCCTGGCTCAGGTCAGTGAGCTCCAGGTCGCCGCCCGCACATCGGCTTTCTCCTTCAAGGGCAAGGACACCGACATCGGCACGATCGCTCGCAAGCTCAATGTGGGCGCGGTGCTGGAAGGGAGCGTGCGGCGCTCTGGAAATACCGTGCGCGTCACCACGCAGTTGATCAATGCGATCACCGGATTTCACCTCTGGTCCCACACCTACGACAGGGACTTGGGCGATGTGTTGAAGCTCGAGAGCGAGATTGCGGCTGCCGTCGCGAGCGCCCTCAAAGTGAGCCTGCTCGGGGACGTGGCAACGAAGATCGAGTTGGGCGGGACGCGCAACCCCGCGGCGTTCGATGCGTGCCTGCGTGGCCGGAGGGCTGCCCTGGCGGCGCACGGCAACAAGGATTTGCAAACTGCAATTGCCGCCTTCACGGAAGCAATCGGGCTCGATCCGAACTATGCGCTGGCATTCGCCAACCGATCGACCGCGCTCGCCGCCTATGCTGGGAACGCGTCTGAACCCCTCGTTCGCGAGAGCTTCGACAAGGCGCTGGCGGACGCGCGGCAGGCGATCGCATTGGCGCCGGATCTTGCCGAGGGTCACCTGGCGCTGGCCTACTATTTCGAGGCGGGATCGCTGGATTTCATCCGCGCGAACGAGGAGTACGAGCGGGCGCTCGCGCTCGCCCCGGGCAACGCGCGGATGTTACGCGTCTATGGATTGTTCGCCGTCCGGATGGGCCGGACCGAGGCGGGTATCGCCGCCGCACAGCACGCCGTCGTGCTGGATCCGCTGAACCGCAGCAGTCGCTCCAGTCTTGGGGCGGCCCTTTACTTCGCACGGCAGAACAGCGAAGCCCTCGCCGCCGTAGAGGACACCCTGGCACTCGATCCCGAGTATCCACCGGCCTACGCGTTTCGCGGGCTCACCTACTACCGGCTGGGCGACTTCGAGCGCGCCCGCGCATCGTGTGAGCGCAAGCCCGACTACTGGGTGAGTCAGCAATGCCTCGCGGTGACCTATGACAAGCTCGGCCGGCACGCCGACGCGCTGGGCGTGCTTGCAAAAATGAAGGCCTCGGCGGGTGAGGCCGCGGCGTACCAGTACGCCACGATCTATGCGCAGTGGGGCATTATCCCGCAGGCGCTCGAATGGCTTGACACCGCGATGCGGCTGCGCGATCCGGGACTGGAGTCGCTCAAGGCCGATCCACTCCTGGAGCCGCTGCGCAAGGAGCCACGCTTTCAGGGGGTGATGCGGGAATTGAAGTTTCCGGAGTGAATGAAGTAGTTCATCCCGTCATCCTGCCAATTCACGGTCCAGGTCCGTCGTATCCAGCTCAAAGACATGATTGTCGTAGTCGAAGAAATAGAGCGCGGTGTCTGATCTGGCAAGAAAGAACTCCATGTTCATTCTCTTGAGTTTCTCCGCAGTTTCTACAAGCGTGGACTTTGAAACCGAGAAAGCGATGTGATCACCACTGCGGGGACGAACCACTTCCGCCTGTACGAGAACGAACCAAGTTCGACCAAGTCTCACGTACGTCTCCTCATGGCCATCGACATCTTTGCGCACCACAATCGCCGCGCCAAACAAGTCCTTAAACAGCGTGGCCGTTCTGCTTGAATCTTTTACGATCAGGGCGATGTGGCCGATTGTGTCCAGCATAGGTTGTCCCAAGGACAAGACGCGCAATGAATCGTGCGTGAGCATACCCCACGCAATGGATCCGGGCGGTCATCTCCCTAGCGCTGCTCGGAGAGGGAGCGATGGCGCTTAAGCCCGTTCGCGGCGGCGGTTAACCGCGCTCAGTCCACCGTGAGGACGACCTTCCCGCGGGCGTGGCCTTTCTCCACGTACCGCAGTGCCTCCGCGGCCTGGCTCAGCGGATAACGCCGGTCGATCACCGGCGACAGCTTCCCGGACTGCATCAGGCCTGCCAGTCGGGCGAGGTCGTCGGGGTTGAGGCGTGCCCCCATCATGCTGAATTTCTGGCTCGTGAACCACGAGACGACTGCGCCCTCGAGCGGAGTCGCGAGGAAACCCAACCAGTTGCCAAAATCGGCCGAGCCGACCCAGAGGTAGAGTCCGTTGGGTTCGAGCACGCGCCGGTAGTCGAGCGCCGAGTGGGTCGCGACGTTGTCGAGGATGAGATCGTAGCGCTGCGTGCCCTTGGTGAAGTCTTCGCGCGTGTAGTCGATGACATGATCGGCGCCGATCGAGCGTACGAGCTCCAGGTTCTTCGTGCTGCACACGCCCGTGACCTCTGCGCCCGTGGACTTGGCGATCTGGACCGCGAAGGTACCGACGCCCCCTGAGGCGCCGTTGATCAGCACCTTCTGGCCGGCGTGCAGCCGGCCGCGGTCGCGCAGCGCCTGCAACGCGGTGATTCCGGCGATCGCAACGGCAGCCGCCTGCTCGAAGGTGACGTTCGCGGGCTTGAGCGCGATCGCCCGATCCTCGGGCACCACCACGTATTGGGCGAAGGCACCGTATTGGCCGCCAAATACCTCATCGCCCGGCTTGAAGCGCGTGACGCTCCTGCCGACCGCCTCAACGGTTCCGGCAAAGTCGACACCGAGACGCGGATTCTTCGGTGCCCCGAAGCCTGCGTTGGGGTCCATGCGTACCAGGTACGGGGTGCCTTCCAGGTAGTGCCAGTCGAGCGGATTCACGGATGCGGCGTGAACCCGGACCAGGACCTCATGCTCGCCGGGGCTCGGCTTGGCGATGTCCTCGTAGTGGACGACATCCGGCGAGCCGTAGCAGCGGCGCACGGCTCCCTTCATGAGCGTCGCGCCCTGCGGCGGGGGTGGCGCCGCGCCGCAGGGGGAAGTGTGGCTGACGACGAGCGCTGCCGCGAGCACCGCAGCCGCCGCGAGAACGACGATGACGCCCAGGATCTTGTAACGCAGTTTCATGAGCTCCTCCCCGATACCCCGCGCTCGCGATGAGTGTACGCCCGCGATGTGGGGTGAGGACTTCGCCTGGTCGCAGAAGACTATCGTCCGGTGTCATGGGCGTGCGGCGGATCCCGCTGGTCAGGGTGCTCCGCAAGCGCCGCGGGACGTACAGCTGCTGCTCCTAAGATCCATCCGCAGCGCGACAGTAGGGCTGGATGGTTCATAGGGCGGTTCCTCCATCTCTACGGGCGTGACCGCCCGAATAGCCTACTGGAAGCTGTAACCTCAGCTAAGTGTCAACTACTTCAGCACTGCTGCCGTCCCATAATGGCCCGGCTGCTGACGGATTGGGCTGTACCCACCTGCCGGTCACGACCGACCGCTTTGGCCATTTGCTACGCGATAAGCCAGGTTGAGCCGGTACCGATGATGTGCTACATTTGTGCCACATGTCACCACTCAGGAGAAACTGCCATGGCAGCAACGACGACCATCCGCCTCCCTCCGAAGCTGCGCGCTCGACTTGGTTCTCTGGCCAAGCAGACCGGACGTTCGGCGCACAGCCTGATCGTCGAAGCGGTCGAACGGCATGCTGCCTACGAGGAACAGATGCGCAGCCTAGTAAAGGAGGCGCTTGCCGCCGATGCCGATATTGAGAGATCAGGGGAAGTCTATCGCGCAGAGGACGTCCATGCTTGGATGAGCAGGTTGGCCACCGATTCGTCAGCCGCGCGACCGAAGCCGTGGCGCAGATAGTCTATTCGGCCGGATCGCTCGATCATATTGAGCGTGCATTCGAGTTCCTGCGTGACAAGAACCCGGGTGCAGCAATCAGCGCAGTAGAGGCAATCCGATCCGCGATCCAGACTCTTGCCGCGCATCCATTGCTAGGGCGGCGCATCGAGGGCGAGTTGCGTGAATTGATCATTTCATATGGGCAGACGGGTTACGTTGCCCTGTACCGATTCGTCATTGCGCGAGACGAAGTCCGCGTCTTGGCCATTCGCCATCAGCGTGAGTTGGGGTTCTTGCCGTAGGGGCGCTGTTGACCCGAGCCGACATTCGCGACCGGCCGCTTTCGGGAGGCCATCATGAATACGAGACTCCGCTAGGCGCTACTCCGATCGGCCGCTGCCGAACCCCGGGATTCCCGCTGTCGAAACACTGGGACCCGAAGTCTACGGCGCATAAATCACGGCCTGCGGCCCGCGAAGCGGCTCACGCTTTCGACATCACACGTGCCGATTATGGCAAAAGTGTGATGTCACGCCGGACCGTCTTTCTTTTGAATGTTATTTAGTTAGGATGATCGTACGCGATCGGACGGCAAGCACGTCGCCCGACTATTGATTCCAAGGAGCGGGATCCCGATGGCTCAGTCCAGTCGCAAGACACCTCACGACTGACCCTCCGCAAAACTCTTCCTTGACAGCTCAGTCGCACGTCACGAATGAGGCCGCAACAAGCGAACGATAAATCCGTAAGCGAGCTGCAGCGCAAGCTCGCGGAGTTACCGCTGCTGCCAACAGTCGTAAACGAAGTCCTCGCCCTCAACCCGACGGAGGGTGATTACTTCGACCGTCTTGCGTACCTCGCCGAGCGTGATCCAGCTTTGTCGCGCCACATGATCAGGTGCGCTAACTCCGCTTTTAACCCCCCGGCGACACCCATCGCGTCGTTGCACGAGGCGGTCCTACGACTCGGTCCGCAGCAAACTGCTGGGCTCGTGTTGGGACTGGCTGTAGCTAGAGTTTTCATTCCGCATTCCGAGCCCCAGCGCTTCCTGTTGATCCACTCGCTGCAGACCGCGCTGTTTGCCCGGATGTTTTGCGAACAAGCCCTGGAAGCCGTCGCGGCGCAGGCCTACGTTTGCGGTCTGTTGCACGACATCGGCCGGTTCGTGCAGTTTGAGGGGGCGCCCGCAGATAAGTGCAAAATGGACGACAGGCATGGGGCATCACCACATGAATCGGTCGAGATGGAGCGAGAAGCGCTCGGATATGACCACGCTTGGCTTGGGTGGAACGCTTGCAAAAAGTGGCGTCTGCCTGCTGCGATAGGCGAAGTGGTTCGCCGTCACCACGATCCTCTTCCGGCTTGTCCTCGTGAACCACCGGATCTGATTCAAATGATTCAGTGGGCAGACGTGCTGAGTGTTGCGCTGTTCATGAAGCCCGATTTGGCGTTTGCACCGCCCGAAGAACTGACGCGCCGCCTTGCTGCCGAATACCCGAGCATCGTGCCCGGAATGCCGCCAGTCGCGGAGACGTCGTGGCACCGCCGGGTATCCGGCGTGTATGTGAAGTCAATGCAACTTGCACATGAACTCATAAGCTTCCCCGCTTCGAAGGAATCTAAACCCAGATTCGCAGAGCGTCCCACATTGTCGATGTCGACGAAGCCGTTATAGAGAAGGAGCGGGCAGTCGAGGTTCTCCGCTGCTTCCAGGGGGCGCACGTCGTCATCCGCGTGACGGCCGCGAGTTTCGTTCCGAGGGAGAGTGCGCGTCCGAATCGCTTGGAGCGGGCTGTGAGATGACTGCGAATGTCCGGTTCGGGGCTGGCAATCCTGATGCCCTAACGACCGGAGTTGGGCCGCTTGCGGACGTCGGGACTGCGCGATAGCGGCTTGCGCGCCCGCGCCGCGCGGGAGTTACGCCAGGTCCGCCAGCGCCGCCGGCACGTGGCGGCGCAGGAGCTTGTTCCGTGCCTCCCACTGCTCCGCGGCGGGGAGCTCTGCGAGGAAGGTCACTTCGCCTCCGGCGAAGAACGCGAGCGGCACCCCGTCGCGATACAGGACCCGATTGCCGGCGAGCGCCGGCAGCCGCGCACCGGGCGTGAGGATGCCGACGAGGTTCAGCGGGTCCGAGCCCGAGAGTGACACGTAGTGCCCCTCGCGAGGCTTGCGGCGTGCCTCGCGCAGCAAGCCGATCGCCTCGGGAGCCGCGTACTGCTCGCCACTCACTCCCGCGACGAAGCGCCCGCCGCGGATCTCACCGCGCGCCTCCAGCCGCCGGCAGCACATGAGGAGCTCGCGCCACGGCGGCAGCCAGTCGGCCTCACGCGCGAGCAGCCGCCAGAAGATGACTCCCCAGCGCTTCAAGAGCGTCCGCACGACGTGCTCGATGACCTCCTCCTCGCGGGCACGCTCGGCAGCGGCGCTCACCGGCGGCGGCGCCGGCTCGCGCGCGCTGCGCGCCCAGCGTCCGGCGGCATCCATGCCGAAGAGAGCAACGCGTCGCCGTCGGCGGCCGCCGACTGCGGGACGGCGGCGCTCCGCCGGCACGAGCAGGGCCCGCAGGCCCGCGAAGCTGTCGGAGCTGACTAGCCCGAGAGCCACGAGCTCAGCGAGCGCCTCCTCCGCCTGCGAGGGCAGGAGGCCCGTGCCGTCCGCGAGCTCATCGAAGAACGAGGCACCATGCACGGCGAGGTACTGCGCGACCCGCTCGCCAGCGGCGCTGAGCGCGGCGGTGGTGAGCGGGTCGCCGGGCGCGGATCCGAGCGCTGACCACAAACGCAGGGTGCGCCGCGCCAGCAGCACGATCGGCGTGGCGCGTACCGGAGCGGCGCGCCGCTCCGGGTCGCGGCTCCGCGCGCTCAGGCGCGTCCACGCAAAGCGCCCGGCGAGACACTGCTCATCGAGCCAGGCGGGCTCGTACTCGCTGATGCGTTCGGGGAGGATCTCGGTCTCCCAGGCGCTGGCGGCAGCCTCGAAGCCCTCGAGCTGCGCGAGGATCGCGCCGACCGCATCCGGCCCCTCCATGCGTCCGGCCGGGGTGACGCGCTGCCACTCGAACAGGAACCGCAGGTAATCGCGTGCCTCGATCGGCTCGATCTCGGCGCGCAGCCGCTTGACCGTGTAGCGATGGATGCGGGCGAGGAGCCGGCGCTCACACCACTCGAGCGCGGCCGCGGTCGCCGTGGCCGTGAAGAGTCCGCGCATGGCAAAGCCCTCGGCCTCGAGGGCGGCAAGCGCGGCATCGATGCGCGGCGTCGGCAGACCCATGAGCACCGCGAGCGCCGCTGCGGTCACGGGACCGGAGCCCGTGAGCCGCCCGCGCACCACCTCGATGAGAGCCGCCTCCGGGGTCGGCGTGCGCTCGTGCGCCGCCGGGGTCGACACCGGCGGGTCGCGGGAGGCCTGGCCGTAGATTGCGGTGAAGAGCGGCAGCTGCTCGGCGCTGACCCACAGGCGGCTGTCGCCCGTCGTGAGGAGTGTCGCGCGCCGTGCCGCGGCCAGCGCCATCATGAGCTCAGGCCAGCCCGGCTGACGCTCGACCTCCGCCGCGCCGAGGCAGGTGAGCCACACGAGCGCATCGTGCAGCTCGTCGGCATCGGCGGCGTCGGGCCAGGCCTCCTCGCGCACCCGGTCGATGGCCTCGGGGTCGAGCTTGCCGATATCGGCGGCAGTCTGCGGATCGAGCCAGCGGCGGCTCATCACCGCCTGCGTGCGCCGCTCCTCGAGCGGTGCGTCGTCGAGAAACGCATAGGGCCGCGCCGACAGCACCTCGAGCGCGAGCGGCGAGGGCTCGGTGAGATCACGGGCCAGTGAGCGGATGCTGCCCGACTCGAGGCCGCGCAGCAGCCGCTCCAGACCCTCGACGTCCATCGCCTCCTCGAGGCAGTCGTGGATCGCCTGGCGCACCAGCGGATGGTCGGGAATCTCGAGCTCGCCGACGAGGTTCTCGGCGCACGCCACCTGGTCGGGGAAGATGGCGGTCATCAGGTCCTCGGCCGCCATGCGCTGCAGCGGCGCCGGCACCTTCTTACCGCCGCGAAAGCGCGGCAGCGCCAGCGCGATGGTCGCGCTCCAGCGCCAGCGCACCGGAAACATGGGCGCCGCGCACAGCGCCTGGGTAAGCAGCGGCCGCACGCTGTTGGAATGCAGGTAGCGGGCCACCTCGGCGAGCTCGAAGCTGTGTGCCGTGGTGAGCGACAAGACGATGGTGTCCTCGGTCGCGGCCGCCTGCAGCTCGAAGTTGAACGAGCGGCAGAAGCGCTTGCGCAGGGCGAGGCCCCACGCACGGTTGATGCGGCTGCCGAAGGGCGAGTGGATGACGAGCTGCATGCCGCCGGCTTCGTCGAAGAAGCGCTCGAAGATGACGGTCTGCTGCGTCGGCAGAGCGCCGAGCGCGGCGCGCGCGGCGGCGAGATAGCTGGTGAGCTGCACCGCGGCACTCGCGGCGATGCCGCTCGCGGCGATCAGCCATGCGGTTGCAGCCTCGGTGCCCTGATCGAGCCGCGCCTCGAGCTCCGCGCGCAGCCGCGAGACACTCGTCGACAGCTCGTCGGTCCTTCCCGGGGCTTCACCGGTCCAGAAGGGGATGGTCGGCGGCTCGCCGCGCGCGTCCTCGACGCGGATCCGCCCGGGCTCGACCCTGAGGATCCGGTAGGACACGTTGCCGAGCTGGAAGATGTCGCCCTGCAGGCTCTCGATGGCGAAATCCTCGTTCACCGTGCCGACGAACTGCGCCTGCGGCTCGAGCAGCACCTGGTAATCGGCGGTGTCGGGGATGGTGCCGCCGGAGGTGAGCGCGGTGAGGCGGGCGCCGCGCCGCCCCTTGATGCGGCGGTTGACGCCGTCGTGGTAGATGAGTGCCCCGTGGCGCCCGCGGCGCGTGCTGTAGCCTTCGGCGAGCATGCGCACCAGCTCGTCGAACTCGGCACGCCCGAGCTCGCGGTACGGCCAGGCGCGCGTGCACAGCGCGTACAGCTGCGCCTCGTCCCATTCGCGCGCCGCCGCCTCCGCTACGATCTGCTGCGCGAGCACATCCAGCGCCCTGGTGGGCACCGTGAGCCGGTCGAGCTCGCCGCGGCGCACCGCGGCGAGCAGCGCGGTGCACTCCACCAGGTCGTCGCGCGACAGCGGGAACAGCCGCGCCTTGGGGCGGCCGCCCAGCGAATGTCCGGAGCGCCCGGCGCGCTGCAGGAAGGCCGCGATCGAGCGCGGCGAGGCGAGCTGGCACACCAGATCGACGTCGCCGATGTCGATGCCGAGCTCGAGGGATGCGGTCGCGACCAGTGCGCGCAGCTCGCCGCGCTTCAGGCGTGCCTCGGCATCGAGGCGCGATTCCCTGGCCATGCTGCCGTGGTGCGCGGCGACCTGCGTCTCGCCGAGCCGCTCGGCGAGGTGGCGCGCGATGCGCTCGGCCTGGCGGCGGGTGTTGACGAACACCAGCGTGGTGCGGTGCTCGCGCGTGAGCTCGGCGAGCCGGTCGTAGAGCTGCGTCCACACCTCGCCCGACATCACCGCCTCGAGCGGTGCGGCCGGGATCTCGAGCTGCAGGTCGCGCTCGCGCACGTGACCGGTGTCGATGATGGTGCAGTCGGCGCTGCCGTCGGGGCGCAGATTCCCGCCGCCGACCAGGAAGCGCGCGACCTCGTCGATCGGTTTCTGCGTGGCCGAGAGCCCTACGCGGGTGAGCTTGCGGCCGGCGAGCGCTTCGAGCCGCTCGAGCGACAGCGCCAGGTGCACCCCGCGCTTGCCACCCGCCACGGCGTGGATCTCATCCACGATCACCGTGCGCGTGGTGGCGAGCATCCGCCGGCCGGACTCTGAGCCGAGCAGGATGTAGAGCGATTCGGGCGTGGTCACGACGATATGCGGCGGGCGCCTGGCGCTCGCCGCACGCTCGTGCTGCGGCGTGTCGCCGGTGCGCACGAAGGTGCGGATCTCGAGCGGCGGCATCCCGAGCGCCTCGAGCTCGGCGCGGATGCCCGCGAGCGGCGCCTCGAGATTGCGGTGAATGTCGTTGGACAGCGCCTTGAGGGGCGAGACGTAGACGACCGCCGTCTCGTCGGGGAGGCTGCCGGCGGCGACGCCGGACTTCACCAGCTCATCGATCACCGCGAGAAAAGCCGCGAGGGTCTTGCCCGAGCCTGTCGGCGCCGCGATCAGAACGTGACGCCCGGCCGCGATCGCCGGCCACGCCGCACGCTGCGCGGCAGTGGCCGCATCGAACGTGCGGGCGAACCAGTTGGCGACGGCCGGATGAAAGGCGGCGGACACGGCAGCGATTGAAGCACAGCGCGGCAGCCGCGAGCAGCTGCGCCGCGCAGATTTCATGCGGCGTACAGTGCGTTCGAGACGGCGTGCCTGTATGCGTGGCTGTCGGGCGCTCGAAAGGGGGAGTAGAGTCAACCCCTGGTCGCGCAGACTGGTGAGGATCTCTCACGATGTGGGAAGAAGAGACTGCGGATTCATTCCGCCACAAGCTCATATGGTGGATCGGCGGGCTGGTGCTCGTGGCGGTCGTCGGCTTCGGCCTGTGGTACAAATTTCTGTTCCACCCCGCCGCACCCGTGGCGGCACCCGTGGCCGCGCAGCCGCCCAAGCCGGTGGCCGCCGAGCCGGTGGTGTCGCACCCGCTCCCTGCCGGGGGCGGCGGCAACGAGGCACTGCCGGCCCTCAATGACAGCGACCTGGTGGTCCAGGATGCCCTCACCGGGGCGCTGGGACGCCCGACCATCGAGACGCTGCTGGTGCCGCAGAACATCGTGCGGCACATCGTGGTGACGGTCGACAACCTGCCGCGCAAGAAGCTGGCTGCCGACCTGCGGCCGGTCAAGCCGACCGCCGGGCAGACGGTGGTCTCGCCCCAGGGCGATCTCATCGTCCTCAGCGAGGCGAACTTCGAGCGCTATACCATCTTCGTGCGCGCGGTACAGGCGGCCGACGTGAAGTCGCTCGCCGCCGTCTACCGGCGGCTCTATCCGCTCTTCCAGCAGGCCTACGAGGACCTGGGCTACCCGGGCAAGTACTTCAACGACCGGCTGGTCGAGGTGATCGACCACCTGCTGGAGACGCCGGAGATCGCGCCGCCCATTCAGCTCGAGCAGCCGCGGGTGTTCTACACGTTCGCGGATGCGAGCCTGGAGTCACGCTCGGCGGGGCAGAAGCTGCTGATCCGCATGGGCCCGGCGAACGCGCGCATCATCAAGGGCAAGCTCCGGGAGCTGCGTGCCGAGATCGTCGCCAAGAATTAGCCGCGGCGTGAGCCTCTCCGCATGAGCGACGCAGATTTTGCCGACGAGGCGGGCCTCGCCAAGGCGCTCGCCGACCTGCGCTCGGTGCTGATCACGGGCGAAACGGTCGAGGCGTGGGCGGTGCAGCGGCGGGTGTTTGCGCTCAACCATCGGCGTGTGCTCATCGCCGCGACCAGCGGCCGGCTGATCGTCGTCAGCCGACCATTGCTCGGCGGCTTCGAGCTCGCCACGGTGCGCTGGCAGGACCTGGAGGAGGTGACGCTGCGCGTCGGGGTGTTCGGCGCCGACCTCGGCATCCGCGCCGGCAAAGCGACCGATCTCGCCTCCCTCGGCGCGCAGGGCGCGCAGCGGGTGGAGTTCGCGGGCCTGCGCAAGGATCAGGCGCAGGCGGTGTATCGCATCTGCCAGGCGCAGGACCAGGCGTGGCGCGAGAAGCGGCGCGTGCGCGAGCTCGAGGAGCTGCGGGCGCGCTCCGGCGGCATCCAGGTCATGGCGGGAGCCGCCATGCCGGGCGTGGCTGCCGCCACGGGAGATGATGCAGTGCGGCGGCTGGCGGAGGCGAAGCGGCTGCTCGATGCACGGCTCATCACCGATGCCGAATACGAGGCCATCAAGGCCAAGATCGTATCTTCCTGAGACTGTCAAGCGCGCGGCGTGTGGCGCTATACATAAGCATTCACAGCTAATCCACAAGCCATCCACAGCTCAGGTGGGTTAGGCTTTCGCCATGGTCGCAATAAGAATGCGCCGGCAGAAGCCGGTCGAGAACGAGATCATCGGCACCTACAGCTTTACGAGCCGCACGGTCCAGGTGCTCAAGACCCAGGACGACCACATCCTCTGGACCTGCGACTGCGAGAAATTCCGCCGCCAGTCAGGGCAGCGCGAACCGCTGTGGTGCAAGCACATTGCCAAGGCCGCGGCGCGCCGCTCGCTCGAGCGGCTGACGCGCCGCGTGGCGATTGCGCGCAGCCCCGGCGGCTGATTTCCTTTGCGCTGCGGCGGCAGTCGGCGCGCGGCCGATGGCAGCGCCCGCGTCCCGCTTTTGCGGTGCCGGGAATATTTCGGTATGTTTGGTGCGACGCAGCTTAAGGAGCATCGACCATGCGCTGGGAAACTCCACGGGCGATCGAAATCCGCTTCGGTATGGAAATCACCCTGTACATCGCCAGGCGCTAGGCCTGCCGCGCGCTGAGGGCAGCCATCCCGAGCGGCGCGCTTCCTCCGATGCATCGTGAAGATCCGGGTGCTGGGATCTGCCGCCGGCGGCGGTTTTCCTCAGTGGAACTGCAACTGCCATAACTGCTCCGGCGTGCGCAACGGCAGCGTGCGCGCAACGCCCAGAACCCAATCCTCGATCGCCGTCTGCGGCGCCGACGGCAGCGCCTGGGCGCTGGTCAACGCATCCCCCGACATTCTCGCGCAGCTCAAGGCCAATGCCGTGCTGCAGCCGGCGCGCGCAGCGCGCGACACCGCGATCACCGGCATCGTGCTGGTCGATGCGCAGATCGATCACACCGCGGGCCTGTTCATGCTGCGCGAGTCGCAACGACCGCTCGCCATCTGGTGCACCGACGGCGCCTGCGCCGACCTGACGGGCGGCAACCCGATATTCGGCGTGCTGGCGCACTACTGCGGAGTCGAGCGGCGGCGCATGGATTGCGAGGGCGGGGAGTTCACGGTCGATGGTATCGCCGGCGTCACCTGGCGGGCGCTGGCGGTCGCGAGCAAGCCGGCGCCGTACTCGCCCCACCGCGCGTCCCCGGTGGCGGGCGACAACGTCGCACTCCTCATCCGCGACTCAGTGAGCGGACGCTCGCTGGTGTATGCGCCGGGGCTCGGGGCGATGGAGCCGCCCGTGTGGAGCGCGCTGCAAGCGGCGGACTGCGTGCTCGTCGACGGCACTTTCTGGAGCGATGCGGAGATGATCGCGCAGGGACTGTCCGCGAAGCGCGCCCGTGACCTCGGGCATTTGCCCCAGAGCGGCACCGGCGGCATGCTTGAATGGCTCGCGCAGCTGCCGCGGTCGACGCGCCGGATCCTCATCCACGTGAACAACACCAATCCGATACTGGACGAGGACTCGAAGGAGCGCGCAGTGCTGGCGCGCGCCGGCGTGGAAGTTGCCTGCGACGGACTGGAGATCGCGCTGTGAGCGCGCCCGCCTGGTCGCGCGAGGAGTTCGAGGCGCGGCTGCGCGAGCGCGGCCAGGCCTATCACATCCACCATCCGTTCAACGTGATGCTGAATTCCGGCCGCGCGACGCGCGAGCAGATCCGCGGCTGGGTGGCCAACCGCTTCTACTACCAGGTCAACATCCCGATCAAGGACGCGGCGATCCTCGCCAACTGCAACGAGCGGGCAGTGCGGCGCAACTGGGTGCAGCGCATTCTCGACCACGACGGCTACAGCGACGATCCGGGCGGCATCGAATCCTGGCTGCAGCTTGCCGCGGCCGTCGGCCTCGAGCGCGCCGCGGTCGAGAGCTTCGCGCAGCTGCTCCCGGGAGTGCGCTTCGCGGTCGATGCCTACGTCAACTTCGCGCGCCGCGCACCCTGGCCGGAAGGCGTGTGTGCCTCGCTCACCGAGCTGTTCGCACCCGCGATCCATCGCCAGCGGCTCGCCGGCTGGCCGCAGCACTACCCGTGGATCGAGGCGGCGGGCCTCGAGTACTTCCAGAGCCGCGTGTTGCGCGCCCGGCGCGATGTCGAGTTTGCGCTTGCCGTCACGCTCGAGCGCTTCACGACGCGCGCCGCCCAGGAGCGCGCGCTCGAGGTGCTGCAGTTGAAGCTCGACATCCTCTGGCAGATGAACGATGCGATGGCGCTCGCTTACGGAGCGAGGCAGTGAGCGGGATCGCGCTCAGCTCGCGCCTGGCGATTGCGCACGGCATGCGGCTGCAATGGGAGCCGGCGCAGGAGGCGCACGTGCTGCTCTATCCCGAGGGCATGGTGAAGCTGAACGGCAGCGCTGGGGCGATCCTCGCACGCTGCGACGGGCTGCGCACGGTGGCGGAGGTCGTCGCCGATCTGGAACGCAGCTACTCCGCCAGCGGGCTCGCCGACGAGGTCACCGCGTTCGTCGCGCTCGCGCTCGAGCGTCGCTGGCTGGAGCTGCGCGAGTGAGCGTGCCGGCGCACGCTATGCCACCGAAGACGTCGCACGGAGTGGGGCCGCCGTTGTGGCTGCTTCTCGAGCTCACTTATCGCTGCCCGCTGCACTGCGTGTTCTGCTACAACCCGACGGAGTTTGCCGCCACCGGGCCGGAGCTCGCGACCGCAGACTGGCTGCGGGTGCTCAGCGAGGCGCGCGCGCTCGGCGCGGTGCAGCTCGGTCTCTCGGGCGGTGAGCCGCTGGCGCGCGACGACCTCGAACCGATCGTCGCCGCGGCGCACGCGCTCGGCTATTACATCAATCTCATCACCTCCGGCGTCGGCATGACCGAGGAGCGCATCCGCGCGTTAAAAAGTGCCGGGCTCGATCACATCCAGCTGTCGTTTCAGGACAGCACCCGGGAGATGAACGACTTCCTCAGCAGCACGCGCACCTTCGATCTCAAGGCGCAGGTGGCGCGACTGATCCGCAAATACGATTACCCGATGGTGCTGAACGTGGTGCTGCACCGGCTCAACATCGACCACGTCGACGAGATCCTCGCGATGGCCGAATCTCTCGGCGCGCAGTACGTCGAGCTCGCCAACACGCAGTACTACGGCTGGGCGTGGCTCAACCGCGCGCAGCTGCTGCCGAGCCGCGCGCAGCTGGAGCGCGCCGAGGAGGTCACGCGGCGCTTTCGCGAGCGCGCGGGCTCGAAGATGCAGGTGTACTTCGTGGTGCCGGACTACTTCGAGACGCGTCCCAAGGCGTGCATGAACGGCTTAGGCTCCATCTTCCTCGCGATCACTCCCGACGGCACCGCGCTCCCGTGTCACGCGGCGCGTATGCTGCCCGGGCTCGAGTTTCCCAACGTGCGCGAGCACGAGGTGCGCAGCATCTGGTACGACTCGGCGGCCTTCAATCGCTTCCGCGGCGAGGCGTGGATGAAGCAGCCCTGCAGCAGCTGCCCGGAAAGACAGCGCGACTTCGGCGGCTGCCGCTGCCAGGCGTATCTGCTCACCGGGGACGCGACCAATGCCGACCCGGTGTGCGAGCTCTCGCCCCATCACCACCTGGTGACCGAGGCGGTGGCGCAGGCCGAGCGCGCCGCCGCGGCCGGCACTGCGCCCGGGGCGGTCGCAGCGGGTGCAACGCCGCTCATCTTCCGCGATCATCGCATCTCGATCGCGGTCGAGCCGCAGCGCGCGGCGCCGCCTGCCTGAGCCAGAGGAGCGCGATGGCGATCTGCAGGGTGTTGAAGATGGGCGAGCCGCTGCTCAGGGCGGTGGCCGCCCCCGTGACCCGCTACGATGCCGAGCTCGCGTCGCTCATTGCCGACATGGACGACACCATGCGCAGCTTGAGCGGGGCCGGTATCGCCGCGCCGCAGATCGGCGTGAGCCAGCGCGTGGTGATCTTTGAGCTCAAGGAGAATCCCCGCTATCCGAACGTCGGCCCGGTGCCCTACACGGTGCTCGTCAACCCGACGCTCACGACGCTCGACTCCGAGCAGGAGGAGGGCTGGGAGGGGTGTCTGTCGGTGCCGGGGATGCGCGGCCTCGTGCCGCGCTACCGGCGGCTGCGCTATCAGGGGTTCGACGCGGCCGGCACACCCATCGACCGCACCGTGGGGGGCTTTCACGCGCGCGTCGTGCAGCACGAAGTCGATCACCTCGATGGCATACTGTTCCCGCAGCGGGTGCGCGACCTGCGCAACTTCGGTTTCGAGGACGCGCTCGCCGGGCACATGACACCCATGCCGGATTGACCGCCATGACGCAGCGCAAGCGCAGTGTAGACCGGGAGGAGACGCGCATGACTCACGCGAGCGGCGCCTTCGATGTGAAAGTCACGCCCCAGAAGCCGGACACGCAGATCGCGCGGACCGCGAATCTCGGGCGGCTCACCATCGACAAGCAGTTTCACGGTGACCTCGAGGCGAGCGCCAAGGGCGAGATGCTGGCCACGCAGACCGACGTGAAGGGCTCGGCCGGCTACGTAGCGCTCGAGCGCGTGACCGGCAAGCTCCAGGGCCGCGCCGGCAGCTTCGTGCTGTTGCACAGCGCTACCATGAAGCGCGGCGCGCCGGAGACGACCATCACGGTGGTGCCCGACTCGGGTACCGGCGAGCTCACCGGCATCGCCGGCAGCATGCGCATCAAGGTGGCGCCCGACGGCAGCCACTCCTACGAGTTCGAGTTCAGGATCGAGCCGCGGCCGGTCGACTGACGCGCACGTCGCGCTCCATGCGCAGCGCCGCCTCCACTCCCTGGTAGTAGCCCGGCACGCGGCCCAGCTCGCGATAGCCGAGCGCGCGGTAGAAGGCGCACGCCGCCTCGTTCTGCGCGCGCAGCTCCAGCCCGATGAGGTACGTGCCGGCGGTGAGCGCCGTCTCCTCCAGCCAGGTCACGAGCCGCCGGGCGATGCCGCGGCGGCGGTGCGCGGGTTCGACAGCGAGGAGAGTGAGGTGTGCGACCTCGTCGGCGAAGCGCATGATGGCGAATCCCGCGATGCTGCGATCGCTGCGTGCGGTGAGCACGACACTCTCGGGGTGGCGCACGTACCAGCCGATGCGGGTCGCGCCCCACGCGGGACGCAGCCCCGCTTCGATCAGCTCGTGCGCCATGGTCGCGAGGCGCGTGGCATCGGTGATGCGGGCGGGCTCGAGGCGGTAGTCCTGCACGGTGTCGGCCTCAGGCCAGAGTGTGAAACACCCGCTGCACGTCGTCGTCCTGCTCGAGGCGGTCGATGAGCGTCAGCACCTCGCTCGCCTGCGCCTCCGGCAGCTCGGCCGGCGCGGTGCAGATGTACTCATGCTCGGCCGAGAGCGGTGTCAGCCCGCGCGCCTCGAGCGCTTCCTGCAGCTTGCCGAAGTCCGCGAACGCGCCGCGGATCACGAGCTGCGGCTCGCCCTTCTCGCCGCTGCTCTCGCCCATCTCCTCGAGGCCGTGGTCGATGAGATAGAGCTCGAGGTCGTCCTGGTCGATGCCGGCGGGATCGAGTCGGAAGACCCCCATCTTTCTGAACAGGAAGCTGACGCTCCCCGAGGTGGCGAGATTGCCGCCGTTCTTGGTGATTGCGTTGCGCACCGCCGCGACCGTGCGCGTCGGGTTGTCGGTCGCAGTCTCGACCAGCAGCGCCACGCCGTGCGGCGCATAGCCCTCGTAGAGCACCTCGTGGTAGTTGGCGGCATCCCGCCCCGAGGCGCGCTTGATCGCCGCCTCGATGCGGTCCTTGGGCATGTTGACCGCGCGCGCGTTCTGGATGGTCCGGCGCAGCACGGAATTGGAGCTCGGATCGGGGCCGCCGGATTTGACGGCCATGGTGATGTCCTTGGCGATGCGGGCGAACTGCTTCGCCATGCGGTTCCACCGCGCGAACATCGTGTGCTTGCGGACTTCGAAGATCCGGCCCATGGCGCGCCATTGTACGCGAGCGCGGGCCCGGACCGGCCCGGTGGATAGCCGGCAAACGCCGCGCCGTTTGCCGGCGGGCGCTGGTCCAGAGAGGGGCGGGCTTGCCGGAAAAGCCGCAGGCTTTTCCGGCCAATGAAACTATGCGAGTTGCGCCTGCAGCAGCCGCATGCGCCGGCGCTGGCGGTTGAGCGCGCGCTCGATCTCGCGCAGCTTGCTCTGCAGGTCGACGTGCTGCCACTGCTCGAGAACCGCGCGCCGCTTCTCTTCGAGCCACTGCTCCTTGACGCGCGCCCAGTCGGCCATCGCGGCGAGGAAGGTCTCGTACTCGTGGGCGATACGCGCGCGCAGCTGCTCGATGTGCGAGGGTCCCACGGCCGGCAGGCGCGCGAGCCGCGCCTGGGCGCGCTGGAACTGCATGGTGAGCAGCGCCCGCTGGATCTGGAACGAGGGCGTGCGCTTCAGGCGCCGCGTCAGCCCGAGCGGCTCGAGCGCCGCGATCATCCACTTGGTCGGGTCCCACTGCCACCAGCGCACGCCATTGCGGTAGTCGTGGGTAAAGATGTGGTGGAAGTTGTGATAGCCCTCGCCGTAGGTCAGCACGGCGATCGCCGGGTTGTCGCGCGCGGTGTTGTCTTCGGTGTACGGGCGGCTGCCCCACATGTGGGCCAGCGAGTTGATGAAGAAGGTGACGTGATGGCTCCACACCAGGCGCACGGCGCCGGCGAGGATCAGCATGCCCCACACGTCGTGGAACAGCAGGCCGAGCGCGAGCGGCAGGCCGAAGTTGATGCCGACGGCGAGCGGCACGTAGTAGCGGTGCTGGAAGGCGAGCAGCCGGTCCTTACGGAGGTCCGGGATGTTGTTCAGATCGAGCGCGCCGCTCGGGTACTCGCGCAGCATCCAGCCGATGTGCGAGAACCAGAAGCCGCGCCGCGCCGAGTACGGATCGCGGTCGATGTCATCGACGTGCAGGTGATGGTTGCGATGACCGCTGCACCAGGCGAACGCCGAGTTCTGCAGCGCCATGGTGCCGAAGATGAGATAGACGACCTTGAGGAGCGGGTGCGCCTCGTAGGTGCGGTGCGCCCACAGGCGGTGGTAGCCGCCGGTGATCGCCATGCCATTGGCGCCGGCGAGCAGGACGCAGCAGACCCAGGCGGCGAGCGAGAAGCCGTGCGTGAGCCCGTACCAGGGTACCAACACCACGGCGGCGATCATGGTGCCGGCGAACATCAGCGTGTTCGCCCAGACCAGGGGCGGCTTCTCTGCCTTGGCAATTGCGGACATACGGTTAATCTGGGGCCTTGAGGCTCGTTATCGAGAGGGCGCGGTAAGTTAACACGGCGGGCCTGCGGAAGTGGGACTTACGTCCTATCCCGCAGGGGCCTTAGGATAAAGGCCATGCCCCAGGCCTCTGAGCCCGCCCGCGCGGGGGGTAATCGCGCGCCCTGGTACTGCCTCGCTCTAGGCTTGCTCGCGCTGCCGGTGACGGCCCAGGCGGAGCGGCTGTACGTGTCGAATGAGGATGACGGCACGGTCAGCGTTGTCGACGCCGATCGCAGTGCGACAATCGCCACGGTTGCAGTCGGCAAGCGGCCACGCGGGCTGGCCCTGAGCCCCGACGGTGCGCGGTTGTACGTGCCCGTGAGCGGGTTGCCGAAATGCCCGCCGCCGATCCCGGACGAGGAATGCGCCAGGCTGCCGCGCGACCGGAGCGCGGACGGCATCGCCGTTGTCGACACCAGGGCGCTCACCCGGATCGCGCTCCTCAGCGGAGTATCGGACCCGGAGCGCGTCGCCGTGAGCCGCGATGGCCGACGGCTCTACGTCTCGGAGGAAGACGCCGGGCGTCTCGCGGTAATGGACTCAGTCCACGGCCGCGTGCTGGCGACGGTGCCGGTCGGCAGCGAGCCCGAAGGGGTGCGCGTGTCGCCGAACGGGCGCTGGGTGCTGGTGACGAGCGAAGAGGAGAACACGGTGACCGTCGTCGATGCGAAGTCGTACGCGGTCCTCGGTAAAGCCACGGTCGGGCAGCGGCCGCGAGACCTGGCGGTGACTGCCGATAGCCGCATCGCCTACGTTTCCGGAGAAGCGGACGCGACGGTCTACCGCATGGCACTCCCGGGCGGTGCCCCGGCGGCGCAGCTTCTGAAGCTGCGCCCACAGGCGCGCCCCATGGGTGTCGCGCTCGATGCGGCGCGCGGGCGGCTGTACGTGAGCACCGGCCGCGGTGCGAGCGTGGCCGTCATCTCTCTCGAGGGTCCGAGTCTCCTCTCCGAGGTGGCCACCGGCGGTCGTCCCTGGGGCATCGCGCTCGGCAGCGGGGGCGGGAAGCTCTATAGCGCCGACGGCCCGGCCGGTGAGGTCGCCATCGTGGATACGGGAAGTCTTGCCGTGGCGGCGAAGATCCCGGTGGGCAAGGGACCCTGGGCCGTGGTGGCAGGCCCGCAACCGCGCGGCTCGCCCTGACCGGTGCGACCGTGCGGGAGCCGCCGCGTGCGTGCTACCGTTGCGCCCGCATAATTTGCGGCATTCAGAGGAGTCGGCATGCTGACAGTGCGCGTGTTGCGGCAATCCGGAGTCACCCTTGCGGCGCTCACGCTCACCGGGCTCGGGTTCGCCGACTCAGCGCCCCTGATCGCGCAGGCCGATGCCATGCCGAGCTGGAAGCCGGGCGATGAGTTCGAGGCGGCGCGCAGGCGCGCGCTCAGTGAGCGCGCGGCGGCCGGCAGCAGGAATTAGGAAGTCACCGCCATGTTCGAGCGACTCGAGCTGATCACCGCCGACACGATCCTCAGCCTGATGGCGGCGTTTCGTGCCGACCCCGATCCGCGCAAGGTGGACCTGGGTGTCGGCGTGTATCGCGACGACCGCGGCGAGACGCCCGTACCCGCCGCGGTGCGCAAGGCCGAGCGCGCGCTGCTCGCGCGCCAGACCACCAAGAGCTACATAGGGCCCGCGGGCAATCTCGCCTTCAACGAAGAGATGGCGCGCCTGCTGCTGGGAGCCGAGCATGCGGCGCTCACCGCGCGCCGGGTGCGCACCATCCAGTGCCCGGGCGGCTGCGGGGCGCTGCGCCTCGGGGCGGAGCTGATCCGCTACGCGTCCCCGGACTCGATCGTGCATCTGAGCAACCCGACCTGGGTGAATCACGTGCCGCTGCTTTCCGGCAGCGGGCTCAAGCTCGATCGCTATCCCTACTACGACGCGACCCGCGGCGGCGTGCTGTTCGCCGAGATGCTGGCGGCGCTCGAGAAGCTGCCGCCACGCGCGGTCGTGCTGCTGCACGCGGCGTGTCACAACCCGACCGGCGCCGATCTGTCGCCGAGCGAATGGCGCGAGGTGCTGTCGATCGTCAAGCGCCGCGCGCTCCTGCCGTTCATCGACATGGCCTACCAGGGCCTCGGCGAGGGGCTGGATGCGGACGCCTTCAGCCTGCGCCTCTTCACCGCCGAGCTCCCCGAGTTGCTGTTCGCGGTGTCGTGCTCGAAGAACTTCGGCCTCTACCGCGAGCGCACCGGCGCGCTCGGCGTGCTGTGCGAGACGCCGGCGCAGGCGGATGCCACCATGAGCCAGCTGGTGCGCCTGGCGCGCGGCCTGTGGTCGATGCCGCCGGATCACGGCGCCGCGATCGTGCACGGCGTGCTCACGGACCCGGCGCTGCGCACGCTGTGGTCGGATGAGGTCGATGCCATGCGCACGCGCATCCGCGAGCTGCGCAGCGAAGTCGTCCGGCAGCTCGCCGTGGCCTGCCCCGGGCGCGACTTCAGCTTCATCGCGCGCCACCACGGCATGTTCTCGCTGTTCGGCATCAGCACCGAGCAGGTGCGGGAGCTGCGCACCAGGCACCACATCTACATGGTCGACGACAGCCGCATGAACATCGCCGGCCTGCGCCGCGAGAACCTCGAGTACTTCGCGCGCGCGGTCGCCGCCGTGCTCGGCGCGCACCCGCCGACATGAGCGCTGAGACGCAGCGCGCCGGCGGCGCTCGCGAGGCGCGCGACCTCGCGGCGCTGCGTGCGCGGCTGCGCGAGGCGACGCTGCGCCCGGAGGCGGGGGCTTCGAGCGAGCTGATCGCCGACCTCACCGCGGTGCAGGCGGCGTTGAGCGCTGCCCGCGAGCGTGCGGCGCGCTGGGTCGAGACGGCGCGCGCCGACCGGCGCTCGCGGCCGCTCGTCGACCGCATGCTCGAGCAGTTCCCGCTCGACAGCGCGCAGGGCAGGGCGCTCATGAGCCTCGCGGAGGCGCTGCTGCGCACGCCGGACGCGAAACGCGCCGACCAGCTGATCGCCGAACGGCTCGCCGCGATTCGCAACGCCGGTGTGCGCGGTGACACGGACATCCTGTTGCGCACCGGGTTCACGCTGCTCGGTGCGGCCGGGCGGCTGCTGCCCGAGGTGTCTGCCGAGCTGGCGGGTGAGATCTCCGCCACCAGCCTGACCAAGCCGGTGGTCGCGCCCATCGTGCGCGCGGCGCTGCGGCAGTCGATGCAGACGCTGGGACATGCGTTCATCGTCGGCGAGACCATCGATGCGGCGCTCGCGCGCACCCGCAGCGAGCCGGAGCTGGCGCTGTGCTCCTTCGACGTACTGGGCGAGGGCGCCCGCACCGACGCCGACGCGCAGCGCTATCTCGACTCCTACGCGCACGCGATCGACGTGCTGGGGACGCAGCCGCCCGGCAGCGTGCACCGCCGCTCCGGCGTCTCGGTGAAACTGTCGGCGCTCGAGCCGCGCTACACGCTGCTGCAGAGCGAGCGGGTCACCGAGCGATTGGGTCCGCGGATGCTCGAGCTCGGCCGGCGCGCTGCGCGCGCCGGCGTCGGCATGAGCATCGACGCCGAGGAGGCCGACCGGCTCGATCTGTCGCTCGACATCCTGGAAGTGCTGGCGCGCGATACCACGACGCGCGGCTGGGAGGGGCTCGGGCTCGCCGTGCAGGCCTATGGCCGCCGCGCGCCGCTGGTGCTCGAGTGGGTGGCGCAGCTCGCCCGCGACTGCGGGCGGCGCATGACGGTGCGCCTCGTGAAGGGCGCCTACTGGGACAGCGAGATCAAGCGCGCCCAGGAGCGCGGCCTGGCGAGCTTCCCGGTCTACACCTCCAAGGCGGCGACCGATGCCAGCTATCTCGAGGGTGCGCAGCGCCTGTTCGCCGCGCGCGCTGTGCTGTATGCGCAGTTCGCCACCCACAATGCCTACACCGTAGCCGCGGTGCTGGCGCTCGCCCCGGCGGGCGCTGCCTACGAGTTCCAGCGCCTGCACGGCATGGGCGAGGCGCTCTACGAGGCGGCGCGAGCCGAGCTGCCGGACATGCCGCCGGTGCGCGTGTATGCGCCGGTCGGCACGCACGAGGAGCTGCTGCCGTATCTGGTGCGGCGGCTGCTCGAGAACGGCGCCAACAGCTCCTTCGTGCATCAGTTCATGAACCCACAGATTCCCGTGGAGCAGGTCGTGCGTGATCCCGTCTCATCCCTGCATGCCGCACAGTCCCCGGCGGCGCCGCGCGTGCGCGAGCCCGCGGCGCTGTATGGCGCGGAGCGCGTCAATTCCGCCGGCGAGGACTTCGGTGATCCGGCGACGCTCGCGGTGCTCGAGGCGCAGCTGCGCGAGCACGCCGCCGACAGCTACACGGGCGGCCCGATCTTGAGCGGTCGCTCGGTGAGCGATGCGCGCGTTGCGGTGGTCTCCCCCGCCAACACCGCGGAAACCGTCGGCTTCACGCGCGATACAGACGCGGAGGAGATCCGCGCGGCGATGAGCGCGGCGGCGCAGGCGCAGCCCGCGTGGGATGCCACCCCGGTGGCCGAGCGTGCCGCGTGCCTGACGCGCGCCGCGGAGCTGCTCGAGGCGAGGCGCGGCCAGTTCCTGAGTCTGCTGGTGCGCGAAGCGGGCAAGACGCTGCCGGACGCGGTGGCTGAGGTGCGTGAGGCGGTCGACTTCTGCCGCTACTACGCGGCGCGGGCGCGCGAGCTGTTCTCCGCGCCCGAGCAGATGCCCGGGCCGACCGGCGAGCGCAATACGCTCTCGCTCCACGGCCGGGGCGTGTTCGTGTGCATCAGCCCGTGGAATTTCCCGCTGGCGATCTTCACCGGCCAGATGACCGCGGCGCTCGCCGCCGGCAATGCCGTGGTGGCAAAGCCCGCCCCCGCAACGCCGCTCATCGCGCACGCCATGACACGGCTGTTGCACGAGGCGGGTGTGCCACCGGCAGTGCTGCAGCTGACGCCCGCCGACGGCCCGCCGTTCGGGCAGGTCGCCCTCACTCATCCGGCGCTCGCGGGCGTCGCCTTCACCGGCTCCACTGCGACCGCCGCCACGATCAACCGCACGCTCGCCAACCGCGACGGTCCGATCGTGCCGCTGATCGCCGAGACCGGCGGCGTCAACGCCATGGTGGTCGATGCCACCGCGCTCCCCGAGCAGGTGGTGGACGATGCGATTACCTCCGCATTCACCAGTGCCGGTCAGCGCTGCTCGGCGCTGCGCGTGCTGTACCTGCAGGAGGAGATCGCCGAGCGCGTGATCGAGATGCTGAGCGGCGCGATGCGCGTGCTGCGCATCGGCCCGCCGGGCGAGCTGGCGACCGATGTCGGGCCGGTCATCTCCGCGGCCGCGCGGGCGCGTCTCGCGAAGCACGCCGAGCGCATGCGCAAGGAGGCGAAGCTCCTGTACGCCTGCGAGCTGGATCCGGCACTTGCGCAGGCCGGGCACTTCTTCCCGCCACAGATGTTCGAGCTGCGCTCGCTGGACCAGCTCAAGAGCGAGGAGTTCGGCCCGATCCTGCACGTGGCGCGCTACCGGAGCGATCAGCTGCCGCAGGTGCTGGCGGCGATCCGCGCCACCGGCTACGGGCTCACGCTCGGCGTGCACAGCCGCCTCGAGAGCGTCGCGGACTACGTGTTCCGCTCGCTCGCCGTCGGCAACACCTACGTGAACCGCAACATGATCGGTGCGGTGGTCGGCGTGCAGCCCTTCGGCGGCGAGGGCCTGTCGGGGACGGGGCCGAAGGCGGGCGGGCCGCATTACCTGCTGCGCTTCGCGACCGAGCGCACGCTCACCATCAACACCGCCGCCATCGGCGGCAACGTCGAGCTGCTCAGCTAAGCGGATTGGCGCTGCGCGTCATTCCGACTTCGCGTCGCCGTTGCCCTTGAGCAGATAGTAGCCGCCGATAAGGACTAACAGTCCGGCAAAGACAAGAGCAGCTATCTGCCCGTTGCGATAGGCACCGCTGCCCGCGGGACCGCCTGCGAAGTAGGCTCTGGCCAGCATCGCGCCGCCCCACAGCACCCCGATTGCACCAAAGATTCGATTACGCATGAGGCCACGCTCCCTGCGGATGCAGCTGCTCGATGACTGCCTTGAGCGAATCCAGCGGCGCCGAGCAGGTGCTGCCGCGGCAGATGTAGGCCACCGCCTCGCCGCGTGGCGCCTTGGCGGCGAGTGCCGCCGGCAGGCCCGGCGCATCCGCGGGAATCGCCAGCACCAGGCGCCACGGTGCAAAGGTGCGCGCGAGCTCGCGCCGCCAGCCCTCGATTGCCGCCGCCTCGCCCCGCAGGATCACGATTTCCGGCGGATGCAGCAGCTCCTCGAGCGCGGTGATGAGCGTGACGTGTCCGAGCGGCTGCCGGGTGAGCGCCTGCCAGCCCGCGCGCAGCGTGCGCTCGGCCGCCGTCAGGTAGCGCGGCTCTCCCAGCAGGTGTCCGTAGCGCTGCAGCGCGAAGGCCGCGATGCCATTGCCGCTGGGGGTGGCATCGTCGCTGAACGTCCTGGAGCGGTGAATCAGCGTCTCGTGATCGTCGGCGGTGAAGTAGAAGCCGCCGGCTGCCGTGTCCGCGAAGTGCTCGAGCACGACCTCCAGCAGCTGCCGGCCGAACTCGAGCTCCTCGGCGCGAAAGCGCACTTGCTGCAGCTCGAGCACGGCGTCGGCGAGATAGACGTAGTCATCGAGGTAGGCATTCAGATGCGCGCGGCCGTCCTTGTAGGTGGCGAGCAGCCGGCCGTCGCGCCACATCGTGTGGCGCAGGAACTCGAGCGCACGGCCCGCGGCGCCGGCGAGCTCCTCCGAGGTCAGGGTGCGCGCGGCGATCGCCAGTCCGCGGATCAGCAGCGCGTTCCACGAGGTGAGCAGCTTGTCGTCGCGACCGGGACGCACGCGCAGCTCGCGCAGCGCAAACAGCCGCGCACTCGCGGAGTTGAGCAGCGCGATGACCTGCTCGCGGGGGCGCTGCACGCTGGCGGCGATCTGCTCGAGCGGGGCGGCGATGCGCAGGTGCCACAGCCCCTCGAAGTTCGGCGGCTGGTCGAGCCCGAAGTGCGGCGCGAACACCGCGAACTCCTCGGAGCTGAGCACGCCCCGCACCTGCTCGCGATCCCAGACGTAGAACCTGCCCTCGTGGCCCTCGGAGTCCGCGTCGAGGCTCGAGTAGAAGCCGCCTTCGGGTGACTGCATCTCGCGCAGCGTCCAGCGGGCGATGCCGAGCGCGACCTGCGCGTAGAACACGTCCGCGGTCGCCAGCGCCGGGTTGGCGTACACGGCGAGCAGCTCGCCGTTGTCGTACAGCATCTTCTCGAAGTGCGGAGTCATCCAGCGCTCGTCGACCGAGTAGCGGCAGAAGCCGCCGCCCAGCTGATCGTAGATGCCGCCTTCGCCCATGCAGCGCAGTGTATAGCTCGCCAGGCGTAGCGCCTCCAGGTCCGGCTCGCTACCCGCACCCGCGCGCCAGTCGCGCAGCAGCCGCTCGATGGCCCGCGAGTGCGGGAACTTCGGTGCCGCGCCGAAGCCGCCGAAGCGCTTGTCGAAGCTGCTCGCGAGCTGTGCCCGGCACGCCCTGATTGGTGCGTCGTCGAGCACCGTCCCCGCCGGCGCCGGCGGGAAGTTGATGTCGGCGAGCGCCGTCACCAGCGCGGCATTCTGCGCGCGCATCTCCGTCTCGTGGCCGCGGTAGAACTCCGCCACACGCGTCAGCAGGTTGGCGAACGCCGGCATCCCGTGGCGCGGCTCGTTCGGAAAGTAGGTGCCGCCGAAGAACGGACGCTGGTCGTCGTGCGCCAGGAACATGGTGAGCGGCCAGCCGCCACCGCGCTGCGTGAGCATCTGCTGCGCGATCTGGTAGATGCGGTCGATGTCGGGGCGCTCCTCGCGATCGACCTTGATGTTGATGAAGTTGTCGTTGAGCAGGCGCGCGGTCGCCTCGTCCTCGAAGCTCTCGTGCGCCATGACGTGGCACCAGTGACAGGCGGAGTAGCCGATGCTCAGGTGAATCGGCTTGCGCTCGCGCGCGGCACGCTCGAGCGCCGCGCTCCCCCACGGGTACCAGTCCACCGGATTGTGGGCGTGCTGCCTGAGATAGGGGCTGGTCTCACCGATCAGGTGGTTGGTGTATTTCGGACTGCCGTCGGCGTTGACATGAGCAACTTGCATCGATCGAAGCTCCCGCAGGTACTTAGGGCGCGATTGTCGCCGCACCGCCCGACTGCAGCGCCGTGTTGAGACGGGGCAGGGTGCTGCCCGTGAACTCTGACCATCCGGCGAGCGCCGCCGCAAACCGCGCCCGCTGGCGCGCAAGCCCACGCTCGGCATCGCCGCTCGGCGCGGCATCGGCACCATCGACCGCGCGCGCCAGCTCGCGGAAGGCCGCATCCAGGTAGCGCAGGCCGTGGGTCGTGCCCGGCGGGCGTCCGGTTGAGTCCGGCGTGCGCTTTTCGGGTGCCAGGTCGCTGACGGCAAGCAGCCGCGTGTCGGCGTCGGCGAGTGCCGCGGCGAGCGCGCCGCTCGCCCCCCGGCGCCGCTCGGCGATCGCGGCGTGCACGCGCGCCGCCTGGGTGAGCGCCACGGCGATCGTCGCGCGTGCCGCTTCGATTTCGCGGGCGAGCGCGAACTGCCGCGCATACACAGCCGGCGGCAGCTTGACGCGCGGATCGGGGACGATGACGAGACGCGCCCGATAACTCTGCCCGCCCGCCTGCAGCTCCAGCGGGTACTCACCGGGCGGTGCCCACACTCCGGTCTCATGCTCCTCCGCATCCTCGCCCGGGAGCACCGGCCGCGGCGCATAGTGCAGGTCCCAGACGAAGCGATGAGCGCCGGCGCCGGTCGCGAGCGCAGCCGGCGGGACGATCCACTCGGGGGCGATCACGCTCTTGCCGAGCTCCGCCTGCGGCAGCCGGTCATCGCTCCTGAAGACACGCACCGTTGCGCCGCGAGCGTCGCGGATGGTGAGCTGCACCGGGCCGGCGACATCTGCCGCCAGCAGGTAGTCGATGTACGCGCCCGGCAGCGGGTTGGCCGCCATCGGCTCGTCCTTCGGCATCGGCGAGCCGAGGAACCCCGTGGGGCGCACGCGGATCGCCGGCGCAGGTGGCAGCAGGCGCGTGCCGCCGCCGGCATCATCGGTGAGCGAGCGCAGCGGCGCGATGTCGTCCATGATCCACAAGCCGCGTCCATGGGTGGCGATCACCAGATCGGCGCCGTGCACCTGCAGGTCGCGCACCGAAGTGCGCGGCAGGTTCTGCTGCAGCGGTTGCCAGTGGGCGCCGTCATCGAGCGACACATACACGCCGTGCTCCGTGCCGCAATACAGCAGCCCACGGCGCAGCGGATCCTCGCGCACGACGTTCACCGAGTTGTGCACGCCGCCGTCGGCGATCCCAGCCACGATCAGTGTCCAGCTCGCACCGCCGTCGTGGGTGCGGTAGATGTAGGGCTGCGGATCGTCGAGCCGGTGACGGTCGACCGCGATGTAGGCGCTGTGCGCATCGAAGTGCGACGGCTCCACCACTCCCACCTTCGACCACGCGGTCAGGGCGGCGGGCGTCACGTTCTCCCAGCGGCCGCCGCCGTCGCGGCTACGCCAGACGAGGCCGTCATCCGTGCCCGCCCAGATGAGCGCTGCATCGAGCGGCGAGGGGCCGATCGCGTACACCACTCCGCGGCGCGCACCCGCGGCCTCGTGATCATCGACCGTCGGGGCATCGAGAGTGACGGGCGTGGCGGGACTCTCGCGGCTCAGGTCCGGACTGATCGCCTGCCAGTGCTCGCCGCGGTCGACGGTGCGGAAGATGCGCTGATTGCCGAAGTAGAGCGCATGACTCCTGCCGCTCGGGCCGAACACCAGCGGCAGCGTCCACGTGCCGCGGTAAAGATCGGGATAGGCGAGCGTCGGCGGGACGCTGTGGTTCTGTCCGCTGCGCAGGTCCAGCCGGTCGACGCGCCCGCCGAAGATGATCAGCGGATCGTCGGGGTCGGGCGCGATGCTGTCGCTCTCGCCGCCGGCGCCCGTCTCGCGGAACTCGGTGAGGTTGATGCCGTCGATGTTGTCGGTGCGGCTCGGGATGCCGACCGAGCCGGAATCCTGCTGCGCGCCGTAGACCCAGTAGGGAAAGCGCTCATCGGTGATCACATGATAGAACTGCCCGGTGGGCTGATTGAACCACGAGCTCCACGTGGCACCGCCGTTGAGCGTGACTACGGCGCCCTGATCGACGCCGAGGATGCGCCGCTCGGGAGCGCGCGGATCGATCCACAGCTGATGGTAGTCATCGCCCCCGGGCGCGCCCTTCACCGGCAGGAATGTCCGGCCCGCATCGCTGGAGCGGTACACGCCGGTGTTGCAGATATAGACGATGTTGGCGTCGGTCGGATCCACGGTGACGCCACCGAAGTACCAGCCGCGCTTCCAGATGCGCGCATCGTCGCTCATCCTGGTCCAGCCGGCGCCGCCGTCATCGGAGCGATACAGGCCCCCGGCCGCCGCGTCGATGAGCGCGTACAGGCGTTGCGGCTGCGCGGGCGAGACGCCGATGCCGATGCGTCCCGGTTGATCCGGCAGGCCGGCCTTGAGCGCGCTCCAGGTCCGGCCGCCGTCGAGCGACTTGTACAGCCCGCCGCCGGGACCGCTCGAAGGCGGGTACACGTTCCACGGCGGCCGCCGCGTCTGCCACAGCGATGCGTACACGACGCTCGGCCGTCCGGGCTCGAAGGCGAGATCGATCGCGCCGGTGTCGGCGTCCCGGTAGAGCGTGCGCTGCCAGCTGCGGCCGCCGTCGGTCGAGCGGAACACGCCGCGCGTCTCGTTGGGGCCGTAGGGGTGGCCGAGGGCGGCCACGAGCACGCTGTCGGGGTTGGCGGGATCGACGAGGATGCGGCCGATCTGCTGCGAATCGGCGAGCCCGATGAGGCGCCAGCTGGCACCCGAGTCATCCGAGCGGTAGACACCGGCCCCCTGGGCGATGTCCGAGCGCATGTCCGGCTCGCCGGTGCCGACGTAGATCACGCGCGGGTCGGAGGGCGCCACCGCCAGCGCGCCGATCGAGCCGACCGGGGCTGAGTCGAAGATCGGCGCCCAGGTGCGCCCGGCGTCGCGTGTCTCCCACACGCCGCCGTTCACGGCGCCGAAGTAGAAATGGCTCGGCTCGCCGGGGACGCCGGTGACCGTGAGCACCCGCCCGCCACGGAACGGCCCCACCGAGCGCCACGTGAGCGGCTGCAGCAGGGACTGCAGCGGCTGCGGGCCGGCGAGCGCCGCTGCCGCCAGGATGAGTAGAAACGACGCCACCACGCCACGAATTGACGACACGTGCCACCTGCCGAGTGTGCTGTGCGGCAATTGTATACTCGCCCACTTGGCCGTATCTCATGACACCCCCGCGCGCATCCTCACCCTGAGGCGCGGCGAGGAGCGACGCCTCCTCGCCGGTCACCCGTGGGTGTTCAGCAATGAGATCGACACCGAGCGCACGCCGCTCAGCGCCTTTGCGCCCGGTGCGCACGCGGAGCTGCGTAGCTGGCGCGGCGGCTTCCTCGGTTACGCCTACGTCAACCCGCACGCACTGATCTGTGCGCGCATCCTGTCGCGCGATGTGGCACACGGCATCGACCGCGCGCTCATCGTCCGGCGTCTGCGCGCGGCGCTGGCACTGCGCGAGCGCTTGAGCTCCGCTCCCTGCTACCGCTGGGTGTTCGGCGAGTCCGACGGCCTGCCGGGACTGGTGCTCGACCGCTACGGCGAGGTAGTGGTCGGCCAGATCGCCACCGCCGGCATGGAGGCGCTGTGCGAGCAGGTGGAGGCGGCGGTGCGCGAGGTGCTGAATCCCGCGGTGCTCTTCTGGAAGAACGACACCGCGGCGCGCGATCTCGAGCAGCTCAGGCAGGAGACGCGCCTCGCCTTCGGCACGCTGCCAGAGGAGCTCACGGTCAGCGAGTCGGGGCTCAGCTTCGGCGCGCCGCTGGTGCACGGACAGAAAACTGGCTGGTTCTACGATCAGACCGCGAACCGCGCGCGCCTGACGCGCTACCTGCCGCGCGGAGCGCGCGTGCTGGATGTGTGCTCGTACGTCGGCGCCTGGGCGGTGACGGCGCTGCGCGCGGGCGCGGCGCAGGCCGTGTGTGTCGACTCCTCGGAAGGCGCGCTCGAGTTCGCGCGCGCCAACGCCGCGCGCAACGGCGTGACCGTCGAGACACAGCGTGCCGATGCCTTCGAGGCGCTCAAGGCCCTCGCCGACAGTCCGGCGCGCTTCGAGGTGGTGATTCTCGATCCGCCGGCGTTCATCAAGCGCAAGAAGGACATCCCGCAGGGGCAGGCGGCCTACCGCAAGCTTAACCAGCTCGCCTTGGGCGTGCTCGCCGATGAAGGCCTGCTGGTGTCGTGCTCCTGCTCCTATCATCTGGCGTCCGAGGAGCTCGTCAGCGCCATCCAGAGCGCGGCGCGCTCGAGCGCGCGCTTCGTGCAGATCCTCGAGGCGGGCGGCCAGTCGCCCGATCACCCGGTGCATCCGGCGATTCCCGAGAGCCGCTACCTCAAGGCGTTCTTCTGCCGCGCGACGCGCGAGGTCGGCTAGACTAGCGCGCCTCATGCTGACGTTCCCCGGCTTCAACAAGATCGCGTTCTCGGTCGGCCCCGTGAAGGTCCACTGGTACGGCATCATGTACCTGCTGGGCTTTGCCGGCGGGTGGTGGCTCGCGCGGCGGCGTGCCGCGCGGCCCGGTTCGACCTGGAAGGCCGCCGACGTCGACGATCTGATCTTCTTCGCCATGCTCGGTGTCATCTTCGGCGGGCGCATCGGCTACGTACTGTTCTACGGGCTCAAGTTCTGGGCCGAGGATGCGTGGTATCCGCTGCGGATCTGGGAGGGCGGCATGTCCTTCCATGGCGGCCTGCTCGGAGTCGTCATCGCGCTCACGCTGTTCGCCTGGCGCCGTGGCCGTAACGCCGCCGACGTCTACGACTTCACCGCCCCGCTGCCGGCGCTCGGGCTGTTCTTCGGGCGCATCGGCAACTTCATCAACGGCGAGCTGTGGGGCAAGGTGACCAGCGTGCCGTGGGGCTTCGAGGTGGACGGCCAGGTGCGGCATCCGTCGCAGCTCTACGAGGCAGGTCTCGAGGGACTGGCGCTGTTCACGCTCATGTGGTGGTTCACCTCGCGCCCGCGGCCGCGGCTCGCGCCCTCGGGACTGTTCCTCCTCTTCTATGGGCTGGCGCGCTCAGCTATCGAGTTCGTGCGCGTGCCGGATGAGCACATCGGCTATCTCGCCGGCGGCTGGCTCACCGAGGGGCAGCTGCTGTCGCTGCCGATGATTGTCGCCGGGGGGGCGATGCTGGTGTGGGCCTACCGCAGGCGCCGCCCGTCGGGGAATTTCGCGGTCGCGACATGAAGCAGTACCTCGAGCTGATGCGCCGCATCCGCACCGCGGGGGCGCGCAAGAGCGACCGTACCGGCACCGGCACGCTGTCACTGTTTGGCCAGCAGCTGCGCTTCGACCTGGCGCAGGGCTTTCCCCTGGTCACCACCAAGAAGATCCATCTGCCCGCGGTGATTTACGAGCTGCTGTGGTTCCTGCGCGGCGACACCAACATCGCCTGGCTGCACGAGCATGGCGTCACCATCTGGGACGAGTGGGCGGATGCGCGCGGCGAGCTGGGCCCGGTGTACGGTCACCAGTGGCGCGCCTGGCCGACCGCCGACGGCCGCGCCATCGACCAGATCGCGCAGGCGGTGGAGCGCATCAAGGGCGATCCGGACTCACGCCGCAACCTGGTGAGCGCGTGGAACGTCGGCGAGCTCGCGCAGATGGCGCTGGCACCCTGTCACCTGCTGTTCCAGCTGTACGTGGCCGAGGGCCGGCTGTCGCTGCAGATTTACCAGCGCAGCTGCGACTTCTTTCTCGGCGTGCCGTTCAACATCGCCAGCTACGCGTTGCTCACGCACCTGCTCGCCCAGCAGTGCGATCTCGAGCCCGGGGAGCTGGTGTGGGTGGGCGGTGACTGCCACCTGTACCTCAACCATCTCGAGCAGGCCGACCTGCAGCTCGCGCGCACGCCGTACCCGTTGCCGCGCCTCAGGATCCGTCGCCGCCCGGACAGCATCTTCGACTACCGCTACGAAGACTTCGAGGTGGTCGACTATCAGCATCACGCGGCGATCCGCGCGCCGGTTGCGGTATGAGCACGCCGCGCCGCGACTTGAGTTCGCTCATCGAGGTGCGCACCTCGCCCCTGCACGGGCTCGGCGTGTTCGCCAGGCGCGACATACCCAGCGGCACGCGCGTGATCGAGTACCTGGGTGAGCGCATCACGCACGCCGAGGCCGACCGGCGTTACGAGCACAAAGGCGCGGCCGACAACCACACGTTCCTGTTCATCGCCGATGCCGACACCGTCATCGATGCCGGGATCGACGGCAACGAGGCGCGCTTCGTGAACCACGCCTGCGAGCCCAACTGCGAGTCGGTGATCGAGGGCTCACGCGTGTTCATCGATGCGATCCGCAGCATCCGCTCCGGGGAGGAGCTTACCTACGACTACCAGATCCAGCGCGAGCGCGACGATCCGCCCGATATCGACGCGATCTTCGCGTGCCACTGCGGTACACCGGGCTGCCGCGGCACCATGATGTGGCCACCGCAGCGCGTGGAGCGCCGGCGCAGCCGATGAACAACTCCCGCCCCTTCAAGCCGGCGGCGATCGTCGCTGCGACCGGCATCGTGTACGGCGACATCGGTACCAGCCCGCTGTACACCATGCAGGCGGCGCTCGATGCCTCCGGCACCTTCAACACCGAGGCGGTGCTCGGCGTGCTGTCGCTGATCTTCTGGGCGCTCACTATCTCGGTGAGTTTCAAGTACCTGACGGTGATCATGCGGGCCGACAACCAGGGCGAGGGCGGGATACTTGCGCTGTTCGCGCTCGCCCAGCGGCGCCTCATCACCGGCAGCACCTGGGCGAAGGTGGCGGTGGGGCTGGCGCTCGCCGGCACGGCATTTTTCTTCTGCGACGCGCTGATCACGCCGGCGATCTCGGTGTTGAGCGCCGTCGAGGGCCTCGAGGTGCTCGATCCCGGCCTGAAGAGCTGGGTGATACCGGTGACCATCGCAGTGCTCGCGGTGCTGTTCGCCTACCAGCATCGCGGCACTGCGGCCGTGGCGGCGCTGTTCGGCCCCATCATGGTGGTGTGGTTCGTCGCCATCGCCGTGATCGGCGCGATTCCCATCGTGCGCAACCCGCAGGTGCTGGCGGCGCTGAATCCCGGCTGCGGGCTGACGCTGCTGTTTCACCGGCCGCAGGTGGCGCTGGCGATCATCGGCGCGGTGTTCCTCGCCATCACCGGCGGTGAGGCGCTGTATGCCGACATGGGCCACTTCGGCAAGCGGCCGGTGCGCATCGCATGGTTTGCGCTCGTGGGCCCGGCGCTGGTGATCAACTACTTCGGGCAGGGGGCGCTGCTGCTCGAGATCGGCAAGTCCATCGATCATCCGCTCTACCACCTGGTGCCGGAGGCGGTGCTGCCGTGGCTGGTGGCGCTGGCCACCGCGGCCACGGTGATCGCCTCGCAGGCAACGATTTCCGGGGCGTTCTCGATGGCGAGCCAGGCGGTGCACCTCGATCTGCTGCCGCGGCTGCGGGTGCTGCAGACCTCGGCGCTCGAGCAGGGACAGATCTACGTGCCGATCGTCAACTGGCTGGTGTTTCCGGCGGTGATCCTGTTTGTCGTCGGCTTCGGCTCATCGGATGCCCTGGGCGGTGCCTACGGCGCCGCGGTGGTCGGCACCATGGTGGTGACCACGGTGCTGGGTGCGTTCGTCGCGGCGACGCAGTGGAACTGGCCGACCTGGCGGGTGGCGGCAGTCTTCGGGGTGATGCTGATCACCGACTGCGCGTTCGTCGCCGGCAACCTGACCAAGGTTCCGCAGGGCGGCTGGATACCGTTGACGCTCGGCGCCATCCTGTATCTGGTCTTCCTGACCTGGCGCAACGGGCGGCTCGAGCTGCGCGCCGCCCTCGCCAAGCTCGCCGTGCCGCGCACCGAGCTGCCGAAGCTGGTGGCCGGGGTGCAGCGCGTGCCCGGGACCGGGGTGTTCCTGGCCAGCAACGCGACCCTGGTGCCCTCGGCCCTGATCCGCAACATCGAGCATAACGGCGTGGTGCACCAGCGGGTCATCATCCTCAACGTAGAGATCGCCGACACGCCGCGTCAGGACCCGGCCGGGCGGCTGCGCGTCGAGGAGCCGGTGCCCGGCGTCTACTACATCAGCGCGCGCTTCGGCTTCATGGAGACCCCCGACGTCGCCGAGGCGCTCAAGGCCTGCCGCACGCGCGGCCTGCGCGTGTTCACCGAGGACAGCTCGTTCTTTGTCGGGCGCCACGTGGTGCGGGCGCGGCCGCTGCCGGGTCTGCGCGGTCTGCAGCGCCGGCTGTTTGCGCGCATGCAGCAGCACAGCACACAGGCGGCGGAGTTCTTCCGCATGCCGTTCCGCGACGTCGTGGTGCTCAACACTGCAGTGGAGATCTGACCGGTGGCTTTGTAATAATCCGATCACATGACTGACCAGCGGCCCGTGATCTCGCTGATCGTCGCCATGGCGCAGAACGGCGTCATTGGCCGCGACAATGCGCTGCCGTGGCGGCTGCCCGCGGACCTGAAGCGCTTCCGCGAGTTCACGCTCGGCAAGCCGATCCTCATGGGCCGCAAGACCTTCGAGTCCATCGGCCGTCCGCTCCCCGGGCGCGGCAACCTGGTGCTCACGCGCGATCGCAACTGGCATGCCGACGGCGTGATCGCCGTGCACTCGATCGAGGAGGCGCTGCTGCAGACGCGCACCTGCGATGAGCTGGTGGCGATCGGTGGGGCCGAGATCTACCGGCTGCTGCTACCGCTCGCGCGGCGCATCTATCTCACCCACGTGCATGCCGACGTGCCCGGCGACACCTACTTCCCGGCCTTCGATCCGGCGCAGTGGGACGACCTCGACTACCGCACGCACCCGGCGGATGAGCGCCACGCCTATCCCGTCACCTTCGTGACGCTCGAGCGGCGCACCGCGCCGGCGGCCCCGAGGCCGCACTGACTCACGTGTGTTTGGGGTGCGAGGCGCTTAGTGCGCCGCGTCGGTGGGTACGACCGGCAGCCCCACGAAACTCAGCTTGCCGGGCGAGTGGTAGATGCGCTGCGTGGCCTGGCGAAAATCGGCGGGCTTCGCGTCGAGGATGTTGGGCACGAAGGCCTGCGGGTTGCGGTCGTACAGCGGGAACCATGAGGACTGCACCTGGATCATGATGCGGTGGCCGGGGAGGAAGACGTGATTCGTCGTCGGCAACGCGAATCGATAGGTGAGCGGGACATTCGGCGTGATCGGTTTCGGAGCGGAGAGATCCTCGCGGTAGCGGCCGCGGAAGATATCCATGGCCACGGCCAGCTGGTAGCCGCCCATCGGCGGCTGACCGGCCACCTCGTCCGGATAGACGTCGATCACTTTCACCACCCAGTCGGCATCCGTCCCGGTCGTCGCCGCAACCAGATTCGCCACGGGCTCGCCGGCGATGGCGAGCGCTGCAGTGAGCGGCGGCGTCACGTACGTGAGCACGTCCGTACGGCCGGAGAACTCGCGCTGATCGTCCACCAGCCAGTACTCCCAGGTGAACGGCGGCTCGTAGCCGACCGGCAGGATCGGTCGTTGCCGGTACGGTACGGGCCGTGCGGGATCGGACACGTACTCATCGAACGCCGGGCCGGCCGCTGGTGCTTCCCAGGCGAGTGAATGCTCGGCACGGAGGTAGAGAGGCGTTGGCTTTGGCGCGCAGTGGCCGGCGCAGCCCAGGGGCCACTGGGGCAGCGCTTCCCATCGGTCATCGCCGGTGCGAAACGCGTTGACATGCGCCAGCGCCGCCGCCGGGGGCGGCGCGTCCTTTAGGTACCGGGCCAGGAAGGGCGCGAGGATCTGGCGGCGGAAGTACAACCCCGTATCGGCGTGGAAGCGCAGCGGGCCGAGCGTGCTGCCGTCGCCGATCTGTTGGCCGTGGAACCACGGGCCGATTACGAGATAGAGGTTGTCGCGGTTACGCTCCTCGGCGTAGAGCGCCTTGTATACGGCCATCGCCCCATAGATATCCTCCTGGTCCCACAACCCGCTCACGAGCATCGTCGGCACGGTGAGCGCTTCCCGGGCGAGCACGCGATCCATTGCCTGCTCCTGCCAGAAGCTGTCGTAGGCAGGATGCGCGAGGATCTTGCGCCAGAAGCCGATCTGCTCCATGCCGTGCCGGCGCCCGAGCTCGGCCGCCGAGCCGGCGCTCATGTAGTCTTCGTAGTCGTCGTAGTGCGCCGAATCCCAGTGCTCGTCGTTGGCACGCGTCGCGCTCTGCTCGTAGATATAGGGCAGGTTCGGCAGGCGGAAGGCGCCGTTATGGAACCAATCGTCGCCGCGCCAGCCGTCGACCATCGGGTTCATCGGTACCGCGACTTTCAATGCCGGATGCGGGTGCACGAGCGGCGTGAGCGCGAGGAACCCGTCGTAGGAAATCCCGAGTATCCCGACCCGGCCGTTCGACTCCGTGACGTTCTTCACCAGCCAGTCGATCGTGTCGTAGGTATCGGTCGACTCGTCCACCGGCGTTGTGTTGAGGGGACCGCGCATGGGGCGGTTCATCACGTAATCACCCTCGCTGCCGTACTTGCCGCGGATGTCCTGCACCACGCGGATGTAGCCGCCTTCGACGATGGTCTCTACGGCGTTGTCGTAGCCCCAGAGGCGCGCGCCGAGGTGCAGGCTGTGGCGGTTGGAAGTCATGTCCTTGGCGTTGTACGGCGTGCGGGTGAGGAGGATGCCGGCACGCTTCGCGCCGTGCGGCACGAGGATCATCGTGTGCAGCTTCACGCCGTCACGCATCGGGATCATGACCTCGCGCAGATCAAAGTCGGCATCCGTCGCGATGCGCTCGAACTTCTCGGGAGTCTCGCTGGGGAGATCGGGATACATCGGAGCCGACCGCTGCGCGCGGATTGGACCGCTCCATCCGAGCAGCGCGCAGTAGAAGACGAGCGTTACGAGCGGCACGACGGGTCGATAGAGGGGCTGCGACATTCTTATAGCTCCCTGGCGCGGCATGATTGTAACTGCACGGGCACCGACCGTGCCCCGATCTGCGGGTTCTACACCACCGGCGGCAGCCGCTCGTGCACGAGCCGCTCGGCGAGCGCCGCATCGGGCTCCCCGGCGGTATCGAGCTCGGCGAGCAGCTCGGACTGCACGGCGCCGCGGCGCAGCGCCTCGGCGTAGGGAATCTCCGGGTGGAACATCACCATCGAGTAGCGCGGGATGAAGCGCCCGGGGAAGCGTCGCTCGAGCCCCATGGCGAGCTGCTTGCAGCGCACGAAGCGCGCATCGAGCACCGCGTCGCGCATCTCGAGGTAATTCTCGAGCGCCATCTGCGCGATCGCCTCGGTGTTACGCCGGCGCGCGCCCTCGAAGGCCGTGAACAGCGACTGCCAGTCATCCTCGGCATCCAGCAGCCCATCGAGCACCACGCAGTCCTCGAAGGCCGCATTCATCCCCTGGCCGTGGAACGGCACGATGGCATGCGCGGCATCCCCGAGCAGCAGCACGCGGCCCGCGGCCTGCCAGGGAGCGGTGTGCACGGTGCCGAGCTGCCCCTGGGGGTTGCGGGCGAACTCGCCGAGCAGCTCGGGGATGAGCGGCACGGCATCGGCGAACTCGCGCGCAAAGAACGCGCCGACCGCCGCCGGCGTGCCGAGCGCGGCGAAGCCGGCGGCGCCCGCGCGCGCGAGGAACAGGGTCGCGGTGAAGCTGCCGTCGGTGTTGGGAAGGGCGATCAGCATGAAGCCGCCGCGCGGCCAGATGTGCAGCGCGTGCCGCTCGAGGCCGCGCGCCGCGGCCGGCGGGATGGTGAGCTCCTTGTAGTCGTGGTCGAGCCACTCCTCGCGCACCGTGACCAGCCCGGCGGCGGCGAGGCTGGCGCGCACCGCGGAGCCGGCGCCGTCGGTGGCGATGGTAGGGGTGAGCGTCACTTCGCGCTCGGTGCCACTGGTGAGGTCGCGCAGACGCAGGCGGTTGCGCTGCAGGTCCACACTTAAGATTTGCTGGCTGAAGTGCACCGTCACGCGCGGGTGGCGCAGCGCCTCTTCCAGCAGCACCCGGTTCAGCTCCGCACGTCCGACCGAGTAGATCACCTCGTGCGCGCGCTGTCCGTAGGGCTGGAGTGCGGCGTGACCGGCCGGCTCGTGCACCATGCGGCCACGCATCTCGATGGTGAGCGGCCGCACGCGCGCCATCACGGTGGCGCGCTCGAGCGCGGCGATGCCGCGCGCGGCGAGCGCCAGGTTGATCGAGCGGCCACGCTCGGGCGCGGCCTGGCGCGGATCGGGGCGGCGCTCGTAGAGCGTCACGGCAAAGCCGCGCCGTGCGAGCAGCACGGCGAGCAGCGCCCCCGCGAGCCCGGCACCGACGATATTGACGGGGGTGCCCTTCACGCGCGCTCCCCGAGCAGCCGCTCGAGGTGCTGCGCGAAGCGCGCCACGTCCTCGAATCGGTTGTAGAGCGGTACCGGCGCCACGCGGATGATGTCCGGCGAGCGCCAGTCGCACACCACGCCGGCGGCGCGCAGTGCCGCGAACACTCGCCGACCTTCGGCCGCGCCGGCGACGATGCGCAGCGACAGCTGGCAGCCGCGCGCGTGGCTGTCGCGCGGCGTGATGACGCGCACGCGCGGCTGGAGCGGCTCGAGCAGCTCCTCCATGAAGCCGGTGAGCGCGAGCGACTTCTCGCGCAGCCGCTCCATCCCGGCGTCGGCGAACATGCCGAGCGATGCCAGCAGCGGCGCCGCCGCGAGGATCGGCGGATTGCTCACCTGCCAGGAGTCGGCGCCGGCGGCGGCGTGGAACTGCGCCTCCATGAGAAAGCGCGTGTCCGCCTCGTGACCCCACCAGCCCGCGAGCCGCGCGCCGGGCAGGGCGCCGCGGTGCGCGGTGCGCGGCAGCGCGCCGGTGTGCCGCTCGTGCACGAAGCAGCCGCCGATCGCGCCGGGGCCGCCGTTCAGATACTTGTAGCTGCACCACACCGCGAAGTCCGCCGCGCTGTCATGCAGCGTGAGCGGTGTGTTGCCGACCGAGTGCGCAAGGTCGAAGCCGGCGAGGCAGCCGTGCGCGTGCGCGGCGCGCGCGATGCGTTCGATGTCGAAGGCCTGGCCGGTACGAAACTGCACCCCTGGCCACCACACCAGCGCGATCTCGCTGCCGTGTGCGGCGAGGCACGCCTCGATGGCACGCTCGTCCACCAGGTCGGCGCCGGCCTCAGGTGCGAGCTCGAGGAGACAGTCCTGCGGATCGAGGCCGTGCCAGGCGATCTGCGAGGCGACCGCGTGGCGGTCGGAGGAGAACGCGCCCGTCTCGATGAGGACGCGGCGGCGGCGGCCGGCGGGGTGGTAGAAGCTCGCGAACATGAGGTGCAGGTTGACGGTGAGCGAGTTCATCGCCACGACTTCCGCCGCTGAGGCGCCGGTGAGCTGGGCGAGCCCCTGGCTGAGGTTCTCGTGATACGGCACCCACGGACGGCGCGCGTGCTCGTGCCCCTCGACGGCGCGCTGCGCCCACTCGTCGAGCTCCTCGATCACCAGCTCGCGCGCCGCGTGCGGCTGCAGGCCGAGGGAGTGACCGCACAGGTACACGAGCGGCGCGCCGCGTCCGTCGACCGGCAGCGCAAAGCGCTGCCGGAAGCCGCGCAGCGGATCGGCGGCATCGCGCGCGCGGGCCTGCTCGAGCAGCGAGGCTTCGTTCATAACAGCGGATAGAGCAGCGGGCGGCTCGGCACCGCATCCCCGGCGAGCGCCGGCAGCTGCAGCTCGAGCAGATACGCGCCATCGCGCAGTCCCTCGGGCACGAAGGCGAGCTCGGTGACGGTGGAGTTGGCGCGCGTCGCGCGCGCGAGCTCGGTCGCGCCGGGTGGCAGCCCGAAGAAGATGCGGTGCGCCGTCAGCCGGCCCTCGTCGTGGGCACGATCGATCGACGGCACGTCGACGACCAGATGGCGGATGCCACGCTCGACCAGCAGCGTCGCCGCCTCCTGCGACAGGTAGGGCGGGGTGTCGCCCGAGTAGTCGCGGCTGCGCTTGTCGGCGTCGTTGGGTCGCGTGCGGATGACGAGCGCGCGCGCCTCAAAGGGCAGATCCGCCGGCCAGGCGTGCTCGAGCGCGCGCCGCGTGAGCAGCAGGTCGCCGTTCTGCGGTGCCGGCGCACTGCCCTCGCCCGCAGCCGCCGCCGGCTGCGGCGTGAGCGACACGAGCAGCGCCGGCACGAACCCGTAGGGCGCGATGCGGCTCACGTCGAGCCGTTCGCGTGTCAGATGACCGACGCACTCGGTGTGGGTGCCGTTGCAATGCGGGATCAGCGTGAGCACCTCGCAGTTGCAGCTCGCGCCGCGCTGCACCGAGCCCTGGAAACCGTCCACCGTGAACGGCCGGGCGGTCGCCGGCGGCGCGCCGAAGTGCCGCGGCTGGGCGCCGGCGAAGTCCAGCTCCAGCGCGAGACTCACCGGGTTGGCGGCGTCGATGCCGAGCTGGCGCCCGTCGAGCGCGATCCAGGCGGGCAGCGTCGGCAGGGTCACGAGCGCTCCAGCAGCGCTCCGCAGTGCTTGCAGGTGCGCTGCTCGGGACTCGCGAAGAAGCGCTCGAATACCGGCGGGAACTGCTTCTCGATGTCGGTGAGTTGGAAGAATTCCTCGTACAGCCGGTTGCCGCAGCGCTCGCAGTACCACTGGAAGCCGTCGAGCTCGCCGGCGCGCCGCGCCCGCTCGACCACCAGACCGACCGTATCGGCCGGGCGCTGCGGCGAGTGCGGCAGCAGCGGCGGTATCAGCAGGATCTCGCCGGCGCGGATCGGCACATCGACTGCGCGCCCGTGCTGCATGGTCTTCAGCACCATGTCGCCCTCGAGCTGGTAGAAGAACTCCTGTCCCGGATCGACGTGATAGTCCTTGCGGGCGTTCGGACCGCCCACCACCATGATGATGAAGTCGCCGTCGCGAAACACGCGCTTGTTGCCCACGGGGGGAACGAGCTGCGCCCGGTTGGCGTCGATCCATTGCCGGAAGTTGAATGCCTGCAGCGACTCCATGTTTCCTCCGCGCCTTTCGGCTATGTTACGCGCTATGAAGGCGAGACTGGCAACGGGCAGCGCGGCGCACGCCATGTTGCTCACCGCGCTGCTGGCGGTGAGCGGCTGCAGTCATCTGCACTGGCCGTGGCACCACAAGCCGCCGCCGCCGCCGGCAGCCGTGCACGAGCTCGACATCAGCGGTAGCGCGACACCCGCGCAGTACTGGCAGCGCAACACGCTGGTCATCGATCTGTCGCCGCTGAGCGGCGCAGGTCAGATCGTGCTCAAGCCCGCGGCCGGCAACAGCTGGCCGGTGCGGCTCGCATTCAGGGTGACGCCGGGCGCCTTCGGCGCACTCGAGGTGCAGGCCGCGCAGCGCGCGGTGCTGCCCATCCACCCGGTGACCGGGCCGCCGGTTGACCTGGAGCTCGCGCCGGGCCTGTACCGGCCCGACACGCCGCAGATCACGGCTTCATGGGGAGCGGCAGCCTCGCCGTGAGAGCGCACGCGGTGCGCGCCGCGCGGTCGGCGTGGCGACTCAATCGTCGGGTTGCTGATAGCCGCGGCACGGCACGCTGACCGGCCTGTCGGCCGCCTCAAGATCGAGCGCCGTCAGGGCGCCGCCCCACACGCAGCCGGTGTCGAGCCCGACCACGCCGTGGCTCTCCACCAGGCCGAGCGCGGACCAGTGCCCGAAGATGATGCGCGTGCCGCGGCTGGCGCGCTGCTCGAACACGAACCAGGGTCGCAGCGGTGACGGCGGCGGCGGCGGCGAGCCCTTGATATCGAGGTCGATCTCACCGTCCGCGGTGCACACCCGCAGCCGGGTCAGCACGTTGATCGCGAAGCGCAGCCGCTCCAGTCCCTTGAGCTTCGGGCTCCAGCGATCGGGATCGTTGCCGTACATGCGCTCGAGCAGCCGCTGCGGGTCGCGGCGCAGCGCCGTCTCCACCTCGCGCGCGAGCTCGAGCGTCTGCGCCACCGTCCAGGGCGGCACGACTCCGGCATGCACCAGCAGGTCACCCGCCTCGCCGTATGCCAGCGGACGGGTCAGCAGCCACTCGCACAGCGCCTGCCGGTCGGGAGCCGCGAGCACGTCATCGAGCGTGTCGGAGCGGCGCCGCGGCCGGGCGCCGTGCATGACCGCGAGCAGATGCAGATCGTGGTTGCCGAGCACCACGATGGCGTTGTCGCCGAGGGCGCGCACGAAGCGCAGCGTCGCCAGCGATTGCGGGCCGCGATTGACCAGATCGCCGACGAACCACAGCCGATCGCGATCCGCCGAGAAGCGCAACTGCGCTAGCAGGGTGCGCAGTTCCTCGTGACAGCCTTGTACGTCGCCGATCGCATAGCGTGTCACTGCAGAATGCCGGGCATGGCAAGGCGGAACGGCTGGATCGGCGCGTCGAACTGTGCGCCGTCGTCGGCGAGCATCTGGTAACTGCCCTGCATGGCGCCGACCGGCGTCTCCAGCACCGCGCCGCTCGAGTAGCGGAATCCCTGCCCCGGCTTGAGATACGGCTGCTCGCCGACCACACCGTCGCCGCGCACCTCCTCGACCTTGCCATTGGCATCCGTGATCACCCAGTGCCGCGTCAGCAGGCGCGCCGGCACCTGGCCTTCGTTGCGGATGGTGATGGTGTAGGAGAAGACGAAGCGGTGCTCGCGCGGGTCGGACTGCTCGTCGAGATAGCTGGTCTCGACGTCGACGCGGATCTTGTGGTCCTGGTGCGTCATGGCGCCGATTCTACCAAGTCCTCAGCCCCGGCCGGTGCGCATCGCCAGCACGTCGCAGGGCGCGGCGTGCAGCACCGTGTCCTCGGTGAGATTCAGCAGAATCGACAGTCCGTGCCGCTCACGGCTGCCCAACATAATGAGATCGGAGTGGCGCTCGCGCGCTACGCGCACGATCTCGGATTTGACATTGCCGGTCTCGACGCGGCAGGCAGCGCCGCCGAGGCCGAGCTCGATGGTCAGCGCCGCGAGCCGCTGCCGGGCGCGCTCGAGCAGCTCCTCCTCGATCTGTACCGACGGCATCAGCGCCTCGCCCATCGGCTCCACCGGCACGAACTCGACGACGTGCAGCAGCTCGATCTCCGCCCCCAGGGCGGCGGCGAGCGCCTGCGCCCGACGGCCGAGGATCAGGCTGTCCTCGGTCAGGTCCACGACCAGCAGGATGCGCCGGTAAGTCGTCATGAGGAGCCAAGCCTAACGTCAGACGCCCGCGCGGTCGAGCGCCAGCGCCAGGGTGTTGAACTGCTGCGGAGTCACGGTCTCGGGGCGCGCCGCCGGGTCGAGCCCGCAGGCGCTGATCGCCTCGCGCGACAGCAGCCGCCCGAGCGCATTGCGCAGCGTCTTGCGGCGGTGCGCGAAGGCCGCCCGCACCACCGCGGCGTACTGCGGGCTCACCGCAAACAGCGGCACCGGCAGCACCGTGAGTCGCACCAGCGCCGACCACACCCTGGGCGGAGGCTGGAAAGCCCCGGGCCCGAGATCGAACAGCCGCTCGCCCGCCATCCATGGCGCGAGCATCACCGTGAGGCGGCCGTAATCGCCGCCACCCGGCGGCGCCGTGAGGCGCACCACCACCTCCCGCTGCAACATAACGTGCACATCGGCGATCGCCGCAGCGTGCTCGAGCAGGTGGAACAGCAGCGGGGTGGAGATGTTGTAGGGCAGGTTGCCGACGATGCGCAGGCGGCCGCCGCGCGTGGCGGCGAGGCGCGTGAAGTCGAACTCGAGCGCATCGCCGAGGTGCAGCGCGTGGCGCGGCGAGTCGGCGAACGCCGGGCCGAGAGCCGCGGCGAGATCGCGGTCGATCTCGATGGCATCGAGCGTGCAGTCCGCGCAGCCGAGCAGCCGCCGGGTGAGGGCGCCGCGCCCCGGACCGATCTCGACCAGGTGGTCGCCGGGGCGCGGGGCGAGCGCGGCATGGATGCGCTCGATGGCGCCCGGGTCGTGCAGGAAATGCTGGCCGAAGCGCTTGCGGGCACGCGCCATCGCTGCCTAACGCTGCGCGAGCTCGATGGCGAGCTGCACCGCCGCGGCGAGGCTGCCGGGGTCGGCCTTGCCGGTGCCGGCGAGATCGAGCGCCGTGCCGTGGTCCACCGAGGTGCGCACGAACGGCAGCCCCAGGGTGACATTCACCGCGCGGTCGAAGCCGACGTGCTTCACCACCGGCAGCCCCTGGTCGTGATACATGGCGAGCACCGCATCGAAAGCGCTCAGCACCTGCGGCACGAACACGCTATCCGCCGGCAGTGGCCCGTGCACGCCGAAGCCCTGGCGCTTGAGCTGCTCGATCGCCGGCCCGATCACCTTGAGCTCCTCGTCGCCCAGGTAGCCGCCCTCGCCGGCGTGGGGATTGAGGCCGCAGACGGCGATGCGCGGCGCGCGGATTCCCCACCGCGACTCAAGATCGCGCACCAGCACCGCGACGATCGCGCACAGCGACTCGACCGTGATGGCCGCGCTCACGGCCTTCAGCGGCAGGTGGGTGGTCGCGAGCGCGACCCGCAGCGATCCGGTGGTGAGCATCATCACCGGGTGCGCGACGTGGGCGCGCTGCGCGAAGTACTCGGTGTGGCCGAGAAAGGCGACGCCGGCATCGTTGATGACGCCCTTGTGCACCGGCGCCGTCACCACCGCGTCGAACTCGCCGGCGAGCGCGCCGTCGATGGCGCGGTCGAGCAGCCCGAGCACGTACGGCGCGTTGCGCGGGTCGAGCCGTCCGGGCTCACTTCGCGTGTTGAGCGGCGCGTGCTCGATGGAGAGCGTCCCGGGCCGCTGCCGCTCGCGGGCTGCGTTGCGCCGGGTGTGCGCGAGGTAAGGGCGCAAGGTCGCACCGCTACCGGTGAGCCGCGCGCGCGCGGCGAGCAGTGTCGTGTCAGCGAGGCATACGAGCTCGCAGTCGAGCTCGCGCGCGGCGAGTGTCAGACACAGCTCCGGGCCGACGCCCGCCGGCTCTCCCGAGGTTACGGCGATGCGCGGGATCATGGCCGCGGCGGGCTGCTAGGACTTGTACTCCACATAGGCTTCGTCGCGCAGCCGCCGCAGCCACAGCTCGGTCTCCTCGTCGGCCTTGCTGTTGCGGATCGCCTCCATGGCCTTGCGGCGCTTCACCTCGGTGGTGTTGTCGAACTCGCGGTGACCGAGCACCTGCACGATGTGCCAGCCGTAGGCGGTGTGGAACGGCTCGCTCATCTCGCCGTCCTTCAGCAGCCCGATCTGCCGCTCGAACTCGGGCACGAAGCTTCCGGGTCCGGTCCAGCCGAGGTCGCCCCCCTGGGCGGCCGAGCCCGGGTCCTCGGAGTTGGTCTGGGCGAGACCGGCGAAGTCCTCGCCGCGCAGCACCCGATCGCGCAGCGCGTTGAGCTTTTGCTTCACCGTGGCGTCGTCGGCGAGCGCGGTGGTCTTCATGAGGATGTGGCGCACGTGCACCTGGCTCTCGATGCTCTTGGAATCGGAGCTGCGCACCTCGTTGAGCCTCACGATGTGGAAGCCGGTGGGCGTGCGCAGCGGCTCGCTCACCTGGCCCGGCTTGAGCTTCGAGACCACGTCGGTGAGGAAGGTCGGCAGCTCGGTCTCCTTGCGCCAGCCGAGCGCACCGCCCTCGAGCGCGGTCTGGCTGTTGGAATAGGCGAGAGCGAGACGCGCGAAATCCTCGCCCCCCGTGGCCTTCTGGTAGACCTCTGCGGCGCGCCGCGAGGCGTCCTCCAGCTGTGCGGGGGTTGCTTCCTGCGTCACCGCGATCAGGATGTGCGAGACGTTGTATTCGTTGCTCTGCGAGGGCATCTTCGCCTGCTTGTCGAGATACTGGTCGATCTCCTTCGGCGTGACGCTGATGCGATCGAGCACATCGCGCTGCCGCAGCATCTGCAGGGTGATCTCCTTGCGCAGGTCCTCGCGGTAGCCCGCGTAGTCGATGCCCTGGGAGGACAGCGCCTCCGGCAGCTGCGACAGGGTGAGATTGTTGTGCTTGGCCACGTCTTGCAGGGCGTTGTTCAGGATCTCGTCGGACACCTTGACGCCGTCGTGAGTGGCGCGCTGCAGCTGCAGCTCCTGCACCACCAGCCGCTCGAGTACCTGCTGGCGCAGTACGTTCTGCGGCGGCAGCTCGAGCTTCTGCGCCCGCAGCCGCTCGGTTACCACCTGGATCTGGGTGTCCAGCTCGCTGTCGAGCACCACGCCGTCCTGGACGATGGCCGCGATGCGGTCGAGCAGCACTCCCTTGGTCTCGAGCTCGCGGGTCTGCGCGCGTGCCATGCCGCACACCGCCACCGCCGCCACGCCTGCCACGAGCCCGCCGAGGGCTCCGCTCACAATCCGCCGCATGCTTGCAGTTCCTTGAGGTCCGGATAAGGCCCCTCAGGGGGCCCTGATTCTCTGTAAATTCGCTTCCGCGGGAGTGTAGCCGCGGATCTCCTCTGTAAGGGAGGTATCCGAGGCCGATCCGACACCGGCGAGGCCCGCAAGTTCCAGCTGCAGCCAGATTCCCGTGTCGCGGGCGCCGGTGAAGCTGCTCACGTAACGCCGGGCGCCCAGTCGCAGCCGCCAGCAGCACGCACGGTACTCGAAGCCGCCGAATCGCTCCAGTTCTTCGTGGTTGCGCAGGTCGTAGACCTCGCGGGCGAACACGCTCCAGCTGTGGCGGATGGGCCAGGCGGCCGAGGCGTCCACCTGGTCGAACCCCTGGCTGTCGCATCCGGTGGCGATCCCGCTCGCCTCGAGCGACGGCGTACACGGCAGCTCGACGCCCTGCACGAACTCCGGCAGCTGCACGAAGCGCTCGTAGCGGTAGCCGAGGTTGATCACCGAATCGCTCGCCGGCTTGTACTGCAGGTTCACCTGGGTGCGCTCGCTGCCCTGATTCTGCGGGTCCCACTGCACGCCGGCATCGGCGCTCCAGTCCTGGAAGGCGGTGAGCGCGAGCTGTGCCACCAGGTCCGAGTGCTTGCCGGTGGCCGGTGTCTCGCCGGGGAGCGTCACGCGCGGCGTCTCGAAGTAGTAGCTCTGGCCGAAGGTGGCGGCGAGGAACTGCTGGCCGCTCAGCGAGTCGAGCAGCCGGCTGGTGATTCCGACGCTCAGCTGATCGGCATCGCTCACGCGGTCGGCGCCGACGTAACGATTGGTGCGGAACAGCTCCACCGGGTTGAGATCGGGGAGCCCGGTGTCGAACACCGGCAGTGCGTTCTGGTCGCGGTACGGCACGTCGAGATAGAGAATGCGCGGCTCGAGCGTGAGCGTGCGCTGATCCCTGGCGCCGCTGTCGCGCTCGAACACCAGGCCGGTGTCGACGCTCGCGATGGGTAGGGCGCGCGACGGTGAGCGCGAGGCGCCGGGCAGCGTGTCGTCGAGCTGGTAGTAGGTCGCCCGCCAGGCGAAGGCCGGGCGGAAGAAATATCCGGCGCCGGTGAGATCGAGCGACAGCGTGGGGCTCAGATCCTCGCGCCAGCCGGTGGGGAGCGGTGGCAGCAGGGCGGCGCTCGGGGTGTGCTGGAAGTTCACGACCTCCGATTCGAAGCCGTAGTGCAGGATTCCGAACAGCGTGTAGTCGCTGCTGACGGCGAGCCGCGGCACGCGCTCATAGGGTCGCTCGTCGACCAGCAGCGTGGTGTCGATCGTCTGGTACTGCTGCGCCTGGGCGTCGACGCTCCAGTGCTGGTCGCGATAGGAGAGCGTGGCGCTGCGGTCGAGGAACGAGGTGCTGGTGCCGGCCGGCGTCTGCGAGAAATCCTGGAAGTAGAGGTCGTCGCTGACGTTCTGCGCATCGAGCGTCAGGCGGAACGCCGCCGGCAGCTCCACCACGTCGTCGAGCTGCACGCGGCTGCGGCTGCCGTGAAACACCGTGTCATCGGGCAGATAGTTCCACTGCAGCTCGCCGTGCTGGTCCGCGGTGAGGAAGCGCAGATCCCCTCCCAGGTCCGGCCCGCGCTTGCTGTACTCGACCGGCTGGAAGGTGAAATCGGCGTCCGGAGCGATGTTCCAGTAGTAGGGGACCGCGAGCTGCAGGCCGCTGGTCGAGGTGTTGCCGATGCTCGGAAAGAGGAAGCCGCTCTTGCGCTCGCTGCTCAGGGGGAATGAGACCCACGGCAGGTAGAGGAGCGGCACGCCGAGAAAATCGACCCGTGCGTCGCGTCCCGTGCCCAGCTGATTGCGGGTGTCGAGCGTGATGCTGTCGGCCCTGAGGTCCCATGCCTGGTGCGCCGGCGGGCAGGCCGTGAAGGTCACCCCTTTGAGGTGCAGCACGCCGTCGGGGGTGAGCTGCAGCTGCGCGGCCGCGCCGCGCGCTGCGCGCTGCTTCAGGTCGAATTGCGCCGACTGGAACTCGGCGCCCTTGGCCGCCGAGTAGCTGCCGCCGGTGCCGGTGACGTGCACCAGGGGATCGGAGTACTCGATGCGCCCGTCGCTCTTCACGAACTGGTTGGGTTTGTCGATCTGCATCTCGTTGGCGCGCAGCTCGACATCCCCCTGGCGCACCACTACGTTGCCCGTGAGGGCCCCCTTGCCGTCGACGCCCACCTTGGCGCCGTCACTCGTGATCTCGATGTTGCCGACGCCGCGCTGCGCCCGTGCCGGCGTGCTGCCGGGCGTGGCGGCAGCTGCGGGTGCATGGGCCGCGGCCGGCGCGGTCGGCGCTAGCGTCTGGGACGGGCAGGGCGGCTCGTCGGCCCGGGCCGCGGGCAGCATGCTGCCGAGTGCGGCGATGGCGATGCAGAATGGGCTCGGACGCAGCATCAGGGGCGGCATTATAATGATGCGCCGCCACCGCGCGGACAGAGCTGACGCCCTTTCATGCCGCAGACCGACGCGCGACTCGCGCTGATCCATGACTGGTTGTCGCGCGAGCTGCACCTGGCGCCGCAGCGTATCGAGCCCGCCTCGAGCGATGCGAGCTTCCGGCGCTACTTCCGCGTTTTCCGCGACGGCGGCAGCGACATCGTGATGGACGCCCCGCCGCCCAAGGAGGACGTGCGGCCCTATCTGAAGGTGTCGCAGCTGCTCGAGTCGCTCGGCACACACGTGCCGCACGTGCACGAGGCTGACACGGGCAAGGGGCTGCTGCTCCTCGAGGACCTCGGCAGCACGCTGTACCTGGACCGGCTCACCGCCGGCGACGACCCGCAGCCGCTGTACCGCGACGCACTCGCGGCGCTGGCGATCATTCAGGTGCGCGGCCGCGAGGCGAGCCGCGAGCTCGCGCCCTATGCCCACGCGCCGCTCGCCACCGAGCTGTCGCTGATGCCGGAGTGGTTCCTCGCCCGGCATCTGCGTATCACGCCCACGGCGGCGGAAGCGGAGGTCTTGGCCGAGAGCTTCGCGTTCCTCATCGGCGAGGCACTCGCCCAGCCACAGGTGTTCGTGCATCGCGACTATCACTCACGCAACCTCATGGTGGTGAGCGGACGCAATCCTGGCGTCATCGACTTCCAGGACGCGCTGCGCGGACCGGTCGGCTACGACCTGGTGTCGCTCCTGAAGGACTGCTACATCAGCTGGCCGCGCGCGCGCGTCATCGAGTGGGTGAGCGGTTACCGCGCGCAGCTGCTCGCGCAGGGCGGTGCGGCGGGGGCGAGCGAGGCGCAGTTCCTGCGCTGGTTCGACACAATCGGCGTGCAGCGGCACATCAAGGTGCTCGGCATCTTCTGCCGGCTGTGGTACCGCGACGGCAAGCGCGGCTATCTCGCGGATCTGCCGCGGGTGCTTGCTTATGTGCGCGACAGCTGCGCGCAGTACTCCGAGCTTAAAGCCTTAGGGGACTTCCTCGAGCGGCGCGTGGTCGACGCGCTGCCCCAGGCCAACGCCCGTGAGGCAGCCGCGCTTAGCGGCGCCGCGGTGCGTGCGTGAAGGCGATGCTGCTCGCGGCGGGGCGCGGCGAGCGCCTGCGTCCGCTCACCGACTCGCTCCCCAAACCCCTGGTGCCGGTGGGCGGCAGGCCGCTGATCGCCTGGCACCTCACCGCGCTTGCGCGCGCCGGCATCCGCGAGGTCGTCATCAACCTGTCGTGGCTCGCGGAGCGGCTGCGTGCGGCGCTCGGCGACGGCAGCGAGTACGGTGTGTCGATCATCTGGAGCGATGAGGGGCCGGTGCCACTGGAGACCGGCGGCGGCATCTTCCGCGCGGTACCGCTGCTTGGGCCCGGACCGTTCCTGGTGGTGAACGCCGATATCTGGACCGACATCGACTTCGCGACGCTCGCGCTCGAGGAGGGGGCGCTCGCGCATCTGGTGCTGGTGCCGAACCCGCCGCACAACCTGCGCGGCGACTTCGGGCTTGACGGCAATCTGGTCGTGGACCGCGACACCGGGCGCTTCACCTACTCGGGCGTCGGCATCTTCCGCCCGGAGTTCTTCGCGGGCTGCACTACCGAGCGCTTTCCGCTGCTGCCGCTGCTGAATCGCGGCATCGCCGCCCGGGGCGTGCGCGGTGAGCTGCACCGGGGAGTCTGGAGCGACGTCGGGACCGCCGAGCGCCTCGCGCAACTTGAGGCGCGGCTCGCTGCGTTACAATGACCCGATGCCCGATCTCAAGGGAATTCCGCTCGTAACGGCGGCTGCCGCATCCCCGCGCAGCGGGGAAAAATACGTTACCCCTCAAGGGTTTACCGCGATACGCGACGGCCTCAAGGCGCGTCATTTGAACCCACCCCCCGCGCCGAGGCGCCTGCCCCCGTGGCTCAGGGCGCGTGCGCCGACCGGCAGCGGCTTCAAGGGGGTCCAGGCCCTGGTGCGCGAGCACCGCCTCGCTACCGTATGCGAGGAGGCGAAGTGTCCCAACATCGGCGAGTGCTGGAATGCCGGGACCGCCACGCTGATGCTGATGGGCGCGGTGTGTACGCGCGCCTGCCGCTTCTGCTCGGTAGACACCGGTAATCCGCACGGCTGGCTGGATGCGGACGAGCCGCACAACGCCGCCCGCACCGTCGAGCTCATGAAGCTCAGCTACGTGGTGCTCACCTCGGTGGATCGCGACGATCTCGCCGACGGCGGCGCCGCGCATTACGCCGCCTGCGTGCGCGCCATCAGGCAGCGCAATCCCGCCACCGCGGTCGAGGCGCTGACCCCCGACTTCGGCGGCGTGCTCGCCGACGTCGAGACGGTGGTCGAGTCCGGCATCGTGGTGTTTGCGCAGAACATCGAGACCGTGCGCCGCCTCACGCACCCGGTGCGCGACCCGCGTGCCGGCTACGAGCAGACCCTGAGCGTGCTCGCGCATGCCAAGCGGCACCGGCCGGCAGTGCTCACCAAGAGCAGCCTGATGCTCGGGCTCGGGGAGACGGACGCGGAGATCGGCGCGACGCTCGATGACCTGCGTGCAGCAAGCGTCGACATCGTGACGCTCGGGCAGTACTTGCGGCCGACGCTGCAGCATCTTCCCGTCGAGCGCTACGTGACGCCCGCCGAGTTCGATCGCTACCGGAGCGAGGCGCTCGCTCGCGGCTTCCTCGAGTGCGTGTCGGGGCCGCTGGTGCGCTCGAGCTACCGCGCCGAGCGCGCGCTCGAGCGCAACAACGCCGGCCTCGACAACCGGAGTCTGGCGGGATGAGCGGGGCGTGCGCGGCGGCGGCGCCCCTGCCCGCGGGCTGCGCAGCGCGCGCCACCGCGTCGCCCGCCGGTGCTGCGCTGCCGCCGGCGGTGGTGCGGCGTCTCGGGCGCGTCGACTACGAGCCGACCTGGCGTGCCATGCAGCGCTTCACCGCGGAGCGCAGCGCCGCGACGCCCGATGAGATCTGGTTTCTCGAGCACCCGCCGGTATTCACCCTCGGGCTGAACGCGAGCCGTGCGCACCTCATCGCGCCGGGGGACATCCCGGTGGTGCAGATCGACCGCGGCGGCCAGGTCACCTACCACGGACCGGGGCAGCTGGTGGTGTATCCGCTCATCGACCTGAAGCGCTCGGGGATGGGGATCGGCGAGTTCGTCATGGCGCTCGAGCGCGCCGTGATCGATCTCGCGGCGCAGTACGCAATCGCGGCCGAATGCCGCCGCGACGCTCCGGGGGTCTATGTCGCGGGGCACAAGCTCGCCAGCGTCGGCGTGCGGGTACGCCGCGGCGGCACTTATCATGGCCTCGCGCTCAACGTGGCGCTCGATCTCGAGCCCTTCACCCGCATCAACCCCTGTGGCTATCAGGGGCTCGCCATGACGCAGCTGTCGACGCTCGGCGGGCCGCGCTCGGTGCAGGCGGCAGCGGATGCGCTCGAGCCGCATCTGCTGCGCGCGCTGCGGCTGAGCATGCCGTGAGGCAGCGGGCGGGCGCCGCCGCCGCCGGCCTGGTACTCGCGCTCCTCACCGCCTGCAACGGCCCGGCGACGCCCGCCGCAGGCGCCGCGCGCGTGACGCTGCTCAACGTGTCCTACGATGCGACCCGCGAGCTGTACTCCGACTTCAACGCCGCGTTCGCTCATTACTGGCTGGGCAAGACCGGTCAGCGGGTGCGGATCGATGAGTCCCACGGCGGCTCGGGCACGCAGGCGCGCTCGGTGATCGACGGCCTGGCGGCGGACGTTGTGACGCTCGCCCTGGGCGCCGACATCGACGCCATCGCGATCCAGGGCAAGCTGCTGCCGCCCGACTGGCAGAGCCGCCTGCCCGATAACAGCTCGCCCTACACCTCGACGATCGTCTTCCTGGTGCGCAAGGGCAATCCGCAGGCAATCCATGACTGGGGCGACCTGGCGCGCCCCGGTATCGCGGTCATCACGCCCAATCCCAAGACCTCCGGCGGCGCGCGCTGGAACTATCTGGCCGCCTGGGCCTGGGCGCTGGCGCAACCTAACGGGAGCGAGGCCAGCGCGCGCGAGTTCGTGCGGCGCCTGTATCACAACGTCCCGGTGCTCGATACCGGCGCGCGCGGCGCAGCCACCACCTTCGTGCAGCGCGGACTCGGCGACGTGCTGATCGCCTGGGAGAACGAGGCGCGGCTGGCGGTGCGCGCGATCGGCGCGGGCGAGCTCGAGATCGTAGTGCCCTCGGTGAGTATCCTCGCCGAGCCGCCGGTGGCGGTGGTCGATGTAGTGGCGCAGCGCCACGGCACGCTCGGCGTCGCGACCGCCTATCTCGAGTACCTCTACAGCAAGGAGGGGCAGGAGATCATCGCGCGGCACGACTACCGGCCGCGGGACCCGCAGGTCGCGGCGCGCTATGCCGCGCGCTTCCCCTCACTCAAGCTCGTCACCATCGCCGAGTTCGGCGGCTGGACGCATGCCCAGGCCGCGCACTTCGCCGACGGCGGAGTCTTCGACCAGATCTATACGCCCGGCGGCGGCTGAGCGCTCAGTGCCCGCGGTAGCCGGTGCGCTCGACCAGCGTCTTCACCACCAGCGTGACCGCGGCGAGCACGGTGAGGAGCGCGGCGACGGCGAAGGCGCCCACGAAGTTGTATTCGTTGTAGAGGATCTCGATGTCGAGCGGCATGGTGTTGGTGAGTCCGCGGATATGACCTGAGACCACCGACACGGCGCCGAACTCGCCCATGGCGCGCGCATTGCACAGGATCACGCCATACAGCAACCCCCAGCGGATCTTCGGCAGCGTTATCCGCAAGAAGGTCATCCAGCCTCCCGCGCCGAGCGTGATGGCCGCCTCCTCCTCGTCGTTGCCGAGCTGCTGCATCAGCGGGATGAGCTCGCGCGCCACGTACGGGAAGGTGACGAACATGGTGGCCAGCAGGATCCCCGGAACCGCGAAGATGATGCTGATGTCGTGGCCGCGCAGCCAGCCGCCGAACCAGCCGTGCAGGCCGAACAGCAGCACGAACACCATGCCGGAGATCACCGGTGAGATCGCCAGCGGCAGGTCGATGAGGGTGATGAGCACGCTCTTGCCGCGGAACTCGAACTTGGCGATCGCCCAGGCGGCCGCCAGACCGAACAGCGTGTTGGCCGGCACCACCACGGCCGCGGTGGTGAGCGTCAGGCGGATTGCCGCCGCCGTGTCGGGATCGGCGAAGCTCGCGAGGCAGGCTTCGACCCCCCTGGCGAGCGCCATGGCGAACACCGTGGCGAGCGGCGCGAGCAGCAGAGCTGCGAGAAATGCCAGCGACACGCCGATGAACAGCCAGCGCACCACGGCGCTCATCCAGGTGTTGTGTCCCGGGCGCACTCTATCGGGGAGTGGCGCCGCCATCAGTGCACCGCCCGCAGCTGCCGCCGCCGGCCCCACGCCTGCAGCAGGTTGATGGTGAACAGTACGATGAAGGACAGCAGCAGCATCACCACCCCGAGCGCGGCCGCGCCGCGGTAGTCGAACTGCTCGAGATGGACGACGATCAGCAGCGGGGTGATCTCGGTCTTCATCGGCAGGTTGCCGGCGATGAAGATCACCGAGCCGTATTCGCCCACCGCACGCGCGAATGACAGCGTGAAGCCGGTGAGCAGCGCCGGCAGCACCGTCGGCAGGATGATGCGGCGGAAGGCGTAGAAGCGTCCGGCGCCGAGCGTCTCGGCCGCATCCTCGAGCTCGCGCTGCACCTCGAGCAGCGCCGGCTGCATCGAGCGCACCGCGAACGGCATGCTGATGAGCGTCAGCGCGAGGGTGATGCCGAGCCAGGTGTAGGCAACCTCGATGCCGAGCGGCTCGAGGTAACGGCCGATCCAGCCGTGACGCGCGAATACCGTGGTGAGCGCGATGCCGGACACCGCCGTCGGCAGCGCGAAGGGCATGTCGATGAGCGCATCGATCAGCTTGCGACCGGGAAACTCGTAGCGCACCAGCGTCCAGGCAATGATGAAGCCGAACACCAGGTTGATGGACGCCGCCAGCGCCGAGGCGCCGAACGACAGCCGGTAGGAGCCGAGCGCGCGCGCGCTCAGGACCACGTGCACGAACTCGCTCCAGTGCATGGACGCGGCGGCCAGCACCAGCGCCGCGAGCGGCAGCAGCACCATGGCGCTGAGGAAGAAAGTGGTGAAGCCGAAGGTGAGCCCGAAGCCGGGCAGCACGCTGGGCTTGCGGAAGCTCATGGGGGCGCCCGCCCGGCGTCCCGATGCACGATCAGCACCGGCCGGCGCGTGCCGTCGAGCAGCGCCCGGAAGCGCACCGCGAAGCCCGTCAGATCGGTGACACCGAGGATCAGCATCTGCGCAGGCCCTGGCGCGAGGCGGCCGGCGAGCTCCTGCGCCTGCGTGCCCGCAGTGCCGAGGTACTCCGCATCCGCCGGCACGTGGCGCAGCACGCTCGCCGCGGCCGCGAGCGTCGCGCTCTTCACCGCCTCATCCATCCAGTGGACGAGCACGCGCTGCGGCGCGCCCGCCGCCGCGGGCAGTACCAGCAGCTCGCTCGCGCCGGCGCGCAGCAGCCACTCGCTGCGCTGCGCGGCGTCGGTGTCGGCGGCGATGACCGTGATGCCGACGAACGGCCGCCAGCCCTCGGGCGCAGCCCCAGGCACGCCGAGCCGCGGCTCGGCGCGTACCGCGATGCGGGTCTTCATGTGCGCGGCGAGCTCGGTGAGCAGCGGGGCGGACGCCAGCGCATCGGCGAGCGCACTGCTCGGTGCACAGGCGGTGAAGCTCGACAGCGGCGTCGGCAGCACGTGCAGGCGGCGTATGCCGACCGCGATACTCTGTCCCGGGTGCACCACGAAGCTGCGCTGCTCGTGCTGCGTGCGCGTCACCTGCAGCTGCGGCACGGCGCCGTTGTCCGCCCCGGCCAGCAGCGCCGCACCGTTCTCGAGCTCGATGCGCATGCGTTCCAGCGCGCCGGTGAACACCAGCTCCTCGACCACCCCGCGGGCGACGAAGCGCGTACCGAGCGCGGCCTCCGATGCCGCCACCTCGACGTCCTCGGGGCGCACCACCGCGACCACCTCCTGCTCGCGCGCAGCCGGCGGCGGCTCGGGAGCCGCGAGCGTCGCCGCGCCCACGCGGATGCCGCCCGCGGCACGGCGCGCGAGGATCAGGTTGGCCTCGCCGAGGAAGGTGGCGACGAAGCGCGTCGCCGGGTGGGAGTACAGCTCGTGCGGTGCCCCGATCTCGAGCAGCCGCCCGAGATTCATGATGCCGATGCGGTCCGCCATGGCGAACGCTTCTTCCTGGTCGTGCGTCACCAGCACGGTGGTGATGCCGAGCTCGCGCTGCACCTCGCGGATGGTGCGCCGCAGCTCCTCGCGGATCCTGGCATCCAGCGCGCCGAACGGCTCATCGAGCAGCAGCACCTCGGGCTTGTGCGCGAGCGCGCGCGCCACCGCGACGCGCTGCTGCTGCCCGCCCGACAGCTGCGCCGGGAAGCGGTCGTCCATACCCTCGAGCGCCACCAGGCGCAGCAACTCCTTGCGGCGCTCGCGGCGCCGTCGCCCGCGCATGTGGCGCACGCGCAGCGCGAACTCGATGTTATCGGCTACGGTCATGTGGCGGAACAGCGCGTAGTTCTGGAACACCAGCCCGACGCCGCGCTTGCGCGCGGCGATATGGGTGACGTCGCGCCCGTGCAGCGCGATGCTGCCCTGATCGACGCCGATCAGCCCGGCGATGGCGCGCAGCAGCGTGCTCTTGCCGCTGCCGCTGGGGCCGAGCAGCACGAAGAACTCGCCGTCGCCGATTTCCAGCGACACGTCGTTGACGACCGCGTGGCCGCCGTAGTGCTTGCTGACCTGATCGAGGGTGATGGACACGGAGCCGATGCTACCCGGCGCGCAACTGAGACGCTCAGTCGTCCTGCGTGACCGGCGGCATGCCCACCCGCTTGAGCAGCGTCGGGTAGCGGGGATCGGTCTCGAGGCGGGTGAGGAGCGCATCGCGCCGCAGCCACAGGATCCCCGGGTCGTGCCGGGTGACCGCCCGGTCGAGCCACTCGAAGGCCTGGTCGGTGTCGCCGAGGAAGCCGTAGGCTTCCGCAACCTGAAACTCCGACCCCTGCGAGCTCGCCAACACGACCCGCATCGCGGCCTGGGTCTCCGCCAGACGGTGGTTGGCGAAGTAGCCGAGCGGCAGGCCGAAGCTCTTCCATGACGGGTCGGTCTCGGCCTCAAAGGCGCTCAGCGCCCCTTTGGGATCGCCCTCGAGGAGCAGGGTCCGGCCGAGCTCGTAGTGCAGTCCCGGAAAGCGCTCGTTCTCGGCGATCGCAGCCCGCAGCAGCTCCTCGGCCTCGCGCGTCCGGTGGCCGTAGTGCAGGGCTCTGCCCAGATACTTGCGGCTGACCAGGTTGAGGGGATCGTTGTCGACGGCGCGGCGAAAATGCGCCACGGCATCGCTCACGCGGCCGACCGCGATCGCCAAATGCCCGCGGATCTGCTCGGCGAAGGCATCGTTGGGATCGAGCGTGGCGATTTTCTCGAGCGCCGCGGCGCCTCCCTTCCAGTCGAGCTGGTACTGCATCTTCGCGACCGCCAGCGCCAGGTAGCCGTCGGCGAGCTGTGGGTCGAGCTCGATGGCGCGGGTCGCGGCGGCGCTCGCCTCGCGGTAGCCGGTGCCGGTGGTATCCAGGCCGTTGGCGACCCGCCGGGTGTGGCACATGGCGAGCCCGGCCCACGCCGCCGCATAGTTGGGATCGAGCTTCAGCGCCTCCTCGTAGAGCTGCACCGCCTGACCGAGATCCGGAACGGTATCGCGCGCCACCCGGTACTGCGCCTGCAGATAGAGGTTGTGAGCCTCCATGTTGGTCGTGCGGCCCGCAGCCGCGGTGCCGATACTGAGCAGGGCGAGCTTGAGCTCATCGGCAACGGCGCGCGCGATGTCGTCCTGCACGGCAAACACGTCGCGCAGGTCGCGGTCGTAGGTCTGCGACCAGAGGTGGAAGCCGTCGTCCGCACGCACCAGCTGCGCGGTGATGCGCATGTGCTCGCCCGACTTGCGCACGCTCCCCTCGAGCACGTGGCTGACGCCGAGCGCGCGGCCGATCTCGCCGACCGTGACCGCCTTGCCCTTGAATGAGAACGAGGAGGTGCGCGCCGGGACCCGCAGCTGCGGTATCCGGGTGAGCGCATCGATCAGCTCTTCGGCGAGGCCGTCGGAGAAGTACTCCTGATCGTGCCGCTCGCTCATGTCGGTGAACGGCAGCACCGCCACGGATCTCTCCGGCGCCGCGCGCGGCGCCGCGGCGGCACTCGCTGCCGCCTCGGGTGCGGGCTGCGCCCGATCGATCAGCAGCCGCCAGGGCCGCAGCGCCAGGGCGGCGCCGACGACGAGGACCATCGCCGCAGCCGCGATCCACGGCCACGGCGCGCGCCGCCGCACGGGGCTTGAGCCCGGCAGGGAGGGCGCGGCTGGTGCAGCCTGGGGAGTGGCCGACGCTGCGCCGAGCAGTGTCGCCACCCGCAGCGCGAACGCCGGCGGCGTCTCCCCGCCGGGCAACCGCGTCCACTGCACGCGCCCGAAGGATTCGGGTACATCGGCCGCGGCGAGCGGCGTGCCGTCGACGCTCACGGGCACGATGAAGGACTTGCTGCGGGCGATGCGCTGCGAACGCTGATCGGCGAGCATCCATTCGAGGCGAAAGTAGCCCTCGGGTCGCGCCGCCGAGTTGACCGAGATCACCGGGATGAACAGCGCACAGTCCTGAATCTGCTGGCGGATGGTCTGATCCCACGCCTCGCCGCCGCGCAGCTCGCTCTGGTCGAGCCACACTTCGATCGCCGCCGCGCGCAGCGCCGCGCAGATGCGCTGTGCCGCCTCGGCGTCTTGTGAAGCGTAGCTGATGAATACGGCGCGCGCGCCCTCGTTCACGGCGCTACCACGGCGTCCCGGCGAGCTCGTCCTTGTAGCGTTGCAGCTCCGCGTAGATTGCCCGCCAGACGTGGCCCGGACGGCCGCTGCCGACCGGCCGGCCGTCGAGGCGCGTCACCGGCTGCGCCTCGCGCGTGGCGGCGGAGACGAGGATCTCATCCGCGGCGCGCAGCTGCGCCTCAGTGACGGGCGCGGACCGCCAGGCGATCCCGGCGCGGCCGGCCATCTCCTCGACCACGCCGCGCGTGGTGCCGGGGAGGATGCGCCACGAGTTGGGCGGCGTCAGCAGCTCCTTGCCGATCACGACGTGCACCGCCGAGGCCGAGGCTTCGGTGAGCTCGCCGTCGCGCAGCAGGATGGTTTCGGCGGCGCCCGCGTCGATCGACTCCTGGCGCAGCAGTACGTTGGCGAGCAGCGCCACTGATTTCACGTCGCAGCGCGCCCAGCGGATATCGGCGGCGGTGACGCACGCAATGCCGCTCTCGAGCTGCTGCGGCGTGGCCACGGGGAGCGGCGCGCAGAACGCGAACACGGTGCGCGGGATGTCCGGGAGCGGCGCGTGCGTACGACCGTACTGTGCGCCACGCGTCACCTGCCAGTAGATGTACTGATCACCGCCACCGTTGCGCTCGACCAGTGTGCCGAGCAGGGCATGCCACTCGCTGCGCGTGTGCGGATCTTCCATGCGCAGCGCCGCGAGGCTGCGCGTCAGGCGCTCGGCGTGCGCGCTGAAGCGGAACGGGCGGCCGCCGTACACCGGCATGACCTCGTAGACGCCGTCGGCGTACAGGAAGCCGCGGTCGAGCGGCGAGATGCGCGCCTCTTTGAGCGGCAGGCAGGCGCCGTTGAGATAGCACAGGGGCAGCGGGTCGGCCATGTTGCTTGCCGCCGGCTTTAGTGGCGGAACCACAGCGTGATGCCGTCCACCATGCGGGTCCACAGGCCCCCCTGGGGTACCGCCGCGAGCATCACCAGCGGCGCGCGCGCCACTACCTCGCCCGCGGCATCGCTCACCGTCAGCTCGCCCACCTTCTCGCCCGGACCGAAAGGCGCGATCAGCGGCTCGTGCGCCAGGCGCGCCTCGGTGTGCAGCGCTGCGCTCTGCCCGCGGGGCACCAGCGCGTACACATCGTCCGCCACGCCGACGGCGGCGAACTCGCCCGCCGACTTGTAGACCCGGGGCTTCAATACCGTGGCGCGTGCCGTCTTGACGCGGATCGTCTCGTAGAAGCTGAAACCGTAATTGAGGAGCGCGGCGCTCGCCTCCTCACGCCCGCGCTCACTCGGTGCCCCCATCACCGCCGAGATCAGTCGCATGCCGTCACGATTGGCGGAGGACACCAGGCAGAAGCCGGCGGCGTCGGTGTGCCCGGTTTTAAGACCATCCACCGACGGGTCCTTGTCGAGCAGCGTGTTGCGGTTGCCCTGGCGGATGTTGTTCCACATGAACTCGCGCAGGCTGAACAGGCCGTAGTACTGCGGAAACTGGCGGATGAGCGCGCTGGCGAGCGTCGCCATGTCGCGCGCGCTGGTGTAGTGCCCGGGCGCCGGCAGTCCGTCGCTGTTGACGAAGTGAGTGGCGCTCATGCCGAGGCGCCGCGCGTATTCGTTCATCATCTGCGCGAACGCATCCTCGGTGCCGCCGAGCTTCTCGGCGAGCGCGATGGTCGCGTCGTTCCCCGACTGCACGATCATGCCCTTGATGAGGATGTCGACCGGGACCTGCGTGCCGACCTGCACGAAGGAGCGCGAACCTTCGGCGTGCCAGGCGTGCGTGCTGATCGTGGCCTGGTCGGTGAGCTTGAGTCTCCCCTCGCTGAGCGCCGTGAACACGAGGTAGGCGGTCATGAGCTTGGTGAGGCTCGCCGGCTCCTCGCGTGCGTCGGCGTTGTGCTCCGCCAGCACCTTGCCGGTGAAGTGATCGACCAGTATCCAGGCGCGCGCGTTGACGCTCGGCGGTGCCGGGATCGGCGCGGCGGCCGCGGCCGGCGGCGGCAGTGCGGTGAGCGCCAGCAGGGCGCAGGAGAGTGCGAGCGACAGGCCTTTCACCGGCAGACTTCCTCGGTTGCGCAGCGAACCACCAAGTTTAGCCCAAGGCGCGTGGTCGCAGGCGCCTTAGTCGGTGACGAGCCGCGCGTCGGCGATCCCGAGCGAGGCGAGCTGTGCTGCGAGCGCATCGAAGGCGGGGACGCTGGCCACCGGACCGAGGCGCACCCGGTACAGCCGCGAGTGTCCCCCGAGCGGTGGCACGACGAAGGCGCTCGCCAGGCCCGCCGCGTGCAGCCGCTCGAGCTCGCGCTCGGCGTTGCCGGGGTCGGCGAACGCACCGGCCTGCACATAGAGCGCCGGCGGCGGTGATTCGGCGCTGCGTCCGAGCACATCGGGCACGCCGGGGGTCAGCGTCCGCACCTCTACCATCGCCGTGCCCTCGCGCAGCATGTCGAGCTTCGCCGCCGCGGTATAGGAGAGATCGATGATGCGGTTGGCGACGAACGGGCCACGATCGTTGATGCGCACCACCACGCTCCTGCCGTTGCCGAGGTTGGTGACGCGCGCGTAGGTCGGCAGCGGCAAGCTCTTATGCGCCGCGGTCATGCCGTACATGTCGTAGGGCTCGCCGCTCGAGGTGTTGCCGCCGTGGAAGCTCGGGCCGTACCACGAGGCCACGCCGCGCTCGAGGTAGCCGTCCGCGGTGGCGAGCACGAAGTAGCGCTGGCCCAGCACGTCGTAGAACGGCGGATTGCCGTGCGCGCTGCGCGGCTCGGCGCGTGGCACGGCGTCGGGCACCGCGGCGACGTCGGCGGGCGGCGGTGGCAACGGCGCCGGCGGTGGCGGCGCGCGGCGCACGGGGGCCGTGCAGGCCGCGAGTGCGGCGGCGGCGAGCAGCAGGGCGGCGCGCGCAGCCGGCGGCAGCGGGCGGCGCGCAGCGCTCACGGCTGCATCCCGCGTACGCGCGCCGCGACTGCCGCGGCGAGGTCGTACACGGTCATGGCGTAGCGCGCGCTGTGGTTGTAGCGGGTAATCACGTAGAAGTTGTGGAAGCCGACGCGGTAGGCCGGGCCGTCGCGCTGCTCCGCCGACAGCAGCACCACCGGCGTATCGGCCGGCGTGTCGGTGTCGATCTTCACGCCGTGCGCGGCGAGCGAGCCCACCGTCTCGTTGAGCTCGAGGTTGTGCGGCTCGATCTGGAAGCTCGGGTCGGGATCGAGGGAAGTCTCGGCCAGCACCGGGGCCCCGGGCGTCCAGCCGTACTCGTGCAGGTAGTTCGCCACGCTCGCGAGGATATCGTCCCAGTTGCTCCACAGGTCACGGCGGTTGTCGGTGTCCGCATCCACCGCGTAGCGGCGATACTGCGAGGGCATGAACTGCGGCACACCGAGCGCGCCGGCATAGGAGCCCTTGACCGTAAGCGGGTCGAGGCGGTCCTCGCGCGCGAGAATCAGGAACTCCTCGAGCTCGCTGCGGAAGAATTTCTCCCGCGGCGGATAATCGAACGCCAGCGTTGCCAGGGCATCCAGCGCGCGGTACGGACCGGTGAGGCGTCCGTAGAAGGTCTCGACGCCGATGATCGCCACCAGATATTCCGCTGGCACCTGATATTGGGCGACCACGCGCTCGAGCGTGAGCCGATGATCGAGCCAGAACTGCGCGCCGCGATCGATGCGCTCGGTGGTGATGAAGCGCTCGCGGTACTCCCACCAGGGCGCCACCTTCTCCAGCGGCCGGTTCATGGCCTCGATGATCTTCGGTTGCGGCTGCGCCTGGGCGAGCAGCGTCACGACGGACTTGCGGCTGAAGCCGTCGTGGCTCACGACCTCGTCGACGAATTGCGCGATCTCAGGCCGCCGCATATCGAACGGCGTCGGCGTCGGCGCCGGCTCGGCGGCCGGTGGCGCGGGGGCGGGCGCCGGCATGCTCTGCGCTGCGGCCGGCGGCTCCGCGGGGAGCGGCTGCACCGTGGCCGGCCGCGCTCCGAGCGGAGCGCAGGCGAGCGCGGCAAGCAGAGCAATGCGGTAATCAGCCAAGGATGGTGCTTCCTCTATCCGGCGAGCGGTTTGCGTCGGGCGCTGCGCTCAGGAACCGACGAGCTTACGCCGCGAATACAGCGACATGAGAATACCGAAGCCGGCGAGGAGCGTCACGACCGAACTGCCGCCGTAGCTGACCAGCGGCAGCGGCACGCCCACCACCGGCAGCAGCCCGGTCACCATGCCGGCGTTGATCAGCACATAGATGAAGAAGGTCAGTGCGATGCTGCCGGCGAGCAGCCGCGCGAAGGTGTCCTGTGTCTGCGTGGCGAGATAGATGGCGCGCCCGGCGACGAACAGATACAGCAGCAGCAGCAGCAGCAGGCCGAGCAGTCCGAACTCCTCGCCGATGACCGCGAACACGAAGTCGGTGGAGCGCTCGGGCAGGAATTCGAGCTGCGCCTGGCTGCCGTTCATCCAGCCCTTGCCGAACACGCCCCCCGAACCGATCGCGATCTGGGACTGGATGATGTGATAGCCGGCGCCGAGCGGATCGGTCTGCGGGTTGAGGAAGGTCAGCACGCGCCGGCGCTGGTAGTCGTGCATGAAGCTCCAGCTGAACCAGGCGCACACCGCCAGCATCGCCAGCATCGCCACCATGACGCGCAGCCGCAGCCCGGCGAGCACCACCACCAGCGCACCCGCCACCGCGATCAGCGCCGCGGTGCCTAGGTCCGGTTGCAGCGCGACCAGCCCCACCGGCACCAGGATGAGCCCGGCGAGCGCCAGCAGCGACAGCCAGCTCGGCGGCAGCGCGCGATCGTGCAGATACCAGGCGCAGGTCATCGGCACGGCGATCTTCATGAGCTCGGATGGCTGGAAACGGAACAGGCCGAGATTGAGCCAGCGCTGCGCGCCGAGTCCCACGTGGCCGATGGCGGCCACGATGAGCAGCAGCAGCACGCCGCTCGCGTACAGCCAGGGGGTCGAGCGGCGCAGGAAATTGGGATTGACGCGCGCCAGCAGCAGCATCGCCACCGTGCCGAGGATGAGTCGCATCACGGTGCGTACCACCGTGCCGGTGCTCTGGCCCGAGGCGCTGTACAGAACGATAAGACCGAACGCTGCGATGAGGGCGAGTCCCACCACCAGCGGGCCGTCGATCTTGAGCTCGAACAGTACGCGTGCGGCACCGGTGAAGGTGCGGCGGGTGCGCGAGCCGTACGGGACTTCCTCGTAGATCATGTGTGCCCGGCCGTGGGGCGGACTGCGGTGGCGGCGGTGGTGGTGCGGGTCGTGGCGGGCGCAACCGGAGGCGTCGGCAGCGGGGGAGCCACGCCCGGCGCGCCGGGGGGCGGTGCGGGCTTCAACTTTCCTTCGGCATCCAGGAGATAAGCGTCGATCATCTTGCGTGCGATCGGCGCTGCGTTGCTCGCGCCGAAGCCGGCATTCTCGACCAGCACCGCGAGCGCGATGCGCGGGGCGTCCGCCGGCGCGAAGGCGATGAACCACGCGTGATCGCGCAGCCGCTCCGGGACGGTGCTGGCGTTGTATTTGGCGTTCTGCGCAACCGTGTACACCTGGGCCGTTCCGGTCTTGCCCGCAGCCTGATACGCCGCGCCATTGAAGGCGACCGAGGCGGTGCCGCAGTAGCGCGCGCAATGCGTGGTACCGATCATCGCATCGATCACCACCGCCCAATCGGCATCGGACACGCCCTTGATCGGGGCACCCTCGGCCGGGGCGAGCCAGGTCATGTTACCGGCCGCATCGCGCACTCCCTTGACCACACGTGGGCGGAAGTTGCGACCACGCTCGGCCAGGATTCCCGTGATGTGTGCGAGCTGCAGCGGCGTCACCAGCAAGTAGCCCTGCCCGATGCCCATGTTGACCGTCTCACCGGGGAACCAGGTCTGATCCTCCGGCCGCTTGAACGCCTTGCGTTTCCAGTCCGGGGTCGGCAGCAGGCCCGCCTTCTCGCCGCCGATGTCGATGCCCGTGGGTTGTCCATAGCCAAACGGCTCGAGGAAGGCCGCTATGCGGTCGATTCCGAGCGTCGAGGCGAGCCGATAGAAGTACACGTCGGAGGAGCGCGAGATCGCCTCGGGCAGATCGAGCCAGCCGCGCGGCTCGCCCTTGTCCGTGCGCCACACGTGACGGCTGCCGGGCAGGAAGAACTCGGCGTTGCAGAACACCTTGGTGTCAGCGGCGATCGTGTGGTCGGTCAGCGCGGCGAGCCCGAGCACCGGCTTGATGGTCGAGCCGGAGGGATAGGTGCCGCGCAGCGCGCGGTTGAACAGCGGCCGGTCGATGTCGTTCGCGAGTGCGCCGTACTCGGCGGGCGTGATGCCGCGCGCGAACAGGTTGGGGTCGAAACCGGGCAGGCTCACCAGTGAGAGCACGTCGCCGTTGCTGGGATCGAGCGCCACCACCGCGCCGCGGTGGCCGGCAAGCGCAGCTTCCGCGACGCGCTGCAGCTTCAGGTCGATCGACATCATCAGGTCTTCGCCGGCGGCCGGCGCCCGCTTGCGCAGGTTTTGCTCGAGCGCCCCCTGGCGCTCAACCGAGCGGCCCTGGGCATTGACCAACACTTCGCGGAAGCCGTTCTGGCCGTGCAGCTGGTGCTCAAAGGTGCTCTCCACGCCCAACTTGCCGATGAGCGCGGTGCCGGCGTACGCCGCGCGGTCGATGTGCTTCAGGTCCTCCTCGCTGATCGCGCCGACGTAGCCGAGCGCGTGCACGGCGAGGTCGCCGTTCGGGTACCAGCGCGTCTGGCGGGTCTTGATGTCGATGCCGGGGAATTCGAAGCGCCGCACCGCGAAGCGCGCCACGTCGTCGTCCGACATGCGCAGGCGGATCGGCACGCTGTCGAAGCTGCGGCTCGAGGCGATGGTGCGCAGCAGCTCGTCGATTTCCTCGGTGCGCAGCAGCCCGAGCGCCGCGAGACTGTGCAGCGTGCCGCGTACGTTCGGCACTTCCTCGGGCACCAGCTCGAGCTGGTAGGCGGGCTGATTGGCCGCCACCACTTCGCCGTTGCGATCGAGGATCAGGCCGCGCGCCGCCGGGATCGGCTCGGTGCGCACGCGGTTGCCCTGGGAGAGCTGCGAGTAATAGTCGTGCCGCACCACCTGCAGAAGGATGAGGCGCACGATCAGTCCCAGGGTGGCGAGCGCCATGAGCGCGCCGGTGACCAGCGCGCGGCGGTCGAACATCCGCTGCTCGCGCCACTGGTCCTTGATGCGCACCGTCGCCATGGCGCTTAACTCAGCCGCCCCTCGCTGTAAGAGAGGAGTGCGGCGGCGGGCGGCCAGACGATGGCGCCGGTGAGAGCGTGCAGCCAGCGCAGCGGGCTCGTGACCGGATGCCCGGTCCAGCCGTCGATCGCGAAGGCGACGAACTCGTAGGCGATGAGTGCCGTGAGCACGATCAGCGACTGCTGGAAGGCGGGCTTGGAGCGTATCCGCTGGTGCTCGCGCACCGCGATGTAGGCGATCAGCGAGAGCGCCAGCGCATGCTCCCCGAGCACCGGCCCCTGGAAGACATCGAGCATCAGCCCGCAGATGAATCCCAGCCCGATGCCGCCGGCGCGCGGCACGTTGATCGACCAGTAGAGCACCGTCAGCACCAGGAACGGCGGCCGCAGCACGTCGAGCCACGGCGGCAGCGGCAGCACCGTGAGGATGAGCGCGATCAGCGCGGTGAGCAGCATCCGCAAGCGGAATCCGGCGACGCTGATCATGGCTCCCCCGGCGGTTGCGGCGGCGAGTCGCTCGGCGGCGGCCGCGGCGCCTCCGGTGACGGCGTCTCGGCGGCTGGCGGCGATTCGGCGGCCGGCGGCGATTCGGCGGCCGGCGGCGATTCGGCCGGGCGCGCGGGCGGTGCGGCACTCCGCGCCGGGGTCGGCGTGCGGCCCGCTGGCTCGGTGCGCGCTGCGGGTGCCGGGGTGTGCGGCGCCGTGGTTTCCGCGGCCGGCGCGCGGCGCGGCGCCGCGAGCGGCTGCAGGGTGGCATCGCCGTGCGCCAGGTCGCCGCTGCTGTTGGTGGTCGGCGCCGGCGAGGCCGGGTGTCCCGCGCGAAACCACACCAGCATCACCTCGGTATCGCTGTCGATGTGCGACAGCGCGAGCGCGCGCACCTGCGCGAGCGGCTGCACCGCATCGCGATGCACCTCGGTGATACGTGCCACCGGGTAGCCCTCCGGGAACACGCCGCCCAGGCCCGAGGTGACCAGCAGGTCGCCCGCGCGGACGTCGGCGTTCTGCGGCAGGTAAGGCAACGCCAGCGAGCTGGCATCGCCGCCGCCGACCGCGATGGTGCGCAGTCCGGTGCGCTCGACCCGTACCGGGACGGCGTGCTCGGGATCGGTGATCAGGATGACCTCCGCGCTCCACGGACCCACGTGCGTCGTCTGGCCGATGAGCCCGCGGTCATCCAGTACCGCCTGACCCTTGAAGACACCGTTGCTGCCGCCGCGATCGATCAGCAGCCGATGCCGCAGACTATTCAGCTGCACGTTGATGATCTCCGCCGGCAGCCAGCGCTCGGCGACCGGGGGGAGCGACTCGCGCAGGCCCCGCAGCTCGCCGTTCTCGTGGGCGAGGGCCTCATAACGCATCGCCAGCAGCTCCAGATCGCGCTGCCGCGCCCGCAGCCGCGCGTTCTCCGCGCGCAGCGACTCGCGGGTCTCAAAGCTCTCCTTGACCCAGCGCCAGGCGGTGGGCGGGGAGTTCACGGCCATCTGCAGCGGATAGACGGCAGCCTGCAGGATGTAGCGCACCTGCTCGAGATAGTGCACGCGCTGGTCGAGATACATGATCACGACCGCGAACACCGCGTACAGTGTGAAGCGAAGGCCGGGAGAGCCGCCCCGCCCCTGCAGCGGTCTGCCGGCTGCTGTCCCGAACGCCGCCACTTTAGCTTAGCGCGCTCCGGGCGCTACTCGAGCCCGAAGTGCCCGGGTCCCAGCTCATCCATCAGCTCGAGAATACGGCCGCCGCCGCGCGCCACACAGGTGAGCGGATCGTCGGCCACGACGACGGGCAGCCCGGTCTCCTCGGTGAGGAGCTTGTCGATGTCACGCAGCAGCGCGCCACCGCCGGTGAGCACGATGCCGCGCTCGGCGACGTCCGCGCCGAGCTCGGGGGGCGTCTGCTCGAGCGCCTGCTTGACGGCGCTGACGATCGCCTGCAGCGGCTCCTGCAGCGCCTCGAGGATCTCGTTGCTGTTGAGCGTGAAGCTGCGCGGCACGCCCTCGGAGAGGTTGCGGCCCTTGACCGAGAGCTCGCGCACCTGCTGGCCGGGATACGCCGAGCCGATCTCGATCTTGATGCGCTCGGCGGTCGCCTCGCCGATCAGGATGCCGTAGTTGCGACGCACGTAGTTCATGATCGCCTCGTCGAAGCGATCGCCGCCGATGCGCGCCGAGTTGGCGTACACGACGCCGTTGAGCGACAGCACCGCGACCTCGGAAGTGCCGCCGCCGACGTCGAGCACCATCGAGCCGCGTGCCTCGTGCACCGGCAGCCCCGCGCCCACCGCGGCGGCCATCGGCTCGCTCACGATCGCGACGTTGCGCGCGCCCGCGCCCTCGGCCGATTCGCGGATCGCGCGCCGCTCGACCTGGGTCGAGCCGAAGGGCACGCACACCAACACCCGCGGCGAGGGCTTGAGCATGCGGTTGCCGTGCACCTTGTTGATAAAGTGCTGCAGCATCTTCTCGGTGTAGGTGAAGTCGGCGATCACGCCGTCCTTCATGGGACGCACGGCGGTGATGTGGCCGGGCGTACGGCCGAGCATGCTCTTGGCTTCAGTGCCGACCGCGACGATCACCTTGCCGCCGCGCCCGGGCTCATCCTGTACGGCGACCACCGAGGGCTCGTTGAGCACGATCCCCTTATCACGGACGTAGATCAGGGTATTGGCCGTACCCAGGTCGATCGAAAGATCGCTGGAAAAGTAACCGCGCAGGCGTTTGAACATGAAGCGACCGGAAAGTGGGGAGACCCCAGAAGTGGCCGGTAATCTAGCAACCGACAGGACATTCAGCAAGGCAACATGTATGATTTTCCGCTCATTTTTCGCACCCCGCGTCCGCACCTTCAGGCGCATTCCCATGGCCCTCACCCGCGAGCAGATCGAGAGCATCGCCGCCCTGGCGCGCCTTGAGCTCAGCGCCGCCGAGCTGCCCGTCTACCAGGCGAGCCTGTCGAGCATTCTCGAGTTCGTCGGCGCTCTGGACCGCGCAGATACCGCAAGCGTCACTCCCATGGCCCACCCGCTCCCGGGGCTGTCGCAGCGGCTGCGCGCCGACGAGGTCACCGAGCAGGACCACCGCGCCGAGTACCAGCAGAACGCGCCGCAGACCGCCGCGGGGCTGTACCTCGTGCCCAAGGTGATCGAGTAAGCGCTGCATGAGTGAACTGCATCACATGGGGCTCACGGCGCTCGCCGCGGGGCTGCGCGCGCGGCGCTTCTCGAGCGTCGAGCTCGCCGCGGCGTTCCTGAAGCGCATCGAGGCGAGCCAGGGCGCGCTCAATGCCTTCATCTCGGTGACGCGCGCGGCGGCGCTCGCGGACGCCGCGGCCGCCGACCGGGCACTCGGCAGCGGTGCAGGCGGCGCGCTCAGCGGCGTGCCGATCGCCCACAAGGACCTGTTCTGCACCCGCGGCGTGCGCACCACCTGCGGCTCGCACATGCTCGATAACTTCGTCTCGCCGTACGACGCCACGGTGGTCGCCAGGCTCAGGAGCGCGGGCGCCGTCATGCTCGGCAAGACCAACATGGACGAGTTCGCGATGGGCTCGTCGAATGAGACCAGCTACTTCGGGCCGGTGCGCAATCCCTGGGACGTGCGTCTCGTTCCCGGGGGCTCCTCGGGAGGCTCGGCGGCCGCCGTGGCCGCACGCCTCGTCCCGGGCGCCACCGCCACCGATACCGGCGGCTCGATCCGCCAGCCCGCGGCGCTCTGCGGCATCACCGGACTCAAGCCCACCTACGGGCGCGTGTCGCGCTACGGGATGGTGGCGTTCGCCTCGAGCCTGGATCAGGGCGGGACGCTGACGGCGAGCGCCGCGGACGCGGCGCTGATGCTGCGCGAGATGGCCGGCTTCGATCCGCACGATTCCACCAGTGTCGAGCGGGAGGTCCCCGACTACGTGGCGCTCCTCGAGCAGCCACTCGCCGGGCTCAAAGTCGGGCTGTTGAAGGAATTCTTCGACACGGGCCTGGATCCGCGCAACGAGCGCTGCGTGCGCGAAGCACTCAGGGTTTTCGAGAGCCTCGGCGCGCGGCTGATCGAGGTGAGCCTGCCGAACCTGCCGCTGTCCGTGCCGGTGTACTACGTGGTGGCGCCCGCGGAATGCTCCTCCAACCTCGCGCGCTACGACGGCGTGCGTTTCGGGCATCGCTGCGAGCAGCCGCGCGACCTCCAGGACCTGTACCGGCGCTCGCGTGGCGAGGGTTTCGGCGCCGAGGTGAAGCGCCGCATCATGACCGGCACCTACGTGCTGTCAGCCGGCTACTACGATGCCTACTACCTCAAGGCGCAGCGCGTGCGGCAGCTGATCAGCGCGGATTTCACCCGCGCGTTCAGCCAGGTCGACGTGCTGATGGGGCCGACGACGCCGACGGCGGCGTTCGCGATCGGCGCCAAGACCTCCGACCCCATCACCATGTACCTGAACGACATCTATACCATCGGCGCGAATCTCGCCGGGCTGCCGGCGGCCTCGATCCCGTGCGGCTTCGCGGCCGGGCTGCCGGTGGGGCTGCAGATCGTCGGTCCGCACTTCTCCGAGGCGCGCGTACTGGCCGCGGCGCACGGCTTCCAGCGTGCCACCGACTGGCATACGCGCATGCCGGCGGGCTACGCATGAGCGAGTGGGAAACCGTCATCGGGCTCGAGATCCACGCGCAGCTCGCGACGCGCTCGAAGATCTTCTCCGGCTCGGCGACCGCCTACGGCGCGCCGCCGAATGCGCAGGCGAACCTCGTCGACCTCGGCTACCCCGGGGTGCTGCCGGTGCTGAACCGCGAGGCGGTGCGCATGGCGGTGAAGCTCGGGCTCGCGATCAACGCGCGCATCGCCTCGAGCTCGGTGTTTGCGCGCAAGAACTACTTCTACCCGGATCTGCCCAAGGGCTACCAGATCAGCCAATACGAGCTGCCGATCGTCGCCAACGGCTCGCTCGAGATCGTGCTCGAGGACGGCCAGGTGAAGCGCGTCGGCATCACGCGCGCGCATCTCGAGGAGGACGCCGGCAAGTCGCTGCACGAGGGGCTGCCCGGTGTGAGCGGCATCGATCTCAACCGCGCCGGCACGCCGCTGGTGGAGATCGTCTCCGAGCCGGAGCTGCGCTCGGCGAAGGAAGCGGTCGCCTACATGAAGAAGGTGCACACGCTGGTGCGCTATCTCGAGATCTGCGACGGCAACATGCAGGAAGGCTCGTTCCGCTGCGATGCCAACGTCTCGGTGCGCCGCGCCGGCGCCGACAAACTCGGCACGCGTGCCGAGATCAAGAACCTCAATTCCTTTCGCTTCGTCGAGCGTGCCATCAACTACGAGGTGGCGCGCCAGACCGAGATCCTGGAGTCGGGTGGCAAGGTGGTGCAGGAGACGCGCCTCTACGATCCGGACAAGGGCGAGACGCGCTCGATGCGCTCCAAAGAGGAGGCCAACGACTATCGCTATTTTCCCGATCCGGACCTGTTGCCCGTGGCCCTCGATGCGGCGTTCATCGAGGCAGTGCGCGCCACGCTACCCGAGCTCCCCGATCAGAAAGCGGCGCGCTTCGCGCGCGACTACGGCCTGTCGGCCTACGATGCCGGGGTGCTCACCGTGAGCCGCGAGCTGGCGGACTACTACGAGGCGGTGCTGCGTGCGGCACCGCAGGATCCGAAGCTCGCGGCCAACTGGGTCATGGGCGAGCTCGCGGGCGCCTTGAATAAGGAGAGCCTCGAGATCACGGCGAGTCGCCTGACGGCGGTGCGCCTGGCAGGGCTGCTGCTGCGCATCGCGGATCAGACCATCTCCGGCAAGCTCGCCAAGGAAGTGTTCGAGGCCATGTGGTCGGGCGGCGCGGACGCCGACAGCGTGATTGCCGAGCGCGGCCTGCGGCAGATCACCGACAGCGGCGCCATCGAGCGCGCGATCGATGCAGTGATGCAGAAGAACCCCGCACAGCTCGCCGAGTACCGTGCGGGCAAGGACAAGCTGTTCGGCTTCTTCGTCGGCCAGGTCATGAAAGCGACCGGCGGCAAGGCGAACCCGGCGCAGCTCAACGAGCTGCTGCGCAGGAAGCTCAGCGGCTGACGGGCGCCGCGGCGACCGCGCCTGCCTCCCCGGCCACCGCGGTGTCGGAGCGCGCACTGCTCACGATGCCGTCGTGGCGCCGCTGGATCTCGACGGTGCCCTGGAGCGAGAGCGCGAAGCCCTCAGGAACGAGGTCGATGCTCTTAGTCCAGTTGCGCGGCAAGGGGACCTTGAGCTTCCAGCAGTAGTGAATCACCGCCGCTTCGACGGCCGCCAGGGGGTAACTGCGCCGCTCGGGCACCACCGAGTTCGGGTACTGCACCTCGATCACCAGGGAGGCGTTCTCGCCCGTCTCGATGCGCGCATCGGTGATGCTCGCCATCGACAGGCGCCCACCGCGCTCGCGGTCGAGCTCGAGCACGGCATCGACTACCGTCTCGATCGGCAGCACCAGTCGGCGGGACTCATAAATCAATACCTTAGGCACGCCGCGACCTTGCCATGGCGGATGTCGCCGACGACGTGACGCGACTCACGTCTGGTTGAGTTGCGCTACGGCCTGCCCCATTCTCGGTGGATGAGCTCGTCCAGGACCGCCGCCACCGACCTCGTGCGGCGCTTCATTTTCGAGAAGCAGGCCGTGCGCGGGCATTGGGTACACCTCTCGGGCGCCTGGGGCGCGCTGCGCGCGCATGCGCGCTACCCGCAACCTCTCGAGGAGCTGCTTGGCGAGGCGGTCGCCGCCTCCGTGCTGCTCGCGGCCAGTCTCAAGTTCCGCGGCCGGCTCACGTTCCAGATGCAGGGCAACGGCGCCGCGCGGCTGCTGGTGGCCCAGTGCACGCACGAATTCCGCGTGCGCGCACTGGCGCGCTTCGATGCAGAGCAGCTGCGGGAGAGCGCGGCCGGCGGCAGCAAAGCCGCCGTATTTCGGCGGCTGGTAGGGGGCGAGGGGCGCATCACCGTCACCATCGAGACGGACGAGCGGGGCGCGCCCTATCAGGGCATCGTGCCGCTCGAGGGATCATCGCTCGCCGAGTCGCTGGAAACCTATTTCGCCTCTTCCGAGCAGCTGCCGACACGCGTACTGGTGGCCGCGGACGGCGACGGCTGCGCCGGACTCCTGGTGCAGAAAATGCCGCAACCCGCGGGCGACAAGGGCTCCGACGATGCCTGGGTGGATGCGCAACGCGGGATCGGACGGCTGCGCGCCGCCGACCTCCTGGGTGAGCCGATCGAAGAGCTGCTCGAGCGCGGTTTCGCGGGTCATGACCTGCGACTCTTTCGCGGGGCGCGGGTGCAGTTCGAATGCCGCTGCGGCGAGGGCCGGGTGGCAGCGCTGCTGCGTGCACTCGGGGAGGAGGAGGTGCGCGGGGTGCTCAGGGAGCAGGGCTCTGTGACCGTAACCTGCGAGTTCTGCCATCGCCCCTATCGATTCGAGACCGCAGACGTAGAGGCGCTCTTTGCTCCGGGAGCGGGCGATAGTGGGCGAGGAGAGATTCATTAACGCCTCTATGTGGGTGTCATTGTCTCTTGCATGAGCAAATCGGCCTCTGTTGGGGGCGGTACGCCTGCCCCTGGGAGGGAAGAAGACGACCTCGATAGTTAAAGACATGTACAATTATTGAATGAATGCGACAAGCCCGTCGAAGGTCGTCGCCCGGCTCAAAGCTGCGGGCGAGCCGAGTCGACTGCGTCTGCTGGCCCTGTGCGCCGAGGCCGCGCTCAGCGTCTCCGATCTGGCGCAGGCGCTCAGGCAGAGCGAGCCGCGCGTGTCGCGGCACCTGAAGATCCTGTGCGAGGCAGGTCTGCTCGCGCGGGTGCGCGAGGGACAGTGGGTTCGCTACGGGCTCGCGGACGATGCAGGCGCGACGGGCTTTGTGCGCGCACTTCTGGCTCAGGTCGATCGTCGCGATGCGCAGCTCACTCGCGACCGCACGGCGGCGCGGGCGGCGGCAGCCGCCGAGGCGCGTCCCGCTCTCCCGGGGTCGCAGTCGCGACTCGGTCGGGCGCTCGGCGCGTTCATCGAGACGAGCGGCCTCGGAACGCAGCAGGGGAGCGTGCTGGCGATCGGCGCGGCACACCTCGAGCTGCTCTCGAGCGCTGCGCCGACGGCGCGCGACTGCACGGTGATTGCCTACTCGCGCCGCGGGGCGCAGGCCGTGCGTGCATTCGCCGAACAGCGCGGCTTCGCCTGTCGCGTGCTGACAGCGACTCCCGCCACGGCGCTGAGTGATGCCACCCTCGCGCAGGCCGGCGGGCCCTTCGATGCCGTGCTGCTGCATCACCATCCCGGCGGCGACATCGTGCAGCTGCTCGAGCAGGCGCGGCGGCTGGTGGCTGCCGCGGGACGGCTATGGATCTTTCAGCCGTACGACTCGCTCGAGAGCTCGCGCCAGCGCATCGTCGAGCATCCGCTCGCGCGCGTGCGGCGGCTGCTCGCCGAGGCTGGACTCGTGTGCGAGCGGTTGAGTCCGATCGAGGCCGACGGCGAGCACGTGCTGGCGGCGGCAGCACGGCCGGCCAGCGGCGCCGGTCTCGCGCGGCACGCCGGGAGCGTTGCATGAGCGCCGCGGCTCCGCTGCGCGTCTCGTTCGAGTTCTTTCCGCCCGGCGATGAGCCGATGGCGGCGACCCTGTGGCGCTCCATCGAGCGCCTCGCGCCGCTTGCGCCGGCCTTCGTGTCGGTCACCTACGGCGCCGACGGCTCGACGCGCGAGCGCACCCACGATGTCGTGACGCGCATCCAGCGGGAAACCGCGCTCACCGGCGCGCCACATCTCACCTGCGTCGGCGCCGCGCGCGGCGAGATCCTCGACATCGCGCGCGGCTACTGGGACGAGGGTATCCGCCACCTGGTCGCATTGCGCGGCGATCCGCCGCACGGCGAGCTGCCATACCGCCCGCATCCACAGGGCTTTGCCTTTGCCGCCGATCTGGTCGCGGGACTGAAGCGCCTCGCGCCGTTCGACATCTCGGTCGCCGCCTATCCGGAAGTGCATCCGCAAGCGCGCTCCGCGGCGGCGGACCTCGACAACCTGCGCCGTAAGGTCGACGCCGGTGCCAGCCGCGCGATCACCCAGTTCTTCTATGACAGCGGGATCTTCCTGCGCTTCCGCGACCAGTGCGCCGCGGCCGGCATCAGCGTCCCGGTGGTGCCGGGGATCCTGCCGATCACGCGCTTTGCGCAGGTGGTGCGCTTCGCCTCGCGCTGCGGCGCCAGCATCCCGGCCTGGCTGCACGAGCGCTTCGCGGGTCTCGAGGCGGATGAAGAGACGCGCCGGCTGCTCGCCGCGAGCGTTGCGATCGAGCAGGTGGAGTCGCTCAAGCGTCACGGGGTGCGTGAGTTCCACTTCTACACGCTGAATCGCGCCGAGCTGAGTTTCGCGATCTGCCACGCGCTCGGGCTGCGGCCCGCGGTGCGCGCCGCGCCGGCACTGCCGGCCGGGGCGCCGGCATGAGCGGCTGTACACACGGGACGCACGCCACGCGCGCTGGCGGTGCCGCCGCGCCGCCGCGTGCCGATCGTGAACAGCAGCCCGGCGCGACTGCGCTCAAGGCGGGCGCGGTGCCGTTCGCCGTCGAGCCGCTCGATGAGAGCGAGCGGCGCACACGCATCGAGCGGCTGAAGCGACTGCTCGGCGAGCGCATCGTGGTGCTGGACGGTGCCATGGGCACCATGATCCAGCAGCACCGGCTCGATGAGCGTGGCTTCCGCGGCCAGCGGTTTGCACAGCACGCTCGCGACCTGCGCGGCAACAACGACATCCTCACTCTCACCCGCCCGGAGATCGTGAGCGGCATCCACCGCGCCTATCTGGCCGCCGGCGCCGACATCATCGAGACCAACACCTTCAATTCCACCGCCGTCTCGCAGGCCGACTACGCCACCGAGGCGCTTACTGCCGAGCTCAACTATCGCGCCGCGCGCCTGGCGCGCGCCGCCGCCGACGAGTACGCGCGCGCGACCCGCACGCCGCGCTTCGTCGCCGGCGCGCTCGGTCCGACGACGCGCATGAGCTCGCTGTCCCCCGACGTCAACGATCCGGGCCACCGCAGCATCAGCTTCGATGGGCTGGCGGCGTCGTATCTCGAGGCGGCGCGCGCGCTCGTCATGGGCGGAGTCGATCTGCTGTTGATCGAGACCGTGATCGACACGCTGAACGCCAAGGCGGCGATCTATGCGGTGCTCAGCCTGTTCGAGGAGACCGGCCAGCGTGTGCCATTGGCGGTGTCCGGCACCATCACCGACGCCTCGGGGCGCATCCTTTCCGGCCAGACGACCGAGGCGTTCTGGAACTCGGTGCGGCATGCCGAGCCGCTGTTCATCGGGCTCAATTGCGCGCTCGGCGGCGCGCAGCTGCGCCCGTACGTCGAGGAGCTGTCGCGCATCGCCGACACCTTCGTATGTGCCTACCCGAACGCGGGCCTGCCTAACGCCTTCGGGGAGTACGACGAGGCGCCGCAGCAGACCGCGGACATCCTGCGCGAGTTTGCCGAGTCGGGACTCGTCAACATCGTCGGCGGCTGCTGCGGTACCACCCCCGAGCACATCCGCCTGGTGACCGAGGCCGTCGCCGGGCGCGCACCCAGGGGCCTCGCGCCGCAGCCTGTCAAATGCCGCCTCTCCGGGCTCGAGCCGCTCAACATCGACGACGACAGCCTGTTCGTGAACGTCGGCGAGCGCACCAACGTCACCGGCTCCGCCAAGTTCCGCAAGCTCATCGAGGCGGGCGACTACCCGGCGGCGCTCGACATCGCCCGCCAGCAGGTGGTCAACGGCGCGCAGGTGATCGACGTCAACATGGACGAGGGCATGCTCGACTCCGAGGCGGCGATGACCCGCTTCCTGCACCTGGTCGCCTCCGAGCCGGACATCGCCCGCGTGCCGGTGATGATCGATTCCTCCAAGTGGTCGGTGATCGAGGCGGGACTCAAGTGCGTACAGGGCAAGGCGATCGTCAACTCGATCAGCATGAAAGAGGGTGAGCAGGCGTTCATCGAGCATGCCCGCAAGGTGCGCCGCTACGGCGCCGCCGCGGTCGTCATGGCGTTCGATGAGCGGGGCCAGGCCGACTCGCTCGAGCGCAAGGTGGCGATCTGCGCGCGCGCCTACCGCGTGCTCACCGAGCGCGTCGGCTTTCCGCCCGAGGACATCATCTTCGATCCCAACATCTTTGCGATCGCGACCGGGATCGAGGAGCACAACGGCTACGGGCTGGCGTTCATCGAGGCCACGCGCCGCATCAAGCGCGAGCTGCCGCACGTGCTGGTGAGCGGCGGCGTGAGCAACGTGTCGTTCTCGTTCCGTGGCAACGACCCGGTGCGCGAGGCGATGCATTCGGTGTTCCTCTATCACGCGATCGCCGCCGGCATGGACTTAGGCATCGTCAACGCCGGGCAGCTGGGCGTCTACGAGCAGCTGCCGCCGGAGCTGCGCGAGGTGTGCGAGGACGTGGTGCTCAATCGCCGCGCCGATGCCACCGAGCGGCTGCTCGAGATCGCGGCGCGCTACAAGGGCGAGGGCGGCGCGCGGCGCCGCGAGGACCTCGAGTGGCGCAAGCTCCCGGTCGGCAAGCGCCTCGAGCACGCGCTGATCAAGGGGATCGATGACCATATCATCGAGGACACCGAGGAGGCGCGCCTCGCGGCCGAGCGGCCGCTCGCGGTCATCGAAGGGCCGCTGATGGACGGCATGAACGTGGTCGGCGACCTGTTCGGCGCCGGCAAGATGTTCCTGCCGCAGGTGGTGAAGAGCGCGCGCGTCATGAAGCGCGCGGTGGCGCACCTGGTGCCGTTCATCGAGAAGAGCAAGGACGGGCGCGCGCAGCGCACCAACGGCCGCATCGTGGTGGCGACCGTCAAGGGCGACGTGCACGACATCGGCAAGAACATCGTGGGCGTGGTACTGCAATGTAACAACTTCGAAGTGATCGACTTAGGTGTCATGGTGCCGTGCGAGAAGATCCTCGAGACCGCGCGGCGCGAGCAGGCGGATTTCGTCGGCCTGTCGGGACTGATCACGCCCTCGCTCGATGAGATGGTGCACGTGGCGCGCGAGATGCAGCGGCAGAATTTCACCGTGCCGCTGCTGATCGGCGGCGCCACCACCTCCCCGGCGCATACCTCGGTGAAGATCGCTCCGCAGTACAGCGGTGCGGTGGTGTACGTGAAGGATGCGTCGCGCTCGGTCGGCGTGTGCCAGACGCTCACCGCGCCCGCCGCACGCGCCGGCTACATAGCCGGGGTGCGTGCCGATCACGAGCGACGCCGCGAGCAGCATGCCGCCAAGAGGGTCAAGGTTCCGGAGCTGTCGCTCGCCGCGGCACGCGCCAACCGCCGCCCGCTCGACTGGAGCGCGTATGTGGCGCCGCAACCGCGCCTGCCCGGAGTGCAGCGCTTCGCCGACTATCCGCTCAGCGAGCTCCTCGGCTACATCGACTGGATGCCGTTCTTCAATGCCTGGGAGTTCGCCGGCAAATTCCCCGACATTCTCACCGATGCCAAGGTCGGCGAGGCGGCGAGCAACCTGTACGCCGATGCGCGCCGCATGCTGAAAGAGCTGATCGCCGGCCGCTGGCTCAAGGCCAACGCGGTGCTCGGCATCTTTGCCGCCAACGCGGTGGGCGACGACGTCGAGATCTATGCGAGCGAAGCGCGCACCGAGGTGCTCACGACGCTCAGCTTCCTGCGCCAGCAGAAGGGCAAGTCCGAGGGTCAGCCGCACGAGTGCCTGGCGGATTACGTGGCGCCGAAGATAAGCGGCGTGCGCGACTGGTTCGGCGCCTTCGCAGTCACCGCCGGCGTCGGCATCGAGGAGCACCTCAGGCGCTTCGAGCGCGCCCACGACGACTACTCGGCGATCATGCTCAAGGCGCTCGCCGACCGCCTGGCGGAGGCAGCCGCCGAGCACTTCCACGAGCGCGTGCGGCGCGAGCTGTGGGGCTACGCGGCCGAGGAATCACTCACCAACGAGCAGCTGGTGCGCGAGGAGTATCGCGGCATCCGCCCGGCGCCCGGCTATCCCGCCTGCCCGGAGCACAGCGAGAAGGCCAAGCTGTGGAAGCTGCTCGACGTCGAGCGTAACGCCGGCATCGTGCTCACCGAGTCCTTTGCCATGTACCCGACGGCGGCGGTGAGCGGCTGGTATATGGCGCACCCCGAGGCGCGTTACTTCGTGCTCGGCAAGATCGATCGCGAGCAGGTCGAGGATTACGCCCGGCGCAAGGGGATGACGCTCGAGGAGGCGCAGCGCTGGCTGTCGCCCAGTCTCGGCTACGAGCCCTGAGGCCGCAGCTACCGCTCCCTCTCCACCGAGCGCAGATAGCCCGCGCCGCCGAGCTCGCGCATCTGCCCGAGAATCCAGTCGCGCCGCTCGAGCACGTAGCGCGAGGGCCGATCGGCATGCAGGCGCAGCGGATTGGGCAGCACCGCCGCGAGCACCGCCGCCTCCGCCGCGTTAAGGCGTGCCGCCGGCTTGCGGTAGAAACGGTGCGTCGCGGCCTGCACGCCGTACACGCCGTTGCCGAACTGCGCGACATTGAGGTACATCTCGAGGATCCGCTCCTTGGGCCACAGTGCCTCGATCAGCACCGTGAAGTAGGCTTCGAACCCCTTGCGCACGAAGCTGTGTCCCGGCCACAGGAACAGGTTCTTGGCCACCTGCTGGGAGATGGTGCTCGCGCCGCGCAGCCGCCGGCCGCGCTCGCTCGCGCGCACCGCCTCGCGGATCGAGTCGAAGTCGAAGCCCGCATGGAACGGGAACTGCTGATCCTCGGAGGCGATCACCGCGATGGCGGCATTGGGGGAGATCTGCTCGAGGCTCGCCCACTGGTAGTCGGTGTGATAGCCGCGCTCGCCCGCGAGCATCGCCGCCACGCTCGCCTCGAGCATGAAGGCGCTGGTGAGCGGGTGCAGCCAGCGCAGCACCAGTACCGGGATGGCGGTGAGCAGCACCCAGGCGAGCGCCACCACGCCCAAGCCCTTCAGCAGCCGGCCGGCGATTGTGCCGCGCTGACGCCGGGCAGACCTCACGCCGGTTGCGCCCCGGCTGTGCGGGTGCTGCGGCACGCGGGCCGCTACTTCGGCTCCACGCGGCGCGCCGAGACGATCACCACGTCCTCGAGCGGTGCGTCCTGGTAGCCCTTGCGGCGACCGGTCGTCACCGCCGCGATCTTGTCGATGACGTCCATGCCGTCGGTCACGCGGGCGAACACGGCGTAGCCGTAATCGCGCGGCCCGTGATCGAGGAAGCCGTTGTCGGTCAGGTTGACGAAGAACTGCGAGGTGGCGCTGTTCACGTCGCTGGTGCGCGCCATGGATAGCGCGCCGCGCGTGTTCTTCAGCCCGTTGTTCGCCTCGTTGCTGATCGGCGCGCGGGTCTTCTTGTTGGCGAAGTCCGCCGTCAGGCCGCCGCCCTGGATGACGAAGCCCGGCACGATGCGATGAAAGATGGTGCCGTCGAAGAAGCCGTCGTCGACGTATTGCAGGAAATTCTTCACCGTGAGCGGCGCTTCCTTGGCAAACAGCTCGACCGTGAAACCGCCATGTGAAGTCTCGAATCGGATCATCGTTGTCCTTCCGTCATGCGCTCGTGCCCGGCGAGATCGCGGTGCGAGCGTACGTGAGCCAGACCTGCGAGGACAAGTTCGCCGCGCACGGCCTCGCCCTGAGTCGCGCCATGCTCGAGCAGCAGCCAGCCGCCCGGCTCGAGGTGTGTAGCTGCACCGTGGCTGAGCGTACGCAGGCAGCTGAGCGCATCCCGGCCGGGCGTGAGTGCCAGCCGCGGCTCGTAGCCGAGCGCCGGATCGGCGAATGCCGGGTCATCGGCGGCGACATAGGGCGGGTTGCTGAGGAGCAGATTGAAGCGCCGCCCCCGCAACGGCTCGAACCAGCTGCCCTCGAGGAACTCGACCCGCTCGAGGGCGAGAGCGGTGGCGTTGCTGCGCGCCACCGCAAGCGCCGCGGCCGATACGTCGGTGGCGACGATGCGCCAGCGCGGCCGCTCGCGGGCGAGGGCTAGCGCCATGGCCCCGCTGCCGGTGCCGAGATCCGCCGCGCGGGCCTCAGGCGCCACTGCGAGAGCGAGCGCGCGCTCGACCAGCAGCTCGGTCTCCGGCCGCGGGATCAGCACCGCCGGCGTCACCGCGAGATCCAGCGACCAGAATTCGCGGCGGCCGGTGAGGTAGGCGAGCGGCTCGCCGGCGACGCGGCGCGCGATCAGCTCGAGATAACGTTGCTCGCGTGCGCTGGCCACGGGCGCTTCCGGGTGCGAGCGGAGTTGGGCGCGCGGCACCCCGAGGGTGTGCGCGAGCAGTACCTCGGCGTCGAGCACCGCAGCCGGCGCCGCGGCTGGTGTGCCGGGTGCCGCCCGCAGCCGCTCCCGGCCGCGCTCGAGCAGGCTCGCGACAGTCATATTCGTTAATATGCCCGAATGACAAGCAGTCTGTACCCGCCCCCGCGACCACTGGCGGTCGGGGAGACGCTCGACCTGGCCTTCCGCATCTTCCGCGCTACGCTCCTCAGCTGCCTGGTGTACTCGGGCCTCGCAGTGATCGCGGGCGAGCTGCCCAACATCTACAACATCGCGCGCCAGCGCCCGCTGGCGACCCTGCTCCGCGAGCACGACCCCGTCTTCTGGCTGTTGTATGTCGCCGGAACCATCATCGCCGTGGTGCTGTGCAGCGCGCTGCTGCTGCGCCAGCACACGATCGCGAGTGGCGGCAGGCCGGCCACCGGCAGCGAGCTGCCGCTGGTGCTGCGTCGCCTGCCGGGCCTGGTGCTGCTGGTGGTCCTGTGCGCGCTGGCGACCGGCGCGTGGTTCGTTCCGCTGCTGGCGCTCGGCGGCTCGGGCATCCTCACCCAGGGGCTGGCGGTTGCGCTGCTGTCGATCCCCGCCACCTGGGTCGGCGTCGCGCTGTCGTGCGCGGGGACGGTGTTTCTCATCAGCGGTGCCGGCGCCGTGGCGAGTCTCACGCGCAGCTGGCGGCTGGTGCGCGGCAACTGGTGGCGGCTCACGGCGATCTACACCGTGGGGGTGCTGCTGCTGTTCGTGCTGCTGACGATCGCGGGCGCGCTGGCGCTGATCGTGGCGGTCCCGGTGGCGCGCGGCGACCTGGCGGTTCTGTCGGCGGTCACCACCGTCGTGGTGGTGATCCTGAACGCTATCGGCCTGCCGTTCTTCATCGCGCTGGCGCTCGCCGCGTACGGCGACCTCGCGGTGCGCCGCGAGGGCGCCGATCTGGCGCAGAAGATCGCCGCCGCCGGCTAGCCGATGAGCCGCGCGCTCAAGGCGCTGATCGTGTTGCTCGCCGCGGCGCCGGCCGTGGCACCGGCCGCGGCGGCGCACGACCCGCTGCAGGTCATCGACGGCTGCCTGCGACAACTGGATCCCGAGCTCGACGTGGGCTTCGAGAAGATCGCGGCGCGCTGCCCGGAGCTCGCGCCGAGCCTCGCGCACAGCCCGTGGAGCGCATGGCTGCCGAGCGACTGGGACAAGGCGCACAACGGCCTCTCGGCCGGCGGCCTGCGCGAGCTGCGCGCGCTCATCGTGGTGGAGTCGGCGCGGCCCGCCGCGGCGCGCGCGCCCGACGTCAGCCACGTGGCCGCGGTCCTCGGCACGCTGGCGACGCCTGCGCCGAGGCACGACAGCTGGTGGCAGCGCCTCAAGGCCTGGTTGCACGAGATGCTGGCCGCTCGCGGCAGTGCCGCGGGCCGCAGCTGGCTCAGTGAGCTGGTCGAGGCGCTCGGGCAGCACGGCCTATGGTTCGGCATCGCGATCGGTGCGCTCGCACTGGTGGCGCTGCTCGCCGGCACGCTCCTGCTGGGCGGGCTGCGGGGGGCGGGGCTGCTCAGGTGGCGGCGGCCGGCGTCTGCGCGCGGCGCAGCCGCTCAAGCCGGCGAGCGCATCGCCCCCTGGCGGCTCATCGAGATGGCCGCGCCGCTCGAGCGGCCGCGCCTGCTGCTCGAGCTGATCGCGGTGCGTCTCGCCGAGCAGGATCGGCTGCCGCCGGCGCGGGCGCTCACGGTGCACGAGCTGTTGCGCGCGGCGCAGCTCGCGGATGCCGACGACCGGGCGCGTCTGGCCGAACTCACCGCGGCGTGCGAGCGGCTCAGGTTCTCCGGGCGGCGGCTGCCGGCGCGCGAGCTCAGCGTCGCGCTCGAGCGTGGCCGCGAGCTGCTCGACGGGCTGGAAGCGGCGCGCGCATGAAGGAGCGCTTCATTACGCTGCTGTGCGCGCTCGGGGCGCTGCTGCTTTTCATCACGCTGTTCGTGCGCGGGGGCGATATGCCGGCAGCGAAGCTGAGCGTCCCGACCAGCGCCGAGCGTGGCCCCGACGGGCTGCTCGGGGCCGCGACCTGGCTCGCCCGCGAGCACGTCGCGACGCGTGCCGTGCGCGAGCGCTTCGACGCCGCGCTCGCGCGGCTGAGCGCGCGCAGCGGCAATCTGTTGATCGTGACGCTGCCGGCAGCCACCCCCTTCAGGACCGAGGAGCTGCACGCGCTCGATCAGTGGCTGCGGCAAGGCAACACGCTGCTGGTGCTCGCGGCGATCGCCGACCGGCCGGGATGGGCCGCCGACCGCGGCTACTTCACGCCGGATCTGAACGACCTCACGGAGCTCAACTATCGCAGCGTGCGGCTGCGCTCGCCGCGCAGCGCGCCCGCCGCACGCAGCGCCGAGGAGACGGCGGAGCTCGCGGCGGAAATGGCGGTGGCGCACCGGCCGCTCCCCGAGCCGCAGCGCACCAGTCTCGCACCGAATCGCGATCACGCTTATCTCGCGGGTGTCCGCCAGGCGGTCGCGTGGTCGGACTATCCGTGGCGCGCGTTCCCGGGACAGACATGGACCGTATCGCTGCCGCGCTCGGGGTTCGTGCTCAGTCTCGCGCATCAGCGCGAGACCGGCGAGGGAGTGCTGTGGGTCAGGCCGCGCGGCGCCGGCACGATCATCGTGAGCGGCTTCGCCTCGCTGTTCAGCAACCGGGCGCTCGGGATCGCCGACAACGCCCGCCTGCTCGGCAACATCGTCGCCGCCAGCCTGGGTGAGCGAGGGAGCGTGCTCATCGACGATGAGCACCAGGGCCTCAGCGATGCTTACGATCCGGCGCGCTTCTATCGCGACCCGCGCCTGTACGCGACGCTCGGTATTCTCGCCGTGCTGTGGCTCACCTGGGTGCTGGGCGGCACGCGGCTGCGGATCCCGGCGAGCCGCACGCCGGCGCCGCGCGAGGCGCAGCTGGTGCGCGCCACCGGCGCGTTCCTGGCGCGCGTGCTCACGACGAGCGCGGCGGCGCGCCTCATGTTCGTGCATTTCCTGCGGCGCGTGGCCCGGCGCATTCCCCGCAGCGAGGCCGCGGCTTCCCCCTGGGAGCTCCTCGAGCACCACCCGCGCATCGCCCGCGCCGACTTCGAGCGGCTGCGGGAGTGGTACGCTGCCGCGCACTCCGCCGGCCGCGTGCCGCTCACCCGCCTGCACAACCTCATGACAGCCATCGAAAGGCAGCTCGCCACATGAGTGTCGCCATCCTCGAGCTCGAAGGCCTGCTGGCGCGCGAGCTGTCGCGCGCCGTGATCGGTGCCGAGGCCGCCGCTCGCTCGCTCGCGATCGCGCTCATCGCGCGCGGTCATGTGCTGGTGCAGGGAGTGCCCGGCCTCGGCAAGACGCTGCTCGCCAAGTCGCTGGCGCGCACCCTCGGCGGGGACTTCAAGCGCATCCAGGGCACCCCCGACCTCATGCCGAGCGACATCATCGGCGTGCACGTGTTCGATGAGTCGCGGCGCACGTTCGTGTTCCGTCCCGGGCCGCTGTTCGCCGACGTGGTGCTGGTGGATGAGATCAATCGTGCGGGACCGAAGACCCAGTCGGCGCTGCTCGAGGCCATGGAGGAGCGGCAGGTGAGCGTCGAGCGCGAGCTGCTCAAGCTCCCGGCGGATTTCCTGGTGCTCGCCACGCAGAATCCGCGCGAGTTCGAAGGCACCTATCCGCTGCCGGAGTCGCAGCTCGACCGCTTCATGCTGCGCATCGAGGTCGGCTACCCGGCGCGCGCGGCGGAAGCGCAGATCCTCGCTCGCTACGGCGGTACGCTCGCCGCCGCACGCTCACCGCTCGATGAGGTGCAGCCGCTGCCGCCGGCGCTGCTCGCGCGGGCACGCACCGAGGCGGAGGGCATTCACTGCGATCCGGCGCTCAGCGCCTACGTGCTCGACCTGGCGCAGGCTTCGCGCGCGCACGCACGGCTGTCGCTGGGGCTGTCGACGCGCGGCGCGCTGGCGCTGGTCAAGGCGGCGCGCATCGCCGCGGGGCTGCGGGGCGCGGATTTCGTGACGCCCGACGACGTCAAGGATGCGGCGGTCGCGGTGATGGCGCACCGCCTGGTGCTCACCCCGGAGGCGGCGCTCGAGGGCGCGACCGATACCGCGGTGGTGGCGGAGCTGCTCGCCGCGACTCCCGTGCCGCGCTGAGTCTGCGGCAGCTTGCCGTGCATCTCTCCCGCCGCGCGTACCTGCTGGTGGTTCTCGCCGCGCTGCTCGCCGTCGCCGCGCTGTGGGCGGATGCGGCTGAGCTGCGCGGACTGTGGCGCGTGCCGCTCGCACTGCTGCTCCTCGGACTCAGCCTCGAAGCGCTGTATCTGCGCACGCTCCATCCCCGCGTGCGCCTGGTCACCGCGCCGCGCGCCTTCCTCGGGCGCGCGCAGCCGGCGGAGCTGCGCATCGAGAATCCCGCGGCGCGGCCGCTGACGCTGGAGTACGCACCCGTGCTGCCGGCGGGATTCGAGCCGCTCACGGCGGTGCGGCGTGTGACGGCGCCGCCCGGCGGCGTGGCGCGCGATCCGCTCACCCTGACCCCGGTGCGTCTCGGACCGCAGCCGTGGGCGCCGCTCCCGGCACGCGTGCTCGGGCCGCTGCGGCTCGCGTGGTGGACGCGCTCGCTCGCGCCGGCGGCGAGCGTGCTGATCGTACCCGACACGCTGCGCACTGCGCCCACAGCGCGCGGCTTCTCGCGCGGCAGCCGGCCACGGCGCATTGCCGGTGCGGGTTCCGAGCTCTACCAGCTGCGCGACTACGTGCGCGGCGATCCGCTGTCGCGCATCGACTGGAAGGCCACGGCTCGCACCGCCCGGCTCGTCACCCGGGAGTTCAGCGAGGATCAGCACCTCGACGTGCTGGTGGCGATCGACGCCGGGCGCTTCAGCCGGGTGCGCGCCGGGTCGCTGGATCGCTTCGGCCTGTATGCCAACCTCGCGGCCCGCTTCGCCGAGGCCGCCATCCATAACGATGATCGCATCGGGCTGGTCGTCTATGCCGACCGGGTGCTCACCGCCTGCGCGCCCGCGCGCGGCCTTGCCGGGGTGATGCGCGTGCGCCGCGCGCTCGAAGAGCTCAGCGTGCAGGCGGCGGAGTCCGATCCCACCGCCGCCGCGGTCCGCATCCGCGGGCTGCTGCAGCACCGCAGCCTCGTGGTGCTGCTCACCGACCTCGACGACGCGACGGTGGCCGGTCAGCTGACGCGCGCCGTGCGGCTGCTGTCGCCGCCGCACCTGGCCGTGGTTGCGGGTGTGCGCAGCAGCGAGATAGAGACGCTGGTCACGCAGCCGGCGCGCACCGGGGATGACCCGTGGGTGGCCCTCGCCGCCGCCGAGCACACGGCGCGGGTGCGCTCACAGCGCGCGCTCCTCGAGCGTCTCGGCGTTCCGGTGGTCGCGGCGGAGGCGCCGCGGCTCGAGGCGGCCGTGCTCGAGGAGTACGCAGTGTTGCGCCGTTCGCGGCGCGTGTGATCCGTCAGGCCGGCGCGCGCGGCCGGGGGATGAGCCGCCCGGAGAGCAGCGCCAGCATCAGCAGCCAGTAGAGCACCCCGATGGTCACGCGGCTCCACAGCGGGAACAGCGGGTCGGGCGATACGAAGCCCTCGATGAGGCCTGCCCCCACCAGCAGCACCGCGCACGCCGCCAGCAGTGTGCCCGAGCGGGCCGCGGCCCGGCGGAACGATTCGGCGCGCGTCGCGTTGCCGGGGCGGATCAGCGCTTCGCCCACCGCGGCGCCGGCCGCACCCGACAGGCACATGACCGAGAGCTCCACACAGCCGTGCGCCAGAATGAAGGACAGCAGCGCCTCACGCAGCCCGTGCTGACTCACGAACGCGAGCACGGCGCCGAGCATCAGGCCGTTCAATCCCAGGATATAGAGAGTGCCCAGGCCGAAGAAGAACCCGGCACAGTAGGCGAACAGGCTCACCACGATGTTGTTGGCGAGAACCTGCACCGACAATACCGAGGAGGGCACGATGTTGAGCAGCCCCTCGGTCCACAGGCGCCCGTGCTCGACGCTCGCGATCAGGTCCGGGGAAGCGAACAGCGCGATCAGCTCCGGATAGCGGTGCACGAGCGCGTAGCCGGCGACCACGGTGAGCGCGAAGATCAGCGTCGACCAGACGATATACGGCATGAGCTCGACGACCACCGCGGGAAGCTCATCGCGGAACAGGGTGAGCAGCGCCTCGCCCGCATGCCAGGCGCCGTGATGCAGCGTCGCGTGCGCGCGGGCGTAAGCGCTCTCGAGGTATTCGCGCGTGCGCGTGTCGGGTATGAGAGTGCGCGCGCGCGACAGATCGTGGGCCAGCATGCGGTAATCGTCCGCCATGCGCGTGGCATCGGCGCTGTCGTCGGTGCGTCCGCGCGACAGCCGCCGCGCACGCGCCTCGGCATCACGCCAGCGATTGGCGCGTGCGAGCAGACTCGCGGTGAGTGCCCGCGCACGCGCCGCGCCGTTGCCGCGCGTGCTCATGTGCCGGCGAGCCGCTCGAGTGCCTGCCGCAGCGCCGTATCCGCGTCGGCCCCGGCGGGCGGCGGGTCGCCGCCGCTCGCGTAGCGTTGCAGCATCCGCCGGGCGAGGGCGGCGCGCGCCTCGGGCTCGAGGGCCGGCCAGCGCGCGAGCAGTTCCTGGACGATCTCCGCACCGGCGGCATCGAGCTTGCCGCCCGCAGGCAGCTGCGGCGGCAGCGATGCCGCGCGCTCGTACACCAGCAGCGTGCCGGCCGCCAGGTCGCCCACCCGCAGGTGCTCGCGCGTGAGCGTCACCGCCAGCAGTCCCACGCCGTAGCACAGGGGCAGGCTGTCGACCAGCCGGAATACGTTGCGGATGAGCAGCGCCCCCGCGCTCGGTGCACCGCCGTCGCGCGCCACGACGCGCACGCCCGCGGCCTGCTTGCCCGGCGTGCGCCCGCGCAACGCGAGCTCGAGCACGCCGTGATAGAGGAAGTAGATCGCCGCCGCCGGCAGCAGCACCAGGGCGAACCAGCGGCCGGACGGACTCGGCGGAGCCGCGAGGCTGAGCGCCCTGTTAAAGAGGAGTGCGCCGGCTGTGTACCAGGCGAAGGCCAGGATGAGGCGGATGTGCCAGTCGATGAGGAACGCGTACGAGCGGGCACCAGGTCCGGCCAGCGGCAGCGACACGTCGATGCCGGTGACGCTGTCCACCGACAGGTCGTGCACCGCCGGGCTCATGCCTGCTCCGCGAGCAGCTCCGCCTGGTACTCCTGCTGCAGCGCGTTGATGAGCTCATCGAGCTGCCCGTCCATCACCTGCGCCAGCTTGTAGAGCGTCAGCTCGATGCGGTGATCGGTGACCCGGCCCTGGGGGAAGTTATAGGTGCGGATGCGCTCGGAGCGATCACCGCTGCCGACCTGCAGGCGGCGCTCGCGGGCCTGTGCGCTCTGCTGCTTCTGCTGCTCGGCCGCGAGCAGCCGCGCCTTGAGCAGCGACAGCGCGCGCGCGCGGTTCTTGTGCTGCGAGCGCTCGTCCTGGCACTCCACCACGATGCCGCTCGGCAGGTGCGTGATGCGCACCGCCGAGTCGGTCTTGTTGACGTGCTGGCCGCCGGCGCCCGAGGCGCGGAAGGTGTCGACGCGCAGCTCCGCGGGCTTCAGCTCGATCTCGCCGACCTCGTCGGGCTCCGGCAGGATCGCCACCGTGACCGCCGAGGTATGAATGCGGCCCTGGGCCTCGGTCGCCGGTACGCGCTGCACGCGGTGCGTGCCGGACTCGAACTTGAGCCTCGAGAACGCGCCCTTGCCAACGATGCGGCTGATGATCTCCTTGTAGCCGCCGTGCTCACCCGGGCTCTCGCTCAGGACCTCGACGCTCAGGCCCTTGGACTCGGCATAGCGGGCATACGAGCGCCACAGCTCGCCGGCGAAGATCGCGGCCTCGTCGCCTCCGGTTCCGGCGCGTACCTCGAGAAAGATGTTGCGCTCATCGCGCGGATCCTTCGGCAGCAGCAGCAGCCGCAGCTCCTCCGCCGCAGCGCCGATCGCGGCCTTGACCCGCGTGACTTCCTCGGCGCCGAGCGAGCGCATGCCCGGGTCGGAATCCTCTGACATGTCGCTGGCCGCCGCCAGGTCGCGCTCCAGGTCGCGGTAGGCGCGGTAGCGTTGCGCGAGCGGCTCGAGGCGCGCGTATTCCACGGACAGCTCGCGGAACTGCTGCGAGCCGCCCGCCACGCCGTCGCTGGCGAGAAGTCGACCGACCTCCTCGAAGCGATCGGCGAGCTTGTCGAGCCGTTGGCGCAGCGTCTCCTTCAAGCGCGCGATTCTCCGGGATGTATCCAGTTTGTGACAAGTTGCGCAATGCGCAGCCCCCACGAAGGCTCTATAGTGGCTCCGATGTACGCGATCAATCATCCTGCCACCGCGCGTATGGCGCTGTGGCTCATTTTCCCGGCGCTGCTTGCCGGCTGCGCCTCCCTCAAACCGCATGCGGCGATACCCCCCCCGCCGACCGGCGACCCGAGCGCACTCACCATAACCGCGGAGCTTGCCCTGAAGCGCGGCGACTGCCGTGTCGCGGCCGAGGACTACGCCCAGGCCGCGGCCGTCGGCGATGTCCGGCTCGCACGCCGGGCCACCGAGGTGGCGATCGCCTGCGAGCACCTGCCGGCAGCCTGGTCCGCAGCCTCGCGCTGGCGCGCCCTCGCGCCGTTCGACCGTGACGGCGATGCGCTGTACACGCTGGTGGCGCTGAAGCTGTACCGCACGGCCGATGCGCGCGCTGCCGTGCGCGACTACTGCCGCGGCGCGCCCGGCGAGAGCGCCTCGGGTGCCGCGCAGTCGCCCGGACTGACTGCGCGACCCGGGCGTGATCAGGGCGTGCACGCACTCGCCGAACTGATCTCGCTGCTGCTCGGGGAGACCGATGCCTCGGCGGTGCTCGCGGCGATGAGCGCGGTGCCCGAGCCGACCGCCAGCGCGCCGCAGACACTCATCCTGTTCGGCACGCTGGCGCTCACGGCCTACGACGGCAAGCGGGCCGAGGAATTCGCGCAGCAGGCGCTCAGTCACGACCCCGGGGACCTTGCGGCCCTCGGCGTGCTGGCACGGGCGTACGTACTGCGGGGCGATGCCGATCACGCCATCGCCGCCGCGCGCTCCGCGGTGGCCGTGGACGGCGTGCGCGGCGGACTCGAGCTGGCGGAAATCCTCGCCTCGCTCGATCGGGTCGAGGAGGCGCATCAGCAGCTCGAGAGCCTGCGCGGCCACGGCGTGCCGCCCGAGGAGATCGACAAGCGGCTGGCGCTGCTCGCCTTCCAGTCGGGCGACCTCAAGGAGGCCCAGCAGCGCTTCTCGGCGCTGCTCACGAGCGGCGAAGGCAACGAGGCGGCGCAGCTGTACCTCGCCGACATCGCGGCCCGCGACGGCGATCCGGAGCGCGCCATCGCCGAGTACCGCCGGCTGTACGACTCCGCGGTCGCGGTTTCGGCGCGCTCGCGTGCCGCCGCATTGCTGCTCGATCGCACCGCGCGCACCGACAGCGCGCGCACCGAGGCGCTGACGCTGTTCGACGATTACGCCGCCGAGCATCCGGAGGAGGAGCTCGAGCTCACCCTCGCCAAGGCACATCTGCTCGCCGATCACGGCGAAGCGGACGCGGGCCTCGAGCTGCTTAGCTCAGCGCTCGAGCGCCATCCGCAGCATCCGACCATCCAGTACGACCGGGCGGTGATCCTCGACCAGGCGGGTCACGTACACGAGTCGGTGAGCGCGCTCGAGCAGCTGCTCGCACAGCGGCCCGACGACCCGGCGCTGGAAAACGCCCTCGGCTACACGCTCGCCGACCACTCGCTCGAGCTCCCGCGCGCCGAGAATCTCATCCGCCGCGCGCTCGCCGTGCAGCCGGACAATCCGGCGGCGCTCGACAGCCTCGGCTGGGTGCACTTCCGGCGCGGTGACGCGCGCCGCGCCGCGGACACGCTCGAACGGGCGTACTCCATCGATCACGACGCAGAGATTGCGGCCCACTGGGGCGAGGCTCTGTGGGTAAGCGGTTCGCAGGCCGAGGCGCGTCGCGTGTGGGCGGCGGCGCTCGCCCGGCAGCCGGACTCGAGGCCTCTGAAGGCGACGCTCGCGCGGTTCATTCCCGATGCCAAATAGGCTGGCGTGGGGCGTGGCGGCGGCGCTCACGCTGCTCGCCGCCTGCCACACCGCGCCTCTGGTGCTTCCCGCCTCGCTCTCGTGGCAGGTGCGCCAGGTGCAGCTGCAGGCGCGCGGGCATTTCACGCTCAAGGGACGCGTAGCGGTCGCCGCCGGCGGCCAGGGCTTCAATGCGAGCCTGCGTTGGGTGCAGGACGGCGGCAGCTCATGGGCAACTCTCGCAGGACCGCTCGGGGCGGGGGGCCTGGAGCTCGCCGCGCAGGGGAGCGATCTGCACATCGTGACCACCAATGGTGCCGAGCTGCGCGGTGATGCGGCGCGCGCCGAGCTCAACACACGCTTAGGGTTCGACCCGCCGCTTGCGAGCCTGCGCTACTGGCTCCTCGGCGTGCCCGATCCCGCAAGTCCGGCGGATGCGACGCTCGATGAGGCGCACCAGCGCCTGAAGAGCCTGGTGCAGGACGGCTGGCACATCGACTACGGCACCTACATGGCGAGCGGCGATGAATGGCTGCCGGCACGCGTGACGCTCGAGCACGCCGATGTGCGCGTGCGGCTGATCGTGGACGCCTGGCAATCGTGACGCGCGCCGGGGCTGCGGCCGCGGCGGATGAGAGCCTCTGGCCGGCGCCCGCGAAGCTCAACCTCTTCCTGCACGTCACCGGCCGGCGCGCCGACGGCTATCACGAGCTGCAGACGCTGTTTCAGCTCATCGATCTCACCGACACGATCGCGATCCGCGTGCGCGCGGACGGTGTCATCGAGCGCCCCGAGGGCCCGCAGGGGGTCCCCGGGGAGTCGGATCTCGCGGTGCGCGCCGCGCGCGCGCTTAAGTCCGCGACCGGCACGACGCTCGGGGCCACCTTACGGGTCGTGAAGCGCATCCCCATGGCCGGGGGTCTGGGCGGGGGAAGCTCGGATGCCGCCACGACGCTGCTCGCACTGAATGAGCTGTGGGCCTGCGGGCTCGCGACCCCGGAGCTCAGGGCACTGGGTCTCACTCTCGGAGCGGATGTCCCTGTTTTCATTGAGGGTTTCTCCGCCTGGGGCGAGGGCGTAGGGGAGCGGCTGACGCCGGTATCGGTCCCGCCCCGCTGGTATCTGGTCCTCTGTCCCGGGGTGGCGGTGAGCACCCGTGAGGTGTTCCAGAGCCCTGAATTGACACGAAATTCACCCATCATCACAATACGCGCCCTTTTTGAGTCGGACGGGCGCAATGACTGCGAGAGCGTGGTGCGCGCCCTGTACCCGGAGGTGGGCGAGGCGCTCGATTGGCTGGGACGCTTCGCCCCGGCGCGACTCACGGGTAGCGGCTCCTGCGTGTTCGCGGCATTCGACAGCGCACCCGAGGCCGAGCGGCTCGCGGCGCGCGTGCCGGAATGCTGGCAAAGCCTGGTGGCACGCGGGCTCGACGTCTCGCCGCTACGCGAGCGGCTCAGGTCACGGGCGGCGGACCTGAGCCGGCTGTAAGATTGCCCGCCCCTTTTGCGCGAGGCGCATCCGTGCTGGGGTGTCGCCAAGTGGTAAGGCAGCGGGTTTTGATCCCGCCATTCGGAGGTTCGAATCCTTCCACCCCAGCCAGTTTTTGCGAGGACGGCAACGGCGCACAGCGCCCCGAGATCATGAGTAGCAGCGATACACTCGCGCTGTTCGCCGGCAACGCCATTCCGGCGCTGGCGCACGACATTGCACGCAGCCTGCAGACGCCGCTCGGGCGGGCCTACGTCGGTCGCTTCAGCGACGGCGAGGTCAACATCGAGCTGATGGAGAACGTGCGCGGGCGCGACGTGTTCATCGTGCAGTCGACCTGCCCGCCGGCCAACGACTCGCTGATGGAGCTGCTGGTGATGGTGGACGCGGCGCGGCGCGCCTCGGCGGCGCGCATCACCGCGGTGGTGCCGTACTTCGGCTACTCGCGCCAGGACCGGCGGCCGCGCGCCACGCGCGCAGCGATCACCGCCAAGCTGGTGGCCAACATGCTCTCCAGCGCCGGCGTGAACCGGCTGCTGACGATCGATCTGCACGCCGACCAGATCCAGGGATTCTTCGACATCCCGGTGGACAACGTGTACGCCTCGCCGGTGCTGCTCGGCGACGCCTGGAAGCAGGCGTACCGCAACGTGATCATCGTCTCGCCGGACGTGGGCGGGGTGGCACGCGCGCGCGCCTTCGCCAAGCGCCTCGACGATGCCGAGCTCGCCATCATCGACAAGCGCCGCCCGCGAGCGAACGAGTCGAAGGTGATGAACATCATCGGCGAGGTCGAGGGCAAGACCTGCATCCTGATCGACGACATGGTCGACACCGCAGGTACGCTGTGCCAGGCGGCGCAGGCGCTCAAGGAGGAGGGCGCCGACAAGGTGGTCGCCTACATCACCCATCCGGTGCTGTCGGGCGGCGCGGTGGAGCGGATCTCGAAGTCGGCGCTCGATCAGCTGGTGGTGACGGACACGATCCCGCTGTCCGCCGAGGCGAAGCAGGCCGAGCGCATCCGCCAGCTGTCGGTCGCGGAGCTGCTGGCGGAGACCATCCGCCGCATCCTCGACGAGAGCTCGGTGAGCTCGCTGTACGTCGATTGAATTGGAGAGTTCAGGGTATGCCGGCTTGGTCGCGAGCCGGCGTTGTTGATCAACCTAACGGAGATTAAAGAGTCATGCGTATCTCATTCACCGTCGGCGCGGAAGTCCGCGGGGCGCAAGGCAAAGGTGCGAGCCGCCGCCTGCGTCACTCGGGCAAGGTTCCCGCCATTCTCTACGGCGCCCACCAGGACGCCCAGCCGCTCATCCTCGACCAGCAGAACCTGCTGACGATGATCGCGGACGAGCGCTTCTACTCCTCGATCGTGCGCCTGAAGATCGGCGAGCGCACGCAGGAAGCCATCATCAAGGACGTGCAGATGCACCCGGCGAAGAACCTGGTGGTGCACGTCGATCTGCAGCGCGTGGTGGACGACGAGAAGATCCGCATCCGCCTGCCGATTCACTTCAAGGGCGAGAGCGCCGCGCCGGGCGTCAAGAACGAAGGCGGCGTCGTGTCGCACATGCGCGCCGACGTCGAGGTCAGCTGCCTGCCGAAGGATCTGCCGGAGTTCCTCGAGCTCGACCTGTCGGAGATGAGCCTGAACGACACCAGGTTCCTCGCCGACATCCCGCTGCCCGCCGGAGTTGCCATCCCGGAGCTGACGCAGCGCAATGCGCCGGTGGTATCGATCCACGCGCCGCGCGCCGAGGAGCCGGAGCCGGTGGCCGCCGAGGCCGCCGCTGCGGTACCGATCGAGGGTGCAGTGCCTGCCGCCGCTGGAGCTGCGGGCGCCCCGGGCGCTCCGGGTGCGGCGCCTGCCGCCGCCGGTACCCCCGGCGCCCCGGTGCCGGGGAGCGATGCCAGGAAGGGCGAGGAGAAGAAGGAGGCGGGCGGCAAGAAGGAGGGCGGCAAGAAGTAGCCGCCGCGCGGTCCACACGCTTCGCGCCTCCGGCCGTCGCGGGAGCACCTCAAGGCTCTCCGGCGGCCGGTGGCGTTTACGGTACGCGCGCAACCCTATGGCAGGCCTCGCCCTCAAACTGATCGTCGGGCTCGGAAACCCGGGCACCGAGTACGCGCGTACGCGCCACAACGCCGGCTTCCAGTTCGCCGACGAGCTTGCCAGCCGCCACGGCGCCACCTTTCGCAGCGAGCCACGCCATCGGGGCGAGCTGGCACGGACGCGGATCGGCGCCGACGAGCTGTGGCTGCTGAAGCCCATGAACTACATGAACCACAGCGGCGATGCGGTGCAGAGCGTCGCCTCCTTTTATAAGGTGCCGCTGGAGTCGATCCTGGTTGCCTACGACGAGCTCGATTTCCCCGCCGGCGTCGTGCGCCTCAAGGAGGGGGGCGGAGCCGCCGGACACAATGGACTGCGTGACGTGATCGCACAGATGGGCGATGGTTTCTGGCGGCTGCGCATCGGCATCGGACACCCCGGCGATCGCTCGCAGGTGCTCGACTACGTGCTCGGCCGGCCGCCGGCCGAGGAAGCGCAGCTGATCCGCGCCGCGCTCCTGGCCGCAGCCGACGTCGTGCCGGTGCTCATGGCCGAAGGGCCGCAGGTTGCGATGAACCTGCTGCACGGTCGCGAGCCGCCGTCGGCCCCGACCACCTGAATGGCCATCCGCTGCGGCATCGTCGGGCTTCCCAACGTCGGCAAGTCGACGCTGTTCAACGCGCTCACGCGCGCGCAGATCGCCGCCGAGAACTACCCCTTCTGCACCATCGACCCGAACATCGGTGTGGTGCCGGTGCCCGATCCGCGCCTCGCGCAGCTCGCCTCGATCGCGCGCCCGGAGAAGGTCGTGCCCGCGACGGTGGAGTTCGTCGACATCGCCGGGCTGGTCGCCGGCGCTTCCCAGGGCGAGGGCCTCGGCAACCAGTTCCTGTCGCACATCCGCGAGGTGGATGCGATCGCGCACGTCGTGCGCTGCTTCGCAGACGGCGACGTGGTGCACGTCGCCGGCCGGGTCGATCCGCTGTCCGACATGGAGATCATCGACACCGAGCTGGCGCTCGCCGACCTCGCGACGCTCGACAAGGGACTGGAGCGTGTCATCAAGGCGGGCAGGGGTGGCGACAAGGATGCGCTCAGGAAGCGCACGCTCCTCGAGCGCGTCAGGGTGCAGCTGGATGCCGCGCGCGCGGCGCGCGCGCTCACGCTCACCGAGGAAGAGCGGCGCGACTTGAGGGAGCTGCAGCTGCTCACAGCCAAGCCGGTGATGTACGTCGCCAACGTGGCCGAGAACGGCTTGCACGACAACCCGCTGCTCGCGGCCGTGGAGCAGCGCGCCGCGGCCGAGGGGGCGAGCGTGGTGCCGGTGTGTGCGGCGCTCGAAGCCGAGATCGCCCAGCTCGCCGAGAGCGAGCGCGCCGAGTTTCTCGCCGAGCTGGGACTGAAGGAGCCCGGGCTCGATCGGGTGATCCGCGCCGGCTACGCGCTGTTGGGGCTCGAGACCTTCTTCACGGCCGGCCCGAAGGAGGTACGCGCCTGGACGGTGCGCGTCGGCGCGACGGCGCCACAGGCCGCGGGCGTCATCCACACCGACTTCGAGCGTGGCTTCATCCGCGCCGAGGTCATCGCCTTCGACGACTACCTCGCCGGCAAGGGCGAGGCCGGTGCGCGCGACGCCGGGAAGCTGCGCCTCGAGGGCAAGGACTACCTGGTGCAGGAAGGCGACGTCATGCACTTCCGCTTCAACGTATAGCCGCGGCGAGCTCCTCGCTCATCCGCTCCTAGCCTGGCCCGGTTGCATGTGCCAGGCCTTGAGCGTGTCCGCTTCCTTGACGGGATCGAGCCCGGCACGCAGCTTCGCCTGGCGTTCCGCCGGCAGGGTCTGAAACCACGCGAGCGTATCGCGCACCGTGACCTCGAGCGGACGTGAGCGGAGCCCGGCCTTGTGAGCCGCCTCGGTCGAGGTGAGGGAGGCGCCCGCCGAGTCGCCTTTGAGCGGCGCCCAGGGCGGCAGATCGAGGTCGTCGGGTTTCCAGTGCGCGGCGAGGAAGTCCTCCGGCACCCAGGTGGCCTTCGTGCCGGCCTTGGGCGAGGCGCGCAGGCTGGCCGCGACGAGCTCACCCATCGTGAACGCGCGCGGGGCCGAGTCCGCATTGAAAGTGCCGTTACTGCGGGATTCGACCAGCGTCATCATGAAGGCGGTGAGATCGCGTACATCGATGACCTGGATCGGATCGTTGGGAGTGCCGGGGGCCAGCATCTCGCCGCCTTTCGAGGCGCGCACCGGCCAGTAGGTAAAACGGTCGCTCTTGTCCAGCGGCCCGACGATGTAGCCGGGCCGCACGATGCTGACGCGTTCGGCGAAAGCCGCAGCCGTGTACCGCTCGCACAGCGCCTTCATCGGCCCGTAGGTATCGTTGGTCACCTTCTCGACGTCCGGATCGTCGAGCTTGCCGAGCGGCGAGTGCTCATCGTTCGGGGTCGCGAAGCCCGCATAGGCGGAAATGCTGGAGATGTAGAGACAGTAGCCGACGTTCGGCGCCAGCAGGTCCGCCGACATCTTCACGTACTTCGGCACGAAGCCGGTGTCGTCGACCACCGCGTCGAAGCGGCGGCCACGCAGCGCATCGAGCTGGCCCTTGCGGTCGCCGATCAACGTCTCGACCCCCGCGATCCCGCCCGGGGCGGTCTTGCCGCGATTGAAGTGCGTGACCTTCCAGCCGCGGTGCTGAGCCTCTTCCGTGAGATGCGGGCCGATGAAGCCTGTGCCGCCGAGGATCAGCAGAGTTCCCGGCTTGGGTTTGGCCAGGGCCTGCGGCACGGCTGCACCGGCCGTTGCCAGGGCGGCCAGCTGCAGCAGGGTGCGTCGGGTGGTCATGGGGCGCTGATTCTATGCGAGCCGCAAGCGGTGCAACCAGAGCCCGCTGCGGCTGGCTGCCGCAGAGTTGACACCTGTGGGCGCGCGCGGCGCCGGAAAACGCTTCACAATTAGCCCACCATCCAGCTTCCGGCAGGGGAGTAGGCCATGAACTCCGCGCAACAACACGCGCGCGACTGGATCGACGGCCATCGCGAGACGCTGTCCGAGTGGCACCGCACCATCTGGGAGCTCGCCGAGCCTGCGTGGCGTGAGTACCGCTCCGCCGCATGGTTCGTCGACAGGCTGAGAAAGGCGGGATTTGCCGTCGAGGCCGGAAGCGGTGGCATGCCGACGGCGTTCGCCGCGGAATGGTCGAATGGTTCAGGACCGACGCTCGCGACCTACGCCGAATACGACGCGGTGCCCGGCAACTGCCAGGCGGCAGCGACCGTGCGCCGGCCGCGCGCGGGCTTTTCCGAGTTCGCTCCGGGACACACCGACCCGCACTCGGCGCTCGGCATCGGCGCGCTCGCGGGGCTGCTCGCCGCGCAGCACGCGATGCAGCGGCGGAACATATGCGGCACGCTGCGCTTCTTCGGCGAGCCGGCGGAGAAGGTGCAAGGCTCGAAGCTCGTCCACGGCCTGCGCGGCTACTACGACGGCATCGACGCGCTGGTGAGCTTCCATCCTTTCTATATGCTGCCGCTCTGCAATACAGTGCGCTGGGACACGCACTGCGGGGCCTACTGCAGCCGCATTTACTCTTTTATCTGTGACGCGCCCGAGACCTGGGGTGCGGCGGCCAACGACAGTCCGATCGCTGCCGCGCACTCGGCGGCGCGTGCGCCCGGCGCCAACGTCGCGCTCTTCACCATGTATTCGCTCACCAAAGCGACGCTGGAATCGATGCTCGCGCACACCGGCGGCTGGTCGCTGAATGAGGCGATACTCACGGCGGGCCAGGCGACCGCCGACAATCTCGCGGCGCATCTCGCCCAGATCACCTACGCATGGCGTGCGCCCGAGGTGCGCATGGCAGATGCGATCCTGGACGTCCTTGATCGCAATGCGGACCACGCTGCGGCGGCGGCGCACTGCCGCGTGGTGAAGCGCTGGGTGTCGCGCACGCGGCCCGGGGTTGCGAATCATGTGCTCGCCGAGCTCACCTACCGCAACCTCGCCGAGGTCGGGCCGCCGCGCTATGGAGAGAAGGCCATCGCGCTCGCCCGGGAGATCCAGCGCAACCTCGGCCTTACCCCGATGGCGCGGCCGTTCCTTGCGGCGTGCGAGGAGTTGATCGAGCCCAAGGTGGCAGAAGCCCGGCTGCGCGAGCAGGTGCCGGCGTGGCAGACGCATTGGACGTCCGATGACTACGTCGAGATGAGCTGGTACGCCCCGACGGTGCGGCTCTACATCGCCAGGCCCATGCTCGCAATGCCGGAAGGGTACACGGGCTACCCCGCGTGGGTGTCGAACGCGCTCGGCGGGCTCGCGTCTTGTATCGATCCGACGATCGAGGTCGCCGGCAAGACGATCGCCGGCACGCTGCTCGAGCTCCTTTCCAGGCCGGAGGCGATCGCAGCGGCGCGCGCCGAGTTTACCGAGCGCACCGCGGGTGCGCGCTTCATCGCGCCGCTCCTGCCGAGCGATTTCGCGCCACCGATCGACTATCGGTGGCCGGAGTACGTCACCACGGCGCGTGGGGCGGACTGGTGGATACCTGCCGCGACGGATCTCGAGGCAGCGCCCCCGGCCTGAGGACCAGTGCGCGGCGCGACGCGCCCAGGCTCAGGGCGCACCACCCGCGCCGGAATGATCCCCGGGATCAGATACTGCTCAACGAGCACCGGACCCACGAGCAGCAGCGTGAGCACGATGCTGTGCACGAAGGTGCGGGCAAAGACCGCTCCCTCCTGGCCCTTTGTCCGCGCTCGCTTGCGATGGACACGAGCGCCGCAAGAGGCCGACGGATCTGAATCGCCTCACTCCATTCGTAGCCGGACTTGCTCGTTTTCAAGCCGCTGCGGAGCGAGAGCTCCCGCATAATATGGCTTGCGGGCTCGGCGTTTGACACCCTGGGGGGCGGGTGAGGACAATGCGCGCCCCTCGTGGAAAGGTAGCTCAGCTGGTTAGAGCACGGCACTCATAATGCCGGGGTCGAGGGTTCGAGTCCCTCCCTTTCCATTATAAATCAAGGTTTATGGAGTCGAAATACGGTCAAGCCCGACTCTACGGTAACGGTACGGTAGATTTTTCGCCTCATCCCAGTCACAGAGTGTCAGACAGCCCAACTTGCTAAGGGTGGTGACCAACGGATTGGAATACCGTTGGTCGCGGGTTCGATTCCCGGGAGAGGACTCTCCTCAGTCCCCGGGCGGCTCGGCATCGAGCGCTGCCAGCCCGGCGTGCACGACACAGACGACGGCGGTCAGTAAGACTTTCACGAAAGAGCGCAACCCAAATCATGCCCTGGTCTTTGGGCCTTGCGCAGAGATAAGGGGCGCGGCGGGCTACGCCCGCCGCGAGGCTTCCCGGCCTGGCGGGAAGTGGGGGTAGACGCGGTGCAGTCACAATGTCCAGGACAGTAGTGAGACTCGGATTGCCATCACTACGCCGCGCTCGCGGACTGCAGCGCCGCCTCAAGTTCTGCGTCCAACTCCCGACCGACCTGTGCGACTTGCTCATCGCCAAATTGGCTGAAAAGCGAGGACGGAAGGTCGTACTCGAATATCGCCTTCCCCGATTCGTCTTCGTACAGTACAACACGCAGGGGTGCGTAAAGCCCGGCCGCCAATACGTGTCGGGTCATCCGTTCGGCGGTGAGGGGATTGCCGATCTCATACTGCATTGCCTTGGCGTTCCGCCCATCTGCCGCGAGTAGCCCGCCATGGTTTCGCACGAGGAAGAGCCAGAGCCTGGGCCACTCGCGTCGTGCAATAGCAACCTTGTCCTTCTCGCCTCGGATGAGGATCTCAGACACTTCGGGTTTCAGCGCTGGTACCGAGTTGATTACGGCTCTGTGGACTTCGTCAAAGGAACGAGCGCATTGCAAGGAGCGATGCTCGACCGACACAGTTCGGACCAACCTTGGAGCGGGCATATTGAGTTCCGTCATTCGCCCGTGCTGATGCACATCGTGCGGCCTGTCGGCAGGCAATCAACGTAGGTGTTGACCCAGGAACTCTCGCGTTCGCCCGTTGGCGAGCGCAGCCGCCGCCGCGTTGTAGTGGGCCCCGTCGTTCCGAGAAAACGCGTGACGCTGCCCCGCATAGCTGTACACCGTCACGTTGGATTTGTCAGCGAGAGCGCTTTTGATAGCGGCTTGGGCGGGCTTGGAGATGAACTCATCTTCATCGGCTAGGTGCATCAGCAGGGGCGCATGGAGTCCCTCGACCTCGCTGAGATACTTCTCAGTGTCACCTCCGTGGTACGCGACCGCGGCGTCGACACCGTAACGCACAGCCGTCAAGTAGACCATCAGCCCACCGAGGCAGTAGCCAAGGACTGCAACCTTGCCGGTGCACTCGCGCAGCCTGGCCGCTGCACTAACGGTGTCCTTCACGTCTGCGGCGCCTGCGTCTCGGTCATAGGCTTGATAGAGGCGCAGGCCGTGCTGCCAGTCCGCTTCCGAGCTCACGCTTAGATCGACGCCCGGCTCCTGCCTCCAGAACAAGTCTGGCGCGACAGCGATGTATCCGAACTCGGCCAATTCGTCGCAATGCTCGCGTATATCGGCATTGACGCCGAATACCTCCTGGAGCACCACGACCGCGGGGGCCGGCAATGTCGCCGGTCGAGCGATATAGGCACCAAACACGCCGTTCCGACCATTTATGGAAATCCGGTTGTTCATGGTACCGACCTCGTAAGTTGAGGATGCAGTCGGAGAGTCCACACGGTCAGCGAGGCGCCCTGGGAAGCGCCTGAATGAGCTCTGAAGTAGTGACGATGCTGTGAGCGAATGTTGGCCCGTTGAGCTCGTGCGCCGCATGCATCATCTCCCGCTTGAACGCCGCCGTGGCATCGCGCACCAAAGTCACTCGATACCCAAGTTCCATCGCAAATCGTCCGGTTGACTCGATGCAGGTGTTGGCAAGCAAACCCACCAAGATGACATCTGAGATGTCTCGTTGCTTGAGCTGCAGGTCGAGATCGGTGTTAGCGAAGCCGCTCTGCGCCCAATGCTCGGCGATTACGACATCACCTAAACTCGGCGCAAAGTCTCGGTGCGACTTCCGCCGCCCCATTCTCCGCGAGCGAACACACGGCGCTTCATGACACCGAGCTGCGAGGGATTGGGGTGGGACCAACCTCGGTAGTCGCTCGGCTGCCAGCGTCGGTGCGGAACGACCATCACTTGGATTCCGGCAGCGCGCACCGCCCCGTCGATCGTGCGTAGATTGTTCAGTAGGCCCACCTCGTCGGCGACAGCCTTGATCAACGGCCACAACTTTCCGCCCTCGGACAGGAAGTCGTTGTAAGGGTCGACGATCAGCAGCGCGGCCTTCCCTGGATCGTAGGAAGTCGCGTCCATCGGGGTCTCCTGGGTCACCGCCGCGGTAGATTCGAGGACGGCCAGGCGTTCTCGCCCGGCCGTCCTCCCGTTTCGCTACGACACCGCTCTTGCAGCGTTTCGAATCACGTCGAGCACCGCCTTGGGGTGGGACAGCATCGGAACATGACTGCTGCTCACCTCGACGGCCGTGGCGCCCA
>CAWDQL010000004.1:0-401896 GCA_963804465.1 uncultured Gammaproteobacteria bacterium
GGCGATTGCCCGGGGATTTGTCACCTATACGCGTGCGGCCCTCTTCCTGTCGCATCCGCTCTTCAAAGTCCTGCTCGGGCTCGGCTTGGCCGCGTTTGCGTATCACCTCTACAACGGAATCCGGCATCTTCTCTGGGACGCGGGTTTCGGGCTCGAGCGGCGCGAAGCCCGTCGCAGTGCGTGGATCGTGGCGCTGGCCACGATTCTTATCATCGTGCTTCTCGGTGTCACCGTGCGCTTTGGCAGCGGAGGGGTTCCATGAGCCAGGAGAGCCATCTTGGGCGAGCCTCGGAGCGGGGCTCGGCGAAGCACGGCTCGGAACTGTGGTGGACCCAGCGCGTCACGGCCGTGGCGCTGGTGCCGCTCGGCATCTGGTTCGTGATCTCCTTGCTGTCGCTCCCAACGATCAGCTACTGGTCGGTGCGGGAGTGGATGAGTAGCGGTTGGAATGCGGTGCCGCTTGTCGCGCTCATCCTCGTGGCCGCGCAACATTCCTACCTCGGCGTGCGCGTGGTGGTGGAGGACTATGTACACGGCGCCGGCACACGGATCGGGACGCTACTCGTGGTGCGCTTTGTATACATCATCGCGGCTGCAGCGGGCGTCTTCGCCGTTTTCGAAGTGCTGTTCGGGGCTCTCCCATGAGCGCCTATCCGATGATCGATCATACGTACGACGTGATCGTCGTCGGCGCTGGGGGAGCAGGCCTGCGGGCGGCGCTGGGACTTGCCGAGGCCGGACTGACGACCGCCTGCCTCTCGAAAGTGTTTCCGACCCGCAGTCATACGGTCGCGGCCCAAGGTGGGATCAGCGCAGCCCTCGGAAATATGGGGGAGGATGACTGGCGCTTCCACTTCTACGACACAATCAAAGGTTCCGACTGGCTCGGGGACCAGGACGCCATCGAGTTCATGTGCAAGGAGGCCCCGAGCGCGGTCATTGAGCTGGAGCATTACGGCCTGCCGTTCTCGCGCACCGAGGACGGACGCATCTACCAGCGTCCGTTCGGTGGCATGACCACCCATTTCGGCAAGGGTGTGGCGCAGCGCACGTGCGCTGCGGCTGACCGCACGGGTCACGCAATGCTGCACACGCTATATCAGCAGGCGATTCGGCTGCGCGCGGAGTTCTTCGTGGAGTACTTCGCGATCGATCTCATCATGGAGGACGGAGCGTGCCGCGGCGTCGTTGCGCTCGAGATGGCTGAGGGAAAGGTGCACCGCTTTCGCGCGCACACGACAATTATCGCCACGGGCGGCTATGGACGCACGTACTTCTCGTGCACCTCGGCGCATACCTGCACCGGTGACGGCGGCGGCATGGTGCTGCGCGCGGGCTTGCCGCTGCAAGACATGGAGTTCGTGCAGTTTCATCCCACGGGAATCTATGGTGCCGGCTGCCTCATCACTGAGGGGGTGCGTGGCGAAGGTGGGTTTCTCACCAATGCGAGTGGCGAGCGATTCATGGAGCGCTACGCGCCGAACGCCAAGGACCTGGCTTCACGCGATGTGGTCAGCCGCGCGATGACGATCGAGATCCGCGAGGGACGCGGAGTCGGGCCGCAGAAAGATCATATTCATCTGCATCTTCAGCACCTCGGGTCTGCCGTCATTAAGGAGCGCCTGCCCGGCATCGCCGAGTCTTCGCGCATCTTTGCCGGTGTCGATGTGACGCGGGAACCCATTCCGGTGCTACCCACGGCGCACTACAACATGGGCGGCATTCCGACCAACTATCATGGCGAGGTCATCAGCCCCAAGGCCGGCGACCCGGATGCCGTCGTACCCGGACTGATGGCCGTCGGGGAGGCCGCGTGCGTGTCCGTCCACGGGGCTAATCGCCTCGGCTCCAACTCGCTCCTCGACATTGTGGTATTCGGTCGCGAAGCGGCGCGCCGCTGCGCGGCGGCCATGCGGCCCGGCGCCGCTCAGCCGGCTCTTCCTAAGGATGCCGGCGAGCTTGCGATTTCGCGGCTTGACCGGCTACGTCAGGCCAAAGGTTCGCGGCCGACGGCGGAATTGCGGCTACAGATGCAGAAGATCATGCAGTCCGACGCCGCGGTGTTTCGGACCGCCGCGTCCCTCCAGGAAGGTGTGGCGAGGCTCGCCCGTACCACCGAGTCGTTGTCAGATATCCGCGTGCAAGACCGCTCGCTCATTTGGAACACGGACCTGATCGAGACGCTGGAATTCGAGAATCTGCTGTGGCAGGCCATCGCCACGATGCACTCGGCACTTGCGCGCACGGAAAGCCGCGGTGCGCATGCGCGCGAGGACTTCCCGGAGCGTGACGATGCAGCCTGGCTCAAACATACGCTGGCATGGGTGGATGAGCACGGCGAGGTGCGCCTCGACTATCGGCCGGTTCATCTTGCAACGCTCTCACGCGATGTCGCTTCAATTCCACCGAGGCCGCGCCGGTATTGAGGAGCATCCGACCCGCTCAGCTCAGGCCGAGCGGTCGGGGATGCCGGGCGCGGACGTCAGCCTAAAGGAGATGACACATGGCTTGGTTCGGTCTTGCAACGGGCCCTAGAATTCGAGCAGGAACCTGGCATCGCTCCGTCGGCGGGGCTGCGAACGTGCGCCGTTTCAGGATCTATCGATTCGATCCGGACTCCGATCGCGCTCCACGCATCGACACTTTTGAAATTGACATCGAGAGCTGTGGACCAATGGTTCTCGATGCGCTGATCTACATCAAGAATGAGATCGATTCGACGCTCACCTATCGGCGCTCCTGCCGGGAGGGCATCTGCGGCTCGTGCGCGATGAACATCAATGGCGTCAACACGCTCGCCTGTACGCGGTCTTGCTCGGACATCCGAGGCGACGTGCGGATCTATCCACTCCCACATCTGCCCGTCATCAAGGATCTCGTCCCCGATCTCACGCATTTCTATGCTCAGTATGCCTCGATCATGCCCTGGTTGCAGACTCGAAGTCCCGTGCCGCCGGATCGAGAGCGCCTGCAATCGAAGAGCGAGCAGGAGAAGATCGATAGAGCCGCCGCCTGCATCCTGTGCGCCTGCTGCTCCACTGCGTGCCCGAGCTACTGGTGGAACAGCGAGCGCTATCTTGGGCCGGCTGCCCTTCTGGCCGCGTATCGTTGGATCATCGACAGTCGGGATGAAGCGAGGGCTGAGCGGCTCGATGCGCTCGAGGACCCATTCAAACTTTACCGCTGCCACACGATCATGAACTGCACCGAAGCGTGCCCGAAGGATCTAAATCCCGCCCGGGCCATCGCGGAGATTAAGAAACTCATCATTGAAGAGCGCTCATGAGTGTTTTGTGCGAGTAGCGGTGTGCACGCTCACGCCGCCGAGGAGCGCGAGTAATCCCTGCAACAGCGCCGTCGGCGTCGGTGGACAGCCGCGAATGACGACGTCAACGGGAATCACCTTGGAGACTGCACCCACGCAGGCGTAGCTGTCCGCGAACAGCCCGCATCCCGCCGCGCAGTCCCCGGCCGCGACCACCCACTTCGGGGCAGGCGTCGCGACGTAGGTGCGCTCGAGCGCTTCGCGCATATTGTGTGTAACCGGACCCGTTACCAGCAGAACGTCGGCGTGTCGCGGGGAGGCTACGAAGCGAATGCCGAATCGTTCCACGTCGTAAAAGGCGTTACCGAGGGCGTGGATCTCGAGTTCGCAGCCGTTACACGAGCCGGCGTCGACTTCTCGAATGGCGAGACTACGGCCGAGCGTTCGCGCGATGACCCCTCGAAGCTCCGTTCCCACCGTTTCGAACACCTCCGTGCGGTCGCCCACCGGCTCGGTACATGGCGCGCTGAAGAGGTTTTTGAATAAACGTCTGCGCATGATGAAACGGGCTCGGGACTACAGATCGTGTCCGGAGTAGGAGCAGTTGAATGATTTGTTGCACAGCGGAAAGTCCGCGACGATATTCCCTTCGATTGCCGCCTCCAACAGTGGCCACAGAAACCACGATGGATCTCGTAGATGGCAGCGTTCGATGCGGCCTCCAGGACCGACGCGCGCGTAGCTGAGGATGTCGCCCCGAAACCCTTCGACCAGCGCGGTTCCCTCGACGCTCGTCGAGGGCTGAGTCAGCTCGGGTAGGCGCATTGGACCGTCCGGGAGCGAGGCGAGCGCCCGTTCGAGCCAACTGATACTGCGCTGGACTTCCCGGATACGTACCCACACGCGCGCATCGACATCACCTTCGGTGTGTACGGCGATTTCGATGGGCGCGGTGTCGTAGGGGGGATAAGCGAGGCAGGTTCGCGCATCGAACGGGCGCCCCGATGCCCGACCTACATAGCCGGGGGCGGCAAACTCTGTCGCCAGCGCTCTCGATACGACCCCAGTGCCGACCGTGCGATCCTGAAGCGAAGCGGTGTTGTCGTACAGCTCGACCAGTTCTGGGAATTGACGTTGAAGGCGTGCAGTCAGGGATAGGATCGCATCCACGCCGGGCGGCTCAAGATCGGTGGCCACTCCACCGGGTACGACGCAGTCCATCATCAGGCGATGACCGAAGGCGGTGGCGCAGGCGCGCAGCGTCTGTTCGCGCAGAATCCCGCACTCGGCGTGCATCATCGAGAATGCGGCGTCGTTGCAGATGGCTCCCACGTCGCCCAGGTGATTCGCGATCCGCTCAAGCTCCGCCATCACCGCACGTAACCCTACCGCGCGCGGCGGCACGCGCAGCTCCAGCGCCGCCTCGACGGCGCGCGCAAAGGCAAACGAATATGCGACCGTGCTGTCCCCGGATACGCGCGCCGCAAGGCGTGCCGCGTTATCGATCGAGTTGCCGCCCAGCAGCTTCTCGATGCCCTTGTGCGCGTAGCCCAAGCGTTCTTCGAGGCGGGCCACGGTTTCCCCGCTCGCCGTGAAGCGGAAATGACCCGGCTCGATGATTCCCGCGTGCACCGGACCGACCGGAATCTGATGCAGGCTCGGGCCGTCGGTTTCCAGGAATCGGTAGGGTGGCAACCCCACGCCTGGGGGCGATGATTCACCCAGAGGCCGTCGTAGCGGCCAGCGGCCGTGGTCGAGCCACGGCCGTGAATCAGGCAGGCCGACGAATTCAATACCGAAGAGATCGCTCGCCGCGCGCTCCAGACGGGAGGCCGGAGCGTGAAAGAGTGCGAGCGAAGGCACTTTGCCTGCGCGGATGTCGATGGAGGCACTCACAACCTGCCGCGTGGAGGGCTCGTACAACACGCATTGCACAGCGCCGATATCGCCCCACAGCCCGAGCAGCTCGAGCTTACCTTCACGCAAAGCTTCACCGATTGCGCGCCATGAGTCGGCGCCGACGGTAAAGCGGGGCCAGCCGCGATGCACCGGCGTCGGTGTGAGGTCTCCAAACAGGGCCTTGAGCACGTCGGTCTCCTACCCGAGCTGACTGGCCACGTGGCGGAACCAGGCGACAATGGGTCCAGGCAAGTAGACGCCCGCCACCGCGACAAGCCCTAAATGCAGCATCATCGGCGCGAGACGCCAGGGGGGAAGCGCGTGCCTCTTGTCGGTGTCACCGAAGGCGAGGCCGTGAAGACGCGTCGCCAGTGCGCTGAAAGCGATCAAAAGACCCACAACCAATAGAATCGCCAGCCAGGGTGAGCGCGCGAAGGTTGAGGTCACCAGGAGAAACTCACTCGTAAAGACGCCAAACGGTGGGAGCCCGGCGATCGCAACGACACCCAAGACCAAGAGCCAACCGAGCAGGGGTTGGCTCTGCGTGAGACCCCGAATCTCAGCGATACGTTGCGTCCCCTCGAGCTGTGAGACGTACCCGACGCCGAAGAAAATGGCCGACTTGGTCAGGCTGTGCATGGTCATGTGCAGGAGACCTGCGAAGCTGGCCAGCGGCCCGCCGAGGCCAAAAGCGAGCGTGATGATGCCCATGTGCTCGATCGAAGAATACGCAAACATTCGCTTGATATCGCGACGCCGATAGATCATGAAGCCCGCGAAGATCAGCGACATGAACCCCATGGTTACCATCATCGGGCCAGGTGCCAGTACGTGCGCATTGCCGGCCATGATCAGTTTGAATCGCAACAACGCGAACAGCGCGACGTTGAGCAGTAGGCCCGAGAGCACCGCCGAGATGGGGGTGGGGCCCTCCGCGTGCGCGTCCGGCAGCCAGGCGTGTACCGGTACCAGCCCCACTTTCGTGCCATAACCGAGCAGCAGGAAGACGAAGGATAGGTTCAGGAGTGAAGCGTCAAAGCTGCCCGAGCTCGCCGCCAGCCGGTCCCAGGCCATCGCCGGCAGCCCCTGCCCCAAGCGCTCCTGCGCGGCGAGATAGACGAGGATCGTGCCGAACAAGGCGAGGGCGATTCCTACCGAACCCAGAATGAAGTATTTCCACGCGGCCTCAAGTGCCGCATTAGTACGGTAGATGCCCACCATCATCACGGTGGTGAGTGTCGCCAGCTCGATGGCCACCCACATAAGCCCGATGTTGTTTGACACGAGCGCGAGATTCATGGCGAACATCAAGACTTGGTACATGGCGTGATAGAAGCGCAGATCCGCCGACTTCAACCTGCGCGTCTGCAACTCGTGCGCGATGTAACCGGCACTGAACACGCTGGTGCTGAAGCCTACGAGCGAGCCGACGATCAGGAAGACGGTATTGAAATCGTCAACCAAGAGGTAGAGGGAAGCCTGCGGGCGATGCGAGTAGAGTGCCCCCGCGCAGACGAGCGTGAGCGCGCACAGAGTCACGTTGAGCGCCGCCGCGATCCGATATCGCGGAATCGCCGCAAGCAGTAAGGCACCCAGAGCGGGGGTGCCCAGTAAGCCGGCGAGCGCGAGCTGTCCGACCGACGGGTTCACGCGGATTCGCTTTCGCCACGTGACATGTCGAGGGCCTGTAGATCCACGGTGTCGAAGCGCTCGCGGATACGGAACAAGAAGATTCCTACGACGATGAAGGCGATGAGAACTGAGAAGCCGACGCTGATCTCGACTACGAGCGGCATGCCGCGCGCGCCGCTCGCGGCAAGTACCAGGCCGTTCTCCAGTGACATGAATCCGATCACCTGACTTACTGCGTTGCGGCGCGTCACCATCATCAGAAAGCCGAGTAGCACCACAGATAGCGCAAAAGCGAGATCTTCCCGCACGAAGGCGCCCTCGGACTGGGTCACGGGCAGCATGACAACGATGGACAAACCAACGAGCGCAATTCCGAACAGCATCGTTGGACCGACGCTGACAACCGTTTCGATCGTGCGATGAATCCCGAGACGCACCACGATCCGACGCAGGGCGACGGGAATGATGACGCCCTTGAACAGCAGTGCGATCAGGGCCGTGATGAACAGATGCGGCGCGCGCTGGTGATAGGCTTGCCAGCCGACCGAGCACGCCAGCACGCAGGCGTGGAGCGCGAAGACGTTGAGCAGGGCAAACATGCGATCCTGGTACAGCAGCAGAAAGCTCAAAAGAACCATGGAGCCCGCGAGCAGATGGGCAATATCACCGTCCACTGGACTCATCGTGAGACCTTCGAGACGAACAGCAGGATCGTTGCGAGTAGCCCGAGCATCAGCGCGATCCCAAGAAAGTCCGGCACGCGAAACACCCGCATCTTGGCGATCGCGGTCTCGAACAGAACCAGCAGCAATGCCAGCACCGCGAGCTTGATCGCGTAGGCGATGAGCCCGATGACGTAGGCGAGCGCCCCGGCGCCAGCGACGGCGGTGCCCCAGGGCATAAACACGCACGCGATGAGCGAGAGGTACAGCAGCAGCTTCACCGCCGCGGCGGCCTCAATCACCGCCAAATGACGCCCGGAGTATTCGAGAATCATGGCTTCGTGGACCATGGTCAGCTCGAGGTGGGTCGCCGGGTTATCGACGGGAATGCGGGCATTCTCGCCGAGCGAGACGATGATCAGCGCCACTAGCGCGAGCCCGAGTGAAATGTTGATGCCGACACCGGGTCCCAGCATGTAGGCTGAAATCGACGAGAGCTGCGTGGAGCCCGCGAAGAGCGATAGCGTGAACACAGCCATCAGCATGGCCGGCTCGGCAAGCGAGGCGAACAACATTTCGCGGCTCGAGCCGATGCCGCCAAAACTGGTGCCCACATCGAGCCCGGCGAGCGCAAGCAGGAAGCGCGCGGTTCCGAGGAGAGCGACGATGACGATGAAATCGGCATCGGCGCCGAGCGAAAGACCTGTGGCGAACGTCGGGACCAACGCCGCGGCGACCCACGTCGTGGCGAGGATCAGGTAAGGGGCTGCACGGAAAAGCCACGAAGCGTTCTCGGCGACCACGGCTTCCTTGCGGATCAGTTTCAAGAGGTCGCGATATGGCTGCAGGAGGGAGGCTCCCTGCCGACGCAACAATCGTGCCCGGATCTTGCGCGTCACCCCCAAAAGCAGCGGGGCCAGCCCGAGTACTAAAGCGGTTTGCGCGAGCTGGATGAGCCAGTCGGTGTAGCTCATCGCCAGGTCCCGACGATGATCAGCAGCGTAACCAGCGCCGCAAACACTAGCGTCAGATAGTTCCGGATCGTCAGGAACTGCATCCGGTTCAGCCGCTCGGTTATGACCTCGACCAGCTTGATAACGGGCGCGTAGAGCGCGTCCCACAGCGTGTCACGGAGCTCGACGCGCAGCCGTGCCACAGCCGTGTCACCGGGCTTCGGCATGGAGACCCGCTCACGTGCACGGAAGACGACGCTGCCGAACACGCGTCGGATCGGCTGCGCGAAGCTGCCCGCGGTGTACTGTGTGGACGGGCTCGCATCCGGGAATCCGCAGTCCCAGGGTGCGGATCGTCGCAAGGCGTGCGAGGCAAACCGACGCACCACGAAGGCCGTGGTCGCGGCGGCGACCAGAATCATCACGAAGACGAACAGACCGCTATACGCGCTACGGTGGATGTCGATGGGCACGATCCGCAACCACGCCTGCCCAGCCTGCGGCGCGAGCCGTGCTCCCACCGCCATTTGGGTGACGGCGCTCAGGCTGTCGAGGACATAGCTGGGTAGGATGCCGGCCAGTAGGCATAGCAGAGCCACAATCACCATGGCGACCTGCGACCAGCGATCCGTCTCCCCCGCGGCCGATGCTGCCCTTGAGCGCGGGCGTCCCAGAAAGGTCATGCCAAACGCTTTGACGAAGCACGCTGCGGCAAGTGCCGCCGAACACGCAAGTGTCGCGCCGACGGCAGGAACTACCAGTCGCGGAACCCATTGCGGCAGTTGCGGGCTGAGGAGAATTGCCTGGAACGTGAGCCATTCGGAGACGAAGCCGTTGAAGGGCGGCAGCGCCGAAATGGCGATGCATCCGGCCAGAAACGCCGCCGCCGTCACGGGCATTCGGTGGATCAGTCCGCCGAGGTGTTCCATGTCGCGTTCGCCGGTCGCATTGAGCACCGCGCCCGAACCCATGAACAGCAGACTCTTGAAGAGCGAGTGATTGAATACGTGAAAGATCGCTGCCGAGAACGCCAGTGCCGCCGCGGCGCGTAGCCCGTTCGCCTCGAACGCAAGGGCCAACCCTAAGCCGATGAAGATGATGCCGATGTTCTCGACCGTGTGGTATGCCAGTAGACGCTTCAAATCATGTTCCATCAGGGCATATAAAACGCCAAGCAAAGCCGTGATGCCGGCGATCACCAGTACCGGGACGCTCCACCACCACGCGGGTGGACCCGCCAGGTCAAAGACGAGCCGCACAAAGCCGTAGACCGCCACTTTTGTCATCACGCCGCTCATCAATGCCGAGACGTGACTCGGAGCGGCTGGATGGGCGAGAGGGAGCCAGGCGTGCAGCGGCACGAGACCCGCTTTGGAGCCGGCGCCCACGAGGGCCAGCAAGAGGACCATCGGACCTACACCGACCATGCGGGTGCGACGGATCGCCTCGAACGCATACCCACCCTCGGGGCCAGCGAGCAGACCGAACGCGAGCAGCAACGTGAGAGCTCCGCCCGTTGCCATGATGAGATATACAAGGGCGGCGCGTCGGTTCTCGACGGACCGGTGCTCACTGAGCACCAACGCCCAAGAGGCGAGTGACATGAGTTCCCAGCCGACTAAGAAGGAAAACGCATCTTGCGCCAGCAGCACCAAATTCATGGCGGCGATAAATGCTGGGTAGAACGGCACGATCCGCAACGGTTCGCGGGCGTGCGCACCGTAACCAATGGCATACCCACTGACGATCGACGCCGCGACGTTGATAACGACAGCGAATGCACTGCTCAGCGGATCGAGCCCCAGCACGGTTCGGCCGAGCGGCAGCCCAATTGCGACCTCGATAGACTCAACCGCTGTGGCAGGCGCGAATAGGCGGACCAGTGCGATTCCAGCGAGTCCAGCACAGATCAGCATGCAGGCTGCGTAGGTGAGCCGGCTTCCGAGCGGGTGGCGCGCGGCAAAAATTCCGCACACCGCGAGTAGCAGCAATAGTCCGACGCCGCCGCTCGCCAGCTCGCTCAAGCAGCAAGCGATCGGGAGCGACATTAACTATCCCGCTCCGGATGGGTCATTTTCGCTTCTCACGCCGTACGCCTCGCGGCCACCTGGCAACCCGGCCGACCGCGTTTCGAGCATGGGCAAGATTCCCGCCGATGCACCGCGAGGCCGTTCCCTTGCGCAATTGTTCTCTTCGGATTACTCTTTGATTATCCTATGATGTAATTCGTATGTAAATGAAGAGCCCAACCGTTGTGCACTTGGAAGAGCGCACCGCTCGACTGACGATTCTGATCGATCCGCGCAAGAAAGCCGTGTTCGAGCGACTGTGCGCCCAAGAGGATCTCACGCCCTCACAGGTCGTGCGACGCATGATCCGTGAGTACATTGAGACGCGTCTCGGGCGGCCTTGGGCTCCCGGGGGTGAGGATTCAGCGACCGGCGGAACACCCGCAACCCGTGGTGCGACAAAACGACGCAACGGGCGGGCGTGAGCGTCGGTGTCCGTGCGTGCATTAGTCGGAGCCAGTGGGTACATGATCCAAAGAGATCAATAAGGCTGCCTCTAGAAAGGGCGGATACCCTGAGTGGAAAGCCGATGGCTTGCCTACAGACCATGCGCCTCAACCCCTGAGACCGACGCAGCGGGAAAAGATGCTCGCCATTGCCTGAGATGCGGGTGAAGTTTCAAGAGCAAACGCGAGCGCCTGGCGCTGGGAGTGCCATGTGAGTGGATCTGCCCCTTACCCCCCGCAAGCTCGCTGAACTTGTCTGAAAAGAACTCCCGCGGCGATGATCGCTAGATGGCGATGACCGTCCCCTCGAGCACGCGCGGACGCGCGCACCGTCCGACCGCAGCCGGGTCAGCGGCCCCGTGACATGAATCGTCCAAACCCTGAAGTCTTCCACTACACGAGTGAGAATTGCCTGACAATCGACGGCGTCTGGCCGTAGGGCGAGATAAATAGCCAAGTCAGCTTAGTTCGTTGCGGATGATTTATCACCCCGCAGTCGGTGCTAACAGCGTGGCGTCCCAAGCGCAGCGTGATGGCTTCAAGTTGGTGTCGTAAGGGCCCGGGCAGTCGATCCTTGAGCTTCTGAAACCACTCTTCGTGGAGCTCAAGCTCATGCTGCCAAGCCGCGACATCGACACGCGTCAGCGCTCTGAAATCCGCTTTCGTCGTGTTGAGGCCTGTCCAAGCGATATCCTCGAACCGGGGCAGCAAACCGAGCGCCGTTTCCGTAGGGCCGGCGCGGCCACGGACACGGTCGACGAAACACCATCCGATCGATCGACATCCGCCTCGTAAGTCATTCAAGCGCGCTAGTATATTAGTGATTGCTAAATTAGTAATAGCTTATTATACTCATGACCGTCAGGAATCAGACAGGATGGAGCCGTGAGTACACATGCAACGAGTGCCCGCGCAGCGGTCGCGAAGCTCGCCCGTGCCGGCCGTGAGATGCGACCTCACGCTACCAAGGCGGCAGAGCTTCTCAAGGCGCTCGGCAACGAGCAGCGCCTTATGATCCTCTGCAATCTCGTCTCGGGGCCGTTGTCGGTCGGTCAACTGAATCAGCGCGTGCCGCTCAGCCAGTCGGCTTTGTCACAGCACCTCGGCATTTTGCGCGACTCCGGAGTCGTCGCCACGACGCGCGAATCGCAGAGCATCGTCTATTCGCTGCCGCCAGGGATCGCGACCCGCATCATTGGCCTGCTGCACGAGGAGTTCTGTCCACAGTGATGCGGGGACTCTATTAGGAAACAGTCATGAGCTATTACATCGCGAAAACGGTCTCAGGCCCGTTTGATGCGGTCGTTGCGGATGTGACCACGAAACTGAAGGCGCAGGGCTTCGGCGTACTCACGGATATCGACGTGCAAGCGACACTCAAGTCGAAATTGGGGGTGGATACTCCGAAGTACCGCATTCTCGGCGCCTGCAATCCACGTTTTGCCCACGAAGCGCTGAAAATCGAGGAGAGACTCGGGGTGCTGCTTCCCTGCAATGTGATCGTCCGTGAGACCGCCGACCGGCGGGTCGAGGTGGCCAGCATCGACCCCGTTTCGGCTATGGAACGCACCGACAATCCAACACTCAGAACGACGGCCGAGCAAGTGCGGCGCCTGCTGACCGAGGCCATTGCAAACGTTGGGTGAGCCATGCATCCCTATCCACATACCTACATCGCTTCGGCTGACGCAGACCCCTCTGGTTTGGTGGCTGTAACTTCCACACAGCTTCCGCGCCTCGAGACAGCCGCGCCGCCGCAGTTCGATGGCCCCGGTGGCGTCTGGTCCCCGGAGACGCTCTTGTGCGCATCGCTTGCTGATTGCTTCATCCTCACATTCCGCGCGGTGAGCCGCGCCGCTCAGCTCAAATGGCTGCGCTTCGAATGTCAGGTCGAGGGGGTACTCGAGCGGGTCGAACGCAAGTCGCGGTTCACACGCTTTACAACTCTCGCAAGACTCGTGGTGCCCCCAGGAACCGATGTCGGCGGAGCACGAAAGCTCCTGGAGCAGGCCGAACACGGGTGCCTGGTCGCTAATTCGCTGAGCGGTGAACGGCACCTCGAAGCCGAGATTATCGAGACGGCGCAATGAGTGCCCGCGCATGCGAGCTCAACAGATGCCAGCGGATCTCTAGCGCCGAGTCGTCAGGGAAATGTGGCAACGACACCTCGTCCGATGAACATGCGCTGGTATGCGTGAGGCGTCTATTGTGAAGGGCTCTTCCCCGTTTGATGCCATCGTCATCGGCTCAGGCATTGGCGGACTCGCCTGCGCCTGCGCGCTGACCCGCTGCGGTCTTAAGGTATTGGTCCTGGAGAAGCATTTCGCGGCCGGTGGACTGACCCAGACGTTTAGCCGCGAGGGATTCACCTGGGCCGTCGGGCTCCATTACCTTGGTGACATGGGGGAGGGCGGCGCTGCTCGTAAGATCATGGATTGGCTGTCAGGGGGCGCGCTGCGCTTTGCCCCCGCCGGCCCGGTGTATGACACGGTTCATCTGCCGGGTGGATTCGAGTTTCAGTTTGCCCGGCCGCAAGCGGCGTTGGTGGCGGAACTCAAGGAACGATTTCCTGCGTCGCAAGGCGAGATTGATGCGTTTTTCGACGCCCTGCTTCACGCTGAACACGCTGGTCGCCACCTTTTTGAGCAACGGGCGATGCCCTCGTTCCTCGGCAAGGCCACAAGGCTTCTGCACTACGCCGAGATCGATCGATGGTGGGGCCGAACAACCGAAGCCGTGCTACGGGAGATGATCAGCGATCCGCGCCTGCGCGCCGTGCTCGCCGCGCAGCGCGGCGACTACGGGCCCGATCCCCGCGAATCGAGCTTTGGCCTGCACGCCGTCATCATGCGTCATTACATGCAAGGGGCATATTTTCCGATCGGCGGCGCCGATGCCATTGCGCGGACACTCGTGCCGGTCATTGAAGAGGGCGGGGGCGAAGTGCGGACTCGTGCACCGGTCGTTGAGATTGTGATCGAGAAAGACCGCGTCGCGGGTGTGCGGCTGAAGAATGGGACCGAGCTGCGCTGCCCGCGGGTGTTTTCCGACGCGGGGGCCCACAACACCCTCAATCAACTGCTACCTGCGCCGCTGCGCGAGTCCGAGTGGGCACGGGAGATCAACGCGCTGTGCCCCTCTGCGTGCCACATCGGGCTGTACCTGGGATTTGAGGGAGATATTCGCGGCCGCGGTGCGACGGCGTCAAACCACTGGTTCTATGAGTCCCTGGATATCACTGACGGACTGTGGCACGACCCGGGGCAGCAGTCCTCTGCACCGGCGCTGTATGTGACGTTCCCATCACTTAAGGATCCAACGAGCGAAAGGCCCCATCAGCAACACACCGCCGAGCTCGTCACCTTCACCGACTGGGATGCATTCAGCCGCTGGCAGGGCACCTCACCTGGGCGGCGCCCCGCCGACTATCAGGCGCTGAAGGCCGCGATCACGTGGCATCTGACCGCACAATTTGGCCGCCACTTTCCAGCACTTGCGCCGCTCGTGGTCTACTCGGAGCTATCGACGCCGCTGTCAACAGTTGCCTTCACCGGCGCTGAGCACGGCGGTGTGTACGGACTGGAGCAGAGTCCGCGCAGGTTCTTATCAACCAGCCTGCGCGCCAAGACTCCCGTGCCGGGGCTTTATCTGACTGGGCAGGACGTCGGCAGTGCCGGGATCACCGGTGCGATGATGGGCGGCATGTTGGCCGCAGCAGCGCTCGAACCGAAACTTGTCGCGAAAATTGCCTGAAGCCTGAGGACACGCGTCATCGTCGTGCTTCAACCACGCTCGCTGAAAGCGGTGGTTCCGGTCGGACCGCCTCGGGTCGAGATTGCTCCGTAGCTACAGCGGACACTGCCGGGAAGTGATGAATGAACGCGGCACCCCGCGGATTTGCTACCGCCCGCCCTGATGCTCGTTGCGATCCTGTTGATGACTGGATTGCACTTCGTGGTTCCCTGGGTGCAGTTGTTCGCGACGCCGTGGCGCCTCATCGGCGCGGTGCCGGTCGCGCTTGGCATACTACTAAACATGTGGGCAGACCAACTGTTCAAGCGTGCCGGGACTGCTGTAAAGCCCTTTGAACCCTCGATCGCACTGGTAGTCGCGGGTCCCTTCCGGTTCTCGCGAAACCCCATGTATTTCGGCATGGTGCTCGTGCTGGCGGGTATTGCGATTGGACTGGGCAGTGCCACGCCTTGGCTCGTTGTTCCGCTGTTCGTCTGGCGGGTCACGGAGCGTTTTATCGTTCCTGAAGAGCGCAAGCTCGAAGAAACCGTTGGTCAGCAGTACTGTGAGTACAAGTTCAAAGTGCGACGGTGGGTCTGAGCTATTCGACTGTCCGCTCTTCCTCGCCGCACCTGTCACTCCTGGGCAGGCCACCGCGACCGCTGCGGGGTCATTACCAGCCATCCGTTCAGCAGGTTAAATCCCCGAGGGGACATTTTCTTCCGCCCTATCCACTGGACCGGCCGGTCGACGTCCACAGCTCGCCGGTAACAAGTTGCAGGCTGTAGAGGTTGAAGTCGCGGGTTATCCGGAAATCCTCACTTTCGGCGGCCACTAGCAGGTGTCGCTAGGCCGCTGGACGGTCTTCCCATCGCGGTCGGACGTGCTGGAAGCGCCGCTCGACGATGTTGTCAATGTCGCTTAGCGAGAGCTCTGCGATGAGCTCTGCTAGTTCCGGAAGCAGACCGAGCAGGACCGCACTTTCGCGAGAGGAGCGCAGGCCGTGCCAGGCGAGCATCAGCGTCGCGCGAGCGAGGCCTACTGCTGCAGGCTTGGGAAAGGATCCTCGCCAGCTCGGAAGCGGCGCCGGCCGCGCGGGATGCTCTCGCACCGCGCGCCACCAGGCTGCGTTGGTGAACTGCACGTCTGTGAGCAGACGACGATTGACGCGTGATCGAAGAACCAATCCACGCTAAAAATCGTGGAGGAAACGATTGGGATTTGAACCCGAGATTCCTACGTGCGAACCACGAACCAGGAACCAATAAGGTCAGCTCACAAGAATATGATCAATTAATTCAATGGTCGGGGTGACAGGATTTGAACCTGCGACTCCTACGTCCCGAACGTAGTGCTCTACCAGGCTGAGCTACACCCCGAGGAATGAGCGTACGCGCACGCGGCGATGCGCGGGCCGCGCAGTCTACTGAACCGGCCTCGTGCCTTCAAATGCGGCCGCGCGGGCTCGCGGCCCGCGCGGCGCGCCCGTCAGAAAAACTCACCAAAGGCCGAGACCGGGACGTCCGCCCCGGAGTTGTCGGCCGTTGCGGCCGCCGCCGCGCCGCCGGCCTGCGGAAGCGGCACGATCTTGCCGAGGTGCATGACGAACACCGGGTGCTCGGTGGCACGGATGTCGGAGAGCACGTTGCCCGGGACCGCGACGATGTCGGCGACCTTGCCGGCTTCGAGCGTCCCGACGTCAGCGTCGATGCCAAGGAGCTTCGCGTCATCGCGCGTGCCTGAGAGCAGCGCCTGCGCCGGGCTCATCCCGAGTTTCACGTATAGGCCGAACTCCTGACCGTTCATGCCATGCGGGTAGACGCCGGCGTCGGTCCCGAGCGCGATCGGCACGCCGACCCGCAGCGCGGCCCTGAACATGTTGCCGTGGGCCGCGGCCGCAGCGCGCGCCTTCGCCGCGATCACCGGCGGATAGCTGTCCGCTTCCTTCTGGACCCACTCGACGGTGACGCGCGTCGGCACCAGATACACGCCCTTGGCCTTCATGAGCCTGAGCGTGTCCTCAGTGAGGAAGCTGCCGTGCTCGATCGAGTCGACGCCGGCCTCGATGGCAAGGCGCGCGGCGGCATCGCCGTGGCAGTGCGTCGCCACTTTGCGCCTCCAGGCGTGCGCCTCGGACACGATGGCGCGCATCTCATCGAGCGTGAGCTGCGGCACATCGACCGGATCGGACTCCGACAACACGCCGCCGCTCGCGGCGATCTTGATGAGGTCGGCGCCCCACTTCATTTGGTAGCGAACCGCCTCGCGGCAGGACTCCGGACCGCTGCAGATTCCCTCGATCGGCCCTTCGACGTGCACACGGTCCGGCGGGTACGACAGCAGATCGAAATGACCGCCCGGCGAGCCGATGCCGTGCGCCGCCGTCAGCATGCGCGGGCCTTCGGTCACGCCGGCGTTGATGGCATTGCGCAGGCTGATGTCGACGAAGTCGGCGGCGCCGACGTTGCGCACCGTGGTGAAGCCGGCCTCGAGCGTGCGCTTGGCGTACAGAGCGGCGTACAACGCCTGCTCCGCCGGGAAGCGCATGATGTCGTGGTAGCGGCCGAGGTAGTAGTTCCTCTCGAGTTGCATCGTCAGATGCGTGTGTGCATCGATGAAGCCCGGCAGCAGCGTAGCGTTGCCGAGGTCGATCACCCGCGCCCCGGCCGGCGCAGCCGCACCCACCGACACGATGCGCTCGCCGCGCACCACGACCACTGCGCCGTCCCTGAGCGCCGTGCCGGTCGCATCAAAGATATGCGCCGCCTTCAGTACGATGGTCTCGGGCGCCGCCGGCTCGTCCGCGGCCGCCGCCACGCAGGCGAGCAGCGTAGCTGCCGCCGCGCCCAGAAGAACACCGCTAAGCTTCACAGTTCTCATTAGTTCTCTCCCCTCGTACCGGCGAGCATAGCCGGCGTCGTCAAAATCTCAGGTAGTGTGCTCGACCGCGAAGTGCGCCAGCGCGGCGAGCCCGCTCTTATAAGAGGAGTCGCCGAGCGGCGCGAGCGCTCTGAGTGCCGCATCGCTCTCGGCGCGCGCCAGGCGCGCGGCATAGTCGAGTCCTCCCGTGGACTCGATCGCGTCGATGACCGCAGACAGCTGGCCGCGGCCGCCTTCCTTGATGGCGTGGCGAATCGCGGCGCGCTCGGCCTCACTGCCGTTGCGCAACGCATGGATGAGCGGCAGCGTCGGCTTGCCCTCGGCGAGGTCGTCGCCGAGATTCTTGCCGCGCTGCTCCGGGTTCGAGCGGTAGTCGAGCACGTCATCGACCAGCTGGTAAGCGGTGCCGAGATGGCGGCCGTAGGCCGCGAGCGCCCGGCGCAGCTCCACGGAGGCGCCCGCGAGCACCGCCGCGACTTCCGCGCCCGCCTCGAAGAGGCGCGCGGTCTTGCGATAGATCACCTCGAGGTAACGCTGCTCGGTGGTGTCGGGGTCGTGGGCGTTCATCAGCTGCAGCACTTCGCCCTCGGCGATCACGTTGGTCGCCTCGGCCATGATCTCCATCACCGGCTGCGAGGCGACCGCGGCCATCATCTGGAAGGCACGCGAGTACACGAAGTCCCCGACCAGCACGCTCGCCTGGTTGCCGAACACCTCGTTCGCCGTGTCGCGGCCGCGACGGAGCGAGGAGCCATCGACGACGTCGTCGTGCAGCAGGGTCGCCGTGTGGATGAACTCGATGAACGCCGCCGCCTCGATGTGCGCCGTGCCAACCGCGCCGCAGGCGCGGCCGGTGAGCACCACCAGCAGCGGCCGCAAGCGCTTGCCGCCGCCCGCGATGATGTGCTCGGCGACGCGATCGACGAGCGGCACCGCGCTCTTCAGGCGCGCGCGGATCACCTCGTCCACGGAGCGCAGGTCCCCCTGCACCAGGGCGCGAATCTCTGCGAGGTTCATGCGTTCGATTGGATTGTCCTGATGCAAGGCTCGCGGGGCGGGGGCGCGGCCGGGGAATCCTATCCGACCCGGGCGGTCGAGGAGAACCCGAGGAACTCCGCCGCAGAGGCCCGCGGCCGGGCGCTCTGGGGGCCAGGGTAAGTCCACGTCCGCGCTAAGGAAATGCTCGTTTGACCGCACCGGAGGTACGCCAGTAGAATGCGCGGCCTTTCGTCTCGGCCCATTCCCCTCAAGAGTAATCATGTACGCAGTCATCGCCACAGGCGGCAAGCAATATCGGGTGTCGAAGGACGGCGTGCTGCGCGTCGAGAAGCTCGACGCCGAGCCGGGCGCCACGGTCGAGTTCGCCGAGGTGCTGCTGGTCGGGGAGGGGGCGGACGTCAAGGTCGGTAAGCCCACCCTCAAGGGCGGCAAGGTACTCGCCACGGTGGTGCGCCATGGCCGGGGCGCGAAGGTGTCGATCGTGAAGTTCAAGCGCCGCGCGCACTATCTGCGGCAGAAGACCCACCGGCAGGCGTTCACCGAGGTGAAGGTCACCGACATCAGCGCGGGCTGACGCGCGCAAACGCTGACAGGATCGATTCATGGCACATAAAAAGGCAGGCGGCAGTACCAAGAACGGGCGCGATTCCCACTCCAAGCGCCTCGGGGTGAAGCGCTTCGGCGGTGAGCAGGTGCTGGCCGGCAACATCATCGTGCGCCAGCGCGGCACGCCGGTGCGTGCGGGCTCGAACGTCGGCGTCGGCACCGACCACACCCTGTTCGCCAAGGTCACCGGCAAAGTGCAGTTCCGCAAGAAGGGCGCCGAGCAGCGCCTGTACGTGAGCGTGCTGCCGGAGAAGACCTGAGCCTGCCCGCGCCGCGGCCAGGTATCCGAGCAAAGCCCCGGCCGCAGCGCCGGGGTTTTTGTTTAAAGTCCCAGCCATGAGGTTCGTAGACGAGGCCCGTACGCGGGTGCAGGCCGGTAACGGCGGACGGGGCAGCACCAGCTTCCGCCGCGAGAAGTTCGTGCCCTTCGGCGGGCCGGACGGGGGCGATGGCGGTGCGGGCGGCAGCGTCTACCTGCGCGCGCGCTCCGGCATCAACACGCTCGCCGACTTTCGCATCGTGCGGACCTTCAAGGCGGCGCACGGCGAGCCCGGCGGCTCGAACGACTGCACCGGACGCAGCGGCGGTGATCTGTACGTGCTGGTACCGATCGGCACCGTGGTGCGCGATACAGACACTCAGGAGCAGCTCGGAGATCTGACGCGCGACGGCGAGGAGCTGCTGGTCGCCCGCGGCGGCAAGGGGGGCTGGGGCAACCAGCGCTTCAAATCGAGCACCAACCGCTCGCCCCGCCAGTTCGGCCCGGGACTGCCGGGTGAGAAGCGCTCGCTCGAGCTCGAGCTCAAAGTGATCGCGGACGTGGGGCTCTTAGGGCTCCCCAATGCCGGCAAGTCGACGCTCATCCGGGCGGTCTCGGCAGCGCGGCCCAAGGTGGCGGACTACCCCTTTACGACGCTGTACCCGAACCTGGGGGTGGTTGCGGTGGGCGAGCATCGCAGCTTCGTCATGGCCGATATCCCCGGCCTCATCGAGGGGGCGGCGGAGGGAGCCGGGCTCGGTCACCGGTTCCTCAAGCACCTCGAGCGGACACGTCTGCTGCTGCACCTGGTGGACATCGCGCCGCTCGACCCCGAGGCCGATCCGGTACGCGATGCGCGCACGATCGTCTCGGAGCTGAAGAAGTTCAGCCGCCGGCTCGCGGCCAAGCCCCGCTGGCTGGTGCTCAACAAGCGCGATCTGCTGCCGCAGAAGGAGGCCGAGGAGCGCGCGCGTGCCATCGTGCGACGGCTGCGCTTTCGCGGCCCCCATTTCCTGATCTCGGGGGCCACGGGGGCGGGAACCAAGGAGCTGTGCGAGGCGGTTATGAGGCTCTTGGAGAGCCGCGATGCCGAGGCACGCGCGCGCGCATCATCTCCAGCAGGAACTGGCGTCGAGCCGCCGGCCGCAACTTGAGCGGCGTCGGCACGACGGGCGTTGGGATCCGGGTCTTGTCGTTCGAGTTCATCGAAGCCTCATTGCATGGCGCGGACGCGGGCCGACAGCCGGCTCTTGTGCCGAGCGGCCTTGTTCCGGTGAATGATCTGCTTACCGACGAGCGTATCGATGACCGGGACGGCTTCCTTGTAGGTGTTCTGGGCGGCCACCTTGTCACCCGCGGTGATGGCCGTGGTCACCCGGCGGACGGCGGTGCGCATGCGTGAGCGCAGCGCAACGTTTCGCGACCGGTGCTTCTCGGCCTGGCGGGCAGCCTTTTCGGCGGACTTGGTATTGGCCACTCAATCTCCGTTAATCGGTACGTCCCCGTTGCGGGGGCCGGTAGTCTGCTGAGAGCCTCAGGCCTTGTCAACGCGGACCGGCCGGGTGGGCGCGGCGGCCGGCCGGCGCTTCACATAAACTACGACCAGCCGTCGACCGGACGAGTTCCGCTTAACTTAGCCCTTACCGTTCAGTAGCTTAACCAAGCGCATGGAACTCATCCGCGGACAAGCTGAGCTGCCTCCCCGGCACGAAGGCTGTGTCGTTACCATCGGCACCTACGATGGGCTGCACCTCGGGCATCAGGCCCTCATCGAGCGTCTTCGCAGCCGCGCCGGGCAGTCTCGCTCCCCCGCCGTGATGCTGACCTTCGAGCCCATGCCGCGCGAGTTCCTGAGCCCGGAGAATCCCCCGGCACGGCTCACGACCTTCCGCGAGCGCTGGCGGATCCTCGGTCAGTCGGGTCTCGATTACCTTTGGGTGCTGCGCTTCGGCGAGGCTTTGCGTAACCTCACGGCGCAGGACTTCGCACAGCTGTTAGCCGAGCGGCTGCGCCCGAGCGTGGTCGTGGTCGGCCATGACTTCCGCTTCGCCCGCCGCGGCGAAGCGACGGCGGAGGTTCTGGCTGCGGCCGGCCGGCCGCTCGGATTCGAGGTCGAGGTCGTGCCCGCCGTGACGCAGGACGGTGAGCGCATCTCGAGCAGCGGCGTGCGGGCCGCGCTCGCGGGCGGCGATTTCGCGCGCGCCCGGCGCTGGCTCGGGCGGCCTTATTCGATGCGCGGGCGCGTGATCGGCGGCAAGCGCTTAGGGCGCGAGCTCGGATTCCCTACCGCGAACCTCGCGCTCGGGCGCGCCCGGGCGCCGGTGGCGGGAATCTTCGCCGTGCAGGTGCACGGCGTCGCGAGCGCTGCGCTCCCCGGGGTCGCGAGCCTCGGCACGCGCCCGACGGTCGGCGGTGTCGAAGCGCTGCTCGAGGCACACGTGTTCGATTTCAGCGACGATCTCTACGGCCGCGAGATCGAGGTGGAGTTTGCAGCCAAGCTGCGCGACGAGCAGTGCTTTGCGACGCTCGCTGCGCTCACGGCGCAGATGCAGCGCGATGCCGCGGCGGCGCGCCGCATTCTCAATGCGTGAAGGATGAGCCTTAAGCGGATGACCGACTACAAACAGACGATCAACCTGCCGCGCACCGAGTTCCCCATGAAGGCGGATCTCGCGCAGCGCGAGCCTGCCATGGCGCGCGCCTGGGAGGAGCGCGGCACTTACATGAAGCTCCGTGAGCTCGCCCGCGGCCGGCCGCGCTTCGTGCTGCACGACGGACCGCCGTACGCCAACGGCGCCATCCACATCGGGCACGCCGTCAACAAGATCCTGAAGGACATCGTCGTCAAGTCGCGCACGCTCGATGGCTTCGACTCCCCTTATATTCCCGGCTGGGACTGCCACGGGCTGCCGATCGAGCTGCAGGTGGAGAAGAAGCACGGCCGGCCGGGTGTCAAGCTCGACGCGCAGGCGTTCCGCGCCGCATGCCGCGCCTACGCCGAGGAGCAGCTGGATCTGCAGCGCCGCGACTTCAAGCGTCTCGGCGTGCTCGGCGACTGGGATCATCCGTACCGCACCATGGCGCCCCGCTACGAGGCGCAGCAGCTGCGCGCCTTCGGACGCATCATCCGCAACGGGCACCTGTACAAGGGCGTGAAGCCCGTGCACTGGTGCGTCGATTGCCGCTCGGCGCTCGCCGAGGCGGAAGTCGAATACGAGAACAAGACCTCGCCGGCGATCGACGTCGCCTTCCGGGTGAGCGACAACGCCGAGCTCGCGCGGCGCGCCGGTCTGTCCGCGGCGCAGCTCGGCGCGGCGCCGGCGGACCTCGTCATCTGGACCACCACGCCCTGGACGCTGCCGGCCAACCAGGCGGTCGCACTGCGCGCGGACATCCGCTACACGCTGCTCGAGGCCGAGCGCAACGGCGAGCGTCACCGGCTGATCCTTGCCCGCGAGCTGCTCGAGGCATGTCTCAGGCGCTACCGCATGAGCGCCGGCGCCGTGCTCGCCGAGGTTGCCGGGAGCGAGCTCGAGGGCTTGATGCTGTGGCATCCGCTCGAGGAGCGCCAGGTGCCGGTGGTGCTGGGCGAGCACGTGACGCTCGATGCCGGTACCGGCGCGGTGCACACCGCCCCCGGTCACGGCCAGGAGGACTTCGCTGTCGGCCAGCGCTACGGGCTGCCGGTCACGAACCCCGTCGGCAACGACGGGCGCTTCCTCGAGGGCACCCCGAGGGTCGCGGGACTGAAGGTGGATGAGGCCAATCCGGTGATCATTAAGGCGCTCGCCGAGCGCGGGCGCCTGCTGCACGAGGAGCAGGTCGAGCACAGCTATCCGCATTGCTGGCGGCACAAGACGCCGGTCATCTTCCGCGCCACGCCGCAGTGGTTCATCAGCATGGAGCAGGCAAAGCTGCGCGAGCACACGCTGCGCGACATCCCCGGCGTCGAGTGGACGCCGGCATGGGGCGAGCCGCGCATCACCGGCATGATCGAGAGCCGGCCCGACTGGTGCATCTCGCGCCAGCGCACCTGGGGCGTGCCGCTGCCGCTGTTTGTGCACCGACGCACCGGCGAGCTGCACCCGCGCACCGAGGAGCTGATCGAGGCGGCCGCGGAGCGCGTCGAGCGCGGCGGCATCGATGCCTGGTTCGCACTCGAGCCGCGCGAGCTCCTCGGGGCCGAGGCCGAGCAGTACGACAAGGTCACCGACGTCATGGACGTGTGGGCCGACTCGGGGTTGTCGTTCGAGTGCGTGGGCACCGAGCGGCCCGAGGTGGCCGCCCCCGTCGACCTGTACCTGGAAGGGTCGGACCAGCACCGCGGCTGGTTTCACAGCTCGCTGCTCATGTCCGAGGCGCTCTACGGCCGTCCGCCCTACCGCGGCGTGCTGACTCACGGCTTCGCGGTGGACGAGCAGGGGCGCAAGCAGTCCAAGTCCTTAGGCAATGTGATCGCGCCGCAGAAGGTGATGAACAGCTTAGGCGCGGACGTGCTGCGGCTGTGGGTCTCGGCCACCGACTACGCCAACGAGATGAGCGTGTCGGACGAGATCCTGAAGCGCATGGCCGACTCCTACCGGCGCATGCGCAACACGCTGCGCTTCCTGCTCGGCAATCTCCATGACTTCGATCCCACGCGCCACGCACTGCCGCCGGGTGAGCTCGTGGCGCTCGACGCTTACGCGCTCGAGCGCACGCGCGCGCTGCAGGCGGAAGTGCTCGAGGCCTACCGCCGCTATGCCTTCCACCTCATCTATCAGAAGGTGCACAACTTCTGCAGCGTCGATCTCGGCGGCTTCTACCTCGACGTACTGAAGGACCGCCTCTACACCACGCCCGCCGCCTCGCGCGCGCGCCGCTCGGCGCAGACCGCGATGCACACGATCGCCGAGGCGATGGTGCGCTGGCTGGCGCCGATCCTATCGTTCACCGCCGAGGAGGTGTGGCGCTACCTCCCGGGCACACGCGCGGAGTCGGTATTCCATGCCACCTGGCATGCGCTGCCCGAGGTGCCGGCGACCGCGATCGACTGGGACGCGCTCATGGAGCTACGCACCGACGTCACACGCGAGCTGGAGAAGCTGCGCGACACGGGGGCGATCGGCGCGCCGCTCGATGCGCGCGTCGAGGTGTACTGCACGCCTGCGGAGTATCGACGCCTGGCCGCGCTCGGTCCCGAGCTGCGCTTCCTGCTGATCACCTCCGAGGCGCGCGTGACTGAGGTCGCGGCCGCGCCCGAAGGCGCGGTGGCGGCGGCGAACCTCGCGGGCGTGTGGCTCAAGGTCGAGGCGGATGCCGACCCCAAGTGCGTGCGCTGCTGGCAGCGCCGCCCGGACGTCGGCAGCCACACGCAGCACCCGCAGCTGTGCGGGCGCTGCATAGGCAATCTCGAGCTTCCCGGTGAGGAGCGGCGCTTCGTATGAGCGACGACGGTAACGCAGCGCGCGCCAGCGGTGCGGCGCGGACGCGCTGGGAGCTGCCGCTCGCGGCGAGCGGCTGGCGCTGGCTGCCGCTCACGGCGGCGGTCATCGTGGCCGACCAGGCGGCGAAATTCTGGATACAGCAGCACTTCTTTCTGTTCGAGCGGCTGCGGCTCCTGCCGGTGCTCGACATCGTGCTCGCTTACAACACCGGCGCCGCCTTCAGCTTCCTGGCGGGGGCGTCGGGCTGGCAGCGCTGGCTGTTCGTGCTGCTGGCGCTCGGGGTGAGCGCAGCGCTCCTCGTGTGGCTGCGGCGGCTGTCCGCCGCGAGCCACGCTCTGCCTGCCGCGGGTCTCGCGCTCATCGTCGGCGGCGCGCTCGGCAACATGATCGACCGCGTGCGGCTCGGGCACGTCATCGACTTCATCGACGCCCACTGGGGTGTGCACTACTTTCCGGCGTTCAACGTCGCCGATTCCGCGATCACGGTCGGCGCGGCGCTGCTGCTGCTCGATGCGCTGCGCGAAGCGCGCGGCGCGCGCTCAGGGGGCGGCTGATGCAGGTGCTGCTCGCCAACCCGCGCGGCTTCTGTGCCGGGGTCGATCGCGCCATCGACATCGTCGAGCGGGCGGTCGAGCTCTTCGGCCCGCCGATCTACGTGCGCCACGAGGTGGTACACAACCGCCACGTAGTCGAGCGGCTGCGCGCCCTCGGGGCGGTGTTCGTCGACGAGCTCGCTGAGGTGCCCGCGGGCGCGACGGTGATCTTCTCGGCGCACGGAGTGTCGAGCGCGGTCGAGCAGGAGGCGCACGCGCGCGCGCTCACCGTGTTCAACGCCACCTGTCCGCTGGTGACCAAGGTGCACATGGAGGTGCAGCGCTACGCGCGCGAGGGGCGCGACGTCATTCTCATCGGCCATGCCGGGCACCCGGAGGTCGAGGGCACCATGGGACGGTTCGATGCGTCCTTCGGCGGACGCATCCAACTGGTGGAGGACCTCGAGGACGTCGCGGCGCTTGCGGTGCGCGACCCGGCGAGCCTCGCGCTGGTCACGCAGACCACGCTGTCGGTGGACGACACCGCGGAGATGGTCGCGGCGCTGCGCGCGCGCTTTCCCGAGCTCGCCGCGCCACGCCACGAGGACATCTGCTATGCCACGCAGAACCGCCAGGACGCCGTGAAGCGGCTGCTCGAGCAGTGCGACGTGCTGCTGGTGGTCGGCTCGCGCACCAGCTCCAACTCCAACCGCCTGCGCGAGCTCGCCGATCGCGCCGGCGTTCCCGGCTATCTCGTCGACGGGCCGGAGGACCTGCGGGCCGAGTGGTTCGCGGGCAAGCTCGCCGTGGGCGTAACGGCCGGCGCCTCGGCCCCGGAGCTGCTGGTGCAGCAGGTCGTGGCCCGGCTCGCGGCCTGGGGCGGTGAGCTGCCGCGCGAAGCGCTCGGGCGCGAGGAGCGCGTGTTCTTCACGCTGCCGCGCGAGCTGCGGCGCAGCGAGACCGCCGAGCGCGCCGAGCCCGCAAAGCGCTGAAGTTCCGCACGCGTATCTGCAGGCGGCGCGCGGTGCGCGTGCCGCTCTGGCGCCCTTCGATGCGCGTGCCCGTGCACCCCGCGGCCCACCCCGTCACCGTCACCGTACAGAACGCGGGAGCGGGGGCGTCGGGCCGGCTTTTTTTCTCTACACCACGCGGTCCTGGTACAGGGACTTCTTCAGCTTCCAGCGCTTGTGCGACCACGGCCAGTCGGGGGGCGCTGAGCGGATCTGCTCCTCGACGAGGCGCGCGTAGCGCTCGGTGAGCGCGCCCGACGGCATGGACTGGCCCGAGGCGGCGAGCGGCAGGAACTCCATCTCATAGTAGCCGCGCGCTCGGCGCCGCATGGCGATGAAGAACACCGGGAAGCGCGTGACCCGCGCGATCTCCTCCGGCCCCATGTAGAAGGCGGTGTCGCGGTTCAGGAACCGCGTCCAGTACTTGCGTTCGCTCTTGGTCGGCTCCTGGTCGGCGACCATCGCCACCGCGCGCACCACTCCGTGGCGCTTCAAGATGTCGGGCAGCAGGTCCTGCGCCGGCACCAGGCGGCTGCCGAAGCGGGTGCGCAGCTTCGTCATCTCGCGCTCGGCCCAGTCGTTCACCAGCGGCTTGTAGGCGGCATCGAGCGGGAAGCCGAGCTCGAGCGACAGCGCGAGCAGCATCCATTCCCAGTTGCACTGGTGGGCGGCGACCAGCAGCACCGATTGGCCGCGCGCCAGCAGCGCCTGCGGTTCCTCCAGATTGACGATGCGCACGCGGCGGCGCATCTCGCCGGGCGCGAACGCCGCCGCCTTCACGATCTCGGCGAGCATCTGCGCGAAGCCGCGGTAATAGCGGCGCCGCAGCGCCTCGAGCTGCGGCCCGGTGAGCTCAGGGAAGGCCTTGGCGAGGCTGGCGTCGATCAGCTGCGCGCGGTAGGGCACCACGCGAAATGCCAGCCAGCCCGCGGCGCCGGTGACGCAATAGAGCGCGGCGAGCGGCAGGCGTGACAGCGCACGCACCCACCAGGCCGGTCGCCCGGCTGCGCGCGGCGGAGGGGCGGAGGACAGCGGTGCCTCGGGCGCGGCCTCGCTGAGCATGCGCCTTCAGGCAGCGGGCCGCGGCCGCGACGGTGCCGGCGGCGGTTGCGGCACCAGCACCCGGCCGACGCGCGGGGCGAGCCAGCGCTCGACGTCGTCGATGAGCGTGAACGCTGCCGGCACGATCACCAGGGTCAGCGCCGTGGACGTGATGAGTCCGCCGATCACCGCGATCGCCATGGGAGCGCGGAACTCCTTGTCACCGCCCAACCCGAGGGCGACCGGGAGCATGCCGGCCACCATCGCGACGGTGGTCATGACGATCGGCCGGGCGCGCTTGTGGCCGGCCTCGACGATCGCGCTCAGTCGGTCCTTGCCGGCGCGCATCTCCTCGATCGCAAAGTCGACCAGCAGGATCGAGTTCTTCGCGACGATGCCCATCAGCATCAGGAAGCCGATCATCACCGAGAGCGACAGCGAGTTGCCGGTAACGGCGAGCGCGATCACCGCGCCGCCGATCGACAGCGGCAGCGCCGACAGGATCGTGATCGGCTGCAGGACGCGCGCAAACAGCAGCACCAGCACCGCAAACACCATCAGCACGCCGGTGATCATCGCCAGCAGGAAGTTGGTGAACAGCTCGTTCATGTACTTGGCATCGCCCTGATCGACCCTGCGTACGCCGCGCGGCAGGTGCGTCAGCGTCGGCAACGCCTCGATCTTGGTCTGTGCGGTGCCGGTGGTAGCGCCGTTGTCGAGATCGGCCTCGATCATGAGGCGTCGGCTCTGGTTGTAGCGACGCACGCGCGTCGGGCCCTGGCCGAAGGTGATGTCGGCGACCGCCTTGAGCGGCACGCTGCCGCCGCCGGTGGTCGGTACCGGCAGGTTCTCGATCGTCGTGAGGTCCTTGCGGGTGTTCTCCAGGAGACTCACCCGGATCGGGATCTGGCGGTCGGCGAGCGAGAACTTGGCGCTGTTCTGGTCCAGGTCGCCGATGGTCGCGATGCGGATCGTATCGCTGATGCTCTCCACCGTGACGCCGAGCTGCGAGGCCAGGTCGAGGTGCGGCCGGACCTGGATCTCCGGGCTCGGCAGATCATTGTCGATGCGCGCATTGCGCACCACCGAGAGACCGCGCATCTCGTCGACCACCTTGCGGGCCGTCGCGTAGGTGAGCTGCGGGTCATCGCCCGTGATGTAGAAGACGATGTCGCTGCCGCCATTGCCGCGGTAGAAATGCACCTGCGCGTCGGGGATCACGCTCAGGAGCTTCAGCACCCGGTCCTCGAACTCACGCTGCGTCACGTGGCGCTGCTTGGCGGGCACGAGCGCGATGTCGAGCTCCGCGCTGCGCACGCCCTCGTCGTTGTTGCCGATCGACTCGACCACGTCGGCGACTTCGGGCTGGCGGGCGATGATGCGGTAAGCGGCCGCCGCGGCGGCGGACGTGTCCTCGAGCTGCACGCCCGGCGCCAGCTCGATGTGCAGGAACGAGGCGCCCAGGTCATCCTCCGGCACGAAGGACTTCGGGATCAACCCAAGACCCACCACCGACAGTATGAAGAACGCAGTGCCCGCGGCGACGGTCTTCCAGCGGTGCAGCGCGCACCAGCTGAGCGTGCGCAGGTACCAGTGCATCACCGGCCCGTCGGTGTGGTGGGGCATGGAGTCGGAGCTGAGCGTGTAGGCGGCAATCACCGGCGTGATGAGCCGCGCTACCAGCAGTGAGAAGAAAACCGCCGCCGCGACCGTGAGGCCGAACTGGATGAAGTACTGGCCGGTGATGCCGCCCATGAAGCTGACGGGCAGGAACACCGCAATGATGGTCGCGGAGGTCGCCACCACCGCGAGCCCGATCTGATCGGCGGCATCCAGCGCCGCCTGGAAGGCGCTCTTGCCCATGCGTATGTGACGCACGATGTTCTCGATCTCGACGATCGCATCGTCTACCAGTACGCCCGCGACCAGCGACAGCGCCAGCAGGCTGATGCTGTTCAGCGTGAAGCCCATCCAGCTCATGAACGCGAAGGTCGGGATGGCAGACAGCGGGATGGCCAGCGCCGAGATCAGCGTGGCGCGCATGTCACGCAGGAACAGCCACACCACCAGCACCGCGAGCAGCGAGCCTTCGATGAAGGCGCTGAGCGCAGAATGGTAGGTCTCCTTGGTGTAGTCGACCGTGGTGAAGATCTGGGTCAGCTTCACCTCGGGGTTTTCCTTGATGATCTTGGCGAGCTCTGCCTGCACACCGTCGTAGACGGTGACATCAGAGGAGCCCTTGGTCTTGACCACGCCGAAGGTAGTGGCCGGGCGCCCGTTCAGGCGCGCGATGCTGCGGATCTCACCGACGCCGTCGCGCACCTCGGCGAGGTCCGAAAGCCGCGCGAAGCGTCCGCCGGGCAGCATGATCTGGGTTTCGCCGAGGGCGGCAGCGGTGCGGGCCCCGCCGAGCACGCGGATCGCCTGCTCGCCGCCGGCGAGCTGCGCGCGGCCGCCGGGCGAGTCGAGGTTCAGGTTGCGCAGCTGCTCGTTCACCTGCACGGCGGTGATGCCGAGCGCCTGCATGCGCGCCGGATCGAGCTCGACGCGGATCTCGCGATTGACGCCGCCGCCGCGGTTCACCTGTGCCACGCCGGCCACGCCCAGCAGCCGCTTGGTGATCGTGTTATCGACGAACCACGAAACCTCCTCCTCGGTGAGCGCGCTCGAGCTGACGGCGAAATACACGATCGAGTTGCCGTCGGCGTCGACGCGCTGCACTATCGGCTCGAGGATCGTCTGCGGCAGCTGCGAGCGGATCTTGTATACGGCGTCGCGCACGTCGGCAACCGCGCGGTCGATCGGCGTACCGATGTTGAACTGGATCGAGATGTTGGCCTCGCCCTCCGGGGCCCAGGAGGTGATGTTGTCGATGTTGCCGATGCCGGCGACCGCGCCCTCGACCTTCTGGATGACCTGGGTCTCGAGTTCCTGTGGCGAGGCCCCCGGCTGCGCGATGATGACGTTCACCACGGGAAAGGTGATGTCCGGATCCAGCGTGACCGGCAGCCGCATGAACGCCGCGATGCCCATGAAGAACAGCACCACGAACAGCATCACCGGCGGCAGCGGATGCCGGATCGCCCAGGCGGAAATGTTTCTCATGGCGGAGGTGCTTGCGGGTCCGCGGCGGTGGTCTTCACCGACTCGCCTTCGCGCAGGAAGCCGCCCGCGCTCTTCACGACCTGCTCATCGCCCTTGAGACCTGAGGCGATCACGACGCCGTCGTCGGAGATGTCGGCGACCGTCACCGCGTGTCGTGTCGCGTGCCCCTGGGCGTCGATCATGATCACGTAGCTGCCATCGCTGTCGGCGAACACGGCCGTCTTGGGCAGAACCGGACGTCGTGCCTTGGCAATGGTCACTTCGGCGCGCGCGAACGCGCCGGGGCGCAACGCCGGATCGGGCTGCAGCTGGATACGAATGTCGCCCAGGCGGGTCTGCGGATCGATGATGGCGCCGAGGAGGCGTACCCTGCCCGCAAACGGGCGCGACAGTCCGGTGAGATACACCGTCGCCGGCTGCCCGACCTGCACCTGCGCCAGATCCTGTTCCGCGATCTGGCCGCGCATCTCGACCTCGCCGCCGCTCGCCACGCGAAACAGCGCATCGCCGCCGGGGCTCGCGATCTGACCGACTTCGGCGTGGCGCGTGAGAACGGTGCCGGCGAAAGGGGCCGTGACGCGCGTACGACCGCGGCGTGCCTGAGCCTCTGCGAGCTGCGCCGCCGCCACCTTGACGTTGGCCGCATCGGTCACGGCCGTGGCACGCCGCTTCTCAATGTCTTCGGCCGAGAGTGCCCCGGCCGCCTCGACCCCGAGCGCACGCTTGTACTCGGCGGCGGACAGGGCCGCCTGGGCCTGCGCCTGCTCGAGCGAGGCGGCGAGGCGATTCACCTGTGGTACCAGGACCGAATCATCGAGCCGGGCGAGGAGCTGGCCTTTCTGCACGTGGTCGCCGGCTTCTACGTAGACGCGCACGATACGCGCGGTATCACCCTCGTTGGCGATCGGCATGTCGTACCGGGCCGCGACTGCTCCGGTAAAGCTCACGCTTGCGGTGACCTCTTTTATGACCGGCACCATGACGGTAACCAGCGGCACCTCATCCTGGTGCATGAGGGGCGTCACATGGGGCTTGCGACCCATCAGCATGAAGGACGCCGAGGCGAGAACGAGCGCCACCAGCACCACCCCGGCCGGCAACAGCCACTTGCGCAGGAGGCCGGATTTCACCGACGCCGTGACCTCCGGCGTGGGCGGCCGGTCCAATGCGGAACGCTCGCGGCCGATCCAGATGACCGGCTCGTGCTCGGTGGTGCCGCTCAACTGTTCCGGGTTCGTGCCCACGGAGCTTCCTTATGACGATGGGCCAAGACCTGCGCCTATAAGCTTTAGAACCAGCGCAATGCGCCGGAGTTTAATCGCCGGCGCAGGTATTTCCGCCCCGGACGCGTCGAAGGGACGTGGCGGGGCGACGGGCCGAACCCACCCGCCACGCCGGCATCCCTGCACGCCGTCCTTCGCTTACGGCGATCGGTGCAAACTGGTGCCGGGAATAGGATTCGAACCTACGACCCGCGCATTACGAATGCGCTGCTCTACCAACTGAGCTATCCCGGCCCCGGGGAACCAACAACTCTGCTGGAAACCCCTAATTCTACTGCTTTTTTCGCAGCCGAATCACCAGATCGATTCCGGCTACTTCGGTGCCTTCGGGCGGGGCGGGGAGGCGGCTGAACTCGACCTCGGGCACGGGAACGTCGATCAGCGCACCACTCGCGAGGTCGTGGAAATGGTAGTGAGGATCGACGTTGGAATCGAACCAGGTGCGTGCGCCGTCAACCGACAGCTGGCGAATGAGCCCGCGCGCCGCGAACAGGTTGAGCGTGTTGTAGACCGTGGCCTTGGACACCCGTGCCCCGTTCCCCCGCAGGTTGGCGAGGATCTGCTCGGCCGACAGGTGCTGCGGGGCCGAGAGCAGTACGCTCGCGATCTTCACGCGCTGGGCGGTCGGCCGGATGCCGCAGGCCGACAGCCGTTTCTCGCAGCGATTCACCCCCGGGGGTGCGGTATCGAGATTCATACGGCGCGCATTATAGGCGTAACGCCCGGAAGGTCAAAGAATAAACTCTTAGATATCATAACGTTGGAGGCAACGGCGGCGCTGTCAGGCCGCCGCCAGCTTGGCCTCGAGGTGCGCCGCGAGCTCGGCGATCGTGGGAAAGTCGAACAGCTCCGTGAGATCGATCTGGCCGGGGTAGAGGCGGTCGATCTGCTCGTGGATCTCGATGAGCTTCAGAGAGCTCGCGCCCACCTCGAAGAGGTTGTCGTTCACCGCGACTCGCTTGCCCTCGAGCGCCGTATCGCAGATGGTCTTCAGCTGCTCCTCGAGGTCGCTGCGCGCGCGGCTCTCCGGGCCGCGCTGCGCGGCGCGCAGCGTCGCCAGCTCGGCGAGCTCGGCATCGAATTCGCCGTCGCTGAGGCTCTCCTCGAGCAGGTGCCGCTGGATCTTGCCGCTGGTGGTCTTCGGGATGCGCTTGACCGGCACCACCTCGCCGACCTCGAGCCCGGTCTGCTCGTTGATCAGGCGCGAGACCTGCATCGCCACGGGCAGAAAATCCGCGACCGCGCCCCGATGCAGCACGAACACCACCAGCTGCTCGACCTCGGTTCCGGGCCGCCGCACCCCCGCTGCGACTACCTTGCCGAGCTCGAGTCCCGGGGCGCGCTGGGCCACGGCCTCGAGATCGTGCGGGTAGTAGTTCTGGCCGTTGACAAAGATGATCTCCTTGGCGCGGCCGGAGATGTACAGCTCACCCGCATGCATGAGCCCCAGGTCGCCGGTGCGCAGCCAGCCATCGGCGGTGAAGGCAGCGGCATTCGCCGCCGGGTCCTCGTAGTAGCCACGCGTCACGTTCTCACCCGTCATGTGCACGTGGCCGATACGATCCTCGGGCAGCTCGCGATCGTCATCCCCGGCGATGCGCACGCGGCAGTAGGGGATCGCCCGGCCCTCGCTCACCAGGGCGAGCGCGTGAGGGTCGGAGCCGGTCACCGGCACCACCGGATCGCCCGGGTTCATGCGATGGCGGTTGAGGGTGAGCGTCTTCAGCGGCGCGCCGAGCGGCGGGAAGCTCACCGCGAGAGAGGCTTCGGCGAGCCCGTATACCGGGTACATGGCGTTGCGGTTGAGCCGCGCCGGGGCGAGACGCGCGAGGAACTCAGCGCACAGCTCGACCGAGATCGGCTCGGCGCCGTTGAAGATGAGCCTCACCGCCGACAGGTCGAGGCCCTCGACGGGGCGCTCGCCGAGCACCTTGAGGTAATGCCGGTAGCCGAAATTCGGCGAGCACAGGATCGTGGCACGCAGCTTCGAGGCGAGGGTCAGCCACAGGAGCGGCCGGCGGACAAATAGCTCGGTGGGCATTAAGTGCGAGTGCGCGCGGCTCGCGAACATGACGAGGTGAAAGCCGATCAGTCCCATGTCGTGGGTGAGCGGCATCCACGACAGGCTCACGTCGTCCTCGTTGAAGCCCGCCACTTCGCGCGAGCCGCGCCAGTTGGCGAGGATGTTGCCGTGCGTGAGCACCACGCCCTTAGGCTCGCTGGTGGAGCCGGAGGAGAACTGGATGAAGGCGACGTCGTCGGGGGCGGCGCGCTGGATGGCGCCGGCGCGCGAGATGTCGTCGAGGTCGTCGACCAGGAACGTGCGCCCGCGCAGGCTCTCGAACACCTGCGTCTCGCCGGCACTCGCGGCGAATGCGCCGATGCGCTCGAGCGAGCGGCGCTCGGTGTACAGGAACGGCGACCCGAGGCGGCGCGCGATGCGCAGCACCTTGTGACGGTGCTCGTCGCTGATGCCGAGCGCCACCGGCACCGGCACCAGGCCGCCGAGAATCGCCGCCCAGAATACGTCGATGAACTGCTCGTTGTTGGCGAGGAACAGGATCAGCTTGTCGCCGCGGCGCGCGCCGAGGCGCTGCAGGTGGTAGAGGATGCCGAGCGCGCGCTCGTACAGCTCCTCGCTCGATACGCTGTGCGACTCGTTCTCGCCTTCGATATAGGTGATGCTGCGCGGGAACGAGCGGTTCTGCTCGAGCACCTCGGTGAGGGTCGTGGCGTTGAGCATCAGCGGCGTTCCAGCCGCATGTGCAGCGGATGACGGGTGCGCAGGTTGATCTGCGCCTCGAGCTCGAGCGGCTTGTCGGGCACGTACACCAGGCGGTAGCGCCGCGCCACCTTGTAGAGGTGCATGAGCATCTCGTAGAGGGCGAAGGTCTCGCCGATGCAGTGGCGCGGACCGGCGGCGAACGGCATGTAGGCGAAGCGCGGCCGCTCGGCCTCGTGCTCGGCCGCGAAGCGCTCGGGAAGGAAGCGCTCCGGTTCCTTCCAATAGCGCGGATGCCGGTGCAGCAGGTAGAGCGGCAGCAGCACATTGGTGCCCGGCGGCACCCCGAAGCCGCCGAGCACATCGGCCGCCAGCGAGCGTCGCGACAGCAGCCAGCCGGGCGGATAGAGGCGCAGCGCCTCGTTCACCACCTGCGAGGTGTAGGCGAGCGCTTCCATCTGTGCCAGCCCCGGCGCCGGCATCTGCGGCGCGGCGTCGAGCTCGGCGTGCAGGCGCGCCTCGGCCTCTCGGTGCTGCGACAGCAGGTACCAGGTCCAGTTGAGCCCGCTCGCCGTAGTCTCGTGTCCGGCCACGATCAGCGTCATGATCTCGTCGATGAGCAGGCGCTCGGCCATCGGCGCGCCGCTCTCCTTGTCGCGCGCCGCCAGCAGCATCGCCACGTAGTCGAAGTGCTCCTCGGGCTCGGCGCGCCGCCGCGCGATCAGCTGTGCCACGAGCTTGGTGAGCGAGCGGAACTTGTAGGCGAACTGCAGATCGCGGCTCTGCTCCTTGGTGAGCACCTCGAAGGGATTGCCGCCGAGCTGCTCGGCGAGGCGGTCGAGGTCGCGGCCGAAGATCGAGCGCAGCACGATCTCGAGCGTCAGCTCGCTCATCTCGTCGGTGAGGTTGACGGGCTCACCGCGCGCGGCCAGCTGCTCCCAGCGGCCGATGTGACGCTCGTTGGCCGCACTGATCAGCTGCGCAAACTCGGTGATGACGCGGCGGTGGAACAGCGGCTGCAGCATGTAGCGCTGGCTTTTCCACAGCTCGCCCTCGCTGGTCATGATGCCCTTGCCGAGCAGGATCCTGACGCGATCGAGTCCCAGGCCCTTGGTGTAGTTGCGGTGGTTGCCGACCAGCACCCGCTTCACGTCGTCCGGGTGATGGATGACATAGGTATAAGATCGGCGGGCGGGAACGAACACCCGATAAGTGTCCCCGTGACGGGCAAACAGCTCGATCATGCGCTCCAGCGAGTCGTCGGTGGAGCCGACGTCGAATTGCAGCTCAGCCTCGGGAGGCAGGGTGTTCGCGGGTGCGGCGGCGGTCATGCAAGCTGTTGAAAGCCAAACTTTAATCTTATATCACACGGACCTGCGCGGTCAGTGGCCGGAAGCGGCGGCGAGTGCGCTCGCGCGCGCGCTTCCCTACGCGAAGCGTCTCGAGGTAGCTGCCCACGCCGCGCGCTCCGCCGCGACGCTCGCCGGGATTGCGCTCGCGCTGCGCGTGCTCACCGAGCTCGACGGCTGCGAGGTCGCCGCATCCGAGCTCGCCTTTCCCGACGGCGGCAAGCCGTGCCTGGCACGCGGCCGGACGGCGGCAGAGGAGTGCCCCGACTTCAGCATCGCCCACTCCGGTCACTGGGTGGGGTGCGCTGCGGTGGCTCACGGGCGCGTCGGCTTCGACGTCGAGCTCGGCAGCGGTGAGCGCCTCAGCCAGTGGGCGGCGCGCGAGGCGGCGCTCAAGGCCTGTGGCCTGGGGGTGGTCGCGGCGCGCGAGGTCGAGCTCGTTGACGGGCACGCCGTGTGTCGCGGCGTGACGCTGCATTCGCGCCCGCTCGGGCTGTTTGCCGGCGCCGCGGCCTGCATCATGACGAGTCAGCCGGTGGCGCGACTCGAGGCGCGCGCGCTCACGCTCGCGGAGTCGTTCGCTCAATGAGCGAACGCGACGACGACACACTGCGCAACACGCTGTATCGCACGGCGACGCGCTCCGGGCGGCGCATGACGCGCACCCGGCGGATGCTGTACGCGATCGCAGTTCCCGTCGGCGCGGCGCTGATCCGGCTCTTCTGGCGCACCTGCCGCGTGGAGCGCGTCGCTGGTCTGGAGCATCTCGAGGCGGCGCTCGCGCGTGCCCCGTCGCTCATTCCCTGCTACTGGCACCAGCATCAGCTGTACTGCGGCAAGTTCCTGGTCGAGCAGCGCGCGCGCGGCCTCAATCCCGGCTGGCTCATCAGTCCTTCGGTCGACGGCGAGCTCGGCGCGATGCTGGTACGCCGTTTCGGCGGCGCGGTGATCCGCGGCTCCTCCACCCATACCGGCGCGCGGGCACTGCGCGATTACTACCAGGCGCTCACCCGCGATGGCATCTCGCCGGTGATCACGCCCGACGGCCCGCGCGGCCCGCGCTTCAAGTTCAAGCCGGGAGCGCTCCTGCTCGCGCAGATGTCGCAGCGGCCGATCCTGCCGCTGTCCTACGCGGCCTCGCGCGCCTGGCTCGTCAAGTGGGACAGGTTCGTCATCCCGGTGCCGTTCCTCGCCCGCATTGCGATCGCGATCGGTCCGCCGCGCTACGTGCCGCGGGTCACCGGAGCTGCGGGTCTCGAGGCGCTGCAGGGCGAGATGGAACGCGAGCTCGAGCGCCTGTACGGCGTCGCCCGCGACGCGCTCGCGGCGCGCCGATGAGCTGGCTCACGCGCACACCGCTCCCCGGACCGCCGCCGGAGCCGCGCACCGCGCGGGCGACTGAGCTGCCGCCGCTGGTCATGCGCTGCGGCGCCTTCGGCGACATGGTGCTGCTCACGGTGCTGCTCGAGCAGCTGTACGCGCGCTTCAAGCGTCCCGCGGACCTGATCGCCTCCGGCTCCTGGTCCGAGCCGCTCCTCGGTCGGCATCCGGCGGTCGGCCGGATGGTGGTACTGCGCAGCCGCCGCACGCCGTACTGGCTGAGCCGCAGCCAGCAGCAGCTGGTGAGTTGGCTCAGGGCACGCGGCGCCGGGCCGACCTGGTTCTGCGACCGCGGCGAGGGGCGCGAGCTGCTCGCGCGGGGCGGTATCCCGGATGACTACATCTGTGACTCGACGGCCTATCCGTTCGTGGACGGTGAGAACTTTGCCGACCGCTACCTGCGCTTGGGGGCGCTGACTCCCCCGGCATTCACCGGCTTGCTGCCGCTGCCGGTCGCGGCTGTGGCGCGTGCCGCGCATCTCGAGGTTGCCCCCGAAACGCGAGTCGAGCTGCTGCGCTGGCTCGAGAGGCGCGGTATCGGCCGGCGCGAGTTCATGGTGTTCCACCCAGGGAGCCGCCACCTCGCGCGGCGGCGTCTGCGGTCGCACGCGGGCACCGCCAAGTACTGGCCGGAGGAGCGCTGGGCACAGGTGGTGCGCGCGGTGCGCACGCAGCGTCCGGCCCAGGCGATCATCTTCTCGGGAACGCGCGCCGAGAGCTCGCTGATCGCTGAGGTGCTGCGCCTCGCGGGCGTGTCGGACGCCGTGAACGCCGCGAACGACCTCCCGGTGAGCAGACTCCTGGCGCTCCTCGAGCGGGCGCAGAGCCTGATCGCGGTGGACACGGGGCCGGCGCACGCGGCCGCCGCGCTGGGCTGTCCGACCGTGGCGCTCTTCGGGCATATCGATCCCTGGCTCTATCGACCGGGAGGCGCTACCACGCCCGCGGCCACGCTCACGGGCACGGTCGAGGGCCGGCCGAACATTCTCGGCATCACGCCCGAGCGGGTGATCGAGGCATGGCTCGCGCTGACGCAGGCCTCGCCACGCGGGTACGAGGGGCATTTAAGTTAACTCAGAATCCCTTTTTCAACAGGGTGTTAGCTTGTAATCCTGCTTCAGTGTGCGAGAATCTTACGTAAGCGGTTGGAAACGGGTAGTGAATCACGTACTTCCGTGACGGGGTATCGCGTCGGGGTCGTGGAAAGTGGACTAGGCTGCCCGGATTCGGCAATGGGAGGTCACGGATAAATGGCGATTCCGCCCCCGCCGGATAAGCCAGCGGACTTCACCGCGTCCGACATCCTCTCGACCGACGCCTGGCCGGGTCGGTTACCGAGACCCGTTCTCGGGCTCGACGTTGCCTGCACCAAGATCGCGGTCGACTTCCAGAACATGAACCGCGACTCGGTCGACGAGTGCGTGCGGCGCAATCTGGAGCTGCTGCGCTCGGCCACCGACTGCGATTGCGCGTTTCTTGCCGCGCTCCATCCCGAGGAGCCGGTGATCCAGGACGTCCAGCTGGCGCGCAGCGCCTTTGCACAGTGCCGCCCCGAGGGGCTCGCGACAGTCGCTCTCGCGGAGCTGCCGTGGCTGAAGGGCCGGCTCGAGCACCTGCGCCTCTCGGAGCTGCGCGACACCAGCTCGCCGCGCCGCGAGCAGGCGGCCGAGGCGGCCAAGCTCGCGGACCTGCAGATCGGCTCGGCGCTGCTGGTCGCGCTGCGCGTGCAGGGCAAGCCCGCGGCCATTCTCGGGCTGGCGCACAGCCTGCCGCGCGGCGCGTGGGACGTGAACCTGCAGCTGCTGATGAAGCTGATCGGCACCAGCCTCGCCACCGGGCTCGAGCGCATCCGCACCGAGGCGCGCCTCGCCAAGCTCGAGGAGCGCACCAATCTCTTCCAGGCCGCCGCCAACGATGGGCTGTGGGATTTCGACGTCGAGAACAACGAGGTGTACTTCTCGCCGCGCTGGAAGGCGATGCTCGGTTATGCCGACGAGGACATGCGCGGCTCGCCCGACTGGCGCAGTCTCGTGCACCCCGACGACCTGGCGCGGGTGCAGACCGCCATCCGCGATCACGTGGCCGGCAAGACCCCGATCTTCGAGAGCACCCATCGCATGCGCCATCGCAACGGCGAGTGGCGCTGGGTCATCAGCCGCGCCACCGCGCGCGTCGACAAGCACGGGCGGCTGCTGCGCCTGGTGGGGGTCGAGCTCGACATCACCGAGCGTAAGCTCTACGAGGAGGCGCTGTTCCGCGAGAAGGAGAGCGCGCAGATCACGCTGCAGTCGATCGGCGACGGCGTCATTACCACGGACGCCAACTCGACCATCGACTACATCAACCCGGTGGCGGAGGAGCTCACCGGCTGGCGTCTCGAGGATGCCATGGGGCGGCCGGTGGAGGAGATCTTCCGCGCCTTCCACGAGGAGACCTGCGAGCCGCTGGAGAATCCGCTCACCGTCTCCATCCGGCGCATCCGCCCGATCAAGTCAGTGCGGCCGATGCTGCTCATCCGCCGCGACGGCAACGAGCTGTACGTCGAGAGCACCGCGGCACCGATCCGTGACGGCGCCGGTCACGTCGCCGGCGGCGTGCTGGTGTTCCACGACGTCAGTGAGTCGCGCGAGCTCAACCGGAGGCTCTCCTACCACGCGAGCCACGACCTCCTGACCGGGCTCGTCAACCGGCGCGAGTTCGAGAGCCGCCTCGAGCGGGCGCTGAAGAGCGCCAAGGCGCGCGAGGCCTCCTACGCGCTCTGCCATCTCGACATCGACCAGTTCAAGATCGTCAACGACACCTGCGGCCATTCGGCGGGCGATGCGCTGCTCGGCCAGGTGGGGGCGCTGCTGAAGTCCAAGGTGCGCTGGCGCGATACGCTCTCAAGGCTCGGCGGCGATGAGTTCGGCATTCTCCTCGAGAGCTGCTCGCTCGATGAGGCGATGCGCACCGCGGAGACGCTGCGCGAGGCGGTGCGCAACTTCCGCTTCACCTGGGAGGATCGTGTATTCCGCCTCGGTGCCTCGATCGGCGTCGTGCCGATCACCGCCGAGAACGAGGACGTCGCCTCGGTGCTGTCGGCGGCCGGCAGTGCCTGCACCGCGGCCAAGGAGGGCGGACGCAACCGCGTCCACAGCTTCGCCGAGAACGACATCGAGCTGATGCGGCGCCGGCGCGAGATGCAGTGGGCGGCGCGCATCAATGCGGCGCTGGAAGAGGGGCGCTTCGAGCTGTATCGCATGGCGATCCAGCCGCTGCAGCGCGTCGAGACCGGCGCGCACTACGAGCTGCTGCTGCGCCTGAAGGACGAGACCGGGCGCATCGTGGCGCCGAACGACTTCATCGCCGCGGCCGAGCGCTACGGCATCACCCCGGCGATCGACCGCTGGGTGATCGAGAACGCCTTCCGCTGGCTGGTGTCCGAAGCCGACGAGCGGCAGAACCTGCATCAGTGCTCGATCAATCTCTCGGGTCAGAGCTTAGGGGACGACAAGTTCCTGCCGTTCGTGATCGAGCAGCTGCGCCACAGCGGGCTCGATGCCTCCAAGATCTGCTTCGAGATCACCGAGACCGCGGCGGTGGCGAGCTTCTCGCAGGCCAACCGCTTCATCCAGGCGCTCAAGCAGCAGGGCTGCAAGTTCGCGCTCGATGACTTCGGTACCGGGCTGTCCTCATTCGGTTACCTCAAGCACTTCCCGGTCGACTACCTCAAGATCGATGGCAGCTTCGTGCGCGAGATCCTGCGCGACCCGATCGACCGCGAGATGGTGCGCTCGATCAACGAGATCGGGCACCTCACCGGCAAGCAGACCATCGCCGAGTTCGCCGAGAACGCCGAGATCATCCAGATGCTCACCAGTCTCGGTGTCGACTATGCGCAGGGCTACGGGGTCGCGCAGCCGCAGCGCGTGCTGAAGTCCGCCGTCGCCTGAGCGCGCGCCGCCCGTACCGGCGCAGCCCGTGACACGCACGCTCATCAGCTCGGGCTCATCCTTCGAGCGAGAGATCGGCTACTCCCGCGCGGTCGTGCAGGGCGACTGGGTGTTCGTCTCCGGAACGACCGGCTTCGACTACGCGACCATGAGCATCGCGGACGGCGTTGCGGCGCAGGCCGAGCAGTGCCTGAAGAACATCGACGCCGCGCTGCGCCAGGCCGGCTCGAGCCTCGCCGATGTGGTGCGCGTCACCTACATACTGCCCGATGCGAAGGAGTTTGCGGCCTGCTGGCCGGTGCTGCGCAGCTACTTCGGTGACACGCGGCCGGCGGCCACGATGATCTCGGCGGGCCTGCTGGATGCGCGCATGCGCATCGAGATCGAGGTCACCGCGCTCAAGCAGACCCGGCCTCAGGGCGCCGGCGCGTAGAAGTAATAGTCGGCGGTGTAGGGAATCCAGCTCTCGACATTCTGCTGAGCGGCGCCGCACTTGTCCGCCGACGGCGGCTGCCCGCCCTTGGTGTGAATCCGCTGAATGCTGGTGACGCGGGCCAGCACGCCGGCGCCGTCGTGGCTCACGACTCCGACCAGCAGCCAGGGGATCGAATCCGGATCGGGGGAGGCGACCTTTGCGAGCGCCTTGCCGGTCACGGTGCTGCCGTCCTTGTGCCGCCACGAGGGGCCGGCGGTGTGCCGGCCGATCACCGCCCCCTGCGCATCGCGCAGCTCCGCCTCCGGCGCCTTGAGCGTCCACTGCAACTTGCCGTCGCTCCCCGCGCCGCAGACGTAGATCTGTGAGCCCGAGGCGTGCGCCACCAGCACCAGCTGCTCGCCGGCGGGTGCCTGGATGGCATCCGGAACCTGCGGGCGCGACTGCGCGTGGGCGGTGGCGGCGGTGGTGAGCAGGGCGGCGAGTGCGATGGCGCGCGCGGGCGGCGAACGGAAGGTCATTGACACGGCCTCGTGACGCGCGGTGCGCGGGTCGTGCAGATCCTACCCCGCAGCGGCACAAAAAGCCCGCCGGATGCTGGCGCAGCATTCGGCAGTTGCGCAACAATCGTCGCCGATGCCACGGCAAACTGACGGCAATCCCTCGACAGCCCTGTCCAGCCGCTCGGGGCTCGGACCGCTCGAGACCCGGCTACTCGAGCTGCTGTGGGCGCGCCCGCGCGCGGCCACCGTGCGCGAGTTGCAGCGCGCCTGTCCGGGCCTCGCCTATACCACGATCATGACTACGCTCGATCGGCTGTATCGCAAGCGGCTGCTGCTGCGTCAGCGGCACGGCCGTGCGTTCGCCTATGAGCCGCGCTGCTCACGCGATGAGCTGCTCTCGGAGCTGGTCTCGGGGCACCTCGCGGACCTCCTCGGGGCCTCGCAGCGCAGCGGCATCATCCTCTCGACGCTGGTGCGCACGGTACGCGACACCGATGCGGCGCTCCTCGAGCAACTCGATGCGCTGGTGCAGGCCGAGCGCCGCCGGCGCAACGGCGGCCCGGCATGAACCCCGCCGTGCTGCTCGTTGCCGTGCTGCTGGCGACTTTCGCTCTCGCCGGCCTGGTGTTGTCGGGGCTGGTTGCGCTCGCCTGGCACGCGGGCCTCAAGCACGTGCGGGCTGCCTCCCTCGACCTGCTCGCCCTGCGCCTGCTGCCCTCGGCGGGTGCACTGCTGATCGCGCTCGCGGTCGTGCTGCCGGCATTCCTGAGCTTCGAGCCCCACCGTGAGGAGGAAGCGGCGGGCCCGTGGCTGATCGTGCTGGCGGCGCTCGCTGCCGCCTGTCTGGCCGGCGGGATCGGGCGTGCCTGGCAGGCGTGCCGCGCGGCGCGGGCGCTCCTCGGTCGCTGCCAGCCCGATGCGCACGACGGGCTCGGGACGCCGCTGCACGTCGTCGAGGCCGCCGCGCCGCTCGTGGCGGTAGTCGGCGCGTGGCGCCCGCGCGTGGTGGCGAGCGAATCCGTGCGCGCCGCCTGCAATGGCGAGGAGTTTCGTGCGGTGCTGGCACACGAGGCCGCGCATGTGGCCGCACGCGACAACCTGAAGCTCCTGCTGCTGATCGCGGCGCCGGACGCGCTCGCCCTGACGCCGCTCGCGGCGGCGCTGACGGACAGCTGGCGCGCCGCGGCGGAATGCGAGGCGGATCAGCGTGCCACGGACGGCGACAGCACCCGGCGCCTGGCGCTTGCCGCGGCGCTCATCAAGGTCGCGCGGCTGCTGAAGCGTCACGACGCGCCCCCTCCGGCTGTCGGCATGTCGGTAGCTACGGACGACGTGCCGGGTCGAGTGCGGGCGCTGCTCGGACCTCCGGCCCGCCCGCTGCGCGCCCGGTTGCTGCTGGCGGCCGCGAGCGGGGCGCTGCTGATCCCGCTGCTCTGCCTGCCGCGCTACGCGCTGCTGCACGAGCTCATCGAGCAGCTGGTCGGCCTCGGGCGCTAGCGCGCAGCCTGCTCAGGGCTGAGCGGCGCTGAACTCGAGCCGCATCGACAGGTCGACCGCGCGTACGTGCTTGGTGAGCCCGCCGACCGATATGAAGTCGACGCCGGTCTCCGCGATCGCGCGTACCGTCTCGAGCGACACGTTGCCGGAGGCCTCGAGCAATACCCGCCGCTCGCGCGCACGGTTGATCGCGACGGCGGAGCGCAGGTCCGCGTAACTGAACTCATCGAGCATGACGATGTCGGCGGCCGCGTCCAGCGCCGCGGCGAATTCGGCCAGCGTCTCGACTTCCACCTCGACGGTGAGCCCCGGGGCGTGGCTGCGCGCGGCGCGCACCGCGGCGCCGAGCGAGCCGGCGGCGGCGATGTGGTTTTCCTTGACGAGCACCCGGTCGTAGAGCCCCATGCGGTGGTTGCGCCCGCCGCCGCACAGCACGGCGTACTTCTGCGCGCTGCGCAGCCCGGGGAGCGTCTTGCGCGTGTCGAGGATCGCGCAGCCGGTGCCGGCGACCGCCTGCACGAAGCGCTGCGTGGCGGTCGCGGTCGCCGACAGCAGCTGCAGGAAGTTGAGCGCGGTGCGCTCGCCCGTGAGTATGGCGCGCGCCGCGCCCGCGATCTCGAACAGCACCTGATTGGCAGCGATCGGCTCGCCGTCGTTGGCGTGCCAGGTGAGCTGCACGTGCGGATCGAGCCGGCGGAAGGTCGCCTCCGTCCACGGCCGGCCGGCGAGGATCGCGTTCTCGCGGGTAATGACGCTGCCGCGCACGCGCTGCGCCGCCGGCACCAGCGCCGCGGTGACGTCGCCGCTGCCGATGTCCTCGCGCAGCGCCGCTTCGACCTGCTGTGCTAGATCGCGCGGAGGCTCGGGCACACGATTCCGAAGCTAGCGGATGAACGGCAGGCCGTGGGTCGCCCCGGCCATGCACATGAGCATCGGGATCGACAGCACGAAGTTGACCCGCGAGGCCATGCCGGCCGTCTTGCGCGCCCTGGCCTTCTCCTCATCGGTGGCGGCGACGATGCCGAGGATCTTCTTCTGGTTCGGCCAGATCAGTACCCAGACGTTTAACAGCATGATGGTGCCGAGCCAGGCGCCAGTGCCGATGATGATCAGATAGGACTGCGGTGAGCCGCCCGGAACCGCACCGAAGGTGAATGCGCCGAGGAAGTTCCCGGTGCTGCCGAGAAGCCAGGCGCCGCCCAGCCAGGTGGCCAGCGCGGTCCAGCGGAACCAGAAGAGCGCACGCGGAGCCACGTACTTGGTGATGCCGGCGCCACCGGGCCCGCCCTTGTCGGCGGCCGCGTCCGCGAGTGCGGGGGTCTGGGCGACGTTGAAGTAATAGAGGAGACCGATCCAGAACACGCCGGCGACGATATGGAACCAGCGTGCCAGGCCGAGCTCGTACAGGTGGAAGCTGAAGCCGCTCATCAGCAGGGCGAGCACCACCGCGATGACGACGCCGAGGATCAGGGATTGGCGATGGTTGTTCAGGGGATTCATGGATTGGCTCTCCAAGTTATTGTTTCAGTTGACCTGAGCCGACAATCGGGCGTTTGAAGAATAGGCGAGCCACCCCCATAATTCAACGCATGCGGGACCGAGCGTGACTCAAGCGCCTGCGCGCACGGCGCTGCTGGAGCGTCCGCCCTCACCGTGCATCAATGTCTGCTCCCTGAACGAGCAGGGCTACTGCATCGGATGCCTGCGGACCGGGGCGGAGATCGGCCGGTGGCTCGCCATGAGCGGTGAGGAGCAATGGCGCCTGATCGCGGAACTCGAGGAGCGCCGCAAACAACAGAGGTAGTTGCAATGGATGTGGTCGAGAGAATCAAGACCGAGCTCGGCTCGAGCCCGGTGGTGTTGTTCATGAAGGGCACGCCGGATTTCCCGCAGTGCGGCTTTTCCGCGCAGACGGTCGCCGCGCTGCGCGCGGTCGGTGCCGACTTCCGCCACGTGAACATCTTCGAGGATGCGGAGCTGCGCGAGGCGCTGAAGCGCTTCTCCAACTGGCCGACCTACCCGCAGCTGTACGTGAACGGCGAGCTGGTGGGCGGCTGCGACATCGCGCTCGAGATGTTCCGCAGCGGCGAGCTCAAGCGCCTCGTGACCGAGGCGGGCGCGGCGAAGTAACGGCGTCGTCGGCCGCTGCGTCCTCGTCTCCCGGCTCCTCGGCTGCTGCGTTGAGCCAGCCGAGAGACTGCGCGCGGTCGCGCGCTTGCGAGTAGCTCTGCTGCAGCCGGTTGCACACCAGGCAGAACAGCTGCGCGGTCCGCTCGGCGTCGTAGCTTGCGCTGTGGGCGCTGCCCGCATCCCAGTCGAGGCCCGCGACCCTGAGCGCCTTGGCGAGCACCGTCTGGCCGAGCGCCGCTCCCGCGAGCGTCGCGGTATCAAAGCACGAGAAGGGATGGAAGGGATTGCGCTTCACCTCGACGCGCGCCACCGCGGCGTTGAGAAAGCCCAGGTCGAAGGCGGCGTTGTGCCCGACCAGGATGGCGCGCCGGCAGCCGTAGGCGCGCATCGCGTGCCGCACCTCGCGAAAGATCCGCTGCAGCGCGTCGCGCTCGGGGATGGCCGGACGCAGCGGATGATGCGGATCGATGCCGGTGATGGCGAGCGCCGCGGGGTCGAGCCGTGCACCCTCGAACGGCTGCACGTGATAGTTGTGACTGACGCCGGGTCGCAGCGTGCCGTCGGCGCCCATGTCGATGAGCACCGCGGCAATCTCCAGAAGCGCATCCGTTGCCGCATTGAACCCGCCGCATTCCACGTCGATCGCGACCGGCAGATAGCCGCGGAAGCGGTGTGCCATGAGCGCCACCGCCGCCGGCGGCACCGCTGCCGGCGCTTCCATGCCGCTCATGGCGCGCGCTGTCCGGCCGCCGGCTTGAGGCGCCAGGCAATGCGCTCGCCGGCGCGCAGCGGCACCAGCTCATCGGCGCCGAACGGATAGTGCCCCGGCACCTCCCACGGCTCGCGTACCAGGGTGAGGGTGCCGGAATTGCGCGGCAGGCCGTAGAAGTCGGCGCCGTGGAGCGCGGCGAATCCCTCGAGCTTATCCAGCGCGCCCGCCGCCTCGAAGGCCTCGGCGTACAGCTCGATGCCGGCGTGCGCGGAGAACACACCCGCGCATCCGCACGCCGCCTCCTTGGCCCGGCGCGCATGCGGCGCGCTGTCGGTGCCGAGAAAGAAGCGCTCGCTGCCGCGCGTCACCGCCTCGAGGAGCGCCGCGCGCTCGGCTTCCGCCTTCAGCACCGGCGCGCAGTAGTGATGCGGGCGGATCCCGCCGGCGAACAGCGCATTGCGGTTCATGAGCAGGTGCTGCGGCGTGACGGTCGCGGCGACGCCGGCGCGACTGCCGCGCACGAAATCCACGGCCGCGCGCGTGGTGATGTGCTCGAACACGACGCGCAGGCCGGGTGTGCGCTCGGTGAGCGGCGCCAGCACGCGCTCGATGAAGCGCGCCTCGCGATCGAAGATGTCGACCGCCGGGTCGGTGACCTCGCCGTGCACCTCGAGCACCATGCCGAGCTCGGCCATGCGGCTGAGCACCCCCTCGATGCGGCGTACGTCGGTGACGCCGTCCTCGGAGTGGGTGGTGGCGCCGGCCGGGTAGAGCTTGCAGCCGTACACACAGCCGCTCTCCCTGGCGCGCTCGATCTCGGCCGGCGGCGTCGTGTCGGTGAGATACAGGGTCATCAGCGGCTCAAAGCTCGTGCCCGGCGGCAGCGCCGCGAGGATGCGCTGCCGGTAGGCGAGCGCCTGTGCGGTGGTGGTGACCGCGGGCTTGAGATTCGGCATGACGATGGCGCGCGCGAAGCGCGTCGCGGTGAACGGCAGCACCGCGTGCAGCGCCGCACCGTCGCGCAGGTGCAGGTGCCAGTCGTCGGGCCGGCGGATGACGAGCCCGGTCACCTAGCTCCGCCCCAGTGCGCCGAGCACGTTCTGCCCGAGGATGAGCTCGAGCGCGAAGCGCACGCCGAAGCCGGTGACGTCGGTGCCGACATGCGCCAGTCCGCCGCTGCGCGTGGCGGAGGACAGATCGACGTGTACCCAGGCGGTGTCCTGCGGCACGAAGCGCGACAGGAAGCGCGTCGCCAGGATGTGGTCCCCCTTGCCCTCGAGCGCGCACTGCTGGACGTCGGCCACTTTGCTCTCGATGTCGGCGTCGTAGTCGCTCTCGTTGGGAAAGTTCCACACGCGCTCGCCGCTCATGCGGCCGGCTTCGCTCAGCGTGGCTGCGAGCTGCGGGCGGTTGCTGAACACGCCGCTCATGCGCTCGGTGAGCGAGTACACACAGGCGCCGGTGAGCGTCGCGAAGTCCAGCATGAAGCGCGGCCGCGTGCGGCCGGCGAGCGCCAGCGTATCGGCGAGCACCATGCGTCCCTCGGCGTCGGTGTGGATCACCTGGATGGTGACGCCGTTGGCGGCGGTGACGATTTCCTGCGGACGGTAGGCCCGCGGCCCGATGCGATTCTCGGTGATTGCGAGCCAGGCGTCCGCGGCGAGCGGCGCGCGCAGCTCGGCGAGCGCGAGCAGTGTCGCTAGCGCCACGGCGCTGCCGGACATGTCGGTGTGCATCTCCAGCATCGAGCGATGCGTCTTGAGATTCACGCCGCCGGTGTCGAACAGGATCCCCTTGCCGACGAGTGCGATATCGGGCCGCGCCGGGCCGCGGCGGCGCGCCGGGCGGTACCTCAGGTGCGCGATGCCCGCGCCCCGTTCCTCATTGCCGCTCGCCACGGCGAGAAAGGCACCGGCCCCGGCGCGGCGCAGCGCGCGCTCGTCGAGCCAGCGGAGCCTCAAGCCGTGCGCGCCCGCCAGTCGCGCGATCGCCTGGCGGTAGCTGCGGGCATCGAGGATGTTGGGAGGGAGCGCGGTCAGCCAGCGCGCGAGATTGGTGCCGCGGGCTACGGCGCTGGCGTAGCGCAGGTCGAGGCCGGCGCCGTCGAGAACCGCGAGCCGGCGCAGCGCGCGCTCCTCGCGTGCGGCGCTGCGAAAGCTCGGCAGCGCGAAGGCGTAGACGAGCGCGGCGGCGAGCAGCGCTTCGAGCGCACCGCGCGCGCCGCGCGCACCCCCCAATGCGGCGAGCCCGATGCTCGCGGGGCTGCGGGCCGTCGCCTCCTTCAGCATGCGTGCGGCGAGCGTCAGGCGCTCGAACGGACTCGAGTCGGCGGCGATGTAGCCGAGCACGGCAAGCGTCTGTTGGGCGTTGCCGAGCACGGTGGTGCGCACGGTCGCGGCGCGCGGCGCGGCGCGGGCACTGAGCTCGCGCCAGCGCGCGGCATCCGGCAGCCGGGCGAACGCTCGCGGTTGCACCGGCAGCGGCACGATCGCGAGCAGCGCATCCGGCGTCCCGGCGGCGCCGCCGAAGCTGCGGGTCGTGGCGATCGCCGGCGCGCGCGCGGTGGGCAGCACGGCGAAGCGGCGCGCGGCGGACGCCCTTGGGCTCACTTGCTTTACCTGTCGCCGCTAGCCATCATTCTCATTCTATCGCGACGCGGCACAACACGCCTGCGACGGGACGCTGCTCCCGCGAGCTCGCGCACCAGGCAGACCACATGACCGAACCACCGAAGCTGGAAGACCTGGATCCCGTCGAGACCCGGGAGTGGCTCGAATCCATCGATTCGGTGCTCAAGACCCACGGTCCGGAGCGCGCGCACTACCTGCTCGAGCGGCTCATCGACTACACGCGCCGCAGCGGCGCCTATCTGCCGTTCAAGCCCAACACCGCCTACGTCAACAGCATCCCGAGCGGCCGCGAGCCGGAGTATCCCGGCAACCGCGCGCTCGAGCGGCGCATCGAGGCCTACATCCGCTGGAACGCGCTGGTGATGGTGCTGCTCGCCAACCGCATCTCGTCCGAGTTCGGCGGGCACCTGGCGAGCTACGCCTCGTCGGCGACGCTCTACGAGGTCGGCTTCAATCATTTCTGGCGCGCGCCCTCGGCAGATCACCCGGGCGACCTGGTGTTCATCCAGGGACATTCCTCGCCCGGCATCTATGCGCGCGCCTTCCTCGAAGGGCGCCTGAGCGAGGAGCAGCTGCGCCACTTCCGCCAGGAGGCCGGGGGCCGCGGTCAGGGACTGTCCTCCTATCCGCATCCGTGGCTGATGCCGGATTTCTGGCAGTTCCCCACCGTGTCGATGGGCTTAGGTCCCATGATGGCGATCTTCCAGGCGCGCTTCACCCGCTACCTCGAGCACCGCGGACTGGTGAAGCCCTCGGACCAGAAGGTGTGGGCGTTCCTCGGCGACGGCGAGATGGACGAGCCGGAGTCGATGGGCGCGCTCACCATGCCGGTGCGCGAGGGCCTCGACAACCTGGTGTTCGTCATCAACTGCAACCTGCAGCGCCTCGACGGGCCGGTGCGCGGCAACGGCAAGATCATCCAGGAGCTCGAGGCCGCCTTCCTCGGCGCCGGCTGGAACGTCATCAAGGTACTGTGGGGCTCGCGCTGGGATCCGCTGCTGGCGCGCGATTACAACGGGCTGCTGCGCCGGGTGATGGAGGAAAGCGTCGACGGCGAGTACCAGAACTTCAAGGCCAAGGGCGGCGCCTATACGCGCGAGCACTTCTTCGGCAAGTTCCCCGACCTGAAGGCGATGGTCGCCAACATGTCGGACGACGAGATCTGGCGCCTGAACCGCGGCGGTCACGATGCCGTCAAGGTCTACGCTGCCTACGATCAGGCGCTCAAGGCCACGGGCCACCCGACCGTGATCCTCGCCAAGACCGTCAAGGGCTACGGCCTGGGCCAGGCTGCCGAGGGGCAGATGGTGGCTCACCAGCAGAAGAAGCTTTCCGAGGAGGACCTGCGCATCTTCCGCGACCGCTTCAACATCCCGGTGACCGACGAGCAGATCGCGAACCCCGCCTTCCGCAAGCCCGACGAGGGCTCCGAGGAGGCGCGCTACCTGCAGGAGCGGCGCTCGGCACTCGGCGGCTACCTGCCGCAGCGGCGCCGCACCGCCCCGGCGCTTACTGTTCCGCCGCTCGAGGCATTCGGCGCGCTGCTCGAGGGCACCGGCGAGCGCGAGATCTCCACCACCATGGCGTTCGTGCGCATTCTCACCGTGCTGCTCAAGGACAAGAACATCGGCCGCAACATCGTGCCGATCGTGCCGGACGAGGCGCGCACCTTCGGCATGGAGGGGCTGTTCCGCCAGATCGGCATCTACTCCTCCGTCGGCCAGCTGTACACGCCGCAGGATGCGGAGACCCTCATGTCCTATCGCGAGGACAAGAAGGGACAGATGATCGAGGAGGGCATCAACGAGGCGGGCTCGCTGTGCTCGTGGATGGCGGCGGGCACCGCCTACAGCAACCACGGCATCAACATGGTGCCGTTCTACATCTTCTACTCGATGTTCGGCTTCCAGAGGGTCGGAGACTTCATCTGGGCAGCGGGAGATATCCAGTCGCGCGGCTTCCTGCTCGGCGCCACTGCGGGCCGCACGACGCTCGCCGGCGAGGGCCTGCAGCACCAGGACGGCCACAGCCAGCTGGTGGCGACCACGGTGCCGAACTGCGTTGCCTACGATCCGGCGTACGCCTATGAGCTCGCGGTCATCATTCACGACGGACTGCGGCGCATGTACGCCGAGCAGGAGAACATCTTCTATTACCTCACCGTGATGAACGAGAATTACCCGCAGCCGCCCATGCCGCCGGGGGTGCAGCAGGGGATTCTCAACGGTGCGTACCTGCTGCAGATCGGCGGCCGCGGCAAAGTGCGCGCGACGCTGCTCGGCTCGGGAACCATCCTGCGCGAGTGCCTGGCGGCGGCGCGCATTCTCGAGGACGACTACCGCATTCCCGCCGACGTGCTGTCGGTGACCAGCTTCATCGAGCTGCGGCGCGAGGCGCTCGAATGCGAGCGCTGGAACCTGCTGCATCCGGGTGACACGCCGCACGTGCCGTACGTTCGTCAGCTGCTGAAGGACCGCGAGGGCCCGGTGATCGCGGCCACCGACTACATGCGCGCCGTCCCGGATCAGATCCGCCAATGGGTCGGGAGCCGCTACGTCACCCTCGGTACCGACGGCTACGGCCGGTCCGACTCGCGCGCCGCGCTCCGCCGGCACTTCGAGGTGGATCGCAACTACATCGTGGTCGCCGCGCTCAAGGCGCTCGCCGACGAGAAACGCGTCGACGGCGCGACGGTCGCCGGCGCCATCAAGGCGCTCGGCGTCGATCCAGCCAAGCCCGTCCCCTGGAAGGTCTGAAGGACGATGCCATGAGCGCGGCCGCGGATGTGGTGGAAGTACGCGTGCCCGATCTGGGCAGCTTCAAGGACGTCGCCGTGATCGACGTCATGGTGAAGCCGGGCGACAGCATCAGCGTCGACACCCCGCTCGTCACGCTCGAATCCGACAAGGCGGCGATGGAAGTGCCCTCAACCGCGAGCGGCGTGGTTGAGAAGATTCACACCGCCAAGGGCGGCAAGGTCAACAGCGGCGATCTGCTCGCGACGCTGAAGCCCGCCGCCGGCGCACCGGCGTCGGCACCGACCGCCGCCGCGGCGCCACCCGCACCCGCCGTGGTGAGCGCGCCGCCCGCCGCCGCACCCGCGCCCGTGCAATCCGCCGGGCGAACGCCAGCGCCCGCCGCGCCCGACAGCGCTCAGCCCGCCGGCAAGCTCGTGTCGTTCTCGCAGCTCGGGACTCCGAGCTCCTACCGGCCCGATCTGCCGGCAATCGATGAGCCGGGCTTCTCGCGCGCGCACGCCGGGCCCTCGGTGCGCAAGTTCGCCCGCGAGCTCGGTGTCGATCTCGCCCGGGTCACGGGCCAGGGCTTCAAGGGCCGCATCACGCACGACGACGTCAAGGCGTTCGTCAAGCGCGCACTGGCAGCCCCCGCGCCGCCAGCCGCCGCAGGCGCTGCGAGCGCGCGGCCGGCGCTGCCGGCGATTCCCGCAGTCGACTACTCGCAATTCGGGCCCGTCGAGACGCAGCCGCTGACCCGCATCCAGAAGATCTCCGGCCCGCGCCTGCAGGCGGCCTGGGTCAATATTCCGCACGTCACGCAGTTCGACGAGGCCGACATCACCGAGCTCGAGGAGCTGCGGGCGAGCCTCAAGGACAAGGCGCAGGCGGCCGGCGTCAAGCTGACCCCGCTCGCCTTCATCATGCGCGCCTGCGTGAAGACGCTGCTCGAGTTCCCGCGCTTCAATGCCGCACTGGATGCCGACGGCGCCAATCTCATCGTGCGCAAGTTCATCCACATGGGCTTTGCGGCGGACACGCCCGGCGGCCTGGTGGTGCCGGTGGTGAAGGACGCACACCGCAAGGATGTCTACGAGCTCGCGCGGCAGCTCGCGCAGCTCTCCGAGAAGGCACGCTCCGGCAAGCTCCCGCCGCTCGACATGCAGGGCGGCTGCTTCACCATCTCGAGCCTCGGCGGTATCGGCGGCACCGCCTTCACGCCCATCATCAACGCGCCCGAGGTGGCGATCCTCGGAGTGTCGCGCTCTACCCTGCGTCCGGTGTATCGCGGCTCGAACCTGGTGCCGCGGCTGATGCTGCCGCTGTCGCTGTCCTACGATCACCGGGTGATCGACGGCGCGATGGCCGCGCGCTTCACGACCTATCTCGCCCAGACGCTGGCCGAGCCGCGCAGTCTCCTCGAGGCGGTGCTGTGAGTCGCGTCGAGCTGCTGGTTCCCGATCTCGGCAATTTCCACGATGTAGACGTCGTCGACGTGCTGGTGAAGGTCGGCGACGTGGTCGCGCTCGACACGCCGCTCCTCACGCTCGAGACCGACAAGGCCTCGATGGACGTACCGGCGACGGCGGCCGGCGCGATCACCGAAGTGCTGGTGAAGCGCGGCGGCAAGGTGTCGAAGGGCTCCGTCATTGCGCGCCTCGAGACCGCCTCCGCTGCCGCCGCGGCACAGCCGGCCGCAGGCTCGCCCGCGCCGCCCGCGCCGGCAGCTGCGCCCGTGGCGCGCATCGAGGCGCCGGGCGATACCGTGCGCATGCCCGCACCGAAGGGCGGTCCCGCCGAGCGGGCTGCGACGGACTTCAACCGCGCGACGGGGCTGCTGGTCTTCGGGGCGGGGCCGGGCGGCTACACCGCGGCATTCCGCGCCGCGGACCTCGGACTCAAGGTCACCCTCATCGAGCGCTGGCCGGAGCTCGGAGGCGTGTGCCTCAACGTCGGTTGTATACCGTCGAAGGCGCTGCTGCATGCGGCCAAGGTCATCGAGGACGCCGAGGAGATGGGCGCGCGCGGCATTGCCTTCGGCGCGCCCGCGATCGAGCTGCCGAAGCTGCGCGAGTGGAAGACCGCCGTGGTGCGCAAGCTCACGAGCGGCCTCAGAGTCCTGGCACGGCAGCGCAAGGTGGAGGTGGTGCAGGGGAGCGGGCGCTTCGTGAGCCCGAACGTGCTCGAGGTCATGGGCACGAGCGGCTCGCAGCGCATCCGCTTCGAGCAGTGCATCATCGCCGCGGGCTCCGAGCCCATCGGGCTCCCCGGTCTGCCCGCCGACCCGCGCATCCTCGATTCCAGCGACGCGCTCGAGCTGCCGGAGTTCTCCGGCGGGCTGCTGGTGATCGGCGGCGGCATCATCGGGCTCGAGCTGGCGTGCGTGTTCGACGCGCTCGGCACGCGCGTCAGCGTCGTCGAGCTCACCCCACAGCTGATGCCCGGCTGCGACCCGGACCTGGTGCGGCCGCTCGAGCGGCGCGTCCGTGCGCGCTATCAGCAGATCCTGCTCGGCACCAAGGTGGCGGGCGTGGAAGCTCGGACCGAGGGTCTCAAGGTGAGCTTCGCCGGCGACAAGGCGCCGGCGCCGCAGCTGTTCGACCGCGTGCTGGTGGCGGTCGGGCGTGCGCCCAATGGCCACAGCGTCGGCGCCGAGCTCGCCGGCGTCGCGGTATCGGCGCGCGGTTTCATTCCCGTGGACAAGCAGATGCGCACCAACGTGCCGCACATCTTTGCGGTCGGCGACATCGCCGCGCCGCCGATGCTGGCGCACAAGGCCATGCACGAGGGCAAGGTTGCCGCCGAGGTGGCCGCCGGGTTGAAGCGCGCCTTCGATGCGCGCGTGATTCCCTCCGTCGCTTACACCGATCCGGAAGTCGCCTGGGTGGGGCTCACGGAGACCGAGGCGAAAGAAAAGGGCATCGCTTTCGCCAAGGGCAACTTCCCCTGGGTGGCGAACGGCCGCTCACTGTCGCTCGGTCGCGAGGAAGGCTTCACCAAGCTGCTGTTCGATCCCGAGACCCACCGGGTGCTCGGCGGCGGCATCGTCGGCACCAACGCCGGCGAGCTGATCAGTGAGATCGCGCTCGCCGTGGAGACCGGCTGCGACGCGGCCGACATCGGCCTCACGATCCACCCGCACCCCACGCTGTCGGAGACCGTGGCCGGCGCGGCCGAGGCCTTCGAAGGCACGCTGACGGATCTCTATCTGCCGAAGAAGAAGTAACCTGGCGGCGAGACGCTCGCTACAGGGCCCCGGCTACTGTCCATCAGGCCGATCGTCCGCTGACTCACTCTTAACTGATTCGAGCTTCCCATCGACTACCGTGACAATCATGGCGGCATCACGGGAGCCCCGATCGTAGCGCCAGGTTTCAATCTGTGTGGTGCCCAATTTCTGGCCGTGGTCCCCGAAGACGTCGTGGATCGAAACGTTCTTTGAAGACGGTTCCCCGCATTTCTTCAGTAGCTCGGCTAACGAGGTGTCAGAAGATACGAGCCATGAACCACAGCGGAAGTAGCCGTCGCAGATCCCCGCGGACGGGGCCATGGCCAGAAGTACGCTGACGATCCGAAGGAGCTTCATGGGGACCTCTGCACATAAACGCTACGCCCGTTCGGGCTTTTGGGCCAGAGCCACGCCCATCCAGCGCGAACCGCCGGTTTCGCTCTTACCGGGAGGGCCGTCGCGCGCGCCGCCCGCGGGTTGCGCTGCGGCGGATGGCGGCACTCACGCCGCTGCGCTTCGCCGCCGCCGGCGTCTTGTGCTTGTACTCGCACAGGTCGCGGATGATGCACGTCGGACACTTGGGTGAGCGCGCGGTGCACACGTAGCGGCCATGCAGGATCAGCCAGTGATGCGCGTCCTTGCGGAACTCGGCGGGCGTGCCGGCGACGAGGCCTTGCTCGACGATGAGCGGCGTCTTGCCGGGCGCGAGCCCGGTGCGGTTGGCGACCCGGAAGATATGGGTGTCGACCGCGATCTCGGGCTGCCCGAACACCATGTTGAGAATGATGCTCGCGGTCTTGCGGCCGACACCCGGCAGCGCCTCGAGCGCCGCGCGGTCGGCGGGGATCTCGCCGCCGTGCCGCTCGAGGATCTGCCGCGCGAGCGCCACCAGGTTCGCGGCCTTGGTGTTGTACAGGCCGACCGTGCGGATGTAGGGCTTGACTGCCTCGACGCCGAGCGCGGCGATCGCGGCCGGCGTGTTGGCGACCGGGAACAGCTTGCGCGTCGCCGCGTTGACGCTCTTGTCGGTGGTGTGCGCCGACAGCATCACCGCAACCAGCAGCTCGAATGGCGAGCTGGCCACGAGCTCGGTGGTCGGCGCGGGGTTTGCGGCCTGCAGCCGCCGGAAGATGGCGCGGCGCGTCGCGGCGTGCATCACAGCTCCTGTTTGCGGGTCTCGAGAAGCGCTGCGCGCTCGCTGGCGCGCGCTGCGGCGCGCGCGCCGTGCGCCTCGAAGCGCGCGCGGTTGTCCTCCCGCCGTGGCGGCACCGGCGCCGCGGCCAGACTCGCGCGCGGCACCATGGTGATGCAGTCGACCGGGCAGGGCGCGATGCACAGTTCGCAGCCGGTGCACAGCGCGAGCACCACCGTGTGCATCTGGCGCTGCGCACCGACGATCGCATCCACCGGACAGGGTGGCAGGCAGCGGGCGCAGCCGATGCAGGCATCCTCATCGATCTGTGCCACGAGCTCCGGGCCGGCGACGCCGTTGGCCGGGTTGAGCGGTAGCGTGGGGCGCCCAAGGAGCGCTGCGAGCGCGCCGATGGTGGCGGCGCCTCCGGGCGGGCATTGATTGATCTGCGCCGCGCCGCTCGCGATCGCCTCGGCGTAAGGCCGGCAGCCGGGGTAGCCGCAGCGTGTGCACTGCGTCTGCGGCAGCAGGGCCTCGATCTGATGCGCGCTGATCATGGGCGCGGCATTCCGTGCGCGGCGCCGCCGCCTCAGCTGACCCGCATGCCGGGAGTCGCACCGCTGTCGGGCGCGAGCAGATAGATTCCCGGCGACTCACCGCTCGCGGCCAGCACCATCCCTTCGGACACGCCGAACTTCATCTTGCGCGGCGCGAGGTTCGCGACTACGACCGTGAGGCGTCCGGCGAGCGCCGCCGGATCGTAGGCCGACTTGATGCCGGCGAACACCGTGCGCTGCTCGGTGCCGAGATCGAGTGTCAGTTTCAGCAATTTGTCGGCACCCGGCACCACCTCGGCGACGAGGATACGCGCGACGCGCAGCTCGACGCGCTTGAACTCGTCGATGGAGATCGGGGACTCCCCGCCCGCGTGAGGCGCGGCGGTCGTCGTCATCGCACTCGCCGTGGCCGTAGCGCCCGCCGCCGCGGGGGCGGCATCGAACAGCGCATCGAGCTGCTGCGCCTCGACGCGCGTCATCAGGTGCTGGTAGGCGTTGATGCGCTCGGGGAGCACGGCGGCGTCGCTCCAGGTGAAATCGCGCCCCAGATTGAACAGCTCCCGCGCCACGCGCGAGGCGAGCGCCGGCAGCGCCGGCGCGAGCAGCACCGACAGCAGCTTAAAGCCGTGCAGCGCGCGCGAGCACACGTCCTGGAGCTCGGCCGCCCTGGCTGGATCCTTCGCGAGCACCCAGGGCGCGCGCGCATCGAAGTCATGGTTGATCCGGTCCGCCACCGCCATGATGTCGCGCATGGCCTTGCCGAACTCGCGGCTCTCGTAGCTGTCGCGCACGGCGGCTGCGGTGGCTTGTGCGCCAAGGGTGAGCTCCTGCGCGCTGCCGGCGTAGCTGAGCTCACCGCCGAACAGCCGGGTGATGAAGTTCGCCGCGCGGCTCGCGATGTTGACGTACTTGCCCACGAGATCGCTGTTGACCCGTGCCAGGAAGTCGTCGGGATTGAAGTCGAGGTCCTCGACGTTGGCATTGAGCTTGGCGGCGATGTAGTAGCGCAGCCACTCGGGATTCATCCCGACCTCGAGGTAGCGCAGCGGACTGATGCCGGTGCCGCGCGACTTCGACATCTTCTCTCCGGACACGGTGATGAAGCCGTGTACCCACACGTGGCTCGGGACCTTGTACGGCGGGCCGGCGAACTTAAGCATCGCCGGCCAGAACAGCGTGTGGAAGTAGATGATGTCCTTGCCGATGAAGTGGATCTGCTCGGTGTCGGGGGCGGCGAGAAACTCCTCGAAGCTGCGCAGCTCGCCGTTGGCGCGCGCCTTGCCGCTCGCGAAGTAGCTCGCGAGCGATGCCAGATAGCCGATCGGGGCATCCAGCCACACGTAGAAGTACTTGCCCGGCGCATCCGGGATGGGGATGCCGAAGTAGGGGGCATCGCGCGAGATGTCCCAGTCGCCCAATTCCCGCTCGCCGCCGGCGAGCCACTCGCGCGCCTTGTTGGCGACCTGCGGCTGCAGCCGCCCGGCCGCCGCCAGCCACGACTCGAGGAAGGCGACGCACTGCGGATCCGACAGGCGGAAGAAGAAGTGCTCCGAGCGCTTCAGCAGCGGCTTCGCGCCCGACAGCGCCGAATAGGGATTGATCAGATCGGTGGGTGCGTACACCGTGCCGCACACCTCGCAGGCATCGCCGAACTGATCGGGCGAGTGGCAGTTTGGGCACTCGCCCTTGATGTAGCGGTCCGGGAGGAACATCCCCTTGAGCGGGTCGTAGAACTGCTCGATGTCCTTCTTATAAATGAGCCCCGCCTGTTTGAGCCGCAGGTAGATGTCCTGCGACAGGCGGGTATTCTCCGGCGAATCGGTCGAGTACCAGTGATCGAAGCTTAAGTGAAAGCCATCAAGGTAGCGCGGCCGGCCGGCGGCGATGCGCGCCACCAGCTGCTGCGGCGTGACGCCCTCGGCCTCCGCCTTGAGCATGATCGGGGCGCCGTGGGCGTCGTCGGCGCCGACGAAATGCAGCTGATTGCCCTGCAGGCGCTGGAAGCGCACCCAGATGTCGGCCTGGATGTACTCCATGATGTGCCCGATGTGGAACGGGCCATTGGCGTAGGGGAGCGCGGTGGTGACGAAGATCCGCCGGGTCATCCGACTAGTTTACAGGCTCGTGCGGGCGGAAGCCGCGCGCCTTCAGACGGGGTCTCTGAACTCCTCGAACTTGGTCTTGTTGATCGCCTTCTTGTAGGCCTCTTTGCCGGTGATCTGCCGCTGGTCAAAGAGCTGTTGGATCGCCGTGTCCATGGTGCGCATGCCGAACTGCCCGCCGGCCTGCATGGCGTTCTCGAGCTGATCGAGCTTGCCCTGGCGGATGAGGTTGGAAGCCGCCGGGGTATTGACCAGGATCTCGAGCGCCGCCACGCGGCCCTGGCGGTCAGCGCGCTGCAGCAGCTGCTGCGAGACCACGCCGCGGAGCGAGGTGGACAGCATGGTGCGCACGTGCGACTGCTTGTCGGAGGGGAATACGTTGATCATGCGGTCGACGGTGGCGGCCGCACCGTTGGTGTGCAGCGTCCCCATGACGAGGATGCCCATCTCGGCGGCGGTCACCGCGATGCTCATGGTCTCGAGGTCGCGCAACTCGCCGACCAGCACCACGTCCGGGTCTTCGCGCAGGGCCGAATGGACCGCGGCGGCGAAGCTCGGGCTGTGCACGCCGATTTCGCGCTGGCTGATGAGGCAGTTCTTGCGCTCGTGCACGAACTCGATCGGATCCTCGACGGTGAGGATGTGTCCCTTTACGCGGTGGTTGATGTCATCGATCATCGCGGCGAGCGTCGTCGATTTGCCCGAGCCGGTCTTGCCGGTCACGAGAATCAGCCCGCTGTTCTGCCGGCACATGGTACGCACCGCGTCGGGGAGCTTCAGCTCATCGAGCGTGAGCGCCTTGGAGGGAATCGCGCGGAATACCGCGCCCATGCCGTTCAGCTGGCGCATCACGTTGACGCGAAAGCGCCCGCGCCCCTCGAGGCTATAGGCGAAGTCCGCGCCGTCTTTCTTCTCGAAGCGCTCGACCGCGGCTTTGGGCATGATCTCGTAGAGCGCCGCCTTGACCCATTCGGGGTTGAGCTTCTCGGGCTTCAAGGGAGTGAGATCGCCAAAGACGCGCACGCGCGGCGGGTCGCCCGCGATCAGGTGCAGGTCCGAGCCGCGCTTGTCGAGTATCTCGATCAGCAGTGCATCGACCTGGGCCATGGCGGCTTTTGAGTCCCTTCAGGCCGTCGAGCCCGACGCCGGAGCCGCGGCCGGCGGGGCGTCCAGCTTCGGCAGCATGGTCGTGTCGGTGACGAAGCGCTGGAAGGAACGCTTCTCGGTCGCGTAGTTGTAGGCGTCGTCGGGATCGATGGCGCGGGCGTTGATGGCCGCCAGCAGCGCCTGGTCGAGCATCTGCATGCCGAGGTCCTTGCCCATCTGCAGCTGGGTCGGGATCTGGTGGGTCTGCTCGGTCTGGATGAGCTTGGCGATCGCCTTGGTCATCATGAGGATCTCGCACACGGCCCGGCGCCCGTGGCCGTCGGCGGTCTTCACCAGCACCTGCGTGACGACTGCGAGCAGGCTCTGCGCGAGGAAGCTCTTGGTCTGCTCGCGCTCCTCCACCGGCAGCGCGTCGATGACGCGGTCTATGGTCTTCACCGCGCCGGTGGTGTGCAGCGTGCCGAGCACCAGGTGTCCGGTCTCGGCGGCGGTCATGGCCATCGAGATGGTCTCGGCGTCGCGCAGCTCGCCCACCAGGATCACGTCCGGGTCCTCGCGCATCGCCGCGCGCACCCCTTCGGCGAAGCTCGGGATGTGGGTGCCGAGCTCGCGCTGGATGACCTGGCTCTGCTTGCTCGGATGCACGAACTCGATCGGGTCCTCGAGACTGATGATGTTGAGCTTACGGGTCTCGTTGAGGTGATTGATCATCGCCGCGAGCGTGGTCGACTTGCCGGTGCCGGTGGAGCCGGTCACCAGCACCATGCCCTGGTGGAAGTCGCACAGCTTGGTGACGATCGGCGGCAGATCGAGGCTCTCGAGCGTCGGTACGCTGGAGGGGATCGTTCTGAAGGTGGCGCCGACCCCGGTGTCCTTGCGGTAGACATTCACCCGGAAACGACCGCCCTCGGCCGACACGTAGGAGAAGTCGAGGTCGTGGCCGCGGGCGAAGTGCTCGTTCTGCGCGCTGGTGAGGATCTCCGCGATGTAGCCCTCGAGCTCTCCCGGGCGCAGATCGCGGAACTTGATCGGCAGCAGGTCGCCGTGCATGCGCAGCATCGGGGGTACGCCCACCGCCAGGTGCACGTCCGAGCACCCCTGCTGCGTGCCGAGCTTGAGGAAGGCATCTATACGAGCCACGCGAGCGCTCCGCCTAAAGGGCAGTAGACCCTGTTTAGCCGGTAGCGGGCTTCAGGATCAACAGCTTGTGGCTCGAAATTTGACGTAACGCACGAACTTTGGCAAGGCGCGCCGTGGGGTGCGCAGGCCATGCTGCGCCGCTCGCCGGGAGTGTGCGCTGGTTAACGGAAACGCTCGAGCGCGGCGCGCAGCTCGTCCATGGTCTGGAAGCGCTTGGTCTTGTCGACCGCCATGCTCTTCATCACCAGATCCGACAGCCCCGGCGGCAGGTTGGGATTGAGATCCTGGGGGATGCGCGCCTTACCCTGCACGTGCTGGTACATGACCGACATGTGATCGCCGCGCGAGTAGGGCGGCACGCCGGTCACCATCTCGTAGAGCATCACGCCGAGCGCGTAGATGTCGGCGCGCTCGTCGACCTTCTTGCCGAGGATCTGCTCGGGGGCCATGTACTTCGGGGAGCCGATGACGTAGCCGGTCTTGGTGAGCTGGGTGTCGCCCTCGCGCTGTGCGGCGGCGACGCCGAAGTCGACGATCTTGAGCAGCCCTTCCTGGTTGATGAGCACGTTGGCCGGCTTCAGGTCGCGATGCACGATGCCCTGCTGGTGGGCCACGGCCATGCCGGTGCAGATGTCGATGCCGAACTGGACGGCGCGCTTGAGCTCGACCGGCTTTTCGTTCACCACTTCGCCGCCGAGCGTGTGCGAGGGGAAGTACTCCATCGAGATGGCGTACAGCCCCTGGATGTAGAGGAAGTCGTAGATGCGGATGACGTTCTTGTGGGTGATCTTGCGCGAGTAGCGCAGCTCGTGGACGAAGCGCTTCATCACCTCCTCGTCCTGCGAGACGTTCGGGTTCAGGAACTTGAGGATCAGCCGCTCATCGACCACGGTGTCCTCCATCAGCAGCACCGTGCCGAAGGCACCGCGTCCGATGCGGTCGATGTACTTGTAGCGGCCCTCGATGATCTCGCCCGGCTTGAGCGTCTGGATGTCGAGGCGCGCGGCGGCCGCGGCCTCCGCCTCCGCCTGGCGCCGCGCCTGATCGTTGATGACCACCGTGCGCGTGGGCTCGGCAGGCGCTGCCGACTGCGGCGGCCGCACGCCGCTTTGCGCCGGCGCACCCGCCAGCGGGGGCGGCAGCGCGCCGGGCGCCGGCGTGCCGGCACTCAGCGTGGCGATGCCGGCGATGCGGTTGTCGAGCGCGGACACGGCGGCTGCGGCCAGGCGCGAGACCGTCTGATCGGGCGAAGCGGCCTGCGCCTGCAGCTCCTTGCGTACCTGATCCGCCTGGGCTTCGTCCGCCACCTTCGACAGTGCCTGGATCGCCTCGATGCGGATCTCGCGCTCGGGCCGCGCCACCAGCGACAGCAGCTCGCCTACCAGGTTGCTGTCGCCGAGCTTGCCGAGCGCACGCACCACGATGGGCGTCGCCTTGCCGTTGCCGGCGTGCAGCATTTCCATGAGGCGCGGCACGGCGCGCTTGCTGCCGATCTCGGCGAGCGCATCCACCGCACGCTCGCTCACCCACCAGTCGCTGTCGCGCGTCGCCTGGATGAGCGAGTCGATGGCGCGCTCGTCCTTGGTCTGGTTGAGGATCTCGATGGCGGCGCGGCGGATATCCTCGTCCTTGTCGCGTACCAGCTGCAGCACCGCGTCGATCACCTTCGGGCCGCCGATCTTGCCGAGCGCATCGGCGGCGCGGCTGCGCACCCACCAGTCGCTGTCCTTGAGTGCCGCCAGCAGGTACTTGACCGACTTGGCGTCGCCGACCTCGTTCAGGACTTCGACCGCGGCGCGCCGCGCGTTCTCGTTCTCGTCCTTGAGGACCTCGATCAGGTAGCGGATCGTCTCCGGATGGTTGGCCTTGATGACGACGTCGACGGCCTTGTTGAGCACGTCGAGCTCCGGGTCGCGCAGCAGGGCGCACACGCGCTCGATGTCGATGGGGCCGTCCATGCGCTGCAGCGCCGACAGCACCGCGCCGCGGATGAGCTTGTTCGGGTCCTTCAGCAGGCCGTTGAGCGCGGTCTGCACCTCGGGCTGTCTGAAGCGCGCCAGCGTACTGATGATGTGCACGCGCGCGATCGCATCCTTGCCCTGCAGGCGCCCGAGGAGCTCCGGGACCGAGGCCTTGTCGGCGACCTCGGCGATGACGCGAAACAGCGCGGCCTTCTCATTCGGCTCCTGCGCGTAGGCCGCCGTCAGCAGCTCGCGCACCGTGAAGCGGGCCTTCTGCGCGCTGATCACTTCGAGGAGGGCCGACTTGGAGATGCCCTGGGTGTTGAGCGCATCGAGCAGCAGGTGCGCCGGGTAACTCTGCGAGCCGGTGAGCGCCCAGGAGATGCCGGCGATGACGCGCGGGCTGCCCTGGATAAGCCCGCGCATGAATTCCGGGAAGGTCTTCTGGCTCACCAGCGACCCGAGCACCTCGACCAGCGCCAGGGTTGCGCCCTTATCGGCATCCGGCAGCGCGCCGAAGATCGAATCGATGGCCCCCGGACCCACTTCCTTGAGCTTGGCGACCGCCTTCTGCGTCGCCGGGCTGGAGGCATCCGGCGAGGAGCGGATCTCCATGATCAGCCGCTCGGCGCGGAGGTTGGTAAAGAAGCTCATTCAGCTGTTCCGACCAGGGACTGCGGCCGCACGCGGCGCGCCGCAAACGCGGGCGGCGAGTGCCCGCAGGGCGCGGTGACCGCGGGTCGGCCTGTTGTGGGGCGCGGGTGTAGTCAAGTGCGCTGGAGCGACGGCTCCTGCTGATTATGCCACAGGCCTGCAAACGGGCCGGGCCGGGGAGCGCGCGCCCCAGGGCGCGGTCCGCCGCCATGCGCGCGGCCCTCCCAGGCTCTACAATGCAGGCTCACGTCCCGCCGGATTTTCGCCATGACCCCCGAGCCCCCCGTCAACGCCGTGCGCGCCGCGCTCGACGCTTACGTCGATCCGTACCTGGGCGAGACGCTCGGCACCGCCCAGGCGGTGCGCGAGGTGGGCGCGGCGGCGGCAGGTTACACCGCACGGATCGTGCTGGGGTATCCGGTCGGCGGCTATCGGGACGAGCTCGCCGCCGGGCTCACCCGGGCGCTGACCGCGGCCGGCATCGGTGCGCCGCTTGCCATCGAGCTCGAATCCGACATCCGCGCCCACGCCGTGCAGCGGACCTTAACTCCTCTCGCTGAGATCAAGAACATCGTGGCAGTCGCCTCCGGCAAGGGCGGCGTCGGCAAGTCCACGGTGGCCGTGAACCTGGCGCTCGCCTGGGCCGTCCAGGGCGCGCGGGTCGGGATCCTCGATGCCGACATCTACGGCCCCAGCCAGCCGCTGATGCTCGGTCTCGCGCGCGAGCGGCCGGTGCTGGCCGAAGGCAAGCGGTTGAAGCCCCTCACGGCGCACGGCGTCAGCGCCATGTCGATCGGCTTCCTGGTGGACGCCGAGCAGCCGATGGTGTGGCGCGGGCCGATGGTGACCCAGGCGCTGACCCAGCTGCTCTCCGAGACGCAATGGGGGACGCTCGACTATCTGGTGGTCGATATGCCGCCCGGCACCGGGGACATCCAGCTCACGCTCGCGCAGCGCGTGCCGGTCGCGGGCGCGGTGATCGTCACCACCCCGCAGGACATTGCGCTCGCCGACGCCCGCAAGGGCCTGAAGATGTTCGAGAAGGTCGCCGTGCCGGTGCTCGGCGTGGTGGAGAACATGAGCGTGCACATCTGCTCGAGCTGCGGGCACGCCGAGCACATCTTTGGCGCCGGCGGCGGCGCGGCGCTCGCGCAGCAATACGGCGTGAAGCTGCTCGGCGAGCTGCCCCTCGACGCGCACATCCGCGAGGAGGCCGACGGCGGGCGGCCGACGGTGATCGCCGCTCCGGACTCAGCGCGCGCGCGCTGCTATTTGCAGATGGCGCGCCGCACTGCGGGCGCGCTCGCCGCGCGGGCCCGCGATCGCAGCAGCGTGTTCCCCAAGATCGTCATCGAGGAGACCTGATGCAGGCAGTCCGGTTGGAAGCAGCCAGTTTGCTCGAGACGCCGACCCGCTCTTCGGTGTACACGGGCATCCTGCCATGCCAGAAGATAAGCGAGATGGTGGCGAACGCGGAAATTGCCCCGGTAGGAATTCTGTCCGACATTCTGCCGGATCAAGTGCAGCCAGCCAGCATCGACTTGCGGCTGGGAGACTATGCGTATCCGGTCGATGCCAGCTTTTTGCCCGGGAAGGGCACGAAAGTCTTGGACAAGATGGGGGAACTCGATGCCGACTTCCAGAGCTTCGGCATGGACCTCAGAAAAGGTGCCGTTCTCGAGAGAGGTCGCGTGTACGTCGTTCCTCTGCTCGAGTCGATCCGCCTGAAGAGTGAAGTCGCGGCTTTCGCTAATCCCAAGAGTTCGACCGGCCGCCTGGACATCCTGACACGCCTCATTGCCGACGCGGCGACGCTGTTCGACCAGGTGGGAGAGGGGTACCAGGGCCAGCTGTACCTGGAGGTGGCTCCGCGGAGCTTCAGCGTGGTAGTCAGAACCGGGACCCGACTCAATCAACTGCGATTCCGTCGCACCCGAGGCGAAGCACCGCGACCCATTACCTCGACTGACTGGAGACAGCTTCTGAGCGAAGGGCAGATATCCGACAGCGCCGAAGTAAGTGACAGGACCGGCTACCTGCCGTTCTCGATCGATTTAGTTGGCTCCGGCGACGACGGCTGTCTGATTGGCTGGCGCGCAAAAAAGCACACGAAGCGAATTGATCTCGACAGCCGCGACTATGATCCACTCGATTTCTGGGAACCCATCCGCTTTCATCGCAAGCCTTCGCTCGTTCTAGACCCCGACGAGTTCTATATTCTGATGACCAAGGAACCCGTCGCGGTGCCGCCGGATTTTGCGGCGGAGATGCTCCCGTACGACACGCGCGCGGGGGAATTCCGCGTTCATTACGCGGGATTTTTCGATCCCGGCTTCGGTTGGGACCCGTTTACCAGGAAGGCGGGAAGCAGCCGGGGCGTTCTGGAAGTGCGTTCTCATGAGGTGCCGTTTGTTCTGGAAGACGGCCAAAGGGTTGGCTGGCTGCGTTATGAGCGAATGGCAGAGCGACCGCAGACGCTTTACGGCCGCGAAATCGGCTCGCACTATCAGGGGCAGGACCTGAAGCTCGCCAAGCAGTTCAGGCAACCTCAAATCTGAGCGCCAATCGCGCGCCGCGTCACTTACGCGACAGGCTCTCGATCTCCAGCGTCCACTGCACCTCGTCAGCGCGCGTCTGCTGCACCTTCATGGGGATGTAGCCGCGGCCGGGTGCGCACCAGAAACGGGTGATGCGCGGTGAATGGGCCTTCTGCGAACGGTACACCACCGTGGCCACCGCACCCAGCGGCGTTTGCAGCGTCGCCTCGCCGTCGCGCGCGAACTGGTATTGCCGCGTGCCGTCGCGGTCGATGATGCGAAAGCTCTTCGGCGTACGTCCCGCCAGCAGCTCCACCGTCAGGGCGAGCTGCACCGAAGCATCGTCCTGTACGTCGGCGGTCAGCGGCTGATCGACGTGCGCGCCCTCGTAGCTGCCGGTGACCCGCGCGGCTCGCCAGTCGTACTTTAGGTCGATGGATTTCGCGCTCTCGCCGCCGCTGGACTGGTAGCTGAGCGGCTGCACCCCCGCCGCGGTTACGCGCACCACGCTCACCTGGCGCGGCGGGAAGATCCCGGCAGCCAGGCGGCCGATGCCGCGCGGCGCGCTGCTCGAGCTGTACGTCCAGGTATCGCCCGTCTGCTCGAGCTTCAGGTCCGAGACCGCGACGGTCATGCCGTGCCAGATGCCCTTGTAGCTGGCCTGGTAGGGCTTGAGCTCCTCGGCGCCGGCGGCGGCGCTCGCCGCCAGCAGTGCCGCCGTCAGCGGTGGCAGCAGCCGCTTCATCTGAACTCTTCCACGACCGGCGAGGGCAGCGGCCGCCCGTCGAGCCACGCGCCGCCGTCACGCCAGCTGAGGCGCCCATCGGCGAACCAGCCGAGCGCCCGCGGGTAGATGACGTGCTCGGTCGCGAGCACGCGCGCGGCGAGGCTGGCCGGGGTATCGCCGCTGCGCACCGCGAGGCGCGACTGCAGCACCACCGGTCCCGCGTCCACCTCCGGCGTGACGAAATGCACGCTCGCGCCATGCTGCGCGTCGCCCGCGGCGAGCGCACGGGCGTGGCTGTCGAGGCCCGGGTATTTCGGCAGCAGCGAGGGATGAATGTTGAACAGGCGCCCGAGATAGCGTGCGACGAACTCTGCCGACAGCACGCGCATGAAGCCGGCGAGCGCTATCGCACCGGGGCGGTGCTCCTCGAGCGCCGCCGCCAGCGCCGCTTCGAAGGCGGCGCGGTCGCCCGCGGGCGCGATGGTCGTCGTCGGGACGCCGAGGCCCCGTGCCAGCTCCAGTCCGCCGGCGTCGGCGCGATCGGCGATCACCACCGCGACGCGCGCGGCGAGCGCACGCGCCTGACAGGCGCGCGCCAGCGCCTCCATGTTGGAGCCGCGGCCGGAGATCAGGATCGCGAGCGATAGCTGTGGGGTGGCGCTCATTCCCGGATGCAGACGCCGCGGCTGCCGCTCGCGACTGCGCCGATGACGACTGCGGTCTCGCCGCGCGCGTTCAGGAACTCGACCGCGGCGTCGGCGCGCGCGGCCGCTACGATGACCACCATGCCGATGCCGCAGTTGAAAGTGCGGTACATCTCGGCCGCCGCGATGCGCCCGGCGCTCTGCAGCCAGTCGAACACCGGATCGCGGTGCCAGCGCGCGCGCTCCAGCACCGCCTCCAGGCCCGCGGGCAGAGTGCGCGGGATGTTGTCGGTGAGGCCGCCGCCGGTGATGTGCGCCAGTCCGTGCACCGGCAGCGCGCGCATGAGGGCGAGGAGTGGCTTCACGTAGATGCGCGTCGGCGCCAGCAGTCGCTCGAGGAGCGGCCGGCCTTCGAGCATGGTGTCGGCGGTGGCGCCGGCCGCCGCCAGCAGGCGGCGCACCAGCGAGTAGCCGTTGGAATGCGGCCCGGAGGAGGCGAGGCCGATCACGGCGTCGCCGGCCGCGACGCGGCTGCCGTCGATGATCGCGTCCTTCTCGACCACCCCGACGCAGAACCCGGCGAGGTCGTAATCCTCGCCCTGGTACATGCCGGGCATCTCCGCGGTCTCACCACCCACCAGCGCCGCGCCGGCCTGCACGCAACCCTCGACGATGCCGCGCACCACGGCCTCGGCGACCGCGACGCGCAGCTTCCCGGTGGCGTAGTAGTCGAGGAAGAACAACGGTTCCGCGCCCTGCACCACGACGTCGTTGGCGCACATCGCGACCAGATCGATCCCGATCGTGTCGTGGCGGCCGCTGTCGATCGCGAGCCGCAGCTTGGTGCCTACACCGTCGGTGCCGGACACGAGTACCGGTTGCCGGTAGCCCGCCGGCAGCTCTACCAGAGCGCCAAAGCCGCCGATTCCGGCGAGCACCTCGGGCCGTTGCGCGCGGCGCACCAGCGGCTTGATGCGCTCGACGAGCTCGTCGCCGGCGTCGATATCGACGCCGGCATCACGATAGGTCATGCCAGGACGTTCGCTCATAGGATTGGCGCAACTGCAGGGCGGCCGCCGTCGGCTGCGTGCCGCGGCGTGTGATATTGTACATTCCGTCCAACGCCCGCGTGTGCGATCCGGACAAATGTCACGACCCTTCCCAAGAGCAACTGCCGCGAGGCACATGCGCGCAGCGCTCGCGGGCCTCGCCGTCCTGTGCGCAATGCTGCCGCTGCCGTCGTGGGCGCTGCGCCCGGTACGGGTCTACGAGGTCGGGCTCGAGCAGCAATCCGCCACCGCGGTGCAGAACGCCATGCGCGAAGCGCTGGTGCGCGCCACCGGGCGGCGCGAGGCCGCCGACGATCCGGCGCTCGCCAGCGTGATCGCCGATGCCGCCCGCTATGTGCAGACCTACACCACCGGCCCGCACGGTGAGCCGCAGGTAGTGTTCGACGCGGCCGCGGTCGGACACGCCATCGAGGCTGCGGGCCGCAGCGCCTGGGCGCGCGAGCGGCCCTTCACTCTGGTGGTGCTGTATCCGCCGCCTGGGCGCGCGGATGCGGAAGCGGCGCGTGCTGAGCTCGAGCGCACCGCCACCGAGCGCGGGCTGCCGATCAGCGTGATCCCGCTGCCGGTGGTCGACGGCGCCGGCAGCGCGCTCGGGGGCGAGCAGCTGCTGCAGTCGGCGCAGCGTTACGGCGCCGATCAGGTGCTGGTGGGCCGGGCGGACGCGGCCGTGCCGCCCGGCCAGCTGCAATGGACGCTCTATACCCGCGCCGAGAGTCCGAGCTGGACGGGGCCGCTGAGTGCCGGGATCGACCACACCGTCGACCTGCTTGCGCCGCCGCCGGGCGCGGCGGCCGCGGCGGAGGCGGCTACGCGCGTGCGCGTCGAGGGCATCGCCGGGCTCGCGGACTGCGCCGGCGTCGAGCGCGTGCTGCAGAGCATTCCCGGCGTACGCCGCGCCGAGCTTGCGGAAGTCGACTCCGCCAGCGCTACCTTCGAGGTGGAGGTGCCCGGGGGAAGCGCAGCTCTCGAGCGCGAGCTCACCGGCGCGACGCGCCTGGTGCGGGTCGCGACCGGTGCCGGGCCGCTCGTCTACCGCTATCAGCCACAGGGCTGAGCGCGCTTAGCGAAGCGCTTCCCGAGGTCCATCGTGCGTCACCTGCCCAACCTCATCTGCCTGATCCGCATGGCGCTAATCTGGCCGATCGCCGCGGCACTCAACGCCGGCGAGCAGCTGGCGGCGCTGTCGCTGTTCATCGCGGCCGCGGTCTCCGACGGCCTCGACGGCTATCTCGCCAAGCGCTTCGACTGGACCTCCGAGCTCGGCAAGGTGCTCGACCCGCTGGCCGACAAGCTGCTGCTGGTGACCGTGTTCGTCGAGTCGGCGTGGCTCGGACTGATTCCCTGGTGGCTGTCGGCGGCGGTGGTGGCGCGCGATGTCATGATTGGACTCGGAGCGCTGGTCTTCCGGCTGTGGTTCGGCCCGCTGCGCGGCCGTCCCACGGTGCTCAGCAAGATCAACACGGCGGTGCAGCTCATGTACGTCATGCTGGTCATGCTGAATGCGGCCTCGGGTCTGCCGCCGCACGAGATGCTCGACGCCGCAGCGGCGCTCACGCTCGCGACCACCCTGCTGTCGGGGCTGCACTACGTCGTCAGCTTCACGCGGCGGGTATGGGCACCCGCGCGCCCCGCTTAAGCCGATGCGTCAGCTGCCGCTCGGCTTGCGACTGCCGGACCGTGCCGTTTTCGCCAGCTTCCTCCCGGGGCGCAATGCCGAGGCGCTGGCGCACGCGCGTCTGCTCGCCGCCGGCGCGGTGCGCGGCGCGACCTGGGTGTGCGGCCCTGCGGGCGCGGGCAAGACGCACCTGCTGCAGGCAATCTGCGCCGCGGCCGCCGAGCGCGTGCGCGCGGGCTACGTGCCGCTCGCGCAAGTCGCGCCGCTCGGTTTCGGCGTGCTGGAGGGCCTCGCGCAGCTCGAGTGTCTGTGCCTCGACGACCTCGATCAGGTGGCAGGCCAGCTCGCCTGGGAGCGCGGCTTGTTCGCCCTGTTGCGCGAGACCGAGGACGCCGGAGGCGCGCTCATCGCCGCGGCGAGCGCCCCGCCCTCACTGCTGCCGTGGGCACTGCCCGATCTCGGCTCGCGCTTCGCGGCGGGCGCGGTGTTCCAGCTGCGTCCGCTCGATGAGGCGGAGCAACAGGCGGCGCTGCAGCTGCGCGCGCGGCTGCGCGGCCTGGAGCTTCCCGAGGAGACCTGGCAGTGGCTGCGGCGGCGCTATCCGCGCGACATGCGCCGTCTCTATGAGTTGCTCGATACGCTCGATGAGGCGGCGCTCACGGCACAGCGCCGCCTCACCGTGCCGTTCATCCGCGACGTGTTGCGCTCTGCGCCGCGTCCGCCGGGCTGAGCCGCAGGGCGAGGGTGGCCACCCGGCGGCCGAGCGCCTGCGCGAGCGCCTGCTCCTCTGCGGTGAGGAGCGGCGCCTGCTCGGAGCCGCCGACGTGGGAGGCGCCGTAGGGGGTGCCGCCGCTCGAGGTCTCGTTGAGCGCGCGCTCGCTGTAGGGCAGGCCCACCAGGTACATGCCGTGGTGCAACAGCGGCAGCATCATCGAGACGAGCGTCGTCTCCTGGCCGCCGTGCAGGGTCTGGGTGGAAGTGAAGACACCGGCAGGCTTGCCGGACAGCGCGCCGGCGAGCCACAGGCTCCCCGTGCCGTCGAGGAAATGCTTGAGCGGCGCCGCCATGTTGCCGAAGCGCGTCGGGCTGCCGAGCACGAGTCCCGCCGTCTCGCGCAGATCGTCGAGCGTCGCGTAGGGCGGCCCGCTTGCGGGGACCGCGCGCGGCGCGGCCTCGCTCGCCGCGGCGTCCGGAGGTACAGCGCCCGGCCGTGCGATTGCCGAGGTTATCGGCGGCACGGTACGCAGCCGCGCGCTCGCCCCCCGGACCGTCTCTACGCCCCGACACACCTGACGGGCGAGCTCGGCGGTGGCCCCGCCGCGCGAGTAATAGAGCACCAGAATCTCTGTCATGTTGGATCGTGTCTCCCTCAAGTACTATTGTGAATTCTGCGGTGGGGGACGCAAGCTGAGCATGATCTGCAAGAGGTGCGTGGTGGGCGGCCGCGTCCAGGGCGTGTTCTACCGTGCCACAGCGGCGCGGCGCGCGCAGGAGCTGGGCCTTCGCGGCCATGCCCGCAACCTCCCGGACGGTCGCGTCGAGGTGCTGGCGTGCGGCGAGCGGCCGGTCGTGGAGGCGTTCGTCAGCTGGCTGTGGATCGGCTCCTCCGCCTGCAAGGTGACCTCGGTCGAGGCGCATGACTCGCCGGTCGATGCGGCACTCCCGCATGGCTTTCACACGACCTGAGGCAGCGCCGATGCGCCACCGCGGACCGCTGCTCCTCGCCGTGCTCGCACTGCTCGCGGGCGCGCGCATCGGCGCGCAGGCGCCGCCCGAGGTGCCGGCGCCGCCGCCGCCGGCCGCGGCTGCGCCGGACACGGCAACCCCGGCGGCGCCACCCGCCGCGGTGCCAGCTGCAACCCCCGAGCCGCCGTCGGTGACAGAGACGCCAGCTGCGGTACAGCCGCCGGCGCCCAAGCTCGGGTTCTTCCACCGCCGCGCGCGCCTCAAGGGGCAGGCGTGGGTGGCGGCAGCCAATCCACTCGCGGTGAATGCGGGGCTGGAGATTCTCGCCCACGGCGGTACCGCCGTCGACGCCGCGGTCGCGGTGCAGACCATGCTCGGGCTGGTCGAGCCGCAGAGCTCAGGCATCGCCGGTGGCGCCTTCTTCATGTACTACGACGCGCACAGCCACGAGGTGAGCGCCCTCGACGGGCGCGAGAAGGCGCCGGCGGGCGCCTCGCCCGAGATGTTCCTGGACGAGCACGGCAAACCGCTGCCGTTTCTCGAGGCGGTGCGCAGCGGGCGCTCGACGGGCGTGCCGGGTGCGATCGCCATGCTGTACGCAGCTCATTCCCGCTTCGGCTCGCTGCGCTGGAAGGAGCTGTTCCAGCCGGCGATCCGCGCCGCCAGCCAGGGGTTTCACGTGCCGGCGCGGCTGGCGATGTTTCTCGGGGAAGGATCGCCGTTTCCGCCGACCAACGAGATCCGCACGCTGTTCTCGCGTCCCGACGGCGGACAGCTCGAGGCCGACGATCTGTTCCGCAATCCCGAGTACGCCAGGACCCTCGAGCGCATCGCCAAGGAAGGCCCGCGTGCGCTCTACGAAGGCTCGATCGCACGCGACATCGTGAAGGCCACGCATCAGGAGCCGCTGCCGGGAACCATGACGCTGCAGGATCTCGCCGGTTACCGCCCGGAGTGGGACGCCGCCCTGTGCCGGCCGTACCGCCACTACTCGGTGTGCGCGCCTCCCCCGCCCGCCGGCGGCGTCTCACTGCTGTTGCTCCTCGGCATACTCGAGAAGACCGATATCGCGAGCCGCGGCCCGAACGATCCCCAGGCCTGGTTCCTGTTCGCCCAGGCGAGCCGCCTGGCGTATGCCGACCGCGATCGCTACGTGGCGGATCCGCATTTCGTGTCGGTGCCGGTCGAGCGGCTGCTCGATCCGGCCTACCTGCGCCTGCGCGCCCAGCTGATCGGCGAGCGCGCCGGGCCGTCGCCGCCGCCCGGAGAGATCTCCGTACCGCGCGGCCGCGATGCGACCACGGAATCACCCGGAACCAGCAGTTTCGTGGTGGTCGACGGCGACGGTGACGTGGTGTCGATGACCACCACGATCGAGTCCGTGTTCGGCTCGGGTCGCATCGTCGGCGGCTTCGCGCTCAACAACCAGCTGACGGACTTTTCCTTCATGCCGACCGACAATGGCCAGGCGGTCGCCAATGCCGTGCGCGGCGGCAAGCGCCCGCGCTCCTCGATGGCGCCGGTGATCGTGCTCGATCACGAGGGCAACTTCGTCGCGGCGCTCGGCTCACCCGGCGGCTCGGCGATCACCGAGTACAACGCCAAGGCGCTGGTGGGACTGCTGGCGTGGAGGCTCACGCTCAAACAGGCGATCGAGCTGCCGAACCTGATCGCGCGCGGCGACTCCTTCAGCGGCGAGCTCTCCAAGTTCACCCCCGAGGTGCTGGCGGGCCTGCGCGAGCGCGGCATAGTGCTGAAGGCGGGCAGGGCGGAAAACTCCGGGCTCCACGGCGTGGTGCGCCTCGCCGACGGCACCTACCAGGGAGCCGCCGACTCGCGCCGCGAGGGCGTGGCGCTGATGCTCGAGCCGCCGCACGCGGTGCCCAGGCACGCGGCAGCTGCCGCGGTGCACTGAGCTCAGCGCGTCGAGGTCGCAGCGGCCGGAAAGCCCAGATCATCGGCGCCGTTCCAGCGCCGCCAGGCCGTGAGCACCAGGTCCGGGTAATTGCGCTGACCCGGACTGCCGTTATAGCGCGCCAGCGCCTTGCGCACGTCGTTGTGCTCGTAGCCGAGGTAGAAGCGCAGGATCGCGCACCCCATGCGCACGTTGGGCGCGACGTGCACCAGCTCGTAGCGGCGCAGGCCGAGACGCTCCGGCCAGAAGGGCATCACCTGCATCAGCCCCACGGCGCCGGAGCGCGATACCGCCCAGCGATCGAAGCGGCTCTCGACCGCGATCACTGCCATCACCAGCCCGGGCGGCAGGCGCGACTCGCCGGGGCGATGCGTCTCACAGTACACCTGCTTGAGGATCTCGAGCCGCTCCGTCTGATCCCTGACGATGACGCGCAGCCGCGGCTCCATGAGCGTGTACCACACCGCCGAGTCGTACTGGTCGGTGAAGCACTCCGCCTGCGAGATGGCGTGCGCGATCACATCGCGCAGGCCGGGGTCGCGCTGCTGGTCGGCGTGCGCGGCAGCCGCGCCGAGCGCTGCCAGCGTTGCGAGTGTCAGGGCGCGCAGCGCGGGCCGCACGCTCTCACCCCAGGCGCGTGCGGATAAAGGCGAGCGCCTCATCGAGCGGGAACTCGGTGCTCACGCTGTCGCGGCGGTGCCGGTACTCGAGCTTGCCGGCCTCGAGGCCGCGGTCCGCCACCACCAGGCGATGCGGGATGCCGAGCAGCTCCGCGTCGGCAAACTTGACCCCCGGGCGCGCGTCGCGGTCATCGAGCAGCACCTCGATGCCGGCGTCGGCGAGCTCGATATACAGGCGGTCGGTGACGGCGCGCACCGGCGCGGATTTCTGCAGATTGAGCGGTACCAGCACCACCCGGAACGGCGCGATCGGCTCCGGCCAGATGATGCCGCGCTCATCGTGATTCTGCTCGATGGCGGCGGCCACGATGCGCGTCACCCCTATGCCGTAGCAGCCCATGTACAGCGCGGTTTCGCGTCCGGCCTCATCGAGCACCAGCGCCTTCATCGGCTCGCTGTACTTGCGGCCCAGCTGAAAGATGTGTCCGACCTCGATGCCGCGGGCGATCTTCAGCCGTCCGCGCCCGCTCGGGCTCGGATCGCCCTCGACCACCTTGCGCAGGTCGGCGGGCGTCGCCGCCGGGACATCCCGCTCCCAGTTGACGCCGCTCAGGTGCAGGTCCTTCTCGTTGGCGCCGCACACGAAGTCCGCGAGCGCGAGTGCGGCGTGATCGGCGTAGATGCGGCACTTGAGTCCGACCAGCCCCACGTAACCGGGCTCCGTGCCGGTGGCCGCGCGCACCCGCTCGGCGCTCGCCAGCGTGAGCGGGCTGGCGACGCCGGCGAGCTTCTGTGCCTTGACGGCGTTCAGCTCGTGGTCGCCGCGCACCGCGAGCGCCACCACCTCTCCCTGCGCGCCGTCGACGATCAGCGTCTTCACGCAGCGCGCCGGCTCCACCTTGAGGAAGCGTGCCAGGTCCTCGATGGTGCGCGCCCCCGGGGTCGGCACCCGGCGCAACTCCTCGCGCGGTGCCGGTCGCGGCGCGGCGGGCGGCAGTGCCTCGGCGGCCTCGAGGTTGGCGGCGTAATCGTCCGCATCGGAGAAGACGATCGCGTCCTCGCCCGAGTCGGCGAGCACGTGAAACTCCTGGCTGACATCGCCGCCGATGGCGCCGGAATCGGCGCGCACCGCGCGGAACTTAAGTCCGGTGCGCGTGAAGATGCGCGTGTAGGCGTCGTACATCGCGCGGTAGCCGCCGCGCAGCGACTCCTCGTCGAGGTGGAACGAGTAGGCGTCCTTCATGATGAACTCGCGCGCCCGCATCACGCCGAACCGCGGACGCACCTCGTCGCGGAACTTGGTCTGGATCTGATAGAAGTTCACCGGCAGCTGGCGGTAGCTCTTGAGCTCGCGCCGCACGATGTCGGTGATCACCTCCTCGTGCGTCGGGCCGGCGACGAAGTCGCGCTGATGGCGGTCCTTGATGCGCAGCAGCTCCGGCCCATACTCGGTCCAGCGCCCCGATTCCTGCCACAGCTCCGCCGGCTGCACCACCGGCATCACCAGCTCGAACGCTCCGGCGCGGTTCATCTCCTCGCGGATGATGCGCTCGACCTTCTGCAGCACCCGCAGCCCGAGCGGCAGCCAGCTGTAAAGTCCCGCCGCCAGCCGCCGGATCAGGCCGGCGCGCAGCATCAGCTGGTGGCTCACGACCTCCGCTTCGGCGGGGGTCTCCTTCAGGGTGTTGATCGGGTATTGCGAAAGGCGCATCGACTGGCATCTTAGCAGGAGGCCCCTGCTAAGATTTGCGCGTGGAGACGCCAACCCAGCCCGATCCCCGGCCCCGCGGCCGCGGCGTGTACCTGCTGCCCAACCTGCTGACCACGGCCTGCCTGTTCTCGGGCTTCTACGCGGTGGTGGCGGCGATTGACAAGCACTTCGCGCCTGCCGGCATGGCGGTGTTCGCGGCCATGATCTTCGATACGCTCGACGGGCGCACGGCGCGGCTCACCCACACCGAGACCGCCTTCGGCAAGGAGTACGACAGCCTCGCCGACATGGTGGCGTTCGGGCTCGCGCCGGCCATCGTCGCCTATCAGTGGGGCGTGGTGCGCATCATGGAGTTCGGGCACTACTGGGGGCGCTTCGGCTGGCTGGCGTGCTTCTTCTACGCGGCGGCGGCGGCGCTGCGGCTGGCGCGCTTCAACACGCGCGCGGCCGCGGACAAGCGCTACTTCGAGGGCCTGCCGAGCCCGTCGGCGGCGGCGATCGTGGCGGCGTTCGTGTGGTTCTTCAGCGAGTGGCATGAGCCGGGGCTCACCGGGCTGAGCGCCGCGTTCATCGTGACCGCGAGCGCGGGCGCGCTGATGGTGAGCCGCTTCGGCTATCCGAGCTTCAAGCAGTTCACGCTCGACCGGCGCATCAAGTTCATCTACATGCTGTTCGTGCTGCTGTTCTTCGTGGCCATCGCCATCGACCCGCCGACCATGCTGCTCGCCATGTTCGGCACCTACGCGCTGTCGGCGCCGGTCGTGTGGCTGGGGAGGCGCATCCGGCGGCTCATCCGCGGCGCGCCCCCCGCGGCGGGCTGAGTTACAGGATGCACGGGCAGCGCCGCCGCGAATATCTCCAGGCGATCGGCCTCGAGCTGTGGGTGCCGCGCGCCGCCGCGCCGACGCCGGCCGCCGGCGCCGCGGGCCCCGCGCCGACAGAGGAGCCGCGCGAGTCACTCGAGGCGCGCTGGCAGGCACTGCGCGCGGAAGTTCTCCACTGTCAGCGCTGTCCGCTGCATCTCACCCGCACACAGGGGGTGTTCGGCGTCGGCCCGCAGCGTTCGGACTGGCTGGTAGTCGGCGAGGCGCCGGGGGCTGAAGAGGACCGCCGCGGCGAGCCGTTCGTGGGCGCCGCCGGCCAGCTGCTCGATGCGATGCTGCGCGCTATCGGCCTCGACCGCACCCGGAACGTCTACATCGCCAACATCCTCAAGAGCCGGCCGCCCGGCAATCGCGACCCGAAGCCGGAGGAGGTCGCCGCCTGCCTGCCGTACCTCAAACGGCAGATCGAGCTGCTGCAGCCGAAGCTGATCCTCACCGTCGGGCGCATCGCGGCGCAGAACCTGCTCGGCACCGAGCTGCCGCTCGGGCGGCTGCGCGGGCAGGTACACTATTTCGGCGAGCTGAATACGCCGCTGGTCGTGACGTATCATCCGGCCTATCTGCTGCGCACACCCGTGGACAAGCGCAAGGCGTGGGAGGACCTCAAGTTTGCGCGCAACATGTTCCAACAGCTGACGCAGGGCGCCGATGGCCACCGCTCCTGAGCTGCTCGCCTCTGCCCCCGAGCTGATGCGGGTGATGCGTGACGGCGACGTCGCGGACGTCGTCGCCATCGAGCGTGCCTCGTACCAGTTTCCCTGGAGCGAGGGGATCTTCCGCGACTGCCTGCGGGTCGGATACACCTGCCGCGTGGCGACGCTCGGCCGGCAGATCGCGGGCTATGGGGTGATGAGCGTCGGCGCGGGCGAAGCCCACATTCTCAACGTGTGTGTGGTCGAGCCGTGCCGCTGCCGCGGAGTCGGCGGCCGCCTGCTGACACTGCTGATCGAGCGCGCCGCGGCCGCCGGCATGAAAGAGGCGTTCCTGGAAGTGCGGCCCTCCAACACCCCGGCGATCCGCCTGTATCTGGCGCATGGCTTCGCGCAGGTCGGCATGCGGCGCGGCTACTACCAGGCCGTCGGCGGCCGCGAGGACGCCGCGGTGCTCAGGCTCGGGCTGCGTGGCCCGCGCATCGATCCTTAGCTGACCGAGCTTGCCGACATGAGTGACCTCGCTGCCGAAAGCCGTCGGCGACGGACCTTCGCGATCATCTCGCACCCCGATGCCGGCAAGACCACGCTGACGGAGAAGCTGCTGCTGTTCGGCGGCGCGATCCAGATGGCCGGCACCGTCAAGGGGCGCAAGGCGGCCCGCCATGCGACCTCCGACTGGATGCGGCTCGAGCAGCAGCGCGGCATCTCGGTGACCTCCTCGGTGATGCAGTTCCCGTATCGCGACTGCATCGTCAACCTGCTCGACACCCCGGGGCACGAGGACTTCTCCGAGGACACCTACCGCACGCTCACCGCGGTCGACTCGGCGCTGATGGTGATCGACTGCGCCAAGGGCGTGGAGGAGCGCACCATCAAGCTGATGGAGGTCTGTCGGTTGCGCGACACGCCGATCATGACCTTCATCAACAAGCTGGATCGCGACGGGCGCTCGCCGGTCGAGCTGCTGGATGAGATCGAGAGCGTACTGCGCATCGGCACCGCACCGGTCACCTGGCCGATCGGTATGGGCCGCGAGCTGCGCGGCATCTATCACCTCGCCGAGGACCGGATCTACGCCTACGAGCCGGGCGAGCGCGGCAGAGTGGGCGAGAACCGCACCATCGACGGGCTCGAGAGCGCGGCGGCGCGCGAGTTTCTCGGCGCGGAGGCGCGCGCGTTCCTGGAGGAGATCGAGTTGGTGAAGGGCGCCGCGGAGGGCTTCGACAGCGAGGCCTATCGTGCCGGACAGCAGACCCCGGTATTCTTCGGCTCCGCAATCAACAACTTCGGCGTCGAGGAGCTGCTCGCCGCCTTTGTGGTGCACGCCCCGGCGCCGCTGCCGCGCGCCGCGCGCGAGCGCAGCGTGCAAGCGGACGAGAGCGCGCTCGCCGGCTTCGTCTTCAAGATCCAGGCCAATATGGATCCGGCGCATCGCGACCGCATCGCGTTCCTGCGGCTGTGCGCCGGCCGCTACACGCGCGGCATGCGCCTCTACCACGTGCGGCTCGGCAAGGAGGTACGGGTTGCCGATGCGCTGACCTTCATGGCCGCCGAGCGCGCCCAGGCCGAGGAGGCCTACGCCGGGGACATCATCGGGCTGCACAACCACGGCACCATCAACATCGGCGACACCTTCACCCAGGGCGAGCGACTCACCTTCACCGGCGTGCCGAATTTCGCGCCCGAGATCTTCCGCCGCGCGGTGCTGAAGGACCCGCTGCGCATGAAGGCGCTGCAGAAGGGCCTGTCGCAGCTGTGCGAGGAGGGGGCGACGCAGCTGTTCCGGCCGCTGCGCAGCAACGAACTTGTCCTGGGTGCGGTCGGGCAGCTGCAGTTCGAAGTGGTGGCGTTCCGCCTGGCGGACGAGTACGGCGTGCAATGCGTGTTCGAGCCGGTCGGCGTGCACACTGCACGCTGGATCGAGAGCGCCGATGCGAAGCGGCTCGAGGAGTTTCGCGCCCGCGCTTACGAGCACCTGGCGCTCGATCACTCCGGCGCGCTGGTGTATCTCGCCCCGTCGCGCGTCAATCTCGAGCTGACGCTCGAGCGCTGGCCGGGGATCGTGTTTCGCGAGACCCGCGAGCACGCCGGCGCCTGAAGCCAAGCGCCCTGAAGAGGGATGGCGCGGTGCGCGTTTTTGTGCGACATAGGCCGCTATCCAGGGAGGCTCAATGAACGATGTCGCCGCGGTCGCCGCGCCGCTCACGCAGCGCGAGATCCTCATCAACCTGCTGTACGAGGCTGCCGAGCTCGAGCACAACCTGATGTGCACGTACCTGTACGCCGCCTTCAGCCTGAAGGACGGCGAGAGCGAAGGGCTCAACCCTGCGGAGGCGGCCGCGGTCGAGCGCTGGCGGCTCACGCTCACCCAGGTGGCGATCGAGGAAATGGCACACCTCACCGCGGTGTGGAACATCACCTCGGCACTCGGGGCGAGCCCGCGCATCGGGCGCGCGAACTTCCCGCTCGACCCGGGCTATCTGCCGGCGAGCATCACGGTCCGGCTGGCACCATTCAATGCCGATACGCTGCAGCACTTCGTATTCCTCGAACGGCCGGGCGGCTCCGACGAGCCCGAGGGCGAAGGCTTCGCCTGTGAGCGCCCCTATGTACGCGGCACCGAGCGGCCGCACCTGACACCGATGGGGCGCGACTACCAGACGGTGGGCGATTTCTACGCGCGCCTCGGCGAGGGCCTGCGTACCTTCGTCGCGCACTGCGGCGAGGACACGGCGTTCCACGGCGATCGCGCGCTACAGCTCTCGCCCGCCGAGGTCGAGCTGCCGGGCGTGCAGCCGGTGGTGTGCCTCAAGACGGCGCTTGCGGCCTTTGCCGCCATCGTCACGCAGGGCGAGGGGGCGCCGCGCGACTCCGCCGACTCTCATTATCAGAAGTTCCTCGGCATTCGCACCGAGCTGCAGGCGCTGCTCAGGCGGAACCCGAAGTTTGCCCCGTCGTTCCCGGCGGCGACCAATCCGGTGCTGCGCCGGCCGCCGCGGCCGGAGGGACGGGTGTGGATCGAGGACGCGGAAGCCTTCGCCACCGTGGATCTCGCCAACGCCTGCTACGCCCTGATGCTGCGGCTGCTCGGCTACGCGTACGTGCTGCGCGGGCCGAGCGCGGAGAAATCGCTCGCCGTGGATCTCGCGATCGGCCTCATGCAGGCGCTCGCGCCCCTCGCCGCGCGTGCCGCGCGGCTGCCGGCCGGGCCGTCGAACCCGCAGTGCAACGCCGGGGTGTCGTTCATCACGCTGCGCGACCCCAGCCCGCTGCCGCCGGGGCCGGCGGCGCGCCGGGTCTTTCTCGAGCGCCTGCGCGAGCTCACCGCCGCCGCGGCGCCGCTCGCGACCGGCGGCGATGCGCGCGGGCGTGCCGCCGCGGGACAGCTCGGCAAGCTCCTGGCACGCGCCGAGCGGGGTTTCGATTCGTCGGCCGCCCCCCCGGCGCCTGCCGCTCCAGCGCGCGCTACAACGGTCCCGGCGGCGGCTGCTGCGGCGCCTGCCGCCTCCGTCACGGACGGAGTCGAGAGGGTGAAGGGCGCCGCTCTAGAGCTCGAGTTCGAAGCGCAGCGCTGCATTCATTCGCGCTTCTGCGTCACCTGGGCGCCGCAGGTGTTTCTCGCCAACGTGAAGGGACCGTGGCTCCATCCGGAGGCGATGCCGGTCGAGCGCCTGGTCGAGGTGGCGCACGCCTGTCCTTCGGGCGCGATCCGTTATCGCCGTCTCGACGGTCAGGCGCAGGAGGCTGCACCGCCGGTGAACCTCGCGAGCGTGCGCGAGGCGGGGCCGTACGCATTCCGCGCGCAGCTGACCATCGACGGCACGCCGGCCGGCTTTCGCGCCACGCTGTGCCGCTGCGGCGCTTCGCAGAACAAGCCCTACTGCGACGGCTCGCACCACAAGATCGGCTTCGACGCGAGCGGCGAGCCGCCGAGCGGCGCGACCGACATGCTCGAGGTGCGCGACGGCGAGCTCACCATCGACCCGCAGCTGAACGGACCGCTCAGGGTGCGCGGCAACCTCGAGATCGTGAGCGGCACGGGGCGGGCAGTGGCGCGCGTCACGTCCGCGAATCTGTGCCGCTGCGGCGGCAGCGCGACCAAGCCCTACTGCGACGGCACGCACGCCCGCATCGGCTTTCGCTCCTAGTTTATTGGGAAAACTGGCCTGCGGCCGTTTTCCGGACGGTAGCTCCGTCGCCGCCGGCAAAAGCCGCGACTTTTGCCGGCTGCGCAGCGTCAGGGCTTGGCCGCTAGGCGCGCGCGACTCGCAGTCGCCGCACCGCACGCGCGAATCCGGCGATGTCCTCCGTGCGCGTCGCCTCCACGGGTGCCCCGTAGCGCAGCTGCGCGTAGCGCGCGAGCAGCGTGTGTGCTGCCTCGCCGAGCTGCGGCGCGGCCGCGCGCAACGCCGTACCGTAGGCGAGCGGCCCCTGATACGGGGCGCGCGCCACGCCGCTGCGCGCGAGCTTGCCGCACAGGCGTACGTAGGCGCGTGCCAGCGGCTCGCGGCGCATGGGGCTCGCGCTGCGGCCGAGCTGCCAGGCGATGACCGCAAGCCAGCCGAGGAGCGCGGCCGCGAACGCCCAGCCGAGCCCGAGCGCGTCGTCGAAGTGCAGACCGAGTCGCCCGAGCACGTCGAGCTGCGTGGCGTAGTCGAACTTCACTACCCGATCGTTCCACCAGGCATCCACCGCATCCCAGCGCTGCGCCAGCTCGGCGAGCCACGCCGCACGCAGCAGGCGCGTCGACCCCGACATCGACTCCGGCAGCAGATCGAACAGCCCGCGCTGCAGCCGCGCCGGCTCGACCACCGCCGTCGGATCGATGCGGCGCCAGCCGCGCCCGGCGAGCCAGACCTCCGCCCAGGCGTGCGCATCGGACTGGCGGATGACCAGGTACTGACCGACCGGGTTCCACTCGCCGCCGAGGTAGCCGGTGACCACCCGCGCCGGCACGCCGGCGGCGCGCATCAGTACCACGAAGGCCGAGGCATAGTGACCGCAGAAGCCCGTGCGGGTGCGGAACAGGAAGTCATCGACCTGCTCCGCGCCGAGCTTTTCCGGCTCGAGCGAGTACACGAAGCCGCCGCTGCGCAGGTACTCGAGCGCGCCCGCCACGAATGCCGTGTCCGTGCCGGCGCGCGCGTACAGCTCGCGCGCCAGCTCGAGAGTGCGCGGGTTGCGGTTCGGCGGCAGGGCCGTGTTGTGCAGCCGCTCGGCCTCACTCAGCGGCGCCGTGGCGCTCGTGCTGGTGTAGGAGACGGCGTCGAAGGCGGTCGGCTCCGAGACCGGGCGCTTGGCGAGCAGCTCGTAGTCGTGGGTTAGCGAGACATCGGAATCCGGTGACTGCGCAGGCGTATCGAGCGCGAACCAGAACTGCCGGTTGCTCGGCTCGAGCGTGACGCGATAGCGGTAGGCGGGACCGGAGAACTCGAGCGGCGTGCGCGTCGGCGCGCTCCAGTCCGGGTCGCGCCTCCAGGTGGAGCCGTCGAACCGATGCAGCACCGGTCCGCGCCAGTAGCGCTGCTCGGGCGGCGGCAGGCTGCGCGCGAATTTCGCGCGGAACGCGATGTCGTAGGAAGTGGTGAGCTGTCCGATGCTCCCCGGGCTCATGCTGTCGGAGAGTCCGGTGACCGCCTCCCCGCCACCGGGCAGGGCCCAGAAGGAGCCCGCGATTCGCGGGAAAAACAGGAACAGCAGCACCGCAAGCGGCAGCGCCATGAGCAGCGTGCGGCCGGCGAGCGCGAGTGCCGCGCGGCCGGGAAAGCCGGGCGTGGCGACCACCGCGAGCGCGGCGCAGCACAGCCACGCCTCGCCGAGGTACAGCGGCACCCGCTCGAGGCTCTGGCGGTCGAGACACGCCGCCAGCAGCAGGAACAGGCCCGCGGCCACCAGCACCAGCCGGTCGCGCCGGCGCTGGGTCTCCATGAGCTTAAGCGCCGACATCAGCATGAGGAGCGGCGTGGCGGCGGTCAGCCCACTGAACGTGTGGAAGCGCGCCAGCACGACGAGCGCTACTGCCACCGCGAGCAGCGGACGCGCGATCCTTCCCGGGAGCGGCAGCGAGCCGCGCGCGGCGGCCAGCCGCCACGCCAGCAGCGTCAGCGCCACCGCCGAGACCCACGGCGGCACGCGGTCGATGTGCAGCAGCAGCCCGCCGCCCAGGGCCGCAGTGGCCCAGATGAGCGCCCGATTGTCTTCAGGCGCGTGCATGCTCTGACCCGAACAGCGCGAGCGCCGCGAGACAGCGGTGGCGGTGCTCGGGCCCGCGGTTGGGAGCGATCGCGACACCGGGGAGCGTGAGCCCGTAACGCTCGCCGATGGCCTCGGCCTCGACCACCCAGCGGGCGAGCTGCGACAGCCGTGCCTCGATGTCGGGAAGTCTGACCTGCGCCAGGTCGAACAGGCACAGGTCCGAACCCGTGGGGCTGTACTCCTTCACCAAGAGCGGCGCCGCGCGCGCGTACGCCTTCCAGTCGACGTGGCGCGGCGAATCGCCGTCACGAAACGGCCGCAGTCCCTGCCATTCATCCGCGCCGGTCGTGCCGCGCGGATGCGGCCCCGGTTGCTGACCGCTCGCCACGGGTCGCGGCAGCGAGCCGGCGGGGTACGGGTACACCAGCATCTCGAGGTCGAGGTGCACCCAGGTCCAGACGCCGAACAGCCCGAACGGGTGCGCGCTCTCAAGGCGCAGTCGCTCGATACGTACCACGCCGCGGCGCGCGGCCGCGACCGGCAGGTTCATCTGCGCGCGCCCGCGTGGCGCAAGATCGACACTCACCGGCGGCTCGTCCTCGAGCGCCGCCGCGACCGCCGGACGGGCGGTGGGCGCCGGGTTGTCGAGGGTGAGCTGCACTCGACCCACGCTGCGCGCGAACACCGCCGGCGCGCTCGCCGACACCAGCAGCATGCGCAGCAGGTTGCGGTGGCACTCGTGCATCACCACGAGCGCAAAGCCGGCCAGCAGGAAGGCGAGGAACAGCGCCAGGCTGTTGGCGTAATTGAGCCCGGCGAGCAGCATCACGAACCACAGCAATCCGAACGCCAGCCCGGCGCGCGTCGGCAGGATGTACAGGCGCCGGCGCGCCAGCATCACCGGCAGCAGGTCCGGTCCCTGTCGGCGCCGCACCCAGGCCGCGAGTCGCCGGCGCGCAAGCTTGCGGACTGCCGCGATCACGGGTGCGTCGCGCGGCTCCCTACAGCGGTACCGGTACCGAGCGCATGATCTCGTCGGCCAGCGCCTCGCCGTCGCGGCTGTCGCCGGGCTCGCGCCGCTCGAGCCGGTGCGCAACCACCGCGGGCAGCACCGCCTGCAGGTCCTCCGGCAGCACGGCGTTGCGCCCGGCGAGATAGCTCCACGACTGGGCGGCGCGCAGCAGCCCCTGGCCGGCGCGCGGCGACAGACCGAGCTTCAGGTCGGTGCGCTCGCGCGTGCGGGCGATGAGCGACTGGCAGTAGTCGAGCAGCGGGTCCGCCACGTGCACGCCGCGCACTTCGCGCTGCATGGTGAGCAGCTGCGCGGCATCCAGCGCCGGCGGCATCTCCGGCAGCAGCTCGCGCCGCTCGCCGCCGCGTAACAGCTCGCGCTCGTGCACCGTGTCTGGATAGCCGAGCGTCACCCGCATCAGGAAGCGATCGAGCTGCGACTCGGGCAGCGCGAAGGTACCGAGCTGCTCGTGCGGGTTCTGCGTGGCGACCACGAAGAACACCTCCGGCAGGCGGTAGGTCGTGCCGTCGGCACTCACCTGGCGCTCCTCCATCGCCTCGAGCAGCGCGCTCTGGGTGCGCGGGCTCGCGCGGTTGACCTCGTCGGCGAGCAGCAGCTGCGTGAAGATCGGGCCGCGGCGGAAGTCGAAGCGCTGGTGGGCACGATCGAAGATCGAGACGCCGATGATGTCGGCCGGCAGCAGGTCGCTGGTGAACTGCACGCGCTGCCAGGCGAGCCCGAGCAGGTGGGCGAGGGCGTGCGCGAGGGTGGTCTTGCCCACTCCCGGAACGTCCTCGATCAGCAGGTGCCCGCGCGCCAGCAGGCACGCAAGGCACAGACGAATCTGCTGCGGCTTGCCGAGGATGACGGTCTCGAGCGCGGCCAGCACCGCGCCGAGCGGCGCGTGGGCGGCAGCTGCTGCGGGCGCGGTGCTCACAGCAGCTTACGCACGCGCTCGAGCTGGGCACGCAGCCCCGCCACGCTGCGCTCGAGCTCGGTGAGCCGCTCGCGCTCGGTGGCCACGACCGGCGCGGGTGCATTGTTGACGAAGCTGTCGCTCGCGAGTCGCGCGCGCGCCCCGGCGAGCTCCTTCTCGGCCTTGGCTATGAGCTTGCCGAGCCGCTCGGCTTCGGCCGGTGCGTCGATCAGCCCCGCCATGGGCACTAAGAGCGTGAGCGACCCCGCAAGCGCAATCGCCGCCGGCGGCTCATCGTCCCCCGCCCTGAGCAGCGTCACGCTCTCGAGCCCCGCCAGGCGCTCGAGCCAGGCACGGTGGCGGACGCTCAGCTCGCGGTCCGCATCGCCCGCATCGCGCAGCAGCAGCGGAATACGCCGCGCGGGATTGATGTTCATCTCGCCGCGGATCTGGCGCACGCCGAGCACCACCGCCTGAATCCAGGCGACCTCACGCTCGGCGTGCGCATCGGCAGGAAACTGCGCCGCCTGCGGCCAGGGCTCGAGCATCACGGTGTCGCCGGCGCGCCCGGCGAGCGGCGCGGCGCGCTGCCAGATCTCCTCGGTGATGAACGGCATGAAGGGATGCAGCGCGCGCTGCAGCGCCTCGAGAATTTCCGCCAGCGTCGCGCGCGTACCGGCGCGCAGCGCCGCCGGCGTCTGCGGCGACTGCAGCACGGGTTTCGCGAGCTCGAGGTACCAGTCGCAGAAGTCGTACCAGGTGAACTCGTAGAGCGCCGTGGCGGCGAAATCGAAGCGGTAGTCGGACAGTGCCTGCTCGACGGCGCTGAGCATGCGGCCGAAGCGCGCACGGATCCAGCGGTCGGCCACCGACAGCTGCGCCGGCGTGCTCGCCGCGGCAGCGGCGCCCGGTTCCGCGCCCAGCGACTGCATGACGAAGCGCGCCGCGTTCCACAGCTTGTTGCAGAAGTTGCGATAGCCGCCGACCCGTCCCAGGTCGAAGCGCAGCTCACGGCTCGGCGAGGCGAGCGCGGCGAAGGTGAAGCGCAGCGCGTCGGTGCCGTGCGGCGCAATGCCGTTCGGGTACTGGCGGCGGGTGGCGCGCTCGATGGCGCCGGCGAGCTTCGGCTGCATGAGTCCGCTGGTGCGCTTGGCGATGAGCGCATCCAGCGAGATGCCGTCGACGATGTCGAGCGGATCGATGACGTTGCCCTTGGACTTTGACATCTTGTCGCCGTGCTCATCGAGGATCAGCCCGGTGATGTAGACGTCGCGGAACGGCACCGCGCCCATGAACTTCAGCCCCATCATCAGCATGCGCGCGACCCAGAAGAAGATGATGTCGAAGCCCGTCACCAGCACGTTGCCCGGGTAGAAGCGCTCGAGGGCGGAGGTTTTCTCCGGCCAGCCGAGCGTCGAGAACGGCCACAGGGCCGAGGAGAACCAGGTGTCGAGCACGTCCTCGTCCTGACGCAGCGCCACCTTGGTATCCAGCCGATGACGCGCGCGCACCTCGGCCTCATCGCGCCCCACGTAGACGCGGCCGTCGGCGTCGTACCAGGCCGGAATGCGATGCCCCCACCACAGCTGGCGGCTCACGCACCAGTCCTTGATGTTGCGCATCCACTCGAAGTAGGTGCGCGCCCAGCCCTCCGGCACGAAGCGCGTACGGCCATCCTCGACCGCAGCGATGGCTGCCTTCGCGAGCGGCGCGATCTTCACGTACCACTGATCGGTGAGCCAGGGTTCGAGCACCGCGCCGCTGCGGTCGCCGCGCGGGATCACGAGCCGGTGCTTCTCCACGCCCTTGACGAGCCCGGCGGCTTCGAGCTCCGCGACCACGCGCTTGCGCGCCGCGAAGCGGTCGAGGCCGCGAAAGCGCTCCGGCACCGAATCGTTGAGCGCGGCGTGTGCGGTGAAGATGTTGATGAGCGGCAGGGCGTGACGCTGACCGATCTCGTAGTCGTTGAAGTCGTGCGCTGGCGTGATCTTCACGCAGCCGGAGCCGAAGCTCGGATCGACGTACAGGTCGGCGATGATCGGGATGACGCGCCCGGCGAGCGGCAGCACCGCCTTGCGGCCGACCAGGTGCCGATAGCGCTCGTCGTCGGGGTGCACGGCCACCGCGGCATCGCCCAGCATGGTCTCCGGCCGCGTCGTCGCCACCACCACCTGGCCGCTGCCGTCCTCGAGCGGGTAGCGCAGGTGCCAGAGCTCGCCGTCCTCCTCGTGCGACTGCACCTCGAGGTCCGAGAGCGCCGTGAGCAGCACCGGATCCCAGTTGACGAGGCGCTTGCCGCGGTAGATGAGCCCCTCGTCGTGCAGCCGCACGAACACTTCGATCACCGCGCGCGTCAGCTCCGGATCCATGGTGAAGTGGTCGCGCGACCAGTCGACCGACTCCCCGAGGCGGCGCATCTGCGCGCTGATGGTGCCGCCGGACTGCGCGCGCCACTGCCACACGCGCTCGATGAACGCCTCGCGGCCGAGGTCGGTGCGACGCTTCCCCGCAGCGTTCAGCTGCCGCTCCACCACCATCTGGGTGGCGATCCCGGCGTGATCGGTCCCCGGCTGCCACAGCGTAGCGTCGCCGCGCATGCGGTGATGGCGCGTCAGCACGTCCATGAGCGTGTGCTGGAACGCGTGCCCCATGTGCAGCGTCCCGGTCACGTTCGGCGGGGGAATCATGATGCAGTAGGGTGCACCGCGGCCGCGCGGTGCGAACCAGCCGTGGGACTCCCACCGCTCGTAGATGCGCCGCTCGATGTCCTGCGGCGCGTACACCTTGTCCATGGATTGCAACGGGGAACTCGAAGGAGAGGTCGGGCGATTATAGCTGCAGCGAGCGCGCCTCACGGGTGCGCGCGCGCGGCTGCGGCGCCGACGCTTCAGCGCTCGGCGCGATGAATCAGGAAGTCGGCGAGCAGCGGCGTCGGCCTCCCGGTGCTGCCTTTCTGCGCACCACCCTGATAGGCCGTGCCGGCGACGTCCAGGTGCGCCCAGGGGAGCCCGTGGGTGAATTTGCCGAGGAAGGTGGCCGCGGTGATCGCGCCGCCGTCGCGACCGCCGACGTTGGCGAAGTCGGCGAAGTTGCTCTTGAGCTGCTCGGCGTATTCCTCGGTGAGCGGCAGCTGCCAGCAGCGGTCCTCGGCGCGCACCCCGGCCTCGATGAGCTGCCGCACCAGCCGCTCATCGTTCCCCATGACGCCCGAGTGATGGTGGCCGAGCGCCACCACGCACGCGCCGGTGAGGGTGGCGATGTCGATCACCGCCGCCGGGCGGAAGCGCCGCGCGTAGTGCAGGGCGTCGCACAGGATCAGGCGCCCCTCCGCGTCGGTGTTGAGAATCTCCACCGTCTGACCCGAGGCGCTGGTGGCGATGTCGCCCGGCTTCACCGCCTTGCCGTCCGGCATGTTCTCGACCGCCGCGATCAGCCCCACCAGGTGCAGCGGCAGGCGCAGCTCCGCCGCCAGAGTCAGCGAGGCGATGACCGCCGCCGCGCCGCTCATGTCGAACTTCATCTCGTCCATGGCCGGCGGATCCTTGAGCGAGATGCCGCCGGTGTCGAACGTAACGCCCTTGCCCACCAGCACCACGGGCGCCGCTGCGGCCTTGGGGCCGCGGTACTCGAGCACGATGAAGCGCGGCGGCTGCCGGCTGCCCTGGGAGACGGCGAGCAGGCAGCCCATCTTCTCGCGGCGGATCGCCGCCTCATCCAGCACCTTGGCGCTGAGCGACTTGTGCCGCCTGGCGAGCGCGCGCGCCTCTTCGGCGAGGAAGGTCGGCGTGCAGACGTTCGCTGGCAGGTTGGCGAGATCGCGCTGCACGGCGGCGGCGGCGGCGATGGCAGCGCCGTGGCGGAAGCCGCGCGCCGCGGCTTCCGTCCTGCGCACCGGCCCGGCCAGCACCTTCTTGAGTGCCGCCGCGGGCGGCTTCTTGCCGGTCTTCAGATCGTTGATGCGATACAGCGTGCTGCCGGCGATCTCCGCGACCGCTCGGCCGAAATAGTAGTCATCCAGCTCGCGGGCCGCCGGCCGGTCGAGTGCGACCGCGGCGCTCGCGATGCGGGTGCGGCTGAGCGCCGCGACCGCACTCGCCCACGCGCGCCGCCAGCTGCGGCGCGTGAGCTGCGAGCGCGACCCGACTCCCACCAGCAGCACGCGCGTCGCGGCCAGGCCGGTGAGGTCGGTGAGCAGCAGCGTGTCGCCGGCGCGGCCGGTGAAATCGCCCGCAGTCAGCAGCCGCTGCAGCCGTCCGCCGCTCGCTGCATCGACGCTGCGCGCCTCGCCGCCGAGCTCGGCCTCCTCGAACACGCCCACCACCAGGCAGTCGACCGCGACCGTCGTCAGGCCTTTCGTCCAGACTGCGAATTCCATCCCCTTATCCCCTTGCCGTTGAGGCGTGCTAGCGTCTGATTTACCTTAGTCGCGGCTCCTGGCGCCTCGCTCCGCTGGTGTTGTTGCGCGCGTGTTGCGCGGCTACGGGTGTAAGCGACGGCAAGTGTAACCCAAGAGCCTGCCGGGTTTCCGGCAGCGCAGTACGGGCGGGACGGTTTGGGCAACATACTCGGACGTTACATTTTGCGAGAAGTCGCGGCGGCGTGGCTGGTGGTGACCGGCGTGCTGCTCGTGATCCTGCTCGCCAACCAGGTGGTGGGGGTGCTGGAGCGCGCCGCCGCCAACCAGTACCCGCAAAGCGTGGTTCTCGAGCTGATCGGACTCGGGGCGCTGCAGTACCTGTGGATCCTGCTGCCGGTGGGGTTGTTGCTCGGCGTGGTGCTCGCCTTCGGGCGGCTGTACCACGACAGCGAGATGGCCGCCGCCTTTGCCTGCGGCGCCGGCCCGCTCAACGTCTACCTGCCGGTGGTGCTGCTCGCTACGCTGCTCACGGCGGCGCTCGCCTGGCTGACCCTGGTGCTGGCACCCGAGGCGACGGTGCGTGCGCTCGGCCTGCGCAATGAGGCGCTGCGCGCCGGGCAGTTCGCGCCGATTGTTCCCGGCAAGTTCCGCAGCTTCGGCGGCGGCAACGCCGTGGTCTACGCCCAGCAGGTGAACGCCGACGGTACGCTCGGCGATGTGTTCGTCGAGCGCTCCGCAGGAGCTGCGGTCGAGGTGGCGCTGGCGCAGCGCGCCCGGCACGACGTGACGCCCGACGGCCTGACCCACGTGCTCACGCTCTATGACGGCGAGCGCTTTGAGGGTGTGCCCGGCAGCCGCGAGTTCCGCATCCTGCGCTTTGCCGAGCACGTCGTGCCGGTGCGCATGCCGCAGAGCACCGACATCGTGACCGCGCTCGAGGCGCGTCCCACGGCGACGCTGTTCGGCGCGCCGGGACTGCCCGAGCGGGCGGAGCTGCAGTGGCGCATCGCCATGCCGCTCACCTGCATGGTGCTGGCGCTGCTCGCCGTGCCGCTCGCGCGCCTCAAGCCGCGCCAGGGCCGCTACGCGCGCGTCTGGCTCGCCGTGGTCATCTACTTCCTCTACCTGAATCTGGTTGCCGCGGGCAAGGTGTGGATCGCGCGCGGCACCGTGCCCGCCGTCCTCGGACTGTGGTGGACACACGCGGCGGTGGCGCTGCTCGCGCTCGTAGTTCTCGTCGGTCCGGTGCTCGTCAACCGCCTGCGTTACCGGGTGCGGCGACTGTGAACGTGCTCGATCGATACGTGGTGCGCTCGATCCTCGGCGCGGTGCTGCTGGTCATGATGGTGTTCATGATGCTGGGCGCGCTGTGGGTGCTGATCGATCAGCAGGACGACATCGGCATCGGGCACTACACGGTGTGGAGCGCGCTGTGGTACACGCTGCTCAACCTGCCGCAGCAGGCCTACGAGCTGCTGCCGATCACGGTGTTGATGGGCGCGCTGATCGGGCTCGGCTCGCTGGCGCGCGGCAGCGAGCTCACCGTGATCCGCGCCACCGGGGTATCGGTGGCACGGCTCGCCGGCACCACGCTCATGGCGGCAGCGCTCCTCATCGGCGCCGAAGTGGTGCTGGGAGAGTTTCTCGGGCCGCCGCTGCAGCAGGCGGCGCGCGAGCACAAGGCCTTCAGCAAGCTGAGCAACGTGAGCTTCGGCACCGGCAGCGGGGCCTGGGTGCGCGACGGCGATCTGATCCTCAACGTCGCCGGACAATCCGGCGAGCGCCAGTTCGGCAGCATGCTGATCTTCGAGCTGAGCCCGCAGCACCAGCTGCTCGCCCTCGGCCGGGCGCGGCGCGCCACCGCCGGCACCGACCGCAAGTGGCTGCTGACCGACTACGTGGAGTCGCGCTTCAGCGACGATACGGTGAGCTCGAGCCCGCCGGCGCAGCGCATCCTCGAGTCCAACGTCACCGCGGGCTTCCTCGGCCTCGCCGTTCAGGACCCGGATCAGCTCACCATCAGCGCGCTGTGGCGCCTGATCCGCTACTACCGCAGCAACGCGCTGGATGCGCGCGAGTATGTGTTTGCGTTCTGGTCGCGCATCGCGCGCACGCTCGCCATCGCCTTCTGTGCGCTGCTGGCGATCCCGTTCGCGCTCGGTCCGCTGCGCTCGGCCGGGGCCGGCACGCGCATGGCGCTCGGCATCATGCTCGGTGTCGGCTTCTTCCTGCTGCAGCGGCTGATCGAGAGCAGCACGGTCGTGTTCGCGCTCAACCCGGTGCTGCTCGCCTGGCTGCCGACGGCGCTGCTCGCCGCGGTGGCGCTGGGACTGCTGGCAAAGACGCGTTAGCGGCGTGGCTCTTGCCCGCTATGCCACGTGCCGGTTCAGCCAGGCGCACCGGCGGGATGCTGTGGCAGGTGATCGCCGATCGTCACCCACGGCAGCCGTTCGGCGACCCACACGTGCATCAGCGGCGCGATGAGCGTCGGGTCGTCGAGGGTCGCAAGCGTCACGTCGATCTCGGCGGCGCGTGCTTCGTTGCGGTAGGTGAGGGACGTGCCGCAGCGGGCGCAGAAGCCGCGCCACACCTGCGGCGAGGAGCGGAACTCGCTGAGCGTGCCGTGCGTGATGCGCACCTTGTCACGCGCGAAGCTCCCCCATGGCACCAGCGGTGCGCCGGTCGCGCGGCGGCAGCTGGCGCAGTGGCAGAAGCACGGATTGCCGACCGCGCCCCTGATCTCGTAGCGCACCGCACCACACAGACAGCCGCCCGCGTACACGACTTCATTCATACGCTTACGTTATCACTCGTCACTGACGCGGCGCACCACGCGCGTAGCAACTGAGTCTCGGGCTCGGCTGTTGGAAGCAGCGCAGGGTGGGCATAGACTCCGCGGCTCCCCGGGGCGTCCTCACGGACGCGCGGACTACTACACCAACAACGGGAGAAGAATCATGAGAATCCTACTGGCAGCGCTGCTGCTGGTGCCGGCGGCGGCACTCGCGGGCAGCAGCTCATTCGACGGCACGTGGAAAACGGAGATCGGCACACTCAAGGTCAGCGGCAAGGCGGACTCGTATCTGCTCGCCGACGGAACCTACACCTGCTCGAACTGCAACCCGCCTCTCACGGTCAAGGCGGACGGCGCGGACCACGCAGTGACCGGGCATGCGTACTACGACACGGTGTCGGTGAAAGTCGTCAACCCCAGCACGATCGACATCACCTATCACCGCGCCGGCAAGGTGAGCGGCCATGACACCATTACGGTAGCGGCGGATGGCAAAACGCTCACCGACAAGTTTGTCAACAACGACGGCACCAAGGAAATGAATGGCAGCTTCACCGAGAAGCGCCTGAGCGCGGGCCCCGCGGGCGCGCACGCGGTCTCCGGAGAATGGCAGCCGGATCAGCTGACCGCGGCGAACGACGCCGCTACGACCGTGTCGTACGAGATGAGGGGCGAGCATTTCAAGATGAGCTCGAACGGCCAGAGCTACGACGCGCAGTTTGACGGCAAGGAATATCCGGTCGTCGGCGATCCCGGGCACACCACCGTGACGCTGAAGCGGATCGCCGCCAACACCGTCGAGGAGACCGATCACCGCCAGGGCAAGGTGACCGACGTGATTCGCCTCGCTACGGGCGCCGATGGCAAGACGATCCATGTGGAAGACAAGGACGTCGCGCACGGCCAGACCGCCACGATGACGCTCGACAAGCAGCCCTGAGTCCCGACTCGTAGTGGAGAGCTCCACGCCGGGAGCCTGCCCTGCAGGCTCCCGGCGCGCGGGTGCAGCGAGCGCGCGTCGCGCCGAGCTTCAGTGCTTGTGGCCGGGGAACAGCCGGCAGTAAATGCAGTCGGCTCCGGTCGGGTTGTCGAGCATGAAGTGACGCACCCAGTAGCCGTCGCTCCTCGAGGCGGCATGCTCGAACGATTGATTCTCCAGATCGTGCCCGACCACCTCGGTGGCACCTTCGCCCTCGAGGATCTCGGCGGCGCGCTCGGTCTCGATCGCGCCGCGCGGATGCACGGTGATGGTGGCCGCGCCGCCCTCGACGCGCTCGGCGAGCGCTTCGGCGAAGCTGCGCTCCTCATCCCTGTTGAGCAGCGTGCGGAAGTACTGCACAAAGCGCGTGTGGATCGAATCCGCGGGGTGGAGCCCGGCGCGACCCGGCTCCTGTGAGGCGGTGAGCTCGACGCGGTCGGTCGGGAAGCCGTCGCTCACCAGGCGGGTGCGCACCCGGTCGGCGGCCGAGTACTCGTTGAACACGGCGAGTATCACAGCGCTCATGTCCTGACTCCTTGAGATGACGCCGTTCCGTCGGCCGCGGATTCGCGCCACGGCGGTGGGCTGAAAAATTCTACGCCCGGCGGACTGCCGCAGCGTAATGCTGCATGGCAGCATGTGAGCCAGTCGGCCCGGGCAGCGCCCCGGGGGAGGGTAATTCGCCGGCTGAGGTCTTAGCATCGGCTGATGGGCATGCGACGCAGAGGACGGCCGCCACACGAGGACGTTCTGACGCCCGGTGAATGGCGGGTGGTGCACGCGATCCAGCACGGCATGAGCAACCGCGAGATCGCCGTGCGCCGCGGCATCAGCCTCGACGCCGTGCGCTATCACGTGGCGAATGCGGTGGCCAAGCTCGGCGTGGCCAACCGTCAGGGGCTGCGTCGCTGGTTTCGGGCTCCGGCGAACAGCGCCCTCGCAGGCGGGGAGACGTCGATGGTGACCACGTTGACACTCGGCCCTATCGGGCAGATCTCACGGACCGTGAGCGACATCACCCAGGCCGAGCAGTGGTACGGCCAGGTGCTGGGGCTGCCGCACCTCTATACCTTCGGCAAGCTCGCGTTCTTCGATTGCGGCGGCACGCGGCTATATCTCTCGGCGGAGCAGCCCGCGGGACCGGAGTCGATCCTCTACCTGCGGGTCGCGGACATCCGCGCGGCGTTTGAGCGGCTGAGCGAGCGCGGAGTCGAGTTCACCGGGGCGCCGCACCTGGTGCATCGGCATCCGGATGGCACCGAGGAATGGATGGCGTTCTTCAAGGACCCCGATGGCCGCCTGCTCGCGCTCATGTCGCAGGTGAAATCCTCCTGACATCGGCGCTGCACGCCGCGCCGGCACGCAACGCGAACGCGGTGACTACTTTGCGGCCGGCATCGCGGCGCTCGCCGCCGCCGGCTTGGCCGCGGCCTTCTTCGCCGGCGGCTTGGGCTTTTCCGGCGGCTTCAGCAGGTCCTCCAGCGGGCGGAAGAGCGCGCCGTACTTGTATTCCGGGATCTCGAATTCCCAGCCGGTGAGACGCGCATTGAGGCGCTGTGCCTCGGTCGCCGTGTCCGGGCCCAGTGAGCGGGCGGTGAGGGCGAGCAGCGAGCGCGCGCCATCCTTGCGGCCGGCGACATCGAGCTCGAGCCCGTCGAAGGTGCGGAACACGGTGTGCGCCAGCTTGGCGTCGGCGGGCGCCGTGCCCTTCTGCACGTCCTCGAGGGTGAGCGCGGCGAGCGCGGCGGCGATCGAGTCCGCGGCCCCGGCGCCGGTGAGCTGGCGACCCTTAGGGATAGGGGAGATGGCGAAGTCGGGGTCTTCCTTCTTCGCGCGCGTTGCGCTGTAGGCCGGGCCCTCGCTCGGCTTCGCTTCCACCTCGCGCACGCGCGTCACCGGCAGATCAATCAGCGAGCGCTCGAGCCAGGTCTTCGGATCCGCATCCGGGGTGAGGAGCGGCGCGGCGAGCAGGCTCGGCGCGGTGCCGCCGACTCGCACGTAACCGGATTTACCGCTGGAGGTGTGGCCGACGATGAGTGCGAAAGTGCGTCCGGATGTGACGACGTCGATCTCGGTGCCGGTCGCCTTCGGCGTGCTCACGTCCTCGACACCGAGTTGGCCGTAGTTGGCCGGCAGCCGCGTCTTCTCCTCGACCACGTTCAGTGCGCCCAGGTCGAGCAGGAGCTTGCGTACCCTGCCGGCCTCCGCCGGCCAGGCACGCTCGCCCACCAGCCAGCCGGCCGCGTCCTTCCTGAGGCTCACGCGGGTGCCGTCACCGCGGCGCAGGTCGACCTCGGTCACCGCATTGACGCTGTGCTCGAGGCCCGGCAGCACCAGATCGCCGGCGAGCGTCGCGTGCTCGAGATGCCGCTGCGAGGCGAGCCAGATCGCGAACACCACCAGCGCCAGGCCGCCGACCAGCAGCAGTGCGACGCGGCGCGGCGTCATGGCCGCGGCTCCGCCGCAGCGCCGTGCGGCCGCCGCCGGCGCCACATCGCGAAGCCGAGCGCCAGCAACGCGAACGCCGCGGGGATCACGATGATGTCGACGATCTTGAGCGTCGTGCCGAGCCGCTGGATGTCCTCCTCCAGCCCGGCGCGCACCGCGCGCAGCTCCTTGCGGATGCGCAGCTTCTCCTGCTCGAAATGCTCGATCTCCTGCTGTTCTTCCGGCGTCACGATCACGGCGCCTTGCTGGCCGCCGCTCTTGGACTCGAGCGCCGTGAGCTTCTGCTCGGTGGCCTGCAGCTGCTGCTCGAGTTCCTGCTGCTTGGCGTGGAAGCGGTCGTCGGCCGCGCGCCGCAGCCGCTCGACACGCTCGAAGGGACGCGTGAAGCTGGCGCGACCCCGCACGCTGATGAGGTCGGCGCTGCCGGCGAGATTGTCGAGCGCGTTCAGCACCAGGTCGCCGTTGCTGGCCCAGGCCTGCACCAGGCGCTGCCCGAAGAACTCCTGCGCGTGCACCCACAGATAATCGGCCAGCAGGTCGGTATCGGCAATCACTACCAGGTTGAGCGGATGTGCGGACGTTTTGAGCGGCGTGTCGCCGGCGGGCAGCGTCACGCCGGCCGGCGGGCCGTCCGGGAAGGCGCTGCGCACGTTGCCGGTGACGCGCGCGCCGAGCGTGTAGCGCACTCCGGTCGGCTTGAAGCCATCGCGCAGCGTCGCCGGGTCGAACAGCATGCGAAAGCGCTCGACCGGCATGAGCGCGGCGTCGGTGCTCGACTGCAGCAGCGGCTCGAACTTGTCGGTCGCACCCACAACCGGCTCGAGATTGCCGGCGGTGGCCACGTTGACGTTGGAGAGCCCGGCGGTGATCACGTCGTCGGTCGCGAAGCTGCTCTTGTCGAGCCCCAGCACTCCGAGGTGCGCGACCGGCGGCTCGCCCTGACGCATCGATACCGACAGCGCGTGACCGCGGTCCGCCACCACCTGCGAGGAGTCGAACTTCACGCCCCAGGCAGTGAGCAGCGCGCCGAGATGCGAGGACTTGTCGGCGGACGCGGCCGCCATCGGGTTCTCGCGCTCGGCGCCCGAGGTTTCGGCCTCCGCCAGCGGGTCGACGAACACCAGGATGTGTCCGCCCTTGAGCGCGAACTGGTCGATGGCGAACTGCGTCGCCGGCGACAGGTTCTTCGGGTGCACCAGCACCAGCACATTGACGTCGGCATCGATCTTGGTGGCGGTCGGCTCGAGCGGCCGCACGTCGAACAGCTGCTCGACCTGCCCGTAGATCACCCACGGCTCGCGCATCTGGCCGCTCTGCGGATCGAAGCCCGCGCTCATCGGCAGCGTCGAAGCCCAAGCGATCACCGGCTTCTTCGGGTTGGCGAGCTGGTACACCAGCCGCACCACGTCGTACTCGAGGAACTGCTCCTTGTTGGGATCGAAGAACTCGATGGCGGCGTGGCCGTCGGTGGAGTTGGTGCCGGCCATGCCGAAGTACAGCTGCGCGCCGGCGGCGCCCACCGGTACCGCGCGTACCCCGAGCTCGGAGGCCCGATCCTCGTCCTCGGAGAACGGCTGCGGGTCGATGACGTGCAGGCGCAGCCTGCCGTGCGAGCGGGCGGCGAGCTCTTCGAGGAACTCCTGCACCCGCACGCCGTAGGTCTTCAGCTGCGGCAGCTGCCCGGCGGTCTTCTCCGAGAAGAAGAAGTAGAGATTGATCGGCTCGTGGATGCTCTCGAGGATGCGCTGGGTGCCGGGCGCGATGGTGTACAGGCGGTTCTGCGTCAGATCGACGCGCCAGCCGCGCAGCGCGTAGTTGAACAGCACCGTGAGTCCGACGAACAGCAGCGCCAGCGCCAGCAGGGTTGCGCCGCTCAGGGTCGAGCGTTTGTTCATGAGGTCAGTCCGCCTTGCGCAGCTCGAGAGCGATGGCGGTCGCGAGCAGGAAGAAGCCGATCAGCATCGCGAAGTACAGCAGGTCGCGCACATCGATCACTCCCTTCTCGATCGACTGGAAATGAGTGAGGAACGACAGCGAGGCGATCGCATCGATGAGCGCCTCCGGCGCCCAGCCGCGGAACAGGTCGAGCACCAGCGGGAAACCCGCCAGCAGGAACACGAAGCACGCTACTACCCCGAGGATGAACGCCACCACCTGGCTGCGGGTCAGCGCCGACATGCACGAGCCGATCGCCAGGAATCCGCCGGCGAGCAACAGGCTGCCGAGATAGGCGGCCAGGATCGCGCCGTTATCGGGTGTGCCGAGGAAGTTGACGGTGATCCAGAGCGGGAAGGTCAATGCGAGCGCCAGCGCGGTGAACAGCCAGGCGGCCAGGAACTTGGCCAAAACCGCCTCGCGCAGCGTCACCGGCTGCGTCATCAGCAGCTCGATGCTGCCGGACTTGCGCTCCTCGGCCCACAGCCGCATCGACACCGCCGGGATCAGGAACAGATACAGCCACGGGTGGAAGGTGAAGAACGGCTCGAGATCGGCCTGACCACGCTCGTAGAAGCCGCCCAGGTAGAACGTGAAGGCGTTCGCCAGCACCAGGAAGATGAGGATGAAGACGTACGCCAGCGGCGTCGCGAAGTAGCTCGCGAGCTCGCGGCGCATGATGATGCCCACGTTGTGCATGGTTCTTGAGCTCGTCAGGCGGTGATCGTACGGAACACTTCGTCGAGCCGGCCGGATTCGAGATGCAGCTCCTTGAGCTTCAGTCCCTGCCGGGCGGCGAGCTCCGAGAGCGCCGGCAGTATGGTCGCGCCGGCACGTGGCAGCGCCGTGAGGCGCGCGTCGCGCTCGCTCACTTCGAGCGCGGCCACCGCGGGGAGTGCCGCGATCGCGGTGCGTGCCGCGGTGAGCTGCGCGGGATCGTCGAGCTGCATCGAGACGGCGTTGTGGTAGCGCGAACGGGCCGCGAGTCCCGCCGGGGTGTCGTCCGCGACGATGCGCCCGCGCGCGATGATGACGGCGCGGGTGCACACCGCATCGACCTCCTCGAGGATGTGCGTCGAGATGACGATGATCTTGTCGCGCCCCATGTCGTTGATGAGTGTGCGCACTTCGTGCTTTTGATTGGGATCGAGTCCGTCGGTCGGCTCATCCAGGATCAGCACCGGCGGGTCGTGCAGGATCGCCTGGGCGAGGCCCACGCGGCGGCGGAATCCCTTCGACAGCGTCTCGATCGTCTGGTCGAGCACGCTGCCGAGCTGCAGGTGCTCGATGACGTGCGCGAGGCGCGCGCGCCGCCGCTCGCCCGCGAGCGCGCGCAGGTCGGCGATGAAGACGAGGAAGCTGCGCACCGTCATCTCGCCGTAGCCCGGGGCGCCTTCCGGCAGATAGCCGAGCGCGCTTTTCGCCGCCAGCGGCTCACGCTCGACGTCATGCCCGCAGATGCTGGCGCTGCCGGCGGTCGGCGTGACGAAGCCGGCCAGCATGCGCATGGTGGTGGTCTTGCCGGCGCCGTTGGGTCCGAGGAAGCCGAGGACTTCCCCGGGCCCCACCTGAAAGCTGACATCGTCGACAGCCGCGAGCGCGCCGTAACGCTTGGTGAGATGTTCGGTCTTGATCATGTCGGATGGGGTCTAGAGGAGACGCTTACCGGAAAGTTCCGCCGCAAATTTTGCGCGCGCGATTCTGACCGCTGCCGCAGCGGATTTCCAATCGACCGCAGGGTCCCGGACACCGGGAGGCCATACTTTCATTAAAACAATAGCTTACAAGCAAGACTTCTGTTCATTTCGATGAGCGGACAGAGCGCGGCCTGACGGCGACGCGCGCCGGCGCGTCATTTGGGCGTCACCGACGCGCACTACGCTCCCGCATCGGACCGGTGAGCCCGTGTTGCCTTCAGGAGGCGCGCATGCAGTTGTGGGGTCTCGCCCGCGGCGCAACCGCAGCAGCGCCGCGCGGCGCCGAGGACGTGCTGACCGGGGACAGCGAGCTCGAGCGCGGCGCGCCGTTCTGCGCCAACCCCGCGTGCGCGCTGCACGTGCGGCTCGTCGACTCACGGGTCGAGGGCGGCGGCAACTGGGTGCGGCTGCCCGACGGTCGGGTGTTCGGGCGCGGCCGCTTCGGCGGCGAGCTGCTGTGCGATGCCTGCGGCACGCGCCGCGGTCCGGTACGGATCGAGCCAGCGACGGCGTTCCGGGGGCGCGCCTAGAGTCACTGCAGACCGAAGCGATGGCGCATGCGCCAGTAGAGGATACAGAGCGCGCCGCCTGCCATACCGCCGAGGTGCGCAAAGTGCGCCACTCCCGCCTCGGTACCTGTGACCCCGAAGAACAGCTCCAGCAGCCCATAGAGCGTCACGAACAGCCACGCCGGCATCGGAATGGGCGGAAACAGCAGGATGATACGCTGGCGCGGGAAGTACCAGGCGAACGCCAGCAGGATGCCGAAGATGCCGCCCGAGGCGCCGATCACCTCCTCGGGGACACCGGAGCCGCGCTGCGCGGCGAGCTGCGTGAGCGCCGCCGTCAGCACGCACACCAGGTAGAACAGCACCAGGCGCCGCCCGCCCCAGTACAGCTCCAGCGCGCGGCCGAACATGAACAGCGCGACCATGTTGAAAAGGATGTGCCACAGGCTGTGCGGATCGTGCAGGAACGCATAAGTGATGAGCTGCCACGGGCGGAACAAGGGGTCACCCAGCGGCCACAACGCGAACCACTGCAGCAGCGGGCCGGGCGCCAGCTGCTCCAGCAGGTAAACACCGATGTTGATCAGGATCAGGGCCCGGGTGGCGGGCGGGAGGGATGCGAACATCGGCGCTAGTCTAGCGGGGTCCGGGCATGCCGCGGGAGCGATATGATGCGCCGATGAGCGAGGCCTTCATCTGCGATGCGGTGCGGACGCCGATCGGCCGTTACGGCGGCGCGCTCGCCGGCGTGCGCACCGACGATCTGGCGGCACTGCCGATCGCGGCGCTGCTGAAGCGCAACCCGGCACTCGACCCGGCGGCGGTGGAGGAAGTGCTGCTCGGCTGCGCCAACCAGGCGGGCGAGGACAATCGCAATGTGGCGCGCATGGCCTCGCTCCTCGCGGGGTTGCCGGTGTCGGTGCCGGGCGCGACCGTCAACCGGCTGTGCGGCTCGGGCCTCGATGCCGTGGCGATGGCGGCGCGCGCGATCCGCGTCGGCGAGGCGGACCTGGTGGTCGCGGGCGGCGTCGAATCGATGTCGCGGGCGCCGTTCGTGCTGCCGAAGGCGGATGCGGCGTTCGCCCGCCATGCGGAAGTTCACGACACCACCATCGGCTGGCGCTTCGTCAACCCGCGGATGCGCGAGCAGTACGGCATCGATTCGATGCCGGAGACCGGCGAGAACGTGGCGGCGGAGTACCGCATCTCGCGCGCCGACCAGGACGCGTTCGCGCTGCGCAGCCAGCAGCGCGCCGCGGCCGCGTACGCGCGCGACTTCTTCGCCGCCGAGCTCCTGCCGGTCGAGATCGCGAAAGCCAAGGGCAAGGCACTCGTGGTCGAGCGCGACGAGCATCCGCGCCCGGAGACCACGCTCGAGCAGCTGGCCGCGCTGCCGACGCCGTTCCGACCGGGCGGTACCGTGACGGCGGGCAACGCCTCCGGCCTCAACGACGGCGCGTGCGCGCTGCTGATCGCCTCCGAAGAGGCCGCGCGGCGTTTCGGCCTCACGCCGCGCGCGCGCATCGTGGCCGCGGCCACCGCCGGGGTCGCGCCGCGGATCATGGGGATGGGGCCGGCTCCCGCGACGCGTAAAGTGCTCGCGCGGGCACGGCTCGCGCTTGCGCAGATGGACGTCATCGAGCTGAACGAGGCGTTCGCATCGCAGGCGCTCGCCGTGTTGCGCGAGCTCGGTGTTGCCGACGACGCCGCACACATGAATCCCAACGGTGGCGCCATCGCACTCGGCCACCCGCTCGGCATGTCGGGCGCACGCCTCGCGACCACGGCCAGCTCGCAGCTGCTAGTGAGCCGCGGCCGCTACGCGCTGTGCACCATGTGCATCGGCGTGGGGCAGGGGATCGCGCTCATTCTCGAGCGCGCCTGATCCACGGCAGGTTGTCGAGGTCGAGGTTGCCGCCGCTCAGGATCACGCCGACGCGCGCGCCGCGCACGTCGAGGCGGCCGGCGCGTATCGCCGCATAGGCCGCGGCGCCCGAGGGCTCGACGATGATCTTGAGCACCTCCCAGAGATGGCGCATCGCATCCACGATCGCCACATCCGGCACCGTGACTATTGTCTCGACGTAACGGCGAATCTCCGCGAACGGCCGCTCGCCGATGGTGGCGCGCAGGCCGTCGGCGATCGTCTCCGGGCGCTCGCAGGGCACGATGCGGCCGGCGCGCAGCGAGCGTGCCGCATCGTCCGCCCCCTGCGGCTCCACGCCGACGATCCGCACCGTCGGCTTGAGCGTGCGCGCCGCGACCGCGATCCCGCTCAGCAGCCCGCCGCCGCTCACCGGGCACAGCAGCGTATCGAGATCCGCAACCTGCTCGAGCAGCTCGACGCCGGTGGTCGCCTGGCCCGCCATCACGCGCAGATCGTCGTAGGGATGGATCAGGGACGCGCCGGTGGTGGCGACAATGCCTGCGGCGGCGCGCTCGCGCGCGGCCTGCGTCGGCTCACACAGGGTGATCGCCGCGCCGTAGCGCTCGACCGCGGCGCGCTTGGGCGCGGCGGTGTTGTCCGGCATGACGATGTACGCCGGCACGCCCTTGAGGCGCGCCGCGCGCGCCAGCGCGGCGGCATGGTTGCCGGAGGAGTGGGTGGCGACGCCGCGGCGCAGCTCGGCGTCGCTCAGGCTCAGTACGGCGTTGGTGGCGCCGCGCGCCTTGAAGGCGCCGCCCTTCTGGAAGTTCTCGCACTTGAAGTAAAGGTGCGCGCCCGCTTCCGCATCGAGCGTGCTGCTGGTCAGCACCGGCGTCAGGCTGATGTGCGGCGCGATGCGCGCGCGTGCTGCCTGAATCAGTGTCCAGGTGAGGCCGGGAGGGTCGCTGCCCATGCCGCAGCGAGCATGGCCATGGCGCTACAGCCCGTCAAGCGCCCGGCCCGCGAGCGCCGGGCACCCGACCGTGTCCGTCGGCCCCGCGCTCCTTCCGGTACAGGCGTGCTGCTGCTCGAGATCGAGCCGCGCCAGCGCCGCGGCGGCATTCACCGCTGGCGCAGCGCTGCTTGCCGCGGTCGGCGGCGCGGACTGCAGGAGCGCTGCGATCGCAGCCGCGCTGAGCCGTGCCGGCGTCGCCGACATGAGCAGTGCGACAACCCCGGTGATCTCGGCGGCCGCCACCGAGCTTCCCGACTCGAAGTCGTACTGGGCGTCCGGCCGCAGCGTCAGCACGTGCCGGGCCGGGGCAGCGAAGGTGCCGGGGGGGATGGCACTCTCGCTGCCCGCGGCCCCGATGACCCCGGGGATCGCCGCGGGGAAACCGCTGTCGGCTTCGTGTGCGCCGACGAATACCACGCCGCGCTTGAGGCCCGACTGCACGAGCGCCGTGAGCAGTGGATCGACGGGACCGGCGACGCTCAGGTTGACCAGCGGCGCGCCCGACTCGAGCGCCGCGGCGAGCGCCCGCGCCAGGGTGAAGGTGTTGCAGGCCGCCGCATCGCTTCCCGGCTCGAGCTGCCAGCAGGCGGTGAACACCTCGAGGCGCGAGAGCGGCGCGATGCCGACGATGCCGATGTGGTTGTTGGCGACCGCGGCGATGATGCCCGCCATCGCGGTGCCGTGGCGGAGCGACCCCGCGGCGCCGCGATTCTCCCCGGTGAACGAGCGGCTGCTCGCGATGCGGCCCTGGAGGTCGGGATGGCGCGCATCGACCGCGGTATCGATGAGCGCGATACGCACCCCGGCGCCCTGGGCGCGACGGTGCGCATCCGGCACGCCGAGCGCCGCGAGATTGGTCTGCAGGTCGTAGAGCGGATCGTTGTAGGGCGCTGCAGCCTGCGGCGCACTGAGCGTGTGAAACTCGTGCAACGGCTCGGCGAGCAGCACGCGCGGATCGTGCGCGAGTGCCGTCAGCACCTCGCTCGCCGGTCGCCCGCTCGCGATCTCGTAAATCACGCAGTGCATCGCGAGCTCGCGGATGGGCCAGCTCGCCACCTCGCGCAGCGCGTACGCGGCCGCCACGCGCCGCGCCTGCTGCGCGGCGCTCTGCGACACGCGGTAGCCGTCTCCGGAGTAGCGGCGACCGGTGGCGCCGGCCGGTCCCGGTGCGCTGCGCGGCTGGTTCGCGAACGCCACTACGATGCGCGGCAGGGCGGCGTCCGCCGTCGGCGCGACGTTTGCCGCAGGCTCAGCGGCTGCGGCCACGCACACCGCGGCCAGCGACAGAATCGCGAGGCGTGCGCCGGCGCGCAACTCAAGGTCTCCGCGGCAGCGATTCCGCGCCGCGATCGCTGCGCTGCAGCTCAGCGAGCGGCTCGACCCAGCGTACCTGGCTCTCCGACCGCAGCCGCGCGGCGAGCGCGCGCAGCTGCGCCGGCGCAGCCGCCGGTGCGGCGGCGTCCGCGACCGGCGCGACACCGAACACACCGCTGCGGTCGGGTCCCTCGACGACGCGCGCACCGGCGGACAGCAGCAGCTGCTCGGCGTCGCCGATGGGCAGTGAGCGCTCGAAGGCGACATGCAGCACGCCGGGTGTGGCTGACGCCACCTCGGTGTGCGTGACATACAGCGGCTGCGACCAGCGGTACGCGGTCGCCGCCAGCACGCCGGCCACGCTGAGCAGCACGAAGCTCGCCGCCCAGGCGAGGCCCGGCGGACGCCACGCGGCGTGCGCGCGGGCGGCGGACGACACACTCGGGGCGGTTCGCGCCGCGGGTGCCGCATCGATCCGTTCCATGAGCTTGCGGAACGACGGGCCGGGCGCGTAGGTCACGCGCTCGGGCTCGGTGAGCACGTCGCACAGCTGGCGCTGCAACTCCAGCTCGCGAGTGCACTCGGCGCAGCCGCGCACGTGCAGCTCGACGTGCGAGCGCTCGGCGGCACTCAGCCGTCCGTTGGCGAGCCACGGCAGCAGCAGCCAGGACTCTTCGTGAGAGCAAGCCGCAGTGGTGCTCATGAGCCGTTCTCCCGTGCGTTGGCAGCGGGCCCGCCGCGCGGGCTGCCGGCGAGCGCCGGCAGCAGCCGCTGCAGCTTGGCGCGCGCGTGAAACAGCCGCGTCTTCACGGTATTCACCGGACAGCCCATGATGGTCGCAATCTCCTCGCATGAATGGCCGAGCTCGTAGCACAGCTCGACCGCCAGCCGCTGCTGCACCGGCAGCGCGCCGAGCGCGTGCGCCAGCCAGTCGCGCAGCTCCGTGTCGCGCGCCGGTCCCTCGCTGGTGAGTGGCAGCGAGGGCGGCTGCAGGTTCTGCCGGGCACGCTCCCGCGCGGCGCTGCGGAACGCATTGCGCGCCTTGCGATAGGCGATCCCGAGTATCCAGGTCGAGGGCTGCGAGTCGCCGCGGAAGTCACGCGCGTTGCGCCACACCACCCAGAAGGTGTCGTTGATGATCTCCTCGGCGAGGTCGTAGCGGCGGGTCAGCCGCATGAGGAACCGCGCCAGGCGGCGGTGGTAGAGGTTGTAAAGCTCCTCGAACGCGCGCCGGTCACGCCGCGCCACCCGCGCGATCAGCTCAGCCTCGTGCGCCGCCGAGCTGCCGGCACGCCCCGCACCTTCCGCCATGTCGCCGTAGCCTGTCGCCATTGGTATCACGCCCTTTAGCGGTAAGTCTCCACTAAGGTGGTGCGGGTTCAACCCCCGTTTTTCGACCCTCAGAACTGCCAGCTGAGCGTGCCGGCGAGGCGGTTCGCGACCGGGTAGGGAAACAGCTGCGCCGCGCGGCTCTGCGCTGCGAAGTAGCCGACGTCGAGCCGCCAGCGCTGCCGCTCGTAGGCGAGGCCGAGGTTGCCGTACAGGTAGCCGAGGGGCGGGGGCGGCTCGTGGTCGGGCCGGCTCGAGTAGTAGTACCCGGCCGCGGCGGTGAGATACAGGCCCCCGCCGAGGACCGCCTCGCGCAGCAGCCACTGGCCCGAGCCGTCGGTCACGACGGCAGCGCTGCGGTACGCCTGGTAGTACGCCACCGGGTAGCCTTCGTACGCATATTGAATGTAGGAGTAGCGCACGTCGTTCGGCAGCACCGTCACGGACACGGTGCAGCGATCGAGCCAGGTGAGTGCCGCGGAGATCTCCTGGTAGTCATCGGAATGAGGAGTGGGCGCGCCGACGAAGTAATCGGCACGACCGCTCAGGGAGGCGGTCCATTCGCTGCCGAGGCTGAAGCGCTGCCCGAGGTAGATCTGCAGCTCCGCGGGGGTCTGGGGCTCGAGGTTGCGATCGCGCGTCGAGGCCCATACTCCGGCAAACGTACCGCCGGCGCTGCTCGCGTGCAGGTCCGCCTGCAGCGCCCCCTGCCCATCGCTCTGCGAGACGCCACGGTAGATGTAGTCGGTGGTGGCCGCGAGCGCGCCGCCGATCGCGCCCGGGTCGCTCTGGCAGAGACCCGGTTGGGGCCAGGCGACCGCGAGGAGCGCGAGCGCGCACCCACCCAGCCAGCCCGGCGCGGCTCTCTGCAACCGCCAGTTGGGGTGCGCAACGATCACTTTTCGGGTCGTTCAGCCATGTCGCCGGGCTTATACAAGGCGTCCGCAGCGCACCGGACGTATACTGTTCCTCTTATTATGCAGACGCTAAATTCGGGCGATACCGCAACCGTGCGGCGGATCGTCGCAGAGCTCAAAGGAAGACCGGGGCCGCTGCTGGAAGTGCTGCACGCCGTTCAGACGGCGCTCGGATACGTTCCCGAAGCAGCCGTGCCGCTGGTGGCGGAGGGCCTGAACCTCTCGCGCGCCGAGGTGCACGGGGTCGTCAGCTTCTACCACTACTTCCGCCACAGTCCCCCCGGCAGCCATACGGTAAGCCTTTGCCAGGCCGAGGCCTGCCAGTCACGCGGCGCGGAAGCGCTCGCGCTGCATGCACGGGCGCGCCTCGGCATCGACTTTCACGGCACGACCCCCGACGGACGCTTCACGCTCGAGCCGATCTACTGCCTCGGTAACTGTGCCTGCTCGCCGGCGGCGCTCATCGACGGGGAGCTGCACGGCCGCCTGACTCCCGAGCGCTTCGACGCGCTCATCGCGGAGCGGGCGAAGCGCCCATGACGGTGCGCGTCTACGTACCGGGCGATGCCGCAGCCACCTCCGTCGGCGCGGACGAGGTCGCGCGCGCGATCGCGCAGGAGGCGGCGCGCCGGGGCGCCGCGATCGATCTGGTACGCAATGGCTCGCGCGGCGCCTGCTGGCTCGAGCCGCTGGTCGAGATCAGCACCTTGTCCGGTCGGCTCGCTTATGGCCCGGTGACGGTCGCCGACGCAGCCGGGCTGTTTGCCGCCGATTTCCTCGAGGGCGGCAAGCACCCGCTGCTCCTCGGACCGACCGACAGCATCCCCTGGTTCGCCGGCCAGCAGCGCCTGACCTTCGAGCGCGTCGGCATCGTCGATCCCGCGAGCGTGGCCGATTATGTGAAGCACGGCGGCTACCAGGGGCTCAGGCAGGCGCTGACCATGACGGGCGCCCAGGTGGTGCAGGCGATCACGACCTCGGGTCTGCGCGGCCGCGGCGGTGCAGCCTTTCCGACCGGCATCAAGTGGAAGACGGTGCTCGATCAGAACACCGCGCAGAAGTACGTCACCTGCAACGCCGACGAGGGCGACTCGGGCACCTTTTCCGACCGCATGCTGATGGAGGGCGATCCGTTCGCGCTCATCGAGGGCATGACCATCGCCGGCATCGCAGTCGGGGCGACCCAGGGTTACATCTATCTGCGCGCCGAGTACCCGCACGCGCACCGCGCGCTCAAGACCGCGCTGGCGGCGGCAACCCAGGCCCGCTACCTGGGTGCCGACGTGGCGGGCTCCGGCAAGCGCTTCGATCTCGAGGTGCGGCTCGGGGCCGGCGCCTACATCTGCGGCGAAGAGACCTCGATGCTCGAGAGCCTCGAGGGCAAGCGCGGCGAAGTGCGCGTGCGGCCGCCGTTGCCGGCGATCAAGGGGCTGTTCGGGCAGCCGACCATCGTCAACAACGTGGTGACGCTCGCGACCGTGCCGTGGATCCTCGCGCACGGCGCGGCAGGCTACGCCAACTACGGCACCGGCAAGTCGCGCGGCACGCTGCCGATTCAGCTTGCCGGCAACATCAAGCGCGGCGGTCTCGTCGAGCGCGCCTTCGGCCTCACGCTGCGCGAGCTGCTCTACGACTACGGCGGCGGCAGCGCCAGCGGGCGACCGATCCGCGCGGTGCAGATCGGCGGGCCGCTCGGCGCCTACGTACCGCCGTCACAGTTCGACACCGTGATCGATTACGAGGCGCTGTCCGCGATCGGCGCGCTGCTCGGCCACGGTGGTATCGTGGTATTCGACGACACCGTCGACATGGCGCGCATGGCGCGCTACGCGATGGAATTCTGCGCCATCGAGTCCTGCGGCAAGTGCACACCGTGTCGCATCGGCTCGACACGCGGGGTCGAGGTCATCGATCGAATCCTCGCGGGTACCGACGGCGAGCGCAACGTCCGCTTGCTCGAGGAGTTGTGTGACACCATGGTGCAAGGGTCGCTGTGCGGCCTCGGCGGCATGGCACCGTTTCCCGTGCAGAGCGCGCTCAAGCACTTCAGGGAAGACTTTCGCGCCCGCACTCAGGCATAGCGCGCATCGAGGCGAGACATGTACGCGATAGATTACGAAGACTTCGGGACTCCTGAGCCGGCCGATGCCAGCGGCACGGTCAGCGTCGAGATCGACGGCCGCACGGTCACGGTGCCCGAGGGCACCTCCATCATGCGCGCCGCGGCGCTCGCGGGCGTCAAGGTGCCGAAGCTCTGTGCCACCGACACCCTCAAGGCTTTCGGCTCCTGCCGCCTGTGCCTGTGCGAGATCGACGGCCGCAAGGGCTATCCGGCCTCCTGCACCACCACGGTGACGGCGGGCATGAAGGTGCGCACCGAGTCGCCGAAGCTCATGCAGCTGCGGCGCAGCGTGATCGATCTGTACGTCTCCGATCACCCGCTCGATTGCGACACCTGTCCGGCCAACGGCCACTGCGAGCTGCAGGACATGGCCGAGGTGGTCGGCATCACGCACACCTCGTACGCCAAGGGCGCCATGCACCGGCCGCTGGCGAAGGACGAGAGCAACCCCTATTTCGCCTTCGATCCGCAGCTGTGCATCGTGTGCTCACGCTGCGTGCGCGCCTGCGACGAGACGCAGGGCACCTATGCGCTCACCATCCAGGGGCGCGGCTTCGGCTCGAAAGTTTCGGCCAGCCAGGACCAGCCGTTCCTCGAGTCCGAGTGCGTCTCCTGCGGCGCCTGCGTCGAGGCCTGCCCGACCGGGGCGCTCATCGAGAAGTCGATCATCGGGCTCGGGGCGCCGGAGCGTGCCGAGAAGACCACCTGCGCTTACTGCGGCGTCGGCTGCAGCTTCAAGGCGGAGGTGCGCGGCGAGGGGGCCGACGCCGAGGTGGTACGCATGGCGCCCGACCGCGACGGCGGCGCCAACCACGGCCACGCCTGCGTCAAGGGGCGCTTCGCGTGGGGCTATGCCACGCATCCCGACCGGCAGCTGAAGCCGCTGATCCGCAAGACCATCCGCGACAACTGGCGCGAGGTCTCGTGGGAGGAGGCAATCAGCTACGCGGCGAGCGAGTTCAAGCGCATCCAGGCCAAGCACGGCCGCGACTCGATCGGCGGCATCACCTCCTCACGCTGCACCAACGAGGAGACCTTCCTGGTGCAGAAGCTGGTGCGGGCCGCCTTCGGCAATAACAACGTCGATACCTGCGCGCGCGTGTGCCACTCGCCCACCGGCTATGGTCTGAAGAACACACTGGGCGAGTCGGCCGGGACCCAGGCCTTCGACTCGGTCATGAAGGCGGACGCCATCATGATCATCGGCGCCAACCCGACCGACGGCCACCCGGTGTTCGCCTCGCAGATGAAGCGGCGCCTGCGCCAGGGCGCGAAGCTGATCATCGCCGACCCGCGCCAGACGGGGCTGGTGCGCTCCGCGCACGTCGAGGCAGATGAGCACCTGCAGTTGAAGCCCGGCACCAACGTCGCGCTGATGAATGCGCTCGCGCACGTGGTGGTGACCGAGGGGCTCACCAGGGAAGCCTACGTCGCCGAGCGCTGCGAGGCGGACAGCTACACGAAGTGGAAGGCGTTCGTCGCCGAGCCGCGCAACTCGCCGGAGGCCACCGAGAGCGTCACCGGAGTGCCCGCCGAGCGCGTGCGCCGTGCGGCGCGTATCTACGCCAGCGCTCCCAACGGCGCCATCTATTACGGTCTCGGCGTGACCGAGCACAGCCAGGGCACCACGACCGTCATGGCCATCGCCAATCTCGCCATGGCCACCGGCAACCTCGGCCGCGAGGGCGTCGGCGTGTCGCCGCTGCGCGGCCAGAACAACGTGCAGGGCTCGTGCGACATGGGCTCGTTCCCGCACGAGTTCAGCGCCTACCGCCACGTCTCCGACCCGGTGGTGCGCAAGTCCTTCGAGGATGTCTGGGGCGTCACGCTGCAGTCCGAGCCCGGACTGCGCATTCCCAACATGTTCGAGGCCGCGCTCGACGGCACCTTCAAGGGGATGTACGTACAGGGTGAGGACTTCGTGCAGTCCGATCCCAACAGCCACCACGTGAACGCCGCCATGGCCTCGCTCGAGTGCTGCGTGGTGCAGGACCTGTTCCTCAACGAGACCGCCAAGTTCGCCCACGTGTTCCTGCCGGGCTCCTCGTTCCTCGAGAAGGACGGCACCTTCACCAACGCCGAGCGGCGCACCTCGCTGGTGCGCAAGATCATGGAGCCGCTCGCCGGCTACGCCGACTGGCAGATCACCTGCCTGCTGTCCGAGGCGCTCGGCTATCCGATGCCCTACCAGCACGCGAGCGAGATCATGGAAGAGATCGCACGGCTGACCCCGACCTTCGCCGGCATGAGCTTCGAGAAGATCGAGCGTCTGGGCAGCATCCAGTGGCCGTGCAACGACGAGCACCCGCAGGGCACGCCCACCATGCACGTCGGGCAGTTCGTGCGCGGCAAGGGCAAGTTCTGGGCGACCGAGTACGTGCCGACCAGCGAGAAAGTCACCAGCCGCTTCCCGCTGATCCTCACCACCGGGCGCATCCTGACGCAGTACAACGTCGGCGCGCAGACGCGCCGCACCGGCAACGTCGTCTGGCACGCCGAGGACCTCCTCGAGATCCACCCGCACGACGCCGAGGAGCGCGGCATCAGCGACGGCGACTGGGTGGGACTCACCAGCCGCGCCGGCGACACCGTGCTGCGCGCGAGAGTTTCGACCAGGATCGCTCCGGGCGTGGTGTACACCACGTTCCACTTCCCGGAGACCAACGCCAACGTCGTGACCACCGAGAACTCCGACTGGGCGACCAACTGCCCCGAGTACAAGGTGACGGCGGTGGAGGTGGTGCTGGTCAACCAGAAGGACGCGTGGCAGAAGCGCGCCCAGGAAGAGCGCTCGCTGCCGCGGCCTGCTGACGAGCGCCGCAAAGACCGTACGCCGGCCTGAGGCCTCCGCTGCCGTCGTGAGCCATGGCAGCTGAGGTCCCAGTCGCGCCAACCGTAAGCGCCGAAGTCAGCGTCGACCGCTGGGCGCGCGGCGCCACCACGCACACCACCGACCAGGTGGCGGAGGAGATGCCGGTCGCGCTCGTCTATCACGACGTACCGCACGTCGTGATGCTGGCGACACCCGCCGACCTCGAGGACTACGCCGTAGGCTTCACGCTGAGTGAGGCGCTGGTCGCGCGAGCCGACGAGATCCGCGGCGTCGAGGTGCGCCGCGGCGCCGATTCCGTCGACGTGCACATCACGGTGGCCTGGGAGCGCTTCACGCAGCTGCTGCAGCGCCGGCGCAATCTCACCGGCCGGACCGGCTGCGGCCTGTGCGGCGCGGAGACCGCGGCGGACGCCATTCGCGAAACCGGCGTAGTTCCCCGCGGCGTCGATGTAACCAGCGCCGAGCTGCACACGGCGATCGAGCAGCTCGGCGGACTGCAGCCGATCAACGCCCGCACCGGCAGCGTGCACGCGGCGGCATGGGTGGTACCGGGGCAGGGCATCCGCGTGGTGCGCGAGGACGTCGGCCGCCACAATGCCCTCGACAAGACGATCGGTGCCCTGGTGCGCGCCGGCGCGGATCTGGCGGCCGGCTACATGCTGATCACCAGCCGCGCCAGCTACGAGATGGTGCAGAAGTGCGCCACCGTCGGCATTCCGTTTCTCGCCGCGCTGTCGGCACCGACGGCGTTCGCGGTGCGGCTGGCCGAGCGCTCCGGCGTTACACTGGTCGCCTTCGCGCGACGCGACCAGCATGTCGTGTACGCGCATCCCGGGCGACTGCGCCCCTGAAGCCAAGAGCTGCCGACCCATGAACATCGATCTGCTCATCAAGATGACCAACGAGATCGGCGACTTCTTCAAGGGCGCCAGCGATCCGCAGCAGGCGGCCCGCGACGTGGCCACTCATCTCAAGCGCTTCTGGGAGCCGCGCATGCTCAGGCAGATGCTCAGCTACTACGAGCAACGCCAGGGAGCGGGGCTCACCGACCTGGGGAAGAGCGCGGTGGGCATCCTGTACGCGGCCAGCAAGGCCGCCCCGGGGAGTCCCCCGCCTAAGCCGGCTGCGCCCGCGACCGGCGCCAAGGCGTGACCTCTCCGGCGCCGGAACCGAAGCGGGCGCTGATCTGCGGCTCGCTCGCCTACGACACCATCATGGTGTTCGGCGATCGCTTCGCCAATCACATCCTGCCGGACAAGATCCACATGCTGAGCGTCTCGTTCCTGGTGCCGCAGATGCGCCGCGAGTACGGTGGCTGCGCGGGCAACATTGCTTACAACCTCGCGTTGCTCGGCGACACGGGTCTGCCCATGGCGACCGTGGGGCGCGATTTTGGTCCCTATCGCGAGTGGATGTCGCAGAGTGGGGTGCCCGCCGATCACGTGCGCACGGTCGACTCGGAGCTCACCGCACAGGCCTTCATCACCACCGACCTGGATGACAACCAGATCACGGCCTTTCACCCGGGGGCGATGCAGCACTCGCACCTCAACCAGGTGCGGGACGCCACCGGCATCACCCTCGGCATCGTGGCACCCGACGGGCGCGAGGGCATGATCCGCCACGCCGAGCAGTTCGCCGCTGCCGGCATTCCCTTCATCTTCGATCCGGGCCAGGGCCTGCCGATGTTCGGTCACGAGGAGCTCGAGCGTTTCATCACCCAGGCGCGCTGGGTCACGCTCAACGACTACGAGTGGCAGCTGGTGCAGCAGAAGACCGGCTGGACGGCCGAGGCGCTGGTGCGGCGGGTGGCGGCGCTGATCGTCACGCGCGGCGCCGCCGGCTCGACCATTCATACGCGCGATGGCGCGCTCGAGATCCCGGCTGCACCCGCGAGCGCGGTGGTGGACCCCACCGGGTGCGGGGACGCGTACCGTGCCGGGCTCATCCACGGGCTGCTCCATGGACTCGATTGGGGCACTACTGGACATATCGCCTCAGTTCTGGGGGCCATCAAGATCGAGTCGCTTGGCACACAGAACCACCGCTTCACCCGCGAGGGCTTCCAGAAGCGGCTGGCCGCGGCGACGGCGGAGCGGGCCTAAGCCGACCTGGGTTAAACTGATCGCTTTGACAGCGCGAGCGCAGGCGGAAACTCCCAGATGGCGAACGATTACCTCTTTACTTCCGAGTCCGTTTCCGAAGGCCACCCGGACAAGGTGGCGGACCAGATCTCGGACGCGGTGCTGGACGCCATCCTCAAGGCGGACCCGCGCGGGCGGGTGGCCTGCGAGACTCTCGTCAAGACGGGTGTGGTCATCGTCGCGGGCGAGGTCACCACCAGCGCCTGGGTGGACGTGGAAGCGCTGGTGCGCAAGACCGTGCTCGACATCGGCTACGACTCCTCCGACATGGGCTTCGACGGCGCCAGCTGCGGCGTGCTCAACATCATCGGCAAACAGTCGCCCGACATCGCCCAGGGGGTCGACCGCAAGGACGAGCGCCGCCAGGGAGCGGGCGACCAGGGCCTGATGTTCGGTTACGCCACCAACGAGACCGATGTGCTCATGCCGGCGCCGATCACGCTCGCGCACCGGCTGGTGAAGCGCCAGGCCCAGGTGCGCAAGGCAGGCAAGCTCCCGTGGCTGCGCCCGGATGCCAAGAGCCAGGTGACGCTGCGCTACCAGGACAACGAGCCGGTTGGGCTCGAGGCCGTGGTGCTGTCGACCCAGCACAGCCCCGAGGTGTCGACCAGGGTGCTGCGCGAGGCGGTGATGGAGGAGATCCTGAAGCCGGTGCTGCCGACCAAGTGGCTGGACAAGCGCACGCGCTTCCACATCAACCCCACGGGGCGCTTCGTGATCGGCGGACCGGTCGGGGACTGCGGGCTCACCGGCCGCAAGATCATCGTCGACACCTACGGCGGCTACGCGCGCCACGGCGGCGGCGCGTTCTCCGGCAAGGACCCGTCCAAGGTCGACCGCTCGGCCGCATACGCCGCGCGCTACGTCGCCAAGAACATCGTCGCCGCGGGACTCGCCGAGCGCTGCGAGGTGCAGGTGTCGTATGCCATCGGCGTGGCCGAGCCGACCTCGATCATGGTCGAGACCTTCGGCACCGGACGGCTGTCGCGTGAGCACCTGACGCGGCTCATCCGCAAGCACTTCGACCTGACACCCTACGGGCTGCGCGAGATGCTGGATCTGGTGCGGCCGATCTACCAGAAGACCGCAGCCTACGGGCACTTCGGCCGCACCGAGCCGGAGTTCACCTGGGAGCGCACCGACCGCGCCGAGACGCTGGCCGCCGAGGCGAAAGGAGTGCGCGCGGCGTAGGCACGATTTGCGCCGCTGATCGCGGCAAGCACGCCCGCTGAGGAGCGTTGCGACAGAGCGGTGGTTTGGAGTCCGCCGTCCCTGCCAGGCTCAGCGGACCGCAGTCATCCACACGGCGCTCGCTCTGTCCTAAGGAGTATCGAGTATGAACGCCACACTGAAACCCGCCGCCGCGACTGCCGACTACCGGGTCGCGGACCTGAAGCTGGCCGACTGGGGACGCAAGGAGATTGCGATCGCGGAGACCGAGATGCCGGGTCTCATGGCGATCCGCGAGGAGTTTGCGCCGACACAGCCGCTGCGCGGCGCGCGCATTTCCGGCTCGCTCCACATGACGATCCAGACCGCGGTGCTGATCGAGACGCTGCAGGCGCTCGGCGCCGAGCTGCGCTGGGCGTCGTGCAATATCTTCTCGACGCAGGACCACGCCGCCGCCGCCTGTGCAGCGCGCGGCACAGCGGTGTTCGCCTGGAAGGGCGAGTCGCTGGATGACTACTGGGGGTACACGCACCGCATCTTCGAGTGGCCCGACGCGGGCCATTCGAACATGATTCTCGACGACGGCGGCGATGCCACGCTGCTGCTGCACCTCGGCGCGCGTGCCGAGGGCGACGCCAGCGTGATCCACCAGCCGGCCAGCGACGAGGAGCGGGCGCTGTTTGCCGCGATCCGCGCGCACCTCAAAGCTGAGCCGAAGTGGTACTCGACGCGCATCGCGCGCATCCGCGGCGTCACCGAGGAGACCACCACCGGAGTGAAGCGCCTCTATCAGATGGCGAAGGAGGGCCGGCTGGCCTTCCCCGCGATCAACGTCAACGACTCGGTCACCAAGAGCAAGTTCGACAATCTGTACGGCTGCCGCGAGTCGCTGGTGGATGCCATCAAGCGCGCCACCGACGTGATGATCGCGGGCAAGGTCGCCGTGGTGTGCGGGTACGGCGACGTCGGCAAGGGCTGTGCGCAGGCGCTGCGCGCGCTGTCGGCGCAGGTGTGGGTCACCGAGATCGATCCGATCTGTGCGCTGCAGGCGGCGATGGAAGGCTACCGCGTCGTGACCATGGAGTACGCGGCCGACAAGGCCGATATCTTCGTCTCCGCGACCGGCAACTTCCACGTGATCAGCCACGATCACCTGAAGCGCATGAAGCACAACTCGATCGTGTGCAACATCGGTCACTTCGACAGCGAGATCGACGTGGCGAGCCTCAAGCAGTACGACTGGGAGAACATCAAGCCGCAGGTGGACCACGTCATCCTGCCGGACGGCCGGCGCATCATCCTGCTCGCGGAGGGGAGGCTGGTGAACCTCGGCTGCGGCACCGGACACCCGAGCTACGTCATGAGCTCGAGCTTTGCCAACCAGGTGATCGCCCAGGTGGAGCTGTTCGCCAACACCCACAAGTACCCGGTGGGCGTGCACGTGCTGCCGAAGCTCCTCGACGAGAAGGTGGCGCGGCTGCAGCTGCGCAAGCTCAATGTCGAGCTGTCGCAGCTCTCCGATGCCCAGGCGCGCTACATCGGCGTCGACAAGACCGGACCCTACAAGCCCGATCTCTACCGCTACTGATGGACGCCGCCGCCATGAATGCAGTCACCAGCACGGCCGCCGTTGGTGCGCAGCTCGCGCGCGCCCCCGGTGGCGCGATCCTTCTCGACGGCAAGGCGGTCGCGGCCCGCGTGCGCACCGCGGTGGCCGCGGGTGCCGCTGAGTTCGCCGCACGGCACGGACGCCGTCCGGGGCTCGCGGTGGTGCAGGTGGGCGAAGACCCGGCCTCCAGCGTTTACGTGCGCAACAAGCGCAAAGCCTCGCTCGAGGCCGGCATCGAGTCGTTTGCGCACGACCTGCCGGCCTCGACCTCCGAGGCGCAGATCCTCGCCCTGGTGCACGCGCTCAATCACGATGCGCGCGTCGACGGCATCCTGATCCAGCTGCCGCTGCCGAAGGGCGTGAACGCCGACCGCGTCATGGACGCGGTCGATCCCACCAAGGATGTCGACGGCTTCCATCCGCTGAATACCGGGCTGCTGGCGCAGAAGCGCCCGCGACTGCGCCCGTGCACGCCGTTCGGCGTGATCAAGCTCGCGGAAGCCTATGGCATCGCGCTCACCGGGCTGCGTGCCACGGTCGTCGGCGCCTCCAACATCGTCGGCCGGCCGATGGCGCTCGAGCTGCTGCTGGCGCGCTGCACCGTGACCGTGTGCCATACCGGCACGCGCGAGCTGCGCGCCGAGGTGGAGCGTGCGGAGCTGCTGGTGGCGGCGGTCGGCAAGGCGGGATTCATCCCCGGTGAGTGGGTGCGGCCCGGGGCCGCGGTGTTCGACGTCGGCATCAACCGCACGCCCTCCGGCAAGCTGGTCGGCGACGTCGACTACGAGCGCGCCGCGCAGCGCGCCGGGTGGATCACCCCGGTCCCCGGGGGCCTGGGTCCGATGACCATCGCCATGCTGCTCTCCAACACGGTCGACGCCGCCACGCTGCGGGCGGGATCGCGGGAATAAAGCTTCCGCCTGCGGAGTCTTCTTCCCCCGATGGACGACAAACGCACGCGTTTCGAGGCGCAGGTGCTGCCGCACATGGACGCCGCGTACCGCCTGGCGCGCTGGCTGTGCCGTTCGCCGGGAGACGCGGACGATGTGGTGCAGGAGGCATTCCTGCGGGCCTTCCGCGCCTTCGACTCGCTGCGCGGATCGGATGCGCGTGCCTGGCTGCTGGCGATCGTGCGCAACTGCCATCTGAGTGCGCTCGCCGCGGGGCGCCGGCGCGCGCTCGAGCCGCTCGGCGAGCAACACGAGGGCGAGGCGCGGGCCGCCGCGACCGCGCCGCACCCCGACCCGGAGCGCGACACCATGCAGCGCGACGAGCGCCGTGCGCTCGAGCGGCTGATCGCCGCGCTCCCTGCGGAGCATCGCGAGGTGCTGCTGCTGCGCGAGCTCGGGGACATGAGCTACCGCGAGATCGCTACCGTCACGGCGGTGCCGATCGGCACGGTGATGTCGCGACTGGCGCGGGCGCGGGCGGCGCTGAAGCTGAACTGGCTCGAGGCGAGCCGAGGAGAGCCGCGTGCAGTGCGCTGAACACCTAGCTGTGCAGGCCGCCTTCGACGGCGAGCTGGACGCCGTGGCGCAGGCAAGCGTCGAGCGTCACGCCGAACTCTGTCCCGAGTGCCGCGCGCTGCGCGCGAGCCTCGAGCGTACGCGCGCGGCGTTGCGCCGCGACCTCGATTACGGGCAGGCGAGTCCCGAGCTGCGAGCGCGTATTGCGCGCGCGCTCGATGCGGAGGTGGCGCGCGAGGCCGAAGCCGCGTCGCAGCCGGTGCGCCCGGCGGCCCGCTGGTCGCGGCCGTTCTGGCTGGGCGCCGCTTCGGGCCTCGGGGCCGCAGCGCTCGCGGCGACGCTCGTCTTCGTGCTGCTGGTCCCGCTGCGCTCCGCCGCGCTCCCCGACGAGCTGGTCACCGCCCACCTGGCCGCGCTCAGACTCGCGCATCTGACCGAAGTCGTGTCCACCGATCGGCACACGGTGAAACCGTGGTTCGCCGGGCACGCCGATGTCTCGCCGGTGGTGGCGGACTTCGCGGCGCAGGGCTACACCCTCGTCGGCGGCCGCGCCGACAAGCTCGAGCATCAGCGTGCAGCGGTGGTGGTCTACAGCCACGGTGCTCACGTCATCGACGTGTTCGCCTTCGCACCGGGTGTGCAGTCGCTGCCCGCGGCCACGACGCGCCGCGGCTATCACATCAGCTGCTGGCAGGCCGCCGATCTCGGCTATTGCACGGTGTCGGATGCCGGCTGGGACGAGATGCAGCTTCTCGCGCGGCTGCTTCAGGAGCTCGCGGCCCGCGACGCACGCTAAGGCCCCGGGCGGGAATAAAACGCCCGGCCGCCGAGTCTTCCGCACGTAACCAACGTGAGGAGGCCGACATGCCGGAGCAGATTCGCATCGCCACGCGCCGTGAGGCGCTCAAGTGCATGGCCTATGGGGGCGCCGGTACGCTGTTTGCGCTCGCCGGGGGCGTGCTCACGCCCACGGCGCTCACGGCGGCCGCCGCCAACCGCCACGGCGCCGCGCGGCTCGGCACGCCGCTGTTCGTGCAGATCAGCGATACCCACATCGGTTTCAACAAGGAAGCCAATCCCGACGTCGGCGCCACCCTGACGAGGAGCGTCGATCTCGTCAACGCGCTCCCCGAGCAGCCCGCGCTCATTATCCACACCGGCGACATCACCCACCTATCGAAGCCTGCGGAGTTCGACCTCGCGCAGCAGCTGCTGTCGCGCCTGCGGGTCACCGAGATCCACACCGTGCCGGGCGAGCACGACACGACCGACGCTACCGTTTCGGAGTACTTCAACCGCTTCGGCGGGGCTTCCGCCAACCGCGGCTACTACAGCTTCGATCACGCCGGGGTGCATTTCATTGCGCTGGTAAACGTGCTCGAGTTCAAGGCCGGCGGGCTCGGGACGCTGGGACCGGCGCAGCTCGCGTGGGTGGCGGACGACCTCAAGGGTCGCTCGGCCAGCACGCCGCTCGTGGTCTTTGCCCACATGCCGCTGTGGACCATCTACGAGCCGTGGGGCTGGGGAACGGGCGATGCGCCGCAGCTGATGGAGCTGTTGCGGCGCTTCGGCTCGGTCACCGTGCTGAACGGTCACATCCACCAGATCGTGCAGAAGGTCGAGGGCAACGTGACCTTCCACACGGCCCGCTCCACCGCCTACCCGCAGCCCGCGCCGGGAGCGGGCCCGGGTCCGGGGCCGCTCAAGGTCGCAGCCGGCGAGCTGCCGGGGATGCTCGGCGTCACCGGCGTGTCGGTCGTCGAGGGCAGGCACGCGCTCGGCCTCACCGATTCGACCCTCAGCTGACATGCCGCGCCCGCTCCTTCGGCCGGCCGTCGCGGCTCTGCTACTGCTGCCGGCGGCGCTCTGCTGCGACGGCGTGCTGGCGCAGCGCGCAGCAGCCGCAGCACCCGCAGCAGCGGCCGCCGGCGTGGTGATCGCCAGGAATTTCATGTTTGCGCCGCTCACGATTACGGTGAAAGCGGGCTCAACTGTGACCTGGACCAACCGGGACGAGGAGCCGCACACCGTCGTCAGCCTGAGCGGGCTGTTCCGCTCGGCCGCCCTGGATACCAACGACAGCTTCTCGTTCCGCTTCGACACACCGGGCACGTACTACTACATCTGCACGATCCACCCGCGCATGACCGGGACCATCGTGGTGCAGTAGCGCGACAGGCAGCGTCGGCGCGATTCAACACGCGCACGGCGCGGCGCGGCATTTCCAACATGTTACAGATCGTTTGGCTAATGCACGTTTCGCAGGCCAGGGTGTATGATCCCAAGTCCGGCCCGTGCTTTGGGTGATTTGCGGAGTATCGAGTAATGGCAAGACGTCCACCGAACGACGGCGCTTCCTGGAGCGCCCGTGAGTTGAAGACCCTCAAGGCACTCGCGAAGGCGGGAACTCCGACCAGCCAGGTCGCGAAGAAACTCGGGCGCACTGCGGCCGCAGTCCAGCAGAAGGCCATGCGCTCCGGCATCTCCTTCAGGGCGGCGAAGCGTTCCGGAGCGCGCAGAAAGAAGTAGCCTGCGCGAGGCATTTATTCCGTGGACCTTGCGACGCACCGGCCTTGCTGGCGCGCCGGCTGACTCCTGAAGAACAACCGGTTCCGCCGACGGATCGGCTGCAGTCAGGGAGAGGGGCAACATGAAGAACAAGCTCATCCGGCTCGCCTGGATCCCGCTGGCGCTTTGCCTGAGCGCCTGCGAGGTGCAGGTGAACGACACCACTCCGGGTCAGTATCAGGCCAACGGCGACATCGGCATGTACGAGGTCACGGCGACCACCAAGGAGGGCGGGTTGGTCGCGCCCGGCTCGGTGGTGCTGTTCGCCATCGGCGAGAACCAGAAAGTGCGGCTGAGCGTCAACTCCGACGGCAGCGGCTATCACGGCCTGTACTCGGTGCGCTGTCAGAGCAGCTTTCCGCTGCAGATGCAGGCGGTGTGGCAGCTGCAGGGACTCTCCACCCGCAGCATCGTGGTGCCGGCGCAGCCGCGGCAGATCAAGCTGACCGAGCCGCCGCTCACCAAGCAGGCGGGCTTTGACACCGCAGGCAAGCCGGCTGCTGCCAAGGGCAAGGGCTCCAAGGGCGAATGGGCCGGAACGGTCGACTATCGCTTCGTCACCGTGCCCGTGACCCAGATCACCGCGGCCCATGTCGAGGCCTCGAGCGGCTCGGCTGAGGATGTGGCCGCGGCGCGCGCCATCTCAGTGAGGTCGGCACTGCCGCTGCAGGCCGCCTGCGGCGAGGCGGTGAAGCTGGAGCTCGTATCGTCCGAGCAGCGCGCACACGGAACGCTGGTCATCGAGACCGACAATCCGGGCGTGCCGACCTGGCAGACGTACGTGGAGTTCTCGCCCAAATGAGCCGCGCCGGGCGGCTGCGCGCCGCCCTTGCGGCGCTCGGCGCGTTGCTCGGTTGCCTCGCGGCGGTGGCTGCTGCTGCCGACACGCAGCCCGGTGCCCCGCTCAAGATCGGCATCATCGGCGCCGGTCACATCGGCGGCACGCTTGCGCGTCTGTGGGTGGCAGCCGGCCACGAGGTGCTGCTGTCCTCGCGCCATCCGGATGAGCTCAAGCCGCTGGCCGCCTCGCTCGGGCCGCGGGCGCACGTTGGTACGCCGCGCGCTGCGGCGCTCTACGGCGAGGTGGTGCTGGTCTCGGTCCCGTACGGCGCGTTGCCGCAGCTCGGGCAGGACCTCAAGGCGCAGCTCGCCGGCAAGATCGTGCTCGACACCTGTAATCCCTACCCGTCGCGGGACGGCGAGATGGCCGTCGCAGCGCGCAAACTCGGTACCGGCGTGGCCGACCCGCAGTTTCTGCCCGGCGTGCGCCTGGTGCGCGCCTTCAACGCCATCAACTCAGGCGATCTGGCGAGCGAGGCGCACCGCGCGGGCGAGCCGATCGCCATTCCGCTCGCCGGGGACGACGCCGCCGCGCTCGCCGCGGCGCAGCGACTGGTGCGCGACGCCGGCTTCGCTCCGGTGGTGGTCGGCGGCCTGTCGCGCGCCCGCGAGTTCGACGTCGGTACGCCCGTGTACACGCGCCTCATGACCGCGGCGCAGCTGCGCGCGGCGCTCGGGCTCCATTAGGCTCAGGCGGCCGGCGGCGGCTGGCGCTCGAACTTCGGCAGTCGCTCGTCCATGCACGCCCAGCTGGGTGCGCTCGCCGCCCAGATCGTGAGCGACGGCCGGACGATCTCCGGGTCGTCGAGCGTGCCGGCACGCACGAACACCAGATGCGGGCGCGCCTCGGAGGCGCTGAACAGGTGCGTGCCGCACACCGGGCAGAAGCGCCGGTGGGCTGCGTTGCCGCTGTCAGCCAGCATGCGGTAATCGCGCAGCTCGCCGCTCACCTCGAGCGTCTCGCTGGCGAAGCAGGTATTCACGGTGGCGCTGCCGGCGCCGATGTACTGGCACACGCGACACCAGCAGGTGCGCGTGACGATGGGTGCGGCACTGATCCGGTAGCGCACCGCCCTGCAAAGACATCCGCCGGTGATTTCCACGTGCCGCTCCTCGCCCCGAGTGGGTGGCGAGAATAGCCGAGGGGCGAGGAGGGCGGGAAGAGAGTGCACCGGCGTGACGCGGGCTCGAATCCGTGCTTGCGACTAAATGGTGCCCGCGCTGCTAAAGGGTGGGCGGCTCGGGAGCACGCGCAAACCGGTGCGATGGTGAGTATCGTAGAGCGCTGCTGAACCGGCCGTGAATGACCGCACGGACTGCGAGCGTCTTAATCGCGCAGCCGCGCGCGCAGTCGGGCGATTTGCGCGGCACTGAGACCGATCTCTCGCAGATACTCCCGCACGCCCCCCGCATGCGCGAGGAATTTCAGCATGTTGTGCGCACCTTCTTCAGGACAGTGTAGGGCAGCGAGGATGTGCGCTGGTTCCGCCGCGGCGTAGCGTTTGAGATATCCCTCCCGCAGCCTCTCGCTGCTCGCCGCATAGTCGCGCGCGATCGCTTCGGGAACGACGTCGGCGAGCGCCAGCAGCAGCGCCGCGACGAGGCCGGTGCGGTCCTTGCCGGCCACGCAGTGAAACAGCAGCGGTCCGGGCGCGGCGGCGGCGATTGCGCCCAGCACTGCGCGCAGCTCGAGCCGCACGCGCTCCAGCACCACGCAGTTCCACAGCTCCTTGGTGGCATCGCCGCTGCGCAGTCGCCATTCGTCCTCGCTCGCGGTGAGCAGCGGCAGCCGCTGGTAGCGCACCCTGGGGAGCGCCTGCGGTATCGGGCTCGGGTGCTCCCCGGCCTCCTCGGGCCAGCGCAGGTCGATCACCGTTTCGAGCCCGAAGTCCCCGAGCGCGCGCAGGCCGTCGGCGTTGAGCTGCGCGAGGTCGTCGGCGCGCACCAGCGAGCGGCTGCGTGTGTAGCGCCCGTCGAGCGTCGGGCAGCCGCCGAGATCGCGTGCATTGAGGAGCAGCGGGAAATCCAGCCGGCGGTGCGCCTCGCCGTCCGCTGCGTGCGCCGCGCTCACCTGCGGGTCGCCATCAGCTGCGCGCGCTGCGCTGCTGGCTGAGCGCGACACCCGACAGGATCAGCGCACCCGCGAACGCCATGCTCGCCGTCAGCGGCTCGTCGAGGAGCAGCCACGCCCAGATCACGCCGAACAGCGGAATGAGGTACGTGACCGTCGAGGCGCGCGCTGCGCCGATGCGTGCGATGAGGCGGTAATAGAGCACGAAGGCCGCCCCGGTGCACAGCACTCCGAGCAGCACCGCGCTCACCCAGGACGCCGCCGGGATCGCCCGCGCCGGCCAGGTGTAGAGCGCGAGCGGGGCGAGCAGCACCGATCCGGCGAGCAGGTTGGCGGCCGCCACGGCCGCGGAGGGGTAGCCGGTGAGGTAACGGCGCACCAGGTTGATGCCGAAGCCGTAACACACCGAAGCCGCCGTGCCGGCGAGCGCTGCCGGCCACACGCTCGCGCCGCCGGTCTTGCCGCTGGCGAGCACCGCCACGCCGATGAAACCCGCCGCCAGACCGATGAGGCGGCGCCCGCTGATGCGCTCGCCGAAAAACAGGCACGCAACCAGCACCGTGAACATCACCGTCATGGCGTTGGTGATGGCGCCGATGCCGGCCGGAGCGCGCTCCGCGCCCCAGGCAAACAGCGCAAACGGAATCACCGAGTTGATGGCCGCGATGCCGGCGATGCGCAGCCACAGCCGCGCCGAGAATTGTGTGCGGGCGCGCCACAGGAACGGCGTGAGGATCAGGCCCCCGAGGGCGAGGCGCGCCTCGACGAGCGGCAGCGGGCCGAAGTCCGAGGCCGCGACCCGCATGAACAGGAACGACCCTCCCCAGATCGCGCCGAGCAAGGTGAGCTCGAGCGGCGTGCGCCACCGCGCTTGCGCGTCGTCGGTCGCCGGGGCAGTGGGCGCCGTGGGCGTGGCGCTTGCGGTAGTGCATTCAGTGGACATGGTGAGTGTGTATCGTCAGGCGTGGCGCCCCTGTGAGCCACCCGGAACTTGCGGCGCGGCGCCTCACCCGAGCGCCTGCGTGAAGTCCTCGACCAGGTCCTCGGTGGCTTCGATGCCGACCGAGAGGCGCAGCAGCCCGTCGCTGATGCCAAGCCGCCGCCGATCCTCGCGCGACAGGCCGGCGTGCGAGGTGGTGGCGGGGCGGGTGAGCAGGGTGTGCACGCCGCCGAGGCTCGGCGCCACGGCGGGGATCTGCACGCGGCCCGCGAACTCGTCCGCTCGCTGCGGCGGACCCTTGAGCTCGAAGCTCAGCACGCCGCCGAAGCCGGCGAACAGACTCCGCGCGCGCGCATGCCGCGGATGGCTCGTGAGCCCCGCGTAGTGCACCCGCGCGACCGCCGGGTGTGCTTCGAGAAACTGCGCAATCCTCAAGGCGCTGTCGTTCTGGTAGCGCACCCGCAGCGCGAGGGTCTTCAGTCCCCGGTTCAGCAGGAAGGCCGCGTGCGGATCGAGCGAGCCGCCGAGGTGGTTCGCCTTGTGGCGGATGCGCTCGATCAGCTCGGCGCTACCGGCCACGGCGCCGGCGACGATGTCGGTGTGTCCGTTGAGATACTTGGTGGCGCTGTGGACGACCAGGTCGAAGCCCGCCGCGACGGGTCGGTAGTTGACCGGGCTCGCGAAGGTGTTGTCGATGATGGACACGAGGCCGTGGGCGCGCGCGAACTCGACCACGGCGGGGAGATCGGCGACCTCGAGCAGCGGGTTGGTCATGGACTCGACGTAGATGGCGCGGGTGTTGGGCTTGAGCTGCGCGCCCCAGGTCTCGCGCCGGTCGGCGTCGATGAAATCGGCCTGCAGGCCGAGGCCGCCGAACTCGGCGGTCACGAAGTCATGGGTGCCGCCGTACAGGCAGCTCTGCGCCAGCAGGTGATCGCCGGCCTTGAGCACCGTGAGCAGCGTGCTGCTGATCGCGGCCATGCCGCTCGCGGTGACCAGCGCCGCCTGCGCGCCCTCGAGCGTCGCGAGCTTGGCATGCAGCGCCCGCTGGTTCGGGTTGTTATTGAGCCGCAGGTAGCGCACGTCGTCGTAACGCGCCTCACCGCGGTACTCGTAGGTGGCCGACTGGAAGATCGGCATCTCCACCGCGCCGTCGATGCGCGGTCGCGGATCGCCGGCGTGCACCAGCTGGGTCTCGATGCGTTTGTAGGGACCGGACATCACGCAACTCCCTCAAAGCGGACCGGGCACGCGGCGGAGCGGGGGGACATTGTCACGCGATTACGCTACCGTGTCCTTATGTCTTTATGGAGAGGCACAGCGCGCTCAGCGCGCGCGCCGAGCCGGACAGTCTGATGCAAGCGAGCGAGCGCTTCTCGACGCGGGTCGAAGCTTACGCGCGCCATCGCCCGAGCTACCCGGCGGGCGCCATCGAGCTGCTCGCGGCGCGCTGCGGCCTCGCTGCCGGCGCGCGGGTCGCGGACCTCGGCTCCGGCACCGGCATCCTGACGCAGCTGCTGCTCGAGTGCGGCGCCGAGGTGTTCGCGGTCGAGCCGAATGCCGGCATGCGCGCCGCCGCCGAAGCGCAGCTCCATGACCATGCGCGCTTTCGCAGCGTCGATGGCAGCGCCGAAGCCACCACGCTCGCGGCCGAGAGCGTCGACCTGCTGGTGGCGGGGCAGGCGTTCCACTGGTTCGACGTGGCTCGCGCAAGGCGCGAGGCACAGCGCATCCTGCGTCGCGGCGCGTGGGCGGCGCTGCTGTGGAACGAGCGCCCCCCGCAGCCGACGCCGTTCCTCGCCGACTACGAGGCGCTGTTGAAGGAGCATGCTCCGGAGTACACGCGCATCACCGCGAGCCGCGCGGACGAGAGCAACATGCGCGAATTCCTCGGGCCGGCGATGCAGCTGGCCACATTTCCCAACCAGCAGATCCTCGATTTCCAGGGGCTCGCGGGACGGCTCATGTCGTCCTCCTACGCGCCCGAGCCCGGGCATCCGCACTACCAGCCCATGATCGCGCTGCTGCGCGAGCTGTTCGCCCGCCACGCGCAGGACGGCCGGATCACCCTGCCTTACTGCACGCTCGTGTACTTCGCGCAGGCGCGGGCGCCCTGAAGGCTACTGGCGGGCCCGGTCACCGGCGCATGCGCAAACGCGGGCCGTTCGTCGCAACGCTGGCACTCGCCGTCGCATACGCGCCGCTTGCCGCGGCGTGGGGACCGCAGGGCCATCGGACCGTGGGTGCGATCGCCGACCGGCTGCTGACGCCCGCGGCCCGGAGCGGCGTCGCGCAGCTCCTCGCCGCGGACCTCGACCGCTTCGGCAATCCGTCGGGGCGCACGACGCTCGAGTCGGTGTCGGTGTGGGCGGACGAGATCCGCGGCACTCCCGCCGACGAGCCGCGCTGGCACTACGACGACATTCCCGTGTGTGGCAGCGCTCAGAGGGATGAGTACTGCCCCGCCGGCCAGTGCAACTCAGCGCAGCTCGAGCGCTTGAGCGGCGTACTCGCCGACCGCCAGGCGGACCTGCGGACGCGCAACGAGGCGCTCAAGTGGATTGTGCACCTGGTCGCTGACCTGCATCAGCCGCTGCACGCCGCGGACAACGCCGACGCCGGCGGCAATCGCGTGACGGTAGCCCTCGCCGGCGTGCGCACGCGCGGGCGCGAGAGCCTGCACCGCGCCTGGGACGGGGAGCTGGTGCGGCTCGCGCTCGAGGTGCGCAACCGGCAGCGACCGCCGCCCGATATCGACGTCCTGGCGCACGAGGCGCGCGCGCTCACTGCGACCGCGGGGCAGGGCACGCCTGCCTCGTGGGCCCGCGAGTCCAATAACCTCGCGAGGAGCGTCGCGTACGCTTTCCCGGGTTTCGCCTGCGGGCGTGTCCCGGACGGCATCGTGGTGCTCGATCGCGGCTACCAGCGCGAGGCCGAAGGGATCATCCGCGAGCGGCTGCTGCTCGCCGGCGGGCGCCTCGCGAGCCTCCTCAATGAGCTCCTCACCCGTCGCTGAATTGCGCGTAAGCCACTGATGGACCGATGAATCGGGGCGGCAACCTCTGGCCGCTTGGGCCGTGCTACATTTAAGACTCCCCCAAAGGAGGATCCGAGCCGTGAACGCCTGGGACGAGAGTCTGGCCTCCGCCTCGAAGCACACATCCCCGTCGACGGCCGAAGCCGGAGGCGTGGCCGACCAGCCGCAACCCGTTGAATCCCCCGCGCGCGACAGCTGGCTCCTCGCCCGGGTGCGCTCGCTTCTCGGTGAGCCGCCGGTGGAGTTCGCAATCCGCGGCGCTCCGCGGGTGCATACCGTCAAGGCGCCGATCGGACGCGTGACCTTTGCGAGCCGCACGCAGCTGCTGGCCATCCTGGCGGACCCCTGGGTGCGCCTCGCCGATGCCTATTGCGACGGTAGCCTCACCGTCGAAGGCGACCTGGTCGAGGTGCTCGAGACCGTGTATCGCACCAGCGCCATGGGCGACAAGCCCTCGCGGGTGCGACGCGCAGTGGACCTGTTGCATCGCCCGCGCCGCAATACGCTCGACGCCTCGCGCGACAATATTCATCACCACTACGACATCGGTAACGAGTTCTACGCGCTGTGGCTTGGGCCAACCATGGCCTATACCTGTGCCTACTACCCGACGCCGACGGCGACGCTGGATGAGGCGCAGATCGCCAAGATGGATTACGTATGCCGCAAGGTGCGCCTCAGGTCCGGGGAGAGTGTGGTCGAGGCCGGCTGCGGCTGGGGGACGCTGGCACTGCACATGGCGCGGCACTACGACGTGCGCGTGCGCGCCTTCAACATCTCGCACGAGCAGGTCGCCTACGCACGCGAGCGCGCCGCGCGCGAGGGTCTCGCCGGCCGGGTGGAGTACCTCGAGGACGACTACCGCAATATCTCCGGGCACTACGACGCCTTCGTATCGGTCGGCATGCTTGAGCACGTCGGCGTGAAGAATTACCCGGCTTTGGGGGGCATCGCGCGGCGTTGCCTGGGGAGCAACGGGCGCGGACTCATCCACTCGATCGGTCGCAACCACCCGGCGCGGCTGCAGCCGTGGATCGAGAAGCGCATCTTCCCCGGCGCCTACCCGCCGTCGCTCGGCGAGATGGCGCGCATCTTCGAGCCCTGGGATCTGTCAATCCTCGACGTTGAGAACCTGCGGCTGCACTACGCGCAGACGCTGCGTCACTGGCTGGCCGCTTACGAGGCGGCGAGCGAGCGGGTGCGCGCCATGTTCGACGAGCGTTTCGTGCGCATGTGGCGCATGTATCTCGCCGGCTCAGTCGCGGGATTTTCAACCGGGACGCTGCAGCTGTTTCAGGTGCTGTTCGCGACCGCCGACAACAACGATGTCGCGTGGACGCGCGCGCACCTGTACACGCCCTGACGCTGCATGCGCTCGTGTGAGGTACTGATCGTCGGCGGCGGGCCCGCAGGGTCGAGTGCCGCGTGGCGCTTGAAGCGCGCCGGCGCCGACGTGCTGGTGCTCGATCGCGAGCGCTTTCCGCGACTGAAGCTGTGCGCCGGCTGGATCACGCCCGAGGTGGTGCGCGAGCTGGACCTGGATCTCGACGCTTACCCGCACCGCCTGCTGACCTTTCCGCGCCTGCGGCTGCACTACGGCAGGCTCAGCGTTCCGCTGCCGTGCGTACAGCACTCCATCCGCCGCTTCGAGTTCGACGCCTGGCTGCTCGAACGCTCGGGCGCGCCGCTCGAGCAGCACAACGTGCGCGAGATCGTCGCCGACGGTGACGGCTTCATCGTCGACGGCGAGTATCGCTGCCGCTTTCTGATCGGCGCAGGCGGCACACGCTGTCCGGTGTACCGCAATCTCTTCAAGGAGCTCAACCCGCGCGCCCACGAGCTGCAGATCGTGACCCTCGAGCACGAGATCGAGTTCCACTGGGAGGACCCGGATTGCCACCTGTGGTTCTGCGATGAGGGCCTGCCCGGATATTCGTGGTACGTGCCCAAGGAGAGCGGCTGGCTCAACGTCGGGATCGGCGGGTTCGCCGAGCGCATCAAGAGCGCCGGCCAGGACATCAAGACGCACTGGGCGCACTTCGCCGCGAAGCTCAGTGATGGCCTGACCCGCGGGGCGCACTACGATCCGACCGGTTACAGCTACTACCTGCGCGGACGCGTCGACGTGGTGCGACGTGACAACGCCTTCATCACCGGGGATGCTGCCGGGCTCGCCAGCCGCGACCTCGGTGAAGGCATCGGGCCGGCGATCCGCAGCGGCCTGCGGGCGGCCGCGGCCATCCTCGACGGCGCGCCCTATCACCTCGAGGACGTATCCGGGATGAGCGTCGCCAGCATCGCACGCAGCATGCTGACGCGCGCGGCGCGCCCGTTCGGCCCTCTCGGCCGGCGGCGCGCGGGCGACGGAGGAGCGGCACATGGCTTACGTCACGATAATCAATGAGCATCAGCATGTGCAGCAGGTGGTCTCGGGCCACCATCGTCTGACGGCCGACGAGGCGCTCGCCGCCGGCGGGAGCGACGCGGGGTTCGCGCCGCGCGAACTGCTGCTGGCGAGCCTCGGCAGCTGCACCGCCGTGGCGCTGCGCAAGCACGCGGCGGACAACGACTGGACGCTGGGCAAGATCACGGTCGGCGTGCGCTGGTCGCGCGATGCTGCCGGCGGCGAGCACATCGAGCGGCGCCTGTCGTTCTCCAAACCGCTCACCGCTGCGCAGAAGGCGCGGCTGCTCGAGGTCGCCGAGGCGAGCCCGGTCACCGGCGTGCTGCGCGCCGGAATCAGGATCCAGTCGCTGGTAGTGGATTAAGCCGCGCGCCGGGGCGCCGCCCACGCCTGGCGGCACGCTCTGCTTTAGGCTCTCGATCCGTGGCGGCGCGACCCAGGTCGCACTTTCCCCGCGTCCGGCGGGGTCTATACGCTGACAAAACCAACAACTAACTGACGAGCCGCGGCAGTCGCGGCGACGCCCGAGCGGGCTCGCGTCACAGTTCTCCCGGCATCCGCGTGAGTTGTGACGTTGGTTGGGTGGGGCAGCCTTGGTTCTGTGAAATCCGTTGGCCCCGTGCACGGTAAGTTCCTGTTGAATCTTCAGCTAGAGCTGGGGTCGACGACCCCGGCCCATAAACGAACTGGGGGTTTTCCATGCGAGTCACCAAGGGACGGTGCGGGTCCTGGCTGCTGGCTGTCGCCTTCGGGCTGACGGGCGGCGGCGCGTGGGCACAGTCCGCGCAGGTCACGTCCCAACTCCAAGTCGAGCGCGTGGAGAGCGTCGACGGCAAGACCGTGCTCAAGCCCGCCCAGGTCAGCAAGCCGGGCGAGGTGCTCGAGTACCGGATCACCTACACGAATCAGACGACTTCGGCCGTCAGCCACCTGGTCGCGGACCTGCCGATCCCGGCGGGTACCACGCTGGTCGCTGGCTCCGAGCTGCCGGCGGACGCGCTGGCGAGCACCGACGGGGTGAATTTCGCCCCGTTGCCACTCACCCGCGTGGTGAGGCAGGCCGACGGCACCGAGCACAAGGTCGCGGTGCCGATCGAGCAGTACCGCATGTTGCGATGGAATCTTGGCACGCTGCCCGCGGGCAAGAGCGCGCAGGCGCAGGCACGGATGCGAGTGAACGACACGCTGCCCACGGCAGCCCCTGCCCCGGCCAGGCCGAACGGGCAGCCATGACCGCATCCATTCCGCCAACCCAATATTCAAGTATCGGAGTTCCATCGTGAAACCGTTCAGCTCTCATTCGTCGCCGTGGCTGCGCCGCGCGCTCGCCGTCGGCATCGTGGCTCTCGTCACGGTGATGGCGGCCGAGGCGACGCCGCCGCCGGCCGGCACCCAGATCGGTAACCAGGCCTCGGCCACCTACACCGACAGCTCGGGCGTCTCGCACACCGTCACCTCCAATGTGGTGCAGACCACGGTGACGCAGGTCGCGAGCCTGACGCTCACGCAGAACGGCGCGCTCAACGCCACCCCCGGCAGCGTGGTGTACTACCCGCATACCCTGACCAACACCGGCAACGGCACCGACACCTTCAACCTGGTCACCGCCAACAGCGGCGGGTTCACCATGAGCGCGGTGCAGATCTATGCCGACAACGGCAGCGGTCAGCCAACCGGCTCGCCCCTCACCTCGAGCGGCCCGCTCAATTCCGGCGCGGTCTTCAAGTTCATCGTGGCCGCGACGCTGCCGAACACGGCCACCGCCGGGCAGACCAATGCCATCACGGTGACCGCCACCAGCGTGTTCGACGGCACCAAGACGACCAACAACACCGACACCACCACGGTCACCAACAACGCGGTCATCTCGGTGACCAAGGCGGTGAGCGCCGCGGGCGGCGCCGCCGGTTCGGGTCCCTACACCTACACGCTCACCTACACCAACACCGGTAACACCACGGCCACCGCCGTGGCGCTGACCGACGTGATTCCCGCCGGCCTGACCTACGTGGCCGGTTCCGGCCGCTGGAGCGTGACCGGGGCCACGGCGCTGTCCGACAGCGGCGGCACCACCGGCACCGCACCCAACACCATCACCTCGAGCTACACCGGTGGTACCACGACGTTCCTCGCGACCCTCAACCAGGTGACGGCAGGTCAGTCGGGCACGGTGAGCTTCCAGGTGAACGTGGCGGCCGGCACCGCGGCCGGCGCGCTCAACAACACCGCGACCTACTCCTACAACAACGGCACCGGCACCGTCTCGGGCAGCACCAATACCGTGCCCTTCGCGGTCAAGCAGATCGCCGCCGTCACCTTCACGGGCCAGACCGTGGCGGGTCCTGCGGCGCCGGGCAGCGCGGTGAGCTTCACCAACATAGTGACCAACACCGGCAACGGCACCGACACCTTCAACATCACACTCGGCGCAAACACCTTCCCGGCCGGAACCACCTTCCAGCTGTTCAAGAGTGACGGCGCCACACCGCTCACCGACACCAACGGCGACGGCATACCCGACACGGGACCCGTGGCCGCGGGCGGCACCTACAACGTGATCGTCAAGGCCACCCTGCCGCCGAACGCCACCAACAGCGGTGCGCCGTTCACCCTGACGGCGACCGCGACCTCGGTGTTCGATGCGACCAAGACCGCTAACGCCACCGATACCCTGAGCGCCATTTCGCCCGCCGCGGTCGACGTGACCAACAACCTTCCCTACAACGCGGTCACCCCGGCCCCGGGGCAGGGCCCGGGACCCGAGGCTGCCGCGGTGGTGACCAACGCCACCAACCCGGGCAGCAGCACCACGTTCATACTGATCGCCAACAACCGCGGCCCCGCGCCCGACAACTACAACCTCGGCGCCAGCACGGTCGCGAACTTCTCCAGCCAGACCCTGCCGGCCGGCTGGACCGTGACCTTCAAGGCCGACGGCGGGGCGGGCAACTGCTCGACCACCGGCGCCACCATCACCAACACCGGGACGGTGGGGTCCCTCACCTACGCGACGGTGTGCGCGGTGGTGAGCGTGCCGGCGGGTTTCGCCGCCGGCACCGACGACATCTACTTCCGCGCGCTGTCGCCCAACTCGGGGGCGGCTGACACGATCCACGACGCGGTGACGGTAAGTGCGGTGCGCTCCATCACCTTCACGCCGAACCATTCCGGGACGGTCTTCTCCGGCGGCTCGATCGTCTATAACCAGACCCTGACCAACGCCGGCAACGTGGTGGAAGGCAACGGCACGGTGAGCAGCCTCGCGCTGGCCGCCGCCAACAACCAGACCGGGTGGACCACGCAGCTGTACTACGATGCCGCCGGCACCGGCGTCCTGGCTCCGACCGACCCGCAGATCACCGGCAACCTGAACACCGTGGCGGGCTTGAGTGCCGGGCTCGCCCCGGGACAGTCGATCACCGTGTTCGTCAAGGTGATCGCTCCGGCCGGCGCGCTCACCGGGGCGATCGACACCACCACCGTCACCGCCACGACCACCAACGGTACCTACACCACGACGGTGCCTGCGCCCGCGGTGGTGACCGACGGCACGACGGTGATCGCCGGTGACTTGACCCTCGTCAAGAACCAGGGGCTGGATGCCGCCTGCGCGGGCACCGCCGCCGGCTACTCGGCGAGCAATATCAATGCCAAGCCCGGGCAGTGCGTGATGTACCAGGTCACGGTGACCAACGTCGGCTCGGCCAACGCCACCGCGGTGGTCATAGCCGACTCGACGCCGGTCTTCACGACGCTCAGCACGGCGCCGACCACCACGGTCGGCAGCATTGCAGGAGCCCCGGCGCTCGGTGCCGCCGGCAGCTTTACCGCCAACGTCGGCACGCTGACCCCCGGTCAGTCGGCCGTGGTGACGTTCGGCGTGAAGATCAACCAGTAGGCCTGCGCCAGGGTGCAAGCGGGGGAGATGGAGTCTCCCCCGCCCAATCACCGGAAGTCCTGCGCGCAGTTCCCCTGCCACAATGTCCCGCCTGCTGCGCCTCGCACCGCTCACCGCACTGCTGCTGCTGTCGGGAGTAGTGTGGGCCGGGCCGCCGCCGGCGGGCACGGTGATCACCAGCACCGCCACCGCGACCTACACGGATCAGGCTTCCGGGCAGACCGTCCACCTGAATTCCAACACGGCCGACATCACGGTGACCGCCCTCGAGGCGCTCACGCTGACCGCCAGCCAGACTCTTGCGGCGCCGCTGGGCGCGCCGTTCACCTTCAGTCACGTACTGACCAACACCGGCAACGCGACCACCAACTTCCTCATCACCACCAGCCTCCCAGCCGGCGCCGCTTTCACGCCCGCCAACCTCGAGGTGGTCGAGGACCTCAACGGCAACGGCCGGGTCGATCCGGGCGAGCCGGTCATTCCGCAGGGAGGCGCCATCAGCCTGGCGGCCGGCCAGGCGGTGAGCCTGCTGGTCACGGGCACCATCCCCGCGAGCGCGCTCGCCGGGCAGAGCGCCCAGATCGTGCTCACCGGCACGAGCTCGCTGCAGGGCGCGACGGCGAGCAACACCGACACGCTCAACGCCACCGGCGGGCCGAGCGTCGCGGTTACTCTGGCATCCTCGACGGCCTCGAGCACTCCCGGCGCGGCCTTCAGCCTGACCGCGAGCGCCTCCAACACCGGCGGCGCGGCGGCGAGCCCGGCCGCCGTCACCGTCAACGGCGCGGCGGTGACTCTGTTCGTGCTCAATCTGCCCGTGCCGGCCAACACCACCTTCGTCAGCGCCCAGGCGACCGGTGGCGCCGGCACCGAGGTTCTGTATCACGTGCTGGGAACCGCCGCCGACAGCTACCTCAGCGCCGCGCCCGCGGGCGCGATTATCGATGCGGTCGCGTGGGCGCTCCCGAGCCTGGCCGCGGGCGGCACTCTCGCCGGCCAGCTGAACCTCACGGTCAATCCGAACGCCAGCGGCTCACTGACCGCCGCCGCGTCCGCCGCCTGGACGCTGCAGGGCGCCCTGCAGAGCAGCGCGAGCAGCACTCTCGTGATCCGTCTGCCGGTGATTCCGCCGAGCATCGCTTACTTCACCACGGCGGGCTACGCCACGCCGAGCGTCGAGGCCGCCCTCGGCAGCCCGCTGTACGTGCAGGTCAACGCCGCAGAGTGCAACACCGACCCGACCCGGGTGCTCACCGTGCCGGTCACCCTCACCAGTCGGCTCACCGGCGACGTCGAGCACTTCACCGCGACGGAAACCGCTCCCAACAGCGGGCTGTTCCGCATCCAGCCCGACGTGCCGACGGCCAACGCCGCGGGCCAGCCGATCGCCGCCGGTCACGGCACGCTCGAGGTGTTGCGCAACGACGTGGTGACGGCCACGCTCGCCAACTGCGGCGCGGTGTCCGCCACCGCCACCAGCACGCTGCTGATCGATCCCTCGGGCACCGCCTTCAACAGCCACACCAACGCGACCGTCGCCGGGGCGACGGTCGAGCTCATCGACGTCACCGGCGCCGGCAACGGCGGCAATCCCGGGGGCCCGGCCCGCGTGTTGCAGTCCAACGGCGCGAGCGGCGCGCCCGCCACCGTGGTGACGGCTGCGGATGGCAGTTATGCCTTCCCGATCGTCGCGCCCAGCACCTACCGCCTGATGGTCACGCCCCCAGGCGGCTACGCCTTTCCCTCCAAGCTCTCGCCGGCGCAGCAGCCGGCCGGGCGTGTGATCAACCCGCAGGGGTCCTACGGCGGCACCTTCATCCTCACGGGCAGCGGTCCGGTGCGCTTCGACCTGCCGCTCGATCCGAGCGCGGCGAGCGGCGGCTTCCTGATCCAGAAGACCGCCGACCGGATAACGGCGCAACTCGGCGACTTCGTCGACTACACCATCCAGCTCAACAACGGCAGCGCTACGGCGCTGTCCCATGTCGTGGTCAGTGACCTGTTGCCGGCCGGCTTCGTCTATGTGCCCGGCACGGCACGCCTCAACGGCGCGCCGCTCGCCGATCCCGCGGGCGCCAACGGCCCGGCGCTGCTTTTCAGCCTCGGCACGCTCGCGAGCGGTGCGCAACCCACGCTCCTCTACCGTGTACGCGTGGGTGTCGGCGCGCAGGGCGGCACCGGTGTCAATACCGCGCAGGCCTTGAGCGCAGGTCCGCAGTCCAATCGCGCCAGCGCCACCGTGCAGGTGCTCGGCGGGGTGTTCTCGCCCGACGCCTATCTCTTCGGCAAGGTCTACGCGGATTGCAACGGCAACGGCGTGCAGGATCCGGGCGAGCCCGGCATTCCCGGGGTGCGGATTTACCTCGAGGACGGTACCTACGCGGTGACCGATGAGGAGGGTAAGTACAGCCTCTACGGTCTCACGCCGCGCATGCACGTCGCCAAGGTCGACCTCACCACCGTGCCGGCGGGCGCGGCGCTCGAGGTGCTGAACCACCGCAACGCGCTCGACCCGGGGAGCGCCTTCGTCGATCTCACCAACGGGGAGCTGTACAAGACCGACTTCGCGCTCACCGCCTGCACCGCAGCGCTGCACGAGCAGATTGCCGCGCGTCGCAAAGCACTCACCAATCCGTCGGAAATCCAGGCCGCCGCCGGGAGCCTGTTGACGGCGAACCCGGCCGCCGCCACCTCGGTCGACGCGCGCACGCTGCCCGCGAGCGGCGTCATCCGCCTGCCCGGCGCGACCGCAGGCGACGGCGCGAGTGCCGGGTTGCCGCAGGCCAGCATGAGCTCGGCCATGCCGGGCATCGCGCCCTTTGCCGCACCCGCCGCGCAGCTCGGCGCGGTGGGAGATCCCGGCGGCCCGTATGCCCCGCGGGCCCAGGGTGCGCCGCTGCCTCTCAACACCCCCGCGAGCGAGCTGTTGCAGCAGCAGTCCCCAGCGCCGGCCGCCGCGGCCGCGGGTGCCCCGGACGAGGCGGATTTCGCGGACTTGCGCGCGCTGCGGGCGCGGTTGCAGGCCGAGCCGCTGGAGAAGCGGCTGCCGGAGCTCGACTCCGCGGTGGGATTCGTCTTCCTGACCGACGGGGAGGTGCTCACCATCGACCAGGCGACCGTACAGGTCAAAGGTCCCCTGGGCGCGCGCTTCGAGCTCACGGTGAACGGGCGGCCCGTTGCCGACACGCAGGTCGGCAAGAAGAGCAGCCTGGAGAGGACCGGCGTCGTCGCCTGGGAATACATCGGCGTCGATCTCAAGCCGGGCCGCAACGTGTTGCGCGTGCGCGCCCTCGACCCATTCGGCAATGAGCGCGGCAGTGCCCAGATCACGGTGCTCGCGCCCGGCGCGCTCACCCGCATCGTCATCGACGCGCCTCCCCGTGCCGTGGCCGATGCCGCCACCGCGGTGCCCATCACGGTGCTGCTGCGCGACGCCAACGGCCTGCCGGTGGCGGCCCGCACGCCGCTCACGCTCACCGCCAGCCTCGGGCAGTGGCAGCAGCCAGGAACCGCGGGCGGTACCGCGCTCACGCTCACCTCCGGCGCGCAGACATTCGTGACCGGCGGTGAGGCGCACCTGCTGCTGTTGCCGCCGGCGCAACCTGGCAAGGCCGCGCTCGGCGTGGCGAGCGGCGCGCTTAAGGCCACCGCCACGCTGGAATTCACGCCGCACCTGCGGCCGATGATCGCCGCGGGACTGGTGTCGGGCACGCTCAACCTGCGCAACCTCAACCCCGGCGCGCTGCTGCCGGCGCAAAGCGGCGACGTGTTCGAGACCGAGATCCAGAGCGTGCAGCGCAGCTTCGATGACGGTAACGGGGACGTGGCGGCGCGCACCGCGCTGTTTCTCAAGGGCGAGGTGTTGGGCTCGACACTGCTGACACTGGGCTACGACTCCGACAAGCCCTCCGACACCACGCTGTTTCGCGACATCCAGCCCGACCAGTTCTATCCGGTATACGGCGACTCCTCGGCGCGCGGCTTCGACGCCCAGTCGACCGGCAAGCTGTACGTGATGGTGCAGAACGGCACCAACTTCGCACTCTACGGGGACTACTCCACGCAAAGCGACAACCCGGCGCGGCAGCTCACCCAGTACGCGCGCGCCCTGAACGGCGCGCAAAGTCGCTGGCAGCTCGGCGGCGCCACGCTGGATGGCTTCGTGAGCGAGACCTCCGCCACCCAGAGCGTGGTCGAGTTCCGCGCCAATGGCACCTCGGGGCCCTTCCAGCTCGACCTGAACGGCGTGACCAACAGCCAGCAGGTCGACATCATCACCCGCGACCGTAATCAGCCGGCGGTCATTCTGAGCGACACGCCGCTCACGCCGTTTGCCGATTACTCGATCGAGCCGTACACGGGACTGCTGCTGCTGAAGAGCCCGGTTGCGAGCGTCGATGCCGACCTCAATCCCATCTACATCCACGTCAACTATTCGGTCGATGTGGGAGGGCCTAAGCACTGGGTGGAAGGGGCCGATGCCCGGCTGCCGGTCACTCCCGGGCTGACGCTCGGCGCGACCGCCATCCACGACGCCGATCCCGCCAACTCCTTCACCCTCGAGGGCGTGAACCTGCTGGGCAAATTCGCCGGCACCGTGGCGACGGCCGAAGTGGCCCGCAGCAGCACCGACCTCGAGGGCGACGGCAGCGCCGAGCGAGTGGACGTGAAGCACCAGGATGCGACGCTCGAGACCCACCTCTGGGGCGTGCATACCGACGCGGACTTCTACAATCCGAGCAGTCTTCAGTCGCAGGGCGAAGCCGAGTACGGCGTGAAGGCGGGCTACCGGCTCGACGAGAAGGACCGGCTGGTGGCCGAGGGGCTTAAGACTTCCAACACCACGACCGGGGCTGAGCAGACGGGCGCGGAGCTCAAAGTCGAGCGCAGCCTGCCACACAATGCCAAGCTCGAAGTCGGGATGCGACACAGCAGCGCGAACGCCGAGGCGGTACTGTCGGCGCCCGCCGTGCCGGGAGCGGCGACGCCGCTCACTCCGGTGGTGCCGGTACTGCCGCCGGCCGCGTCGCCGGCGGGCGTCTCGCCCGAAGTCGGCTACACCAGCGCGCGCGTCAAGCTCACCGTGCCGGTGCCGGACGTGAAGGGCGCGGAGGTCTTCGGTCTCGCCGAGGAGGCCGTCGACGGCAGCGGCGGTCGGGAAGATGGCGTCGGCGGCACCTACGCTGTCACTTCCACCACCCGCATCTATGCCCAGCACGACTTCGTCGACAGCCTGAACGGACCCTACACGCTCAACCCCGCCATCTCGCAGTACTCCACCGTGGCCGGCATCAGCAGCGCGCTGCCCGACACCACCCAGCTGTTCGATGAATACCGCGTGGAGGACGGCCTCGACGGCCGCAGCAGCGAGGCGGCCGTGGGCCTGCGCCGGCTGTGGAAGCTCCCCGACGGCATCGGTCTCACGGCCAGCGTGCAGCGCATCACGCCCCTCTCGGGGGTGGTGACTGACCAGTCGAGCGCGGTCGCGCTCGGCGCCGAGTACAGCGCCGCGGCCAACTGGAAAGCCTCCTCGCAGGCGCAGTGGCAGACCTCCGAGACCTCGCACAGCTGGCTGTTCACCGCCGGGGTGGCGCGCAAGCTCGACACCAGCTGGACGCTGCTCGAGCGCGCGCTCTACACCCAGGAGACCGACCTCGCCGCCGGCAGCGGCGGGCGCGAGCTCGCCACGGTGCAGTCCGGGGTCGCCTACCGGCCGGTGAACACCGATGTGTGGAACGCGCTTGGTGAGGTGGAGTACAAACGCGACTTCGATACCACGCTCGGTCCCGGGTTGAATCTCGACGAGCGGGCGTGGATCCTCGCCGGTAACCTCAACATACAGCCCACCCGTGGCTGGGAGATCAGTGCACGCTACGCCGCCGAGAAGGGCACCGACTGGGCGGACGGCCTCACTGACCGATCGATCACCCAGCTTGCCGGTGCGCGCTCCACCTGGGACATCGCCGCGCGCTGGGATGCGGGAGTGCAGGGCTACACTACCTGGGGCGATGGCAGCACCGAGAACGCGGTCGGCGTCGAGCTCGGATACCTGGTGTGGAAGAACCTGCGGCTGTCCCTCGGCTACAACGTGATGGGCTTCGACGCCCCCGATCTCGCGGGCGCGGCGTACACGCAGCGCGGCGTGTACCTGCACCTCGACTTCAAGTTCGACGAGAACCTCCTCGGGCCCGCGGCCGCCGAGTCGCGCCCGACAGCGGTGCGCAGCGCCGCGGCAGGACGGCTGCCATGAGGCGCCGTTATGCGCTGCTGCTCGCCGCCGTCGTGCTGCCGTGGGGCACGCCGGCGCTCGCGGCCGGCGGCTCCTACGCGAGCGATGGGCACTTCAACCAGAGCCTGTGGTGGCTGGACTTCACGAGCTTCAGCACCGCCTCCACCGCGGCCCAGCCGCTCAGCTTCACGCTGCCCGGCGGTGGCGGCACGCTGGCTCTCACGGCGACCGAGTCCTCGACCGGCATGGCAGTGGTTGCCGAGCCGGCGTGGTCCGGAGGCGGCGCCTTCGGCCACGGCGCGTACGACGGCATCACCGGCAAGCCCATTTTCTACTGGCTCTCCCAGACGGGGACCGGCTCGGTCACGCTCTCCTCGATCAAGGTGACCGACGCCGCCGGCAACGTGCGCAATTTCGTGCTCAACGCCGCCGACGGCGAGAACACCAACAGCCCCGAAAGCATCACCTACACCAGTACCGCGAGCTGGACCCTGATCGACACAGTCAACAACTACGCCTCGTTCAACGGCGGCGTGCCGACCCTGTCGGGATTGGGAACCATTACGGTGGTCGAGACCGCCCCCGCCTCGAACGACAATAACTACAACGCCTCTGTCGTACTGGGCACGGCCAACCCCACGCAGGTTTCGACGACCTTCAGCGGCAACCAGGCGTCGCTCTTTGCCGTGTCGCTGCCGCCCGTTACCTTCAACCTGGTAGTCGCGGGGCGCATCAGCGCGTCCGACCAGTTCACCGCCTCGATGGCTTACACAAGCCCGGCGGCGAGCCTCGCGTCGGCCAGCACCAGCGGCACCGGCACCACCGCCGGCACCGGGACCATCGACGTCATCGGCACCAACAGCATCACACTCAGTGCGGCCATGGTGGCCGGCAGCCCCTCAACGCTCGCGCAGTACGCCGGCACCATGTCCTGCAGCAACGCCGGCCCGGGCGCGGCAAGCTGGGGCGGCACCAACACCGCGTTGCCGGCCGGTACGGGCACGAGCTTCGCGCTCACCCCGCAGACCGGCGACAACATCACGTGCACGCTGACCCTGACGCCGCGCAACGTCGCCGGCACGGTGTACAACGACGCGAACCACAACGGTGTGCAGGACAATGGCGAGGGCGCTAGCGGCGTTGCGGGACTGTATGTGAAGCTCGTTCCGTACACCGGCGGCACCTGCCAGGGTCCGGCGAGCGCCGCCGCGGCCGTCACCGCCGGCACGGGCGCTTACAGCTTCACCGGCGTGAGCGCCGGCAGCTACTGCCTGATCCTCAACGGCGACAACACCCTCTCCGACATCACCGGGACCCGACCCGCGGGCTGGATCGGCACCCAGAACGCGAGCGGGGTCATCGGGCTGACCGTTCCGCCGGGCGGCGCCGCGCCGCCCGAGAATTTCGGCCTCTACAACGGCAGCACGCTGAGCGGCACGGTGTTCGCCGACACCGGCGCGGGTGGCGGCACCGCCAACAACGGCGTGAAGGACGGGGCCGAGGCGGGGATCCCCGCGGTCGTGGTGCAGGCCACGGCGGGCGCTGCCACGGTGGCGAGCGGCACCACGGCGGGCAACGGCACCTACACCCTGTGGATTCCTGCGAGCGTCAGCGGCACGGTGACCGTCGCGCCGACGCTGCCGAGCGGCGACCTGGCCACCGGCGGAAGCGCCGGCACGACCGGCGGCAGCTACTCGCGCCCGAGCGTGAGTTACACCGCGGCCAGCGGCCAGAGCTACAGCGGCGTGAGCTTCGGCGCGGTGCCCCCCAACACCCTGGGGCCCAACGGCGCGCAGACGGCGCAGCCCGGCACGACGGCGTTCTACGCCCATACTTTTCTCGCTGGCAGCGGCGGGCAGCTCACGCTGTCGCTCGCCGGCACCGCGACACCCTCGACACCGGCGTGGACCCAGGCGCTGTACCAGGACACGACCTGCACCGGGACGTTCGCCAGCGGCGATCCGCAGATCAGCGCGCCGCTCACCGTCAGCGCCGGGCAGAAGGTCTGCCTGATCGTCGAGCAGTTCGTCCCGGCCGGCGCCGCCGGCGGCGCACAGGACTCGCTGACGCTGAGCGCCGCCTTCCAGTACACCAACGCCAACCCGGCGCTCGCCGCCACGGTCATGGCGAGCGATGCGACCACCGTCGGTCAACCCGGCGCGCTCGGCCTCACCAAGCTCGTGAGCAACGTGACGCAGGGCGGCGCCGCGGCGACCGCGGTCAACGCCAACCCGGGCGACACCCTGCAATACACCGTCACTGCGACCAACAACGGCACGCAGCCGCTCACTACCATCGTGATCAACGACGCGACTCCGGCATTCACCACCTTCGTCTCGGCGGCCTGTCCGGCCACGCTCCCGGCCGGCATTACGGCGTGCAGCGTGAGCACCAAGCCAGCGGTGGGCGCCAGCGGAGCGCTGCAGTGGACCTTCACCGGCTCGCTCGCCGCGGGCGCACCACTCGCCGTGACCTATCAGGTGAAGGTCAGCAGTTGAGCCAAGCGGCCGCGGGGAGCACGTAGCCGTTTGTTGCGCCCCATGAGAAACACGGGCAGGTGGGCGAGCACACCGGCGGTGACCAGCACGCAACCGCACCAGAAGATAGAGGGTGTTGCGCCGCTGCGCGAGGACGATGCTGTTCACGCGGCGATCCTATTCTATATATTGCAGCGATGACCGCCGCCCAGCCGCTGCTCGCCGGCGTCGAGCTTGGTGGAACGAAGTGCGTGTGTCTCGTCGGCACAGGGCCCGAGGACATCCGCGCGCGCGTAGCGGTGCCGACCGGGAGCGATGCGGGCGCGACGCTCGCGCGCGTCGCGCAAGAGCTGGGAGAATTCCGCTCCGTGCACGGCGCATTCGCGGGCATCGGGCTTGCGTCCTTCGGTCCGCTCGAGCTGCGCCGCGACTCTCCCGGCTACGGCCGCATCGAGCGCACGCCCAAGGAGGGATGGAGCGGGGTGGACGTCCTCGGGTTCTTTACCCAGCGCTTTGCCGAGCCCGTGGGCCTCACGACCGATGTGATCGCGGCCGCGCTCGCCGAAGGTCGCTGGGGCGCGGCGCGGGGCCTGAGGGATTACGCCTACGTGACGGTGGGCACGGGCATCGGCGTGGGTCTGATCGCAGGCGGACGGCCGCTGATCGGTGGTCATCACCCGGAGCTCGGACACATCCGCATCGCGCGGGCGCGGGCCGACGACTGGCCGGGCATCTGCCGTTTCCACGGCGACTGTCTCGAGGGACTCGCTTCCGGGCCGGCGATCGAGGCGCGCAGCGGCACGGCACCCGCCCGTCTGCCAGCCGACAGCCCGCTGTGGGAGACGGTGGCGCAGGCACTCGCACAGCTGGCGCACATCCTGGTACTGACGCTCGCACCGCAGAGGATCCTCATCGGCGGCGGCGTTGCGCTGGCGCAGCCGGGCCTGTTGGTACGCATCCGCAGCGCGCTGCGCGTGAGCCTCGGCGGCTATCTCGTCCTCGAGCAGCTCGGGGACGGGCTCGATGAGTTCGTGATCCCGCCCGGCCTCGGCGACCTGGCAGGTCCCCTGGGCGCGCTCGCGGCAGCGGCCGAGGCGAGCTCGCCGTCGCCGGGAGGTCGCGGCGCTGGCCGCCCGGTATGATCGCTCCCTCGTCGAGGTGAGCCGCCGCAACAATAAGAGGACTCCTGATGCACCCCCATCGCACCCTGAGCCGCCTGCCCGCGCGCCGCGCGCATCCCTGGCTCGCCCTCCCGGCGGCGCTGATTCCGCTCGCCGCAGCCTCCGGCATGGGCGCCAGTGTCCCGGCGTTGTTCGGCTTCACGGCGCATGAGGCTCCGGTCGAGCAATCACTGGAGCAGCGCTTCGACGCCGCGCTCAACCCGGCGGAGCTGCGCGAGTGGATGAAGAATCTCTCCTCCGCCCCCAACCACGTGGGCTCGCCGCACGACAAGGCCAATGCCGAGTTCGTGAGGGACCGCTTCAGGGAATGGGGCTGGCAGGCGCAGATCGAGGAGTTCGAGGTGCTGTATCCGACGCTCAAGCAGCACACGCTCGAGCTGGTCGCGCCCACGCACTTCGCGGCCAGCCTGACCGAGCCGCCGGTCGCGGGCGATGCCACCTCCGGTGTCGCGGGCATCATGCCGCCCTACAACGTCTATGGTGCCGATGGCGATGTGACCGGTGAGCTCGTCTATCTCAACTACGGCATGCCGAAGGACTACGAGGAGCTCGCACGTCGCGGCATCGACGTCCGGGGCCGGATCGTCATCACCCGCTACGGCAATGGCTGGCGGGGACTCAAGCCCAAGCTCGCACAGGAGCACGGCGCCATCGGCTGCATCATCTATTCCGACCCGCGCGATGACGGCTACGCGCAGGGCGACGTGTACCCGAAGGGCGGCTGGCGCCCGCCCGAGGGCGTGCAGCGCGGCTCGGTGCTTGACGTGACACTCTACAGCGGCGATCCGCTCACCCCCGGCGTGGGTGCGACGCGCGACGCCAAACGCTTAAAGCTGGCGGACGCCAAGACCATCCTCAGGATCCCGGTGCTGCCGATCTCCTACGCCGACGCGCAGCCGCTGCTCGCGGCGCTCGCCGGCCCGGTGGCACCGGCCCGCTGGCGCGGCGCGCTTCCCATCACCTATCACATGGGCCCAGGGCCGGCGCGCGTGCACCTCATGATCAGCTCCGACTGGGGACTGAAGCCGCTGTACGACGTCATCGCCCGCATCCCCGGGCGCCACAGCCCGAATGAATGGGTGGTGCGCGGCAATCACCGCGACGGCTGGGTGTTCGGCGCCTGGGACCCGCTGTCCGGTCAGGTGGCCATGCTCGCCGAGGCGAAGGCCATCGGCGCGCTCATGAAGAGCGGCTGGCGGCCGCAGCGCACGCTGGTCTACGCCAGCTGGGACGGCGAGGAGCCCGGGCTCCTCGGCTCGACGGAGTGGGCCGAGCAGCACGCCGCGGAGCTCACGCGCAAGGCGGTGCTGTACGTGAATTCCGACACCAACAGCCGCGGCTTCCTGGCCGCCGGCGGCAGCCACTCGCTGCAGCATCTCGTCAACGAGGTGGCGGGCGGCGTCAGGGATCCGGAGACCGGCGTCAGCACGCAGGAGCGCCTGCGCGCGCGCCTGCTGGTGCAGGGCTACGGCCGCGAGCCGGGGGAGGAGGACGAGACGGACGAAGCGCGCCGCGAGCAGCGCCTCGCCGAGGCGGGCGGGGACCTGCCGATCCGCGCACTCGGCTCGGGCTCGGACTACACGCCCTTTCTGCAGCATCTTGGACTCACGGCGCTCAGCATCGAGTACCGCGGCGAGGACGACCAGGCGGGCGTGTATCACTCGAGCTATGACTCCTTCGATCACTACGTGCGCTTCGGCGATCCGAGCTTTGCGTACGGTGTCGCCGAGGCCGAGACCGTCGGGCACCTGGTGCTGCGCATGGCGGACGCGGAGGTGCTGCCGCTGGAGTTCACGAGCTTCGCCGACACTCTCGGCGCGTATGCGGACGAGCTGCGCAAGGCGAGCGAGGAGAAGCGCCGCAAGGTCGCGCAGCTCGGGCGGCTCCTCGAGCAGCATGCCTTCACCCTGGCGGCCGACCCGACGCGCCCGGTGGGGCCGCCGGCGCGCGAGGCGCCGGTTCCCAAACTCGACTTCGCGCCCCTCGATCATGCGATCGCGCGTCTCAAGGCGAGTGCCCATGCCTACGATGCGGCGTATGCGCAGCTCCTGTCGGGGACCCTGAAGCTCGATGGCGCGCATCGTGCGCAGCTGAACGCGCTGCTGCAGGGGATGGAGCAGAAGCTCACCGACGCGCGCGGTTTGCCGGGGCGCGAGTGGTACCGGCACTTCGTCTACGCGCCGGGCATGCAGACGGGCTACGGGGTCAAGACCCTGCCCGGCGTACGCGAGGCGATCGAGGCGGGCCGGTGGGAGGAAGCCGCGGCCTACATCCCGATCACTTCACAGCTGCTCACGCGCTACTGCGATGCGCTCGATTCTGCGACGGCGCTGCTCAAGGGCGGCGGCTAACGGGCGAACAGCTGCGCGAGGTCGCGGAAGGACTTGAACTCGAGGGCGTTGCCCGAGGGGTCGAGGATGAAGAGCGTCGACTGCTCGCCCGGCGCGCCGGCGAAGCGCGTGCAGGGCTCGATCACCCACTCGACCTCGTGGCGCTTAAGGCGCGCCGCCAGCGCGTCCCACTGCGCGCGCTCCAGCACCACGCCGCAATGCGGTACCGGCACGCCGTGCCCGTCCACCGGATTGAAATGCGAGGAGAGGCGCCCGCGCGGCCCGAGCTGCGGATTCAGGTGGCAGACGAGCTGGTGGCCGTAGAGGTTGAAGTCGACCCAGTCGGGCTCGCTCCGGCCCTCGCTGCAGCCCAGCACCCCGGAATAGAAGCGGCGCGCCTCGGCGATATCCCGCACCTGCAGCGCCACGTGAAACGGGGTCAGCGTCACTTTCCCACCTCGTCGTAGATCGTATACGATCCGCCCATGCCAGCCCACCTCGCCTGCACCTGGTCCGGGGTGTTCCCGGCCGCAACCACCCAGTTCACGCCGAGCCTCGAGGTCGACCTGCGCGCCACCCAGGAGGTGCAGGCGGCGCTGCTGCGCGACGGCGTCCATGGACTCGTGCTCATAGGCACGGTCGGCGAGGGCAACTCGCTGAGCGCCGAGGAGAAGCGCGCCGTGCTGCGCGGCGCGGTCGAGGTGAGCGAAGGGCGCGTGCCGATCATCGCCGGCGTGTCGGAATTCACCACCGCCACCGCGGTGACTTTCGTGCGCGACGCGCAGGCGCTCGGCGCGAGCGGCTTCATGGTGCTCCCGGCAATGGTGTACGTGCCGACGGCGGCTGAGCTCGAGCACCACTTCCGCAGCGTGGCGGCGGCAACCTCGCTGCCGATCATGCTCTACAACAACCCGCCGTCGTATCGCGTCAACATCGAGATCGCCTCGCTCGCGCGCCTCGCCGACGTCCCCAACATCGTCTCCATCAAGGAGTCGGCACCCGATCCGCGCCGCATCACCGACCTCTACAATGCTTTCGGCGAGCGCTTCGTGCTGTTCGCGGGACTCGACGACGTGGTGTTCGAGGCCGTGACCCTGGGTGCCAAGGGGTGGGTGTCGGGACTCACCAACGTGTTCCCGGCGGAGTCGCTGGCACTGTTCGCGGCGCTGCGCAGCGGCGATCTCGAACGGGCACGGCGCATCTACCGCTGGTTCATGCCGCTGCTGCACCTCGATTCGGAGCCCGACCTGGTGCAGTCGATCAAGCTCGCCGAGCAGATTCTCGGGCGCGGCTCGGAGCGGGTGCGCCCGCCGCGCCTGCCCCTGGTGGGCGAGCGCCGCGCCCAGGTCACGGCGCTGGTCGAGCGGGCGCGCGCCACGCGCCCGGCATGAACCGCATCCGCATCGTCGACTCGCACACCGGCGGCGAGCCCACGCGCGTGGTCGTGGAGGGCGGCCCGGATCTCGGTGACGGTCCGCTCGCCGCCCGCCGCGAGCTCTTCAAGAGCCGCTACGACGAGTTCCGCTCCGCCGTGGTCAACGAGCCGCGCGGCTCGGATGCGGTGGTGGGCGCGTGGCTGGTCCCGCCACGCGACCCGTCGTGCGTGGCGGGCGTCATTTTCTTCAACAACGCGGGCTTCCTCGGTATGTGCGGTCACGGCACCATCGGGCTGGCCGTGACGCTGGCCCATCTCGGCCGCATAGGCACCGGTGAGCATCGCATCGAGACGCCGGTGGGAGTGGTCACCGCGACGCTGCACGGCGACGGCTCGGTGTCGGTGACCAACGTCGAAAGCTTCCGCGCGGCCAAGGGAGTCGAGGTCGAGGTCGCGGGAGTCGGCGCCGTCCGCGGCGACGTCGCCTGGGGCGGCAACTGGTTCTATCTGGTCGAGTCGCACGGCCAGCAGCTGCTCCTGGCCAACGTCGGCGGCCTGACCGACTATTGTGCGCGGTTGCGGCAGGCGCTCAACGCGCACGGCCACCCCGAGGTCGACCACGTGGAGCTCATCGGGCCGGCGCAGCGCCCCGGTGCCAACGCGCGCAACTTCGTGCTGTGCCCGGGTCTCGCCTACGACCGCTCGCCCTGCGGCACCGGCACCAGCGCCAAGCTCGCGTGCCTTGCCGCCGACGGCAAGCTCGCCGAGGGCGCCGAGTGGGTGCAGGAGAGCATCATCGGCAGCGCCTTTCGCGCCAGCTACAGACGCAGCGGCGAGCGCATCATCCCGACCATCCGCGGCAGCGCGTTCGTGAACGCGGAAGGCGCGCTGCTGCTCGATGAGCGGGATCCGTTCTGCTTCGGTATTCGCCGGTGACGAGTCCTGCCGAGGCGCCGCTGTCGCGCACCATGCCTGAGCAGCTCGCCGCCCGCATCCGCGAGAAGATCCTGAGCGGTGCGTACCCGCCGGGCGCAGCGCTGCGCCAGGACGGCATTGCCGCCGAGTACGGCACTAGCAAGATACCGGTGCGCGAGGCGCTGGTGCAGCTGCGCTCTGAAGGCTTGGTCGACATCTACGTGCACCGCGGCTTTCAGGTGCGCGCGCTGTCGCGGCGCGAGGCGCAGGAAGTGTTCCGGCTGCGTCTGTCGATCGAGCCCGCGGCGGTCGCGCACGGCGCGCGCGCCGCCGCGGATGCGGACCGGAGCGGCGCGCGCGCCGCGCTCGCCGCGCTCAGCGCAGCGCTGACGGCGGGCAACCTGCGTTCCGCCGGCGACCGCAACTGCGAGTTCCACCTCGCCCTCATCGTGCCGCGGCTGGCGCCGGTCACGGCCGAGATGCTGTACCGCCTGCACACGCTGGCGCAGCGCTACGTGCGTTTCCACCTGCTCGCAGCCGGGCGGGTGCGGCGCGCCAACCGGGAACACGCCGCGCTCTACCAGGCGTGGGCCGCCGGCAGGGCGGGGCAGGCTCAGCGCCTCGCGCGCTCGCATATAGAGGAGGCGCGCGCCGAGCTGGCGCAGGTGCTCGAATGAACGCGCGGCCGTCCGCGGCGCACTCACCAACGGCGCCGCGATGCGTCCTAAGCGGTTGCAGTGCGCGATGCGATACCGTTCCCGTAAATCCGACCTGACCACCCTCGTCGTGGCGGCGATGCTGCTCGCGCCCTGCGGCTGGGCCGCCGATAGCCGCTGGAGCCTGGATCCGGCCGTGCAGCAGCGGCTCGCCCATGGCGAGGTGGTCGTCGAGACGGCGGCGGCGGCCGATCCCGAGCGCCCCCGGGGCGCCGTACGCGCCGCGGTGCTCATCCGGGCGGGACCTGAGGCGATCTGGAGCGTCATGACCGACTGCCGGCAGACGCTGACCTTCGTGCCGGGACTCAAAGTCTGCCGGCATGTCGACGGCGCTGCCGACGGGCGCTGGGAGGACATCGAGCAGGAGATCCGCTACGCGTGGTACCTGCCCACCGTCCGCTACGTGGTTCGGGCCGACTACGACCGGCCGCGCCGCATCGATTTCCGCCGCATCAGCGGCGACCTGAAGGAGGAGGAAGGTACCTGGGTGCTGAGCCCGATTGCCGACGGCGCGGCGACGCTGGTGGAGTACCAGATGTACCTCGACCCGGGGTTCTGGGTTCCGCAGGTGCTGGTGGCGCGCTCGCTGCGCAAGGACCTGCCGGCTGCGCTTCGCGGGCTGCGTGAGCGTGTCCAGCAACCCCTCCCAGCAGCCGGTAAGTAGCGGTCCGCATAGTGCTTTCCGACAACAGTCGGTAATCTCCCGGCAGGGACGCATAGTCAAGGACCGGGGAGGGGCCGGATGGCGGGCGGAGGGCATACCACAGTCATCCAGCGGGTGCTGGAGCGGCGGGCGCAGAAGCCATCGACGACTGAGGAGGGAACTACCGCCACGGTCGCGGTGATGGTGCGCGTACTGCCGCCGCCGAAGGCGCTGCTCGTCTTCGAGCACGGTCCGATGCGCGCCTACATGGAGCAGCGCGTGCGTCCCGACCAGCTCGACTGTGAGTCGGTGGCGGATCGGGCGGAGGCGCTGCGGCGCTTCGAGGCCGAGTTCCGCCCGGTGGTGCTCACCGACAATCCCGAGGTTATCCGCATGCTGCGCGCCCGTAAGGCGCAGCGTGCGCCGTACATTCTCTACGTCGCCGAGCTCGACGACTCGGTCGAGCGCGAGGCCGGCCTCACCGCCGGGGCGGATGACTGCATAGGGAGGCGCGCGTCCGAGCGCGAGTTCGAGGCGCGTGTCGGAGCGGCCAAGCGCATCGCGGAGCTCGAGGCGGTGCTGCGCATCACGCTCGCCGAGAATCGCAAACTGTCGGCGACCGATGATCTCACCCGGGTTGCGAGCCGCCGCTTCTTCGGCAAGCACTTTCCGCGTGAGGTCGAGCGCGCCGCCCGCTACGGGCGAGCGCTGTCGCTGATCCTGTGCGACATCGATCACTTCAAGAAGATCAACGACACGCTGGGACATGCGGCGGGCGATGACATACTCAAGGAGTTCGGCCCGCGCCTGCAGCGGCAGCTGCGCGCAGGCATCGACTGGGTGGCGCGCATCGGCGGCGAGGAGTTCGCCATTGTGGTGCCCGAGACTCCCTATGAGGCGGCGCTCGGCGTGGCCCGCAAGCTCCGCGCGGCCGTCGGCCAGGTGGGCTTCAAGGTGGGCAATCGCACGCTGGAGGTGACCGCGAGCTTTGGGCTCTGCGGCATGGACCGGGTGCCGGCCGGTGAGCGGGGTCTGGCCGAGCGTGTGCTCAAGGTTGCCGACGCCGCGCTCTACCGCAGCAAGAACGATGGCCGCAATCGCGTCACCGCCGCGGCCCTCAAGATTCCGGCGGACAAAAAACCTGACCGAGCTTAGCCGGCGCGGATTGCATTATCGTTAACATAACGTGGCGTCGGTTCGCCGCCGCGGGAACGGTGTTCATTACGGCGCGGCTGTTGACTTGGCTTGCGCAGGGAGCGTACGGTCGCCGCCAAGAAACCGCGCACGTGGGGATGATGCGCGTATCTGTCCGGCAGGGACGCCCCGCATAATGCCAACAATCGCGAGGGAAGCCATGAAGTCGTCGACACTCGTCAGACTCTTAGTTTTGGCCATCAGTCTTTGCGCCGCGGCCGCCGCTGCGGCAGCAGCGGGCGGCGGGCAATCGCTTCTGTCCAGGGCAACCGACCTTGGACCGGTGGATGCCGCGAGCTCCATCGAGATCACGGTCTGGATGAAGCTGCACGACCAGCAGGGACTCGACTCCCTGGTGGCAGCCCAGCAGGCGGGCAAGGGCGCCTATCTCTCCATGGAGCAGGTGCGCGCACAACACGCGCCGAGCTCCGCGGAGGTTGCCAAGGTCGTCGCCTTCCTGAAGGCGCAAGGGTTCACGGTCAGCGCCGGTCAAGACAACCTGTACGTCAAGGCCTCCGCAACCGTCGCGCGCGTGCAGAGCGCCTTCCAGGTCGAGCTGCATCAATACAATCTCCGCGGGCGCACCTTCCGCGCCAGCGAGCGCAGCGCGACCCTGCCGCCTGAGCTCGTGCCGCTGGTGTCGGGCGTCGGCGGGCTGTCGAGCCTCGGGGCGGAGCCGCAGATTGCGCGTGCCGGCAAGCGAGCCGCAACGGGTATCACTCGCCAGACAGACGCCGAGGGTCTCGCCCCTCGGCCGATCCCGCTCGGCGCGCAGCCGAACGGTATCTACTTCTCGGCGCAGTGCTTCTATCCGCCCACCACGGAAAGCTTCTCGGGTGGCGGCGTCAGCGCCACCTATCAGGGCAACCTTTATGGCGCCTCCATCGCCAACGGGCCGCCAAACGCGGCTCCCTGCGGCTACCAGCCGAGCGATCTTCAGACGGCCTACAACCTGACGTCGCTTTACCAGCACGGCCTCGACGGCGCAGGGATGACGATTGCCATCGTGGACGCCTACGGCTCGACTACGATCGCCAATGACGTGCAGGCATTCTCGGCTTATATGGGCCTGCCGCCGGCGAACCTGACCGTCATCGGGACGCCGACCGAGTCGGTGTTCTCGACCGATGCCAATGCCAACTGGGCGGTCGAGACGACGCTCGACGTCGAGTGGGTGCATGCGGTCGCACCGGGCGCGAAGATCGTCCTAGTGGTCGCGCCGACCAACCTATTCACCGATCTGTTCGCGGGGATCCTTACGGCGGCATCCCAACGGGGCGTGGTCGCCATCTCCAACAGCTGGAGCGGCTTGGATACCGGATACTACGGGGTCGCCGGAGCCTACGAGTTCTACGCCCCGTACGATAGTCTTCTGCAGGCCATCGGCGCTGCCGGAATCTCCGTTGATTTCAGCACCGGAGACTCCGGTGACAACGCCGATCAGCTCGGCGGCCTCTACACTTCCACCGGCTGGCCGGCGAGCTCGCCCTACGCGACCGGCGTCGGCGGCGTAAGCGTCGTCCTTACCTCGAGCAAGCACATCGCCTGGCAGACGAGCTGGGGCACGGAGCTGACGGAGATCGCGGATACGGTCGCCCTCGGCAGCCCGCCGATCGATACGCTGCCCGGAGTCTTTAACGAGGGGTTCTACGCCGGCGGCACGGGCGGGTTCAGCGACACGTATCCGAAGCCGTTCTGGCAGCAAGGTGTCCCCGGGAACCGCCGTGGCACCCCGGATATTTCCTGGGTCGCGGATCCGTATACGGGCGTCGAGATCATTTATAGCGTCGATCCGAGCAACGACCTGGGGATCGAAGTCATCGGTGGCACCAGCGTCTCCTGTCCGATGTTCACCGCGCTCTGGGGCATCGCGACGCAGGCCGCACACCATCCACTCGGGCAGGCGGCGCCGCGGCTCTATCGTCTCTCGCCCGAGTCGGGTGCGATTACCGACATCGTGAACTTCAGTTCCCCGAACAACGTGACCGGTACGATCGTGGACGCGGGCGGAAAGAACCCGATGCGGGCATCGGAGCTGGCAGCGCCGCTGAACAACCAGCCGAACTTCGTCAGCGCGCTCTACAACAGCCCGTTCTCCACGCGCTGGTTCGTCATCGATTTCGGGGTCGATTCCACGCTCACGACCGGACCCGGCTGGGACACGGCGACCGGGCTTGGGACGCCGAACGGCGCGGCCTTCGTGGAGGCGGTCGCGAACCCGTGAGTTAAGTTCAAGTTGACAGGGCCCGGCCGGCTGAAAAGCCGGCCGGGCCTTTTCTTTGCTGTGCGTGTTCAGCGCTCGTAGCGGATGAAGCTGGTGCGCCGCGCCAGCGTATCGTAGAGCGCACGGCCGTCGGTGTTGAATTCCTGCGTCAGCCAGTACACGGTCGCCGCCTGCGCGCGGTCCGCCTGCGCGTACACCGCGCGAATCAGCGCGCGGCCAACCCCGCTCCCGCGCGCTGCCGGGTCGACGTACAGATCCTCGAGATAACACGAGTCGCGCAGCGCCCAGGTCGAGGGATGGAACTGGTAGTGGACGAAGCCGAGCAGCGCGCCGTCGCGCTCGGCGACGAGACCCTGGAGCGCTGCCTTGGGGTCGGTGAGCCGCGCGAAGGCTCCGTCCGTCACCGCCGCCGGCAAGTGCTGCCGGTAGAAGCGCAGGTACCCCTGCCACAGCGGCTCCCATCGCGGGCGGTCGGCAGGTCGCAGTGGCCTGATTTCGGTCATCGATCCAGCTCCGGATAGTGGCGGAAGAGGTCTTCGTTGCTGAACGGCAGGCGGCGGCCGGAGGCGGCGTAACGGGCAATGCGCGGCCGGTCGAAGACCGCATCGTGGAGCCTGCGCAGTCGCGGTCGGCGGCGCAGCGCACGTCGCGTGGCGCGCGGCAAGGCATAGTCGAGACCCGCGAGCACTTGTGCCATCGACAGATCCGCATAGCTGAGGCGCGCTCCGGCCATCCACGGTGCATGCGCGCGGTTGAGATCGAGCACGCGCTCGAAGTAGCTGAGGAACTTAGGCAGCCGCACGGCGAGGAAGTCGTGGCTGCGCCGCCGTGCCGCGGCCTTCTGCTCCTCATAGGCGTAGCCGTCGCCGAGCGGATGGTGGGTATGGAAGATCTCGAGATTCAGATCGAGGATGGTGAGCGTGAGCTGCTGGACCCAGAGCCTGCCGCGCTCATCCTGCGGCGCGAGCCGCAGCCGTCCGCCGAGGTAGAGCAGGATGTTGGGCGTCTGCGCGATCAGCTGCCGACCGGCCCGCAGGACCGGCACGGCAAAAGGCGGGCGCGGCTCGCCGCGCGCCGCCAGCATCTTCAATATCGCCGCCACACCGCCGCCTTCAGTCTCGGGCGCGGCCGCCACGTCGGTGTAGCTCACGCCGCCTTCCTCGAGTGCGAGGCGGATGAATTCCCCGCGCCCCTGGATGCCGGGCCAGTAGTAGAGGTGATACTTCATAGCGGCTCTCACGGCCACGTGGTGCGGTGCGCCACCCTGCAGTTTCGGGCAGCGGCGCGCGTTCACTATACTCACTGCCGGCTCGGCGGGACACGAGGAAGCGAGATGACGACCACACGCCGCGACCTGTTGACGACGGCGCTCACGGCTGCCGGCGCCGCCGCAGCGCCACAGCTCGTCAAGGCCGACAGCCACGATCACGATCATGATCACGATGGCGACCACCAGGTTGTGCCATCCGATCCGGCACTGCGCGCCAAGGCGCTGGAGTCGGTGCTGATCGGACGAGGCCTGGTCGATCGGGCGGCGCTCGATGCGCTCGTGGACGCCTACGAGCATCAGATTGGTCCGCGCAACGGTGCCCGGGTAGTCGCCCGCGCATGGGTGGACCCGGCTTACCGGCAGCGGCTGCTCGGTAACGCCACGGCCGCCATCGGCGAGCTCGGCTACGGCGGTCCCGAGGGCGAGCAGATGGTGGTCGTTGAGAACACCCCGCGCGTGCACAACCTCGTCGTCTGCACGCTGTGCTCGTGCTATCCGTGGCCTGTGCTGGGGCTTCCTCCGGTCTGGTACAAGTCGGCCGCGTACCGGTCGCGCTCCGTGATCGATCCGCGCGGGCTCCTCCGCGAGCTTGGGCTCGAGCTGCCGCCCGACGTCGAGGTGCGGGTGTGGGACAGCACCGCGGAGATCCGCTACCTCGTGCTCCCGGAGCGACCGGCCGGCAGCGAACGTCTCGACGAGGCGGCCCTCGCGGCGCTCGTCACCCGTGATGCCATGGTAGGCGTTGCCCGTGTCGCAGCGGCGCCGCAGGGGGCGCACGCATGAACGGCATTCACGACATGGGCGGCATGCAGGACATGGGGCCCGTGAACATCGAGAACAACGAGCCGGTGTTCCACGCCCGCTGGGAAGGCCGCGTGTTTGCCATGTACTGGGCAATCGATGGCGACTGGCCGGGCGGCTCGGGGCGTTACCAGCGCGAGCTCATCCCGCCGGCGGAGTACCTGCGGATGAGCTACTACGAGCGCTGGCTCACAGCCCTCACGGAGCTGCTGGTGAAAAGCGGCATGGTGACGCGCTCCGAACTCGAGAGCGGTGTCGCCGCAGGCGGCAACACCAAGGGGCGTGAATGCCTTAAGGCCGCGGCGGTGCCAGGGGCGATTACCACCGGGTCCCCGTCTTCCAGCGATGCGGCCGTGGCTGCGAGGTTTCACGTCGGTGAGCGGATACGGGCCCACAACCTGAACCCGGTGGGTCACACGCGGCTGCCGCGCTACACGCGCGGCAAGCCGGGGACGATCGCGCACGATCACGGCGTCTACGTGTTCAACGACAGCCTCGTGCAGGGCCTGGGGCCGAAGCCCCAGCACCTGTATTCGGTGCGCTTCACCGCGCGTGACCTGTGGGGTGAGGCGGCGAGCGCCGTCGACTCGGTGTACGTCGATCTGTGGGACGATCATCTTGAGCCCGCCTGAGGCGACATCGGCACAGGCGGCGCTGACGGAGTTGCCGGGTCTGCCGCGCGACGCGGGTGGCCCGGTATTCGCCGAGCCCTGGCAGGCCGCGGCGTTCGCGCTGGCGGTCTCGCTGTCGCGCCAGGGTCACTTCACCTGGCCGGAGTGGGCCGCAGCGCTCGCCGAGGAGCTGAAGGCGAGTGCCGCGCGCGGCGAGCCCACCGACGGCTCGCACTACTACCACTGCTGGCTGGCGACGCTCGAGCGACTGGTCGTCGCGAAGGGCCTTTCCGGTCCGGCGGCGCTCCTCGGTTGCAAGCAGGCCTGGGCCGAGGCCTACCGGCGCACCCCGCACGGCAAGCCGGTCGAGCTTCTCGACGACCTGCCGTAGACCTGCGCCCGTGCAGCCGCCCGGCCGGCGCTCTCTTGCCGGTCCTGTGCACTGCGTCATCGTTTGCCACCACGCCCCGGGCCACGATGTGCGGGCGAGGCTCCAATGGCGCGGAATTCAAGCACACTGCTGCTGGCGTTGATCGCCGTTCTCGACGGCGCACTCCTGCACGCTGCGGAAAGGCCGCAGCCCCCGCGTGCCGACCGCGGGGAGGAAGCGCAGCCGCTCGCCTGGCTCAAGTCCGGAGACTACGCGGCGCTCGAGCAGTACTACTCCGAGCGGCAGCGCAGTTACGAAGCGGGGACGCTTTCGGACCAGGCGCTCTATGCGAGCTTCCACAGGCTCTACGAGGACTCGCTCGATAACGAGGGGTACTTCGATCGCTGGATGCAATCCTTCCCGACCTCCTACGCCGCGGTGCTCGCGCGCGGTGCCTACCTCTATCGGATGGCATGGGCGGTCCGCGGAGACAAGTACCTGAGCGAGACCTCCGGGGACCGGGTCCAGTCGATGGAGAACTGGCTGGCCCGATCGCGACCCGATCTGCTGGCCTCTCTCAAGCTGACCGACAAGCCCTACCTGAGCACGCTGTACCTGCTCAACGTCGCGATGCTCGATGGCACGGCGAGCGAGCGCCGCAACTGGTACGAGCAGGGTACGGCGCTCGACCCGGCGAACAGCCTGCTGCGCTACCGCTACATGTTCAGCCTGCGGCCTCGGTGGGGCGGGTCGTACCGACAGATGGAGGACTTCTTACGCCAATGCGAGCAGCAGCAGCTCTCGCCGGTACTGCTCGCGCGCCTGCGGATGCTGATTCACGCCGATCTGGCCGAGGACGCGATGCGCGTCGGCGACAACCAGCGCACCTTCGATGAGTGGCAGCAGGTGCTCACGCAGGCGGAAGCCGCCGGCGAGGAGCCCGGGACCGAGGCACTCATCGGCTACACGCGCGCCGCTCAGGATCTCAACCGCCCGGCGGACGCCGAGCGCGGCATCCGCCAGCTCGAGGGTCGTAACCCCGACGACGCCTGGGGCCTCGCGCGGCTCGGCTGGATCTACGTCGTGGCGCATCGCGACGCTGAGGCGTGGCCGCTGCTCGTGAAGGCCGCGGACGCCAACGATTCCTGGGCGCAGTTCGTCGTCGGCCACACCACGTACGACGGCGAGCCGGCCCTCAAGATGGGCCCGGATCGGGCGGCAGGCCTGATCTGGATCAGGCGCTCCGCCGCGCAGTGCTTCCCGGATGCGGTTAAATTTCTCGCCGCGCGCGGCGAGCCGCAGTCCGCCGACTGCAAGCGGCGCACTGGCGCGAACCGCGAGTGGTGGGCCGCGTTGCTACCAGCGAGTGGGGTGCTGCTGACGAGCCTCGCGACGGCCTGGGTGGCGGTGAGTCGCAGGCGTGCGCAGACGCCCGAGCGGGCCGGCCGCCTGCAGCACCCGCCAAGCACACTCATTCTCGGGCTGCTGGCGGTCGGGTTGTTCCTGGCGCTTGCTGCGCTCGCCCTCGTCTATGACAACGGCAGCGGCGGTCCGATGATCAGTGCCCTGTTGGCAGGCTTCGGCGTGCTCGGACTGCTGCTGATGCTCGAGTACTACCGGGTGCGACACGAGCTGACCGCCGACGGGCTCGACTTCGGACGGCTGCTCGGGCCGCGGGGCGCACTCAGATGGCGCGACGTCACGCGCATCACCTACTCCCGGGGAATGCGCTGGTTTCGGATCGAGACCGGTTCCGGCGAGGTGGCGCGGATCTCCGCGATGCTGGCCGGCCTGCCGGAATTCGCGCGCGCGGTGCTCGAGCAGGTGCCGAGCTATGCGATCGACGACCGCGCCCGTGAGGTGCTGCAGGCGTGCGCCCAGGGCGAGCTGCCGCGGCTTGCGACCTGAGCGAGCGCCTCTGGCGCTCGTGATCGGCGGCGATCGGCATGGGCCGGGATGCCCGCAAAAAAAGAAACCCCACTGGCGAATCCTTGCTCGGTGGGGTTCGTGTATATCCGCAAAATAGCCGTTCGGGAGGCAAGCGCGGACACAAACTCAGGGTACACATTGCAACCAAGCGCGGCGCCGCGCTCCGTGAGCGACCTCACATATGCGGGGTGCTGTGGGCGGCGTCGGCTGCGCCGACCCGAGCTGCCGCCAGGAAGTGCGACTTGCAACAGGACGCAGGTCCGCTTCCGCGGAGCGCTGCGCGGGGCTGCGGCGAGGCCCGCGCCGCAGCGCAATTCCGCCCCATTCTTGTCGCTGCAGTATGCGAGGCGCAAGATCGGGCACGATGAGCTTTAAATCACGGGGCGCACCCGAGCGGTTGATCCTCGGCTACGGAGTCGCCGTCGTGTCGGTGGCAGCCGCGATCATCGCCCTCTCGGCCATGGAGGCTCACTGGCGGACCTCCGCCCCCGTTTCGTTGTTCCTCATGGCCGTGATCCTCAGCACCTTGCTGGGTGGGATGAAGCCGGGCCTGCTGGCGGCTGCGCTCTCGATCCTGGGGTTCGACTATTTCCTGCTGCATCTGGGCGGCTCGTTCGCCGGCCACGCAGTGCAACTGCTGTCGCTGGGAATCGCCGCGACCTATGTCATCTGGGTGACCGCGACCGAGCGCGGGGCGGTTGAATCCCTCAGGCGCGCGCACGATGAGCTGCGCCGCAGCAACGACGCGCTGCGCGCGGAAAACGCGGATAGCAAGCGGGCGAAGGAGTCGGCGAGCGAGAGCCAGCAGCGTCTCGAGCTGGTGCTGGCCACATTGCCCGTGGGAGTGTCGGTGGTCGACGGGCAAGGCGACATCCTGCTCGCCAACGCCGTGTTGAAGCGCATCTGGGGCAATGAGCCGATTGTCCGGGGCGCGCAGCGATGGGCGCAGTCAGTGGGGCGCTGGCACGACTCGGGCAGGAGGATCGCACCCGATGACTGGGCTTCAGTGCGCGCGCTGGCGCACGGCGAGACCAGCCTGAACGAGTTGATCGATATCGAAACCGCCGACGGGCAGCGGCGGACGATGCAGAATTCCTCCGCGCCGATCCGCAGCGCGGGCGGGCAGATCGTCGGCGCGGTGATCGTCAATGAGGACGTCACCGAGCGGGTGCGCGCCGAGACGGCGCTGCAGGAATCGGCGACACGGCTGCAGCGTCTGTCACATCGCCTGCTGACCGTGCAGGAGGAGGAGCGCCGCCACCTGTCGCGCGAGCTGCACGATGAGTTCGGTCAGCTGCTCGCGACTGTCGCGCTGCACTTGCACGCCGCCAAGGCCGTGGCGGGCGTCAAGGCTCAATCGAGCCTTGACGAGAGCATTACCCTGCTGCAACAGGCCGGCGCGCAGGTGCGCAGCCTGGCCCTCGAGCTTCGCCCGACGATGCTGGAGACGGGCGGTCTGGAGAGTGCCTTGCGATGGCTTGCGGAGCAGCACCAGCAGCGTACCGGCATCCTCACGCAGGTCGTGGGCCACCTCACCGAGGTGTCGGGCGATCTGGCGATCGCCTGCTTCCGTGTCGTCCAGGAGGCGCTCACCAACGTAGTGCGGCACGCGCGCGCCCGGCATGTATGGATTGAGCTGAGCCAGCCGGAGGGCTTCGTGGAGCTCGTGGTCCGCGATGACGGCGTGGGGTTCGACGTCGCGAGGACTCTCGAACGCGCCGCCAGCGGCGGCAACCTCGGGTTGCTGGGGATGAGGGAGCGCGTCGAGATTCTCGGCGGTAAGCTGAAGATCGAGTCACGGGTGGGCGAGGGCACACGCATCTGCATCGCGCTGCCTGTGACTGAAGCCGGTGAGGCGCTTACCCAGGACACGGCCGCCTGAGCTCATGGCCAAAGTGCGTGTTCTGCTGGCGGACGACCACGGACTCTTTCGTGCCGGCATTCGCGCCCTGCTGCGCACACTCGACGACGTGGCAATTGTTGGCGAGGCGGCCGACGGTCGCGAAGCTCTGCGCCTTATCGCAACCCAGCACCCGGACGTGGTGCTCATGGATATCATGATGCCGAGCCTCAACGGACTGGACGCCGCGGCGCGCATTGGGCGTGCCTTCCCGCGCACGCGCGTGGTGATTCTGTCGATGAATTCGGACGAGGACTCGGTGCTGAAGGCGCTGCGTGCCGGTGCGGCAGCATACCTGGTCAAGACAGCCGATCCGGTCGAGCTGGAGCTCGCGATCCGTGCCGTCGCCCGGGGCGAGAGGTTCCTGAGCGCGGCAGTATCGGCGCACGTGGTTGCGGCATGCCTGGGACGGGTCGACCAGGAGCAAACATCGCTCGATCGGCTGACGCCGCGGCAACGGGAGGTCCTGCAGTTGATCGCCGAGGGGCAAACGACCAAGGAGATTGCCGCCCGGCTCGCCATCAGCGCCAAGACCGCGGAAGGCTATCGGGGCGAGCTGATGAAGGCCCTCGAGATCCACGACATCGCAAGCCTCACTCGCTACGCGATCCGCACCGGCCTGGTGTCCCCCGACAGCTGAGCCGGTTCGCGGGAGCCGTGCGTTCTTAAGCCTCGATCCCGCGAATTTCCTTGATCCGCTTGATCGCTCCGGCCGCCTTGGCGTCCTCGGCAACGATCTGCGCGACCGCGGCTGCCGTGGTGCCCTGCGTGCGCATGATCTCCAGAGCGCGCGCGGTCGCCTCGTAGTAGTCGGCCCAGAGGCGCAGCTCCTCGCTACCCTCCTCGGTGCTGAGCAGGAATTCCACGTGCATAGTCTTGGCGAGCAGCCGCGGTGCCGCACCGGGGGAAACCCCGGGGTACGTGGTGGGAAAGACCCGGGTGTGGGAGCCTCCTTGTAGGTCTGTCGCAGCGAGGCGCTGCATCTCACCTGCGGGGCAGGCGTTCTCAGCGACAGGGGGTGGCGCCCCGGGGAGGCGCCCTCAGGCGGGTGCGCTGCGGGCCTCGGTCGCGCTGCGGCCGCTGCCGGCGCCGTGCTGGCGGACCCAGGCCTCGAACTCCGATTTCGGCAGCGGGCGGGCGTGCAGGTAGCCCTGCGACTCATCGCATCCTTCGCGCATCAGGTAATCGAGCTGGGCGGGGTACTCGACGCCCTCGGCGACGCTGGTCATATCGAAAGCGCGCGCCAGGCCGATGATGGTCGCGACCAGCGTGCAGCTCTTGCGGTCCGACGGCAACTGACGGGTAAACCCCTGATCGATCTTCAGCGTGTCGACCGGCAGCGTCGAGAGACGCGCCAGCGAGGAGAATCCCGTGCCGAAGTCATCGATCGCAATGCGCATCCCGGCGGCGCGCAGCAGCCGCAGCGCGTGCACACAGGCGGAGGAGTCGCCGGCCAGCGCGCCTTCGGTGATCTCGATATCGACGCCCCAGGCGGGATCGCCCGCGAAGTCGCCGACAGCCTCGAGAATCTCGCGGGCGATATTGCGTCGCCGCAGCTCGGGAGGTGAGATGTTGACGGCGACCCGCAGCGGCGGCAGCCCCTTGCGGCGCCACTCGCGACAGTCGGCCGCTGCCTGCCTCAGCACCCAGGCGCCGGTCGTGGCCATGAGGCCCGCCGACTCGAGCAACGGCAGGAAGGTTCCGGGCGGAACCAGGCCGTTCTCGGGATCCTGCCAGCGCAATAAGGCCTCGACGCCCGCGACCTTGCCGGTATGGAGTGAGATCTTCGGCTGGTAGTAGAGCAGGAACTGTTGATTGTCGAGCGCCGCTCGCAGCCGGTGCTCGAGGCCCACACGGCGCGCGAGCTCGGAATTCATCTCCATGCGGTGATGCAGATAGCGCTCGCCCGAGGCCTTTGCCTCCTTGAGAGCGGCTTCCGCGTTCTGCACCAGCTGATTGGGCTCCTGACCGTCCTCGGGGAAGCACGCGAGCCCGCTCCTGACGCGCACGAGGATCTCGCGTCCGTCGACGCTGAAGGGTCGGTCGAACACGCGCGTCAGGTCGTCGTGCAGGGCGCGAGACGCCTGTTCGGCACGGCCCGGGAGCGTGTTCATGCACACGAACGTGCCGCCGCCCAGGTGCGCCAGCTGCTCGGTGTCGGGGAAATGCTGCTTCAGCCGGTCGGCGACGCACTGCAGCAGGCGATCGCCCGTGTGTCGCCCGAAGGAATCGTTGATGACACTCAGGTGATCGATGTCGAACACGGTCAGCGCGAGCCGCGGCAGCTTGCTCGCGCCGCGGGTCAGCAGGCGGCTGAGGCGCTCACAGAAGAGCGCGCGCTTGGCGAGGCCGGTCAGTGGCTCGAAGTAGGAGAGGAAGCGCACCTCGTCCTGCTTGCCGAGATACTGCAGGGCGAACGACAGGTTCGAGGTGACCTCTTCGAGTAGCTGCAGCTCGTCCCGGTCGATGGCGCCCGCGTCACGGCGGCCGCACAGCAAAGAGCCGACGGGCGTGCCGTCGACGCGCAGCGGCAGGCAGGCGAGGGAGCGAACGCCGGCGGCGAGGAGCTCCTCGCGGGCGTGAATGACGTGGGCAAAGGTCTCGATATCCTCAGCCAGAATGGCCTCCCCCGTGCGGATGACCCGGCCCATGAGGCTCGTGTCGCCCGCCTCATGATCGGCGACCGGAAACTCCTGCCCCGGGTTGGCCATGAACTCGTAGCCCGCCCAGCCGACGGGGCGCGCCATGCGCGTCGCCGGATCGATCAGCGCCACCATCGCGAGCGTGTAGCCGCCGAGGCGGCGCGCGAGGCGGCAGGTCTCGGTCATGACTTCGTCGCGGTCGTGAATGCGTACCAGTGCCGAGTTGATTCCCGACAACATCTGCAGGACACCGGTGAGGCGCGCGACCTGCTGCGCGGCCAGCAGGCTCGAGCGGCGCAGCGCCGACTCCTCGAGCGCGCGCTTCACCGCCGGTCCGAGGCGCTTCGGATTGCTCTTCAGCACATAGTCGATGGCGCCGCGCTTGAGTGCCTCGATCGCGCGCTCCTCGCCGATGGTGCCGGAAAGAAAGATGAAGGGAACGTCCGGCGCCTCGGCACGCGCAATCGCGAGCGCCGACATGCCGTCGAAGCCGGGGAGGCTGAAGTCCGAGAGGATGAGGTCGGGGAGCCCTGCGCGCAGGGCGGCGCGCATCTGCTCCTCGTTCACGACGCACTGGTGTTTGCACGCGTAGCCGGCCTGCCCGAGACGCCAGATCGCGAGCTCGGCGTCCGAGGCCGAATCCTCGACAAGCAGCACGCGCAGCGCGACCGCCGCAGCTTCCTGCGTTGGCGGGTGCTTGGAGTCTGTGCTGGGCTCTTCCATGGGCGGTTCCACAGCCCCTCTATTAGGCGCCCCGCACCCGCGGCGGCTGTGGGATGCGTGTCACACTCTCCCGACCGTTAATGTCAAGTGTGACGATGGGGGCGTGCGAGTTCACGCTGTGCATGGGCTCTCCTGCGCCGGCAGGCTGAAGTAGAAAGTGGCGCCCTCCCCAGGGCGGCTGTCCGCCCAGACCTTGCCGCCGTGCCGGGCGATGATCCGCTGCACTATAGACAGCCCGATCCCCGTCCCTTCGAAGGCTTCCTGAGTGTGCAGGCGCTGAAAGACGCCGAACAGACGTTGGGCGTGCTGCATATCAAAGCCCACACCGTTGTCGCGTACGTAGTAGACCAGCGCCTCGCCCTGGCGCAGTGCCCCGACCTCCACCCGGGCCGTGCCGCGCGGGGCGGTGAACTTGAAGGCGTTCGACAGGAGGTTGACGAGTACCTGTTCGAGGAGTGCCGGATCGCCGCAGCAGTCGGGGAGGTCGCCGATTTCGACGCTGAGCTGACGGGCGCCGAGCCGCTCCTTGAGGCGCTCCGCCACCTGCAGCGCGAGCTCGCGCAGCGAAAAGCGACGTCGTTCGAGCGGCTGGCGGCTGAAGCGCGAGAAATGCAGCAGGTCATCGATGAGGCGTGTCATGCGGCGCGCACCCGCCCAGATCCGCTCGAGCATCGCCTGGCCGCCCTGCGGGACCGCCGCGCCGAACTCGGCGCGGAACATCTCACAGAAGCCCTCGACGGCTCGCAGCGGCTCGCGCAGGTCGTGCGAGACCGAGTAGGAGAAGGATTCGAGCTCCTGGTTGGCGAGCTCGAGGTCGCGCGTGCGCTCGCGGACCCGCAGCTCGAGCTGCTCGTTCATCTGACGCAGTTCCGCGAACAGCCTTGCAGTCGCCAGGGCGCTGGCCGCCGTGCGGGCGAGGACGTCGAGCGCCTTGACCTGTCCTGCACTGATGCGTCGCTGCGGTCGCGCGGAGCTGAACCCCAGCACGCCGAAGAATTGCCCGCCGGCGACGATCGGCAGGGCGATGGCGATGCGGGCGCCGAATGGATGCGAGTGCAGTGCACGTGGCTCGCTCTGTGGGGTCGGCGCGGCGAGCTCCGCTTGCGCCGCGGCGAGCCAGCGCTCGAGAGGCTCACCGCCCGACAGCGCTTCCGGGTCCGGGGGCTCGGCGCCCGGACCCGCGGCACGCGCCACGCGCAGTGTCCCGCCCGCCGCGGCCGGTACCAGCAGGTAGACCGCGCCCGCGTCGCTTTGCCGGTGGGCGGCGGCCACGGTCCGCTCGATGATCTCATCGTGCTCCAGACCCTGGCTGATGGCCCGGGCGAGCTCGTAGATCGAGACCGACTCGCGCAGCTGAATGTTCTCGAGACGCAGGCTGCGCATCTGCAGGGCGCGCGTCAGCGTGGCGAGGATGCTATTGAGCTTGAAAGGCTTCAGCACATAGTCGAGCGCGCCCGCTTTGAGCGCCTCGACTGCGGTCGCGATGGTGCCGTGGCCGGTCATCACGACGCAGGCGAGCTCGTGGTCGATCTCGTGACAGGCGCGCAGCAGCGTGATGCCATCGATCTGCGGCATCATGAGATCGGTGAGCAGCAGGTCGAACGGTTGCTCGCGCAGCGCCGCGACCGCGTCCAGCCCGGAGCTGAAGCCGTGCGTCACGTAGCCCGCTTCCTCGAGCGTGTCGCACAAGGCGCGCATCTGCGCCGCCTCGTCGTCGACGATGAGCAGGCGGGCGGGAGCCGGTGTGTTCATGCCGGGCCCATGAGGATTGCCGTCGGTTTGCCCGGAGCGGAGGTGAGCTCGGCGAGCGCCGCGCGCACTTCGACCAGGCGCGGCGGCTTGCTCAGCACCCGGTCGACGTGCGGCGGAATGTCGTTCTCCGCCAGCAGCCGTTTACCCCAACCCGTGAGCAGGATCACCGGGGTGTGCGCTGAGGCCGCCTTGATCGACGCCGCGACCTTGCGCCCGTCGACGTAGGGCATGCCGAGGTCGGTGATCACGACTGAGAACGGCGTGCGGGCGGTGAGCGCGGCACCGAAGGTATCGATTCCCCTCTGTCCGCCGTCGGCCACCGTCACGGCATGACCGTCCTGCTCGAGGATGTCCCGCAACGACTTGATGAGCAGCGGATCGTCATCGACCAGCAGGATGCGCAGGCGTTGCGCGGGCTGCAGCACGCGCAGGTGCTGTGTCGCCTCGAGCGTGAGCGCGTCGGCCGCGGCGAAGATGAGTCGCACGGTGGTGCCGTGGCGCACGGCGCTGTCGATCTCGAGCTCAGCGCTATGACGCTGCACCATGCCGTAGACCATCGCGAGGCCGAGGCCGGTGCCGCGCTCGCCTTTGGTCGTGTAGAAAGGCTCGAGGCAGCGGCGCCGCGTCTCGTCATCCATGCCGATTCCGCTGTCGGCGACCTCGACGCTCACCTGCCGCGTGGCATCGGCGCCGGTCGCGCCGCTGGCGAGCACTCGTGTGCGCAGCGTGAGGATCCCGCCCTCGGGCATGGCATCCACCGCGTTGAAGATGAGGTTGGTGAGGGCGTCGCGAATCTCGACCTCCGAGCCCATGACGTCCGGCAGGTCCGCGGCCAGCTCGGTGTGCAGCTGAACGACGAGGCCGCGTTGCTGGGGCAGGTCACTCCAGCGCGCGCGCGTCAGGTTGATCACCTGCTCGATGAGGTGATTGCAGCGTACTCGTGCCAGCACCAGCTCCGCCTCCCGCGGCCGGTAGAACTCGCGCATGCGGGCCACGGTCTCCGCGACGTCCTCGATGGCGGTCTGGATGGTGGTCAGGTAGCCGCGCGCCCGCTCGCTCAGTCCGGGCTCGCGCTCCAGCAGTGACTCCGTATAGAGAGCCACTGGCGAGATGGCGTTATTGATGTCGTGGGCGATGCCGCTCGCCATCTGACCGAGCGCGCGCAGTCGTTCCTGCTGCATCACCGCCTGCTGCGACTGCCGCAGGTCATCATAGGCGCGCTGCAGTGCGCTATAGAGCTGCGCCTGGTGGGAGGCGAGAGCCACATGCTCGCTCAGCTGCCGCAGGAATTCGCAATCGGCGCTGCTGAAGGAGTCGGCTTCCCGGCGCGCGGACACCAGCACACCGAACACGTGCTTTTCCACCAGCAGCGGGGCGATCACCAGCGCGTGCAGCCCCGCGCGGGCAAAGCGCTGCGGAAACGGAAACTGGATCGTGCCGGTGTCAGGCTCGTACACCAGCTCCCCGCCAACGCAGCGCGCCAGCCCGTTGGCGTCGATCGCCACCTGCTCGCCTTCCGCGAGCGAGAGCTGCGGCGTGAACGCCGCGCTTCCCGCGCCGATGACCGACACGGTGAGCACCTCGGCGCTCGCCTCGAACACGCACATGCAGCCAAAGTCGACCGGCAGGTCCTGTTCGAGGGTGCGGATCAATACCCGGAATACGCTCGGCAGGTCTTGGCGCTCGCCTGTGGCGCGGGTGATCCTCTGGAGGAGGTCGAGCCGGCTCAACTGGGTCTGAAGCTTGCTCTGATCGCCCTCGATGCGCGTCAACATGTGATTGAAGGCATCCGTGAGTTGGCCGAACTCATGTCCGTGGGGTCGCTCGGCGCGCACCGTATAGTCACTTTGCGCGGATATCCGCTGCGCGGTGGCTGCGAGCGTGAGGACGGGGCCGGAAACCACGCGCTGCAGACGCCGGGAAATGAGATACGCGGCGACGCAGGAGATGAGGAGAAACGCCGCGCCGATGGCGACGAACAGCTCGAGCTGCTGGGTAATCTCCCCGAGATCCGACTCCAGATACAGGGTCCCCATGCGGCGGTTCTCCTGCACCACGGGCTGCACGCCGCGCAGCAGGCCATCTTCGAAGCGGTAGCCGTCCCGACGCGGCGCGCTCGCGGACGGGGCGCCGGCGCCGTCGGGGTAAGAGGCGATCAGCCGGCCGTCGTTGAGGTAGAGCCGCGCGGCGCGCACATGCGGCTGCGCCTTGAAGGCCGACAGCGCCTCGCGCGCATCGTCCGGGTTGTCGAAGGCGAGCGCCGCGGTGCTGTTGGCCGCGATCGCTTCACCCAGGATCTCGAGATTGCGCAGCGTCAGCTGGCGGAAGGTCAGGTACTCGTACGCGAAGAAGGCGCCCGAGGTGATGAGCATCACCGCGCCGCAGGTGAGCAGAATCACCATCATCAGGGTGCGCTGAATGGGCCGTGCGTGGGCGGGCATGACTAACTCCCTGCTCCGACGATCTCGGCCGGACGCAACAGCTTCGAGCTGATGGTGAGGTTGCTGGCTTTCGCGGCCTCAAGATCGATACGCAGCCGAATGCGGTTGTCGCGCTTCACGAGTCCAATGATCACGCCGCGCACGGCGGGGTTGTCGGCGTCGGTCACGGTCAGCGTGCTCCTGCCCTTGAGAGCCGTGAGGATCGCCTCGAGCCGGCCGGCTTCGGCGGCCGGGATGAACAGGATCTGACAGTCGCCGATCTCGGCGGCGCTGCGGTAATGCTCGACGGCGAGTGGATGCCGGTTCAGGGTCTCGCCGCGCAGCACCTCCTCGAGGCTGGTACCGAAGGGATCCTTCCCCAGTACGCCGATGACGAACGGGGCGTTGTCGCGCGGCAGCGCCGCCGGCGGCCATTCGACGAAGTGAGCGAAGTTGAAGAGGAACACGGCCTTGAGCTGATACTCGGACACCGGGGCGGCTGCTCCGGTCAGGCCGAGGGCGAGCAGCAGCAGCGCGAGGGCGCGCTTGAGTGCGCCGGCCGCGCTGTGGCTCACTCGCCCCATGTAATCCTGGCGTACACGCTGCGCACGATCTGCTCGCGCCCGGGTGAGGGAAAGCCGTACTCGGTGTGATATTCGTGCAGCAGGTTCTCCCCCGAGAGCGACAGCTCGAGCTTCCTGCTGACACGCCAGGCGAGACGCGTGTTGAGCCCGAAATAGCTCGGCACGGTGCCGACCACAGGTCCCCCCGTCGGACCATTGTTGATCCACAGCGTATCCACCCAGCGCAACGCGACATCGAGCGTCAGGTTATCGGGCAGGTCCATGCTCGAGCGCAGCGCGGCCTGCTGCTGGGGATCGGCGGTCTCGTTGGTCGCGCCGGTGGCATCGGTCTCCCCCGGCTTCACGTGCAGGTGCTCGCGCAGCAGGTCGTAGCCGAGATGCAGCCGCCACCACTCGAGCAGCTGATACGAGGCGCTGAGCTCGGCTCCGTAGGTGTAGCCCTCGAGGTTGTTCTGGAAGTAGACCGGATACGGAAACGGGTAGAACGGTGTCGTCGCGGTCGAGGTGGTGCTGCGCAGGTCGGAGTAGTCGTTGTAGAAGGTGGAGACGGAGCCCGCGAGCTTCGGGGTCAGCTCGGCGCGATAGCCGGCCTCGTAAGCGATGACCGTCTCGGAGACCATCTCGGGGTTGCCCTGAAGATAGGCGGCTGGAAATTCATACGGTGGCGGCGCGTTGACGAGCCCGGTCGGCACCACGAGGTCGTGGTCGTAGCGCGACGGCGTGCGCACCGCGCGCGAGACGGCGGACCAAAGCATCTGCGTCGGGTCAGGCTGCCACTGCAGGCGAACGCTCGGCTCGGCCTCGTAACCCGTGTAGTCGTTGTGCTCGAGCTTAGAGCCCGCGGTAAGGGTCACCGTCCGGGCGAGCGCGATCTCATCCTGCAGGAAGGCGCTATAGAGGACCTGGTCGAGAACGGGCGGCGTGAAGCGCACGACGGAGGTGTCGTAATCCGCTTCGTGCGTCGCGCGGTAGCCCAGGCCCCAGGAGAGCTTCTGCCAGGCGCCCCAGCCGAAGTGATCCTGGAAATCCAGATCGTAGGTGTTGAGAGCGTCAGTGAGCGCCGCGGCCGGAAAGCCGGAGTAGTAGGGCGGTGCCGGCGGACTTGCGGTGAACGGTTGCGACAGGTAGGTGTGATCGTAATAGGCCTGGAGACTCATCGAGGTGCCGTCCGCCTCGGTGCGTGTCCAGCGGCCAAGGACGTTGCCGCCCGAGAGCCCCGCGTCGAAGCTGCCGGCGACAGTCTCGCTGCCGGTGTAGAGGTCGCCTTGCATGGTGAGTCGATCCGTGCTGGAGGCCTCCGAGTCCAGGCGGAATCCCCCGCGCGCGATGCGCCAGGCGTCGTCCGCGTTCGCGCCGGTGGTGGTCACCTCGGGGCCGTCGTCGGTGTACTTGCCGTACACGCGCAGGTAGACCTCGGGCGCGAGCTCCGTGCCGTAGCGTACGCCCGCCTGCTCTTCGAGCTGGTTGCCGGCGGCGAACGATGCATACGGCCCCTGCGTGTCGCGCGCGGCCTTGGTGATGATGTTGATAACGCCATTCACCGCGTTGGCGCCCCACAGCGTGCCGCCGGGGCCGCTGATGACCTCGATGCGCTCGATGTCCTTCAGCAGGTAGTCCTGGACGTTCCAGAGAACGCCGCCGTAGAGCGGTGTGTAGACGACCCGGCCGTCGATCAGAACCAGGAGCTTGTTGGCGAGGTTGGCGTTGAATCCGCGGGCGCTGATGGCCCAGTCGTGCGCGTTGATCTGCGCCACCTCGAGGTTGTCGGCGAGGCGCAGCGCTTCAGGCAGCGTGGTAGCGCCCGAGCGGCGGATGTCTTCCGCCGTGATGACCTGGATGGCGGCTGGCGCCTGCAGCAGTTTCTGCGGCTCCTTGGCGACGGAGGTGACCTCGACGTTCATGAGGTCCTCGACGCTCAGCTGCTTGAGGTCGCCCGCTGTGGAGGTGTCGGTGGATGCGGCCCATGCCCGGTCGATGCCAGCCACGATCAGGGCGCAGGTGAGCAGGGTCGCCGCCGCGCGCCTTGCTCCGGACGTCGCGCCCGCCTCCATGGGGTGGGTGAAAAATGCTCGTCGCCAGCCGCTCGTGGACATGGGAACTCCTCCGCTTAACTCCGTGCGGATCCTCCCGGCCTGGGTGACCGTCCTGGCACCTAAGGCGCTGGTGGAGGCTTGCTCCCGATTCCGGCTCGCATGCTAAGGTCACCGCGACCTGAGCGTCCGCGGATTACGTCACATTGGAGCGGAGTGACCCCACTGGATGCATCCAGCACCCAGTGGGGTCTTGTCACCGCAAAACTTGGTTCGGGAGTCAAGCGCGGCGACAAACTGAATCAGTGCAGCCGCCGGATTGAACCCCCGGGGCACCGCAACGCCTGAGATGCGGGTCACACGCTGACCTTTCTTCAGAAACGTCGTTCGCCCGGCAAGCCTCAAAACGCTAGCGGCGATCGACCCCGTCGAGGCTCGACCACGCTCCGTCCGGAGACCGCATCATGTAGTGCGTTCCCGCCTGGAGCACCGTCGTGCCGTTGTTCTCAGCGACGAAGTCGGCCTGCGGCAGCGCGCCGAGATAGTCACCGAGACTCGCGACGGGCTTGGCGAAGGGGTCGTTGGATATAAAGCGGGTCAGCAGCTCGTTCAGCGCTGGGTAGCTCACGGGCGCATCGAGCTTCACCTGCGTCGCCGGGACCGGCCGCACCGCATTGATGAGCGCGATGGCGACCGGAACGTGCGCGATGGCGGCAGTCGGGATCTCGCGCAGTCCCTGGATCTGGTGGCGGTCGCCGCCGAGCGCCGCGCCGTGCTCGGCGATCAGCACCACGATGACGTTCCGCCCGGAGGCCCGCACGAGGTCAAGGAACCTGGTGATGTCGCTATCGAAAGTCGCGAGCCGCGCGCCGTACGAGGAATCGGTCCGGCCGTTGCCCGTCACGCGGTTGCCGTCATGGAGACTGATGGTGTTGTAGTAGAGCGCGACGCGCGCGGCGCGGTTCGCCTGGCGCTTCGCCCACCAGCGCGACAGTACCGAGTAGTCGTCGTAGACCGGTGTGCCGTCGAAGGCGATCTGTCCCTGGGTAGCGCCGTTCGACTCCTCGAGCGGCGCACTGATTCCGCCGCGAATGCGCACGTCGCCGAAGAAGTTGCCGAAACGGCCGTCGTGGTTCATGACCCAGTGCGGCTCGAAGCCCGCATTCTGCAGTCCATCCATGAGCAGGCAGCCATCGCCCGGCGGGTCGTAGAGCCTGGCCTCCGGCGTCTGCCCGCAGGTACCCCGCAGCAGGCGGATCGCCGCCGGACCGCTGTAGCTCGCCGCCGAGTTGAAATTCGTGAGCACCAGGTCGAAATGCCCTAAGACCGCGTCCGGGGTGAGCTTAAGCGTCCGCAGGTCATCCCAGGACAGCGAGCACACGTGCAGGATCAGGATGTCGAAGGGCGGGTCGTCGGGGCCGGGGTGCGCGAAGGGCACGCGGACTGTCTTCTGCTCGGCGTAGAAGCGGGCGAGCCGCGCATCGAGCGCCGCCGGAGCGAGATCCACATCCTCAGGCGGCGCGCCGGTCGTCGCGCCGACGGCCGGCCGCGGAGTCACTCCCGTGAGGAGTCGCGCCTCAGGCGCGAGGAACACTGCGAGGATCCCCAGGAAGACGAAGGTGCTCAGGCGGAGCTTGCGGCGCGCCAGCAGGTACAGCACGACTATCACCGCGAGCTCGAGCAGCAGTCTCCAGCTGACGAGCCGTCCGGCGAGTTCCCACAGATAGGCGGCGCTGAATTGGCTCAGGTTCTGCAGCTGGGCGAGCGCCTGGGCGAGCGGTGGGATCGGGGCGTCGTGATAGAGCAGCAGAGCCCCCAGAGGCACCGCGATGAGATTCTTCGCGAGGCGCTGGCGGGCATTGCCGGGCGGCAGGCAGGTGAAGATCGCGAGCCCGAGATTCAGCCAGGGGTCGAAAGCGATGTAGCCACCCGCGTAGAGGGCGAGCTTGGCGAGGAAGTAAGCGCTCCACAGCCCCATGTTCGATCACCTAAGCCCGCGCAGCCGACGCCCTCGGGCGCAGCCACGACAGCACCTTGTTGTAGGCGCTCTGGACGAGACGTACGTAGCCAGTGGCCCCGAAGGAGAATACTTCCACGAAGCTCGCGAGCGGCTTGTCCTCGCGAATATCCCGGTCCCAGTTCTCCCATGCCTCCGGCGCGCCGAAGGTGCAGCGTACGTAGGCGCGCTGCTCCTCGATGCTGAGCTCCTCGAGCAGCAGGCCGAGGTGAGCCCCCTGTGCGGTGGCGACTTCCGCGGGGAATTCGTGCTCGCCGTCATCGGCCGTGAGGCTGACGCGCACGCGCTCGCCGTAGTACATGAGCAGCGGCTCATCGAGCTGCAGGCCGAGCCCGCGCATCGCGAAATCGGTGGTGCGGCAGGGAATATCGCGCCCCTCGGGCAGATGCAGCGTCGCCGGCATGCTCTTGGTCACCCGCGGGGTGGTGCGCACCTGGCGGGTCTCGGCCGCGACACCGAGCACCGCGCCGAGGAGGATGATATTGAAGAGCGTCCAGATGAGGTTGAGGACCACCGTATCGGCTTCGAAGGAGTTCCAGTAGAGGAGCCGCGGAATCGCGATCAGCACGCCGCCCACGTTGAGTACTACCAGTACCAGGTACGGCGTCGAGATGCGCCAGTCGAAGAACTCCCGCTCGACGAGTCCCCCCTTGGCCGTCACGTTGAACTTTCCAAGGTGCGGCGCGATGAGCGCCACCGTGGTGGGGAGCGTGATGTACCAGGAGAGCACCGCCTCATAAGCCTCGTTCCAGAACGAGTGGCGGAAGCGTCCCTGGATGTGGGAGTTGGCGAGGCTCGATTGCACCAGGTGGGGAGCTGCGTAGAGCGCGATCGAGGTCGCCGCCGCGTTGATGATGTGGAACTGAAAATAAAGGTAGGCGAGGGGTGCGGTGAGGAACACCAGTCGCGGAATGCCGGAGAAGAAATGCAGCATGGCGTTGCTGTAGCAGAGCCGCTGCAGCGCCGTGAGCCCCCGCCCCAGGAGCGGGTTGTCGAGGCGGAAGATCTGCGCCATGCCGCGCGCCCAGCGGATGCGCTGGCCGATGTGCCCCGAGAGACTCTCGGTGGCGAGCCCCCCGGCGAGCACCTGTCGGAGGTAGGCCGTGGTGTAGCCGCGCCGGTGGAGCTTGAGCGCGGTGTGGGCATCCTCGGTTACGGTCTCGACGGCGATGCCGCCGATCGCCTCGAGCGGCCCGCGGCGCAGCACCGCGCACGAGCCACAGAAGAAGGCCGAGTTCCACAGGTCGTTGCCGTCCTGAATGAGGCCGTAGAAGAGGTTACCCTCGTTCGGCACCCGGCGGAACGTCCCCAGGTTTCTCTCGAAGGGATCCGGCGAGAAGAAATGATGCGGCGTTTGCATCATGGCGCACTTCGGGTCCTTGAGGAACCAGCCCATGGTGGTCGTCAGGAAGGTGCGCACCGGGATGTGATCGCAGTCGAAGATCGCCACGAACTCGCCTCGCGTGACGGTGAGCGCGTGATTGAGATTGCCGGCCTTGGCGTGGGTGTTGTTCTTACGAATCACGTAGCCGGCGCCGCACTGCGCGGCGAATTCCTTGAACGCGGCCCGACGGCCATCGTCGAGCAGGTAAACGTTGAGCTTATCGGCCGGCCAGTCGAGGTTGAGCGCGGCGAGCACCGTCGGCCGCACCACCTCGAGCGACTCGTTGTAGCTCGGGATGAAGACGTCGACGCTCGGCCAGAGTGTGCGGTCGCTGGGGAGCGGGGCGGGCCTGCGCCGCAGCGGCCGCGCGTTCTGTACGTAGCCGAGCACCATGATGAGCCAGGTATAGCACTCGGCGGCGAGCAGCCCGGTACCGAAGAACGCCTCGAAGCCCGGCGCGAGATCCATCGTCTGTGTACAGCGCCACCAGATGTAGCGCGAGGAGGCGACGACGGAGAAGAGTATGAGAATGAGTCCGGGCCCGTAACCCGGCAATTGGCGCACCAGCAGGCTCGCGAGCCACATCGAGGCGAGCAGCGTGAGTTGCGGCCCGGCACTCAGGGGCGTCGTCGCCACGAGCGCGAACAGCGCCAGTGCCAGCACCCAGGTGGCGAGACGTGTGCCGCGGCCGGCCCCGGCATACAGCCGCGTGAGGGTCTCCGAACCGCTCTCGACGTACGCCGCGAGCGCGAACAGCAGCGGCGCGATGCGCGGCGCGAGCGGATGATGCAGCAGTGCCCCGAGCGAGGCCACGGGGCGCAGCCGCGCCTGCAGGTGCTTCTCGGGGCTCGACCACTCGCCCTGCGGCGGATCGAGGAGCACCAGGTGCAGCAGCCAGTCGCGAACGCTCCGTGGGTTCGATACGCCGATGTGCGTCGCGAGCTTTAGCTGCAGCGGCCAGATGAACCGCCGCGTCCATAGCGGCCAGGGCCTGGCCAGGTCGGCCGGCAGGACGAACAGGTGCCAGATCCAACGCGCAAACTCCTGCGCCCACCCGACCTGCAGCGGCCGGCCGGGCGGCGTCAGCAGCGGCGGCATCCGCAACCTGACAGTCTCGTTGACGTTCAGCATCGCGGCGGCCATTGTGCGGCGCATTGCTGGCGCTTGCCCAACCTCAAACGTGCGCTGCCTAACAGTTTTTTCAATTATTTTGCGCTGCGGCAGCGCAGTGCCGCCAGAGGTGTGCTAAACGCTCGCACGGTCCGGATAATGCGGACTCCCGGCCTCGTGAGCATGGAATGACATGGAGCGAGTCAAGCTGACATCAGGCAGCGCCATCGCGCTGCTTTTCCTCCTCGCCCAACCGGCGGCGGCAGCGCAGTCGGTGGCGCAGCCTGCGAAGGACGCGCCGGTGACCGAGATGCGTGCCAGCTTCACCGACCTCGGCTCGGGACCGATGTCGCTCCAGGGGGTCGCCTCCACGGCCGGCCTCGACTTCGGCATCCGCAAGGACCAACTCGTGGTCGCGGGGGTGCTGCACCTGCGCCTCACGTACTCGCCGTCGCTCATCCAGGACCTCTCGCACCTGCGGGTGAGCCTCAATGGACAGGTGGTCGCCGCGGTGACCCTCACCAGGGCGGATGCGGGTCACGAAGTCGAGCGCGCAATTGCGCTCGATCCGCGTTACTTCAGCGACTACAACCACATCGAGCTCAATCTCATCGCGCACTACACGACCGAGTGCGAGGACCCGCAGCACTCCTCGCTGTGGCTGAGGGTCAGCGGTGCGAGCGACCTGGCACTGTCCCTCCGACCGCTCGAGCTGCGCGATGACCTGGCACTGCTGCCGGCGCCGTTCTTTGACGCGCACGACAACGGCCGACTGACGCTGCCGATCGTGTTGCCTGCGAACCCTGCGCGCAGCCTGGTGCGCTCGGCCGGGGTGGCTGCCTCCTGGTTCGGCATGCTCGCCGACTACCGCGGCGCGCGCTTCCCGGTGGGCTTCGATGCCTTGCCTCACCAGCACGCCCTGGTGTTCGCCACCAACGACTCGCGCCCGGCGGGGCTCGGCCTGCCAGCCGTCGAGGCGCCGACGGTGAGCGTCGTCGATCTTCCCACCGACCCGACGGTCAAGCTCCTCGTCTTTCAGGGTAAGGACGCGGAGCAGCTGCGGCAGGCCGTCGAGGGTGTGGTGCTCGGCAATGCGGTTCTCACCGGCAGCTCTGCCACGGTGGCCAAGGTGAGTTACGACCGCCGCGCCCCCTACGATGCGCCGCGCTGGGTGCGCAGCGATCGTGCGGTGCGGCTCGGCGAGCTCATCGATGATCCGCAGCAGTTCCAGGGACGTGGCGTCGCGCCGCAGCCGATGACGGTGAACCTGCGCCTGCCGCCGGACCTGTTCACCTGGAACCGGGCGGGGGTGCCGGTGGACGTGCACTACCGCTACACGGCGCCCGCCGAGCGGGACAATTCGGTGCTCACGGTGTCGATCAACAACCAGCTGCTGCGCTCCTATCGGCTGGCGCCGGACACCGAGTCCGGCGGCGGCGGCCGCTTCTTCGTGCCGCTCCTGCAGAACGACAGCTCGCGCGAGACGCGCGGACTCCTCATCCCGTCGTTCCAGCTGGCGAGCGACAATCAGCTGGTGTTCCAGTTCTCGATGGACTTCCATCGCGAGGCGAACTGCAAGCAGGTGTTCATCGATAACACGCGTGAGTCGATCGATCCGGACTCCACCGTCGACGTCTCGGGCTTTGCCCACTACGCGGCGCTTCCGGACCTGGCGCTGTTCGCCAACGCCGGCTTCCCGTTCACCCGCTATGCCGATCTCTCCGACACCGCGGTGGTGCTCCCGGACGCCACGGATCCCGCGGCGCTGGAGGAGCTGTTCTTCGTTCTCGGTCGCCTGGGCAGACAAACGGGAGCCGTTGCGCTGGGCTTTCGCCTGCTGGACACGAAGGAGGCGCTCGGGGCGGGCGATGCCGATCTGCTCGTCCTGAGCGGCGGCGATGCCAACGATCTGCTGGCGCGGTGGGGTGGGAGCTTGAGGCTCACCAAGAGCGGACGCGACTACACCGGACTGCCGCCGGCCGTCCGGATCCTTCTCGAGCCCCCGCGGCCTGGGCCGCCTGGGGAGGGTGCGGTATCGCATTTGCTGGTCCAGGCCAACGGTACGCTGGGAGCGTTCCTTAGTTTTGAGTCGCCCATAAGGCGCGGCCGGACCGTCGTCGCTCTCATGGCGAGCGACGCCGCGGCCGCCCGTTCTCTTGTCGCGGCTCTCGAGGACAACGCCCGCGTGTCCCAGATCCGCGGCGGGCTCGCCGTGGTGCGTAACGACGGCGTGCAGAGTTTCGCTGCGGACGAGGTCTACTACGTCGGCTCGCTCACTTTCTGGCAATGGCTGTGGTTCCATTTCGCCCACCATGCGCTGCTGCTCATCATCGTCGCGCTCGCTCTGGCGGTCGCGGTGGCGCTGCTTCTCTACGGCGGGCTGCAGCGCCTGGTCAGCGCCCGCCTCGAAGGACGCGCCGGGAAGTGAGGCATGGGGACGCGCGGACCTTGTGGCGTGCTGTTTGCCGCCGCGCTCGTGGCGAGCGCGGCGCACGCTGACGACCGCCCGTGTGCGCCGTGGCCGCAGTGGCAGGCATTCAAACGGCTCTATCTGACTGACGACGGCCGTGTCGTCGATGCCGGTACACGGGAGTCCCTCACGGTCTCGGAGGGACAGGCGTACGCGCTCACCTTCGCGCTCATCGCCGACGACCGCGCGAGCTTCGAGAAGATCCTCGCGTGGACCCGGGACAACCTCTCAGCAGGCGACCTCGGGCGGACGCTTCCGGCGTGGAAGTGGGGGCGGGGCGAGGAGGGCAAGTGGACGATTCTCGATCGCAATTCCGCGGCGGATGCCGATCTGTGGATCGCTTACACCCTCGAGCAGGCGGGAGAGCTCTGGCACGAGCGGGCCTACACCCAGCTCGCGCAGGCGATGGCATCGCACATCCTGCGCGATGAGGTGGCGCTCGTGCCGGGACTCGGCGCGACGCTCCTTCCCGGACCGAGGGGCTTCGTCACGCAGGAGGCCTGGCGGTTGAGCGCGAGCTACGCGCCCATCCAGGTGCTCCGGGCACTCGGGCGCGTCGGCGATGCATCGCTCTGGACCGCGGTGCTCGACTCGTCGCTCCGGGTGATCATGGGCTCGGCGCCACGCGGCTACGCCTCCGACTGGATCGTCTACCGCGAGTCGCAGGGTTTCTCGGTCGATACGGTAAGCCACGGGGCGGGTAGCTACAACGCGATTCGCGTCTACCTGTGGGCAGGCATGCTCGCAGACGACGACCCGGAGGCCAATCGCCTGGCGCGCCAGCTCCAGCCGATGGCGGCCGCGGCGGCGCACGGGATGCCGCCCGAGTCGATCGACACCACGACGCTCGAGAGGCACGCCGAGGCTCCGCTCGGATTCCTCGCGGCACTGCTGCCGCTCCTCGTGCACTTCAGGTACACCGATGTGGTGGAGAGCTACCACGAGCGCATCGAAGCCGGGGCGCTCAAGGACAACCAGCACTACTACAGCGACGCGCTGACGCTGTTCGGGCTCGGCTGGCTCGAAGGCCGATATCGCTTCGATCGGCACGGCGATCTGCGCGTCCGATGGAGCGGCTCGTGCCGCGCCGACTAGTCGTAGTGCTCGCGCTCGGCTGGTGCGCGCTGGCAGCAGCGCGGGCGCCCGAGTGGCCGCTCGCTAACCAGGAGCTCATCCACAACGCCCGCTTCTGGGAGGCGCACGACCGTGGGGACCTGGCGCAGCTCGCGCTGAAAAAGCTGGTGGCGGCGCGACCCGACCTGCCCGAGGCGCTGCTCGAGCTCGGCGAGCTCGACTTGAGGCTCAACGACTTCGCCGCGGCCGCGGAGGTCGAGAGCGAGCTCGCCCGGCGATTCCCGCGGTCCGATGCGGCGCGCGACTTCGCCACTGAGATCCGCATTGCGACGCGTGACCGCCTGGAGTTCGCCTCCATCCGCAGACTGATCGAGATCGGCCGCACCTCCGAGGCGCGTGCGCAGCTCAAGCACCTGTTCGCTCAGGGGCCGCCGGGTGGTGCGCTAGGCATCGACTATTACCTCCTGCTCGCGCAAACCCCGGGTGGCATGGCGCCCGCGCGCGCAGGTCTTCGGTATCTTGTCGAGAGCCACGGCGGCGACCCGCGCTACGAGCTGGCATTGGCGCGCCTCCTTGTGCGCCAGGGCGACTCAGCGCTCGCGGGAGTGACCTTGCTCGAGCAGCTCACCCGGCGCGAGGACGTACGTCAGGAAGACGCCGACCGGCTGCTCGCCTCCGGATTGCTGCGCCTGGGACCCGAGCGGGCACCAGCGGCGGCGGTCGGTGCCTACCTCGCCCGCCACCCGGAGGACCTCGAGATCTCGGGGCTTCGCGATGAGCAGCAGCGCCTGCAAGAGGAGCGTGGGCTTCTCTCGCCCGCGAAACTCTCGAAGGCGCTGCCCGCGCTGCAGCGGCGGCTGGAGCGGGATCTATCGTCCGCTGCGGGATCGGTCTCCGCAGAGGCTCGCGCCGAGGCGCACCGCTGGCTCGATCGCAGCCGCGCCACGCTCGCGCGCGGCGAGGAGCCACGCGCCGCGCTCGAGCTGCGTGCTGCGCTGGCGTTCTTCAGGGGCAACTACGAAGGGGAGATCCGCATCGCGCAGGATCTCGAGACCTCGCGGTTCGACGCCGAGGCCGGGGAGCTCCTCGCCGCTGCCGCGCCTCTGGCACCTGCGTCTTCCTGGCTCTTCGAGACGCGGGTGCGCTGGCTGATCGCGCACGGGGATACGGCGGCCGCCATGGAGCTCATTCGCGCCCGGTCGCTGACGGCGAGGTGGACGGCAGCCGCACGCGATACGCTCCTGGCCGCGGCGCTGGACCAGCGCGCGTCGGCTGAGGCGAGCGCGGGCCAGCCGGAGGCGGCCGCGGCTGATCTCGAGGCGGCGATTCCGCTCGCGCCGCGCGATCCGTGGATGCGCTATCGACTGGCGGAGCTGTATCGGGACAGGGGCGAGGCGCAGCGCGGTCGGTCTCTCATGAGCGACGGCGTAGCACGCGCCCCCGACCTGCCCGAGATGCGCTACGCGCAGGCCCTGTACCTCTCACACCTTGAGGACTACGCGGCGGCCCTGGCGGCGATCGATGGGGTCGATGCGCCGCGGCGCACCGCGGGCATGAATGCGCTGCACGACCGGATGCAGGTGGCGCTCGCGCGGATGAGCGCCCGGCGCCTCGCGCAGGCGGGCGATCCCGCCGGGGCGCGCGCTGCGCTCCTCGAGGCCGAGCCCGTCGCTGCACGCAGCTTCGATCGCGCCGTCGAGCTCGCACATTCCTGGATCGATCTCGGCGACGCCGCGCACGGCATCGGCCTGGTTGAGCCTTATCTCCAGGGTGCCGGCGGGCGCGATGCCCATATCCTCCTCGGCTGGGCCGAGGTGCTGAGCAGCGCCGGGGACGATGCGCGGTTGCGCCTGGCGCTTACGCAGCTGCGCGCCCTGCCGTCACTCGGCGCGGAGCAGGGCGCCGAGGTCGGGCAGCTCGAGCGCTCGCTCGACCTGCGCGAGATACGCGAGCTCGAGCGGCAGAAGAAATTTGCAGACGCCGAGCGACGCCTCGATGCGCTCCTCGCCGCTGAGCCGCACGACCGGCAGCTACGCATCGCCCGCGCGGAGCTCGATCTTGTGGCGGGCCGACCGCGGGCGGCGCGCGACCGCCTGGCCTCGCTCACCGCCGAGGATCCGGATGATCTCGATGTGCGGCTCTCCTATGTACGGGCGCTCACCGAGTCGGGCGATGTCGCTCTGGCGCGGGCGCAGCTCGATGCGGTCGAGGCCCACATACAAGCGGGCGATGAGGAGCTCGAGCTGAGTCTCGCCCGACGCCAGCTCGCGCTCGGCGCCCCCGCGAAGGCCTTGCACACACTCGAGCCGCTGCTTGCCGTTTCCCGCCCGCGCACCGACGTGCTGATGCTGGCCGGACGTGCGGAGCTCGCGCTGCACCATCTGCGCGAAGCGCGCGGCTACTTCGATCGGGCCGCGGGGAGCGCAACCGGCGCCGACGCTCTTGCGGCCCGGCGTGAGAGCGAGCAGGTCGAGGAGCGGCTGCAATCGAGCATCACGGGCGGGCTTCTGGTCTGGCACCAGCCAGGCTCCCCGGGCATGTCGCAGATCGATGCGGCGACGCTTCCGAGCTCGTGGGTGCTCGCGCAGAGCGATGGTGCGCGCTTCATCGCGCGCGCGGATGCCGTGTGGCTCGATGCGGGGAGCTGGAGCGCCGCCGCGGAGCCGTTGGTCGGCACCGTCGAGCTCGCCGCGGCGGGCGCGCCGCTGCGCTCCACGAGCACCACCCAGGAGGGACTGAGCCCCGCGCTCGGCTTTAAGACGGATTCGCTCGCCATGGACGTGGGCGCGACGCCGCTCGGATTCCTGCTGCCGAATGTCGTCGGCGGGATCGAGTGGACGCCTGCGTGGCGCTCCGTCGATCTGACGTTAGGTGTTGCGCGCCGCGCAGTGACGAGCAGCGAGCTTTCCTATGCAGGACTTAAAGACCCGGTGACGGGGACCTTGTGGGGAGGCGTGGTTCAGACCGGGCCGTACGCCGGGTTCGGCATCTATCGGGAGAGCTACGACGTGTCAGGGAGCGTGCGCTTCTCTGAGATCACCGGGACGCGCGTGCCCGATAATCAGCTTGCCGCCGCGCGCCTCGGTAGCAGCTGGAAGTTTCTCTCTCGCGAAGGGCTGCACGCCGATGCCGGCGTGACGATCAACTACTGGAACTACGAGCGCAATCTCTCGAACTACACCTTCGGCAGCGGCGGCTACTACAGTCCGCAGTCGTACCTGAGCCTGTCGACCCCGGTCGAGCTCACCGGCGAGCATGCCGGTTGGAGCTACCGGCTGCGCGGCGCGGTCTCGTATACCGTGAGCCAGGTGAGCACCATCGCCTTCTACCCGGACGACGCGGCATTCGAGGCCGAGGCCGCGCGTGCACCACTGCCTGCCGGATACACCTCTCCTTATTACCCCGGGTACCACAGCAGCGGCTTCGGCTTCTCGGCCTATGCCGCCGCCGAGCGGCAGTTGAGTGAGGCTCTGGTCTTCGGAGTCGTGGCCGACGTCGACCGCACCGACTACTACCACCCGACCTCGATCGGGGTGTACTTCCGGCATGCCTTCGGCACCGGAGCGACCCGCAGCGCTTCTCCGCCGCGCCCGCTCGTTCCCTACAACCCTTAGGCGGCGGAGACGCATAACTTATTGATTTTATGGCGCTCCCTACGGGATTCGAACCCGTGTTACAGCCTTGAGAGAACCGTAATTTCGTCTATGGCTGTACAGGGGCATCTTATGAAAGACTGTATTTATAGGCCTTTTTGATATGGCCGTCCACCCCAGTCCGCGATATTATTTTCACCCGTTTTCACCCGACTTCTTCGACACCATGCCCGATCTGTCCCGAAAACGAGAGCGAGAGCGACTGGCGATCCGCCATACGCCGTATTTCCAGCGGATCGGTCGAGGTGCCTTTCTCGGCTTTCGTCGCGGGCCGGACACTTGGTCGGCGCGGTTCCGGAACCGGGACGGAAAACAAGCGCATAAATTCCTGGGCGGTCCCCTCGAATTCGATGACGCGAAGCGTCTGGCCGAGACCTGGCTCGCACAGCTCGTCGGGTCCGCCGTCCGCAGCATCAAGCGCGCCGCTGTGCGCGTCGCCTTGGAGGCCTACCTCACCGACCTGCGCCGCCACGGCCGGGCGGAGACCGCCAAGGAGGCCGAAGGGCGCTTTGAGACCGTGATCTACGAAGATCGCATCGCGGACTTGGATCTAGAATCAGTCACCCGGGATGACTTCCTGGAGTGGCGGGACCGTCTCATCGATGGACGTCAAGCGCGGACCGTGAACCGCAATGTGCGCGCCGTGGCCGCGGCGCTCAATCGGGCGATCGAGCTGGGTCACGTCGGCAACCCCGCCGCCTGGAAACTGCGATCCCTGTCGGACGATGTCGAGGACAGCGGGGAAACGGCAGTCTTTCTGGATGAAGCGCAGCGCAAGGCGTTGATCGCCGCGGCCTCGCCGGAAACCGCGCTATTCCTCCGTGGCCTCGACCTCACCGGCGCGCGGCCGAAAGAGCTCGCGGCAGCGACCGTCGCCGATTTTGAGGGTTCGGCTCTTCGGCTCGCCCATCGCAAGGGCAAGCCCCCCAAGCTCCGGGTTCGCCATGCGGTGCTGAGTTCCGAGGGCGTCGAGTTCTTTCGTCGTCAGGCTGCCGACAAGCTTCCGGGAGCGCCTCTTTTTACCGAGGATGGCGAACAGACTTGGCGGCGCCACATTTGGTCTCGAAGGATCCGTGCCGCCATCGCTGCACACAACAAGGAAGCTCGGGGTAAGAGCCGCATTCCTTCTAAAGCGAGCGCTTACAGTTTCCGACATGCGCGCATCAGTGAGCTGCTGCAAATTCACGGAGTAGATCCGCTGACTGTGGCGGCCCAGACGGGGACTAGCTTGTTGATGATAGAGAAGGCGTATCTGCGATTCATTCCGTCGGCAATGCAAGAGAAGCTCGCAGCACTAAAATCATAAGGTCCAGCAAGGTCGCGGTCTTTTCGGCCGGGGTCTAGGTTTGATCTCTCATAACCGGGTTGGATGGCGATCCAGCGATCGAGGCTCAGCCACTTCTCTTTCACGGCGGTAACAGGGGTTCGAATCCCCTTGGGGATGCCAATAAAAACAGCGTCTTAGTTATTCCTCGAGCCTTACTACGGCTTTGTCGGTAACTTGTCGGTAAGTATCAGAACGATCAGTGGCAGTCATGAGGATGCTCACCTCGGCCGCATCCGCGGCGGCTGCCCGCTCGACAGGTTTACATGCCTAGCCATGAGATTGCGGACAGGCGATTGCTGTCAATCATCGCCGACGTGGCCTTCCGAGGCTCGGTTTGCCTGTGGAGACGGCCAAATTGGCTCGAGCGTGCTGGCGTCATATAGCCGACCTGATTTCATGACGTACGCGATGTTGGCGGTATTCTGAATCTGCTCCAGCGGGTCGCCCTTCAGCACTATCAGATCCGCAAGCTTTCCGACCGTGAGCGAGCCGACGTCGCGCTCGATGCCCACCGAGCGGGCACCATTGATGGTGGCCATGCGCAGGGCCTCCATGGGTTTCATGGCGGTCGCATAGGCCCAGATTTCCCAGTGGGAGCCGATGCCCGGATTCTCGCCGTGCTCGCCGATCGTGGCAAAGCCGCCGGCGCGCATGATGTCGGCGGCACCCTCCGCGAGGATCGGGAACGAGAACTCATCGAGCGGCGGCGGCGTGGTATCGCGCGGCGTAACGTGCTTGAGGAGCCCCGCTGATGCAAAGCGAACGTACTTGGGGTCGTGTTGCAGGTTGAATTGGGGCCGATAGTAGTAGATCGCTCCGTCCGGAAACCCGGCCACGCTCAGGGTCGGAGAATAGTTTGCCCCGGCTCGCCCCAGGAACTGGCTGACGTCCTGATGGAGTGGCAGAGCCGGCAGGAAGTGCTCCCAACCCGTTTGCCCATCCATGATCATGCCCAGGTCGACGAGCACGGAGTCTCCCTCGGCGGTGACCGACAAGCCATGCGCTCGCGCGGCTTCAATGAGCCACTGCTGTTGCTGTCGGCTCGTCTGGCGATAGTTCTTGATGGTCACAGCCCCCCAGGCGGCGCGCCGCGCCACCTGATAGTCGGCATCGGCTCTGGATTCCAGGTCGAGCAGCGGACCGTAGCCCGAGGCTTGCGTGCCGTCGAGGCCGCCTACGGAGGCGTAAACCGGATCCGCTGACCCCAGTGCGCGGGGCCCCAGCACCTTGCCGGCCTCCGTCATCTCTGCGAGCGGGAATAACGTGGTGGACGGCACTGCAGGATCGACGATCGTCGTGACACCGTAGGCCAGATCAAGGAGCGAGCTTGGCCGGCGCAGCGGGACGACACCACTGTCCTCAGTGGCAATGTGATCGTGAACATCAATGAGACCCGGGATGATCGTCTTGCCCGCCAGATCCAGGGTGTGATCTATGCCCTGAGTTACGCACTCGCCCAGGCACGTGATGCGTCCGTCACGCACCACGATACTGCCCCCGGGGATCACCCGATCTCCGTCCAGAGTAATGATGCGGGCGTTGAGCAGGGCGACGGATCCGCGGAATCGATCGCGGGCGAACTGCAATGGTATGTGAACCGAGTGTCGAGCCCGTGTGTTCACGTCAAAGGTCACGTATTCGGCGCCGGCGGCGAACTCGAGGGTATGGTTGTCATGCCAACGCGCATAGACCCCGCCCAGCTGATCAGCTCTCATGCGACCCAGGCGTTGATGGTTGGGGCTTGGATCGATGTGCGTGAGAGGGGCGAAACGTGGCGACACATCAACCTTCTCGGCAAAGATCTGGTAATCCGACTGATACGCAAGCCGATGGGTATCGCGGGAGAGAACCGGAACATTGGAATCAGGCGGTCCTGCCGGAAAGCTCAGATGTATGCGGGGCGTACCGCCGGAGGCATCTACCGACATCACGATCCAACCCGCAAGCTCCTCATCGACCGCGTCCGGGTAGGGGAGCTCCACACGCTGCGCCGCCCCTCGATCCCACTGCGTCGTGAAGTACAGCCGCTCATCAGCACCGATCTGCAGGGGTTGCCAGGGCGTGCCGACGCGTGTCAACACCACTGCGGTTGCGCCTGAGAACTTCACCGCCTGCCAGCCTGTCGGCACGTCCCAAGCGTCGCGCACATCTGCGGCTCCGGGTCCACGCACGGCCACCAGGGTCTTGCCGTCGGGACTCCACGTCGGCCAGATATATTCGCCCGGTTCAGTAGAGACCCGGGTGACGGTGCTCCGGGCAACATCGATGGACCAGATCTGTCCACGATCGTGATCGTTCCAACTGGCAAAGGCGATATGGGACCCATCCGGAGACCAGGCCGGAGTGATCTGGATGTTGCGACCGGGATCGCCGGTCAGCGGTCTCGGTTGGCCGTCCGGCAGATCCATGAGCCAGAGGCGACCGAGTGCAGCGAACACCACGCGCCGCCCGTCCGGACTCGCCGTCGGCCACTGGATGAAACGCACCGGGATCGCATCGTCCGCGTCCAAGCCCGCGGTACGACGCACCTGTGCGGAAATTACGCGGTGCACCTGGGCCTGGAAGGGAACATCCGTGACATGGAATCCCTCGATGGTCAGACGCGCGATCTTGCCGTCGATCGAGATGAGAATGGCACGGCTGTCAGGAGTCCAGGCGAAACTCGGGAGAAAGATCTGCGAAAAGTGTGCGTGAGCATTGGTCAAGTCCTTGGTGATGGGATCGAGGACCTTGCTCTCCGCCCCAGTCTTCAAATCCAGCAGATAGAGCGCCGTGCGATGGCGGTATCTGTGGCCGCGAAATGTCATCGTGCCGTCGCTCTGCGCACGCGCGAATGCCAGATAACGTCCGTCGGGGGACGGCACTGGGTTTATCTCTGCTTCCTGCTCCAACGTGCCGCCGGAGTCGAAGGACTCTTGGGCCAGGCCCCGGAGGCTTGCGTGTGCGCAAGCACTGAGGCGGCGCGTTGCGCTGCCAGTCGCGTGACAACGTCAGTGAGTTGTTGGGTTGTAAGATCCAAGGACTGAAGCTTGAAACCCACCTCGAAGATCGAAGCGCCCTTGCGCGCCATCGAGGAGGAAAAAATGAATGCGGTATGCCCGTCGGGGCTCGTCGAGGAGGTGTAGTACTGTCTCTGTGTGCCGATCAGCAAAGGTCGCGGCACACCACGCAACGGCAACTGCCAGATCGAGGCGTTGCGGCGATGCCAACCCTGACCGGGAGTCGCAGCGAAGCGGGTCGCCAGGACCGATTGCCCATCTCTTGTCCAGACAGGAGTCGAATAGCGATGTTCCGCGTCCGGGAAGAGCAGGTGGGGCGCGGCTCCGTTTTGCCGCATGATCCACACATTTCCTGCCGGCTCGATCCGAGATGTAGGCAATCTGCTGTCCATCGGGCGAGAAGCGCGGATGGTAGTTCAGAGCAATGCCGCTGTCCTGAGTGAGGCACTGGCCTGACCGCCGCCGGCGGGCAGACGGTAATTGTGGCCGAGCAGGCGAAGACGATCCACTTGCCGTCGGGCGACACATCGACGACATCAGGGTCCCCTCAGTGGTCGTAAAGTCGATGGTCCTCGGTGTTCCCTTGGGAGCCATGAAGGCGCTCGAGGCGCCAAGATTCTGGGAGCTGGTCTGGTTCGCGGCTGGCGCGACGGAGTGGTCGGTGGCGAAGCCTGTGTACGCGCCGACAAGGATCAGCAGCACTGCCCCAAGAGTCGTCGATAGTCGCACGGATCCTCCTCTGAGTATGTCCAGACCTTCAGTTGGCGCGCAGCATTCGCGCGCGACGGGTCTTCGCCTACCCAGGGCGCGGCACCGATCATCACGCCGAGTGCGTGTATCGCGTCGGACTTCATGGACTCCCCGAGCGCACTCTGGTTGGGGTTTCGAAGCTGAGCGCTCCCCCGACGACCGGCGCGTCTCGGCTCCGACGGAGGGCCACCAGCACGCTACCGAGCTTCAGCGATCGTCTTGATCAGTCACCAGAACATCTCGCGCAGCCAGCTCCCAGCCGGAAACACCTGGTGGGCCGCGCAGCTCGACTTGTAATCGACGTTGCGTGTCGCGAAGAGCGGAAGGAAGGTGTTCTTGATCTGCTCGAGGAGCTCGCAGTCCCCGGCCTGCCCCAAGGGATCCTGATCGAGCTTCAAGTCGAGGGGCATCCAGTGCGCTGCGACAGCATTGCTCTGTCTCCCCCTGGTGTCGGCCCGGAGCAGCTCAAGCACGTTCATCCGGACGTCGACGCTCGGGAAGGGCTCGGGGCCGCCTGCCGGTCTCCAGCAGGCGCCTTCGTCCACCTTGAGATCCTTACGGGCGCCGAGTTTGAGGAGCGCTTTTCTCACCTTGTATCCAAGGCCTTGGCAGGAGTAGTGAGTCGTGAAGCCTTGAAAGACGAAGTGCACTTGCTTCTGCGTCCACTCCGCTTGGGTGCTGTCGGCCGAAGCTACTCTCGCGTCCGCGCCTGCGTTTTGCCTGGACGAAAGAGCAGCGCAGTGGCCGCACCGAGCACGGCTGCGGCGAACCTTGTCCATGGATGCAATGAGCGCAAAGGCATAAGGCACCTCCTTGCGATGCATGTTCCGCGTAGCATTTAGGCTATCTAGACCGCTCCCGTTCGGGGCTGAGGTACTTAATGTCTCTCGAACTCGGGTAGTTTTGGCCGACCCGAATCGCATTTGCGCAGGATCGTTCCGGTCAGCTCTTCGATCCTCGCAAAGTCATGAACCCAGGATCTTCGAAACGACGAGGTCCAGGGAGGGGTCATCGCTGGACCTCGCATGGAACTGAACTTTCGTCTGCAGATCGCCCTCGACATAAAAAGTGTCGCTCGAGGCGGGAACGAGCCGGTGAGCAACTTTCTGAAACGATTGCCTGAAGATCAGGTAGCCGTCTTTGAAGAAGACCTGCCCCGCGTCGTACATGCCGGCATAACTGTTCAGTGTCGTTTCCGGAACCGTGAGAGGCTTTTCAAGGCGCGCTTCATATTCCTTTAGCCAGCCTTCGATCGCGTCCCATCGGTCCTTGTCCGATGGGTCGACGTCACGGGCCACCTTGTCAGTCTGGAGGGCGAGGGACACGTTTCCCGCAAGGACATAGGCCCAGATCAGTGAGTCCACAGCTCTCTTTGACTTAGGAAAATTGTGTACGTTCTCCTTGGAAACCGCGATCGCCACTTGCCGACCTGCGATGGTTTCCCAGATAACGCCCAAGGATGCGGGTCAGGTCCTCGTCAATGACTTCAGGTTGTTCAGCCCTGAGCTCACGATACCGCCGGAGCGCTTCTTTCAAGTCCTGTTGTGTGAACACGCGGATAAGCTCGTTGAGTGCGACGAACCTCGGCGACGTATATGAATCCACGTCGGAGAAGAGTCCGGGATGGTCGACACCTTCGATTGCTTTGATAAGCGCGGCCTCGATCGTCTGACCGTCCTCGCTATTCGCCAGGTATACCAATCCTCGCGCTTTTGCGGGCATGCGATCGCAGCCGCCTTGAAAGCTACATTGTTGCCGCCGTGATAGATGTACCTCGTGGTACCGATCTGCTCGAGTCCCCAGCCCAGACCAAAAGAGACCCCCGGTCCCTTTTCAGGGACCGGGACCTGTAAAATGCACATCTGCTGGAAAGTCGCCTGCTTGAGCCCGACCCCATTCATGAGCGCCACCATGAATGTAGCGTAGTCATATGCGGTCGTGAGCAGGGTGGAGGCAGCGTTTTGGTCCGGGGAACTCCACGTGATCGGTTCGTCCGTCTCCAACTTGCCTATGACGAGTTCGTTTGCGAGGATCGACCGCCACTGGAAAGTGCTGTGCTCCATTTTGAGGGGCACGAAAACCTCCTGGTGCGCGAGCTCCTCGAGTGATTTTCCGGTCACATGCTCGACGACCTTTTGCAGGTACAGATACCCTTCACCGGAATAGCTGAACTTCTCCCCTGGCGTGAACAGGAATTCGAGTGGTGTGCCTCCCCAGTTGGGGAGCCCTGTCGTATGGTCAAGGACCATGCGGGCGGTGATGAGTTTCGAGCGAGGATCCTTGTCGATTCGATCGTAGGCAAAACCGTAGGTGTAGAGAGGTCTGTCGAGGTCGATGACGCCGCGGTCGACGAGTCTGAGCACTATGTAGGCGAAGATGGGCTTGCTCAAGGAGGCAGCGGAAAACAGCGTGTCCCGTAACACTGGTCCGTCGGTGACCCCGTTCTCGATAGCGTTTCTTTGCCCGAACTCGCCTTCCCACAGAATCCTGCCGTCGCGAATCACCGCAATGGATAGTCCAGGGATGTTCCCCTTGCGCATGAATCCAGTGACGACCTTGGCCCATTGGTCTTCCTGTTGTGCCAAAGGCAAAAGTCGGCAGAAGCAGCAGGAACACAAGCGCCACGTGAATGGGCCGTAACCCGGACAGGGGAACGGACCATGTGCGAGCGGCTGCAGAGATCGGAATGGCCATCCGCTTCACCGCAGTTGCGTACGTGATGCCAAACGCGTGGGTTTCTACCATAGGTGTGCCTTTTCGAACGCCACAAGGTTCCTAAGAGTCCCCGTGTCGGCCGGCATGAGTTTCAAATCCCGACCAACGACGGGTTACAGATACCTCCGCATGCTCGCGGCGCGGCGAGCGGGAATCAGTCGCCAGATCAGCGGCGTCCTTCACCGCTTTCAACATGCGCTCGCGCGCGTCATTGATGTTGAGGCCGCGCTGACCGTAGATGTTCCACGCTGTAAACACCGCGATCAGATCCAGCCGCGGAATCACAATCAGGTACTGCCCCCCGTAGCCGATGGCCGCATACGCCTCGTAGGTCTCCTTCCCCTGGCGGGACAGTCCCCACCATTGAAATCCGTATCCCGGGTAGCGCCAGTGCGTATCGATGCTCCACCGCGTTGACTGGTGCACCCAGGTCGCCGGAACGATCTGCTTCCCGTTCCACACGCCCTCGTGCAGGTAGAGGTACCCGAACTTCGCGAGATCCCTAGGCGCAAGATACAGTCCGCCTTCGGTGTCGGCGAGACCGAGCGGGGTTCGCTTCCACGCATAATGGATGCCGAGCGGGTCAAACAGGTGTTCCTTGGCGTAGTCGTCGGCTTCCTTGCCAGTCGTCTTCTTGATGAGGTATGAGAGAAGCTCTGTAGCGCCGCTGTTGTAGACGAACACCGCGCCGGGCTCCGCCGACATCGGCTGATCGAGCACGTACTGAATCCAGTCCCGCGAGCCCTCCATTTGCGCGGCGTTGTTCCGCGGGTCGGTGTAGGTCGTAGAGGATTCGTCCCAGTTGATACCAGTCGTCATCGTAAGCACATCCCAGAGCCGAATACGATCGCGACGCGGATCCGGTGCAAGCCTGAAGGCCGAGAAGTTCGGTATTACTGGGACGTCGACGCTCGCAATCTCTCCCCGCTCGATAGCAATACCGATCAGTGCGGACGTCACCGACTTCGATACGGACTGCATCGTCTTGAAGCGGTGTGTGCTCATAGTACGGGTGCCGCTCCGGGTCGTAGTAGTTGTAAAGCGCCGGAGGGCCTTTGCCGACGAACAGCGCCTCGTAGTCGTGCGCGTAGTGTCGCTCGAAGGCAATGAGTCCATGGCGAATTACGAGCATTGAGTCGACGTAGCCATGCTGCCCAGAGGCGATTTCCTGATCGAGTGTACGGAGGGCACCCGCATCGAGCCCCACAGCTTCCGGAGAGGTCGTGCGCCAGCCATGGGTCGGCCAAGGCGCCGCTCGTTGTGTGGGAGCCCCAGCGTTGGAGGTCTGATTAGCTCCGACCAGGAGGAGCGCAAAAACGCACGCGCACCTGTTGATCATTGCGTGAGTAACCTCCTAGTTATCCATGGCGGCCGATAAACCTCTCCGCAAAGGACTCCTGGGCCAGGGATGAACGGTGACTGCGGCGGGCTGCGTTTAGAAGGTTCGAGTAACGGAGATGCCGACTGTTAGCGGTTGAATGTAGAAGAGGGCGTATGGATCGCCTGTAAGGGCGCCGCCACTGATCAACCCGCGCTGGTTGGTGACGTTGTTAGCATACAGGCTCACTTTCCAGGAATCGTCTATCAGCCCGGTGTGCAAGTCGGTGCGCGTATACGCGGGTAGATCTTGCCGCGGGTTTGCAATTCCAGTGACTGGGTTTCCTCCAGTGAATACATCCTTTCGATCACCAACATAGCTTACCGCGGCGCCCACAAAGCCGCGCAGATTCGTCCCGACAGGAAATTCGTCATCCACGGAGAGGTTGCCCGAGAAGTGCGGTGCCCACGGCAGCGTCTCCCCGACATCTTGACCCAGCGAGCTCGTCACCGGTGCCCCGGTCACCACCGCCTCATTCCAAGCGATCCAGCCTGCTATCCGAAGACCTCCGAGGGGATGGGATTCAACATTGAGCTCTACGCCCTGGCTTTTCGCCTCGCCTGCATTAACGGTGTAAGTAAGCCCGGTGCTCGGGGACGTATAATCCACTTGGATGTTCTTCCAGTCGATGTAGTACACCGAGGTATCTACCGACAGGGTGTGGTCAAGGAAGTCCCCTTTTGCGCCGACCTCGTAAGTCTGTGTCTTGTCGGGTTGATATTGATTGGGTATCTCAGGACTGAGTGAATTGAAACCGCCTGGCCGAAAACCTGACGCCAAGCGCGCGTAGACCATCAGATCGGGTGTAAACATAAATCGCGGCGTGAACAAGTACGTAAATGGGCTGCTGGCCGAGTGGGTCACGGGATTGATGACCGGAGAAGGCTGCCCCAGAACCACCGTATCGTATATGCCAGCGAAGACTGACTGAGTGTCGCCGACATCTTTGCTTTGGCGCCCACCCAGCTGGACATCAAACCGATTGGTAATGTGAAAGGTTAGATCGCCAAAGACAGCGGCTTCGGAACCCCAGGAAGGGAAGTAGCCGTTCACCACTTCGCCCACTGTGGCTCCGGTGTACGCGTTCTCCGCGTGTGCAATCTGATCGTAAGGACTATCCCCGTGGGTGTAGAACCCGCCTAACAGACCATCGACTCTTGAACCCAAAGGAAAAGTGAGCCGGACCTCCTGACTAAACGTATAGTCATCGCTAACGTCGTTAAACCGGCTGGTGGGCACTCCAAATATGTACTGTGAGAGTCCGGCAAACGCGTTTGTAAAGTCAAAAGAATCAGTGAACGAGGCCACGTGGTATGACGTAATTGACGTGAGCTCCACGTTGCCGATTTTGTCGGTCAAAGTGGCGCTATAGAACTGGAAAGTTCTTGAGTAAGGACCTACTCCAGCGATGTAGCCCTGTTGAAGTTGAAGAGGGGCCATAGGCAGATTGTTTATGAAACTGAAGCTCGTCTCGTCATTGGTGCTGTTCCCGTCGACCTTCTGGAAAAGGGCATTGAGCTTCACGCTCAGTGAATCCGAGGCGTGCCAAAGAAGGGACAGGTAGCCGCCGCTCCCGTCGGATTTGTTGATGCCGTTAATTCCCAGTATGGGATTATCGATGTAGCCGGGATCTTCGCGAGCAAACACGCTGGCGCGCATGGCCAGGTTCTCTCCAAGTGGTACGTTGATGGCGCCGCGCGCGTCGTAGCCAAGCTCAGCGCCGTTCTGGACACTCTCCGCACCAGCCTCCACGCGTCCGCTAAGGCCGCTGGTGCTGGGATCCGCGGTGACATACCTGAGGAGCCCACCCATGGAATCTGCACCATAGAGTGTGCCCTGTGGGCCACGCAGAACCTCGATACGTGCCAAATTACTCGGGTCGATGTCCGAGACCAGTGCGCCCGACCCCCCCGCCCCGATCGGCACATCATCGATCGTGACCCCGACTGTTCCGCCCGAGCCCGTAGTCAAGCCGCGGATCGAGAGCAACTGCCCGGACTGGTTGCCCGGCGCGACACTTAACCCGGGGACCTGCATGTAGTAGTCGGTCAGCCGAACTTGGTTGTTTTCGACGAGTTCATCTGCCTTGACCACCGCTAGTGGTATTGGAACGTCCAGGAGGCGCTCCTCCCGCTTCTCAGCTGTCACAACCACTTCTTGCAAGTCGGTCGTTTTACCTTGCTCAGCATTGCTGGTCGGCGACTGACTTTGGTCAGCGGTGCTGTTCGGCGAACCGGCAGCGGCAAAATCCGCGTGCGCTGCGGCGGAGACAAGCCCAACCGAGATACTCAGGGCAGCCTTGCTCATGAGAGCAAGAGGTAGACTTCTCACTGAACCCCCTTTGATCTTTTACCGGGCGTTGGTCAGACCTTAAGCCAGTTTTGAAATGCCAAATTCGAATTTATAAAAGATCTTTCTGATGACAAACCAAATCGCATCCAAAGTCAAGTCTAGTTGTGGGGGACAGACTCGGGCTCGCAGCTTATGAATCTGCTTCCGGCGGCAAGCTTCGGAAAAGCGCGGCTGCGGGGGCCGCGAGTCGATGATTGTAATTACCGACTCGGTGGGCGCCGCGGCAGTCTATACAGTGATTGCAGGGGAGCGTCAGCTTCCTGCGGTGACGCCTGCTGAGCAGCGCCGAAGCGTTCAGGGCGCTGCTCGGTCGTCGATTTTAGTCGTCAGTTGCCTGCCAGGCTCGGCGAACTTGTAGTTTTCCTGGTACCAGACCTGCGCTGTGCGAATGAGCTTAGTGACGGTTTCCGCTGCCTTTTCGGCATCACGGGCGGCAAGCGCGCTGATCCATTCCTGATGGTGAGCATGAGCGCGGAGAAAATCCTTGCGTCTTGGCGCCTTGGCCTGGAACGGGTAGATAAGCAGCGGTCCATTGCGGAGCCAGAGCGATTCGATCATCGCCAGTAGGTGGCCGTATCGCGCCGCCCGATATACGTGGAAGTGAAATGCAATGTTGGCTTCCAGGATCGCTTCCGGCGTCCCTCGCCGTACCGCGGCGTCGAGGCGCTTCGCGTCCTCTGCCACGGACTTCACCTCCTCGTCGCTGATGAGACGGGCGGCACGCGCCGCGGCGAGACTCTCTATTGCCACTCGTATTTCGCACAGCTCCTCGAATTCGCCGCGCGACAAAAGCGGAACACGAATAGTGCGGTTCGGCATCGCCGAGAGCGCTCCCTCCGTAATCAGACGTTGCACGCTTTCCCGAACGGGCATAAGGCCCGCGCCCAACTGCTGCCCGAGCATCTTGATCGTGAGTGGTTCGCCTGGCGCGAACCGACCCGCCATCAGCGCGCGCCGGAGCTCTGAGTAAATGCGGTCCTTGAGCGTTTCCGTGTTTATTTTTGCGACTTTCCGCTGCACGGTCATCGCAGATTTCCCCCTTGCGAGCTGCCCTGCGGGGAGTCTACCCGAATTCAACAAGGATATTTATAAACGGCGTCGTTTGTGATTCCTACGGACATTGTCAATTTCCTGGTGAGGAGTTATCAATTCGCACATGTCGATGATAAAAGATTGACAATAGAGACGAGGCGACCCTAAGCTCGCCGAAGTCACTGCCCAAGCACTTTTTGGGCGCGCTCAGTCGCACCGGTCTCCTCGGATCTTACGACCTCAATGACAATAGCGAGAACGACCTGCGTAGGCGCGGGCACGGTTGGTCGGTCGTGGGCCGTTGTGTTCGTAAGCGCCGGTTACCGCGTAACGCTCTTTGACCAATCTCGGTCTGTCAGTGACGACGCCGTGCACTGGATCCACGAGACTCTGAGGAGCCTGGAGTCGGCCGGGCTTATCGAAGGCGCTGCTGAAGCGGCGTCCCGGGTGGCGGTGGGAACGGATCTTCGCTCATCGCTACAAGGTGCCGATTACGTTCAAGAGAGTGTCTCGGAGGAGCGGGAGATAAAGAAGGCCGTATTCGGGGAGCTCGGCCGCTGGGCGCCACCGAATGCCATCTTGGCAAGCTCGACGTCGAGCTTGCCCGGTCGTCTATTCATGGACGAGGTCGTCAACCGAGAGCGCGCACTAGTTGTTCATCCGGTGAACCCGCCGCACCTTGTACCCCTTGTCGAACTTTCGCCGACACCCTGGACATCAGAAAGCAGTCTGCGGCGCGCGGAAGCGCTCTTGCGGGGTATTGGACAAGAGCCGATCTACGTGCGCAAAGAGATCGGCGGCTTCATCGTCAATCGCTTGCAGATGGCGCTGATCGGCGAGGCGTTGCACCTGGTCGGGGGAGGCTTCTGTTCCCCGGAGGACCTCGACAAGGCCGTACGTTTCGGGCTCGGACTGCGCTGGGCGTTCATGGGACCGTTTGAAACGGGCCATCTTAATGCGATGGGTGGCTATCTCGAGTACATGTCAAAGTTTAGAGGAGGGATGGAGGAGCTTCTCGGCGATCTGAACGTGAATCCGCCGTGGAATGAGGATCTGATCCGCCGGATCGACACGGAATGCCAGCGCACGACACCGACGCGAGAGGTGCCGCGCCGCCAGAGGTGGCGCGATGAACAGCTGATGGCGCTCCGCAAGCACTTTGCGAGTAGGGGCCGAGCCGGACCCTGAAAGTCGCGCGCTGACGAATGCACGAACTTAGCGTCGGCTTCAATCGCGGAAATGTACTAACCAACGCGGGTAAACATGCCGGTATTAGCTGCGAACATTGATTTCTTGTTTCGGGAAGCGCCGAAGTTGGAACGAATCGGCCGAGCAGCCGCTGCTGGCTTTCGTGCTGTCGAGGTGGGCTGTCTCAGTGAAGACGAGTTATCGGCTCTGCGCACCGCTGCCCGCGACCGCACCGTCGATGTGATACACGTTAGCCTTGGCGCAGGCGACCTGCTTTCAGGCGGTGTCGGATACATGGGTGTGCCCGGTCAGCGTTTGGTTGTCGAGCGCGAAGTACGGCGAGCTCTGCGCCATGCGCGCGCGCTGGACTGTGGCCGCATCGGGGTACCTCCAAGCCGAGTGCCTCGGGACCTCGATCGCGATGCGTGTTTCGAGGCGCTGGTCGAGCACCTAGCCTGGGCTGCCGACGTCGCGGCGCCGGAAGGCATTGACGTCCTGATCGAGCCGCTCAATAGCATTGACTGCCCGGGATTCCTGATCGCGTCCACGGACGATGCGCTGGCGGCGGTCAGGGCAGCCGCCCGCGAAAACGTTGGCTTGCAGCTGGATCTGTACCACGCCGCGATGCAGGGAGAGTCCCTTGCCGACAGCATTCACCGCGCGGGCCCCTACCTGCGGCACGTGCAGTTCGCCGACTGCCCAGGTCGGCATGAGCCGGGCACCGGAAATCTTCCGCTGGTGAAGGCGTTCTCGCTCCTTGACCAGTGCGGATACTTGGGATGGGCGGCTGCTGAGTACGTCCCGTCGGTGCCGACTGAACAATCTCTGTCTTGGCTTGGCGCCTGGGCGCTTCCGCAGGCCTAGCTGCGTGGTGGTGGGAACATCACCGACCGGACAATGATTTTGAGATAGGTTCTAAGGTGGAGATCCCGGCGCTATGGTCAATGCCAGGAAAGTCGCCTTGGTCACCGGGGCGGGAAGCGGGATTGGGCGCGGAGTCGCTCTCGCGCTTCTGGAGGAGGGCTACCACGTCGTGCTCGCAGGGCGACGCGCGGAGCCGCTTGAGAGGGTCGCGCGCGAATCGGCGGCCACTGACTCCAAGACTTTGGTTGTCGCCACGGACGTGACCAACCCGGATAGCGTCAACCGGCTGTTCGAGAAAATACGATCCGAATTCGGTCGGTTGGATCTCTTGTTCAACAATGCCGGTACCTTCGGACGTGCGGCACCCCTCGAGAGCCTGTCCTACGCTGACTGGACGTCTGTGCTCAACGTCAACCTGACGGGCGCGTTCCTCTGCACGCAGGGTGCTTTTCAACTAATGAAGACTCAGCACCCACGCGGCGGCCGCATCATCAACAATGGATCCGTATCCGCTCAGTCGCCGCGACCCAATTCAGCGCCGTACACCGCAACGAAACATGCTTTGACCGGACTGACAAAATCAACCGCGCTTGACGGTCGCCCGCACGGGATCGCATGCGGCCAGATCGACATAGGCAACGCTCGAACCGATCTTACGAGGTCCCTGGAAACCGGAATGCCTCAGGCCGACGGCACCTTCGCGATCGAGCCGTTCATCGACGTCGAGCACGTGACGCATGCTGTCATTTTCATGGCCAACCTGCCGCTGACCGCAAACGTACTCTCCATCACAGTGATGGCCACTGCGATGCCGCTGGTGGGGCGAGGCTAGCGCGAGTGTTGCACGTGGCTGCCGGCATGATGATCAAAGGCGTTGAAGCATCGCCAATCGCTGGGCGCTCGCCTAGTGCGCGCCGGGTGGCGGCGCCGCACCGCGACGTCCAAGCAAGAAGTCAAAATCAACGCCCTGATCAGACTGAAGGACATGGTTCCTGTACAGCTGAACGTAGCCGCCCGACGCGGTCGGCGAAACCGACGGCCTGTCCGCGCGTCGGCGCTCCATGGTGATCTGCGTGACATTGACATCCAGGGAGCGCCGCTTTACGTCGAGTGTTATCTCGTCGCCTGTTTCAACCAGCGCCAATGGACCGCCGATAGCCGCCTCCGGAGCGACATGCAGAACAACAGTGCCGCCTGCGGTTCCGCTCATCCGTGCGTCGGAGATACGGACGATATCGCGAACGCCCGATCTCCAGAGCTTGACGGGAATTGGCATATTCCCAACTTCCGGCATTCCCGGAAACCCTTTGGGACCACAATTCCGAAGAACCAGTACGCTGCGATCATCGATCAGGAGGTCCGGGTCATCGATCCGGCGCTCCAGGTCGTCCAACCCGTCAAATACGACGACGCGTCCCGTATGCTGCATGAGGTGTGGCGATGCGGCAGACGGTTTGATGATGGCCCCGTCGGGGCAGATGTTCCCGCGCAGCACGGCGATTCCACCCGTCACCTTGAACGGAGCGCGTATCGGAAAGATGACGCGGCTGTCTTCGACGACGGCGTCCGCGCAGTTCTCCCATAGCGTGCGACCGTTCACCGTCCGAGTGCGACGATCGACCATCTCACCGAGCTCGCGCACAACAGCGGGCACGCCGCCGGCGAAGAAGAAGTCTTCCATCAAGTACTCGCCCGAGGGCATGAGGTTTACGAGGCATGGAACATCTGCGGCCACGCAATCCCAGTCGTCGAGTGCGAGCGGAATCTCCATTCGACCTGCGAGTGCGAGAAGATGCAGCACAGCGTTCGTCGAGCCGCCAATGGCGGCATTGACGCGAATTGCGTTCTCGAAGCTCTCGCGCGTGACGACGCGAGACATGCGCAAGTCCTCACGCACCATGTCGACTATGCGCCGCCCCGTCAGCTGTGCGAGTAGCTGTCGTCGAGCATCAACAGCCGGGATCGCGCCGTTTGAGGGCAACGAGAGCCCCAACGCTTCCGTCAGGCACGCCATTGTGGAAGCGGTGCCCATCGTCATGCACGTACCAGGCCCGCGTGAGATCGCGCGCTCCGCGGCCTCGCATTCCTTGAGGGATATCTCTCCGGCTCGCATCATGTTGATGAAGCGAAATACATCGGTGCCAGAGCCGAGCCTTTTGCCCTTGAAGTACCCGTTAAGCATCGGTCCCGCCGACAAAGCAATCGAAGGCAGGTCGCAGCTAGCGGCTCCCATCAACAGGCCCGGCGTGGTCTTGTCGCAGCCGACCAGCAGCACCACGCCATCGATCGGATTGCTGCGTATAGCTTCTTCAACATCCATGCTCAGCAAATTTCGGTACAACATTGCAGTCGGACGAACGTTTGTCTCGCCAAGAGACAGCACCGGAAACTCTAGCGGCAGGCCCCCGGCTTCGAGTACACCGCGGCGTACAAACTCCGCAAGTTGTCGAAGCCCAGCATTGCAGGGAGTGAGCTCTGACCAGGTATTGCAGATGCCGATGATCGGTCGGCCGTCAAATCCGTCATCTGGAATGCCCTGGCTCTTCATCCACGCACGCAGACCAAAACCTGAAAGGAGCTCGTTTGAGAACCAGGAGGCGCTACGCAAGCGCGCCGGCTTGTTTGCCATGATCGTAATCCTTGAAAGCTAGAGCTACGAGCCTACGTTGTTAGCCCTGCGCGAAGCAATACTGCAGAACAGTGATATTCAGTGACTGTCGGTAGTAAGTTCCGCTTTCCACTTATTCTCGGCGCGAGCCATCTCCCAGCGCTGGACCGAGAGCGCCCGCTTGTTTTCACGCGCGGTGAAGGGATCTTTTTGTGGGACGAGCATGGCCGGCAGTATCTCGAGGCGGCTTCGTGTTTTTACTGTGCCGCACTGGGATTCAGCGAGCCAGAGCTGGTCCTCGCCGCGACGGAGCAAATGCGTACGCTCCCCTTCTCCATTTCGGCCGGACGCCGAACGACGTCTCAGGCTGTAGCTCTAGCAGAACGGCTAGCAGCCCTCGCGCCGTTCCCGAACGCGCGCGTTGCATTCGCCAACTCTGGGTCAGAGGCGAACGATGCGCTAATCAAATTCGTGAGGTTCGCGAACGTGGCGGCCGGTCAGCCGCTTCGTCGAAGAATCATTTGCCGGTCCGGAAGCTACCACGGCTGTACCTCCCTTACGGCTGGGCTCGGGAGCTCGGCTGCTGTTCGACGGGCTTTCGCACTGCCTGGGAGCGACGTTGTCGATGTGTCGCAACCGGACTTTTCAAAAGCCAATGAGGGCGAGGACGAAGTCTCATTTACAGAGCGACTCGGCGTCGAATTAGAGCACGCGATACAGGAAGCTGGACCGGAGTCGGTGGCGGCATTTCTCGCCGAACCCGTTTCCTTCTCGGCGGGATTTGTGATACCGCCGGCGGGGTATTTTCCGAGGGTCGTTGAGATCTTGCGACGGCATGGCATTCGGTTCTTCGGAGATGAGGTCGTGACCGGCTTTTATCGCCTGGGACCGCCGATGGGCTGGCAGGAATTCGGCTTGCGCTACAGCGCATTCACTCTCGGAAAGGCGCTGACGGCGGCATTCATACCTATGGGTGCCATAGTGCTGGACGAAGAGCTGTTTGAAGCGATGATGGCCGGCAATCGTCACGGAGTCTTCGGGCACGTCAGTACATACGCCGGCCACCCTGTGTGTGCAGCGGTAGCGCTGCGCGTACTCGATCTAATGGAGCAGCGTCGTATCGGAGCCCATGTAGCAATGGTCTCGCCAGCGTTTCAAAGCTCTCTTGAGACGCTTGGGACTCACTCTCTGGTTCGCAGCGTGCGCTGCCTGGGCCTCGCCGCAGGCGTGTACCTGCAACCGCCTCCGGACGCCCCCACTGGCGCCATCCCGGTGCTGGGCTCCGCGGTCCAAGCGCAGGCACTCGCTAATGGCTTAATCGTCCGAATCAACGCCGACGCGATTATCATCGCGCCGCCCTTGGTAATCACGGTAGCCGAAATTTCGGACTTGACGGCTCGGCTCCGGGCCGCGCTCGACGGCGCTGAACAGCTTCTCAAACGGCCGGAGGCGATCACACTCGATCCGACCGTTGTGCACCCCAGTCGTCAATGATTCGCACCGAACACTCTGAGCCAGCGGTGAGGCGTCGGACAGCTGCTTGCCAAAGACGGTGCGCGCGGCGCGCTCATGGCGCCTCACTGGCGCGGATCGCGCGTGCCGAACGCTGGCGCGCCGTCGCACTACCCGCCGTCAGCCGGGATGACCGAGCATGAAACTTGGAACATTTGAGTTTCCGGAAGGAATCGCAGTCGGTCGCTCCCTGGATGACGAGCGTATTCTGAATCTCTCGATCGCCGCACCGGAATTGCCCAGAACCGTGCGCGCTCTTCTGGAAGGAGGCCCTGACTTGATGAATCGGGCTCGGACCGCGCCCATCTGTACTGGCGCCGTTCGGAGCGCGAATTTGCTTAGATACCTGGCGCCGATTCCGAATCCATCAAAGTACCTCGCGATAGGGATGAACTACAGAGGCCATTTGGCGGAGGCAGTGCGGAAGGGCATCAAGATTCCCGATTCCCAGCTGTGGTTCAACAAGCAGGTGTCGTGCGTCAGTGGCCCATACGACCCGGTCTACCTCCCAAAAGGGTCGAATCAGCTTGATTACGAGGCAGAGCTTGGTGTGGTCATCGGAAGGCGGTGCCGTCACGTCTCGATCGAACGTGCCCGAGACTTTATCGCCGGATACCTCATTGTAAATGACATCTCCGTGCGCGATTGGCAGATGCGGAGCCCCACGTTCACTCTTGGAAAGTCCTACGACACTCACGGGCCCATGGGGCCGTTTCTCGTTACCGCGGACGAGGTTAAGGAACCGCAGAGCTTGCGTATCCAACTATTTGTGAATGGCGACGTCCGTCAAGACAGTTCCACAAACGACATGATCTACGGGATCTTTGAGCAGATCGCATACTTGTCGTCAATGATGACCCTGGAGGTCGGCGACGTATTGGCTACTGGAACTCCGCAGGGGGTAGGCGCCGCAAAGGATCCGCCCTCCTATTTGGGTGCGGGTGACAGTGTACGAATCTGCATCGACCGGCTGGGCCAGATCGAAAACCGAGTCATCGCCGAGCCTTAGGCCCCATAGCAGTAGATGCCTGCGCCCCCAGATCCCCCAGAAGTGCCGCGCTCTGTCGCACGCCTAAGTCATGCGATAGGGCTCGGCGGCTATTTCGCACTGGCGTTCGGTGCAATAGTCGGCTCCGGCTGGGTCGTCGTGCTCGGCGACTGGCTTCGGGCCGCTGGCCCTGGCGGCACCGTAGTCGGCTTCCTAGCTGGGGCGCTGGTCACGGCGATAATTGTTATGTGCTACGGGGAGCTGGCCAGTCGCTTTCCAACGGCCGGCGCCGAGTTCATGTACACATTTGAGACGCTCGGCGCCCGACCTGCCTTTCTCGTCGGCTGGTTCATCACTCTTTACGCCGTCGCTGTCTGTGCCTTCGAGGCAATCGCGCTTGGCTGGCTGGTGCGCACATTGCTGCCGGCTGTCAGCCTCGGAACGGCATATACAATTGCCGATACGCCGGTTACCTGGGACGGCTTGGGAATCGGCACGACCGCCGCATTACTGATCGGAGTCCTGCACTATCGAGGGGCGTCATCGGCGATTTCGTTCCAGAATGTCGTGACCTACGCGTTCATCGCCGTGAGCACCGTTGTCATCCTCTGCGGATTGTCATTCGGCTCACTGGCAAACGTACGACCGGTTTTCTCGCCCGCAATCGCAGGCCGATCGCTATGGAGTGGGATCTTCTGGATTTTCTCGACCTGCGCATTCTTTCTTGCCGGCTGGCAAGCTGCCTTTCATGCGATCGAGGAACGGCGCTCTTCCGTGTCGACATCGCAGGTCGTCGGGTCAGCTGTCGCCGCAGTCGCGGGCGCGGCGCTCTTTTACAGCGCGATCGTCGTGTCGGCGGCCTGTACGGTGCCATGGCTCTCCCTTATCGACAAAGAGCTGCCCGCGGCAGCGGCGTTTGCCGCGATTGGAAACGGCGTGCTTGGAACCGTCATTCTCGCCGCCGCCGTCGCTTCGATCACAAAGACGTGGACTGCTGTTGCGTGGATCGCGTCGCGAGTCCTTTTCGCGCAAGCGCGTCACGGTCTGTTGCCTCGCAGCCTAGCGACCACGGACTCGAGGTCCGGGGCACCGAAGCGAGCCATCATAGTCGTCACTGTTCTCACGTTGACCGGGATGGCTTTGGGAAGAGGCGCGATCCTACCGATTGTCAATATGGCTTCCATTTGCCTTGCCCTTAGCGTCATCCTGTGCCTGATCGTCCTTCTGCTCTGTCGCCGAGCTGAGAGCCCGCCGCCGCGTTTTGTGGTGCCTGGCGGAAGACTCGTAATCTTCCTCGGATTCATCGGCGCGATGACGATGATCGTCGGTGCGTTGATCGAGCCTCTGTTGAGCGGCCCTCCCGGCGTTCCGCTCGAGTGGATCATGCTTGGAGTTTGGGGCGTTACGGGGGCCGGGGTTTGGGGTCTGATGGGACGCATTCGGCGGCGACAGCGCTCAGGCGCTGGCCCAAGCCCGATGTGATCGCGCAGACCTGCCGATAACGGCGCCATTCAGTAGCAGTTTGCGCCAAATTTTTGATTGACAATTCCCATGCACCTCACGCGCTACACGGCGACTGTCATGAAGAAAATCGACACATCTGTGACTCCTATCGGCTTGAAATCATCGATCGGTGTATTGCTGCTCATCGCGAGCGGCGCCCTGCTCGCCGACGACGCGCCGAAGACCCTCTATCCGCAGTATCCCAGCGAGATCGGTCAGCCAAGTTCACGCCTGTCACCGACAGCTACGACTACGACTCGCGCGACGTCATGATCCCGATGCGCGATGGCGTGAAGCCCCGCACCATCATCTGGAGGTTGAAGGGCGCGACGCACGCAGGCATGCTCGTGACGCGCACGCCCTACGATGCCAAGGACTTGACGAGCCACACTCACAGCGGCCATCTGGGTCCGAAGCTGTACGGCTACGATAACGCCACCGACGTGATCCTCGAGGACGGCTACATCCGGGCGATGCAGGACGTGCGCGGAAAGTACGGCTCGGAGGGCGATTACGTGATGAACCGTCCCCTCCGCGGCCCGCAGAACCCCACGCCGGTCGACGAATCCACCGCGCCTATGACACGATTGACTGGCTGGTGAAAAATGTGCCCGAGTCCAATGGGAAGGTGGGGTTGCTCGGCAGTTCGTATGAAGGTTTCGGCGGTGATGGCCCTGGTGAATCCGCATCCCGCGCTCAAAGTCTCCGGCCGATGAACCCGATGGTGGATGGCTGGATGGGCGACGACTGGTTTCACAACGGCGCGTTCCGCCAGCAGAACACGTCGTATATCTACGAGCAGGAGGCGAGCCGCGACAACAGCGTCAAGTGGTGGTCGAACTACCACGATGAGTACGACTTGTTTCTGCAGGCGGGCTCGGCCGGCGAAGCTGGGCCGCCGCTATGGCATGCAGATCGGGTTCTGGAACAAGCTCGTGGCGCATCCGAGCTACGATGCTTTCGTAGCGATCAGGTGGTGGATAAGCTTCTCGCCGCGCAGCCGCTGAAAGTCCCGGTGATGCTCGTGCACAGCCTGTGGGATGCCGAGGACAGCTACGGCGCCATGGCCGTGTACGCTGCCATCAAGCCCAAGGACAGCGGGGGCGACATGGTCAAGCTGGTGCTGGGTCCCTGGTATCACGGGCAGGAAATCGAAGACGCCAGTGCACTCGGCAACCTGCGCTTCGGCAGCGATACGGCACGGTACTTTCGCGAGCAGGTGCTGCGGCCGTTCCTCGCGCGAGTATCTGAAGGACGGGGCGCTGCCGGCGGATGTGGCCGCCGTCACTGCCTTCGAAACCGGCACCAATGAGTGGCGCCGCCTCGACCGCTGGCCGCAGAGCTGCGACTACGGCCGCGCCGATGCGAGCCGTGCGCTGTATCTCGAGCCCGGCAACCATCTGGGCTTCGATGCGCCCGCAGCGGGCGAGGCGTATTCGGAATACGTCTCCGATCCCGCGCGCCCCGTACCCTTTCGGGCGCGACCAGTCCATCCAGCCGATGGGTTACGACCCCGGACAGACCTGGTCGCAATGGCTCACGGACGATCAGCGCGAGGCTTCAGGACGCACCGATGTGCTCACGTTCACCTCCGACGTGCTCACCAAGCCCTTGAAGATCAGCGGTCAGCCCGGCGTGCATCTCGTCGCCTCGACCAGCGGCACGGACAGCGACTGGGTGGTCAGTCTAATCGATGTGTACCCGGACGAGGTATACGCGCAGCGCGAGATGGGCGGCTATCAGCTGGCAGTAGGCATGGACATCTTTCGCGGGCGCTACCGCGAAGGCTTTGTCGTACCGAAGCCCATCAAGGCGAATCAGCCGCTGGCTTATGATTTCAAGCTGCCGCCGAACAACCATGTGTTCCTGCCGGGCCACCGCATAATGGTGCAAGTACAGTCGAGCTGGTTCCCCCTGTATGACCGCAACCCGCAAACCTTCGTGCCGGATATCTTTCTGGCCAAGCCAGGCGATTACCGCAAAGCCACGCAGCGCGTTTTTCACTCGGCTGCGGATGCTTCCTATATCTCCTTGCCAGTGGTCGAGAACTAAGAGGCTGGCGTGCACCTCTTTTTCATGCCGCACCACCGCACCCAGCCGGCGGCCGACACGGCTTCGATAACACACCGGCGCGGCCGGCGCACCGGCTCACGCCCGGCGGCGATCAACGACGCGCCGAGCCTTGCCAACCGAGCGCTCAAGGCCCCCGGGATCAAGCACCCGCACCCGAACTGTGATCCCAACAGCAGACTTGACGCGATGCGCGAGATCGTGGGCCGCGGTCTCGCGGGCTGATGCATCCCTGGTGGCACGCGCTGGCCATTCGACATCCACCGTCAGCGTGTCGAGGTGGCCTGCGCGGTCGACTTCGAGCAGGTAGTTCGGCGCGAACAGCCGCTGCTTGAGGATGATTTCCTCGATCTGGCTCGGGAATACGTTGACGCCGCGGATAATCAGCATGTCGTCAGTACGGCCGTTGATCCGTGCGAGGCGCCTCATCACGCGCGCCGTCGGGGGTAGGAGCCGCGTGCGGTCCCGGGTCCGGTACCGAATGACGGGGAGCGCCTCTTTTGTCAGGGAGGTGAGCACTAGCTCTCCTTCCTCGCCCTCCGGCAGCACCTCTCCGGTCTCGGGATCGATAATCTCCGGAAAGAACTGGTCCTCCCAGAGGCACAGGCCATCTTTTGTCTCAACGCACTCGCTCGCGACCCCCGGACCCATCACTTCGGATAGCCCGTAAATGTCGACCGCGTCAAGCCCCATGCGCGATTCGATCTCGGCGCGCATCGCGTCGCTCCAGGGTTCCGCGCCGAAAATGCCGACGCGGAGCGAGCAGGCGCGCGAATCGAGTCCCAGCCGCTCAAACTCCTCGGCGATCGTCAGCATGTAGGATGGCGTCACCATGATGATGGCGGGGTGGAAATCCGCAATCAGCTGCACCTGCTTCTCGGTTTGGCCGCCCGACATCGGCACCACGGTGCAACCGAGCCGCTCGGCACCATAATGCGCGCCGAGGCCGCCGGTGAAGAGTCCGTAGCCGTAGGCAATGTGCACGATGTCCCCGGGGCGGCCTCCGGCCGCGTAAATCGAGCGTGCAACGAGCCCTGCCCACGTCTCTATGTCCTGCTGCGTGTAGCCGACGACGGTGGGCTTGCCGGTCGTGCCGCTCGAGGCATGCACTCTCACGAGCCGCTCGCGTGGCACGGCGAACAGCCCGAACGGATAGTGGTCACGCAGGTCGCTCTTCTGGAGAAACGGGAAGCGCGCGAGGTCCGAGAGCGACCTGACGTCATCCGGATGCACACCGGCGCGGCCGAATGCTGTGCGGTAGTGCTCGACGTTGCGATACGCATGAGATAGCGACCATCGGAGTCGCTCGAGCTGCAGGCTCGTAAGTTCGTCTCGGCTCGCAGACTCGATCGGATCGAGGCCACCTCGGGTCGTGTCGCGGCCCCCAAGTTGAGTCCTCATTCGTTTCCTCCAGTCCTCCTGCACCGGGGCTTGTCGGGCTTCGCTAGCAGCCGCGGCGCTTTATCACGTCTCTTGATCCGCACCGCTTGTGAAGCACATCTTGTCGGTCGCGGTATCGCTTAAAACCAAGGATACAATGTGGCCGGAGCCACTTAACCGAGGGTGCAATGCGTGCCACAAGCGCTGGTCGCGGTGGTCGTGGGGCGAGTGGAGCTCCGTCTGAACTGCGAGGCAAACCATTCTTGCGCCGGCGCTTGCCACTACGGGGCGAGGTCCGCGCTGTATTCGTTTACAACGTTGAAGAAGTCCGAAATCTCCTGCATGTCGCGACCGACGTATCGAATACTACGAGCGTCCGTCCGCTCCACGGACCGTAGGTAGCTAAGTACCTCTGCTGGCATGCGGTTTTTGAAGGACACATCAAGCGTAATCGGGTGCGCCAATACGTAAGGCCGACGAGATTCAGGGCACCCGGTGTGCCGGGCGGGCACAGTTCAGCACTAGTCCCAAAACGCAAAGGTGGCCGCGCCACCCCCCGCAGCCACTCGCTCGTACACCGTCGCGGCGGCTGCCGCGTCTTGAATGGCGGTTCCGGTCGAGTCGAACACAATGGTTTCAACGGCGTTTGCACGCCGCGGAGCGGCACCGATGACTATCGCACCGAGCTCACCACGTACATCGGAAGGCTTCATAAGCCCCGCGGCTATCGCATGGTGTAGATCTCCAGCGCATGCCGCTTGCTGAGTCAAGTCGGGGACCACCGAACTCTCCGCCATGAGGGCGGGTTCTATTTCCTGTTTCTCGGGGCTGTCACATCCGATGGCTGCGACGAAGGTACCGGGAGAAACGTGATCTCGCCCCAGATACCATCGCTTGGCCGGGGTGCAGGTCACGATGACATCACTGCGTCGCGCTGCCGTCGCGAGGTCGCGCGTGGGTTCGACGTCAAAACCCAACTCGGCCCCAAGGCGTTCCTCGAACGAGGGTGCGCCAGTGCGGCTCCAGATGTATGCATGCTCTATCGGAAGAACGTGAGCGAGCGCCCGTAATTGAATCTCCGCTTGAGTACCCGCCCCGCAAATCGTCACCATCCGACTGTCTGCACGCGCCAGGAACTTTGCCGCGACCGCGGTCGCCGCGCCGGTGCGGAGGCGAGTGATACAGCCGGATTCCATTACGGCAAGCGGGGCGCCAGTAAGGCCGTCGCAAAGTACTATGAGCCCGACGATGTTCGGCAGGCCGTTGATGGCACGGTTTCCGAAAAAGCCGCCATTGATCTTGCAGACAAAATAAGTGTGGCCGCTCGTGAGCCCGCCCGCCTTGACGTGAAACTCTCCTTTCTCGGCGTCGACATGCAGCAGCCCTGGCGGGAGGTGCAGTCCGCGTGCATGTGCGCCGAACGCGGCCTCCACGGCACGTATGCACTCCGGTATCGTCAGCTGTGCAGAAATCGTCGTCCGATCCAGCAAGAGTACCGGCTTGGGCACCCCCGCAGGTGGACGGATGCGTGTCACGTTGATTGGCCCGTCCACGGCAGTCGGTCGAGATCTAGGTTTCCGCCGCTCAATACGATTCCAACATTGCTTTTTTTCGCGAGGTTCAAGGTATTTGCGACGACAGCCGCATATGCCACTGCTCCGGAGGGTTCGACGACGAGCTTCATGACCTCCCAGATCATGCGCATCGCGTCAACGACCGCTTTGTCTGGAACCCTGACGATGTCGTCCACGTGACGGAGGATTTCCGAGAACGGCCTCTTTCCAAGGGAAGTGCGGAGGCCGTCAGCTAGTGTCACAGGTTCCGCAATCGAGACGAGATGGCGCGCCCTGAAGGAGCGATATGCGTCGTCGGCACCGGCGGGTTCTACGCCGACGATCTCGATCGACCGTTTGATGTTCTTGGCGGCTACCGCCATGCCACTTAACAGACCACCGCCGCCTACGGGACATACGATGAGGTCAAGGTCGGGGACCTGTTCGAGGAACTCGATTGCGATTGTGCCCTGTCCAGCCATCACGCGCAGATCATCATGAGGATGAACGAAGGCTGCCCCGGTACTCTCGATGACGCGAGCAGCGGTGCGCTGCCGAGACTCCATGGTTGGCTCGCACGAAATGACGTCCCCACGGTACCGGCGGACGGAATCCTGCTTCGCACGGGGTGCGCTGAAAGGCATTACGATGAAGGCTGGGATGCCTCGGATCCTCGCCGCTCGCGCCAATGCTGCGCCGTGGTTCCCCGAGGAGTGTGTCACAACTCCTTTGTCGGCCTCCTGACTGGTCAAGGACAATACGGCATTCGTCGCTCCGCGTGCTTTGAACGCGCCCGTCTTCTGAAGGTTCTCGCACTTAAACCACAAGTTCGCGCCCGCGCGCGTATTCAGCGTCTCGCTAGTCATCACCGGCGTACGGTTGACGCGATTTCGGATATGCTCATAGGCCTGCCGAATCATGGCCAGGGTCAGCGCCTGCGTCCCTGGCGACGCCATCGCGCCGCGGGCGTCAGATCGATGTTGCGTTTGCCGTCTGGGTCCCTCGCGATTGGGCCGTTGATTCTTCATTTTCGCACTCCGTGCGCGCCACGCCGTGCCGGCGGCTGTGAACTTCTCGTCCGTCGCGGGCAAACCCGCCTGGGGTGGTAGGTTGGCCGTCTACCGCTGTTGCCGTGCATCGCAGGCCGTCGGAAAGCAGATCGACGACTCGGCTGGCAGGCCGCAAACTCACGCACACGTGGACCCGGACTCATTCGGGCACTGCCGTCACTCATTGCCCAGCTGGCGTGGGTGGACTGATACCGTGCTTTGACAAAATCGCCCGCAATTTGTCGATCGGAATTGCTTCGAGCACGCCAACGCCTTGCACCGTGGTCGCTCGGAGCAATGCGTTGTAGACGGCTTCTTCCGTCGCCTCGACAGCTGCCTCAAACAGTGGCGACATTGAGTCGTTCGGCAGGTCAAGAACGAAGTCGGCCGCGCGACGACGTTCCGGGGTACGTCGCACAGACTGAGCAGTTGAGAACGCGATCGCGTAGTCTCCCGAGCCGTTCGTCATCGGAGACCCTGTCCGCGCGATACCCATTAGAGCACGGCGAGCCAGGCGCTTAAGGTTACGGTCTGACAACGGCGCGTCAGTCGCAACCACGATGATTACCGACCCGTCGGCGTTACTCTTTGCAAGTTCATCACGTAAGTAGTAACGCCCGAGCTCGATCCCGACTGGTGCACCCAAGACGGTGAGTACACCGCCATAGTTCGTCTGAACCAAGACGCCGACTGTGTAGCCCCCGAGCTGCTTGGGCAGGAGACGCGAGCTAGTGCCAATGCCGCCTTTCCAGCCAAAAGCCTGGGTTCCGGTACCCGCTCCCACACTACCTTCCTGGACCGGACCGGACGATGCCGCCGAAATCGCCTCCAACACGTTCTCGGGCCGAACCGCTGGAAAGCGAATGTCGTTGACTACGCCATCATTTGTCTCGCCGACCACCGGGTTGACGGTCATCACCGTCTCATTACCGAGCTGACGCAACGTCCAGTCGATCAGTCCTTGGGCTGCGGCGGGAACAGCGAGGGTGTTCCATTTAGCACGATGGGAGTTTCCAGCTCACCGAGCTCTTCGATCTGCGTCGATCCGGCAAACTTTCCGAATCCATTGCCGACCACAATGCCGGCCGGAACCTTGTTCTGATAAATGTTCCCGCCGTGCGGCATGATCTGGGTTACACCCGTCCGAATTCTTTCGCCTCGTATAAGGGTAACGTGACCGACCAAGACGCCTTCGACGTCAGTGATTGCGTTGAAACGACCGGAGTCAGAATGCCAGGCGCGATGCCGAGTTCCCGCGCTCTTGGTCTCGGTTCTGACTTCGCCGCGGCGGGCGCAGGCTGGGCGGCCGCGGGCTCCGGGCGCTCCCAAGCCCAGTTCGACAGCGATGGTCAACAGGAGCAGGCCAACCCATAGGCTTTGTGCCAGACACACGCTCCCATGAATCGTGCGCCTAAGGTGGCGGGCAATTTGCAGTCCCGCTCGTCTGAGCGGGCGTTCGCCGCTACTCAGTCGCAACATAAAAGACGCTCGAACTCGCGGTGCGTTCAGCGCAGCGCCGGCACGTACGTCCCGCACCTCTGCGTCGAGCGGCCGTTGGGCCCCTGGCCCGTTTGTCCTACACGTTCTTCTCTTGCGCGCGGCTAACATCGCAATGATCCTTATTCCACACCACGGCGCCTCGGGACTATTGGGCCGCACCGTAGTTCGACGTCTGGTTCCTCTATTACGCGAGGTTCCACATCGCCGCCTGCGACGAGTACGTCCGGCGGCAGCTCTTGCGACAAAGGAGTACTAGCCCAAACGACTGGTCTTGAAATATAGCTGGCAAAATGGTAACACAGGAGATAAATCATCTTATATAAATCATCTCCAACAGGATTCGCGCGGATGGCCGCCTAGTTACCTGCAACTGGATTGACCACCGATTCACATGATTAGCGATGCAACGGTATGGGCTCCACGCGCCTGCATCGTCCTGTCTTCGTTAATGATGGCGAGCGCTGCATTGGCGCAGCAAACGGGTGCACCGGCCGCCCTCGTCGATCTACCCGGGACGGACGAACTGAAATACCGGCTCATCGGCCCCGCGTGGGGCGGCCGTACTACTCGCGTGGCTGGCGTAGTTGGTACTCCCACCATGTACGCCGCGGCGGCTGCGGGTGGTCTGTGGAAGTCTTCCAACGGCGGACTCACGTGGGAGCCGGGGTTTGATGAGGCGAACGACGCCTCGGTTGGAGCGTTCGCAGTCTCCCCGTCCAATCCGAACGTGCTGTATGTGGGAACGGGGGAGGCGAACCTACACTCGTATGTGGTTCCCGGACACGGAATCTACAAGTCCGAAGATGCGGGTCTGCGTTGGAAAGTCATTTCTCGGTTCAAAAGAAAGCGCAAACCGCTGCAATCATTATTGATCCTGCCAACCCGGACGTCGCATTTGCTGCGGTATTCGGAGACTCGTACGGGCCCAATAAGGAACGTCGAGTGTACCGAACAACGGATGGAGGTAAGACGCTGGGGCCTCGTTCTGAGCAAGGACGAGAACACAGGCACTACCGATGTTGAGTTCGATCCCTCGAACAGCAAGACGGTGTTCGCTGGGTTGTGGCAAGCGCGTCGTACCCCCTGGAGCATCGAAAGCGGGGGTGCGGGCAGCGGACTTTACGTGTCTCGAGACGGAGGAGATAACTGGCAAAGACTTAGCGGAGGAGGGCTGCCAGGGGGGTGTCGGGGAAGGTGGGAGTGCAGGTTGCACCATCTGACCCTGCGCGCGTGTACGCGCTGATTGAGGCAATAGACGAAGGGCGAATTCGTTCGGACGATGGGGGCGCTCGTTGGTCCCGTGTGAGCGCAAGCCATCTCCTGCGCAACCATGTCTTTTATTATGGGCGATTGACTATCAGTCCGATGAACCCCGACGAGATTTGAGTACGCAGGTTTCGCTGGCCCGAAGCATCGATGGCGGGCACACGTTTGTGCGGCAATCCGGACTGCACCACGACGACTTCCATGACGTATGGTTCGACCCAAAGAACTCGGAGCGAATCATTGTAGCGGGGGACGGCGGTTTAGATATCTCAGACGACAGAGGCAAAACCTGGTTTTCTCCAGCGTTGCCGTTAGGGCAGTTCTATCACATATCCGCCGACAATCGAGTGCCTTTCTACGTTTCGGGAAGCATCCAGAATCTTTGGAGCCGTGCAAGGGCCAAGCAACAGTCTCGATGAGGATGGAATCAGGAACTCCGATTGGTACCACGTTGGGGGTGGGGAGGCTGGATGGATTCTCAGGACTCAAGGGATCCAAATATCGTCTACGCGGGTGATTACAGTGGATTCCTTTCCCTCTACGATAATCGGACGCGGGAAGCACAGGACATCAGCGTCTACCCGGAAAACACTCTCGGTCATATCCCGGCGGGCCTGCAATACAGTTTCAGTATACGGCCCCCATCGCATCGTCCCCGGAAAATCCCAACACCCTTTATCACCGAGCGCAAGTCCTGTTCCGGACGCAAGATGGAGGCAAAACTTGGAAGGCGATTAGCGGGGACCTCACGCGCAACGACAAAACAAAGCAGCAATAAAGCGGAGGCCCAATCAAGGGCGACAACATCGGGATCAAATCTCGGCACTCTCTATGCAATAGCGGAGTCACCTTGGAGTTGCCCCGCTTCCGCGGACGGTTTTCCGTCTTAGTTACGAACTCTCGTCTTCCTCCATGTTCATCGATCTTACCAGCAGTGCAGTCTGCCGCCGCAGGCGGCAGAAGCTCTGCATTTTCCGACAGCCTCGAGAAATCGACCGCGTAGGAAGCCTCAGGAGCGGTGATCATGGGTACCCGCTACCGTGATAGCCCTGCGGATCGGCCTCTGAGAGCTTGGAGGTCGCGTGCTGATGCCGCCTCGCTCTGCAGCGCATGGCGCTCGTAGTTGACCGGCGAGCGATAACCCAACGCGGAGTGTCGACGATGCGGGTTGTACCAACCTTCCAGCCAATCGAAGATCGCCATCTTCGCCTCGGCCTGGCTCTTGAAGCGCCGGCGGTTGAGCATTCGCGCTCGAGAGTCGCGAAGAAGCTCTCCGCCATCGCGTTGTCGTACGCATCGCCCACCGTACCCATCGAGGGCATGATGCCCGCTCCTGACAGCGCTTGCCGAAGGCATAACTGGTGTACTGGCAGCCGTGATCGGAGTGATGGATCGCCTCTCTCGGCCGGCGCATCGTGATCGCCATGTCGATCGCCGCGAGCATCAGTTCGGTCCGCAGGTGCGTCTCCATTGCCCAGCCGACGATCTTGCGCGAGAACACATCCAGTACGATCGCCAGATACAGAAAGCCGCTCCAGGTGGGGATGTAGGTCGCATCCGCTACCCACAGCCGATTGGGCCGCTCGGCGTAGAAGCGCCGCTCGACCAGATCGGTCACCGGCGAACTCTGCGCTCCCCTCTCCGTCGTCACCACGAACTTGCGCAGCGTCGCCCCACGCAGTCCCGCCGCACGCATCAGCCGTGCGACGCGCTTGCGTCCGACGTGAATCCCGTGATCGTCGGCGAGCTCCGCATGGATGTTCGGCGAGCCGTACGTCTCGCGCGAGCGCCGATAGATCTCGTGAATGCGCGCCGTGAGGCCGATATCTGCCCGCTCCCGAGGCGACATCGGACGCTTCTCCCAAGCATAGAAGCCGCTCGGGGATACCTTGAGCAGTCGGCACATGACCCGCACCGAGTGGGTGGCCTGGTTCGCCTTCACGAATCCGAAGAGCGCTTCGGTGTCGCGGGCTTCTCGTTCGCAAACCAGGCCGCGGCTTTTGCAAGGATCTCCCGTTCTTCCCTGAGCTTGCGGTTCTCGCGCCGCAATCGGGTGAGCTCCTCACGCTCCGCCGTCGTCAAGCCGCCGTCGCCCTTGCCACAGTCGCGAGCGTCCTGCCTGACCCATAGACCGATCGTCCAGGCCGTCGGCCCGAACTCCCGGGAAAGCTCCGCCGGCGTGCGTCCGCTGCGTACCAGCTGGACCATCTGCTGCTTAAACTCCGGCGTGTACCGGACCGTCTTCTTTGCCATCGTGAACCCCTCCAAACCTTACGTTGAGGTGTCCACGGAACCGGGTCAACTCCACCTGTTAACAGGGGCTCATTTGGACTGGAAGCAACGACGGTCTAGTTCACGCCACGACCGACGGCGGCGTGACATGGCGAGACACTACCTCGGCGATGCGCGGGCTGCCAAAGTGGGCCAGCATCAACATGATTGACCATCGCATTTTGATGCGCACACCGCGTATGTGGTGGCCCAGGCACAGGCCTTGGACGATGACCATCCCTATCTATTCGTAACGAAGGATACCGGCCATACGTGGCAACGGCTCGACTTCGGACTGCCCCCGATGTCACGGTGTTTGCGGTCAGAGGACACCAAAACTCAAGGACTGCTTTATTTGGGCACGAGCGATGGCGTCGCGATCAGTTTGGACAGCGGCCGAACGTGGAATTCCCTCAAACTAAACATGCCGACGGTCCCGGTCTTTGACCTCGTCGTAAAGGACGAGAGTCTGGTGGTAAGCACCTATGGCCGCTCGGCCTGGATCTTCGATCACTTATCGGTCGTGCGCGGACTTGCCGAGAAGAGACCTTCTGATAGCGCCTACTTATTTGCGTCACCGCCAGCATATCAATGGCTGTATTCAGATAGCTTCGAGGGCGCTGCGGGTCTAGACAAGTGGGCGGGAGAGAACCCCCCGGCAGGCGTCGCGATCGACTATTGGCTTGGCGGCTCCTCGCCAGCTAACACAATTACGATTGATATTTCCGATTCCACCGGACACCAGATCCGGAAATTCGAGAACTCGCAGCGACAGACCATGGATGGTGAGGCGAAGACCACTCAGGCACCAGAGAAGATGGAAGGACACTTCCCGAGAAAGAGCACCAATGTCTTGCTATGGGATCTACGGTTTGCGGGCCCGCGGCTAATCCCCAAGGCGACGTACCTCTCCTTCGATGATCCTTCGCAGGGACCCTTGGTATTGCCGGGAAACTACACCGTGCGTTTAACCGTCGCCGGACAATCGTTCGAACGCCAGGTGACGGTACTCCCGGACCCGAGATCGACAACGCCTGCACCCGCACTAAGGGATCGCTTGCAGTATTTGCTGGAACTGAGGGACCAGATTAACAAGCTCTCCGAAATAGTCGTCAATCTTCAAAGTGAGCGCTCCCGTTTGCGCGGTGTGGTTGCGAAATTGCACCGAGATGCTCATCTGACGAAGTCCAGTGCGGATCCCGAGAAACTCTCAAGCAAATTGAATGAGCTTGAGGAGCAATTCCAGAACCGGGACGCTCAGAATGTGTATGACATTATTGCCGCACCAGGGGGGACGCGGCTCTACTCCCGGATGTGCACGCTCTACGGCTGGATGAACGCCAGCGACGGCGTCGTCACGGACGGAATGCGCCAGGTCTTAACGGAGCAGAGCGTCGAGCTCAGTACCCTTGAGAATCGGTGGATCGCGCTAAAGGCTGAAGTGGCCCGCTTCATAGACGCTGCCGCACGCAATCTCGAATGAGAGGCATGCAAGCCTCGGCGCCATGAATGAGTGACGGTAACGTTACCCTACTTGGTGAGGGCACGAGGTCTCAATAGTTTGTGCGCTTGTCAGGTGCTGCAAAAAGGCAGGAGCTCGGCGAAATGTTCGTAAAACTCGTAACCGGCAGGCGAATGACGCTCCCAATCAGGTTTTTGACTTCGAGGCTGCTGTGTTTGACGGGGGTGATTTGCGCTGCGCTACCCACGTTTGCGATTGCAGGCGGAGCGCCGCCGTCCAAAGGTGCGCATCAGGTGCGCCTCATACGCGATGGCGTCGGAATGGCGCATCTGTATGCTGACCGGGAAGAGGACGGCTTCTATGGCCTGGGCTATGCGACCGGTGAGGACCGGTTGCGGCAGGTATTGATGTGGTACGTCGCCGTTCGTGGGGAGCTGGCCGCCAAATTTGGACCTAAGACACCATCGTTGTCGGCCGATCCGGCTGCATCAGCTTTGGCCAGCACCCGCTCACCCCTGGCGGATGCCGTCGCGAGCGACACAAAAACGCTGAAGTACCAATTTCTCTCGATTGCAAGGCGTAATTTTCACGCTCTCCCGCAGCAGTATCAGCGCGATCTGCAATCCTACATAGCCGGGCTGAGCGCATACATGCGAGACCACCCAGAGCGTACCCCGGATTGGGCGCCTCCACTTGAACCGGCCCTACCGATGGCGCTCCTGGATTACTACAACCTGGAAGCAGACTCCATTTGTGGGGATCGACGCAAGGCCGAAGGACTCGCAGGTCCCGCCGCGGTTCGTGTGAACTACGGTGACGATGGCGTACGTCCACTTCGCGCATCGAACGCGTGGGCGATCGTCGGTTCTCGAAGCGCTGACGGACACGTGATTATGGAGGCAGATTCCCATGGCGTACCTGACGATGGTGGGACTCTGTTTTATCCGTACCGAATTAAAGCCGGTGATCTAGATTTCACCGCGTTCAGCGCGCCTGCTGGAAGTGCCAATTTTCTCTTTGGGCATTCGCCCTATTTCGCATGGGGTATTACAGATAGCCTGCATTTTGTGGGAGATTGCTATCGCGTAGCAGTGGACCATCAGACGCCTCAGCGTTTCTTGTATGACGGTAAGTGGCAGGCGATGACGGTTAAACCGTACACGATCACTGTGAAGGATAGCGAACCAGTTAAGGGAGTGTTTGAGTACACCCGCCACAATGGCGTCCTTTCTCCGGTCGAGGCACGCGAAAAAGACACCGCGTACGTAGTCAGTTATGTCTCTGCGGATCGAATAGGGCTAGACGTAGGCGAGTATTACCGGCTCGCCAAAGCGCGGACTCGCCAACAGCTCGAGACCGTGCTGGCTCAGCGGGACGCCTATCCGGGTAACATGATCATCGGTGGAGCAGACGGCACTATCATGTATATCCGGCCCGCGCGAGTTCCTATTCGTCCTGCTGGAGTAGACGTGCGCCACACGTTAGACGGTAATACGTCTGCGACTGCGTGGCTGGGCATCCTTCCGTACTCTCAGATGCTGAAGCTAATCGATCCGGCTCAGGGCTACGTCTCCAACAGCAATGTTAGCCCGGACATGATGTACCCCACTCCTGTGCTGACGTCGAAGGACTTGCCAGACTACTTTGCATTCGAAGCGGGGCGGACCAACTCGCGTCAACAGCGCCTTATCGAGTTACTGGGTCACGCGTCAAAACTGTATGTCGACGAGACAATGGCGATCGCCATGGATGAGAAAGTCCCAGGAGCGCGCAGTTGGGCTTTGGCCGTAGCGCACGCCGTTGAGGATCAACGTGCGTTCGTCGCCAAGCAGCCGCCGGAGCTGCTGCCGATTCTCCACGATCTGGCGCAATTTGACGGAGAGCTCTCAAAAGATTCGCGCGCAGCGCTATATGAAAGCGAGTTGAGACGGGCTCTACTCGTCAAGCACCGTGATGTCATGGATACCCTCGTTGCAGCTATTGACGCAGATTCTTCCCTGTCCAGCGATATGCAACAGCTGCTGATCGCAGCTGCTGAGGAGGCACGAAAGCACCTTCTTGAGACCTATGGCCACACGGATTTGACCTGGGGAGATGTCCATCGAGTCGGACGCGGCCGCACTGACCTGCCCGTAGGTGGGGGCGTGTTGATCACAGGGGTTCACCACCATGGGACCCAAGTCTACGCTGACCTCCTGGAGGTTCCCCGTCCAGTCGCTAGTGTTGCAAGCCTGCGCGCGCTGAACTTTTCCTTCGATCCCAAAACACACAAAGAGCGCTTGATCTGGGGGCAGCGTGCGCCGTTCATAGTCCACTTTGCGGCCGCAGGCACGCAATCGTATGCACAGACGTTGTGGGGCGTCAGCGATGATCCGACGTCCCCTCACTACTCAGATCAAGCCCGCCTGGCGAGCGAGAAGGCGCTACGGCCGGTCCCTATGACACTTGCAGCGCTGCGCAGAGACGGGGCGACAGAGACCGTACTTACGTTCAGACCAACGGTTCATTGACTTGTTGCGGCAACTCACGCAATCGCCGGGCGCCAAACTAGTATCGCGATGATTGAGAAGGCATATCTGCGATTCATTCCGTCGGCCATGCAAGAGCTCGCGGCGCTGAAAGGATAGACACGCCGTGTCATCCTTCGTTCAGTGACGCGGGTTCAAGACGAGACTTGGGGCCGCAAAGGCGAAAATCCGCTTCCCTCGGTGCAAATTCGGTGCAATGACTAACTCGCACCGGCACCATGGCACACTTTCAGACGCAGCGTTAGGAGCGTAGTCAGTTTCGGAAATCAACGAGTTAGCTTGAGCGCCAATGTGTCGCGTAGAGTCGTGAAGAGGAGGAGGGGCGTCTTTTAATCCCCTGGTGAACGGTCCGACCTCCGTCACCCGCAGCCCACTCATCGCGTAGAGCGGGCGGCGTCCCCCCGGCTTCAGTAGCGAAAGGCACTCCAGCGGTGAGATTGTTACCGCTCTTGTGGCAGGAACACTTGCGAACTGCCGATTGCAGTCCTTTGCCTCGGCAATTGCGGGGCGGGGTAGGCGCGGGGACCGCACCGGAAGTGACGTATGTGGATGCCTATGGAACTTACCCGAAACTTACCCGAGACGATTTTTTGCTTTCTGCCACATCTGTAAGCCATTGATTTGATGGCGCTCCCTACGGGATTCGAACCCGTGTTACAGCCTTGAGAGGGCTATGTCCTGGGCCTCTAGACGAAGGGAGCGGTATCCCGGGCCGGGGGCGGGAGCGCGGTATTATAGAGAGCGGCCCCGATTGCTCAAGAGAAGCCCAAGAAATTGAACCTCCCCGACGCGTCCGTCACGACGCCCCGAGCCGCACCCCGGATCATCCCGAGATCCGAGCACTCGATTTCCCGCTCTCACATCTCGCCGAACGCGTTGCGGGTGCTGTACCGGTTGCGCGAGGGCGGTTTCATGGCGTTCCTGGTCGGCGGTTGCGTGCGCGATATGCTGCTGGGACTCACGCCCAAGGACTTCGATGTCGCGACCGATGCGCTGCCGGAAGAGGTGAAACGGCTGTTCCGCAACTCCCGCCTCGTCGGCCGCAGGTTCCGCCTGGCGCACGTGTTCTTCGGCCGCGAGACGATCGAGGTGGCGACTTTTCGCGCCACCAGCGCTCCAGGGCAGGGCGATGAGCCGCTGCCGGACACCGACCCCGAGGACGGCGAGGCGCCGGAGCTCGACGACGATGCCGCAGCGCGCGCCTTCGATGCCGGCGGCCGCATCCTGCGCGACAACATCTACGGCACGATCGACGAGGACGTGTGGCGGCGCGACTTCACCGCCAACGCCCTCTACTACAACATCGCCGACTTCTCAGTGTGGGACTACGTGGCTGGCGTCGAGGACATCGCCGCGCGGCGCCTGCGCCTGATCGGCGACCCCGAGACGCGCTATCGTGAGGACCCGGTGCGCATGCTGCGCGCCGCGCGCTTCGAGGCCAAGCTCGGCTTCGATATTGATGCCGACACCGCGCGGCCGATCGCCAGCCTGCGCGAGCTCCTGTCGGCGGTGCCGCCGGCACGGCTGTTCGATGAGACCCTGAAGCTCTTTCTGACCGGACACGGAGCGCGCAGCTTCGAGGTGCTGCGCCGCCGGGGCCTGCTTGCGGTACTGCTGCCGAGCGTCGACTCGTGGTTCGTGAGTCACCCGGGAAGCCTGGTCGAGCAGCTGCTGCTGCAGGGTCTCAGGAACACCGACGCGCGGGTGGTCGAGGACAAGCCGGTGACGCCCACCTTCCTGTTCGCGCTGCTCCTCTATGGCCCGATCGCAGCAATCATCGAGGCGGCGCCGCCGGAGCGCTGGCACGAGCTCGCGACCATTCTCGAGGCCTGCGATCAGGCGCTGCGCCAGGCGCAGACTCATATCGCCATCCCGAAGCGCTTCGCGCTCGGGGTGCGGGAGATGTTCGCGCTGCAGCCGCGGCTCGAGCACCCGCGCGGCCGGCGTGCGCTGCGCGTGCTGGAGCATCCGCGCTTCCGCGCGGCCTATGACCTGCTGCTGCTGCGCGCCGAGTTCGGACTGGCGCCCCCGGAGATGGCCGCCTGGTGGACGCGGCTGCAGGAGGCGACGGCCGAGGAGCGCGGCCGCATGGCGGATGCGCTCGCACCCGAGGCACGCGGCGGGGCGCCGCGGCGGGGCGGGCGACGCCGGCGCCGGCGCCCCAAGACCCGAGCTGCCGCTCCCACCTGAGGGGCCCCAAGCCGTGGCGCTGTGGCGGCCTGCCTATGTGGGACTCGGCAGTAATCTCGAGGATCCGCGCACCCAGGTGCTCAAGGCGTGCGCGCAGCTCAAGGGGTTGCCGCTCACCCGCCTCGTGCTGACCTCGCCCCTCTATCGCTCGCGCCCTTTGGGTCCGATCGCCCAGCCGGACTTTGTCAACGCAGTGGCTGCGCTCCTTACCCAGCTCGAGCCGCGAGCGCTGCTGGATGGGCTGCGCTCGATCGAGGCGCAGCACGGCCGCCCGGCGGTGCACGAGCACTGGGGCCCGCGTGTGATCGACCTGGATCTCCTCAGTTACGGACACGAGCGGCGCGCGGAGCCGGATCTGACGCTGCCGCATCCCGGGATACCGGTGCGTAACTTCGTTCTGTATCCTCTGGCTGACATTGCCCCGGATCTCGATCTCCCCGGCCTCGGGCGTGTAGCCGAGCTCGCGGGCAGGGTCTCGACCGAGGGCCTGACGCGGCTGTAGACGAAGGGCGCGGCTTAAAGCCACATGGCGAACGAGGTAACTCATCGCTTCATCGCGGTCGAAGGTCCGATCGGCGTCGGCAAGACGAGCCTGGCGCGCCGCCTGTGCGTGAGTCTCGCCGCCGAGGGAGTGCTGGAGAACGCCGCGCAGAACCCGTTTCTCGAGCGCTTCTACCGCAATCCGCGCGCCGGGGCACTGCCGGCGCAGCTGTGCTTCCTGCTGCAGCGTGCGCAGCAGCTCGCCGCCCTCAAGCAGTCGGACCTGTTCGCACCGGTCAGGGTGGCGGATTACTTGCTCGAGAAGGATCGGCTGTTCGCCCGCGTGACGCTCGACGATGCCGAGTACGCGCTCTACGAGCAGGTGTATGCGCGGCTCGACATCCAGGTTACCAAGCCCGACCTGGTGGTGTATCTGCAGGCGCCCGTCGACGTGCTGCTCGAGCGCATCGCCCGGCGTGGCGTCGACTACGAGCAGTATATCGACCGCGGCTACCTGGAGCGGCTCAACGAGGCCTACGCGCGCTTCTTTCACGAGTTCGACGGCGCGGCGCTGCTGATCGTCAACGCCGCCTCCATCGACCCGATCGCCAACCAGCGCGACTACGACGAGCTGCTCGCGGCCATCCGCCGGATGAGCCGCGGACGCCTCTACTACAATCCGTTGCGCAGCCGCGCGATCTAAGTACACTCGACAGGCTCGGCCCCTCGTAGCTCCGGTCCATGTATACGCACCTGCAACGCGACGTCGCCCGACCGCCGGTCACGCTCTCGACCCTCGCCCGCATGAAGGCGGACGGCGAGAAGATCGCGAGCCTTACCTGTTACGACGCGAGTTTTGCCGTGCTGCTCGATGCGGCGGACGTCGACGTGGTGCTGGTCGGGGACTCCCTCGGCATGGTGGTGCAGGGCCACTCGACGACGGTGCCGGTGACCATGGACCAGATGGTCTATCACTGCGCGTGCGTGGCGCGCGGCGTGCACCGCGCCTTCCTGATGGGCGACCTGCCGTTCATGAGCTACCCTTCCCGGGACGTGGCGCTCAGCAACTCCGTGCGGCTCATGCAGGAGGGCGGGGCACAGATGGTGAAGCTCGAGAGCGGCGGCAAGCAGGCCGACATCGTCGAGTTCCTCGCGAGTCACGACATCGCCGTATGCGCGCACTTAGGCCTCAAGCCCCAGTCGGTGCACAAGACCGGGGGCTTTCGCGTCCAGGGGCGCGAGCGCGAGACCGCGGCACGGCTGCTCGAGGAGGCGCGGCGGCTCGAGTCCGCCGGCGCCGATCTGGTGCTGCTGGAGTGCATCCCGGCGTCCCTCGGCAAGACCATCGCCGCGGAGCTGCACGTGCCGGTGATCGGCATCGGCGCCGGCCCGGATACCGACGGCCAGATACTCGTGACCTACGACATGCTCGACATCACCACCGGCCGCAAGCCGCGCTTCGTGCGCAACTTCATGCAAGGTGCGAGCGACAATCTCGATGCACTCAAGCGCTACGTGCATGCCGTGAAGCAGCGCGAGTACCCGGCCCCCGAGCACTGCTTCTGAAGCGGCGCCGCGCCGCGCACCGCTTCAGTTCTGCCGCGAGTCATGGAGACCGTCACCACTGTAAGCGCGGTCCGCGAGCGGGTGCGCGTCTGGCGCAGCGGCGGCGCGCGCGTCGTGTTCGTGCCCACCATGGGGAACCTGCACCCGGGCCACGTGAGTCTCATCGAGACTGCGCGCCGTCACGGCGAGCGCTTCGTCGCCAGCATCTTCGTGAACCCCATGCAGTTCGGCCCCAACGAGGACTTCGCCCACTATCCGCGCACGCCGCGCGAGGATGAGCGCATGCTCGCCGCCGCCGGCTGCGACCTGATGTTCACGCCGGACGTCGCCGAGATCTACCCGCACGGCGCCGAACGCGCCACCCGCGTCGAAGTGCCCGGGCTGTCGCGCATCCTCGAGGGGGAGTTCCGCCCCGGGCACATGGAAGGCGTCAGCACCGTGGTGGCGAAACTCTTCCACATCGTCGATCCGGACGTGGCGGTGTTCGGGGAGAAGGACTTTCAGCAGCTCACCGTGATCCGCCGCATGGTGACGGAGCTGTGCATGCGGGTGACGATCGTCGGCGCGCCGACGGTGCGCGACGCCGACGGGCTCGCCCTGAGCTCGCGTAACCAGTACCTCACCGCCGCCGAGCGCCAGCTCGCGCCCGTCATCTACGCCACCCTCGAAGCGGCGGCCGGCCGCATACGCGCCGGGGACGCGGAGTTCGCCAGCATCGAGCGTTTCGGCTTTCAGGCTCTGGAGGCTGCCGGCTTGCGGCCGGAATACTTCTCGGTGCGCCGCGCGGCTGATCTGCTCGCTGCCGATCCGGCGGCGGGCGAGCTGGTGGTGCTCGCCGCCGCGCGCTTAGGTCGAGCGCGGCTCATCGACAACGTGCAGGTGACGCGCCCGAGGTAGCTGCCCATGCCGCCGGACCCTCCCGATCCATCCGACCTGCGCCTCGCACTCACGCTCGAGCGGGGCATGCGGGCGGCGCCCGCAGACCTGTACCGCGCCTGGACCGAGCAGTTCGACCGCTGGTTCGCGGCTCCCGGCACGGTGGTGATGCGCGCGGCAGTCGACGCGCCGTTCTTTTTCGAGACGCGCTTCGAGGGCGCGCGCCATCCGCACTACGGGCGCTTCCTCAGGCTCGAACCGCCGCGTCTGGTCGAGATGACCTGGGTCACCCGTGACGGCACGCGCGGCGCCGAGACCGTCGTGACCGTAGAGCTCGCGAGCGGACGCGGTGGCACGCGGCTCAAGCTCAGGCACGCGGGCTTTCCCGACGAGGCCGCCTGCGAACGCCACCGCAGCGCGTGGCCGCAGGTGCTCGCGCACCTCGACGAGGTGCTGCGCGGTGCGGGCTGAGCGGCCGCTGGTCTTCGCTCAGGCTGCCGGACGGTGGCGCCTGAGCGCCCACTCCACGTGCTCGCGCACCAGGAGCGATGCGTCCGCGCGCCGCGCCTCGAGCGCGCTCACCACCGCCGCCGAGGTCGGGGCGTTACCTAAGGCCACCGCGATGTTGCGCGACCAGCGCTCGTAGCCGATGCGGTAGATCGCCGAGCCGCGCATGCGCTGCTCGAACTCTCGGGAGGTCCAGCGAAACAGCTCCGGGAGCGCGGTCGCATCGAGCGCGTGGCGCACCCGGAAATCGGGATGCGCCGCGGCACGCGCGAACTTGTTCCATGGGCACACCAGCTGACAGTCGTCGCAACCGTAGATGCGGTTGCCGAGTGCGGCACGCAGCTCCTCGGGGATCGCACTGTGATGCTCGATGGTCAGGTAGGAGATGCAGCGCCGCGCATCGAGCCGGTACGGCGCAACGATCGCACCTGTTGGGCAGGCGGGCATGCAGGCCTGACAGCTGCCGCAGTGGGCGGTGGCGCGCTCATCCACCGGCAACGGCAGGTCGGTGAGAATCTCGCCGATGAAAAACCACGAGCCCGCCTCGCGCGCGATGAGGTTGGTGTGCTTGCCGATCCAGCCGAGGCCCGCATTGCGCGCGTGCGCCTTCTCCAGCACCGGCGCACTGTCGACGCACACGCGGTAGCCGAATGTGCCGATGCGCCGCCCGAGATCCGCCGCCAGCCGGGCGAGGGAGCGCCGCAGCACCTTGTGATAATCGCGGCCGAGCGCGTAGCGTGACACGTAGCCGAGCGTGCGGTCCTCGAGCACCGCCTGCGCCGCACGTGCCTCGCCCGGCCAGTAGTCCATGCGCGCGCTTACCACGCGCACGGTGCCGGCAAGCAGCTCCTGCGGGCGGCTCCGCAGCCGCGCGTGGCGGCGCATGTACCCCATCTCGCCATGCCAGCCCGCGTCCAGCCAGCTGAGCAGGTGACGCTCGTCCTCCGGGATATCGATGGCGGTCACGCCCACGGCGTCGAAGCCGAGGGCGCGCGCCTGCGCGAGAAGCTCGCGCTTGGCCGCGTTGAGGTCGATCGAGATGGGCCCGGTCATGGTGTTGCCACCCACCCCAGTATAATGACCTCATGGCGCTGCCGATCGCCTTGTACTCCAGCGCGCAGGTGCGTGCCCTCGATGCTCATGCGATCGAGGCGCTGGGAATCCCCGGCTACACGCTGATGAAGCGGGCCGGCGAGGCGGCGCTGCGGCAGCTGCGCTCGCGCTACCCCCTGGCGCACCGCATCGTGATCGCCTGCGGCGGCGGCAACAACGGCGGCGACGGCTACGTGCTGGCGCGGTTCGCGCAGGCGGCGGGGCTCACCGTCACGGTGCTCGCCGCGAGCGATCCGCAGGAGCTGCGGGGTGAGGCACGCCAGGCGTACGAGGATCTGCGCATGAGCGCGGTGCCGGTGCAGCCGTTCGCGGCGCCGCTGCTGGCGCAAGGGGAGATCGTGGTCGACGCACTGCTCGGCACCGGGCTCAAGGGCACGGTGCGCGCCGCTTATGCGCAGGCGATCCACGCGCTCAATGCGAGCGGCCGGCCGGTGTTCGCGCTCGATGTGCCATCGGGCCTCGACAGCGACGCCGGCGTGCCGCTCGGCGAGGCGGTGCGCGCGGACTGCACGGTCACCTTCGTCGCGCTCAAGACCGGACTCCTGGTCGGCGACGGTCCGGAGTACACCGGTACGCTGTTCTTCGACGACCTGGAGCTCGCGCCGATCTCTGCGCAGTTCGCGCCGCGCCTGACGCGCATCGTCGAGGGCGAGATCCGCGCCGTGCTGCCGCGCCGGCCGCGCGCTGCTAACAAGGGCGACTTCGGGCGCGTACTGATCGTCGGCAGCGGCAGCGGCATGCCGGGGGCGACCCGGCTTGCCGGTGAAGCCTGCCTGCGCGCCGGTGCCGGGCTCACGACGGTGGCGGTCGCGCCGGAGAACGTCGCGGCCATCGCCGCGGGTCGGCCGGAGCTCATCTGCCTGGCGCTCACGGGAGAAGCGGGGCTGGCGGATGCCCTCGGGCGGGCGGACGTCATCGCCATCGGCCCCGGCCTCGGCCGCAGCCCCTGGGCGCGCGAGGCGCTTGAGGCGGTGCTGGCGACGGACAAGCCGCTGGTGGTCGATGCAGATGCGCTCAATCTGCTGGCCGAGCTAGCGGTAAGGCCGCGCGCCGACTGGATCCTGACACCGCATCCGGGCGAGGCCGCACGTCTCCTGGGCGTCACCACCCAGGAGATCCAGCACGATCGGCTCAGCGCGCTCGATCGGCTGATCGAGCGCTTCCACGGCACCGTGGTCCTCAAGGGTGCCGGAACCCTGGTGGGTGCGAGCGGCAGGACTCCGGGGGTCTGCGAGCGGGGCAACCCCGGGATGGCGACCGCCGGCACCGGCGACGTGCTGACCGGGGCGATCGCCGGGATCCTGGCCCAATGCCGCGACACCTGGGCCGCGGCGCGCGTCGGCGTGCTGGTGCACGCCATGGCGGGCGATGCGGCCGCCCGCGGCGGCGAGCGGGGCGTGCTGGCGAGCGACCTGGCGCGCGAGCTCCAACACGCGGTCAATCTCTAGCCGCTCGATGCACGCACGCACGCAGACGGCGGAGGAGACGGAGAACCTCGGCGCGCGGCTGGCGCGCGCGCGCGCGGCGTTCGCCGCGGCGCTTGGCGTCGTCTACCTCGAGGGTGGGCTCGGCGCCGGCAAGACCACCTTCGCCCGCGGTTTTGCCCGCGCCGCAGGCTTCAGCGGCGTGTTGCGCAGCCCGACCTACACGCTCCTCGAGGTGTATCCCCTGACCGTGGGCAGCCTCGTGCACGTCGATCTTTACCGGGTGCAGTCGCTCGCCGAGCTCGAATCGCTCGGCCTGCGCGATCTGCTGCTCCCCGGGCACGTATGGCTCATCGAGTGGCCCGGGCACGGCGCGGGGCGCTTGCCTGCGGCCGATCTCACCGCGAGCTTCACCGCGGGAGAGACGGGACACGACATCGAAGTGGCGGCCGCTTCGGCACTGGGGACATCCTGGTTAGTCCAACTACAGGTGCCGGCTCGGGCGGGAGTTGAAAGTAGCGCGCGAAGGCCGTAGATTACACGCCAGATTGTGCCGCGAACTCGATGATTAGAAAGGTATTTTCGTCAACGGTCGCCGCCTGTCTGCTGGGCTTGGCTGCGGTTCCGGCGGCGGGCGCGGCGGAGCTGCGCTCCATCCATCTGGCCGCGACGCCGGACACAGCCCTCATCACCCTGCAACTCACGGGCGCCTCCGCGGCCAGGGTCTTCACGCTCGATAATCCCGATCGCACGGTGATCGACCTGCCGGACACGCGCGCCCGGCGCGGCGTCCCGGTTCCGGAAGCCTCCGGGGTCGTGAGCGCGGTGCGCTTGGGCCACCAGGCCGGTGGCACGCTGCGTGTGGTCGTGCAGCTGAAGTCGGCACTGCCGGTGCACAGCGCCTGGAGCAATCAGGGCTCGGAGCGGCAGCTGCTCGTGACTCTCGGCGAGGCGGCAGCCGCAGCGGCGGATACGGGACCCAAAGTGGTGCGCGCGGCACACGCCCCGGGCGACGGCGAGCGTGATGTCGTCATCGCCGTGGATGCCGGGCATGGTGGCGTCGATCCGGGGGCCATCGGACCCGGCGGTACGCGCGAGAAGGACGTGACGCTCGCGATCGCACGGGCGCTCGCCGCGCAGCTCGATGCCGAGCCGGGCATGCGCGCGGTACTGACCCGCGATCGCGATGAGTTTCTCGAGCTGCGCTCGCGCATCGATCGCGCGCACGCCGCCGGCGCCGACATGTTCATCTCGATCCACGCCGACTCGATCGCCGATCGCAGCATCTCCGGTGCCTCGGTCTACATCCTGTCGGTGCACGGCGCCTCGAGCGAGGCGGCGCACGAGCTCGCCGAGGGGCAGAACTCGGCGGACCTCGTGGGCGGCGTGCGGCTCGCGGACGAGGGCGCCGCACCCGTGGTGCTGGACGTGATGCAGCAGGAGTCCATCGGCCTCAGCGCCACGGCCGCCGAGCGCGTAGTGGCCGCGCTCGAGAGCGTCGGCGAGGTGCGCAAGGCGCAGGTGCAGCGCGCCGGCTTCGTGGTGCTCAAGTCCTCCGCCATCCCCTCGATGCTGATCGAGACCGCCTACATCTCCAACCCTGCCGAAGAGCGCCGCCTGCGCAGCCGCGAGCAGCAGACGCGGCTCGCGGACGCGATCTGCGGCGGCGTGCGCAGCTACTTCGTGGCCAACCCGCCGGACGGCACGCGCTTCAAGCAGGAGCGGCGCGTCGCGAGCGCAGCAGCCCCCGTGCCCGCCGCGGCCGCGAGCGCCTCCGGCGCGCCGGCACCCGCGGGCCCCATGCCCTGAGGCGGCGCAGCGCCGCGCTTCCGCGGGATCGCCTGTACACTGCGCGGCGTGGTGCGCGCGTCGCGCGCTTGTTCCCGAATCCTCCTGCATGTCCATCCGCGTCCTCCCCAGCGAGCTCGTCGATCAGATTGCCGCCGGCGAGGTGATCGAGCGGCCGGCCTCGGTGGTCAAGGAGCTGGTCGAGAACAGCCTGGACGCCGGGGCACAGCGCATCGAAGTCGAAGTCGAGCGCGGTGGCGTGGGACTCATCCGCGTGCGCGACGACGGTGCCGGGATCGGCGCGGCGGAGCTCCCCGTGGCGCTGGCACGGCACGCCACCAGCAAGATCGCCTCGCTCGCGGACCTCGAGGCGGTGGCCACGCTCGGCTTTCGCGGCGAAGCCCTGCCCTCGATCGGCTCGGTGGCGCGCTTGCGGATCACCTCGCGCGCCGCGGACGCCGCGCAGGGCGCGGAAGTTACGGTTGACGGCGGCACGGTCGGGGCGGCGCGTCCCGCGCCACACCCGTTTGGCACCAGCGTCGAGGTGCGGGAGCTGTTCTTCAACGTGCCGGCGCGGCGCAAGTTCGTGCGCAGCGATGCGACCGAGCTGACGCACATCGTGCGCCTCATGGAGCGGCTCGCGCTGTCGCGCTTCGACGTGAGCTTTCGCCTGCGTCACGGCGCACGGCTGGCGCTCGAGGCTCCCGCGGTGACCGGGCCGGACGGGGAGGGCGCGCGGCTCGCCGCGGTGCTGGGTGAGGAGTTCGCGCCCGCAGCCGTAGCCGTGCACCACGCGGCCGGACCGGTGCTGCTGTCAGGCTGGGTGGGATTGCCGACCCGCTCGCGCGCCCAGCCCGATCAGCAGTTCTGGTTCGTCAACGGCCGCAGTGTGCGTGATCGCCTGCTGATGAACGCCGTGCGCCTGGCTTACCGCGACGTGCTGTACCACGGCCGGCATGCCGCCTACGTGCTGTATCTGACCCTCGACCCGAAGCTGGTGGATGTCAACGCGCACCCCGCGAAGCTCGAAGTACGCTTCCGCGACAGCCGCCAGATTCACGACTTCGTGTTTCGCGCGGTGGAGCGCACGCTGGCCGGCACCCGCCCCGGTTCTGCGCTGGCTCCGGCCGCGGCGCCCGGTATGCACTCGGGGCCAGCCCCGAGACCCCTCTCTTTATATGGTGCCTATGAGGCCTCGCGCGATCCGTGGGCGATCGCCGCACGGGTGGGCGAGCCGCTCGCCGGCGCTTTTGCGTTGCCCGGCGGCGCCGCCGCGCCCGCTCCCCCCGGGGAATTGCCGGGTGCGGATGACCAGCCTCTGGGTGTGGCGCTCGCCCAGCTGCACGGCGTATACATCCTCGCTCAGAACCGCGCGGGGTTGGTGCTGGTCGACATGCACGCCGCGCACGAGCGCGTGCTGTACGAGCGGCTGAAGGCCGAGCGCGCCGCAGCGGCTCCGGCCACGCAGTTGCTGCTTACCCCGCTCACCATCGAGCTCAAGGAGCACGAGCTCGCCGCGCTCCTCGAGCGCCGCGACGAGTTCGAGCGGGCCGGCTTCGAGGTCGACGCGCTGGGGCCCACGCGGCTGGCCATACGGCGCGTGCCGGCGCTGCTCGACACGGCGGATGTACAGGGGCTCGTGAGCTCGCTGGTTCGCGACCTGCTGCTCGAGGCCGATAGCCATCATCTCGAGGCGGCGGCGGACCGCTTCCTCGGCACGCTCGCCTGTCGCAGCGCGATCCACGCGCACCGGCGGCTGACGCTGCCGGAGATGAACGCACTGCTGCGGCAGATGGAAGCGACCGAACGCGCCAACCAGTGCAATCACGGCCGGCCGACCTGGACGCGCCTGTCGCTGGAGCAGCTCGACCAGTTGTTCCTGCGGGGCCGTTGAGTGTCGGGGCTGCCGGTGCTGGTGCTCGCGGGGCCCACCGGGGCCGGTAAGACCGACTGGTCCATCCGCCTCGCCGACAGTGCCCCGATCGAGGTCGTGAGCGTGGACTCGGCGCTGGTGTACCGCGGCCTCGACGTCGGCACGGCCAAGCCTGCGCGCGAAGTGCGCGCGCGGATTGCGCACCACCTGATCGATATCTGCGATGCGGCCGAGAGTTACTCCGCCGGCCGCTTCGTTGCCGACGCGCTGCGCTCCATTGGTGAGATTCATGCGCGCCGCCGCGTCCCGCTGCTGGTCGGCGGCACCATGCTGTACCTGCGGGCGCTGCTCGACGGGCTCGCCACGCTGCCGCCGGCCGCTCCACAGCTGCGCCGCGAGCTCGATACGCGTGCCGCTGCACTCGGCTGGCCGGCACTGCACGCCGAGCTCGCCCGGCTGGACCCGGTGGCCGCGGCGCGCATCTCGGCGCACGACGGTCAGCGCATCCAGCGCGCGCTCGAGGTCTGCTACACGACCGGCGAGCCGATCTCGCAGCTGCAGCGCGCGCGGCAAAGTCCGTTGGCCCGTTTCAGCGTGCGTTACTGGATACTGTGTCCGCCCGATCGTGCCGTGCTCAAGGAACGCATCGCGCGGCGCTTCGACGCCATGATGGCCGCGGGCTTTCTCGACGAAGTGAGGCGTTTGCGCGACCGGGGCGATCTCACCGCCGCCCATCCTTCGATGCGGGCGGTAGGTTATCGGCAGCTGTGGGCGCACCTCGACGGGCAGTACGGCCTCGAGGAGGCCGGGCGCCGCGCCGTTGCCGCGACGCGCCAACTGGCCAAGCGCCAGCTCACCTGGATGCGTGCGGAAAGGCGCGCCGAATGGCTCGATCCCGCATCACAGGCGTCGTGGAACCGAGACATAGGTCACGCTCTGGCAGCGGTTGGGTTGCGGACGACCTGACATGTTAAGATGGCGCGTCGGTCCCGCACCCCCGTGGTGCGGCATTTGCTGTCGGTAGGATCGCGGAACACGGAAGCTCACATGCGGTCCGTCTGCTGTGCAAAGAACTAGAATTCGCAGAAAACAAGGAGAACCCTATGGCCAAAGGACAGTCTCTGCAGGACCCCTTTCTGAACGCCCTGCGCAAGGAGCGGGTGCCGGTCTCCATCTACCTGGTGAACGGCATTAAATTGCAGGGCCAGATCGATTCCTTCGACCAGTTCGTCGTGCTGCTGAAGAACAGCGTCAGCCAGATGGTCTACAAGCACGCAATTTCCACGGTCGTGCCGGCGCGCAACGTGCGCCTTTCCTCGGAAGAGGGCGGGGACGGCCCGGAGACGCCCGCCGAGTGATGTCCCCGTCCGCTGGAAGCCTGAGTGTTCGAGCGCCCGCGGTCCGGTGAGCGCGCCGTACTGGTGCGTCTGGGAGTAGGCGCGCCCGTCGATCCGGAAGACCTGCAGGAATTCACGCAGCTGGCGCTGTCCGCCGGCGCGCAGCCGGTCGCGACCCTCACCGGCCGGCGCGACCGTCCCGACCCGCGTTACTATCTCGGCAGCGGCAAGGCCGAGGAGCTGCAGCGCCTCGCCGCGGCGAGCGACGCCGAGGTGATTCTCATCGATCACGCGCTCAGCCCCAGTCAGGAGCGCAACCTCGAGAAACTGACGGGCAAGCGGGTCCTCGACCGCAACGGACTGATACTCGATATCTTTGCGCAGCGCGCGCGCAGCCACGAGGGCAAGCTCGAAGTCGAGCTCGCGCAGCTGCGGCACATCGCCAGCCGCCTGGTGCGCGGCTGGACCCACCTCGAGCGGCAGAAGGGCGGTATCGGCCTGCGCGGTCCCGGCGAGACGCAGCTCGAGACCGACCGCCGCATCATCGGGCAACGCGTGCGCCTGCTCGGCAAGCGCCTCGAGAAGCTGCAGCAGCAGCGTGCGACCGGACGGCATCTGCGCGCCGAGATCCCCGTGCCGTCGCTCGCCCTGGTCGGCTATACCAACGCCGGCAAGTCGACGCTGTTCCGTGCGCTCACCGGCGCCGACGCCTACGTCGCCGACCAGCTGTTCGCCACCCTCGATCCGACCGTGCGCCGCATCCGCCTGCCCGGCGGTACCGCGGTGGTGGTCGCGGATACCGTGGGATTCATCCGCGAGCTGCCGCACGAGCTGGTGGCAGCTTTCCAGTCGACGCTCACCGAGGCGCGCGAGGCGACGCTGCTGCTGCACGTCGTGGACGCCAGCAACCCGCGGCGCTCCGAGCAGCTCGCGCAGGTGGACACGGTGCTCGAGGAGATCGGCGCCCGCGACATTCCGCAGCTCATCGTCTACAACAAGATTGACCGCTTGGATTGCGCGCCGCGCATCGATCGGGATGCCGAGGGGCGCGCGAGCGGCGTGTGGATCTCTGCCGAGAAGCGCTCCGGTCTCGAGCTGCTCGCGCAGGCGGTCGCCGAGCGGCTGTCGCGCTTTGCGCGCCGCGCACGCCTCAGGGTCCCGGCGAGCGCCGGCGCGCTGCGCTCGCGGCTGTATTCGGCGCAGGCGGTGCGCGCGGAGGCGAGCGCGCCCGACGGCTCGATCGAGCTCGCCGTGGAGCTTCCAGACCTCGAGCTGCTCGAGCTGGCACGTACCGCGGGCGTGCAGATCCTCGAGGTGCAGGGGCCCGACACGGCTTGTGCCCCCGGGAGTGCCTACCTACAATCGACCCGCGCCGCGAGTGCCACCAAGCTGCGCTGATACGAGGCGCAATCCCTTCCTATGCCGTGGAACCAGCCAAATGGTCCGAATAATCCGTGGGGACGCCGCCCCGGGCAGGGCGGGCCTGATCTCGAGGAGCGCCTGAAGAGCTGGCAGCGCAAGCTCGAATCGCTCCTGCGACCGGGCGGGCGCGGCGGCGAAGGCGGCTCGCTGCTCGTTATGGCGGCGCTGGTGGCGCTCGCTCTGTGGCTGTTCAGCGGCTTCTATCAGGTCAGTACCGCCGAGCGCGGCATCATCCAGCGCTTCGGCCGGCTGGTCGCGGTGCGCCCGCCCGGCGTCGGCTGGCGCCTCCCCTGGCCGATCGAGACGGTGACGCGGGTCAACGTCGCCAGCGTCAACTCCAGCGACTTCAAGTCACGGGTGCTGACATCGGATGTGTTCCTCGTCGATCTGGTGTTCTCGGTCCAGTACCAGTTCGCCGATCCGGTGAAGAAACTGTTCCGCGTGAGCGATCCGGAAGCGACGCTCAACCAGGTGAGCGAGAGCGCCATCCGCGAGATCATCGGCCGCAGCACACTGGACGAGGTGCTGGTCGGCAACACCCGCCCGGAGATCACACGGCGCACCAAGGAGCTGATCCAGCGGGTGCTCGACAACTACGACGCCGGCATCACGGTCACCACGGTCAATCTCAAGGACGTGCAGGTGCCGGACGCGGTGATCCCCTCGCAGCGCGATGCCAACAAGGCGCAGGCGGACAAGGAACGCTTCATCCTCGAGGCCGAGGCCTACGCCAGCAGCATCATTCCGGTCGCCCAGGGCTCGGGCGGCCGTATGCAGCAGGATGCGCAGGCCTACAAGGCGCAGGTGACGGCCCTCGCCGAAGGCCAGGCGGCGCGCTTCACCCAGCTCGAGGCCGCCTACTCGCAGGCCCCCGAAGTCACGCGCCGCCGCATGTATATCGATGCGCTGGAGAGCGTGCTCACGCGTGCGCACAAGGTGCTGATCGATGCGCGCGCCGGCAGCAACATGATCTACCTGCCGATCGACAAGCTGCTGGAGAAGGCGGCGGGCGGCGCTGGCGATACTTCCGAGTCCTCGAGCGCCGGCCCGGCCAAGGAACAGCCGCCGGATACCGTGACCATCGAGGCCCGCGGGCGGGGCGAGCGATGAGCATGCGGCTGTTCCCCGCGCTGCTCGTGCTGGCCGTGCTGGCGGTGTTCGCCAGCCTGTCGCTGTTCACGGTGAGCGAGACCGAGCTCGCGATCTCCACCCAGTTCGGCGCCGTGACCGGCACTCACTACGCGCCCGGACTGCACCTCAAGTGGCCGTGGGACGTGGTCACCCGGTTCGACCGCCGCATCCTCTCGCAGACCTACAACGGCGAGACCTTCCTCACCAACGACAATCGCGGCCTGATCGTCGACTTCTACGTGAAGTGGCGCGTCAAGGATGCGGTGCTGTACTACACCGCCACCGGCGGGCTCGAGCAGCTGGCCGGCGAGCGTCTCGCCGACATGGTCAAGGACGGCATCAAGAGCGTGGTGGCGCAGCGCACCCTGCAGCAGATCGTGTCGGCGGAGCGCGCCGCGGTCACCGGCGAGATGTTCGGCCAGGCGAGCAGGAGTGCCGCCGGCCTCGGCGTCGAGCTGGTCGACGTGCGCGTGCAGCGCATCGACCTGCCGGACGACGTGGCGGCGCGCGTCTACGAGAGCATGAAGCAGACCTTCGCCCGCATCGCCGGGCGGCTGCGCGCCGAGGGGCAGAGCGCCAACACCACGGTCAAGGCGGCCGCCGACCGCCACCGCACCGAGATTCTCGCCGACGCCGAGCGCGATGCGCTGCGCATCCGTGGTGAGGGCGATGCGGCGGCGACGCAGATCTACTCGCGTGCCTATTCGAAGGATCCGGAGTTCTACGCGTTCTACCGCAGTCTCCAGGCCTACGAGCGCTCCCTCGGCAAGGACGGCGACCTGCTGGTGCTGACTCCCGACGGCGAGTTCTTCAAGTACCTCAAGGACCCGGACAAGCGCCGCGGCACGAAGTGAAGCCGGTGGCGTGAATCTATCCGACCTGCTGGCCGCGCTCGGCCTGTTCCTCGTGTTCGAAGGCATTGCTCCGTTCATCAACCCGCAGGGCGTGAAACGCGCCTTCGCGCGGCTGCTGGAAGTGCGCGACCGCGAGTTGCGCATTGCGGGCCTCGGCAGCATGCTGACCGGCGTGATCATCCTGTATCTGGCGCGATAGGGGCCGCATGGGCAGATTCGTCGTCGTCATCGGCACCCAGTGGGGCGATGAGGGCAAGGGCAAGGTCGTGGACCTGCTCACCGAGCGCGCGGCCGCGGTCGCGCGCTTCCAGGGCGGCCACAACGCCGGCCATACGCTGGTCATAGGCGGCAAGAAGACCGTCCTGTCGCTGATCCCCTCGGGGATCCTGCGCGATCAGGTGCGCTGCTTCATCGGCAACGGCGTGGTGCTGTCGCTCGAGGCGCTGCTCACCGAGAGCGACATGCTGATCGCGCGGGGCGTGCCGGTGTTCGAGCGGCTGCGCATCTCGCCGCATTGCCCGTTGATCCTGCCTTCGCACGTGCTGCTCGACCAGGCGCGCGAGCGGGCGCGCGGCGCCAACGCCCTCGGCACCACCGGTCGCGGGATCGGGCCCGCCTACGAGGACAAGGTGGCACGGCGCGCGGTGCGCTTCGCCGACCTGTTCCAGCGCGACCGCTTTGCCGCCAAGCTCGGCGAAGTGCTCGACTTCCACAACTTCCTGCTGCAGCAGTACTACCGCGCGCCGACGGTCGACTTCCAGAAGACGCTGGAGACGCAGCTCGCCCTGGGCGAGCGGTTCGCGCCGCTCATCACCGACGTGACGCGGGCGCTCAGTGAGCTGCGAGCCGCCGGCGCCAACGTGCTGTTCGAGGGCGCCCAGGGGGCGATGCTCGATGTGGACCTCGGCACCTACCCGTTCGTGACCGCCTCCAACACCACGGCCGGCTTCGCCGCTACCGGTACCGGCCTGGGTCCCCGCGTGTTCGACGGCGTGCTCGGCATCGTCAAGGCCTACACGACGCGCGTCGGCGCCGGCCCGTTTCCCACCGAGCTGTTCGACGAGTACGGCGAGCACCTGTCGCGCGTCGGTCACGAGTTCGGCTCGGTGACCGGCCGGCGGCGCCGCTGCGGCTGGTTCGATTCAGTGGCGCTCAAGCGGGCGATCGTCAACTCGAGCGTCTCGGGACTGTGCATCACCAAGCTTGACGTACTCGACGGCCTCGATACGATCCGCATCGCGGTCGGCTACCGCATCAACGGCGTGCCCTCGCCCGAGCCGCCGCTCACCGTGGAGGGCTACGCGGGAATCGAGCCGGTCTACGAGGAGCTGCCAGGCTGGCGCGAATCGACGGTCGGCATCACCGAGTACGCAGCGCTCCCCGGTAACGCGCGACGCTACCTCGAGCGGCTGGCGGCGCTCACCGCCGTGCCCCTCGACATGATCTCCACCGGTCCGGAGCGCGAGCAGACGATCGTGCTGCGCCATCCGTTCGGTGCCTGATCCGGGCGTCAGCAGCGGCGCGCGCGCGGCGCCTGCGGCGCGTCTCACGCTCGCGCTCATCGTGGCTAGCGCCTGCCTGCTCACGGCCAGTACCTGGCACGTGTTCTTCGCCACCTGGGATGAGCCGGAGCATCTAGCCGCCGGGGTAGAGCTGCTCGATCGCGGCTACTACGAATACGACACCGAGCACCCGCCGATCGGCCGGGTGGTGCTGGCGCTCGGGCCGTATCTCGCCGGCGCGCATTCCTACGGCACGCCGCCGCCGAGCGGCGTGACCGAGGGCGAGGACATCCTGTACCGCGACGGCAAGTACGATCTGTATCTCACGCTGGCGCGCGCGGGGGCACTGCCGTTTCTCGCGCTGCTGCTGTTCGTGACCTGGCTGTGGGCGCGGCGCATGCACTCGGGCGAGAGCGCGGCACTGCTGGCCGTGGTGCTGCTCGTGTCGGTGCCGCCAGTGCTCGGGCACGCCGGCGTCGCGGCGCTCGATGTGGCGGCGGCGGCGACCATCCTGCTCGCCCTGTACACCCTCGATCGCTGGCTCGACACGCCCAGCTGGCGCACGGCGGTGCTGTTCGGGCTCGCGACCGGGCTGGCGGTGGGAACCAAGTTCTCTGCCGTGCCGTACATCGGGCTGTCGCTGCTCGCTCTCGCCCTCACGCACTGGGTGCTGGGAGCACGCGCACCGCCCGCGGCACGCGCGGCTGCGCTTGCCAGGCGGGCGGTGGAGCTGGTGCTGGTAGGGCTCGCCACTCTCGTGCCGTTGTTGGTCGCGTACGGCATTCGGGCACCTAACGAGGCGCGGGTCGCGGCACGCTTCAACTGGGCCCTGTCCTACCTGCTGCAGCAGCAGGGTCTCGATCACGGGCTCGGAGTGCTGCTCGCGCATCTGTGGCTGCCGCGCGAGCTCAAGGATCTGGTCAACGGGATCGTGGCCGTCATGGCCCACAACGATGACGGGCATCTGTCGTTCCTGCTGGGGGAGGTGCGCACCAGGGGCTGGTGGTACTTCTACCTGGTCGCGCTCGCGGTGAAGACGCCGCTGCCACTGCTCGCCGGGGGCAGCGTCGGCGTTGCCTGGCTCGCGCGCGACGGCTGGCGGAGCGGGGACAACTGGCGATTCACACCGGCGGTACTCATCGTCGCGATCCTGGTATTCGCCAGCGGCTTCAGCCACATCAACATCGGCATCCGCCACGTGCTGATCCTGTATCCGCTGCTGGCGATCGGCGCCGCGTGGCTGGTGACCCGATCGTGGCAGGCGCTGCGCGCGGCACGCGACCGGCGGCTCGCGGCGGCCGGGGTGGTGCTGCTCAGCGCGCTCCTCACCTGGCAGCTGAGCACACTGTGGACCGCCTGGCCCGACTACCTCGCCTGGTTCAATGAAACCGTGTCGCACCCCGAGCGCGTGCTGGTCGACTCGGATCTCGACTGGGGTCAGGATCTGCGCCGCCTCGAGCAACGGGCGGCGCAGCTGAGGATTCCGCGGCTGAGCCTTGCCTACCGCGGCACCGCCGACCTGACGCGCGAGCCGCTGCCACCGCTGGTGATCCTTGCGCCGCACCAGCCGACGACCGGCTGGGTGGCGGTCACGCAGCTGGCGCGCACCCGTAACTTGAGCGACTACGCCTGGCTCGACGCGTACCGTCCGGTGGAGCACATCGGCAAGTCGATCGATCTCTACTACATCCCGTAGCGTAGTGCGAGCGGTCCGCCGCGCGCTTAGCGCGGCTGTGACTGTTGCTGCAGTCGGGCGATGCGCACGAGTGGCGGCGGGTGCGAGTAGTAGAAGGCGACGTACAGCGGATCGGGTGTCAGGGTGCTGGCATTGTCGCGATGCAGCTTGACCAGCGCGCTCGAGAGCTCCTGCGCGCTCGCGTAGCGGCTCGCGAAGGCATCGGCCGCAAACTCGTGGCGGCGCGACCACAGCGAGGTGAGTGGCGTGAGGAACAAAGTGAACGCCGGTACCACCAGCACGAACAGCAGCAGCGCCGCGTGCGTCGAAGCGCTCGGCACGCCGAGCGCGTGATAGAAGCCGGGCTGGCGGGCCAGCCAGCCGAGCACGGCGAGGCCGGCGAACGCCGCCGCCACTGATACCAGCAGCCGCGCCCGCACGTGCCTCAGCCGGAAATGCCCGAGCTCGTGCGCCAGCACCGCCTCCACCTCGCCGTGCGCAAGACTCTCGAGCAGCGTGTCGAAGAACACGATGCGCTTGTGCCGGCCGATACCGGTGAAGTAGGCGTTGCCGTGGGTCGAGCGGCGCGAGCTGTCGACGACGAATACGCCCTTGGAAGCAAAGCCGCAGCGCTCGAGCAGCGCTTCGATGCGCTCCTTCAGCGTCTGGTCGGCGAGCGGCGAGAAGCGGTTGAAGAGCGGCGCGATGAACGCCGGCCAGGCCCAGGCCATGAGCAGCATGACGGCGAGCCACAGGCCCCACGCCCACAGCCACCACCAGCGCCCGGCGCGCTGCATCAGCGCGAGCAGCGCGAGCAGCAGCGGTGCGCCGAGCAGCAGCGCGAGAGCGAGGCCCTTGGCGAGATCGGCGAGGTACAGCGCCGGTGTCGTGCGGTTGAATCCGAAGCGCGCCTCGAGGACGAAGGTGCGCCACAGCGACAGCGGCAGAGTGACGAGGCGCATCAGCAGCGCGGCAGTCGCGATCACCGCGAGTCCGAGCCAGGGTTCGCCGAGCTGCGAGCGGCTCCACAGCGCGTCGATTGCGGCGAGCCCCCCACCGAGGGTGAGCGCGAGGATCAGTGCCGTGTCGAGGCCGAGCCCGATGCGCGTCAGTCGCGCCTTGGCGATGGTGTAGTCCGCCGCCCTGGCGTGGTCAGCGGCGCCGATGCTGGCGGCGAACGGCGTCGGCACCGCACCGCGATGGCGGGCGACGGTGGCGGCCTGACGCTGCGCCAGCCACAGCTCCAGAGCGAGGCCGCCGAGCACCGCGACCACGAACACCGAGGTGAGCCAGGCCATCGCGAGGCCGCTAGGCGCGCCGGGGCGCGGAGCGCGGCGCCGCCGGAAGCGCGCCGCGATCGAGCAGCCACAGCACCAGGGTGCACAGGAACGCACTCAGGCTCAGCAATCCGAAGAACCACAGCATCGGAGTGTAGCCGCCCGGATTGGCGGCGCTGGCGTTGTTGGTGTCGTTGATGTAGCCGGCGGCGAGGTTGGCGACGGTCAGGCCGGCATTCTGCAGCGCCGTCATGATCCCGTACGCGATGCCGAGGTGCTCGGGCGGTGAGTAGCGCACGACGGTCGGCCACAACACCGCCGGCAGGAACGAGAAGCTCACGCCGAGGAGCGCCGTGGACACTCCGGCGAGCAGGCCGGTGGACAGTCCGGTGCCGCCGCTCACCATGCCGAGTACCAGGAAACTCAATGGCAGGAGCGCTGAGCCGACCGCCAGCATCAGCGCGTTGCGGCCGAAGCGGTCGAGCAGGAAGCCGAACAGCGGAGTGGCGAACACCGCCGCCAGGAACACGTTGCCGTTGAGCGTGCCGGCTGCGGCCTGGGTGAGCCCCAGCGCTTCCTGCAGGTACTTGATGGCGAAGGTGCTGCGGAACGGAAAGATGACCGAGTAGAAGGTCACGCACACGGCAACCAGCAGCCAGTACTCGGTGCGAAAGCGCAGCAGGTGCCGCCAGCTCCAGTCGAAGCGCTCAGGCGGCGGCGGCAGGGCGAGCGTGCCGCGCGCGGCCTCGCGTCGGTCGCAATAGAAGTACAGCAGGGCGCCGACGAACGAGGCGACGGCGAAGCCGACCGCGAGCCACAGCGGCGGCTGCCAGCCGCGGCCGTACAGACCGCTCGCGAAGGAGGTGGACAGGTCCGCCAGGTAGGAGCCGAGGCGCGCCAGGCTCAGGTTGAGGGCGAACAGCAGCGCGAAGTAGCGACCGGCGAACCACTGCGCCAGCGCCACGGTAATCGCCACCGCCAGCGTCTCCGAGCCGATCCCGAACAGCAGCCGCCCGGTGACCATCACCGGGAATTCGGCGCCGAGCGCGGTCACCACCGCGCCCACCAGGCACAGGGCGGTGGTCGCGAGCACCATGCCGCGGGCGCTGAAGCGGTCGACCAGCACCCCGCCCACCAGCACCAGCAGGATGTTGGGCAGGCTGTAGATCGCGTTGAGGGAGCCGATCTGCGTGTCGCTGTAACCGAGGCCGTGCGACAGCTGCTCCGCCACCGGCGCGATCGAGTCGTAGACGTAGTAGTTGCCGAGCATCACCAGTGCCGCGCCGACGAACATGAGCGCCTGCATGAGCAACGACGGCGAGGCGCGGCGCGGCGCGTTCATGCCGGGCGCGGCTGCTGCTCGAGCAGCTCGATGCGGTTGCCGAAGGGGTCGTCGACGAACATACGGTCGTAGCCGGCGAGCCCGGTGTCCGCGCGGCACTCGTGGCGCGCGGCACGCAGCCGCGCGGCGAGTGCGGCCAGCCCGGTCACGACGAAGGCCGGATGCGCCTTGCGCGCCGGCCGGAAGTCGGCCTCGACGCCGAGGTGCACGCGCAGTCCGCCACGCTCGAACCAACAGCCGCCCCGGGCGGCCATCGCGGCCGGCTTCGGCACCTCGGGAATGCCGAGCAGGCCCTGATAGAACTCACGCGCGCGCGGTTCGCCGCCTGCGGGCATGGCCAGTTGAACATGATGCAGACATTCGACCAGCATCGGCGCGCCATTGTACTCGAACGCCCGTTCAGGATGAGTGCGTTTTCAGCGTGCCACCCAACCCGAGGTGAGCAGCTGCTCGCTGAACTCGCGCACCACGCGCGCATCGGGGCGGGCGAGGCGGCGCTCGACGTCCGGCGCCGGTACGCGCGCGAGCATGTCGCGGATGACGTTGAGGCGGGCCTGGTGCTTGTCGTCGGCACGTACCACGATCCACGGCGCGGCGCGGGAGTGGGTGCGGATCAACATGCGGTCGCGGGCGCTGCTGTAATCCTTCCAGTGGCGCTGGGCCGCCTCGTCCACCGGGCTCAGCTTCCACTGCTTGAGCGGGTCACGGCTGCGCTCACGCAGCCGCCGCGCCTGCTCCGCGCGGCTGATGTCGAGGTAGTACTTGAGGAGGTGGATGCCCGAGCGCACCAGCAGCTGCTCGAAGTCGGGCGCCGACTCGAGGAAGGCCTCGTACTGCGCGCGCGTACAGAACTTCATGACGTACTCGACGCCGGCACGGTTGTACCAGCTGCGATTGAACAGCACGATCTCCTGCGCGGCCGGCAGGTGGCCGGTGAAGCGCTGGAAATACCACTCGGTCTCCTCGCGGTTGCTCGGTTTGCCGGGCGCCACCACCCGCACCTCGCGCGGGCTCAGGTGTTCGGCGATGCGCTTGATGGTGCCGTCCTTGCCGGCGGCATCGCGCCCTTCGAGGATCACCAGCACCCTGCGGCCGCGCGCGATGACGTGGCGGTGCAGCTTCACCAGCTCGATCTGCAGACGGCGCAGCTCACGCGCGTAGCGATGCCCGCCGAGTCTCGGTATGGCGGGTGTCTGGGCGGCAGCTTTTCTGGCCATGGAAGTACTCCGCGCGCTGAAGCGGGCGCGCCATGCCGGGAAGGCATTATTCGCGCCGCCGCCGGCGCCGGCCATACTCTTGTGGCGCCGCGGCGCTTGGTTCAGGCTAGATCGAGAGTGTTGCGGGCCTTAAGGAGTCATGCATGAGCAAATCCAGGGCTGAGCCACGGGTCACGGTCACCCGCAATGGACCCTATCTGGTGAGCGGCGCCGTGCCGCTCGCGCGCCAGACGATCGTCGCCGACGCCGAGGGCGGCTCCGAGCAGTGGCGCGAGAGCGATCCTTTCCCGGCGCAGGACAGCTACGCGCTGTGCCGCTGCGGCCATTCCAGGACCAAGCCCTTCTGCGACGGCACGCACTCGAAGGTCGGCTTCGACGGCAGCGAGACTGCGAGCCGCGAGCCCTACGCCCAACAGGCGCAGCTCACGGAAGGTCCGGCGCTCTCGCTCAGCGATGCGGAGTCGCTGTGCGCATTCGCGCGCTTCTGCGATCCGCACGGCCAGGTATGGAGCCAGGTCGAGCGCACCGACCATGCCGCAGTGCGCGCCACGTTCGTGCGGCAGGTCAACAACTGCCCGTCGGGACGACTCGTGGCCTGGGACCGAAGCACCGGTCAGCCGCTCGAAGAGCCGCTGCCGGCCTCGATCGGCGTCGTCGAGGATCCTCCAGAGGGGGTGAGCGGGCCGCTGTGGCTGCGGGGCGGCATTCCGCTGATCGCGGCCGACGGCTTTGCCTACGAGGTGCGCAACCGCGTGACGCTGTGCCGCTGCGGCGCCTCCAAGCACAAGCCCTTCTGCGACGGCTCGCACGCGGCCATCAAGTTCCGCGACTCAGCGCTCGCCAAGTGAGCTGCGCCGTGAGCATCTACGACGAGGGCCTCGAGCGGAATCCTGCCAACTACGTGCCGTTGTCGCCGGTGAGCTTCGTCGAGCGCAGCGCCGAGGTGTTCGGCGACTGGCTCGCGGTGGTGCACGGCGGCCGCCGCTACAGCTGGCGCGAGACGCGCGAGCGCAGCGCGCGCCTGGCCGCCGCGCTGCGCGGGCTGGGCGTGACACGCGGCACGACCGTGAGCGCCATGCTCACCAACACCCCGGAGATGATCGAGGCGCACTACGCCGTGCCGGCGCTGAACGCCGTGCTGCATACGCTCAATACGCGTCTCGACGCAGCGCTGCTCGCCTGGCAGATGGCGCACTGCGAAACGGCAGTGCTGATCACCGACCGTGAGTTCGCTGCCGTCATGGGGGAGGCGCTGCGCATCCTGCGCGAGCAGCACGGCCGCACGCCGCTGGTCATCGACGTCTGCGACAGCGAGTACCCCGGGCCCGGTGCGCGCCTGGGGAGCCTCGAGTACGAGGCGCTGCTTGCCGCGCACGCGCCGCTCACCGCACTTGGCTGTCCCGCGGACGAGTGGGACGCCATCGCCGTCTCCTACACCTCGGGCACCACCGGGAACCCTAAGGGCGTGGTGACCCACCACCGCGGCGCCTACCTCAACGCGGTATGCAACGCGGTGTCCTGGTCGATGCCGCCGCAGCCGACCTACCTGTGGACGCTGCCGCTGTTTCACTGCAACGGCTGGTGCTTCGCGTGGACGCTGGCGATGCTCGGCGGTACCCAGGTGTGTCTGCGCAAGGTGGAGGCGCGGGCGATCCTCGACGCCATGCGCACTCAGGGCGTCGATCACTACTGCGGTGCGCCCATCGTGCACAACCTGCTGATCAACGCCGATCCCGCGTGGCGCGCCGGGATCAGCCAGCGGGTGCGGGCGATGGTCGCGGGCGCGGCGCCGCCGGCGGCCATGATCGAGGGGCTGGCGCGCCTCGGCTTCGACCTGACGCATGTCTATGGGCTCACCGAGACCTACGGCCCGGCGGCGCTCGCGGCGCGGCGCGCGAGTTGGGCCGCCGAGAGCCTGATCGAGCAGACGCGTCTCAACGGCCGCCAGGGCGTGCGCTACGTGCTGCAGGAAGGGATGACGGTGCTCGCGCCCGAGAGCATGAGCCCGGTGCCCGCCAACGGCGCCGTGCTGGGCGAGGTGATGTTCCGCGGCAACATCGTGATGAAGGGCTATCTCAAGAACCCGCAGGCGACCAGCCAGGCATTCGCCGGCGGCTGGTTCCATAGCGGCGATCTCGCCGTGCTCGAGCCCGATCACTACGTCAAGATCAGGGATCGCAGCAAGGACGTGATCATCTCGGGCGGAGAGAACATCAGTTCGCTCGAGGTCGAGGATGCCCTCTACCGGCATCCCGCCGTCATGGCCTGCGCGGTGGTGGCCCGACCCGACTCCAGGTGGGGCGAGTCGCCGCTCGCCTACGTCGAGCTCAAGAGCGGCGCTGCCGCCAGCGCGGACGAGCTGATCGCGCATTGCCGTACGCTGCTCGCCGGCTACAAGGTTCCGCGCGAGGTGCGCTTCGAGGAGATCCCGAAGACCGCCACCGGCAAGATCCAGAAGTTCCTGCTGCGCGAGCGGGCACGGTCGGCGAGCGCGATCGACCCGGCGGGGACGGTGGTCCGTTGAGCACGCGCGAGGCCATCGTAGTGGGCGGCGGGCTGGCGGGCCTGTCGAGTGCCTGCGCCTTGAGCGAGGCCGGTTTCGCGGTGCGCGTGCTCGAGCGCCGCGAGGACGTCGCGCTCGAGACCAGCTTCGCCAACGGCGGCATTCTCACGCCCTCGATGCCCGATCCCTGGAACGCGCCGGGCGTGCACTGGCAGCTGCTGCGCTGGCTGGGGCGAGAGGACGCGCCGATGCTGCTGCGCCCGTCGGCCATCCCCGGGTACTTCACCTGGGGCCTCCACTTCCTGGCCGCCTCTGCCCCGCGCGCCTATCACGCCGCGATGCAGGCCAACTACCGCCTGTGCGCCTACAGCCTCGAGCGGCTGCGCGCCTGGCGTGCGGCGATGGGCCTCGAGTACGCCGTGGGCACCCTCGGCACGGTCGAGATCTATCGTGAGCCGCGCGCCTTCGCGGCCGCGGTGGCCGAGGTGCGCACGCTCGCGCCGCTCGGACTCATCGCCACCCCGCTCGACGCGGCGGCCACCGTGCGCCTCGAGCCGCTGCTCGAGGAGACGCGCGGCGATTTCGTCGGCGCGATCCATTTCCCGGCCGACGAGAGCGGTGACGCGCGGCTGTTCTGTCAGGCGCTGCGCGACCGGCTGAGCACACGCGGGGTCGCGATCGAGCTCAACCGTCAGGTGCGGGCACTGCGCGTCGCGGCGGGACGGGTGGTCGGAGTGGAGACCGCGCAGGGGCTCGTGCCGGGCTCGCACGTGGTGGTCGCGGCGGGTCCCTGGTCGAGGGCGCTGCTGGCGGCGTGCGGCGTGCGCGTGCAGGTGCGACCCGTGAAGGGCTACTCGCTCTCGATCCCGGTGGAGCCGCGCCTTGGGCCGCGCCATGCGCTCGCCGACGATTCGCTGCACGCGGTGATGACGCCCCTCGGCCCGACGCTGCGGCTCGCCGGCACCGCCGAATTCAGCGGCTGGGATTTCACGCTGCGCCCGGGGCGCGTGCAGGCGTTGTGGAAGCTGCTCGCGGCGCTGAGCCCGACTCTCGCGCGCACGGTCGAGCGCTCGCGGGCGCAGCCGTGGTGCGGCCTGCGCCCGATGGCGGCCGACGGCAAGCCCTACATCGGCGCGACGCCGATCGCAGGCCTGTACGTGAACACCGGCCACGGCCACCTCGGCTGGACGCAGGCGGCGGGCTCGGCGACGCTGCTCGCACAGCTGATGACCGGTGCGCCGACGGCCATCGATGCGCGACCGTTCGCACTGGCGCGCAGCGAACGCCGCACCGCAGGCGGCGCGGGTCAACCGGCGGAGCAACACCCATGAACCATCCCGTACGCCTGACGGCAGCGCTCGTCTGCCCCCTGCTCGCAGCGACAGCCGCAGCGACAGCCGCGGCGAGCGCAGCGGACGCGCCGCCCGCCTACGACGTCGTCATCCGCGGCGGCACCATCTATGACGGCTCGGGGGGCGCGCCGTACGTCGGCGACATCGCCATCCGTGGCGATCGCATCGTCTACGTCGGAGCGCATGCACCGGGCCGCGCTGCCGAGGAATTCGCCGCGCGCGGCAAGGCGGTCGCGCCGGGCTTCGTCAACATGCTGGCGCACCCGGAGGAGTCGCTCCTGGTCGATGGGCGCGCGCTCAGCGATCTGCGCCAGGGGGTGACGCTGGAGGTGCTCGGGGAAGACTCCATGGGCCCGCTGACGCCCGAGATGAAGCGCCTCGGTCTGCAGCGGCAGGGGGATATTCACTACGACATCGACTGGACGACGCTCGGGGAGTATCTCTCGAAGCTCGAGAAGCGCGGCATCGCGCCCAATGTCGCCTCCTACGTCGGTGCCGGCACGGTGCGTACCTACGTGCTCGGTGAGCGCGACGTGCAGCCCACCCCGGCGCAGCTCGCCGAGATGCAGAAGCTGGTGCACCAGGCGATGGAGGAGGGCGCGATGGGAGTGACCACCGCGCTCATCTACAGCCCCAACGACTACGCCAGGACGCCCGAGCTGATCGCACTCGCGCAGGAGTCGGCGCGCTGCGGCGGCATCTACAGCGTGCACATGCGCAGCGAAGGCGATCGGCTGCTCGAAGCGGTGCAGGAGACGGTCGACATCGCGCGCGCCTCGGGCGCACCGGCGGAGATCTATCACCTCAAGCAGGCCGGCAAGAGCAACTGGGGGAAGCTCGACGCGCTGATTCAGGCGGTGAACGCGGCCCGCGCCGCGGGTGTGCGCATCACCGCGGACATGTACGTCTACACCGCCGGCGCCACCGGGCTTGATGCCGCCATGCCCCCGTGGGTGCAGGACGGCGGACTCGAGGCATGGATCGCGCATCTCAAGGATCCCGCGACCCGCGCGCGCGTGCTCGCCGACATGCGTGCGGCGAAGCCCGACTGGGAGAACCTGCTGAGCGCCGCCGGACCTCAGGGGACGCTGCTGCTCGGATTCAAGAACCCCGCGCTCAAGCCCCTCACCGGCAAGACGCTCGCCGAGGTCGCGCGCAAGCGCGGGGTGAGTCCCGAGGACGCCGCGATCGATCTGGTGATCGAGGACGGCTCGCGGGTCGGGGTGGCGTATTTCCTCATGTCGGAGGACAACGTGCGGCGCGAGGTGGCGCTGCCGTGGGTGAGCTTCGATTCGGACGCGGATGCGCCGGCGCCGCAAGGCGTGTTCCTCAAGTCGAGCCGCCACCCGCGCACCTACGGAAACTTTGCGCGGCTGCTGGCGCACTACGTGCGCGAGGAGAAAGTGCTGACGCTGAGCCAGGCGATAGTCAAGCTCGCGGCGCTGCCGGCGGCGACGCTGTCGATCAGTGACCGCGGACTCATCCGCCAGGGTTACTTCGCCGACGTCGTGGTGTTCGATCCCGCCCGGGTGCAGGACCACTCCACCTACCAGCGGCCGCAGCAGCTCGCCACCGGCGTCGAGGATGTCTGGGTGAATGGCGTGCGTGCACTGCGCCACGAGACGGCCACGGGCGCGGCGAGCGGCCGGGCGGTGCGCGGACGCGCCTGGACGGGGGCGGGGGGCGGCGGCTGCCGCGCGAGCGCTGCCGACTGGAGCTGGTCACCCTGAGGCGAACGGGCGGGCGAGATCCATGTGGGTGGTCACGGGCGGCATCGGGTACTTGAGCCCGCTCGCACAGTTGAAGAGCACCACCCGGTCGGTGGGGGCGATCAGGCGGCGGCGTGCGGCGACGAGGTAAGCCGCGTAGGTGGCAGCCCCCTCGGGGCAGAGCAGCAGGCCATCCTTCGCCGCCACCTCGCTGCGCGCGCGCTCGATATCGGCATCCTCCACCGCGAGGGCGAAGCCGCCCGTCGCGCGCAGCGCCCGCAGGATGAGAAAATCGCCGAGGGCTGCCGGTACGCGGATCCCTGAGGCGATGGTGCGCGCGTTCTCCCATGGCGTCGCGCTGTCGGCGCCGGCGTCGAAGGCGCGGACGATCGGGGCGCAACCGGTCGACTGAACCGCGACCAGGCGCGGCATCGGACCCTCGATCCACCCGAGCTCGAGGAGCTCCTCCCAGGCCTTCCACATGCCGATGAGGCCGGTGCCGCCACCGGTCGGGTAGAACACGACCTGCGGCAGCTGCCACTCGAGCTGCACCGCGAGCTCGAGCCCCATGGTCTTCTTGCCCTCGATCCGGTAGGGCTCCTTGAGCGTCGACATATCGAACCAGCCGAAGCGCTCTCTGCCTGAGCCCACGAGCCGCGCGCAGTCGTTGATGAGCCCGTTGACCCGCCACACGGTCGCGCCCTGGAGCGCAATCTCGCTTAAGTTTATCTCCGGCGTGTCATCGGGACAGAAGCAGAACGCCTCCATGCCGGCACGCGCGGCGTACGCTGCCATGGCGGCGCCCGCGTTGCCGTTGGTGGGGATCGCCACGCGGCGCACGCCGAAGGAGTGCGCCATCGAAACGGCCAGGCACAGCCCGCGTGCCTTGAACGATCCCGTGGGCAGGCGTCCCTCGTCCTTGACCGCAGGAGGCACGAAGCCCGGTGGTCGTGCGCTGCGGGTGAGCTCGATGAGCGGAGTCTCCAGCTCGCCGAGGCTCACGACATGCGCGGCGGTGGTCACCGGCAGGAACTCGCGCCAGCGCCACAGGCCCGCCGGCCGCCGTTCGATGTCGGTGCGCGATAGCTCGCGACGCAGCGCTGCGAGGTCGTAACGGGCGAGCAGCGGCTTGCCGGCGGCCGACAGTCCCTGAAGCTTGCCGATGTCGTAGCGCTCGCCGGTGGCGCTGCATTCGAGGTGGGTGGCGTAGGAGTAGCGCACGGGATGACTCGAGCCGCGGGGCGGGCGATTGTGATACAAGGGCCCGATGACCCCAGGGCCATCGCGCAGCCCGGCACCGCAGCTGGTGCGTGCCATTGGCCGCTGGAGCATGGTAGCACTGGCCGTCAACAGCATCCTTGGCAGCGGCATCTTCGGCCTGCCGTCGGTGATCGCCGGACTCGTCGGCGGCGCCAGTCCCCTGGTGGTGTTGCTGGCCGGACTCGCCATGGGCGTCATCGTCGGCTGTTACGCCGAGGCCGCCTCGCAGTTCACCGAGACCGGCGGACACTATATATATGTGCGCCAGGCCTTCGGGCGTCTCGCGGGGCTTGAGGTGGGCTGGATGAATCTGCTCAGCCGGCTCACCGCCTGCGCCGCCTCGGTCAACCTGCTGGTGATCTCCCTCGGCCAGTTCTGGCCGCAGGCCGGCGCTCCGCTGCCGAGATTCGCGGTCATGTCGCTCCTCGTCGGCACGCTCGCGGTGGCCAACTACCGTGGTGTCGCCGCCGGCACACGCCTCAGCAACGTATCGGTGATCGCGAAACTGGTGCCGCTTGGCGTGGTGTGCGCGGTGGGGCTCGCCTACCTGGCCTTCCACCCTGCGGCTGCGCAGCAGATGCCCGGCGGCGGCGTCGATGGGTGGCTGAAAGCCATGCTGCTCCTGTTCTTCGCCTACGGCGGCTACGAGGCGGCGCTCAACCCAATGGGCGAGGCCAGGGATCCGCGCCGCGACGCCGGGTTCGCGCTGTTCGCGGCCCTCATCATCGTCACCCTCATCTACACCGCGCTGCAGCTGATCGTGGTCGGCGCACTGCCCGATGCGGCGCACAGCGAGCGGCCCCTCGCCGATGTCGCGCGGGTCTTAATGGGTCCGGCGGGCGCGGTACTGGTCTCGATCGGGGCGCTGATCTCGGTGTACGGCTACTTAAGCGCCAACCTCCTCACCGTGCCGCGCGGCACCTTCGCGCTCGCCGAGCGCGGCGACTTCCCGGCCGCCTTCGCCGCCATCCATCCGCGCTTCCGCACGCCCCACCTGTCGATCCTCGCCATAGCGATCGCAATCTGGGCTTTCGCGCTCCTCGGCAGCTTCACCTGGAATGTCACGCTGTCGGCGGTGGCGCGTCTCTTCTACTACGCCGCGGTCTGCGCCGCCGTGCCGGTGCTGCGCCGCCGGCAGCCCGCGGCGGCGCTGTTCCGCCTGCCGGGCGGTGACGTGCTGCCGGTGCTTGGCGTGTTGATCTGCCTCGCGCTCCTGACGCGCGTCGACTTCTCGAAGTCCCTGATCCTGCTGGCGGTGATCCTGACTGCCGGGGTGAACTGGCTGCTGGTCCGCGGCCGCGGCACAATGGCTCAAGGAGGCGATGCATGAGTACCGCTGAGCCGCTGGTGAAGCGCGCACAGGATGCGCGCGGTGTGGTGACGCTGACCCTCAATCGTCCGCAGGCCTACAACGCCCTGTCGGAGGCGATGCTCGCGGCGCTGCAGCGCGAGCTCGATTCGATCGCCGCCGACGAGGCGCTGCGAGTCGTGGTGCTGGCCGGCGCAGGCAAGGCGTTCTGCGCCGGACATGACCTGCGGGAGATGCGCGCGCAGCCCTCGCATGACTACTACCGGCGGCTGTTCACCCAGTGCACCCGCATGATGCTCACGCTGCGGCGGCTGCCGGTGCCGGTGATCGCGCGCGTGCAGGGAGTGGCGACGGCGGCGGGCTGCCAGCTGGTGGCGCAATGCGATCTGGCGGTGGCCGCGAGCAGTGCGCGCTTTGCGGTCAGCGGCGTCAACCTCGGCCTCTTCTGCTCGACGCCGGGCGTGCCGCTAAGCCGCAACGTGCCGCGCAAGCAGGCGTTCGAGATGCTGGTGACGGGGGAGTTCATCGACGCGCAGGCGGCGCTGGCACGCGGGCTCGTGAACCGGGTCGTCGAGCCCGAGGAGCTCGACGCGGAGGTCGAGCGGCTCGCCGCCACTATCGTGGCCAAGCCGCGCGTCGCGATCGCGATGGGGAAGGAGACTCTTCTACCGCCAGGGCGAGCTCGGAATCGAGGCCGCCTACCAGGCCGCAGGCGAGACCATGGCGTGCAACATGATGGAGGAGGCGGCGCTCGAGGGTGTGCAGGCTTTCATCGAAAAGCGCGCCCCGCGCTGGGGCTAGCGAGGACTATCTCGACACGCCGCTGTCGCGTCCGTTGCGCTCCTGTTCCAGGTCATTCGTCACCACCTTCCTCACCCCCGGAACGTCGCGCGCGATCTGGCGGGCACGGTACAGTGCATCCGGGCTCCAGACGTAGCCGCTCAGGGAGACCACGCCCTCGTCGGCCCGGACGTCGACGTGGCGGTAGTAATAGAACGGGTCGGCGTTCAGCGCCAGGTAGACATCGCGCGCGAGCGCCCTGTCGGCGTGAGTTTCGAGAGCCGATCGCTCGGGAGTGCCCGCGCAGGACGCCAGGGCGACTGCCGCGAAGATCAGCGCCTTCAGCGCTCGGCCCGCCGACCCGTGCGCGTGCCGCGCCTTGTCAGTCGCCGCCGTCACCGCCGCCTCTGGCCATGGAGCGCTCCAGTTGCATCTCGTCCGCGACCCGGATAACGCCGGGAACCCCTCGCGCGATCTTCTCGGCGCAATAGAGCGCATCCGTCGACCAGACATAGCCCTGCAGGCGGGTCAGGCCATTGTAGACACTGACGTCCACGTCCCGGAAATAGTAGACCGGATTGGCCTCGAGAGCCGCGTACACCCGGTCCGTGGTGGCCGCGTCATCGCGTGCCTGCTCCGGCGACCGGGGGGTGCTCGCGCAGCCGGCCGCGAGGACGGTTGCGGCAAGAAGGGCAAAGGATGTGCCGACTCTCCGCGCAATCAGCATACGCACCCCGGGTGCGATTTCGTAGCCATGCTCCGACTGATTGGACCGGCGCGAACGCCTCTCAGTTCAACGGGTCTCAGCGCACGCGCCCGCCCGGCGCGACGCTAGTAAGACACCTGCGAGTCGTCGATACCGTTGAGCTGCAGCTCCAGGCTGTTCACCACCCTGGAGACGCCCTGCACATTTTCGGCCACCGTCTGGGCCTCGAGAAGGTCCGGGGGGTCCCACACATAGCCCGTCAGCTCAACCACGCCGTTGTAGGCGCGGACAAAAATGTGCTTGGCGTACAGCACGCGGTCCGCATCCAGCGCCGACTGCACGCGCGCCGCGATCTCCTTATCGGCCTGCCGTTGAGCGTCCGTCTCGCGCGGACCCGTGGCACACGCGGCCAGGCCGCACAACAGCGCCGCTGCAAATCCCGCGCGCGCCAGGCGCTTGAACACTCGCGACGAGATCATTTCCGCCTCCTTAAATCCTTGCTACGCAATGGATGTATGGGAATTCCGAATTCGCGCGTCTCACCAGTCATCATCCGGACTCGGCTGAACGAGCTCGATGTCGTTGCGGACATGCCGCTTGCCCGCGATGCGCCGCGCAAGGGCCAGAATCTGCATGAGATCGCCCTGATCGGTAACTATTCCCCCGAGCCTCACGATACCATTCTTCGTCACAATGGTGACGTGATCGGTATAGATGTGCGGATCATCCTCGAAGGCCTGCTCGACCTTCGCGGTGATGGCCGCGTCCCGGGTCGCGGTGACGACGACGACGTCTTCCCGGGGCGCGGCTTCGGCCCCGGTAGCCTGCGCCTCCTGCGCGAGCGTTCGCACAGACAGCAGCGTCATTCCCAGCGCTGCCACCGGCAATAAGCCGCGCGGGGCGCACCTGGCCACTGCCAGGCCGCCCCGCTGTGCGGACTTGCTCACGCGCCGCCTTCAGAACTTGAACCTGGCACCGACCGACAAGCCGATCTCATGGCAGCCGCCCCAGGTAGTGGGACCCGCGCTGCTGTAGTCGATGAACAGCGCGTGGGTGGCATCATGGCAGTCCGTCTTGATGCCGTGACCACCGGCACCGAGATCATAGTGCGCGTTGCCGTCGTTCGAGGTGTCGGCGATATCGGCATACATGCTGAACTGCTTGTCGAACTTGTGCCAGTAGGCAAGCGTCGTCATGTTCGCCTGATTGTCGCCGATCCCGGCCGGCATATAGTTATGCTGCCCGCCCGGATCGCCGACCGACGCTCCGGCATGCGCCCAGCCCGCGGCGATCCGGTCCCGCCCGTTGGGGAACTCGTAATCGATGGCCAGCCAGTCGCCCGTACGCTCGCGCTCGTTCTGAAACTCCATGACCTGCGGAACTTCGCGATGCATGTCCTCGTACATGTAGGAGATCGTCAGACCGAAGTCGAAGTGGTACTGGCCGCCGAACTTCATCGCCCACTCGTTGGCCACGTCATAGGCGGTGTTGTATTCGGGTGAGCCAGCCAGCGCCTCGCCCGGGTTCTCGCCCTCGTAGGCGAGGAAGTCCGACCAGTCGAGGAGCGAAGCGCACAGCACGCCACCGCACTTGGCCGTGCTGTTTGGGCCGAGGCCGTACAGGTACGCGTAGTAGGGGTTATTCGCCCCGACGCCGTCGCTGCTGCGGTTCACGTCGGTGTGAATCTCATAGGCCGCGACCAGATACAGGCCACCCGTCTCGAACTTCAAATCGCCACTGAAGGCGTTGTTGAAGCCGCCGTCATCGCAGTTCAGCGACAGGTTGCCGCTGCCGGGGCTGTTGCCCCCGGAGCAGTCGACGGACCCCAGTGACGGGATATTGCTGTTGGGATCCGGATTCTGGCCGAACGACCAGGCGGCATCGAAGCTGAAGCCGTTCATGTCCGGCGAATCGTACATCGCCACGTGATCCATGCGGGTGCCGAACTCGATGCGGTTGTCGCCGCCGGTATTGCCCATGATGGTGTTGTAGTTGCCCAGCTGGCCTCCGAAGGGATTCAGCCGGTCGGTGGAGGTCTTGTAGGGCATATACATCGTGCCGAATTTCAGCGTGCCCCAGCTCTGGCTCCCATGGCCCTTGAACCCTACGTAGGTATCGCCGAGACCGATGGCCCCCTCGACGGTGTTCGAGGACTTGGTCCAGGTATCGCGCAGGCCGGGCGCGGCCGCCATGTTGATGGCCGTCGACACCTGGTAGATGAAGTCCACGTCGGACGTGTCGATCTGGTGGGCGCCACGGTAGCCGATGTTCGACCCGTTGCTCGCCATCATGGGCATCCAGCCGACCCGCCCGAACGGGCCTGCGCCTCCGCCTTTTACACCGGTGTTGACGAAAGGCCCGGTCGGGCTGGTGACGCCCGGTGCGAGAGCGGACCCATAAGCCAGCATGCCGTTCATGCCCTTGGTCGTCGCGTCGATCGACACGTCCAGAGTGCCGAAGAAGCCCTTCATGAACGTGTTGAGCTTGCCGCTCGCGGCGTTGACGGTCTTCGCCGTGGCGGATTGCTCGGTCTGCAGGGTCTTGAGGTCCTTACTCAACTGATCGATCCGCTCCTGAATAACACGTATTTTCGCCTGCTGATCCTGGTCCGTGGATTGCTGCGCGACCGCCGCGGCCGCGTAGCTGAATGCGATCACTACGGCCGTAACCGATGTCGCCAGCCACCTGAGTATTCGAGCGCCTGACATACAGTTCCCCCTTTTCGAGGTTGTGACTTGAACCGAAACCTGCTCTCTCCGGAACCTGTGCATTTTCTTCGTGCCTCCCCTTGGGTCATTCAGACCGCGGGTATGAGTCCGGCGCCGCGCGCCCATTGATACTTGGCGCCCAGCACCGCGACCGGAATCTCGGTCGAGTAGGCGTAGGCGGGAATGCCGTGCTGGTAGAGATACTCCGCGGCTTCCTCGACCTCGATGTCGCCGGCGAGCGAGGCCACCACCGGCTTGACGATCCCCTGGGCGCGCATTTCTGCGACCACTTCCACCATCAGTCGTGCAAATACCATGGGCGGGGTGATGATGGTGTGCCAGTAGCCGAGGATGAGCGCGTGGATGCGCGGATCCTGGAGACCTAAGCGCACCGTATTCTGGTAGGTGGTGGGCGGCTCGCCGCCCGTGATGTCGATCGGGTTGCCGGCCGCGCCGAACGGCGGGATGAACTTGCGGAAGGCGGCATCAAGATCCGACGGCATCGCCATCAGCTGCAGCTGGTTGTCCACACACGCGTCCGTCAGCAGCACGCCCGAGCCGCCCGCGCCGGTGATGATGACGACGTTGTTGCCCTGCGGCGTCGGCAAGAGCGGAATGCCGCGCGCGAAATCCAGCAGGTCGCGCAGCGAGCGCGCGCGGATGACGCCCGACTGCCTGAATACGTCCTCGTAGATCCTGTCGTTGCCGGCGAGCGCGCCGGTATGGGAGCTCGCGGCGCGCGCGCCCATGCTGGTGCGGCCGGCCTTGAGCACCACAACCGGCTTCTTTTTCGAAACCCGTTGGGCGACTTCGGCGAAGGCGCGGCCGTCCTTGAGGTCCTCGAGGTGCTGGCAGATGATCTGGGTGTTGTCATCCTGCTCGAAGAAGGTCAGCAGGTCATCCTCGTCGATGTCGGACTTGTTGCCGAGGCCGACGATAGCCGACACGCCCATCTTGGAGGAGCGCGAGAAGCCGACGATCGCCATGCCGATGCCGCCCGACTGCGAGGACAGAGCGGTCGTTCCCTTGACGTCGTAGGCGGTGCAGAAGGTCGCGCACAGGCTCTTCGGCGTGTAGTAGAAGCCGTAGATGTTCGGTCCCATGAGGCGCACGCCGTACTTGCGGGCGACCGCCACCACCTCTTCCTGGCCGGCCACGTTACCGGTCTCGGCGAAGCCCGACGGAATGAGCACCGCGCCCGGGATCTTTTTCTCGCCCACCTCGGTGAGCGCCTGGGCGACGAACTTCGCCGGAATGCAGAACACCGCCACGTCGATCACGCCCGGCACGTCCTTGACGCTCTTATAGGCCTTGCGGCCGAGGATCTCCCCTCCGTTCGGGTGAATCGGGTAGATCGCGCCCTGGTAGCCGCCGTTGATGAGATTCTTCATCACCGAGTTGCCGATCTTGCCGTTCTCGGCCGAGGCGCCGATGACGGCGACGGCGTCCGGCTTCATGATGCGGTTCATCTGCCGCACGATGGTCGCCTGGTCCGGACGGTAGCGCGCCGGCTGTGGCCTGAAGTCGAGCACCACGCGCACGTCGGCCGCGGTGGCGCCGTGCGCGGTTGCGAACACGGGATTGAGGTCGAGCTCGCTGATCTCGGGGAAGTCGGCGACCAACTGCGAGACGCTGACGATCATGGTGGCGAGCGTCTCGCGATCGACCGCCGCGCCGCCGCGCACGCCCTTGAGGATCTGCGCCGCGGCGATGCCGTCCAGCATCGACAGCGCATCCTCACGCGTCGCCGGGGCGAGGCGGAAAGTTATGTCCTTCAGCACCTCGACCAGCACACCGCCCAGGCCGAAGGCGACGAGCTTGCCGAAGGCCGGGTCGGTCACGGCGCCGATGATCACTTCCTGGCCGCCGGCGAGCATCTGCTGGATCTGGACACCGTCGATCGACGCCCTGGCGTCATGGCGGCGCGCATTGGCGACGATGTTGGAAAAGGCCTGCTCGGCCTCGGCGGCGCTCCTGACGCCGACCACCACACCGCCCGCCTCGGTCTTGTGCAGGATCTGCGGCGAGACGATCTTCATGACCACCGGGAAGCCGATCGAGGCCGCGAGCCGCGCGGCATCGGCCGCGTTCGCCGCGACGGCCTCCTGCGGCACTGCGATGCCGTAAGCCTCGCAGATTCCCTTCGCTTCGGGCGCCGTCAGCGCGCCGCGACCGGCCGCCCTGGCCGTATCGAGGATCTTACGAACCGCATTCTTATCGTGCCCCATGCTCTCTCCCGGATCCCCTCTCCGTGCGCCCCGCAGACCGTGCGGGTGCGCTCAACTTGTCAAGGCGTTCAGATTACTTTTTCGGCGCGCAGCGCCGCGATCTCCGTGCCGCTCAGGCCCAGCTCCTTCAGCACTTCCTCGGTGTGCTCGCCGAGGAGCGGCGAGCGCTTCACATCGGTGGGGCTGTCCGACAGCTTGATGGGATTGCCCACCGACAGGTACTTGCCGCGCTTCGGGTGATCCACCTCGACGATCGTGCCGGTGGCACGGAGCGAGGGCTCCGCCGCCAGCTCCTCCATCGACAGGATCGGTCCGCAGGGGATGTCGTGCTTGTTGAGCTCCTCCATGGCCTCGAACTTGGTCTTGGTTCTGGTCCACTGCTCGATCGTGTCGAACACGTGGCTGAGGCGCGGCAGGCGCGCATTCGGTGTGGCGTAATCCGGATCGGTGATCCACTCTTCCTTGCCGATCACCTTGCAGATCTCGGCCCACACCGGCGCCTGGGTGATGAAATAAAGATAGGCGTTGGGATCGGTCTCCCAGCCCTTGCACTTGATGATCCACCCGGGCTGGCCGCCGCCGGAGGCGTTGCCGGCGCGCGGTACGGCGGAGCCGAACTTGCCGTCCGGGTACTGCGGGTATTCCTTCATGACGCCGGTGCGCGCGAGGCGCTGCTGATCGCGCAGCTTCACGCGGCACAGATTCAGCACCCCGTCCTGCATGGCGGCGAGCACCCGCTGGCCGCGGCCGGTGGTCTTGCGCTGATAGAGCGCGGCCACGATGCCGAGCGCCAGGTGCAGTCCGGTACCGCTGTCGCCGATCTGCGCGCCGGTGACCAAGGGCGGCCCGTCGTCGAAGCCGGTGGTGGAGGCGGCGCCGCCGGCGCACTGCGCGACGTTCTCGTAGACCTTGCACTCCTCGTACGGCCCTGGGCCGAAGCCCTTGACCGAGGCGACGATCATGCGCGGGTTGAGCTGCTGGATGCGCTCCCAGGTGAACCCCATGCGATCGAGCGCCCCGGGGGCGAAGTTCTCGACCAGCACGTCGCAATGCTTCACCAGCCGCTCGAGCACCGCTTTGCCGCGCGGGTTCTTGGTGTCGAGCGTGATCGAGCGCTTGTTGTGGTTCAGCATCGTGAAGTACAGGCTGTCCACGTCCGGGATGTCGCGCAGCTGCTCGCGCGTGATGTCGCCGGCGCCCGCCTTCTCGACCTTGATCACGTCCGCACCGAACCACGCCAGCAGCTGCGTGCAGGTCGGGCCCGACTGCACGTGCGTGAAGTCGAGAATGCGGACGCCGTCCAGTGCCTTTGCCATTGTACCTCCCGGACCGTCCTGTTCTACTTGTACATCGTCTGGTTCTTGGTGCCCGGCGCGTACTCGCGCGGGTCGACCCAGATGTTGATCACCGCCGAGCGCTTCAGGCGCCGCACCGACTCGCGCGCGCGCTGCAGCGCCGGCGCGATCTGCGCCGGATCGCGCACTTCCTCGCCGTAGCCGCCGAGCATCTCGGCGAACTTGCCGAACGGCACATCGCCCAGCAGGTTGCCGACGTTGCCGCGCTCCTCGCCGTACTTGGCGAGCTGGCCGTAGCGGATCTGATTCATCGCCGAGTTGTTGCCGATGACGGCGAGGTAGGGCACGCCGAAGCGGTTGGCCGTCTCCATATCGAAGGCCGTCATGCCGAAGGAGCCGTCGCCGTAGTAGCACAGCACCTCCTTGTCGGGGTGCGCGAGTCCCGCGGCGATCGCAAAGCCGGTGCCGACGCCGAGCGCGCCGAGCGCGCCCGGGTCCATCCACTGCCCCGGGCGCCGCGGCCGCACCGCCTGCGCCGAGATCGTGACCACATCGCCGCCGTCGCCGATGTAGATGGTGTTGTCGGCGAGGAACTCGTTGAGCTCGTAGGCGACGCGGTAGGGGTGGATCGGCGCGGTTGTTGGACTTGAAGAGCGGCATCAGCTTCTCGGTGGCCGCCGTCTCCGCGTCGCTGAGCTTCTTCATCCACTGCTGGCGCGCTTGGCGCTTGTCCTTCTTGAGCCGACCTGAGGCCGCCTGCAGCACCGCGCCGAGGATCGTGCCCGGATGGCCGACGATTCCCAGATCGATGTCGCGGTTCTTGCCGACGGTGCGGTAGTCCATGTCGATCTGCACCAGCTTCAGCTTGGTGCTGATGCGCCTGCCGTAGCCCATGCGGAAGTCGAACGGGCGTGCCGACGATCACGATGACATCGGCATTGGCGAAGGCGTTGCTGCGGGTGCGATCGAAATGATGCGGATCGCCGGGCGGCAGGAGTCCGCGGCTACGCGCCGTTGAAGTAGCCGGGGATATCGAGGCCGCGCAGCAGCGCGAGCGCCTCCTCGTGGCCGCGCGCGGTCCACACCTGCTGGCCGTAGAGGATCGCCGGACGCTCGGAGTCGACCAGGATGTCGGCGAGCCTCTCGATATCGCGCGGATCGCCGAGCGAGCGCGTCGAGGCGCGATAGTGGCCGGGCCTGGGCACGACCGCCTTGGTCGACATCGACCTCGCGGTCGAGCACGTCGCGCGGGATTTCCAGGTACACCGGCCCCGGCGCGCCGTTGAAGGCCTCGCGCACCGCCATCGAGATCATGTCGGCGACGCGCTCCGTGCTCGGCACCGTGGCGGCGAACTTGGTGATCGGCGACATGATGTCGACGTGCGGCAGGTCCTGGAGCGAGCCCATCTTGTGCTGGGTGAGGGCGCCCTGGCCGCCGATGTGCAGCACCGGGCTCTCGGAGCGGAACGCAGTGGCAATGCCGGTCACCGCATTGGTGCAGCCGGGGCCGGCGGTTGTCACTACGCAGCCGAGCTTGCCCGTCTGGCGGGCATAGCCGTCGGCGGCATGCGCGGCGACCTGCTCGTGGCGCACATCGATGATGCGGATGCCTTCATCGATGCAGCCGTCGTAGATGTCGATGATGTGGCCGCCGCACAGCGTGAAGATGGTGTCGACGCCTTCGTTCTTGAGCGCCTTCGCCACCAGATGGCCGCCGGAGACGACGCCGGCTTCGCGGCTCTTGCGCTGCAGCGTGTCCTCCGCGGTAGTCGTCTTGGTCGGGGTCGGTATGGGATTTGCGGTTGCCATGGCTCCTCCAACGAATCGTCAAACGATCGACTGACGCCGAGTCGGTCGACGCGCCACGGGCTGCGCCTGGCAGTTGCGCCCCGCGCCCGCGACGCCAGCGTCCGCAGCGCGCAACGGCGGGGCGTGATCGGCGGGCAAGGGGAGATAGAGAGACATTGATGTCAACGAGCGCCCGCTGCGGCCTGGCGGGCGGCGGAACACAAGCTGCGTTCGCTCAGCGTGCGAAGCTGCGGACCCTTACTCACCCGTACCCCCTCCGACTCAAGTACGAGCTCGCTACTAACCCATGTGGTCGGCCGGCGACTACTGTACTGGTATATCGTATATTTATAGTTTTTTGGAAGTCAACGCGTCGACTCATACCACTTTCGGCCGATATCGGTGCGCGCGTGGAATTTCGCACCGCGGGACGCTGCGGCACAGTTGCGGCTTGCGCTATCGGGCTCCACGCGGAGAGATGCAACCAATATGAATCATATGGTTACAATCCCTTACGGTGGAGGTACGCGCTGCGATTCATGCTGGGTCACCGACGCGGGGTCACGCCCCATCCTGAATTGCAGCTCGCGGCCATGCCCGAAGTGTCGTACGCTCTCATATATCTTAAACATTCAAGGGCTGCGAACGTGGTTTTGATGCACGTCATCGACGCCATGGTTTAGGTGCAATGAACAGCACGTCGAAAGTGCTGGAAGGAGCTGCCAGGACGCCGCTGCTTCTGCCGCTCGGACCGGTGAACGGCACGAGCCTGCGCGATCAGGCGTACGCGCGGCTGAAAGCTGCGATCGCGGACGCCGATATCTACAACCCGCAGCAGGAGTTGCGGCTGGACGAGCGCCAGCTCATTACGGCGCTCGGCGTCAGCCGCACACCTGTTCGCGAAGCGCTGTCGCTGCTCGAGCGGGAAGGCTTCGTGCGCACCATACCGCGGCGGGGCATCTATATCATCCGCAAGTCGAAGCGCCAGATCATCGAGATGATCCAGATGTGGGCCGCGCTCGAGTCGATGGCCGCGAGGCTCGCGACGCTGCACGCGCCGGACGCGCAGATCGGCGGGTTGCGACACCTGTTCGACGCGTTCCAGAACTCGCCGCCGTCTGAGCATATGCACGAGTACTCCGATGCCAACATCGCGTTTCACACCGAAGTGATCCGTCTCGGCGGCTCGCAGACGATCGTGGATGCGACGCGCAACCTTCTGCTTCACGTACGCGCCATTCGCCGGGCTACCATTTCGCAGAACGACCGTGCTTCCCGCTCGATAATCGATCACCTGAAGATCATCGAAGCTCTGGAGCGACGCGACACCGAGCTTGCCGAGCGGCTGACGCGCCAGCACACTCTTGATCTGGCCGCACACGTCGAGCGCACCTGCGACTTCCTCGGCTGAGTCAGCCACTACGCTTGCCAATCCCGCGCGGGTGCCGGGGTCGCAGACGGCCGCAGGCAACGCCTCGCGATCGACCACCAGCGGCCGGCCGCAATCCGGTGACGGACCATAGCCCGCCTGCGGGGGATCCACGCGCCGCTCGAGCCTGCTGCACTTCCGTGTGCAGACGGGCGCGCGGCGGCAGTGCGTGCGAACGCTATCCGGTGGCCTGATGACCGGCCGCCGGGTGGTAACCGACATCGCCCTTCCAGACCGGCGGGCGGTTCTTCAGCGGAATGATCAGCAGGCCGGCGGCGACCGCCATCACGCCCGCCACTCCCATCGCCACGGGATAGCCGTTCTGAGTGATGAGGAAGGCGGACAGGACGCCGCCATAGACTCCGCCCGATCCCTTGGCAATCGCGTATAGCAGCCCGTAATTCGAGCCGGATGCCACGTCGCCAAAGTACTGGCCAATGGCGGCCGGGAACAGCGCGAACAGCGGGCCCCAGAAGAATATGGCCAGGATTGCGGCGAGGACGAACAGCGTCTCGCTGTGCATGGAGCCGGCGGCGATGGTCAGGAACAGGAACACGCCGGTCAGCAGGTAGGTCCAGATCATCGCGTTCTCGCGGCCGATGCGCTCGGAGACGCCGCCGACGACGACCCGGCCGATACCGTTGGCGATCGCGATGCCGCCCGCTGCGGCGGTGGCTGCCGCCGCGGTGAACCCGAAGCTGCCCGAGTACTTCACGATCTTGCTGACCCCCGCGAGGCCCGCACTCGAGATCAGGATGAAGGAGGCGATCAGCATCCACATCTGCCACGTCGAGAGCGCCTCTTTCAACGTGTACTGGTGATCGGTCGTCCGTTTGACCTTCGGCGACGGCGTCCAACCGGCAGGACGCCAACCCGCCGGCGGATCCTTCATGAACAGCGCCGCCACCACCGCCACACCACCGATGATGAATGCCATCACGTAGATGACGTGGAAGAACACCTCGGGGGGTGCCGTCTTGGGAATCGCGCGAATCGGAAAGATGAAGGGCAGGGAGCCCCAGGAAAACGCCCCGGCCATGAAGCCCGCGATCAGGCCACGTACGTCCGGAAACCATTTATTCGCCGTGGTCACCGCCGTGTTGTAGATGAAACCGGCGAAGAAGCTGCCGATACACCACAGCACCAGGACCATCTCGTACGAGGGCCCGAGCGCCAGCGCGTAGATGCCCACACCCCCGATGATCCCCGCAATGAGCGTCACCCAGCGCGGGCCGAACTTATCCCGGAGAATCCCGCCGGGCAAAGTGCCGATGGATTCGAACACTACGAACAAGGTGAACATCCACCCGATCTGCGCATGAGACCAGTGGTACAGGCCACCGACGGGCCCGGACATCGAGCTCCACGCGTACTCGTAGGGGCTGATCACGCCCATGGAAAGAAAAGCTGCCGCGAACACTACCCATCGGCTGTAGCCCAGTATGCTTTTGTCCGTGGGAAACTGTGCCGTAGCCGCAGAAGATTCGGTTGCCATTTGCGATCCCCTCCGCGCGTATGACAGTGGCTTGACTTCAGGCTATATATAATTTATTAGGGCTGATGATATTTTATATTTGAAGTCTGCACTACTGCAGGGCGGACTACAATTGGGCTACCTCGCGACGGTCGCATCCGTGTCCACGGTGCCTTGCAGTGCAGACGCTGGATGCACAGCATCCCGCTCCTGGAGCGGAAGGGGATCGGTCCCCAAGGGTTGAAGCGATCTGTTTTTATTAATAATATTCTCCCATCCCAGACACGTTGGAACGTCGCTCACACACGCTGTCTCCGGAACTCGTCGGCTGAAGGCCAGCACTGCATTTGGGTTAGCCGCCGTGCAGGCGTCACGATCTGCAAGCCCGTCGCGGTAGGAGGGTGGTATTTTGTATTCTATATTCTTACAGGGTTCACCGGCTGACGCATGACGTCGTGCGTTATAGGTCACCGCGCACTCATGTCTTAAGGTGTCACGATCCCCTTGCATCCGATTGCTGATCACCCGCACGGAGCGCGCATTCTGAACACGCTTCTGGAGGCCGAATGAGCGCAACGGTCAGGCCGCGAGCGAACCTGCGGCCCGCCGGAAAACTCGCGCTCGCGCCGCTGAACGCCCGGAGCCTGCGCGACCAGGCCTACGCGCGCCTCAAGGAGGCGATCGCCAACACCGATATATACAGCGAGCGCGAGCCGCTGCGGCTCGATGAGCGTGAGCTGATGCACGCGCTCGGCGTCAGCCGCACGCCGGTGCGCGAGGCGCTCTCGATCCTCGAGCAGGAGGGTTTCGTCAGGACGGTGCCGCGGCGCGGCATCTTCATCGTGCGCAAGTCCAGGCGCGAGATCATCGAGATGATCCAGGTGTGGGCGGCGCTCGAGAGTATGTCGGCGCGTCTCGCCACTCTGCATGCGCCGGATGCGGAGATCGGCAAGCTGCGCCACCTGTTCGATGAATTCCAGAACTCACCGCCCGCGCAGCACATCGACGAATACTCCGACGCCAACATAGCCTTTCACCAGGCGATCATCCGCCTCGGCGGCTCACGGCTCATCGAGGACGCAACGCACAACCTGTTCCTGCACGTGCGTGCCATCCGCCGCGCCACCATCTCGCAGAATAACCGCGCCGCACGCTCGATCATCGACCACCTGAAGATCATCGAGGCACTCGAGCGGCGCGACACCGAGCTGGCCGAGCGCCTCACCCGCCAGCACACGCTCGATCTCGCCACGCACGTCGACCGCTACTGCGATTTTCTCGATTGACCCGCGGGGCGCGCGCGGCCGGTGCCGCGTTCCGCCGCGGCAGCCGCGGGTGAATAATCTGCGGGCATCAGCCGCTCGATCAGCGCTGCCCCGTCGCGCAGCAGAAACTCCTTGAATGCCGCGGCCACCGGCGGCAGCCGCTTGGCACGGTTGTGCACCAGGTACCAGCTGAGCATCGCCGGGAAGCCCTGCACGTCGAGCACCACCAGGTTGCCCACGCGCAGGTCGAGCGCCACCGTGTGCGCCGAGAGGAACGCGAGCCCCATGCCGGCGACCACCGCCTGCTTGATGGTCTCGGTGCTCTGGATCTGCATCGCGATATCGAGGCGCGGGAACTGCCGTCCGAACACCTCGCGCATCGAGTTCCAGGTGTCGGAGCCGTGCTCGCGCAGCACGAAGCGCTCGCGGTTGAGCGCGGCGCGCGGAATCTGCCGTGCCCTGGCGAGCGGATGGTCGGGGGGTGCGACGACCACGTAGGGATGGGGCGCGAACGGCAGCGCCACGATGTCCATGTCGCTCGGCGGTCGCACCATGATGGCGAGATCGGTGAGATTCTCGGCCAGATGGTGCAGCAGGCCCTCGCGATTGTGCACCGTGAGGTTGAAGGTGATGCCGGGGTGTTGGGCGCCGAATTCGGCCAGCACGCGCGGAAAGAAGTAGTCGCCGGCGCTGATCACCGCGACGTTGAGCCGTCCGCCGGTGATGCCCTTGAGGCGCGCCAGCGCGTCCTCCGACTCCCGCAGGCGCTGGGTGATCGACCGGGCACACGCGAGCATCTCCTCGCCCGCGGGCGTGAGATAGGTACGGCGGCCGATGCGCTCGAACAGCGGCAGCCCGACGCTGCCGGCGAGCTCCTTGATCTGCGTCGACACCGCCGGTTGCGTCAGGTGCAGCTCCTCGGCGGCGCGCGAGAAGTTCATGTGATGCGCGGCGGCGAGGAATACCCGCAGCTGCCGCAGGGTGAGGTGTTTCATGGTTGCGGATGAGCATACCGAAAATCATATGGCCGCGATAGAAAGCTTTGACTTTTCTTTTGGTAGCGGCGCGCCGTAACCTCACCTCCATCAGCCCTCGTGGCGTTGGCGATCGGCGTCGAGCCGAAGGGTGGAGCTAAGTGACAGCCAGTGTTCTCAGCGGCGACCCGGTTCACGGTGCGGCGAGCGACTCGCTGGCCGCGGAGCTCGCTTCCTACAACCAAGCGTTCTGCGAGCTCGAGCTGCCGTGGCGCTGGGATGCCACCCTGCTCACGCAACTGAAGAGCATCGCGGCCGACCGCGATCTCGTCGGCACCTATGTGGAGCGCAGCCAGGCGCATCTGCTGCGGGCTTACGAGAAGGCCTTTCTGCGCGATCTGGTGCACTCGGCGCGCGCTCGCTACCGGCAGGAAGCCGCCGCGAGCTGACCGGCCGCGGCGGCGCGCCGCGGCGGATCGGGTAAGCTAGCGGCATGATGCCCGGCGGCAGGATAGACCCAGCGCGCGCGTTTACGCCGCTCGCCATAGCGGTTCTCACCATCTCCGACTCGCGCGATGCGAGCAGCGACACCTCCGGCGACCTGCTCGCCGAGCGCATCGCCGCCGCCGGCCACGCGCTCGCGGCGCGCGCGCTGGTGCGCGACGACAAATCCCTCATTCAGGAACAACTGCGCCGCTGGATCGATGACGCCCAAGTGGACGTGGTCATCACCACCGGCGGCACTGGCTTGACCGGACGCGACGTGACGCCGGAAGCGGTACGCGAGCTCCTCGACAAGGAGCTCGAGGGATTCAACGTGCTGTGGCACCTCATCTCTTATGAGACGGTTGGCGTATCGACGCTGCAGTCGCGCGCGTGTGCGGGACTGGCCCGCGGGACGGTGATCTATGCGCTGCCGGGATCGAACGGCGCCTGTCGCGATGGCTGGGACCGGCTCATCCAGCCGCAGCTCGACAGCCGTCATCGCCCGTGCTCGATCGTGGAAGTGATGCCGCGCTTTGAGGAGCGCTGAGCCACGGGCGCGGGGCCAACCGCGACGCTGACCGAGCACACGGTGACGGCCGCGCGTGCTGCGATGCTCGAGGGCGTCGCACCGCTGCCCCCGGAGACGGTCGCCATCGAAGCGGCTGCCGGCCGCACGCTCGCCGTAGCGGTGAGCGCCATGCGGGCACAGCCGCCGTTTCGGTCCTCCGCCATGGATGGCTACGGCATACGCGCTGCGCACCTCTCGTCCGCTGCCTTCACGGTGGTGGGCGAGGCCGCTGCGGGCCGGGCGTATCGGGGTTCCGCCATCGGCGCACGCGGCGCCGTACGCATCTTCACCGGCGCGCCGGTTCCCGACGGAGTGGATCTGGTCGTGCCGCAGGAGCGCGCCCGTCGCGAGGGCGGCGAGCTGTGGCTCGAGGTCGGGGAGCGAGCACGCAGCAACATCCGCGAGGCAGGGATCGACTTCCGCGCCAACGCCGTGCTGGCGCCGCGCGGCATCCGCCTGAGTGCACGCCAGCTGGCGCTCATTGCCGCATCCGGCGCCGGCATCGTTGCGGTCACGCGGCGACCACGGGTTGCGCTGCTCGCGACCGGTGATGAGATCGTCCCGCCCGGGAGCCGTGCCAGCGCTGATCAGATCTACGACTCGGTGAGTTTCGGTCTCGCCGCGTCGATCGAAGCCTGGGGCGGCGAAGCACTGCGCTTGGGCGTCCGCCCCGATGCGGCGCAGCCCATCGCGTTGGCGGCAGAGGACGGTCTGCGCCAGGCGGATCTGCTGGTCGTCATCGGCGGCGCCTCGGTCGGCGATTACGACGCGGTCAAGCACTCCCTCGGCGCACTCGGCCTTAAGATCATCGTGGAGCGCGTCAGTGTGCGGCCCGGCAAGCCAACCTGGTTCGGTCGGCTTGCCGGCAAGTCCGTACTCGGACTGCCGGGCAACCCGGCCGCGGCGCTCACCTGCGCGCAGCTGTTCCTGAGGCCGTTGCTGCACGCGCTGCTGGCGCGCGTGGGCAACGATGAGCGCGCGCTGGCCATGCTCGAGGGCGAGATCGTCGCCAGCGGACCCAACGAGTGTTATCTGCGCGCCGTCGCCACCACGGGCGAGGACGCACGGCGGCGCGTGCGTCCCTGCGACAACCAGGACACCTCGCTGGTGTCGGTATTCGCATCCGCGACCGCGCTCATCCGCCGGCCCGCAGGCGCGCCGGCCGTCGCGAGCGGTGCACTGGTCGAGCTGCTGCTGCTCGATCGCCCCTGAGGCTCAGGGCGGGCCGGCGTTGGGTTAGAGTGCCGTGCATGAGTCCGGTACCCTCACCGCAGGCGCGCCTCCCGCTCGGCGACAGCGGGATCGAGGTGGCGCCGCTCGGCTGGGGCATGTGGCGTCTGCCGGATGCGGTGGAGGTGAGCGTGCGCAGCCGCGTGGAAGCGGCGCTCGAGGCGGGCTGCACGCTGTTTGATACCGCGGACGTCTACGGTTACCGCAACGGCAGCGGCTTCGGAGCCGCGGAGTCGCTGCTCGGGGAAGTGCTGCGCGAGGCGCCGCAGCTGCGCGAGCGCATGGTGCTCGCGACCAAGGCGGGCATCGCCCCGCCGGCACCCTACGACTCCTCGCCGGACTATCTGTGTGCCGCCTGCGACGCCTCGCTCAGGCGCCTCAACGTCGAGCGCATCGATCTGTTCCAGATTCATCGCCCGGATCTGCTGGCGCATCCCGCCGAGGTGGCCGCGGCCCTCGAGCGGCTGCGGGCAGCCGGCAAGATCCGCGCCGCAGGCGTGTCCAACTACAGCGCCGCGCAGTTCGAAGCGCTGGCCGCACACCTGCCGTTCGCGCTGGCTGCGGTGCAAAATGAGTTTTCGCCGCTCGCCATCGAGCCGCTCACGGACGGCACGCTCGATGCGGCGATGCGGCACGGCACTGCCGTGATCGCCTGGTCGCCGCTCGGCCAGGGGCGACTCGCAGCGCCCGCGGGCGCGCTCGCCGACAGTCCGCGCACCGAGCGCATCATCGAGGCACTCGACACGATCGCCCGGCGCGCGGCAACCACGCGGGCCGCAGTCGCCTACGCCTGGATCATGACGCACCCGGCACGACCGATCCCGCTGATCGGCAGCCAGAATCCGCTGCACATACGCGCAGCGGCCGCGGCCTGCGCCGTTGAGCTGACGCGCGCGGAGTGGTATCGGATCCTGGTCGCGGCGCGCGGCTCGCCCATGCCCTGAAGCGGCGGCCGCGGGGCAGGGCGGATGGGCGCCGCGCGGAGCCTTGTTACACTCGCGCGGCGCGAAGGGGAAAGCGGGGGGCAGCCATGAACGAGCAGGTCGCAACCATCAGCCACGCCAGGGACACGATGCTGGATCTCGCCATCCGCTTCGGTCCACGGATATTGACGGCGGTGCTGATCCTCACCGCCGGCTTCATCGCCGGCCGCTGGGTGAGCGGTTGGCTGGCACGAGCCCTCGAGCGGCGCGAGCTGGAGCCGCCGATCCGGGCGCTGGTGACGCGTTTTGTCTGGGCGCTTACCGTGCTGCTGTTCGCCATCATGGCGCTGCAGAACCTCGGCGTGGAGCTGCTGCCGCTCATCGCCGGGCTCGGCGTCGCCGGTGCCGGGGTGGCGCTCGCAACCCAGGGGGTGTTGAGCAACATGGTGGCCGGGCTGTCGATCATCTTCTCCAAGCCGTTCAGGGTCGGCGAATACATCGCGATCGCCGGCGTCGAAGGGACGGTCGAGAGCATTACGCTGTTCAGCACCACGCTCACACATGCCGACCGCTCGCGCATCGTGGTTCCCAACCGCAAGATCGTCGGCGAGATCCTCCACAACTACGGGCAGGTGCGCCAGCTCGATGTGAGCGTAGGGGTCGCCTACGACACCGACCTCGGCCAGGCGCTGGCCGTGATCCGCGAAGTGCTCAACTCCAATCCGCGTGTGCTGCGGGATCCGCCCGCCGTGGTCCAGCCGGTGCAGCTGGGCGACTCCGCGGTGGCGATCGCGGTGCGCCCCTGGGTGCCGGTCGCTGATCAGGGGGTGGCGAGCGGCGAGGTATACGCGGCAGTGCTCGCGGCGCTGCGTGCCCGCGGGATCGTCATGCCCTTCCCGCAGCGCGAGGTGCGCATCATCAGCGGACAGTCCTAGGCAGCGCCCGCCGCCCGCGCGTTCCCCCGGCGGTACGCCGGTCACAGTCTCCGTCGATCCTCCATATAGGGTGGGGGGGTATGGTATAAACAGATTGACTTTGGGGGTGGCCGGGGCCACCATCGCGCCCCGCGGAGGCCCGGGGGCGCGGCGCTCACCGCCGGGCGTCAAAGCTACGTTGTGTCACAAACAAGTCATACATATGGCTGGTAAGCCGTTTTCGTGAGCGATTGCCATGGAAAACCACGACCACTCGCCCGGGACGAGCCCGCCTGCGGGCGAACACGCGCCGCATGCCGATGAGCACGCAGTAAACCCGCGCGGCCGGGCCTTCTTCTGGGGAGGGATCGGGGCGGGGGTACTGCTCGTGGTGCTGCTGCTGACGCACGGCTTCGGCCTGTGGAGTCCGCGCAGCAGCGCGGCGGAGGCGCCGGCGCTCGTGCACCAGGGGGAGCGGATCTTCGTACCGGAGGGCTCGCCGCTCCGTCAGCGCCTTACAGTCGAGCCCGCGCCCGCCGAGGAGCGCAGCGCGGTCGTCACCGCGCCCGGGGTGGTGGAGTCGGACCCGGCGCGTACGGTGAGCGTGCTGCCCCCCGGGGCCGGGCGGGTGCGCGAGCTCAAGGTGGCCCTCGGCGACCGGGTGCAGCGCGGCCAGCTGCTCGCCAGCATCGATTCGCCGGATCTCGCGCAGGCCTACGACGACAACGACAAGGCGGCCAGCACGGCGGTGGTCGCCGCCAAGAATCTCAAATACCAGCAAGAGCAATTCAGGATCGGGGCGGCGGCGCAGCGCGACCTCGAGCAGGCGCGCAGCGACAACGAGCAGGCGGTTGCGGAATACGACCGCACGCGGGCGCGGCTGCGTGCCATGGGTGCGGCGGAGGATGCGCACGGCGCCGAGCGCTTGCTCATGATCCGCGCACCGGTCACCGGCAGCATCACCGCGCTTAGCATAGCTCCCGGCGCCACCATCAACGACGACACGCAGTCGATCATGACGCTCGCGGATCTGTCGGTCGTGTGGGTGACGGCACTGATCGCCGAGCGGGACGTCGCCGGCGTCGCGCGCAACCAGGACGCCGAGATTGCCGTGGACGCCTACCCGGGCAAGACGCTGCATGGCAAGGTGCTGTTCGTGTCGGACGTGCTCGAGGGCGACTCGCGGCGCGACAAGACCCGCATCGCCTTCGCGAATCCCGACGCGTACCTGAAGCCCAACATGTTCGCGACCGTGACCCTGCATGGTCCGGCAGTGCGGCGCATCGTGCTGCCGAGCTCCGCACTGCTCATGAACAACGACCGCACCAGCGTGTTCGTAGCGGTCGCGCCCTGGACGTTCGTGCGCCGCTCCGTGCAGCCGCTGCTCGAGGAAGGCACACAGGTCGCCATCGAGTCTGGCGTCGAGCCCGGCGAGCAGGTCGTGGTCAAGGGCGGAATCCTGCTCAATGATTGACCAGTTCGTCGACTTCTGCCTGCGACGGCGCATCGCGGTCATCGTCATCGCGGTGCTGCTCAGCCTGTTCGGCGTCTACGCGTGGGAGACCCTGAGCGTCGAGGCATATCCTGAGCTCGGCGACGTTTCCGCGCAGGTGACCACACAGCTGCCCGGTCTCGCGGCGGAGGAGGTCGAGCAGCTGATTACCGTGCCGCTCGAGCGCGAGATCAACGGCACGCCGGGCCTGCTCCTGATGCGCTCGGAGAGCACCTTCGGGCTGTCGCTGATCACGGTGCTGTTCCGCGACGGTTACGAGGACTACTGGGTGCGGCAGCGACTGCTCGAGCGCATCAATCAGGTGACGCTGCCGGCCGGGGCCGCGCCCTCGCTCGATCCGGTGGCGGGGCCGGGCGGTGAGATCTACCGCTACACGCTCGAATCCGACACCAAGAACCTGCAGGAGCTCTCCGAGATCCAGCGCTGGACGGTGATCCCGGCGCTCAAGTCAGTTCCCGGCGTGGTCGACGACACCAATTTCGGCGGCTTCACCACCGAGTACCAGCTCGATCTCGACCCGAAGCAGCTCGAGCACCACGGACTCGGCATCACCGACGTCATCAATGCGATCAACAACAACAACGCCAACGCCGCCGGCGGGCGTGTGTCGCGCGGCGACCAGAGCTATGTCATCCGCGGCGTGGGCCTCATGCGCAGCCTGGCCGACATCGGCTCGACTGTCGTCACACAGGTGAACGGCGCGCCGGTGCTGGTGCGCGACCTCGGCCGCACCACCTTAAGCCACCAGGAGCGCGAGGGCATTCTCGGCAAGGACAACAATCCCGACACGATTGAAGGCATCGTACTGATGCTGAAGTATCAGAACCCGTCGGAGACCTTGAAGGGCATCCACGCCAAGGTGGACGAGCTCAACCGCCGGCTGGCCAGCCAGGACGTGCGCATCGTGCCGTACATCGACCGCGACGATCTGGTGCGCGCCACCGTGCACAAGGTCGGCCGCACGATTCTCGAGGGCATCAGCCTCGTGTTCCTGATCCTGATCCTGTTCCTCGGCAGCCCGCGCAGCGCGTTGGTCGCCGGGGTGTCGATCCCATTGGCGCTGGTGGCGGTGTTCTCGCTTCTCAACCTTACGCACGTGTCGGCGAACCTGCTGTCGCTCGGCGCCATCGACTTCGGGATCCTGGTCGATGGGGCCATCGTCGTCACCGAGGCAATCCTCAGACGCCGTGAGGCGATGCCGACCGAGGAGCTGTCCGAGAGCGAGGTGAAGGCTGCGGCGTTGCAGGTGACGCGCCCGATCTTCTTCGCCAGCCTCATCATCATCACCGCCTACCTGCCGCTATTCTCCTTCGAGCGCGCCGAGGCCAAGCTATTCACGCCGATGGCCTACACCATGGGGTACGCGCTGCTCGGGGCGCTGCTCACGACGCTGGCGCTGGTGCCGGGCCTGGCCTACTTCGCCTTCCGCAAGCCCGGGACGGTCTACCACAACCGCTGGCTCGAGTGGCTCACGCACCGCTACGAGCGCGTACTGGCCGCCTGCATCGAGCAGCCGCGCATCGTCTATGGCATCGCGATCTTCGCGCTGCTCGCGGTGGTCGGGCTCGGCGTCACGGTCGGGCGGGACTTTCTCCCCGACCTCGACGAAGGTGCGCTGTGGCTGCAGGTGCAGATGCCCACCGGGCTCGCGCTCAACAAGGCGAGCGACATGGCGAGCGACCTGCGCCGCGAGCTGCACAAGTTCCCAGAGATTTCGTACGTGGTGACGCAGACGGGCCGCAACGACGACGGCACCGATCCCTGGACCATGTCGCATATCGAGGCGCCGGTGGGGCTCACCCCCTACGATTCCTGGCCGCACGGGGAGACCAAGCGGCAGTTCCTCGACAAGCTGGCGGCCACGCTGGCGCGCGACCTGCCGGGCTACTCGATCGGCATCAGCCAGCCGATCATCGACAACGTCAACGACATGATCGGCGGCGCGCACAGCCCGCTGGTGATCAAGATCTACGGCGACGATCTCGGCATGCTGCGCAAGGTGGGCCAGGAGATGGTCGACGTGCTGTACACGATCCGCGGCACTTCCAGCGCCTCGGTGTTCCAGGAGCCGCCGATACCACAGATCAACATCACCGTGGACCGGGAGAAGGCGGCACGCTTTGGGATCAATATCGCCGACGTGCAGAACGTGATTCAGACCGGGGTGGGCCAGGCGCCGGTGTCGACCGTGTACGTCGGCGAGCGGGTCTATGGCCTCACGGTGCGATTCCTCGCCACCAGCCGCAATTCGCCCGAGGCACTCGCGAACCTGCCAGTGCATAGCGCGAGCGGCATGCAGGTACCACTCGCCCAGGTGGCCGACGTGCGCGTGCAGTCGGGAGAGAGCACCGTCACCCGCGAAAACGGTAAGCGCAACCTGACCATCCGCATCGACAATCGCGACCGCGACCTCACCAGCTACCTCGAGGAAGCCCAGCGGAAGATCGCGGCGCGCGTGCACTTCGACCCGGCAAAGGTGCAGCTCGAGTGGGGCGGGCAGTTCGAGAATCAGCGGCGCGCGGAGGCGCGGCTGCTGGTGATCCTGGGCCTTGTGATGGGGATGATGCTTATCTTCCTCACTGTCGGCACGCGCTCGCTCCGCCAGGCGGTGCTGATCCTCGGCGTGGTGCCGCTCGCGACCCTCGGGGGGCTGGTGTCGCTCCATCTCACGGGCCAGACACTCAACGTCGCCTCGGGTGTCGGCTTCATCGCGCTGTTCGGCGTCGCGGTGCAGAACGGCATCATCATGGTGGCGAACCTGAATCGCATGCGCAGCTCCGGCTTCGAGCTGCACGAGGCGATCCTCAAGGGCGCGACCGAGCGCCTGCGGCCGGTGCTGATGACCGCCACGGTGGCGACGCTCGGGATGCTGCCCGCGGCGATCCACACCGGCGTCGGCAGCGACGTGCAACGCGGCATCGCCACCGTAGTCGTCGGGGGGCTGGCGATCTCGACGGTGCTGACGCTGTTCGTGCTGCCCTCGATGTACCACGTGGTCGAGCACTGGGCGGAGCGGCGCCACGGCGAGGCGCGATGGGCGTGAGAGGCCCTAAGGCGCGGGTGTTGATGGTGGCGGCGCTGTCGGCGGCGCTCGCCGCCTGCGCGCTGGGCCCGAACTATCACCGCCCGGCGGCGCCCAAGGCGGCGGATTACGGCAGCGCGCCCGCGCAGGGCGCGACGGTCGCGAGCCCCGGCAGCGGCGGCGCGGCGCAGAGCTTCAATCCCGGTCAGGACATCCCCGCGCAATGGTGGCAGCTGTTTCAGTCGCCCAAGCTCAGCGCTCTGGTCACTCAGGCGCTGGCGGGCAATCCCAACCTCGAGGCGGCGCGGGCGGCGCTGCGCCAGGCGCACGAGCTCTACAAGGCCCAGCGCACCAGCCTGCTGCCAGTGGTGCAGGGCAGCTTCGATGCGCAGCGCGCCAGAAATCCGGTGCTCACGCTGTCAAACCCCACCAGCCTCCCGCAGGCCAATCCTTACTACAACCTGTTCACCGCGCAGCTCAACCTGAGCTACTCGCCGGACGTCTTTGGCGGCACGCGCCGCTCGCTCGAGGCGGCGCGCGCCGGAGTGGGCGCGATGCGCTTCGAGCTCATCGCGACCTACATCACCCTGAGCAGCAACGTGGTGGTGACGGCGGTTGCGGAGGCCTCACTCCGCGGTCAGATCGGCGCCACCGAGCGTCTGCTTGAGATCGAGCGGCAGCTCAGCGCGACCGTGCGGCAACAGCGTGCGCTGGGCACGGCTAGCGATCTCGACCTGCTGGCGCAGAAGTCAGCGGAGGCACAGACCGCTGCCCAGCTGCCGCCGCTTGAGAAGCAGCTCGGACAGACGCGCGATGCACTGACGGCGTTGCTGGGGCGACTGCCGTCCGCGGAGCCGGCCGAGACCTTCACTCTCGAGGAGCTCAGCCTGCCGACCGAGCTGCCCGTGAGCCTGCCCTCGAAGCTCATCGAGCAGCGGCCCGACGTACGTCAGGCGGAAGAGAACCTGCACGCGGCTTCGGCGCAGGTCGGCGTGGCGCTCGCCGACATGCTGCCGCAGTTCACCATCAGCGCCGACACCGGGTCGGCGGCGCTCGCCATCGACAAGCTGTTCACACCGTACACCGGCTTCTGGGACCTCGGCGCCTCGCTCACGCAGACGCTGTTCGATGCGGGCGCGCTCATCTACCGGCACCGCGCCGCCGAGGCCGCGCTCGATGAAGCGGCTGCCGAGTATCGCGCCGCGGTAATCCTCGCGTGCCAGAATGTCGCCGATACGCTGCGGGCGCTCAAAGCCGACGCCGACGGACTCAAGGCGAGCGCGGATGCGGACACTGCGGCGGGCGCGGCCTTCGAGCTCGCCCGCCGGCAGCAGCAGCTGGGAACGATCAGTCTGGTGGCGCTGCTCAATGCCGAGCAGACTTACCAGCAGGCGGAAGCTGCGCTGGTGCAGGCGCGCGCCAACCGCTATGCCGACACCGCCGGTTTGTTTCAGGCCCTCGGCGGGGGCTGGTGGAATAGCACCGAGGCGTCCCTCAGATGAGCAAGCTCGTGTTGCGGGAAGACCATGCCGGGACCGCGGTACTCACCCTGAACCGCCCGGAAAAGCTCAACGCGCTCTCCAAAGAGCTGATCGAGGCCCTGGAGGAACATGTCGAGAGGCTCGCGCGCGAGACCAAGACCGTCGGGCTCGTGATTCTGCGGGGCGCGGGCGGCAACTTCTCCTCCGGTCACGACATGAGCGAGGTGCTCGCGCAGGTCAAGGCGCACGCCAAGCCGCATCACTATGTCGAGGTCATCGGCAAGGTGGCGAATCTGCCGCAGCCGGTCATCGCCGCGGTCCAGGGCCATTGCTCCACCGGGGCGCTGGAGCTGGCGCTCGCCGCCGACCTGATCGTAGCCGCCGAGTCGGCGCAGTTCTGCGATGCCTACGCGCGCTGGGGCCTCACGCCGATCTGGGGGCTGAGCCTGCGGCTGCCGCACCGCATCGGCACCGCCAAGGCGGCCGAGATGATGTTCACCTGCCGCACCTACTCAGGGCGCGAGGCGCACGAGATGCATCTGGTGAACTTCTGCTACGCGGAGCACGAGTTCGAGGCACAGCTCGCGGCGCTTACCCAGGACATCCTCGCCAACTCCTGGTACTCGAACCAGGTCAACAAGCGCGCGCTGCTCGAGAGCGATGGCCTGACACTGCACGATGCCCATGCGCTCAACCTCTTCAAGAACGAGGGCCTGGCGCCGGACGCGGCGCAGCGGGTGGCGAAGTTCCTCAAGGGCGGCAAGCCGCCGGGCTGAGTCGCTTAGCGTTCAGGCGGCGGCGGTGTAGTGCGTGACGCGCGGCGCCCCGCGCGCCAGGCCGCGCACCTGGTTCTCGAGCGCCTGATCGGCGCGCGTAACGCGCTGGTGCTGGCGCAGGTGCTCGAGCCAGGAATCAACCAGGAAGGTCTCGACAAACCTGCCCGCATGTGCCGTGTCCTCGAATACGCCCCACGAGTAGGCGCCATCGCGCCGGCGAACGCTCGCCAGCCGCAACAGTGCGGCCAGAAAGGCCGCGCGGTTGTCCGGCTCGACGCGGTAGTCGACGCTCACCAGCACCGGGCCAGCATCGTCCTCGACCGCGCGGGCGAGCACCGGCGCGGGCCAGTGCATCGATGGGGTGAGGTCCGCCTCGACCGCAGACTGCAGCCGCCAGCGCCGCGTCAGCGGGATCGCGAGCACTAAGCCTGCGGCAGCGATGAGGTGTGCGCCGGGGAGCCCCAGGTGCGCGCCGGTGAAGCCCCAGCAGGCGCTGCCGAGGCTCATCGTGCCGAAGAACACGGTCACATAGACGGCCAGTCCCCGCCCGCGCACCCACTCCGGAAGCGACAGCTGCGCCGACACGTTGAGACTCGCGAGCACCGCGATCCAGCAGCCGCCCGCGAGCAGACAGGCAAGCGTCGCGAGCGGTGCCGTATGCGCCAGCGCGAACAGCACGAGCGCCGCGGCGGTGCCGAGCTCGCCCAGGGCGACCACACGGTCCGCCCCGAGCGCCGCCTTGAGTCGCGGCAGCAGCAAGGCGCCGGCGACCGCGCCCGCGCCGAGCACTCCCAGCAGTACCCCGTAGAGAGTCGCCCCGCCGTGCAACTGCGTGCGCGCCAGCACCGGCAGCAGCGCCCAGTAGGCGCTCGCGAACAGGAAGAAGCCGACGGCGCGGGCGAGCGTGGCTCGCAACTGCCGATGATGGCGTGCGTAGCGCAGCCCCGCGCGAACTGCGCTTGAGAGGTGCTCGGGGGGCAGGGTGCGCACCGGCCCCGCGGCCGGCCGCCACCACAGAATGACCGCGATCACACCTGCATTGCTCACGGCATTGACCCAGAAGGGCGCCGCTATCCCTACGCCGAGTATGAGCACGCCCGCAAGCGCGGGCCCGATCACGCGGCTGATGTTGATGCCCACGCTGTTGAGCGCCACGGCAGAGGCGAGTGCGGGCTTCGGCACGAGCAGCGGCGTGATCGCCTGCCAGGCAGGCGTCTCGATGGCCCCCAGCGCGCCGACCACGAAGATGAACCACAGCAGCACGGCGGGCGTCACCTGATGGCGGGCGACCAGCAGCGCAAACAGCGCCGCGAACACCGTGTTGAGGATCTCGAGCGCGAGGATGAAGCGGCGCTTGTCAATCATGTCGGCGAGTGCCCCCGCCGGCAGGGCGAACAGGAACAGCGGCAGGCTGTTGGCGACCTGTACCAGCGACACGATGAAGGGGTCGGGGTTGAGACTCGTCATCAGCCACGCCGAGGCGGCGTTGTACATCCACGAGCCGACGTTCGACACCACGGTCGCGATCCACAGCCAGCGGAACACCGGTTGGCGCAGCGCGCTCCACGCGGCGGGTGCCGCGCCGGTGGCCGGCGCGGTCGGCGGGTGTTTATGGGCTGTCTCAGGCATCGTCGAATGCCCGCGGGCGCAGCCGCCCGCGCGCTCAGTGCGGCTGAGTGGGAGAGCGGCTCACCGTCACCTTGATCGACGGCGTGACGCTGGCGCTGAACTCGAGCAGCATGGGCTTGCCGGCCGGCAGCGCGAACTCAACGATCTTGTGCGGCGCGCTGCAGCCCGGGCGGCCCTGGAAGTCGAGCGACTTCAACACCGCACCGTTCACCACTACGTCCACCCAGGCCGGCTGATCGAGCGCGAAGCGGTAGACCCCGGCCGAGTCGACCGTGAGCCGCGCGAGACCTGCGTAGCTCGCCTCCATCGGCCAGGTGCGGCTCGGCGGCGCGGCGAAGCTCACCTCCGGCTGTGCACGCAGCTCGAGCTCGTAGAGCCGCTCGGGTGTGAGCGCCGGTGCATCCCCCAGCGCCCTGCCGCTCGCCAGGTCCACCGGTTGTTGGCCGAAGAGATCCCGTTCGTGGTGCACGTCCCAGGAGAACGCCGCGCACGGGTCGTCACCGCGGCCCTCGACCAGCGCGACCGGCAGCAGCAGCGCCACGAGCGATGCAAGCAGACGCGACATGGCCGCAGTATAAGCGAGCGTGCGGGCGGCGCCTAAATCGCGACCTGACGCCCGAGATCGATCAATTGCTCGCGCGGCACGTTGAGATAATCCGGGAGGTGCACCGAATTGCGCAGCATGGCGCTGAAGAGTGCTTCCATCCAGCGCGGCAGGCCGCGCCCGTCCTCGCGCGGCACGATGTGCTCGGAGCCGACGAAGTAGGTGAGCTGCCCTAAGTCGGGGCCGCAGCCGATCGCGGCCAGCTGGTGCAGCAGTGCCGGCATGTCCGGGCGCTCCATGAAACCATAGCAGGCGCTCACCACCCAGAAGCCGGGAATCGGCTGGCTGAGCCGCACGCGCTCGCTCGCGGCAATCCACGGCACCGAAGCGGTCTCGAGCGTCACGGCGATGACCTTGTCGTGCAGCGCGTGACTGTGCCGCACGTACCACTGCATGACCGGGGGCGTCGCGTCCTTGACGCGCGTCAGGAACACCGCGGTGCCCGGCACGCGCGCTACCGCGTCGCGGGCGATGCCGGCGAAGAAATCCGCGAGCGGCACAGGATTCTCGTGGACGCGCTCACGAATTGCCGCCAGGCCGCGGTGCCAGATGAGCATGACCGCGTACACCACCGCGGCCAGCAGCAGCGGCACGTAGCCGCCGTCGGCGAGCTTCATGAGGTTGGAGGCGAAGAACCCGCCGTCGACCAGGAAGAACACCGCGGCAACGGCCACACTCGCGGTGAGCTTCCATTTCCACACGTCGCGCATCGCAGTGTAGAGCAGCGCCGTGGTCAGCAGCATGGTGGCCGATACCGCGATGCCGTAGGCCCCGGCAAGGTTGTCGGACTTGCGGAAGCCGAGCGCGAGGGCGATGGTGGTGAGCATCAGCAGCCAGTTGACCGTACCGACGTAGATCTGTCCGTAGCCCGCGCCGGAGGTCTGCACCACCTTGAGCCGCGGCATCCAGCCGAGCTGGATTGCCTGGCGCGTCATGGAGAATGCGCCGGTGATGATCGACTGGCTGGCGATGATGGTCGCTACCGTCGACAACAGCACCAGCGGCACCAGCCATTGTCCGGGGCAGAGCCGATAGAAGATATTGCCCTCGGTGGTCGCGCCGGCAAGCACGATCGCGCCCTGGCCGGCGTAGTTCAGCACCAGGCTCGGGAACACCAGCGTTCCCCAGGCGAGCTTGATGGGTCGCGCGCCGAAGTGCCCCATGTCGGCGTACAGCGCCTCGGCGCCGGTCACGCACAGAAACACGCCACCGAGAACCAGGAATGCGTCGCGCCCGCCGTGCGCGAGGTAATCGATCCCGTACCAGGGATTGAGCGCCCACAGCACGCCCGGGTGACGCGCCACTCCGAGGATGCCGAGCAGCGCGATCGTCAGGAACCACACGGCCATCACCGGACCGAAGGCGCGGCCGATGCGGGCTGTGCCGGTCGGCTGCAGCACGAACAGGGCGAGCAGCACCGCCACGGTGAGCGGCAGCACGTACGCCTGCAACGCGGGCTCGACGATCGTCAGGCCCTCGAGTGCCGACAGCACCGAGATCGCGGGCGTGATCGCGCCATCGCCGTAGATGAGCGCCGCGCCGAACAGGCCGAGTGCCACGATGACGGGGCGCCGGTAGCGCTTGACGCCGAGCAACGCCATGAGCGCGAGGATGCCGCCTTCGCCGTCGTTGTCGATGCGCATCGCGAAGCCGGCGTACTTGATGCTGGTGACGATGATCAACGTCCAGGTGAGCAGCGATACCACGCCGAGAATCGACGCCGGATCCTTGCCGCCGGTGACGTCCAGCACCGTCTTGAAGGTGTAGAGCGGACTCGTGCCGATGTCGCCGAACACTACCCCGAGCGCTCCCACGGCGAGAGCGGCGAGCGCCGGATGGTCGGGCTTGCTGGGCGGCATATGTGACCGTTCGGGCTTAGACTTCCATCGGGGAGCAGATCCTTGGGGGAACACCATGTCCGGATCGCGTCGCGAGTTTCTCATGACTTCCGCTGCCGCGCTGCTCTCGCCTGCGGCCGTGGCACAGCCCGCCGAGCCGCCGCCGGGCTCGCCGCCCGCGTTTGGAACCGCGCCCGCGGCAGGCCCCGAGGTGAGCGGCGCGACTTTTGCGGAAGCCGAGAAGCTCGTGGCCGTCGAGCTCACCGCGGTGGAGCGCACCCAGGCGGCGTTGAACTGGCGCAGCAGCATGGCTGCGGTCCACGAGCGCCGCAGCGGCCCGCGCAAGCTGCCGCTCGCCGCGACACTGGCGCCTTATTCCACCTGCAACCCGCTGCTCCCCGGACACGGGCCGCTCCCGCAAGCCGACCGGTTCGTGCGCAGCGAACGCGACCCGGGGCCGCTGCCGGCCGCCGACGCCGATATCGCCTTCGCGCCGGTGTGGAAGCTGTCGCGCTGGGTCGGGACGCGCGCCTTAAGCTCGGAGCGGCTGACGCGCATCTATCTCGAGCGCTGCACGCGCTTCGACGGCCGGCTGCGGTGCGTGATCACACTGACGCGCGAGCTGGCGCTCGCGCAGGCGCAGCAGGCCGACCGCGAGATCGCCGCCGGAAAATATCGCGGGCCGCTGCACGGCATACCGTGGGGCGCGAAGGACCTGCTCGACACCGCCGGCATCCCTACGACCTACGGCGCGGAGCCCTACCGGGAGCGCGTGCCGGACGCCGACGCCGCCGTGGTGCGCCGGCTGCACGCGGCCGGCGCGGTGCTGATTGCCAAGCTCAGTCTCGGCGCGCTCGCCCTCAACGACGTGTGGTTCGGCGGGCAGACGCTGAATCCGTGGCTGTTGGAGGAGGGGTCTTCGGGCTCGAGCGCCGGACCCGGGGCGGCGACCGCCGCCGGGCTGGTGGCGTTCTCGATCGGCAGCGAGACCGAGGGCAGCATCGTCAGTCCCAGCATGCGCTGCGGTCTCACCGGGCTGCGCCCGACCTTCGGCCGTGTAGCACGCAGCGGCGCGATGACGCTGTGCTGGTCGCTCGACAAGCTCGGACCCATGGCGCGCAGCGTCGAGGACGTCATGCTGGTGCTGCAGGCGATCGCCGGAGCGGATGCGGCCGATCTCGGCAGCGTCGCGGCGCATCTGGAGTTCGACGCCGCGGCGAGCGTCGCGGGGCTGCGTGTCGGCTACTTTCCCCGCTGGATGAGCGAGGAGCCCGCCACCGAGGTCGACCGTCAGGTGCTCGCAAGGCTGCCGGCACTCGGCCTCGAGCCGGTCGCGGTCGGCATTCCCGACTGGCCGTATGACGATCTCAACACGATCCTGTTCGCCGAGGCCGCGGCCGCCTTCGAGGAACTCACCCTCAGCCACGGCGTCGATGCACTGCGGATGCAGACGCCGGACGCCTGGCCGAACACCTTCCGCCAGGCGCGCTTCCTGTCGGCGGTCGATTTCGTGCAGACCGACCGGCTGCGACGCGCCGTGGCGCTCGAGATGCAGCGCCTGCTCTCGCGGGTCGATGTGCTGCTGGTGCCATCGCTGCGCGATGAGATGCTCACCATCGGCAACTTCACCGGCCTGCCGTCACTCACGCTGCGTGCCGGCTTTGTGCGCGTCGCCGAGGCACGCAGCGACTGGGCACCCGATCCGGCGCGGCCGCTGCCGAAGTTCCAGCCGCCGCGCCGCGTGCCCCACGGCGTCACGCTGATCGGCCGGCTGTTCGATGAGGGGACCATCGCCCGCGTGGGGCTGGCGCTCGAGCGCAGTCTTGCGGTTGCGGACGAGAGGCCGCCGGGCTTCTAATTCGCTGTACCAATTCCCAGGGCGAAGGAGACCCCATGAGCATCAAGGTTCTCTACACTGCGCACGCCACCGCCACCGGCGGCCGCAACGGCCACACGCAGGCCGACGATGGCCTTATCAGCGTCGACCTGTCGGTGCCGAAGGCCATGGGTGGCCCGGGCAGACCCAACACCTCGACCCCGGAGCACCTGTTCGCCGCCGGCTACGCCGCCTGCTTCGGCAGCGCCTGCGAGTACGCGTCCCGCCAGATGAAGATCATCCCGAAGACGATCACGGTGCGGTCCGCCGTCGGCATCGGCGAGGCCTCCGGGGGCGGCTTCGGGCTGACGGTGGAGCTGGCGGTCGAGATCCACGGCGTGTCGCAGGCGGACGCGGAGAAAATTGCCGCGGCGGGTCACCAGGTATGCCCGTACTCGAAGGCCATCCGCGGCAACGTCGACGTGGCCCTCAAGGTGGTCTCGGTCGCCTGAGGCGGCGCGCCCCTCTTGGACACGCGGCGCGCGCCGCAGCGCCGCCGCGTCAGCTGCGGTCGCTTGTGAGCAGCGGCGGCAGGCGGCTCTCCACCCAGCGTGTTTCCTGATCGTAGGCGTCGCCCAGTTGCAGCACCGCGAGGTCCGCGTGCCGGCGGCCGATGATCTGCATGCCCATGGGCAGATCGAGCGGCGAGAATCCCACCGGCACGTTGAGCACCGGGCTGCCGAGCAGGCTGGCGGGAACCACCACCTCCATCCAGCGATGGTAGGTATCCATGGCGACGCCGTTGATCGAGCGCGGCCACAGCACGGCGGCATCGAAAGGGAACAGCTGCGCGCTCGGCAGAGCCAGGAAGTCGAAGTGCTCGAACAGCTGGTTGGCGGCCGTGTACCAGCGCGAGCGCGCCGCCGAGGCGCGATACACATCGAGCGCGGTGAGTGCGGCGGCGCTTTCCACTTCCCAGCGCGCCTCGGGCTTCAAGCGCGCCCGGGTAACGGGCTCGTGGTAGAGGGGCTCGAGCTCGCCTGCGACCAGCCAGTGTCGCAGCGTTACCCACGCCTCCCAGAGCGCGGCGGGCGAGCAGGGGAGAGCCGCCTCCTCGACGACGCAGCCGAGCTTCTCCAGCACCGCGCACGCAGCCCGGCACAACTCGAGAACGCCCGGCTCGAAGGGCAGGTAGCCCGACAGATCGCCGAGCCATCCGATCCGCACCCCTGCGAAGCTGCGTTCGAGCGGCTGCAGGAACTCGCCCGGGTCGTCGCCGCTCGACTGTGGCGCGCGCACGTCCGGCCCGGCAATGACGCTCATGAGGATCGCGAGGTCCGCGACGCTGCGGCCCATGGCACCCCAGACCGACAGCGAGTCGAGGAACAGCTCCTCGCCCGCGGCCGGCACTCGTCCCTGGGAAGGGCGGAAGCCGAACACATTATTATAGGCGGCCGGATTGCGCAGCGAGCCCATCATGTCGCTGCCGTCGGCGAGCGGCACCATGCGCAGCGCGAGCGCCACCGCCGCTCCGCCGCTGCTGCCACCGGCAGTCTTGCCCGGGTGCCAGGCATTCAGCGTCGTGCCGAACACCGGGTTGTAGGTCTGCGATCCGAGACCGAGCTCGGCGGTGTTGGTCTTGCCGATGAGGATCGCGCCGGCGGCACGCAGCCGCTCCACCAGGATGGAATCCCGCTCGGGGACCGCGTCCAGGAGCGGTGAGCCGCGCGTGGTGCGGATGCCGGCGGTGAAGGCCAGGTCCTTGACCGCGTGCGGCAGCCCGTGCATCCGCCCGAGATAGTCACCGCGGGCGAGCTGCGCGTCCCGCACGCGCGCCTGCTGCATCAGGACTTCGGCATCCTGCAGCGATACCAGCGCGTTGACGCGCGGATTGAGCCGGCCGATGTGATCGAGAAAGGTCGCCATCACCTCGGCGCAGGACACGGTGCGCGCGCGAATCGCGCGCGTCAGCTCCACCGCGCTCATCCTGACCAGCGGCGAGGCTTCGGCGTGCGGGCTCACGTCATCACGATCCATCCGCGCACCCGGCCTGTCAAGGCCGCGACGGCGGCGGTGTATAGTTTGCGCGCGTCACGGAGGCGCGCGGAGCTCCTGGTGAGAGACGGACCCAGCCTGACGGCGCAGCGTGTGGCGGTGAGCCGGGCCGCGCATCAGATTCTCGATCACCCGCGCCTCCTCGAGGACCCGATCGCACTGCGTATCGTCGGCACGGCGGCCGTGGCGGAGATCCGCGCTCAGCCGTTGCGATTCAGCGCCCCGCTGGCGCGCTACCTGCGGGCCTTCGTGGCGGCACGCAGCCGCGTCGCGGAGGATGCGCTCGCGCAGAGTCTGGGGCGCGGCGTGCGTCAGTACGTCATCCTCGGTGCCGGGCTCGACACCTTCGCTTACCGCAACCCGCATCCCGCATCACTGCTGCGGGTGTTCGAGGTGGACCACGCGGCCACGCAGGCCTGGAAGCGCCGGCAGCTGCACGCAGGCGGCATCGCCCTGCCCGAGTCACTCAGCTTCGTGCCGGTCGACTTCGAGACCGACGTGCTCGCCGAGCGGCTCAGCGGCAGTGGCTGGCGCGCCGATGAGCCGTCGTTCTTCTCCTGGCTCGGCGTGACCATGTATCTCACGCGGCAGGCGGTAATGAGCACGCTCAGCTACATCGCATCACTCCCGCCTGGCGGCGGTGTCGTGTTCGACTACGCAGTGCCGCCCGCTTCCTTGAGTCTCATGCGGCGCCTGATCGTCGGTGTGGTGCGGCGCCACGTCGCCGCGCTCGGTGAGCCGTGGAGAACTTTCTTCGATGCTGACGGACTTGCCACCGAGCTCACGGCGCTCGGCTTCCGGCAGCTCGCGGATCTGGGCCCGGACGAGCTCAATGCGCGCTTCTTCCGCGATCGCAGCGACGGGCTGCGGGTCGGCCGCATCGGCCGCATCGTGTGCGCCGGTTGCTGAGCGTCAATTCCTCACGGCATCCTAACAGTGTGCACGCGCAAAATACGCAGCTTTCCGGGGGACCGGCACGCACCCGTGCGCGCATCATTAAAGGAGCAGTGACGAATATGAGCAATTGGCGTCGCGTGCTGTGGGTGTCGGCTCTCGGCCTGGCGCTATCGTCGGCGCAGGCAGCGGCGCCGAGCGTTGGCGCGATCGTCGGCATAGTCACGAACCCGGCTGGCGTGCCGCTGGCGCACGCGACCGTGACCGCAGTGCGCGCGGATGGCGCTGCCGTTCGTGCCACGGTCTCGGGGAGCGATGGCGTCTACTCCTTCGGCGATCTGCCGCCGGGGAACTGGAGCGTCAGCGCGCAGATGAACGGCACGCCGCAGGTCATCGTGCCGGCGCTCAGCGTCATCGCCGGGCAGGCGACGCGGCGCGACATCGTGATGAACGTTGTAGTGTCCGCGCCTGCGGTCGCAGCGGCTGCGCCCGCACCAGCTGCGGCGGGCGGGGCGCCCGCGGCCTCGCCACTGGCCGCCGAGGTGGCGGCGGCCGTCGCGCGGGTGGTGCCGGAGGCCTTGCAGGCGCCAGAGCCCGCTCCGGCGGTCGATACGCAGACGCCGTTCGCGGTCGGGGATCTCGGCTGGATGAACGGCACCACGCGCAACTCGACGCCCATCTTCGACACCAAATTCTTCACGCCCGAAGTCCGTTTCGACGTGAACTATCTGCAGGACTTCAATCACCCTGTGGACCACACCATCGTCGGCTCGACCGAGGAGTTCCGCTCCGGGGAGTTCCAGCTCGAGCAGGTGAGCCTGGGCGGCAACTTCCACTGGGAGAATGTCCAGGCGCGCTTTCTGTCGATGATGGGGCTGTACTCCGTCACGACGCCGCGCAACGACGCCAGCCTCGGCGTCGGCGAGTGGGATCTGCAGGGTGCCTACAAGTACCTCTCAGAGGCGAACGCCGGTTACCACTGGGACGTGAATCACGGGCTCAACGTCGACGCCGGGATCTTTCTCTCGTACATCGGGCTCTTCAGCTATTACAACTTCGACAACTGGACCTACCAGCCGTCGTTCGTCTCATCCAACACACCGTGGTTCTTCAATGGCCTGCGGGTGCAATGGTTCCCAACGCAGACGCTCAAGATCGAGCCCTGGCTCATCAACGGCTGGCAGTCGTACGCCAGGTACAACAATCATCCGGGCGTCGGCGGGCAGATCCTGTGGATCCCGAACGATGCCCTGAAGCTGGTCTTCAACAGCTATTCGATCGGCCAGGACAACCTGGCGAGCGGCAGCGGCGTTCCCAACAGCGGTGGCAACCCCAACGCCGCTATCGGCCTGCCCAACCCGGCTGCGCCCTACATCAACTATGCCCACGTGACCCGCGTTCACGAGGACGACAGCATCCTGTGGAAGTACTACGATCCCCAGGGCGCAGGTCCGCTCGGCATCTCGAAGAAAGCCCTGTCGTTCACCGCCGACCTCGGCTGCGAGTACGGCGGCGGAGTCAACTGCTCGCACGGGCCCAACAAGGCCAACTTCTTCGGCCTGATGCTCTACGACCGCACCTGGTTCAACCGCGACATTTACGCCGTGACGCTCGGCGGCGGGTTCATGAACAACCCCGGCCGCTATCTCGCGCTGGTGCCGCCGATCAATGGCGCGACCGCGGTCAGCGGCACGCCGTACTTCACCGAGAACCCGGGACAGAAGCTCTACCAGTGGGACATGCAGCTCAACTTCCAGTACATGCCCAAACCCTGGATCACGTGGTGGACGGAGACCACGTTCCGTCACTCGGACGTGCCGTACTGGTCGGGCCCCGGAGGCGTTACGCCACCTGCAGGCAACACCGGTGCGCCCTCGAGCTACGTGTGCAACAACGGCAGCATCATCGGCGCCGACAACTGCGCCGGCGAGGGCGGTATCTGGAACCCGGAACTGGTCAAGCGCGAGATCGTCTGGGGAGCCGGGGTGATGGTGAAGTTCTGAGCCGGCCTGGAGCCGCGCCGCCCGACCACGGGCCTCAAACGGGTGGCAACATCACCCGCATGGTTGTGACGGCGCCGGGGGGCAGGCGGTCGCGCGCCCGGCCGACGGAGCGTGGACGGCGAGCCCGCCTGACCTCGGCGGCAGCCGGGCGCCGCTGCACTTTCGAACGGAAGCCGCGCGGCTTGATGACGAGTACGTCGCAATCGAGCCTGTCGAGCACCCGTTCGGCCGTGTTGCCAATGAACAGCCGCGCCAGCGCCGAGCGGGACACCGCTCCCATCACCACCAAGCCCGCGCCCGTATCGCCGACGACCGCGCGCAACTCTCCGGACACATCGCCCATGTGAACATGACGGCGCGCACGCGGAATCGTGGCGCTGTCTGCCAGCTTGTCGATCGTGCGCGCGACCTGCCGCCCGTGCGCGGCTTCCACTTCCGGCGGCAGCATGACCAGTGGTGCCGTGCCGAGCGGCATGGTCGCGGCGCTGACGAGCGGCATGTACGCATGAAACACGTGCAGGCTGCCGCCCAGCAGCCGCGCGAATCGACCAGCGGCCGCGAGCAGCCGCGCATCAAGGTCGGCGGATCGTGCGTGGAAGGGATCGACGGCAGCGATCACCGGCGGTTTGTGATCCCAGTGACCGGACTTAACCAGCAGCAGCGGCGTCGGGCAGTGCCGGATCAGCTCCCAGTCGGTGTTGCGCAGCACGAGGCGCGCGCCCATGCGGTGATGGCGTGTCGGGGCGATCACGAGGTCGGCGCGGCTCGCGAGCGCGCGGCGGATGATGGCCTCGTGCGGTGGATAGTCCCAGCTGCTGGTGCACTCGACATCGAGCCCCTTGAGTGACGAGTCGCGCGCGAACCGCTCCAGGCGGTGGCGCTTCTGGTCCGCGATCGCCGCGCGCTGGTGCTCGACGAAGCCGGCGGTTACCGTCTCCGGCCAGCTGGCAGCGGGATCGGGCTCGTCGATCGCATGGAATAGCTCGATGCGCGCGCCGGCTGCTGTGGCGAGAGCGGCAGCTTTGCGGAGCTCGGCCTGCGGAACGTGCCGAACATCGCGGATTGCAATCAGAATGCGCTTGAGGGACCTCGCCATGTTCGAGCTCCTGTCGCGATCGTCTGCGGGCAGCATCGACCGGTGCGCGGTCGACGGCCATTGTGGAATGTGCCTAGACGCTCATAAGCGCTTGCGCGTATGGCGCATGCCGCTGCGGGGGTCGAGACTCGCAACCAACCTCGAGGAGAGGCCTATGAATGTGCAGAATCACACACAGAAATCGCGCGGTCGCCTCCCCGATCTCACTCCGTTTGAAGCGGCGGAACCCGCTACGCCTGCGGTTACCCTGTCATACCAGGACCGTCAGCCAAAGGACAGGGACACGGCGGCAGAGGGCAGCGCGTCCGCTTACGGATGCGTCGAATGGTTTCGCTACGCGTATCAGGTGCGACAGCGGCGCCGCTGCGGCACACCGTGACCACCGATGAGCTACAGGGCGTGCACGCCGGGTGGCGTGCGGCGAACTATCAGTCGCAACGCGGGGGCTGAAGGCCTTCAGTACAGCCGGGGCTGAATGCCGAAGTAGCGTGCGCCGCGCCGCGCGCGCGGCGGCGGCTTGATGAGTCCCGCCGGCTTCACAACCAGAACGTCGCAGGAAAGCCGATCGAGCAGCCGCTCGGCGGTGTTGCCGATCAGCAGTCGCTTGAAACCCGAGCGCGAAATCGCACCCATCACCACGATCGCACTGCCGGTGCGGGTCGCGAGCTGTGCGATCGCATCGACCGGATGACGCCCGAGGATGTGCTGGCGCGTCCGCGGGATGCTGGCAGCGCGTACCGTGCGCTGCAGCCTGGCGCGCGCAGCGCGTGCAGCGCGCGCCTCGAGCCCGAGGACCTCCTCATCCGACAGTACGCCGCCCGAAACGGCCGCCAGCGGCAGCGGCATGTAGGCGTAGCCGGCGTGCAGCGCGCCGTGCAGCGCGCGCGCGAACGCCGCTCCCAGGCGCAGAATCTGCTGGTTGAGACGCGCCGGCTTCGCATAGGTCCGATCGGGATCCACGGCGGCGAGCACGGCCGGCTGGCGGTACGGTCGCGCTTGCTTGACGAGCAGCACCGGCATGGGACTGCGCCGCAGCAGCTCCCAGTCGTTGAGATGCAAGAGCCCCGCTGCAAAATGCCGCCCCGGATGCTGCTCGGCCACGATGAGGCCGGCGCCGATGCGGCACGCTTCGCGAATGACGGCTTCGTAGGCCGGGTAGTCCCACGCGACGCTCACGGACACCCTGAGTCCCGTGCGCCGCAGGCGGCGCGCGATGCGCTCCAGCCGCTCGCACTGCATCTCCCGGGTGCGTCGCTCGATGTCGGGCGGGTTGTCGTACAGCAGCGAAACGTCGCCGTCCACGCCGCCGACGTACAGCGGCTCGGCGATGGCGTGGAACAGGACGAGCTCGGAGCCGAACGCCGCCGCGAGTCGTGCCGCCTTGCGGACCCCGGGGAGCCTATGGGCTCCGGGTTCCTTGACGGCGACGAGGATGCGGCGGATCGCGGTCATGACGGTGGCGGTGAGCCTCAGGGCTGAGCCTCGAGGAACGCGGTGACCGCATCCATATCCTCGAGATTCAGGTTCTGCGCGACGCCGTGCATGATGGCGACATTGCGCATGTTGCTTTGGAAGGACCCGAGCTGCTTGAGCACGTACTGGCCGTGCTGGCCGGCGAGGCGCGGGAAGTCCTGCAGCCCGTGCGCATCCGGTCCGTGGCAGCTGCTGCAGGCCGGAACTCCTTGCGCGGCAACGCCGTGCTCGTAGATCTCGCGGCCGCGGCTCACCGCGGCGGAGGGACCGCTTGCGCTCGGCTCGGCTTTCTGCGCCGCGTAATATGCCGCGAGCGCCGCGATGGTCGCATCGTCGAGCTGGCTGGCCATCCCCCACATGTAGCCCACTGCGTCCGGATCACCGCGCGTCTGCGAGCGGAAGGCCTTGAGCTGGGCGGCGAGATAGTTGGCGTTCTGACCCGCGAGTCGCGGGAACTTCGGCTGCACGCTGTTGCCGGTTGGCCCGTGGCAGGTGCCGCAGACGGTGACGGCGATGTGCTGCGCAGCGACGCGGGTCGTGGCGTCGGGCTCGTCCGCGAGCGCTGCGGATCCTGCGGCGAGCAGCATTGCGGCACCGGCCAGGCAGAGCGGGAGTCTTGCCATGATAATCACCTCAGTACGCGAACCACAGCAGCAGGTACAGCGTGTTGTTGTCGGAGGCGTTGCGGCCGACACCGTCGTAGTTGGAGCTTCCGCCGTTGAACTTGCCGTACCAGGTGTACTGCGCCGACACCTTGACGTTGAGCCACGGCAGGTAATTCAGCTCGGCGATCCAGCCACGCGTGTCGGGCGAGCCGTTGGCGCTGGTGACGACTCCGGGAGCGCCGGCAGGAGTTGCGGGGTAGAGTCCTGTGTCGGTCGTACCGGTCGTCGAGAAGTACTGGACCGTGCCGCCGATCTTGCGGCGATAGTAGTAAGTGGCCGCCACGTCGGTGGTGGTCAGTGTGTTGCTCGGGTTTGCCGATGCGCCGCTCGCAAACGCCGCGTTGAGTGTCATCGACTCGTGAATATGCGTGGCCTCGACGGACAGCAGATGCTGGTCGCCGATGAACTGGTATTGCAGGTCCTCAGCCACGTCGTTGAACTCGTTGAACGGTCCGATGAGCGGCGTGGGAGCCCCCGAGGCAGACCCCGGGAGCACTTTGATGTCCAGCCCATAGACTCCCACTTCGAGGGAATTCCGGTCCCAGTTGCGCTCGTAGGCCACGCGCCAGTAGGGGGCGAGACCCTGGATCACGTTCGAGGCCGTGCCATCGAGAGGCCCGGCACCGCCGGTGAGTTGGTTGGTCACGCCCTGCTGTGCGGAGCGATAGCCGCCCACCTCGGCATACAGCGACTCGTTCCAATAGATGTAACCCGTCAGGCCGGCGACGTCCTGCGCGAACGCGCCACTGAGCGCGGTCGCGGCCAGCGGGCTCACGTTCGCATTCGTGGCCGCGTAGGGGAAGCCCCAGGCGGGCGTCGAGTTCCACAGATCCTGCACCGTGGGATTGTTGTTGAGCGACAGCCCGTAGGTCAGGCTGCCGTTGTCCGGCAGGACGATCTCGTCCGCGAAGCGCACGTCGCTGTTGTCTATGCCGATCGTGCCGCCGTCATTCGCGTAGGTCAGCTGGAACATGGCGCCGAGGTTGGGCGCAATCTTGCCCGCGTAGAAGAAGCTGAATTGCTGCGGAAACCCAGCCGTGCCGTTCTGCGCAACACCCGGGGCTCCCACCGAGGAAAGATCGGGCACCGGGGTCTTCATCTCGGTGTAGGAGATCTGCGCCATGATGGAGAGCGGCGGAAACTGCGCCAGCTGCAGCAGCTCCTCCTTCTTGCCCGTGACGTCGCGCACCTGTTTGGTGTTCGTGAGCGTGTAACCGTTGGCCTTGAAGACGCGCCCGAAATGCGTCAGCTCGGGGAATACGGTGTGGCAGGCCTCGCAGGCCATGCCCGTCTGCCGCGCGAAGCTCGGTACCGCGAGCGCGCTCGGCGCCGCCCCCAAGCCAGCTGCCGCGCAGACCGCAACGGCGGCAAACTTACCCAGCAGTGCTGTGATCTTTCTGCCTGACATGCAGGACTCCCCTATAAGCTGCGACTATCGACGCGGCTGTATTTTAGGTTAACGGGGCGGCGCGGTGGCAGAAAGTAAGGTTTGTACGTATGACATCAGGGAGAGTCCCTACGGACACCGGGCACTGTGCCGGTAGCATGCCGACCCCAACGCACATGAGCGGCCACAATCTCAAGTATCTGCTTGCCCCGCAGTCCGTGGCGGTCGTCGGCGGCTCCGATCGCGAGGGGAGCGTGGGCGCCACCGTCATGCGCAATCTCCTCGCCGGCGAGTTTGCTGGTCCCGTCTGGCCCGTCAACCCGCGGCACGCAACGGTGGCGGGGGTGCGCGCGTACGCGAACGCCGCGGCGCTGCCCGCGACACCGGATCTCGCGGTGATCTGCACGCCGGCGGCGTCAGTCCCGGGGATCATCGCGCAGCTGGCGCAGCGCGGCTGTCGCGCGGCGATCGTGCTCAGCGCCGGTCTCGAGCAGCCCGGTGCGGACGGCGCTCCGCTCCTCGCTGCGATGCTGCGCGAGGCGCGCAGCTGTGGCCTCAGAATTCTCGGTCCCAATTGCATCGGCCTGCTGGCGCCGGGGATTGATCTGAACGCGAGCTTCGTTCACCTTCCCAAGGTGCGGGCCGGCAACATCGCCTTCGTCGCGCAGTCCGGGGCTCTCACTACCGCGATGCTCGACTGGGCGCAGTCGGCGGACGTCGGCTTCTCGTACTGCATATCGCTCGGCAATGCCGCGGACGTCGATTTCGGCGATCTGCTCGACTATCTCGGCAAGGATCCGGCGACGCGCGCAATACTCCTCTACATCGAGTCGGTCACCGGGGCCCGCAAGTTCATGTCGGCGGCGCGGGCCGCTGCGCGCAACAAGCCGGTCATCGCGGTGAAGGCGGGACACGGCGGCGCGGCCGCACGCGCGGCCACCTCGCACAGCGGCGCGCTGGCCGGGTCGGATGCCGTATACGAGGCCGCGCTGCGGCGTGCGGGCGTGTTGCGCGTGCGCACCACGCGCCAGCTGTTCGAGGCGGCGGAGATTCTCACGCAGGCAAAGCCCTACACCGGTCCGCGACTTGCCATCGTGAGTAACGGCGGCGGACCGGCTGTGATGGCGACCGACGCGCTCATCGAGGGGGGCGGCGAGCTCGCGACGCTGGCACCGGAGACGCTCCAGGCGCTCGATGGATTGCTGCCTGGCGGCTGGTCGCATGCCAATCCGGTCGACATCGTCGGCGACGCACGCCCCGGGCGCTATGTGGGCGCACTCGAGCCGCTGCTGCGCGACCCGAACAGCGACGCGCTGCTGCTGATTCACGCGCCCACGGCGCTGGCATCGACGAGCGCCGTGGCGGCGGCCTGTGCGCCTCTGCTCGCGCAGGCGCCGCGCCCGGCCTTCGCATGCTGGCTCGGGGCCGAGGGCGTGCGGGCTGCTGAGCTCCCGGGGACCGTCACTGTGCCGGGTTACTCCACCCCGGAAGAGGCCGTCGAAGCCTTCCTGCACGTCAGCCGCTACGCGCAACTGCAGGCGCTGCTGGTGCAGACTCCCACGTCGCGACCCGAGGGACCGGAGCCCGACCGGAGTGCGGTGCGCGCCATCGTCGCCGCCGCGCTCGCCGAGGGACGCGCGCAGCTCAGCGAGCCGGAGTCGAAGCAGCTGCTGGCGGCCTACGCTATCCCCGTGGTAACCACCCTGATTGTCCGTGATGCCGCCGGCCTCGACGCGGCGGCCGCCCGCATTGGCTATCCGGTGGCGCTCAAGATCCTGTCGCCCGACATCAGCCATAAATCCGACGTCGGCGGCGTGGCACTCGACATCGCGAGCGCCGAGGAGCTCGAGCGGGCCGCACAGACCATGCTGGCCCGCTGTCGGGCCCGCCTGCCCCAGGCGCGCCTCGAAGGCTTCACCGTGCAGCAGATGATCCGCCGTGGAGGGGCACACGAGCTGCTCGCGGGCATTGCCTCGGATCCGACCTTCGGCCCGGTGATTCTCTTCGGGCGTGGCGGGACGGCGGTGGAGGTGATCGGCGATCGCGCGCTCGGTCTGCCGCCGCTCAACCTAGCGCTGGCGCGCGACCTGATCTCGCGGACACGGGTCGCCCGTCTGCTCGCCGGGGCCCGTGGCGTGGCGGCAGTCGATATGCCGGCTCTCGAGTCCGCGCTCGTCAGCCTGGCGCAGCTCGCGAGCGAGGTGGCCGAGATTGCCGAGCTCGACATCAACCCCCTGCTCGCTGATGAGCACGGTGTTATCGCCCTCGATGCACGCGTGCGCCTCGCGCCGAGCACGCTGAGCGCCGACGCTCGACTTGCGATCAGGCCGTACCCAAGCGAGCTCGAGGAGCGGGTCGGGCACCGCGGCAGGAATCTGGTGCTACGCCCCATCCGTCCGGAGGACACCATGAGTCACCGGCAGTTCCTCTCGCGGGTAGCCCCGCAGGACCTGTATATGCGCTTCTTCAACGCCGTGCGCGAGGTGCCCGAGTCCGCTCTCGCGCACTTCACGCAGATCGACTACGACCGCGAGATGGCTTTCATTGCGGTCGCCGCCGACGGCGCGGAGGCGGGCCAGGTGCTCGGCGTGGCGCGTGCCTGCGCGGACCCGGACAACACCGCGGCGGAATTCGCGGTGCTGGTGCGCTCCGACCTGAAAGGGCAGGGCCTCGGCACGCTGCTGCTGCGCAAGCTGATCGGCTACTGCCGGGAGCGTGGTACGCGCGAGTTATGGGGGAGCGTGCTCATGGACAATGCGCCCATGCTGCGCCTGGCGCGCACGCTCGGATTTCATGTGCGCGCGACGCAGCAGAACGTCGAGGAAATCGCGCTTGATCTGCAGCCGGCACGCGCCGCCGGCTGACGCGCGCAGCGGCTGCCTCACACGGCCTGTGATAGCGGCACGCTGCCGGCCGCCGCCGGTGGTGCGGCGAGGTAGCGGTCGAAGCACATCGCGATATTGCGCAGTAACAGTCGTCCGGCCGGTGTCGCGGCGATCTGCCCGTGCGCCATGCGGACCAGGCGATCGGCGGCGAGCGCTTGCAGCTGCCCCATCGAATCGGCGAAGTAGGCCGCGAAGTCGATGCCGTAGTGACGCTGAATGGCCGCGGTATCAATCACCCCCTGGCACATCAACTGACCGATCGCCGCGCCGCGCACACGATCATCGAACGTGAGAGCCAGCCCACGCCACACCGGCAGGTGCGACTCGTCGAGCGCGGCCTTCCAGGCCTTGAGCTCGCGGAAATTCTGGCTGTAGCTGTCGGCGATGTGGCTGATGGCACTCGCGCCGACGCCGATCAGGTCGCAATCGGCGTGAGTGGTGTAGCCCATGAAATTGCGTTGCAGCCCACCACGCTCCTGCGCCTGTACCAGCTCGTCGTCGGGCAGCGCGAAGTGATCCATGCCGATATAGCGATAGCCGTCCGCCGAGAGCTCTTCGATCGCAAGGCGCAGCAGCTCGAGCCTGGCCGGCGCGTCGGGCAGGCGCGCCGGGTCGATGCGCCGCTGCGCCTTGAAGAGCGCGGGCAAGTGCGCATAGCCGTACACGGCAATGCGATCGGGGTGCGCTGACATGACGGTCCGCAGCGTCCGCCGGAATCCGTCCGTTGTCTGTCCGGGCAGTCCATAGATTAGATCGATGTTGATCGAACGGAAGCCCTGGTCCCGGCACGCATCGATGAGATCCAGGGTCTCATCCACCCCCTGCACGCGGTTGACCGCGCGCTGCACGTCCGGATCGAAGTCCTGCACCCCGAGACTGGCGCGATTGAAGCCGAGCTGCGCGAGTGTTGCCGCGTAGGCGGCCGGCGGAGCGGGAAGTGAGCGCGGGTCGAGCTCGATGGAGAAGTCCCGGTTCGCGGCGTCGCTCAGGCGGAACGCGCGACCTGCTCCGGCAATGAGCCGCTCCAGGGTTGCCTCAGTGAGAAAGTTCGGCGTGCCGCCGCCCAGATGCAGCTGCACCACCTCGCGACCGGGATCGAAGTGCGGCGCCAGCAGCCGGATTTCCTTGAGAAGGTCGTCTGCATATCGCTCGCCCCGGGAGCGATCGCGCGTGATCACGCGGTTGCAGCCGCAGTAGAAGCAGGGGCTGACGCAGAACGGCACGTGCACGTAGAGCGACAGCGGGCGCCTTCCCGGCAGCGCGTTGCTGCGCGCCGCGTAGGCACGCAGCTCAGGCGCGCCGAACGTGCTGTTGAAATGGGGCGCCGCCGGATAGGACGTGTAACGCGGCCCCGGCCGATCATAACGGCGTATCAGCTCCGGGTCGAAGGGCATGTCGGCGCTCATGGGGCACTCCGCCGCGGCAAAAAGGCTGCCGCGGGCAACGATCACGGCGCCGTCGCCCGCGGCCAACTCGCGGACTCCACTTTCGTTACTGGACCTTGATCGTGGTCGGTTTCTTAGTCTCGATCTTGGCCTTCGGAACGTGGACGGTCAGCACGCCGTCCCTGGAGTCGGCGCGGATCGCGCTCTCCTCGATGTCATCCGGAAGTGCGAAGCTGCGCGCGAAGCTGCCGAAGAAGCTCTCCACCTTGTGGAACTTCTCGTCCTTCTGCTCTTCCTGCTGCTGACGCTCGCCGCTCAGGGTCAGCATGCCGTTTTCGACCATCACCCTGGCGTCGTCTTTCTTCACGCCGGGCAATGCGGCACGGATCAGGTACTCGCCTTCGGTTTCGCTGATGTCAACCGAGGGTGCCCACTCGGTGCTGGTCTCGAGCGTTCCCGGCATGCGCGGCCAACGGCCAAACCACGCGGGAAAGCGATTGAGCGTCTCGTCCATTGCGCTGAAAGGTTCCCAACGAATGAGGCTCATGAGACTCTCCTTTCCTGTGTCGTTACTCTCTTGATTTGGCCACTATCAGTCTAGTGCCGCGACACGATGGCTCGGTATCCGCATCACTGCGTATCTCACGGCCGCACTCCGGTCGTAAGCGTAATCGCGTTGATCACGGTCGAGACTCCCCGCACCTCGCGCACCGCGCGCTCGGCCTGCTCTCGCTCGGAGTTCCATTCGAGCACTCCCTCGAGCGTCACGACACCGGTGCGCACCAGCGGCAGGACCCGCCCGCCGCATCGCGGCAGGGCGCGCCGCAGCGCGGCCGCCACTGCGCGGGCGACTTCCGGGTCGGTTACGGTGGCCGGAAAACGCGGTCGCACCTCAATGTCGTTGGCGACCGCGGTGACGCCGCGCACGCGCTTGACGGCATCCTCCGCGCCGTACTTGTCGAAGACGCTGCGCGCATAGCCGCTCAGCGTCACCGTGCCGGCGGTCACTTTGATGGCGATGTCCGTCTCATCCACGTCCGGGCACGCGAACAGCTCGGATTCGACGCTGCGCTGGATATCGCTGTCGGGGCGGCTTTCCATAGGTTCCTCCTGCATGAGCGGCATTGTCAGCGGCTTCAGGGGGAGGTGAAATGCGGGGAAGTGCCTAGGCTGGGTGATGTACGTGCCGTGACGTGGGGCTCCGTGAGCCGGCGCACTCCGCACCCACATAGGGATTAATCTCAGCCGGCTGGGTATTCGGGCTCGTGGTGCGATGATGCGAATGGGGCACGCTTCGTGCCGTCGTCGCGGAGGCGGTCATGCGCGCAATTCGTCGGATTCTCGTAGCTGTCAAGGACCCCGGGGCGCGCATGCTGCCCGCCGTGGCCAAGGCCGTACAACTCGCAGGTGCGCTCGGCGCGGAGCTCGAGCTGTTTCACGCTATCGATTCCCCGTACTACCTCGACATGTTCGGCACGAGCGCGGATCGCACCCGCCGCACGGAATGCGACGAGCGGCGTGAGTACGAGCAGCGGCTCGGGCGCGTCGCGGCGCGCGCCCGGCTGCACACTCCTCGAGTGAGCGTGGCCGTGGAATGGGACTATCCAGCGTACGAGGCGATCGTGCGCCGCGCTCTTAAGATCGACGCGGACCTCATCGTCGCCGAGTGCCACGCGGGCCGGCGCATCGCGCCAGGATTGCTGGGCCTCTCGGACTGGGAGTTGCTGCGCCTGAGTGCGGTTCCGGTGCTGCTGGTCAAGCGCACGCGGGTGTATCACCACCCTACGGTGTTGATGGCGCTGGATCCGAGTCATGCATTCGCCAAGCCCGCAAAGCTCGACGAGGAGATCGTGCAGGCAGGCAGCGCGGTCTCGACGGGTCTGCGCGGGAAGCTCCACGCGGTGCATGCGTACGCGACGGCCACTGCGGGCATGGCGGGACCAGCCGCGGCTTCCGGTTCCCGGGTGCAAAGGGCGTCCGCGGCCAGCGCCAGGGCCGGCCTGGATCAGGCGCTTCGGTCCACGGCGATCGCCCCAGCTTGCCGGCATCTGCTGGCCGGGTATCCGACAGTCGCGGTCCGGGACACGGCGCGGCGCTTGCGCGCCGATATCGTAGTCGCGGGCGCCGTGTCGCGCTCGGGGCTCAAGCGCGCGTTCATCGGCAACACCGCGGAGCGGCTGCTCGATTGCCTGCCCTGCGACCTGCTGATCGTGAAGCCGGAGGGGTTCTCGAGCTCCGTGCCGCGCAAAGCGCGCGGCGCCCGGCTGGTCGCGGTCGAACCTCTCGGCTGAGCGCCGCAGGGGCGTACTGAGTCGGTTCCACGCCCAAAAACAAACTGTTACAGGACCTTTTTGGTTATGCTGGGCGTCAGCGCCTGGGCTGGGCGCGCGAGCGCCTATCGATTAGAAGACGTCTCCATGCTGACTCTCCCGGAGGAACTCGCGCGCACGGCGCTCGACGCCGCGCCCGATGCGCTCATCATCATCGACGAAGGCGGGGTCACCCGCTTTGCCAATCGTCAGGCGTCGGCGCTCTTTGGCTACGGCCACGATGAGCTGGTCGGCCACTCCATGGAACGGTTGCTGCCCGAGCGATTCCGAGGTCGCCACGCCACGTTCCATGAAGGGTACTTCGCCGCTCCGCGCTTCAGGCCGATGGGCGCCGGGCTGGCGTTGTTCGCCCGGCGGCGCGACGGCACTGAGTTCCCGGTTGAGATCAGTCTGAGCCTCATCGATGGGTCGGATCGACCGCTGGTGGCCGCGGCGATCCGCGACGTGAGCGAGCGCAAGCGCGCGGAGGCGGAGCTCAACGAGGCTCGCCAGAGCGCCGATCGGGCCAACCAGGCCAAGAGCCGCTTTCTCGCCACCGCCAGCCACGATTTGCGCCAGCCCCTGCAGGCGCTCGCACTGCTCAACGGCGCACTGCGGCGCATGGTGACGAGCCCGGACGCGGCGGAGGTGCTGGCGCAGCAGGAGCACGCGATCGGGACCATGTCGCGGCTTCTCAATGCGCTGCTCGACATAAGCAAGCTCGAGTCGGGGGCCGTGAAGCCCGCGCTGCACGACTTTCGGATGGCCACTGTACTCGCGTCGCTGCGCCGCGAGTTTGTCCCCGTGGCAGAGAGTAAGGGACTCGAGCTCGCGGTCGAGCCCGCCGAGGACTCCGTGCACAGCGACCCGGGCCTGGTCGAGCAGATCCTGCAGAACCTTGTTTCGAACGCTGTGAAGTACACACGCCAGGGCCGGGTAGTGGTGCGTTGCCGCCGCGAGGACACGTCGCTGCGTGTCGAGGTGATCGACACGGGTGTTGGCATTCCGGCCGCGAAGCTTGCTTACATCTACGATGAGTTCTACCAGGTTGGAGTACCGGCAAACAGCTCGCGCGACGGCTATGGGCTCGGACTGAGCATCGTGCAGCGGCTGGTGAAGCTGCTCAATGTGCGCCTGGAGGTGATCTCCGAGGTCGGCAACGGCTCGGTCTTTGCGCTGCTCCTCCCGCTTGCGCATTCGAGGATCAGCGACACCCGGTCCGAAGAGGCCCGTGCCCGGCAGTCGGCAGAACCTGCGGCGGGTGGCGCGCACGTTCTGCTGGTTGAGGATGACGCCAGCGTTCGCGATGCGACCGGCATGCTGCTGCGTGTCGAGGGCTATCGCGTGACCGCGGTCGCCTCGCTTTCCGAGGCCGTGCGAGCGGCGGCTGAGCGAGCCCCGGAGCTGCTGGTAACCGACTATCACCTGGGAAACGGTGAGCTCGGCACGGAGGTCATCGTGGCACTGCGCGAGCGCGTAAGCCCCGATCTCAAGGTCATCCTGCTGACGGGAGACACCTCCGCGGCAATCAAGGAGCTGCGCTCAGATCCGCACCTGCGGATCATGAGCAAGCCCGTGGATGCGGAGGAGCTCCTGCGGTTGCTGCGCGCACTGCTGCTGGACTGAGGCAGGGTCCAACGCCCCGCATCCTCTGCCTCACTGGCCCGCGTGCTCCGCTTCCAGGTCCATCATCATGCGCACGAGCTGCGCGAGCGAGGCGGCACCGCTCTTTTCCATGACGCGCGCCCGATGAATCTCGACCGTCCGCTGGCTGACGCCGAGCTCCGCCGCCATCACCTTGTTGGGCTTGCCGCGCGTCATGAGCGAGAGTACCTCGCGCTCGCGCGGCGTCAGCGAATCGAGGCGCTCGCGGACTTTGGCGTGCTGCGCGAGCGAGGCGCGGTTGCGCACGTCGCGCTCGAGGGCCCGCTGGATCCGATCGATGAGATCCTGATCGCGGAAGGGCTTCTGCAGGAAGTCAAACGCGCCCTGCTGCATTGCCTCGACCGCCATCGGGATGTCACCGTGGCCGGTGATGAAGATCACCGGAATGACGGCGCCACGCAGGTTGAGCTGCTGCTGCAGCTCGAGCCCGCTCATGCCCGGCATGCGCACATCGAGCACCAGGCAGCCCGGCTGACTCGGCTTGTAGGTGTCGAGGAACTCGCTCGCCGAGCCGAGCGCACGCGTCGCGAGACCGACGGATGTCAGCAGGAAACGCAGGGAATTTCGTACGCCCTCATCGTCGTCCACGATGAAGACCGTGGCTGCCTGTGGCTGCATGTCACTCGTTGGGTTGCGACGGTAGCACGATATAGAAGCATGCCCCGGACGGCGTGTTGCCTCGATAGCCCACGGTACCGCCGTGAGCGCGGGCTATGGTACTGCTGATAGCGAGGCCGAGCCCAGTACCGTTCTCCTTGGTGGAGAAGAAGGGGTCGAACACCCGCTTGGTCATCTCGGACGACAGGCCGGGTCCGTTGTCGCACACCATGAGCTGCACGCCGTGGCCGTCTGCCACGGCAGTGCTGATCGCGATACTGGGATGGGCCACGGGCTGCGCGGTGAGCGCCTCGAGGCTGTTACGCAGGAAGTTGAGGACCACCTGCTGGATCTGCCCGGCGTCCGCGGCCACATCGGGCAGCCCTGGCGCAAGATCGAACGTCAGCTCGACGCCGTGCAGGCTGGCATCCGTCCTCATCAGCTCACGCAGCTCCTCGACGAGGGCGTTCACCTCGACCGGCAGGCGCTCGTTCTGGCGGCCGCGTGCAAGGTCGCGCAGCCGGCGGATGATGTCCGCGGCGCGGGTCGTCTGCGCTGCGATCTGACGCAGCGCCTCGCGCAGCTCGTTCGGGTCCGTCCCCGGCCGTGTGAGCAGCCGCTCGCACGCATGCGCGTAGTTGGCAATTGCCGTCAGGGGCTGATTGAGCTCATGGGCGACTCCGGCAGCCATCTCACCGATGGTCGCCATGCGCGACACATTGAGCAGCCGCCCGTGCAGGACGGCCAGAGGGTCGGGTGCAACTGGTACCCCGTCACCGGTCGCTTTCGGCGCCGGCGGTGTCTCCCGGACACGGTCACTGCTCATGCAATGCTCTTTTACAGGGATCTGGGGAGCGAGAATCCACGATCGGACGGCCGGCGTCTGTACGTATCTTTCGTTACACAGGTCGAACGGGGGTCGCTCACGGGGACGGCCCGCCGGGCACGTCGGAGTATGCGCCGGCGGCGCTCGGATTCGAGCGGGGCGGCGCCCCGGGCGCTTCGGTCCACCAGCCGCCGCCCAGTGCCACATAAAGCGCCACCGTGTCCTGATAACGAACCGCCACCGTCTGCAGGTCGTTGATCAGGGCCTGGTGATACTGAGTGTCGGCGACCAGCACATCGAGGTAAGTGTCGAGGCCCGCCTCATAGTTCGCCTGCACGAGATGCAGGGCCTCCTTGGCCGTGGCCAGTGCCTCATCCTGCGCGCGCAGGGCGGCGGCATCGTGCTCGAGGGCACGCAGTGTGTCGGCGACCTGGGCGAAGGCTCCGAGAACCACCTGGCGATAGAGGGCCGAAGCCTGCCGATATTGATCGAGTGCCGCCTTGCGCCGGTACCAAAGCGTTCCGCCTTCGAACAACGGCTGCGTCAACCCGGCCCCGAAGTCCCAGGCCCGCCCGCTGGCCGCGGTGAGCTGACCGGTGCTGGTGCTGTTGGCGCTGTAGCTGCCCGTGAGGGTCACGCTCGGCAGCAACGCCGCGGTCGCGACCCCGACGTTGGCGCTGGCACCGTGTGCGGTCGCTTCGGCCAGCAGCACATCCGGGCGCTGCCGCACCAGCTCGGAAGGCAGGCTGACCGGCAGCTCCGCGGGCAGCGTGAGTTCCGAAAGGCCGATGTCCGGGGGACTCCACTCGGCGGGAACGTGTCCGACGAGCGTCGCAAGCAGGTCATCGCTCTGCGAGAGCCGCTGCTCGAGCTGCGGAACCGTAGCCTCGGTGGAGGCGAGCTGGCTCTCGAGGCTCAGCACATTGGAGTAGGGCGCCGTTCCGGCGTTCACCTGCACCTCGGCCAGCTTCACCTGCTGGCGCTGCAGCTCGATCAGCTCGTTGGTGGCATCGATCTGCGCGCGATAGGCGGACCGGGCGACCACCGTGTTGACGATGTTGGAGATCAGCGTGAGATAGGTCGCCTGCTCGGTGGCGCGCTGCAGATCGAGCTGCGCGTGCAGGCCCTCGATCATGCGGCGCTCGCCGCCGAAGACATCGAGCGCGTAGCTCGCGGATGCCGAGAGCGTAAACAGGTTGAAGATGCTCGAGGAAGTGCTCGAGCCGAACTTGAGCGGGGAGAAGCGCTGGCGCGTAGCCGCGGCATCCGCTTCGGCCTGCGGATAGAAGATGCCGTAGCCGCTGCGCAGGTTGTCCTCGCTCTGCCTGAGGCTTGCCTGTGCCGCCTCGAGACCAGGGTTTTCTTTGAGCGCTTCCGTCACGACGGCGTCGAGCCGCTCGCAGCCGAACAAGCGCCACCAGTCAGCGGCCACCTTGGCGCCCGCCGTGAACCGTTGTCCGGCACCGTGAGCGGTCACGGTCTCGGTCGGATCGGCCCCAAAGGCGTAGTGAGTCACCGCCGGCGCCTTGGGACGCTCGAAATTCGGGCCGACCGCGCAGCCGGCGAGGAGTGCGCCGAGCAGCAGGACTGCCGCGCATCGCTCCGGCAACCGCTGCCGCAGACTACTTGGCGCCCACATAGACATCGACCAGCTGACCGGGATAGAGGCTCAGATCCTTCGGCTTCTCGAAGCGGAACACGATCGGCAGCACGCGCAGGTCCACCCGCTCCTCACGGGCATCCGAGAGCTCGATCTTGGGCGACACGTAGGGCTGGATCCTCACGAAGGTCAGCGGCAGATGCACGCTGGTGCCGCGCACGAACATCTGCGCCTGGATCTTGTCGGGTGCCGGCAGCTCGTGCACCAGGATCTCGTCGATGTAGGCGCGAACCTGCAGCTGGCTCTGCGGCAATCCCATGACGATTAGCGGACCGAAACCCTCGGTGTAGGTGTCGTAGGCTCCCTGCGAGGACACGTAGCTGCCGACGCTGGAATTGACCGCCATCACCACCCCCTCCGCCGGGGCACGGATGGTGTACTTGGCAAGCAGCGCCGCGGAGGCCTGATACGCTTTCGCGAGCGCGGTGTAGCTGCGTTCGGCGTTCTGCACGTCGTAGGTCCAGGCTCCAGCCTTGGTGAGCTCGTACTGCCGCTCGATCACCTTCAAGTTGGTGGCGGCGATCTTCTCCCCGTTGCGTGCGTTGTCGAGCGCATCCGCGCTGATCGACCTCGGATCGATGTCGTAGGAGCGCTGCTGCTTCTCGAGCTGATCACGGGCGTTCTTGAGGGTCGCCTGGGCGTTCTCTACCTGTGCCACGGACACCGCCAGTGTCTCGCGCCGCGGCTCCGCGCGCAGCTCGCGCAGCATGGCGTGCGCGGCTTCGGCCTGCGCCTCAAGCTGCTCCGCGGTCGCCCGCTGCACCGAGTCGTCAATCGCTATCAGCGCGTCCCCCTGATGCACCTGCTGGCCTTCCGCCACGAGGATCCGGGTGACGGGCCCCGCGACCTCGGGGTAGATGTTGATGTTCTCGCCCTGTGCCTGGGAGCTCTCGATGATGCCGTCGGAGTAGATGCCGTGAGCGTACGGGTTGGCCGCGGGCGTGAAGACCGGCGGCTGCGCCTTGGGCTGCTGACTGAAGAGAAATGCGCTCACCAGCGCCAGCGCCAGCCCCACGCCGGAGGCGATGAAAATGATCTTATTGCGCATCGAGCTGACTCCGATCCACGCCTGTGATCCTGCCGTCCTCCATGCGCATGATGCGGTCGGCGAATTCGTAGATACGCGCATCGTGCGTGACGATGACGATGCAGCGCTGCTCCGTGAGCAGCTGCTCACGCACGAAGTGCAGGATGTTGCGCCCGGTATCGCCGTCGAGTGAGGCGGTGGGCTCGTCGAAAATGAGGATATCGGGTCGGCTGACGATGGCGCGCGCGATGGCGACGCGCTGCTGCTCGCCACCGCTGAGCTTCACCGGTGGCAGCTGCGCCCGGTTTGCGAGGCCGACGATCTCGAGGTTGTGCTCGGCCTCGTGCACCGCCGCATCCCAGTCGCGATGCTGCAGGATGAGGGGAATGGCGACGTTCTCGGCGGTGGTCAGGCGCGGGAACAGGTGATAATCCTGAAACACGAAACCGATGCGCTTGAGGCGGAATTCCGCGAGCGCATCACTCGACAGACTCCAGATGTCCGCGTCCTCGATCTTCACCGTGCCGGAGTTCGGCCGCAGGATTCCCGAGATCATGCTGAGCATCGTGGTCTTGCCGCTCCCGGAGGGACCGACCACATAGAGCATCTCGCCGAAATTGGCGTCGAAGCTCACGTCCTTCACCGCATGGGTGCGTACCGGCTCCTCGCCGAACCACTTGTTGATGCCCACCGCCTGGATTGCCGCCCGCGCCATAGCTAGCCCCGGAAGATGTCGAACGGCTCGATCCGCAGCACTTTGCGAACCCCGACGTAGCTGGAGATCGCGGCGATGATCACCACCATCACGAACGCGGTGCCGAGATTGCCGAAGGTGATCATCGCAGCGTAGTCCGGGAGGCGTGAGCGTGCAGCCCAGATGAGCAGCGCGCACAGCCCCACGCCGAGGCCGTAGCCGGTCAGGGCGACGAAGGTCGCCTGGAAGAGAATCATGGAGATCAGCTCGCGCCCCTTGGCGCCGATCGCCTTAAGGGCCCCGAACTTGTCGATGTTCTCCAGGATGAAGGTATAGAAGGTCTGTCCGGAGATCGACAGCCCGACGATGAAGCTGATGAGCGTCATCAGCATCATGTTGGTGCCGATGCCCGTCTGGTACATGTAGAAATCGGAGATCTGCTGCACGAACTCGTCGCGCGTAAGTGCCAGGTAGCCCGTGGCCTTAACGCGCGCCTTGATGGTCGGGACATCCGCCGGAGTCTTCGGCTCGACCAGCAGATACGACATGGTGAAGCGCGAGTTGGGGATGTACTGCAGCGCCCGGTTGTAGGTGGTGTAAAGCGTGGGCACCCCAAACAGCGCGCTGGAGGCAACCCGCGCGATGCCGACGATGACGCCGCGATGGTCGTTGAGCTCAAACTCGGTGCCGATCTGCGGATTCTTGAGCTTGTAGAACTCCGCGTCCTGAATGGCGATAAAGGCGTTCTCCGCGAAGATGTCCTCGATGTTTCCGGCGATGACCTGCGGCCGGCCGAAAAGGCTCGTATCGTCCAGGCCGATGACGTTGGCCGCCTGGTAGGTGCCATCGCGGAGCTTCAGCAACGCCGCGCCCGAGTAAAGCGGCACCGCGTACTTGACCCCGGGAATGCTGCGCACCTCGTCGATCACGTAATCGGGCAGCGGAATCGTATTGGCGACCGTCTGCACGGCCGGATCCATGACCCAGACGGAGGCGCCGATGTTGATGACCGTGGAGGAAGAGCGGCTGAGAATGCCGGCGAACAGCGAAGTCATCTCGATCATCAGGAACACGGCAAAGGTGATCCCGACCAGCAGCGCCGCGAACTTGGTGCGGTCGTTGATCAGCAGCTTGTAGGCAATCTGAAGAATCCCTGGCATGCGGCGGCGCCCCCGGACTACTGCGAAATGGTGCAACGCGCCCATGATCGCGGCGGCGCGGGCGGCGGGTGAGTCGGGGAAAGTACCTAGCGGACCAGCAGTGCTCGGGGGCGGCGTGCGGGCGAAGCCCTCCTACCAGGCGCGATTTGAAGTCGGCTAGGTAGATTTGCGGATCGATTTCCTCGGGACGCTCCGCCTAGGCTTCCAACCGGCGGCGTTGTCAGAAGTGCCTGATCGAAATCAGCATGATCGCTGTTCAGGGAAAATGACAATGTACAGCAACATCCTGATACCGACGGACGGGTCGGAACTCGCCGACACGGCTGTTGAGCACGGCATCGCCTTAGCCAAGCGGGTCGGCGCCAGGGCCACCCTGTTGACAGTCGTACCACCGTTTCACGTGTTCACGGCGAACACACAGATGCTCGAGGATACGCCGGATCAGTACAAAGCACGCATGCAAGAGCACACCGAGAAAGTCTTTGCCACCGGCGCCCGCGCAGCACGAGCAGCAGGCGTCGGTTACGAGTCGATCGTTGTCGACCACGAACATCCGTACCTGGCGATCATCGATACCGCGGACTCGAAGAGCTGTGACCTTATCGTCATGGCCTCGCATGGTCGCCACGGCGTCGCCGCGATCGTTCTCGGCAGCGAGACAGTCAAGGTGCTCACGCATTCCAAGATTCCGGTATTGGTCTATCGATAACCCCGGTGCGTACGTTGTTGCCACGCGCACCTAGAGCCCGAGCTCCTTGGTAATCGTCAATCGCGCCATGATGGGCTCGAGCGGGTGCTCGTGGATATCGGCCCGTCCGTTGGGATATTGGGCAATCTCCGTTTGCAGTCGATCGACGTACCAGAACTCCGCCGCGGCTGCGTGCGAGTTAAGCACGTTGTAGATACCGAGCGACGCGCGCCAGCCCGAGCGAAACGCATAGTGCGCAGCTAGGTTCAGTTCGCCGAACCCCTCGCCATTAACTTGCCCCAGCGCCGTCGGTGCATTGGCGCAGGAAGTAGCCACGCCCGGGAAGTCCCTGACCGCTGCCGAGTTGATGCACGGACCCGAGGACAGCGGATAGTTGCCGAGGTAACGGTACTCAAGTCCTCCGCTCCAGGGACCGAAGTCAGTCAGATACAACGCCAGCGAGCCCGTCGCCACCGGCGCGTCGGTGACATAGGCGCCGAGGTGACCCGTGCCGTCGTCGAAGGGGTGTGTGAAGCGGGTATGGTCACCTGAGAAGCCGCCATATAACTCGAGCCAACGCCGGATCTGGTAGGTAACATTGAGCTCGAAGCCGTACCGACGGCTGGGAGGTCCCGCCGAGTCCTGGCCGACGTCCGGGTCGAGAATCGTCTCGGACTGTTGCCAGAGGTTGTAGAGCGCCAGGGTAAAGGCGAGATTGCTGCGCGGCTGCGAGCGCACGCCGATCTCCTCTCCCCACTGAGCGGCGAGCAGTGGTGTGTGCGGGAGTCCCAGGTCCACGCTCTTGTCCTGGTTCACACCGCGCAAGTCAGCGCTGTGAAACCCCTCGCCGGCGCTGGCGTAGAGCTCGAGGGACGGGGCGACTGTGATGATCAGGCTTCCCTTGGGCTGCGCCAGCGCCTGGGACTTGCTACCCCCGTCGGTGTAACCGTCCATCTCGTGTAGAGCCGCCAGATAATCGATGTCGGTCCCGCGCTGATAATCGAGGCGAACTCCCAACACCGAGCGCAGCTGAGTCGTCCAGAGAGTGGTTGCCTGCAGGTAGGCAGCGCCGCTGAAGAGATAAACCTGGTCAGAGTCTGAGAAGGACGGCGGATCATCCTGCGCCGGCAGCGGCACGCGATCCTCGCTTGGTAGGCGCCCGACGTCCAGGGAATCATAGCGCGTGACAACCCCCACCGAAAGCTCGTTGTCGATCGAGCCAAGGGGTACCGGCAGCGTGTAGTTCGCTGTGCCACCGATCATATGACGATTCTCGAACTGGTCCTCCTGATCGCCGTGAATGGGATCGACGAGGTAGTGCGTGAAATCGTTGTAGAGATGCAGCTCGTTGTAGATAAGGTAGCCGCTGGCTGAGAACTGACCGACGCCGATCGTCTCGTCATACTGAGCTGAGAAGCTTGCCCGCTGGGCTCGCCCGCCGTCGGTCGGGTTGAGGGTGCCGAAGCGATCCGGCACGAGGTCTTCGTCGATGGCGCGCAGGGGAATGTCAGTCGTGTTGGTCCAGAGCTGGTGGTAATACATCGCGGTCAGCGAATAGCCGTTGTGTTCGTCTCCTTCGCCATAGCGCAGGACCGCGTTCTCCTTGCGAGCATCATCCGGGGTGATGAAGGGGCCGTCATAGTGCTGGGCCTCGACGGCAGCCAACAGATGCCCGTCGCCGATCTCCTCTGAGCCTGCGCCAAAGAGGCGCCGGAAGCCGAGCGTCCCGGCCCCGACGGATACCTGATCCGGGATGGTGTCCCGGTAATCCACCCGCACCGAGCCGACGGAACCGAAGTCGCCGACATCGGAGTAGTACGGACCCTTCGTGTAGCTGATCCCATCCGCGAGCTCCGGGATCAGGAAGTTGAGATCCGTGTATCCCTGGCCGTGTGCATGGGTCGGCTGATTGACCGGCATCCCATCGACTAACGTCGCCAGGTCTGTGCCGTGATCCAGGTTGTAGCCGCGCATGAGGTATTGGTTAGCCTTGCCCTCGCCACTGTGCAGTGTGACGATGAGGCCGGGGACGGTCTCAAGTAGCTGTCCAGGACGGTAGGCTGGGGTCAGCTGAATCTCCTGGTCGACCACCACCCCCTCGCTGGCGCTCGAGGCGGTCCCAAGCAGCTGCAGGCGTTGCGCCACGACCGTCACTTCCTGGAGGGGCTGATCCTGTGCCGTGGCAGCGGTGTCGTTGGGGACATCCGCGGCCCAGACGGCCGCGGATAAGGGCACGGCCGTCATCGCAGCGACGGCACAGGACAGCGGGCCGCGAATGTCCTGGGTAACAGCGCGTCGAATCTTCACAGGGGGCTTAGCTGAGCGGCACGCCGAATACGGGCTCAGGCCACGCTGTCCGCCTCCTCGTCGTGATCACCCAGGACTTCCGCAAGCGCGCGGCATGCATCCGTTACGGTGAATATCCCGACGAGCTTATCGTGCTTGGTGACGATGGCGGAGCCGATGCGATTATCGGCCATCACACGCGCGACTTTCGCTACCGGCGTCGATGCCGGGACGATGCAGGGCTTTTCGACATAGGCATCGCGCACCCTCAGCTGCGCCTCATCGGGACTACCGAAGTCCGGTCCCAGGATCAGTTTGATATCCCGATCGGTCAGGACACCAACGATTGCTCCGCATGATGTGACCGGCAGGTGACGGAAGCGGTGTTGGCGCATCAGCTTGTGCGCGTCCTCGAGCGGCGCGTCGACGTCAATCGAGTACGGGAACGGCGTCATGAATGCGATGACTTGCGGATTGGGCTTCACAGCCGCTGCCTCAAAGTCCCCACACTATCTTCCTTAGCCTTGGTAATCGCCTTCACGAGCAATCTGTGCAAGTTATGATCCTGGCCCGCATGAACGTAGCGATCCGCGGATACCAGCACATCTTCCAGCACTCTCAGACGCGACTGCGCGTGAAGTAGAGCGCGCGCCACCTTGCCGCTGTCATCACTGAGATCCGCGGCTGCGGTCGCCAGTTGTGCGGCCTCGCGTATCTCGGCGGGACTCACCTCGAGCGGCGCAGCCTCGCTTGCCGCTTCCGTCGTGTCCTGAACGCCGCTATGCCGATCGGTACGAAGCACGGCGCTGATGATGTCGGTCGTCGTGATGATGCCGACTAACTTGTCATTGGAATCAATGACAGGCAGGGCATGAATGCCGTGTTTCGCCATTAGAGTCGTCGCCTGCTCGACCGACTGATTGCCGGCAATGGTGATCGGCGGTTGGCGCATCAGCTGGTGGATTTGCAGCCCTTGACTCAGGAAGTCTGTGGAAGTCCCGGCGCGCTTCGGCAGAAAAGCTTCCAGTTTGAGAACGTCCGCTGAGCTGAGCATCCCGACTACCTTCCCTCTGTCAACAACGGGAAGGTGGTGGAAGGGATGTACGGAGAACAGGCGCAGGACCTCTGCTGCCGGTGAGCCAAGGTCGATCGAAACCGCAGGCTCGGTCATAAGGCGGTTGACAGGATCGCTGGGACGCACTTGGCAGCTCCAAATTCATGCGCGAAAGAGCAAGCTACCGGCGCGCAGCGACGAAGAAAATAGGTAGAAACTGCATTCCCGTCAGGTTATAGGCGTGACAAACGCCGCCCTGTCCACCGCGGCGGTGGACAGCAACTTGGTTCACCGTCCGACTCATCGCCGCCGGACTCAGCAGATGCGTGGCAGAGGGTCATCTTCCAGCTCATCGAGCGCACGCTGGCCACCGAAGCCGGTATCCAGCACCACTTGCGGCACGCCCGTCCGGCACTCGCCAATCAGTGCCGCGCCCGGTGCGAGCGCGCGCAGCTCGGCCAGTGCGATCTCCGCCGCCTCCGGCGCGACCACCGCGACCACGCGGCCTTCGCACGCCAGATAAAGCGGATCGAAGCCGAGCAGCTCGCACACGGACTGGACGGAGTCGTTGACCGGAATGCGAGCCTCCGAGAGATGCACCGTCACACCGGCGGCTCGCGCGAGCTCGTGGGCAACGGTCGCCAGCCCACCGCGCGTAGGATCGCGCATGAAGCGCACGCCGGCGATGCGCATCAGGGCTTGCGTCTCGGGCAGAACGCTGGCCGCATCCGACTGCAGGTCACCGCGTAGTCCAAATTCCTGCCGCGCGAGCATTACCGCGGCGCCGTGATCACCGATCGTGCCGCTGACCAGAATCCGGTCGCCGGGGCGCACGTGGTCGAGCGACAGACGCGTGTTCTGCGGCCGGAAGCCGATTCCGGTCGCCGCCAGGTAGATCCCGTCACAATCGCCGCGGCCGAGGACCTTGGTGTCCCCGGCCACGACCGCCACTCCGCAGTCCCGCGCCGCACGGGCGAGGGCGTCGATGACGCGGCGCAGCTGCGCGATCTCCAGACCTTCCTCGAGAAAGGTGCTCAAGGTCATATAGCGGGGCGTCGCACCGCTGACGGCGAGGTCGTTGACGGTGCCGTGGACCGCGAGCGAGCCGATGTTGCCGCCCGGGAACTCGAGCGGCTTCACGGTAAACCCATCGGTGGTCACCACCAGCTCCTCGTCGGGGCGAGCCGGCAGTGCAACGGCGTCAACGCGGGTGTCCAGGTGCGGATTGGCGAGCGCCGGCACGAACAGCTCTTCGATCAGCTCGCGCATCAGCCGGCCGCCGTTGCCGTGCGCGAGACTGACATGGGTCGCCCGAAATGCGCTGCTGCGCGCCATCGGTGTCAGTGAGGCGTCTGCATGGCGGCCGCCTCGATGAGCTGGCCGTAGCTGATCGCGGCGTCGTTGACCGGCAGGCGCTCCGGTATGAGGACCTCAAATCCGTGCGCGTGCAGCTGCTGCTGCACGTGTGCGGTGAGGATGCGGTTCTGAAAAACACCACCGGCAAGTCCCACGCGCGCGACCCCGCAGGTCTCACGCACCGCGCTTGCCTGATCGCACAGGGCCTGTGCCATGGTCGAATGGAGCACCGCGGCCCGGGCCGCTGCCGTACGCCGTCCGTCGAGCATCGTCGACACGAGCGGCGCCCAGTCGCTGCGCCAGACCCCGAGCGCGTCGCGTCGCAGCGGCAATGCAACCGGCGCAGCCTCCTCCTCACAAAGCGCTTCCAGCAGCATTGGCGCCTCGCCCTCGTAGCTCACCTGTCGGCAAAGGCCCAAGAGCGCGGCGGCAGCGTCGAACAGCCGCCCGACCGCCGTCGTCGGCGGGGCATTCAAGTCGGCATCGAAGGCCTGGCGCAGCAGCGGCTCCGCGAGTTGCATGCCATCGGGCCAGGGCTGACCACTCTCCCAGCACAATGCCGCCGCGGTACGCCAGGGCTCGCGCGCAGCGCGCTCGCCTCCGGGCAGTTTAAAGGGGCGGAAACTCGCGACGCGCTGCCACGAGCCGGGGCGTCCGAGCAGCGCCTCGCCACCCCAGAGTGTGCCGTCCGCGCCGAGTCCGACACCGTCCCAGGTGAAGCAGAGGAGCGGAGCTTCGCAGGCATACTCGCCGGCCACTGCGGCGGCATGCGCGTGATGATGCCAGACCGCGTGCGTCGGCAGGCCGCAATCGCGTGCCCAGCGTGTGTTGGGAAAGTCCGGATGGGCATCGTGCGCGATATGCTCGGCGCGCACGCCGTAGAGCTGCTGGAGATCCTGCGCGACCTGGGCGAAGACCGCGCGCGCTCGTGGACTTCCAAGGTCCCCGATGTGCGGCGACACGACGATACGATCGTCCCAGGCCAGCGCGACCGTATTCTTTATATATGCGCCGACGGCGAGCGTGGGAACCTGAATCCGTCCGGGAAGCCGAAGTTCGAGGGGTGCGGTGCCGCGGCCGAGTCGCATCGGGCGTGCGGTACCGGCGACGACGCGCAGCACCGGATCGTCCGCCGGGCGCATGACGGGGCGGTCGTGGTGCAGGAAGCCGTCAGCCACGTGTGCCAGGCGGTTCTCCACTTCCTCCGGCTCGGTCAGAACCGGCTCGCCGCTCAGATTGCCGGAGGTCGCCACCAGTGCCGCGCCAAAGTCCTCGAGCAGCAGATGATGCAGCGGACTGTAGGGCAGCATCAGGCCGAGCTCGCGCAGGCCCGGCGCAACGCCCGCCGCAAGTCGTGCGTCCGCGCGGCGCGCGGTGAGCACGATCGGCCGTACCGGATCGCGCAGCGCCGCGGCGTGCTGCGGCGAGAGATGAGCAAGCTCGCGCGCGCAGTCCAGGCCGTCGCTGCCGCGCCACGGCACCATCACGGCGAGCGGCTTGGCCGGCCGCCCCTTGCGGGTTCGCAGCCGTGCGATCGCGCTCTCGCTCGCAGCATCGCACAGCAGGTGATACCCACCGATGCCGCGGACGGCCACGATCCGCCCGGCGCGCAGCGCCTGGTGGGCGGCCGCGAGCGCTGCAGTATTGCCGTACGCCGCGCGCCCCCTGCCGTCATTCCAGCGCAAAGCGGGTCCACAGACGGGACAGGCGAGCGGCTGCGCGTGGAAGCGACGGTCGAGCGGATCGGTATATTCGCCGGCGCAGTCCGGGCACAGCACGAAGCGCGCCATGGTCGTGTTCGCCCGGTCGTAGGGCAGCGCACGAATCAGCGTGTAGCGCGGTCCGCACTGGGTGCAGTTGATGAACGGGTAGCGGTAGCGGCGGGCGCGGGGGTTGCGTAGCTCCGCGAGGCAGTCATCGCAGGTGAACAGGTCCGGCGGCACGTGGATGTAGGTTTGGGCACCGGCGGCGCTCGCCAGAATGCGGAAGCCTTCGGTCGCTACCTCGCTCACCGACTGCGCACCGAGCAGCCGCGGACGCGCCGTGGGCGGCGCGCGCGCGAGCAGCGCTTCACCGAAGGCCTGCAGCCGCTCGGCCGGACCCTGCGCGTGAATCTCGACCACACCGCCGCTGTTTCGCACCCAGCCGCTGAGCTCGAACTGGTGTGCGAGGCGATAGACGAACGGCCGGAAGCCCACCCCTTGCACGCGTCCCGCGATCCGCCAGCGGCGCGCCGCCGCGGCGGTCACCGCGCCCGTGGGGGACTGCAGGGCCGCGCTGCTCATGCGTGCGCCGGCGCACTGCGCGGCGCGAAGCCCAGCTGGCGGTGTCGGGCCAGATGCAACGGCGTCCAGGCGTGCGGCGTGCGGTGCACGAACCGGTGGCGCGCGATGTGATAGCTCGGGTCGAAGCCGTAGAAATTGAGGCGCATGCGCTCCAGTTCCTCGGCGCGGTAACTGGCCAACGGACGCGCAGCCTCGTCGCGCGCGCGCGCTGCGCGCTTGTGCGCCACGGCGTGTGCGAACGCTTGCGGCTGTGCCAGCGCGCCGGCGCGCTCCTCGACCAGGGCGAGAAAGTCGGCGGCCGCGGGACCCGCATGGTCGTCGATCAGTCCGAGGGTGCGGGCTTCCACCGCACCGAGGGGCAGGCGCCGCCGCATGAGCGCGTTAGCCTGCTCGGTGCCGACGCGCCGCGGCAGCAGATAGGTCCAGTATTCCGAGCCGAAGAGATTGCCCATGTTGCGGTAGTGTGGGTTCAGCACGATGCCGCTGCGCGCCAGTACGCGATCGGCAGCGAGCGCGATGAATACTCCGCCGGCCGCAGCATTCCCCCGCAGCGCCGCGATCGTCAGATGGGTGTCGGTCGAGAGAATGTCGCGCGCCAGGTCGTCGATCGCGTTGATATTGTTCCAGGATGCATCCGCGGGACTTGACTCGGCTTCGATGCAATGCAGATGCATGCCGTTGCACCAGAAGTCGCTCCCTCCCATCAGCACGATGACGCGCGTCGGGCGCTGCAAGGCCTGGGTGTAGGCGGCACGCAGCCTCGTACATCTTTGGGTGCTGAGCGCGCCGTTGTAGAAATCGAAGTAGAGATAGCCGAGCGCTCCGCGCTCCTCGTAGCGGATCTCGCGATAGCCGCACGCGTCGCGCTCCTCGGGCGCAACCTCCGCGCTCCACGGCAGCCCTTCCGCCAGGGTTCCAAGAGCCACAGTGGCGGGGTGCTTGAAACTGCGCTCCGCCACGTCCAGCGGCTGCAGCTCCCCAATCCACACGGCACCGTCACGGGTGGCGCGGCAGATGGCCTCGCTGCGGCGCGCGACGACGGCGCCGGGTGCTCCGGTCAGGCGCCTTTCGGGCCATGCATCGAACAGTCTGAAGCGCCGTCCGAAGAGCACATCCTCGAGGCCGGGAACGCCGTCGGCGGAGTGGATCTTGCGCAGCACCGTCGCGCTATCGTCGTGCATCCAGTCGATGGCGCGCTGCGCCTGGCGCAGCGGCGGCTGCCAGGCCTGCGGCCGGGGAGCTTGCGGTGGTTGCGGGTCGTCACCCGCCGCGATGCGCGCCAGCGCGCTGCGCACGGCGAGGACCGCGGCTTCGGTCACTTCGTTGCGATACAGGCTGCTCTTGCGCGCGCTGCGCATCGGAAACGATGCGCTGGCCCACACCGGCCCGGCGTCGAACTCCGCCTCCGCCTGCAGCACCGTGACGCCCCAGGTGGGGACGGCGCGCAGGATCGCCCAGTCGAGCGCACACGGGCCGCGGTCGCCGGGCGGCCCGGGATGAACGACGAGACACCGATGTCGCTGCCATATTGAGGCCGGAATGGCTCGCTTGAGGAACGGCGCGAGAATCACTTCCGGGCGGAACAGGTCAATCGCCTGGCGCGTGACGCGATCGTGGATGTCGAGCTCGACTGAGAGTTCGTGGCCGTCGTGAGCAAGCTCGACGTAGAGCCGCTGCGACAGGCTGTTGAAGCTGTGTGTCAGCAGCAGGATGCGCATCAGCCGGCGGCCCGCACCGCGCCGCGACGGTACTTGTAGTAGGCGGCGCAAGCGCCTTCGGCGGACACCATGCACGAGCCGATCGGGTTGTGCGGCGTGCACGGGCTCGCGAACAGCGCGCAGTCCATGGGCTTCTTGACCCCGCGGATGATCGCCGGGCATTGGCAGGCCTTGTTCTCCGGCACCGGCCGCGCCTCGATCGTGAAGCGCCTCTCGGCATCGAGATCGGCGTAGGCCGACTTGATGCGCAGTCCGCTGTAGGGCAGCTCGCCTAAGCCGCGCCATTCGAAGCGCGGCCGCAGCTCGAACACCTCGGCAACCAGTGCCTGGGCCTTGCGGTTGCCCTCGCGAGTGACGCCGCGCGTGAATTCATTCTCGACGCAGGCGCGCCCGCTATTCAGCTGTTGCACCAGCATGAGGATCGCCTGCAGGACATCGAGCGGCTCAAAGCCCGCGATAACGACCGGCCGTTGGTATTCTTCGGCAAAGAACTCGTAAGGTCGGCTACCGATGACCGCACTCACGTGTGAGGGCCCGATGAAGCCGTCCACGCGTACCTGACCCCACTCGCGCACTTCGGGGGAATCCAGGATGCTTTGGATTGCGGCGGGCGTTAGCACGTGGTTGCAGTAGATGCTGAAGTTAGCGAGGCCGCGGCGCTGCGCCTCGAGGATGACGTGGGCAGTCGCTGGCGTGGTGGTCTCAAAGCCGATCGCGAAGAACACGACCTGGCGCTCGGGATGGGCCGCGGCGATCTCGAGAGCCTCGAGCGCCGAGTACACCATGCGCACGTCCGCGCCTTGCGCGCGCGCCTTGAGCAGGCTCCGCCGGCGGGACGCCGGCACGCGCAGCATGTCGCCGTAGCTCACGAGCGTCACGTCCGGCTTGTGGGCCAGCTCGATTGCGGCATCGAGTCGTGGTATCGCCAGCACACACACCGGGCAGCCCGGTCCGTGCACCAGATGCACATTGGCGGGCAGCAGGTCCTCGACCCCGTAGCGAAAAATGGCGTGCGTGTGCCCGCCGCAGAATTCCATCAAATGATATTCGCGCTGGCGATCGACCCGCTGCGCAAGCGCTTGCGCGAGACCCCTGGCGGCGCTGCCGTCACGGAAGGCGCGGATGTAGCGCATCGACAGGCCCCGTGAGGCGCGCGGCAAGCTCGGCAAAAAGCGCCAGCGTCTTTTCCGCTTCCTCGACGTCGAGGCGCGCGATCGCGAATCCGGCATGCACGATGACGTAGTCCCCGGCGGCAACCCCCTCGACAATCGCGGTGGATACGCGGCTGCGGACACCGCCGACCTCGACCTCGACCCACTGCTCCTCGAGCAGCTCCACGACGCGCACCGGAACGGCCAGGCACATACGTCAGGCCCCGGCCGCGGTCACGGGTGCTCGCAGCAGCGGCTGCGGTGCGAGCGCGCGCGGCGCGGCGAGCTCGGCCTCGAGCCACTCGAGCCAGGGGCCGAGCGAGGGCGCGCGGCGTGCCGCGGTGCGAATCATCGGTGTCTCGCGGCCGAGTGCTCGCAATGCCGCCGCGGCGCGCGCCGGATCAAAATCCTCCAGAACGGCAAGCAAATCGATCTTGGTGAGCACGACGAGATCGGCGGCGCGAAACATTACCGGATACTTGGCGGGCTTGTCGTCGCCTTCGGTAGTGCACAGCAGCGCGACGTTGCGATGCTGACCGAGGTCGAAACTGGCAGGACATACGAGGTTGCCGACGTTCTCGATGAACAGCAGGTCGAGGCCAGCGAGCGGCAGATCGTGTAGCGCCCGATGCACCAGGTGGGCGTCCAGGTGACAGGCGCTGCCGGTCGTGATCTGCACGGCCGGCACGCCGTGGGCGCGGATCCGGGCGGCGTCGTTGTCGGTCTCAAGGTCACCCTCGATGACCGCGATCGAAAAGCGGTCGCGCAGCGCCACGATCGTCGCCTCCAGCAGCGCAGTCTTGCCCGCACCCGGCGAGGACATGAGGTTGATCGCAAGGACGCCATGCTCATCGAAGTGGGCGCGATTGTGCTGTGCTACATGGTCATTGGCCGCCAGGAGTTGCTGCAGCACCTCGACGGTCGTTCGCCCCTCGGCGCCCCGAGTAAGTGCGAGCTGCTCATTTCCTGCCGTGATGGTGCAACCACAGGTCTCGCACATGGCTTTTCTCCGTTGCGGTCAGGCCGCCGGGGCGGCTTGCGCCTCGGCTACGTCGAGCTCGATGGCGCGCAGTCTTAGCTCATTTCCTTCAAGCATTTGCGTGCGGTAGCCGCCGCACGCGCCGCACAGCAGGCGGCTGGGTTGCGCGCGCGAGGCAGCACCGCAGTCCGCGCAGCGCACCGTGATCTCCAGAACCGCGAGCGACAGTACTGCGTGTTCTGCGCAGGTGCCGAGGCGTGCGATCTCAAAGGCTCTGCTCAGCAACTCCGGCTCGACACCCGAGAGTCGGCCGATTTCGACATTCACGCGCTCGACCGCCGTCGCGCCGTGACTTGCGGCAATTCTGCAAACCTCTGTGAGCAGCGCCTGGCAAACGGAAAGCTCGTGCACGCCGACCCCCTGTCTTTTCAATGTTACGCCTGACCGACGGCCGGCAGAGCATTCGCTATCTAGGTACTTCTCGCATTGCCCGCTTGCGGCCAGGATTCGATAATCGACGCGGCTCGCACCGGGGGGACGCAGAGATGGCGCAGACCAAGCTGATGCTGGACCTGGAACGCCAGGGTGTATCGCGGCGCGACTTCATGGGGTTCTGCGCGAGCATGGCCGCGGTGCTGGGGCTGCCGAAGACTGCGGCGGCCTCGATCGCAGCGGCGGTGGAGACCGAGGCGCGCCCGGTTCTGGTCTGGCTCGAATTTCAGGACTGCGCCGGCAATACCGAATCCTTCCTGCGCGCGAGCCACCCGACGGTAGCGGACCTCGTTCTCGACACCATCTCTCTCAATTACCACGAGACCTTGATGGCCGCCGCCGGCAGCCAGGCGGAAGAGGCGCTCGAGGAGACCGTGCGCAAGTACAAGGGCAAGTACATTGCGCTCGTCGAGGGCTCGATCCCCGGCGACCCCGACAGCGGTTTTTGCACGATCGGGGGTCGAGCGGCGCTCGACATCGCCCGCGAGGTTTGCGGCAGTGCAATGGCGACCATCGCGGTCGGCACCTGCGCTACTTTTGGCGGCATTCCGGCCGCACGCCCGAATCCGACGCGGGCGCTCTCGGTCGCCGATGCCGTGCCCGGGCTCAAGAATCTGATCCACATGTCCGCCTGCCCAGCGAACGCCGAAAATATTACCGCGCTGATCGTCTATTACCTGACGCTCAAACAGTGGCCGCCGCTCGACCGGTACCGCCGGCCGCTGTTCGCCTACGGCAAGTCGATCCACGACGGCTGCGAGCGGCGCGCGCATTTCGACGCCGGCCAGTACGTCGAGGCCTGGGGCGACGAGGCGCACCGTCATGGCCACTGCCTCTACAAGATGGGCTGCAAGGGGCCGGCAACGTCGCAGAACTGCCCGAATGTGGGCTGGAACGAGCACACCAACTGGCCGATCGGCTGCGGCCATCCCTGCATCGGCTGTGCGGAGCCGAACTTCTGGGACACCATGACCCCGTTCTATCAGCGGCTTCCGGACGTGGCCGGCTTCAATACCGACCGGTGGCTCGACACGGTCGGTCTGGGAGCGACCGGGGTGGTCGCGGCCGGTGTGATCGCCCACGGGATCGGAGAGGTGATGCGCCAGCGCGGGCGGTTGGTGGTCGAGAAACCGGCAGCGCCCGCTAAACCCGCCGGGGAGCAACCGGGAGCCAAGAAATGACTCACGTCGTCGTTGATCCGGTGACGCGGATCGAAGGGCATCTGCGCATCGAAGCCGAGGTGGACGGGGGCGCGGTGAAGGAGGCCTGGTCATCCTGCACCATGTTCCGCGGCATCGAGCTGATCCTCGAGGGGCGCGATCCGCGCGACGCCTGGGCATTCGCGCAGCGCATCTGCGGCGTGTGCACGACGGTGCACGCCATTGCCTCGATCCGCGCGGTGGAGCACGCGATCGGCGCCAGGCCGCCGCCGAACGCACGCATCCTGCGCAACCTGATCATCGCTGCGCAGAACGTGCAGGACCACGTGGTCCATTTCTATCATCTGCAGGCGCTCGACTGGGTCGACATCGTGAGCGCGCTCAGCGCCGATCCCGCCAAGACCTCGAGCCTCGCGGAGTCGATTTCCGACTGGCCGCTCTCGAGCACCAAGTACTACACCGAGGTGCGCGACCGCGTGAAGGCCTTCGTCGAGCGCGGTCAGCTCGGCATCTTGGCCAACGCCTACTGGGGACATTCCGCCTACCGGCTGCCGCCGGAGGCGAATCTCATGGCGGTCGCCCACTACCTCGAGGCGCTCGACTGGCAGCGCCGCTTCATCAAGATCCACGCGATCCTCGGCGGCAAGAACCCGCACCTGCAGAGCTTCCTGGTCGGCGGCATGGCGACGCCGGTGGATCCCGATGCCCAGGCCTCGCTCAACATGGGCACGATCGCCGCCCTGCGCAAGCTCGTGGCGGAGGGTGTGGACTTCGTGACGCGCGTCTACATACCCGACGTGCTCGCCATCGCCTCGTTCTACAAGGACTGGTTCTCGATCGGGGCGGGCGTGACGAACTTCCTGAGCTATGGCGACTTTCCGCTGGATGACAACGCCGAGCCGCAGCTCTACATTCCCGCGGGCATCATCCACAGTGCGGACCTGTCACACATCGAGCCGGTCGATCAGGCGAAGATCGACGAGTACATCACCCATTCCTGGTACGACTACTCGGTCGGCGATGACAAGGGGCTGAATCCCTACAAGGGAGAGACCCAGCCGCACTACACCGGGCCCAAGCCCCCGTATCAGCGCCTCAAGGTCGACGAGAAGTATTCCTGGCTCAAGTCGCCGCGCTACGACGGGGCGCCGATGCAGGTGGGCCCCCTGGCACGCATGCTGGTTGCCTATGGAGCGGGGCATCCCACGCGCGCGAAGGAGCTGATCGACAAGGCACTCAAGCAGCTCAACGCGCCGCCCACGGCGCTCGTCTCGACGCTCGGGCGCATCGCCGCACGCGCGATCGAGGCGCAGGTGCTGGTCGAATCGATGGGCATGTGGGTCGAGGCGCTCGCCGACAACATGGCGCGGCGGGACTATCGCATCCAGGACACGTCCAAGTGGGACCCGAGCACCTGGCCACAGGAGTGCTTCGGCGCCGGCTTCCACGAGGCGCCGCGCGGCTCCCTCGGCCACTGGGTACACATCAAGGACGGCAAGATCGCCAGGTACCAGTGCGTGGTGCCGAGCACCTGGAACGCAGGTCCCCGCGATGCCAAGGGTCAGCCCGGTCCCTATGAAGCCGCTCTCGTCGGGACGCCGGTTGCCAAACCCGAGCAGCCGCTCGAGATCCTGCGCACGGTGCACTCCTTCGATCCGTGCATGGCCTGCGGCGTGCACGTGGTCGATGCCACGCGGCGCGAGCTGGCGCGTGTGAGGGTGTCGTGAGCGCGATGCCGGCGCAGGCCGCAGCTGGCGCCAGCTTCGAGGCGGTCTACGTGTGGGAGCTGCCGCTGCGGCTCGCGCACTGGCTGTTGTTCTTCTCGATCGTGGTGCTCGCCGCCACCGGCTACTACATCGCGCACCCCTTCATCAGCGTGCCGGAACCCGCGAGTGCGCATTTCGTGATGGGCTCGGTGCGCAGCGTGCACCTCTATGCCTCGATCGTGTTCACGCTGGCGGCGCTGCTGCGCGTTTACTGGGCGTTCGCCGGTAACCGCTATGCCCGCTGGTCGGAGCTCATCCCCGTGTCGCGGCAGCGCTGGCAAAGCTTCAGGCAGGCGGCGCTTTTCTATGCCTTCCTGAGCCGCAAGGCGGTGCACTATCCCGGTCACAACGCCCTGGCCGGCCTGACCTACGCCGGTATCTTCGCGGTCTACTTCGTGATGATGGCCACCGGCTTTGCACTCTATACCGTGTACGCCTCGCCCGGCTCGCCGATGCAGGTGTTCGGTTTTCTGATCCCGCTCTTCGACGGCCTGCAGATGGCGCGGCTGATCCATCACATCGGGATGTGGGTGATCCTCATCTTCGCCGTTGCCCACGTTTATTTCCCCGTGCTGTACTCGATCATCGAGCATAGCGGCGTCATCGATTCAATCTTTTGCGGCTACAAGTTCCGGGAACCGCGCGGCCGTGAGTGACATGCGAGCGCACGAGGAACCCGGCAGAGGTGGCGTTCTGGTACTCGGCCTCGGCAACGTGCTCCTCGGTGACGACGGGATCGGTGCCGCGGCGGTCGACGCCCTCGAGCGCGACTACCGCATCCCCGCCGAGGTCCGATTGGTCGAGGGCGGGACGCTCGGGCTCTCGCTGCTCGATGAGATTGCCGAGGCCCGACACGTGATCCTGGTCGATGCCGTGGCTACGGACGAAGCGCCCGGCACGCTGGTGCGGCTCGACGGCGGGGACGTCATGGATGCGGTGCGCGAGCGGCTCTCGGTGCATCAGGTGGGCGTTGCGGACCTGCTCAACGCGGCGCGCTTGATCGGCCGCTATCCGGCCTCGGTGGTGCTGCTCGGCCTCGTGCCCGGCTCGATCGGTCTCGGGGTGGGTCGCACGCGGGTCGTGGGCGCAGCGCTCGATACGCTGGTCTCGGCCGTCGTTCGGGAAGTACAGGCTCTTGGTTACGAACTGCTTGCGCATTCACACAGCGGCGCTGCCGAGCGTCCTATCCACGCTCTTACCCGTCATTTCGGCATGTAGCGGTGGCGCGCCGAGTCCCCCTGAGGCGGTCCTCTCCTCCGGGGCAGCACAGCGCGCGGGGGCAGAGCTCTTCGCTGCCCATTGCGCCATCTGCCATGGGGCGCGGGGCGACGGTCACGGACTGCGGCAGGATGGGATGATCCCGCCCCCCGCCAATCTAACCGTGCCGCCGTGGTCGGAGCGCACCAGCGCCGGACGGACTTTTCTCGCCATTCGTTATGGCATGCCCGGCACGGCGATGGCGTCGTGGCCTTCCTTGAGCGACTCCGAGGTCTGGCAGCTCGTCGCTCACATCGAGACGCTGCAGGGGAATCGCTGATGTTCGCGCAGCACTCTCTCAGTCTTGCGGCTGTGCTGCGACGTAATCCAGACTAGGCCATGAACGTGCGGGGCCGCCTCGTCTGTATCCTCGCCGCGGTGGCGGTGCTGAACCTCGCGGCAGCCGGGGGCGTGCTGTCGCTGGGCGGCTTCGGCATCGCGGGTCTCGGCGTCGGCATGATCGCCTACCTGCTCGGCGTGCGACATGCCTTCGACGCCGACCACATCGCGGCCATCGATAATGTGACACGGCGCCTGCGGGCTGCAGGGGAACGTCCGCTCGGCGTCGGACTGTTCTTCTCCCTGGGGCACTCGACGGTCGTGCTGGCGCTCACCGCCGTGGCGGTGGTCGCAGCGCGCCACGTCGGCACGTTCCTGCCGCAGTTGTCGGCCTGGGGGTCGCTCTTCGGCAGCGTGGTGTCGGCCGGGTTTCTGACCCTGATCGGTCTTGCCAACCTGCGGCTGCTTGCCGCGCGGCTGCGCGAGCGTCACGCAGACCCGGGGCACCGTCACGCATTCGGCCTGGATCGCGCCGGCCACAGCGTCGATCACAGCTGGAAGATGTTTCCGCTCGGCATGCTGTTTGGTCTGAGCTTCGATACCGCCAGCGAGGTTGCGCTGCTCGCGATCTCGGTCGCCGCGGCGCATGACGGCAGCATTCCTCTCTGGGGGGTGATGCTGCTGCCGCTGCTGTTCACCGCGGGAATGGCGCTGATGGATACCCTGGAGAGCCTGCTGATGCTGCGTCTTTACGATTGGGCGATCGCGGATCGCGATCGTACGATGCGTCTCAATACGCTGATCACCGGTCTGTCGGTGTGCCTCGCCCTGGCCGTTGCCCTTCACGAATGGATCGATCTTTGCAGCAGCCGGATCCGCGGGCTGCCGTCCTTGACGTTGGTCGACAGCTCCACGATGGGACTTCTGGTCACCGCCATGTTTCTCGGCCTCGGTGCCATCGCCTGGCTGCTGCGCCGGCGGCAGAGCGTGCGCGGCTGATGGAACGGGTCATCGTGGGGTCGGTTCTGCGTGCCGCGCGACCCAACTTCCTGACGCTGACGCCGATCTGCGTGCTGATCGGTATCGGCGTCGCCGTGCAGTTGGGGACCCGCGTGTCGGTCGCGGAATGCCTGCTGGTGCTGTGCGGCGCGCTGGCGGCGCACCTCAGTGTGAATCTGCTCAACGAGTACGACGACTTCCGCTCAGGACTCGACGCGCTGACCGTGCGAACGCCGTTCAGTGGCGGCAGCGGTACGCTGCCTGCCCATCCGGAAGCGGCAGCGGCAGTGCGGGCCGCCGGGCTCATCTGTCTGGCCGCCACGGCTGCGATCGGTCTTTACTTCGTCTACGAGAGGGGCGTGGCACTGCTGCCACTGGGTCTCGCCGGGCTTGTGCTCGTGGTCGTCTACACCCCCCGGGTGACTCACCAACCGCTGCTTTGTCTCCTCGCCCCCGGTCTCGGCTTCGGTCCGCTCATGGTGATGGGCACCGCGTTCGTGCTGACGGGAAGCTATTCGTGGACCGCCGCACTGGCCTCGCTCCCGCCGATGTTCCTGGTCAGTGAATTATTGCTGCTCAATCAGTTTCCGGACATCGACGCAGATCGCCAGGTCGGGCGCCGACACCTGCCCATCGTGCTCGGCCGACGGCGCAGTGCCGTGGTGTTTGACGTACTGGTCATCGCGGCCTTTGCCGCGGCGGGCATCGGTGTGGCCAGCGGAACTCTGCCGCGCCTGTCACTGCTGGGTCTGCTGCCCCTGCCGCTGGGACTGTTCCTGGCGAGGCAGGTATACGCTCAGGCCGAAGACCTGTCCCGGCTCATTCGCTACATGGGTCTCAATGTGGCGATGATCCACGTGACGTTGTTGCTGTTCGCGGTGGGGCTGCTGCTTAAGGCGTAAACAGCGCGGAATTGTCGACGAAGATCCGATAGTCGCAGATGGCGCCGCGCCGCAGCTTCAGGATGTTGGCGAACGGCACCTGCAATGTACTGCCATCGTGACGGGTATACGTCACCAGGCCGGTGCAGATGACGACATCGGGCACGGACCATTGCTCATCCAGGCGGTGGGACACACTTTTGATCGCCGTGAAGAAATTCCCGACAGTCGCCTCGATCGCCTCGCGCCCGACCACCGCGGGATGGTTGCCGAAGCGGAAGCTCGCATCGCTCGTCAGAAACCCGGCAAACACTTTCGCGTCCCTGGCGTCGATCGTCGACAGGAGCTGCCCGATGAATGCATCGTTTGCCATGCTATTGCTGTCCGCAATTACGAGCCGATCACTCGCTCGATGACGATGCGCACCGGCTTGCCGGCCGCAGGGTCCACAGGAGCGGTCACTCCCAGCAGGTCGCCGCTCTGCGGCATCGCCTGCCCGGACTTCGACACGCGCGCCTCGATCGTGACCAGGCCGGCGGTCGAGAGCTTGCGATCCGGCATCATGGCGAGTGCGTCAGTCAATTCGAATGTGACCGGCCAGTTGCCCGTGGTCGTGCGCAGTATCGCGACCGGTGGCCCCGGTGAGTTAACGGATTTGGCGACTATGAACAGCGTGAGGCCGGAGGATACGCGTGGCCGTAAGGCGTCCGATAGCAGCACCTCGCCGCGCACCGCAACGCCGCTTCCCGCCGCTATTGCGACCGCCGCAGGCGCAGGACCCGCAAGCCGCTGATCTTCGGCCAGATTGGCCGCAATGACCTTTGCGTCGGGTGAATCAGGCCCGAGAACCCCAGCGAGCTTCTGCCAGGTGGTCACCGCTTGCGTGTACTGCCCGGTCTCATGCTGCAGACTGCCTTCGAGCCACAAGGCCTTGGGGTGCCGCGGATCGAGCCTCAGGGCGGCCTGCAGATATTTCTCGGGCTCGCCTATGAGGGAGTTGCCGTTGAGTCCGGCAGCGACATCCGCATAGTCCGCCCAAGTGTCAGCAGTCATCTCCTGCATGGTGGCGAGCTGCCGATAGTCCGCAGCCGCTGCCGCCAGGTCATGCCTGCTGCGCGCGGCATCGGCGCTCGTGATCAGCTTACGCGCTGCCGCAGAGGGCTCGCTGGGCGCACTCGGAGCGAGCGTCACGCCGGCGCCCGGTAGCAGGCGTTTCTCGCGGGCGGCCGCTGCGGCCTCCGGGCGCTGCACGAACTCGTACGAGCGCGCGAGAAGCTCCCAATCGGCATCGCTCCCCCCGCCTTTGGCCAAGCGCTGCTCCAGCGCGGCGATAGCGCCGTCCATGGACTGTCCCGGCGACGCATTGCCGTTTACATGGGCGGCGACAGCGTCCGTCGCTGCTGGCGCGGCATGCCTCATCAGCAGCAACGGATAGATCACCAGGGATGCGGCAACGGCAACGAGCACCCCCGAGAGAAACCAGAACACGTCGCGTGGTCCGATATTCCTCCAGAAATCGCCCTGTGCACCGGTATCCGCCACGTCGCGAATTGTAGTCGGGCTCAGGCCGGAAGGAACCTGGCAACCGCAATCACGATTGCTGAAATGTGACAACTGCTATGAGGGAAAGTACCTATCCACGGGATGCGACTCTGTGTGCAACACTAAAAAGAGAAACCGTCTATCCATCAAGCGGCTTTGAGACCGTCAGAGTAAAGGGGAGCGCAATGCCCACGAGGCTAGGGACCGATGCGCGGCGTCGGACATGTGCCGCTCTGATCCCCGGCGTGATGCTTGCGGCGCTGCTTGCGGCGTGCAGCGGCAGTACCGGAGCACAGGGCGCGGCCGGGACGGCCGGCGCGACGGGTCCGACCGGGCCCGGCGGTCCGACCGGGCCGGTGACAGGGCTCGACGTCACGACCGCCACGGCCATCACCGGAACCATCACCAGCGTCACGATCCCCGCCAGCGGACAGCCGGTCGTCAATTTTGAGCTCGTCGATCAGACCGGCGCGCCCTTGAGCGGCCTGCCGGCGGCGGACATCGGCTTGGTCATTGCGAACCTGACTCCGGGCACGAATGGGATGTCGAGCTACTGGACTTCCTACATCTACCAGACCGTGACCCCCAAGGGCTGTCCTGCGGGTGCAACCTCGTGCCTCGCGGCGGCCGCGACTCAGCCGACCACCGAGAGCGGGACAACCGGCACGCTGGTCGACAATGGCAACGGGACCTACGTCTACACCTTCAACAAGAACGTCACGACCGATCCGCTCGTGAAGTACGATGCGACCCTGACGCATCGGGTGGGATTCGAGATCCGCGGGCTCGCCCAGGCCAACAATGGCGCCTACACGTTCCAGCCCTCGACCGGCGCCACTACTAACATCTTCAGTCGCGAGATCGTCGAGACCTCGACCTGCGACAATTGTCATGGCTTCCTCAACGCGCACGGCGGTGCCCGCGTCGAGGTGCGCTACTGCGTGATGTGCCACAGTCCGCAGAACACGGATCCCTACAGCGGCAACCCGCTCGACTTCAAGCGGCAGATCCACAAGATCCACACCGGCATCAATCTGCCGAGCATTGCCCCGGCAGCGGTGACCTTTACCGCGCCGCCGAGCGGTACTGCAGCCACTTTAACCAGTGCGTGGACCGGCGTGAGCGGTGCCAACTACAACATCACCTTCAGCAACGGGCAGGTGTCGGGTGGCGGCACGTTCGCGCTGAACTCGACGGCGGTTTCCTGGACCACGCCGGTATTCGGCTCCCCGACAGCCAAAGCCACCGCCCAGGACGTCGGCCCGACGCTAGGTCAGGGCTACTGGATCGTCGGCTATATGGAGTCGCTGAATAACTTCAATACGGTACTGTTCCCGCAGGACACCCGCAACTGCCAGACCTGCCACGTGCAAAACCTCGCGGGCGCAACGGAGGCGGGCAATTACGCCTCGGTGCCGACGATGGAGGCCTGCGGCGCCTGCCACGATAACGTGAACTTCGCCACCGGCGCGAACCACAGCACCAACATCGTCGCCAACGACACGCAGTGCGTGACCTGTCATGGCCCGAGCTCGAACCTCGACAATGGTCAGCTGACGGCGGTGGCAGCGCACGTGATACCGGATGTGGTCGCGGCGACCCGCTACCAGTTCAACGTCAACAGCGTGACCTTCTCCTTTCAGGCCGGCAGCACCTACCCGGTGGTCAATATCTCGGTCACCGACCCGACGAACAAGAATCAGCCCTACAACCTCCTGACCGAGCCGACGTTCGTCGGCAACGGCATCCTGGCCAACCAACAGTTCGGCGGTGTACAGCCCACGGTCGGCACCTCGACACCGGTGTGTACTGGGGACGCGCGCCTGGCGATCGACGTCGGCTGGGATACGAGCGATTACACCAACTGGAACACCGCGGCGCCTGCGGCCGCGACCTGGGGTCAGCCGCTGTCGATCAATCCGCTGGTCCCGGGCGCGGGCAGCGTGCCGGCGGGCTGCTCAGCCTCGACGCTCGCCTACGGCGGCGCTTCTGTACCGGCGCCGCCGGCGCCGAGCACGATGTACGGGCCGCTCGCGGACGGCAGCTTCACCATCGTCGGTGCGGCACTGCCGGCACCGCCGACGGTGCCGCCCAATTGCCCGCCGGCCAGTAGCACGGCCTGCGCGCCCATCCAGAACGTCGTAGCGGTGCTCGAGGGACACCCGGGCGTCGTCACGACCACGCCGGCTTCCGCTGACCGCGTCGGCGTGACCACGGCGGTCGGTTACGGTAACACCACTGGTGCCACGCCGGTGCCGCGTCGTACGATCGTCGATATCGCGAAGTGCGATGTGTGCCATAGCGTGTTGCAGTTGCACGGCGACAATCGCAACGACAATCCCCAGGCCTGCGTCGTGTGCCACAACCCGGCGTCGACCGACGTCAGCCAGCGGCTGGCGCTCACCGCCCCGGGGATCGACGGACTGTGGGAGCAGGCGATTGACTTCAAGCACCACATTCACGAGATCCATTCCGACGCATGGCGGCAAACGCAGCCGAACTACACGCCGTGGATCATCTATGGCTTCGGCGGCGGCATTAACAACTTCAGCGACGTCGTCTTCCCGCAGGACAGCGGCAACTGCTATGCGTGCCACTCCAACCCGCCGAGCGGACCCACGTTCTACCCTGGTGACGCGCTCATGCAGGCGATGACTACCGACACCGGGCTGTCGACGAACCCGATGGACGCGACCACGCCCGGCAACCCGATCTCGACGTCACCGACGATGGCCGCCTGCACCGGCTGCCACGAGGCAAGCCTCGTGATCTCGCACATGCTGCAGAATGGCGGCTCAACGGACGTGCTGAAGGATGCCGAGGGACGGATGATTCCGGGCTCCGGGGCCGGTGTCGAGACCTGCGCCGTGTGTCACGGCCCGGGTGGCGTCGCCGACGTGGGCAAGGTGCACAACGTCATACCGTCGCAACCCTGAAGACCGGCCGCTTGGTATCGGTGTCAGGGTAGCGGGTGTTGCGGATGGCCGTGTCAGCGCGCAGCGGCCCGGGGATCGCACGCGCTTGCGAGTTTGATCCGATCCCACGCGTCGTGCGGGTTGGCGTCGCAGTGCTGATCGCGGCCCTGACCGTGTGCCGCGCCGTCGCCGATACGCCGCCCGCACCGCCGGCTCCCGCCTATAGCCACAAGGGTGCCGACACCTGCCTGGGCTGCCACGACGACGCCTCGCTGATGGGGCTGTTCCGTACCAAGCACGGCCGTCCTACGATTCCGGGAGCGCCTTTCGGGCACGGGGGCCTGCAGTGCGAGGCGTGCCACGGACCCGGCGACGCGCACGCCAAGGCGAGGGGCAAGGAGCCCGCGGGCATCGTCGACTTCAGCCACAAGGGCATCAGCAGCGCCGCCGTGCAGAACGGCAAGTGCCTCGCCTGCCATCAGACCAACACCGCGCATCTCTGGGACACGACCAAGCACGCGGCAGCCGGGCTCAGTTGTGCCGATTGTCACAGCGCACACGCGGCGCTCGATCCGGTGCGCCAGCTGGCGACACAGCCGCAAGTGTGCAGCGGCTGCCACGAATCGCAGCACAGCAACCTCGACAAGCCGTTCCATCACCCGCTGCACGAAGGCAAGATGGCCTGCACGTCCTGTCATGCGGCGCACGGCTCGAGCGGACCGAGCAGCCTCGTCAGGGAATCGGTCACCGAGACCTGCACGATGTGCCACGCGGAGTACCGCGGGCCGTTCCTCTGGGAGCATCAGCCGGTGGGCGAGGACTGCGACAACTGCCACGAGCCGCACGGCTCGGTGCAGCCGGCGCTCCTCAAGGTCCGCCCGCCGTTCCTGTGCCAGCAATGCCACGAAGGGCAGGGCCACCCTTCCGCGCCGATGACGCCACAGGGGCTACCGGGCGGCGGCATGCCGAGTCAATTCCTGGTGGGCGGCGCCTGCCTCAATTGTCATTCGCAGGTCCACGGCTCCAATCATCCCTCCGGGCAGGCGCTGATGCGCTAGGAGGCATGGCATGAAGCGAGACAAACCCGCACTGCTGCGCCCGCTCGGCCTGACCGTAGCGGCGAGTCTCGTGGCTGGCGGCGCCGTCGCCGCCGAGCCCGAGGTCGATACCAGCAACTGGAAGTGCGAGCAGTGCCCGTTCTATACGGGGTACGAGGCCGAGGTCGAGGTCGGCGCCTTCGGGGCGGGCGGCGCGAACGACAGCTACGGCCGCTACACGGGCATCGACACGGGTCACGTGTACGTCGACGCGGCGGCGAGCGGCGGGCTACAAAAGGCCGACGGCACTTACGTGAAGTACGATCTTCAGAACCTCGGCCTCGCCTCGCGCGACGGGATCATCGAGGCGGGCCAGGACGGGCGCTATGGGATCGCGCTCGCCTACGACGGCCAGCCGAACCGGCTCTACGACGACACGGTGACGCCATTCCGCGGCGTCGGCAGCGGAACGCTCACGTTGCCGAACGGCTGGGTGCATGCGGGCTCGACCGCCGCCATGACCGACCTCGATTCGAGCCTCAGCCGCTTCGATCTCGGCTATGACTGGCGCACGGTGACGCTCTCGGGTCACTACCTCCTGGGCCCCGCCTGGACTTTCTACAGCAATCTGAGCCACCAGGAAAAGGAGGGCACGGACCTCATCGGTGCGAGCTTCCTGACACAGGCCGTCGAGCTCGCGCAGCCCATCGACTATGTCACCACGGACTTCGCGGCCGGTGTGCGCTGGTCGAGCGAGCGCGCCAGCCTGCGGCTCGAGTACAGCGGCTCCTGGTTCGATGACGATACGGACTTGCTCAGCTTCGCGAATCCCTACCCGCCGATCGTTCCCGGCTCCACCAGCGGCCAGCTGGCGCTGCCGCCGAGCAACGACCTGCAGCGCTTTGCTGCCTCGGGAGATATCCACTTCCCCTTCCTGGCGACGACACTCACATTCGCCGCCTCGGTCGGCCGGCTGGATCAGAATGAGGGATTCCTGCCGCTGAGCACGCTGCCCGCAACGCCTGCACTCGGGATCGGGTCGCTCGATGGCGACCTGCACCTGACGCATTACTCACTCGGACTGTCATCGCGTCCGCTCTCGCGGCTGTACCTGCGCGGCACGGCGAGTTATGACGGGCGCGACGATCAGACTCCGGTCATCACGGTGCCGTCCTACATCGTGACCGACACATTTCCCGGAGGAGCAGCCACCGCGCTGCGCTACGGCCAGGATCGCTCAAGGGCCGAAGGCAGTGCCGACTTCACCGCAACCCGCTGGCTACGCCTCGGCGTGGGTGGCAAGTACCAGGAGGTGCACTATGCGCCGGGCCAGGTCGTGAATTGGACCCAGGACGGTCAGGGCTGGGGGCGCGCTATCGTCACACCGCTTACGGGCGTGACGTTGACGCTCAAAGGTGGCGGCGACACGCGCAAGGCCTCGTCCTTCAACGTGCAGGCGCTTCCGGTGCTCGAAAATCCGCAGATTCTCGAGTACGACATCGCGCCCCGCGACCAGCGCTTTTACTCCCTGACCGGTGCCTGGGCGATCACCCCGGCGCTGACCTGGTCGCTCGAGGGGTTCATCGCGAATGACGACTACCCGCTGTCGACCCTGGGGTTGCAGAGCGCGCACGAGCGCCGCGCCGCCAGCACGCTCACCTGGGCACCGCACGAGCGCCTCAGCCTGTACGTCGATGGGGGCTACCAGACGCTCGACTTTGCGCAGAACGGTTTCACCGGCGCCTTCACCGCCCCCTGGGTGGTCACCAATAACGAGCGCTTCTGGAGTACCAGCGCGGGGCTGCACCTGCTGCTGCGTGCCCGCTGGGACCTGAACGTCGACTATACGCACGCGCCGTCCTATGCGGACACCGACACCCTCGTCGGCGGACTCGCGCAGGCGTTCCCGGAGAACACGACCACGCTCGACTCGGTGCGCTGCGACCTGCGCTACCGCTGGACCAACGCGCTGTCGGTGCACCTGCGCTACGCGTACGAGCGATACGACAGCAGCGACTGGGCGCTCGCGGGCGTCGGGCCAGCGACGCTGCCGAATTTCTTGAGCGTCGGGCGCAACCCGTACTCCCACGACGTCAACCTCATCGGTCTGACGGTGCGGTACAGCTTCGAGTCGCCGCACGCGCCGCCGGCCTCGAGCGAGTGACCTGAGGCAGCGGCCTAGAAGCCGAGGGAGAGCAGACCGATCGCGGTGACCACGGTGATGGTCAGCGCCCCGCCGTAACACGCGAGCTTCGCCACAGCGCCGCTGCGCAGGCCGAGATCGTGCAGGCTGTGGAAGATGCGGTGCATCGCATGCCAGGCGAACAGTGCGATCACCATGAAGAGGCATGCCTTGCCCCAGCCGTTGCGGGCGAGGGCAGCTACGCGCGCGTAGCCGAGCAGGTCCGCAGGCAGCCCCGTACCCAGGGGCGCGGCGATGCCCGTAATGAGCACCAGCGCCGGGCCGATGAGTGCTGCCAGCATGCCGCCCGCGCCGAACAACACCCAGAAGATCGGTGCGTTGGAGCGCCTCACGAGCCCCACCACCAGGCGAGCGCGAACAGCGCAACGGAAGCCACTGCAGTCGCAGTCCAGCCGCTCACGGTGATCGTCGCGGCCGAGACACGCCGGCCGCCGATCGAAATAGCCGGCAGGGTCTTGGGCATGATCTCGAACCAGGTGAGTGCGTGGAACACCATGGCGACGAGCAGCGCCAGGTGCAGCAGCACGGCCCACGGCGAGCGCAGCACCGCCAACCATCCGTTCCAGGCGGCCTCACCCTGGGCCAGCCGCACGACGCCTACCATCAGTATGAGCGCGTAGACCAGCACGCCGACCGCGGTTGCCTCGCGCAGCATGTAGCGCGCGAAGAAGGGATCGCGGCGCCACCAGCCGCGCATCGATCGCACATAGGGACGCCGGCCGCCGGCCACCAAGCTCATGCCGGCCCTCGCTTCGGTTTCAGCAAGCGCAGAAAGTAGTCCCCCGCGCTCGTCGCCTTGTTCTGGTTCACGGCGTGGGCCGGGTCCACCCGCTTCGGACAGACCTCCGAGCAATACCCGACCGCCATGCAGGTCCAGACGCCTTCCTCGGCGTTGAGGATCGGCATCCGCTCGGCACGGCCGCCGTCGCGCGAATCGGCGTTGTAGCGGTGCAGTAGCGCCAGCACGCCAGGGCCTACGAAATCGGCATTCAGACCGTATTCCGGGCAGGCCGCGTAGCACAGCATACAGTTGATACAGGCGCTGAACTGCTCGTAGCGCTCGAGCTCCTCGGGCGTCTGCAGGTACTCCCCCGCGGCGAGCGCGCGCGGCTCCCTGGGAATGAGGTACGGTTTGATGCTCTCGAGCTTGCTGACGAATTCGCCGGCACTCACGATCAGGTCGCGCTCGATCGGCAGGTGCGCCAGCGCTTCGATCCGCACCGGGCCCGGCAGCAGGTCGCGCAGGAACGTATGGCATGAGAGCTGCGGCTTGCCGTTGATCATCATGCCGCAACTGCCGCAGATCGCCATGCGGCACGACCAGCGGAAGCTCAGCGTGCCGTCGATCTCGTCCTTGATGTGAAGCAGACCCTGCAGCACCGACATGTCGTTGCTGAAGGGCACGGTGTAGCTCTGCCATGCCGGGCGCTCGTCGTGCTGCGGGTGATAGCGCAGCACCCGCATCTCGATGGTTCTTTGCTCAGCCATGGGTCGGGACCGCATCGGCCGCCGCGCCATAGGCACGGGTGCCGGGCTGCGAGCGGGTGATTTTCACCGGCCCGTAGCCGATGTGGGGCACATCATCGGCGCGGTAAAAGGCCAGCGAATGCTTGAGGAAGCCGGCATCGTCGCGCCGCTCGAAGCCATCCAGCCGCTGGTGGGAGCCGCGCGATTCGCGCCGCTCGAGCGCCGAGTGCGCCATGGCCTGCGCCACATCGAGCAGGTAGCCAAGCTCGATGGCGAGCAGCCATTCGGTATTCCAGGCGCGGGAGTGGTCGTCGATCCCCACACGGCGGTAGCGCTGCTTGAGCTGCGCGAGGCGCTCGCAGGTGCTCTGCAGGGTTGCGGCACTGCGGTAGATCCCGCAGCCATCCTCCATGGCGTGCGCCATCTCACCCCTGAGCGTCGCGATGCGCTCCTCGCCCCGCGCGCGCATGAGGAGCTCGAGCGCAGGCGCCGCACTCGCCGCGGCCAGCGCGCCGACGCTCGCGGCGTCGCCGTGTGAGGCCGCGTTCGCGAAGCGGGCAGCTTCCAGACCTGCGACCTTGCCAAACACCAGCAGCTCGGTCAGCGAATTCGAGCCGAGACGGTTGGCTCCGTGGATGCCGATGCTCGAGCATTCGCCGGCCGAGTACAGGCCCGGCAGGGGCGAGGCGGTCGTGCCATCGGCCATGATCCCGCCCATGGTGTAGTGCACGGCGGGCAGCACCGGGATCGGCTCCCGGCTCGGGTCTATCCCGAGGTAGCGCAGCGCGAGCTCGCAGATCTGCGGCAGGCGCTCGCGCAGCTTAGCTTCTCCCAGGTGGCGCAGATCGAGGTGCACGACCTCGCCGTGCGGCCCGCTGATCGTGCGGCCGCGTTGCCTTTCGTGCCAGTAGGCCTGGCTCAGGCGGTCGCGCGGACCGAGCTCCATCGCCTTGTTGCGCGGCGTGGGCTCGGCCGGTCCGAGGCCGTAGTCCTGCAGATAGCGGTAGCCCGCCCGGTTCAGCAGGAATCCGCCTTCGCCCCGGCAGGCCTCGGTAAACAGCAGGCCCGTGCCCGGCATGCAGGTCGGGTGGTACTGCACGAACTCCATGTCACGCAACGGCACGCCGTGGCGGTAGGCGAGCGCCATGCCATCGCCGGTGACGATGCCGCCGTTGGTGTTTTCACGGAATACGCGGCCCGCGCCCCCGGTGGCGATGATCACCGCCTTGGCCTGAATGACCCGGAAGTCGCCGCTGGCGATCTCGATGACGAGCACGCCCTGCACCCGGCCCCCATCCACGATCAGGTCCACGCCGAAGTGCTCGTCGAAGCGGCGGATGGAGGGGTATCTGGTCGAGGTCTGGAACAGGGTGTGCAGCATGTGGAAGCCGGTGCGGTCGGCCGCGAACCAGGTGCGCTCCGTCTTCATACCGCCGAAGGCGCGTACATTGGCCCGACCATCCGGCCTGCGGCTCCAGGGGCAGCCCCAGTGCTCCAGCTGCACCAGCTCCTCGTGCGCCTGGCCGACGAAGTACTCGACTACGTCCTGCTCGCATAGCCAGTCGCCGCCCGCCACGGTGTCGTGGAAGTGGTCTTCCAGGGTGTCGTGCCCGAGCGTGACGGCCGCCGCGCCGCCCTCGGCCGCCACGGTGTGGCTGCGCATGGGATAGACCTTGGAGATCAGTGCAACGGCAAGCGCCGGGTGCGACTCGGCAACCGCAATCGCGGCGCGCAGGCCCGCGCCGCCCGCGCCGACAATCGCGATGTCGACCGTGAAGGTGTCCATGCGCGCTAGCGCACCAACAGGAGCTTCTGGTACAGCCCTCCGAAGTAGGTCTCCTTCGACCAGGACGCCGGTTGCGGCACATCCTGCATGAACTCGCTGATCGGGTGCGTCCACAGATCCATCGCGAAGGGTTCCAGCCGGCGGAACACGGCCCGCATCAGCGGCCGCAGCGGGTGCCAGCGGACCGGCCGATGATAATCCACGACGATGATCTTGCCGCCCGGCCGGACCACACGCACCGCCTCGGCGAGCGTCGAAGAGCGCACGTGCCGCGGCTGCTCGTGCAGCAGGAAGAACAGCAGCACCTGGTCGTAACTGGCATCCGGACAGGCGAGGAGCGATGAGTCGCCGTGCACCAGTGCGACCCGCTCGTCGGCGGGCAGCTTCCTGCCGAGATTCTTCAGCTGGATGGGCAGGATGTCGACGACGTCGAGACGTGCATCCGCCTCGAGACGCTTGTGGAGCTCGACCGTCAGGTTGCCGTACACACAGGCCACCTGCAGCGTTCGACCCCGCACGGTTGCGCCCATCTCGGCGAGTGCGGCATCGCGCAGCCGCGCGTAGTTGCCGAACAGGATCAGGTTGACGAGCCAGTCGCGCTCGAACAGCCGCACCGCGCGCGGGTGCACGTAGGCCCACCAGTACACCTGTCGCAGGTAGTGGGGAATGCCCAGCGCCAGTGGTAACGGCCGCGCCTGCTCGTCTTCAAGCGCCGGAAGGACGGACGCGATTTTCATGGCGGCCGCAGCATATCGTGCGCGGCCCGCTGCTACCGTAGGTAGATCCCGCAGCGGTCATTCGTCACCGTGTGACTTCAGCGAGCCGCACAGCGACCCTTCACGACACGCCGCTCACGACCCTTCGTCGGCACCCAGCGGAACCTCGTGCACGACACCCTTGTGGCAGTCGATGCAGGTCTTGCCATTGGCCTGCATCTGCTCGTGCTTCTTCTGTGCCGAATGGTCCTGGGCGCTCAGATCCCAGACGGCGGCGTTATGGCAGGCCCGACACTCGCGCGAGTCGCTGGCCTTCATGTACGCCCAGACGTGGCGCGCCATGCGGGTCTTCTGCGCGTCAAATTTCGCCTGCGTGTCGATCTCGCCGGTCAGGTGGCCCCAGATCTCCCCGAGCGCCTGGACCCTGCGGATCAGCATGGGCACGGCCGGCCCCGGTTCGTGGCAATTCCCGCAACCGGCCTGCACGCCGAAGGGGTTCTTATAATGAGTACTGTTATGCCAGGAGGGCGCTGCGAAGGCGCTCATCTCGTGACAGGCACCGCTGCAAAACGCCGACGTGCTGGTTGCCTCCAGGAACTTGTCGGTGCCGGCGAAGAAGGCAAGGCCGAGCACGAAGAACAGCAAGCCGCCGAGCGGGATTCCGAGCAGCCACTTGCGCCGCGGGATCGCCCACACTCGCGCGCACATTCGGTCCCATGCGCTGCCCGCTCCGTCACCGCTCGGCTGATTCACAACTGCCGTCCGCGCTCGCCGTTATTGTTCGCTCGCGTAGTAATTCGCGAGCGCCTCGATGTCGGCGGCGCTCAGCTTGCCGGTGACGTCCTGCATCTTCTTCGGCTGATCCCGCTTGCCCTGCTGCGTGGCGCTGAGAGTGGTTTTCAGCCACGGAAGCGGCTGGCCCGCGAGAATGCCGGCGTCATCGGATGGATCCTTGCCGCCGCTGGAATGGCACTTCTTGCAGTCGCGATCGTGCAGCAGCTTGCCGGTGGCTGCCTTGCCGGCGTCCGCGGATTGCTTCTGTGCAACGTAGGGCAGCTTGGAGTAGTAGTCAGCCAGGTCGGCAATCTGTGCATCGCTCAGATCCTTCGTCACGGAGCACATATCGCCCGTGCGGCTGGTATCGCCGCGCTTGTAGTTCACCTTTGGGCAGGGCGCGGTCTTGGCGCGGTAGGCCTTGAGCGCATCACTCTGAACGGTGGCGGAGACACCGGCAATGGTCGGCACGTCCTGCGCCGTGCTGGCGCCCTTGTCCCCATGACAGTCGGCGCAGGATGCGGCGAGCTTGGCGTCCACGGCAGCGTAGCTCGCTGCAGGCAGGAGAAGGGCGATCAAGAGAACCAGGCGAGACATACCCACAGCCACCTCCGTCGCGGCGCAGCATCTGTATAAGCTAACGCGGCCAGATGCACTATAAGCACATTCCGCAGCGGGCTCGGTGTAATGCTCGAGCTGGATCCGCTGGGCGACCTCGACCACGATTCCGGCCATGAAGATTGATAGGGTTTCCCGGTTGCTGCCATTTACTTGTGAGCAGCTGTTCGATCTGGCCGCCGACGTCGAGCGCTACCCCGAGTTCCTGCCGGGCTGGATATCGGCGCGGATTGTGACGCGGAAGGGCAGCGTGCTGCATGTTGAGCAGGTCCTCGGTATCGGGCCCGTGCGTCTGCGATTTGAATCGCAGACCGTGCTGGATCGCCCGATGCGAATCGACGTCACCTCATCCGACCGGCCCTTTCGCCATTATCGGCTCACCTGGCTCTTTGCGCCGGGGCCTGCCGTGTCCTGTAACCTCAGCGTCACGGTCGATCTGGAGATGCAGTCCGGCTTGCTGCAGCACGTGGTAAACCGGGTCCTGCCGGCATCCATCGAGGGCGCCATCAGCGCCTTCGAGACTCGTGCGCACCGCCTGTATGTACGCCAGCAAGCTTAATTGCTAATTTTGGGGCGACTCTCGGAGCAGCGCCACGTCCACGCTCTTGCCACCGTTCTGGTTGATTCGTGCGGCCGTGGCCGCCGTGTGGGTCTATGAGGGCCTGTGGTGCAAGCTGCTGCGCGGCCAACCGCACGAGTTCCAGGTTGTGGCAGCCGTGCCCCGCCTGGGCCCGGCCGACGGCTCAGTCTTTCTACGAGCGCTCGGTGTCGCGGAGGTCGCCCTGGCGCTGTGGACGCTGAGCGCCACTGCGCCGCTGGCGTGCGCGGTGGCACAGACACTGCTGCTCGTCGCTCTCAACAGCGGCGGCCTGCTCTGGGCCCGCCACATCATCCACGATCCGGCCGGAATGGTGGTCAAGAATTTCGCGTTTCTCGTGCTGGTGTGGGTCGCCGCGAGCCTGCCCGCGAGGCCATGACTACGGCGGTCGCGGATACTGTGTGGAAACGCGGCCGCTTCGACGCCCGGCGCGGTCCCGGCGCGCTGCTGTTCGGCCGGATGTATGAAGATGCGTCGATCGAGCTCGATGCGTTTCGACCCGGGGGGCGCGTGCTCTGCATCGCCTCCGCCGGCTGCACCGCGATGGCGCTGGCGCCACACCACGAGGTGGTAGCGGTCGACATCAACCCCGTCCAGCTGGCCTACGCTGCCCGGCGTTTCGCGGGCCAGCGCAGTGAGCGCGGCGCGGCCGAGCGCTTTCTCTCGTTCGCCCGCAGCTTCGCCCCGCTCGTAGGCTGGCGGCGGTCGCGATTGCGGGCGTTCCTTGACCTGAAGGATCCCGGTGAACAAAGCGCGTACTGGCGCCGTTATCTCGACTCGGTCCGATTTCGCACGGCGTTTGACGGACTGCTGTCGCTCACCGCGCTGCGTAAGGTCTACGCCGAGCCGTTCCTCGATTTCCTGCCGCCGCACTTTGGTTCAGTCATGCGCCGCCGCATGGAGCGCTGCTTTGCGCTGCATGCCAACCGCACAAACCCCTACGCGCGGGCGCTGCTGCTGGGTGAGCTGCCCGATGACCCGCCACCGCCGCAAGCCGAGAACATCCGCCTGGTCCATGCCGACGCCGCCGGTTTCCTGGAGCGCGAGCCGTCAGGGAGCTTTGTCGGGTTCGCGCTTTCCAACATCCTCGACGGCGCCACGCCGCTGTATCGGAGCCGGCTTATCGCCGCCGTCAGGCGTGCCGCTGCCGCAGACGCTCAGGTGGTGATGCGCAGCTTTCGCGAAGCCCCCGCCATGCTTTCGACCAACCGGGCCGCCTGCGACCGGGCAATGCTCTGGGGCATTGTCGACGTGGTTGCAGCTTCCAGTCTGACATGAGCAGCACTTCGGTCGTCACACGCGGGAAGATTTCTGCGCCTGCGGCACGGGTATGGCAGAACCTCATGTTCTACGAGCAGATCGAGGACTCACCGCCCCTGCACCTGCGGCTGCTGCTGCCGTTGCCGATCCGCACCGATGGCTCGAAGCTAGCCGTGGACGGTCAGTCGCGGTGCCTGTACGAGGGCGGGCACCTGCTGAAACGCGTGACGCGGATCGAGCCGAGCCGGCTCTATGAGTTTGCCGTGGTCGAGCAGAACCTCGCCCTCCCGCGGGGAGTGCTGCTCTGCGGCGGTGCGTACACGCTGCGGGAATTGCCCGGAGAGCACACCGAGCTGGCCGTGACCACGCGCTACCTGAGCCATCGCGGTCCACGCTGGCTATGGAGGCCGATCGAAGCGATGGTCTGCCATCTGTTTCACCGTCACCTGCTGGCGGCCATTCAAAAGAAAACCGGCAGATATCCCGGCTAGTGCGTATTCGCGATCACGGCTGACCCGAGTAAGAGGAGATCCAGACGGGTCGGCAGGGGTCCGGCGGGTCGTATTCCTGTCACGGCGCTGTCCCAGACTGAACCTGAGGCGAGCGGGAAAAACATGCAGAAGACTCAAGCAGTAGCCGCTCTCGGCCAGCGCAGACTCATGCTGCCCGGCTGGGTGAAGGCGGCCTTGTCCGCCAACGATCAGCTGAAAGTCCACCTCACGGTGCTGCAGAGTGCCCGGATGCGGTCGCTTTCACTGACGCGGCTTTGCCGGACCGCGCGGCGCTCGCTTGGAAGCGCGCGGTGAGGTCGCCGCCGCGGCTCTTGCCGCCAACGCACGAAAGCCCCCGGCCACGTAAGGCGCCAGCCGCTCGTGGACACTGTCGAGGTCCGAGGAACGGCACAGCCCGCCCGACAGCTTGTCGATGCGTCCGGTCTCGGCAAAGGTCAGCGTGAGCGCCCCGGTTAGAAACTGGTAGCTCCAGTAAATCTCGCGCGGCGGGCAGCCGGGCAGCGCCTCGCGCAGCACGGCAATGAACCGGTCGACCAGCGGGTCGAAGTGGCGGGTCATCATGACCGGGCCGAACTCCGGGGAGTTGTTCACCCAGGCGACCAGCGCGAAGTAGCTCTTCCAGCCGGGACCGCCTCGCGCCGAGCGCTCGAGCAGCGGCTGGGTGAAGGCATTGATGATGGCCTCGAGCGGCGGGGCGGTCGGGAGCGAACGCTGCCGCACCGCCTCGAGCAACTCGAGGCGCTCGCGGTTCAGGACCTCGGCGCGCCGCTCGAACACCGCGGTAAACAGCTCGCGCTTGCCGCCGAAGTGATAGCTGACGAGCGCCACATCCACTCCCGCCGCCTGCGTGATGTCGCGCAACGACACCCCGTAGAAGCCACGCTGCGCGAACAGTCGCTCGGCGGCATCGAGGATGCGCTCCTTGCCGGACAGCCCGGCGGCCTTGCGGGTGACTTTACTGCGCTGCAACACGTGACCTCGGCCCCCCGACAGTTTCCCGTGATTCGACGCACGGAGCAACGTACCCGGCGCCTTGACGAACTCAACGAATGTTGAATATATTCTCAACAGTTGTTGAGTAAGAGCTCGGAGGGGGAATCATGAGCCGTAACTCACGCACGCCGCTCGCGGCGTCCCTGCTGGCATTGGGCGTGGCGCTGACACCGGCGACTCTGCCGGCACAGACGGCGGCAACGGGCGCAGCGGCCGCGGCGCCGGAGAGCACCGGGTTGCAGGAGGTGGTGGTGACCGCGCGGCGGCGCACCGAGAACCTGCAGGACGTGCCGCTCACCGTGTCCGCGGTCACGGCGGATATGATCCAGGCGCAGAACATCACCAACATCGAGGATCTCAACAGCCTCGTGCCGAACCTGAAGATCTCACAGGACCGCGCCACCAGCAGCACCATCAACATCTATATCCGCGGCGTCGGCCAGAGCGATCCGCTGTGGGGCTTCGACCCGGGGGTCGGGGTGTACGTAGACGACGTCTACATGGCCAGGGCGCAGGCGGCACTGCTCGACGTGCTCGACGTCGACCGGCTCGAGGTGCTGTCGGGGCCGCAGGGGACGCTCTACGGCAAGAACACCATCGCCGGCGCTCTCAAGTACGTGACCCGCGACATCGACGGCCCGGCGACGCTCACCGCCTCCGCGACCGCCGGCAACTACGACGAGCGCGACTACAAGCTGAGCGGCTCGACGCCGATCGTCGCCGATCACGTGTACTTCGGTGTGGCGCTCGGCTACTTCGATCATGGCGGCTACGGCGAGGTGGTGGCGCAGCCGGGCGTGACTCCCAGCCCTACGACCCAGATCGGCGCCCAGGTCTCCAACAAGGACATCCTCGTCGGCCGCGCCAACCTCACTATTACCTGGGGCGAGAGCTCGAAGCTGCGGATCGTTGCCGACGACATTCTCGACAACTCGAACGCCTCGGGCGGACAGCGGCTCAATAATTACCTGGTGCCGCAGCTCAGCAATCCCTTCGACATGTACGACGACATGCCGGTGGATAAGGACTTCTTCCACCGTGACGGCTATTCCGCCACCTACACGCAGAGCCTGACGAGTGCGCTCGATCTCAAGGTGGTCGGTGCCTACTACGAGGGCCACGGCCAGCAGTTCATCAGCTTCGATCATATCGACGAGAACCTGTTCGAGGTGCCGGGCCTCTACAAGGATCACCAGGCCTCAGGCGAGGCGCAGCTCACCTTCCACAACGATCTCGTCAAGGCGGTGGGCGGACTTTTCTACATGGACAGCACCTCCTGCGGGGACTACAACGCCTCGATCGGCACGCTCACCCTGCTCGGCATTCCCGCGTACGATCTCTACATCACCGAGCTCGTCAACGGCTGCGTACGCACCAAGAGCGAAGCGGTCTACGGCGATACCTCCTGGAAGCTCACCGACGGGCTCAACCTCGATGCCGGAGTGCGCTGGAACGAGGACCAGAAGACCGCGACCGTCTATCAGGCGGACTACGCGAGCGTCGCGCCGACACAACTTGTACCCGGCACGACCTTTTTCGATCCGAACAACGTGCCGGCGGGGTTCTTTCCCGACCCCGGCGTGGTCACCGACTACACCGGCAACCGTGCTTTCGTGAACGTCACACCAAGGCTCGGCTTCGACTATCACTGGACCGACCATGTGATGACCTACCTGAGCTACAGCCGCGGCTTCAAGAGCGGCGGCTTCGACATGCGCGGCAACGCGGCGGTGTACCCGGGCACCGAGAACGGCTACAACTCCGAGACCGCCGACAGCTATGAGCTGGGAATCAAGTCCACCTCGCTCGATGGAACACTGCTCCTCAACGCGGACGTGTTCTACGACCCGTACAGCGATGCGCAGATCGGCGTTCAGCAGTTCGTCTCGGTCGGCGGCGTGCCGACCAATCTCACGGCGGTGCTGAACGCAGGCAAGCAGATCAACCGGGGCGCGGAGCTGCAGGCCGTGTGGCAGCCCATCCACGCGCTGACCTTTGCGCTCAACACCGGCTATCTCGATTCCTACTATGAGGACTACCTGGTCCCATGCAGCGTGTTCACCGCGGCACCCGGCTGTACGGCCGGCGTCAGCAGCATCAATCTCGCCGACGAGAACCGGCCGCTGAACGCGCCCGCCTGGACCGTGTCCGGGAACGCGCTCTACACCTGGGGTTTCCAGCCCGGCAACCTGACCGCGCGCGCTGGCTACGACTGGCGCAGCTTCACCAAGGTCGCTAACACCACCCCGAGCGTAACCGACCAGCCGGCCTACGGGCTCCTGAACGCCGGACTTGCCTTCGAGACTTCCTCCAAAGCATGGCGGGTCTCCTTCGACGGCAAGAATCTCACCAACAAGTACTACCGGGTCGCGGGCTACGACTTCGGCGATGCGCCGATATCACCCGCCAACTCCTTCATCGGCGGCATCAGCCAGATCGGCTTCTACGGGCCGCCGCGCACCTGGGGCGTGACCGTCCAGTACCACTACTGAACGGGCGGCAGCCGACGGCACGCCGATGGGCTGGTTCGAGGCGCCGCAGCCGCTGCTGCCGGAGCTGATCGCACATCACGGCAAGTGGCGCGCCGGCCGCACGGCGCTCATCGAGGGGTCGCGGCAGCTCACCTGGGCGGAGCTCGAGCGCGACACCGCGCGCATCGCCAACGGACTGGCGACGCTCGGGCTCGGCGCGGGCGATCGTATTGCCATCCTCATGGACAACAGCCTGGAGATGGCGCTCGCCATGCTCGGGATCCTGCGCTCGGGCTGTGTCGCGGTGCCGCTCAATGTCAGCGTGAACGATGCCGCCGTCGGCGCCATGATCGAGGACGCGGCCACGCGCGCCGTGTTCGCCTCGGGGGTTCACTGCGCGCGGATCGACTCGCTGGGTGCCACCTGCGCTCGGGCCGCCGCCGCGTTGCGCGTCGGACACGACTCTCCCGGGTACGGCTGGATCGAGCTCAATGTCTGGCGTGCGCTGCAGTCCGCAGCCGCACCGCGTGCGACGCCTGCGCCGCAGGACGAATGCAACATCATCTACAGCTCGGGCACCACCGGAGTCCCGAAGGGCATCGTGCACAGCCACCGCTGCCGCCTCAACTGGGCGACGGAGCTGGCGCTGGTGCTGCGCTATCGCAGCGACTGCGTGACGCTGTGCTCGCTGGGACTGTTCTCCAACATCAGCTGGGTGGCGATGCTGTGCACGCTGCTGGTCGGCGGCACGATCGTCATCATGCCGCACTTCGAGGCGCGCTCCTGCGTCGCGCTCATCGAGAGCGAGCGCATCACCCACGGCACCTTCGTGCCGCTGCAGCTCGCGCGGCTGCTCGCGCTCCCCGACTTCGATGGGCATCGCCTCGACAGTCTCGACACCATCATGTGCTGCGGCTCACCGCTCCCCCTCGAGGTGAAGCGCGAATTTCCACGCCGCACCGGGGCGTCACTCATCGAGCTCTACGGGCTCACGGAGGGGCTGTGCACGATCCTCGCGCCCGAGGACTTCACGGCCAAGATCGCCTCCGTCGGCAAGCCGTTCCTCGGCACCGACCTGCGGATCGTGGGAGACGACGGCCGCGAGCTGCCACAGCACACGACCGGCGAGATTGTGGGTCTCGGGCCGCTGCTCATGGAGGGCTACCACGGGCGCGACGAGGCGAGTGCCGAGGCGACCTGGCTGGGCCCGGAGGGACGGCGCTGGCTGCGCACCGGCGACCTCGGCTACCTCGATGCCGACGGCTTCCTCTATGTCGTCGACCGCAAGAAGGACATGATTCTTTCGGGCAGTCAGAATGTGTACCCGGCGGACATCGAGCAGGTCATCGCTTCGCATCCGGACGTCGCAGAGGTTGCGGTGGTGGCGGCGCGCAGTGCCAGGTGGGGTGAGACTCCGGTCGCCGTAGTGGTCACGCACGCGGGCCGAGCGCCCGACAAGCAGGCGCTGATCGACTGGACCAACGCCCGGGTCGGCAGGCAGCAGCGCATCGCCGACGTCGTGTGGCGCAACACCTTGCCGCGCAACGCCAACGGCAAGATCTTGAAGCGCGAGCTGCGCGTCGAGCTCGCCGGGCGCGAGTACTGAAGAGCTGCGAAGGAGCGGACCATGGCGGCGTCGGAGTACTGGTTCGACAGTCAGGAGGGCCTCAGGCTCTACAGCCGCGTGTACCCGGCATCCACCGCGGCCGCGCCCGTGGTGGTATGCCTGCATGGACTCATGCGCACCGGGCGCGACTTCGAGGATCTGGCGGAGCACCTCGCACCGCGCTGCCGGGTGATCGTGCCCGACGTGCGCGGCCGCGGCCTCTCCGCGCGCGACCCGAACTTCGGCAACTACCAGATCCCGGTATACCTCGCGGACCTGCAGCGCCTGCTGGCCGGGCTCGGCGCAACGCGCGTCACGATCATCGGCACCTCGATGGGAGGCCTCATGGCGATGGTGCTCGCGGCCACGCAGCCGGCGTTGCTCGCCGGGATTGTGCTGAACGACGTGGGGCCGGAGGTCGATCCGGCCGGGCTCGAGCGCATCCGCGGCTATGCCGGCAAGGCACCTCCGGTGCACGACTGGGCGGGGGCCGTGGCCCAGGTGCGCCTAGTGTACGGCCCGGCCTTGCCCGGGCTGAGTGATGAGCGCTGGGAGAAGATCACACGCGCCTGCTACCGCGCCGATGCTGGGGGCGTGCCGCAGCCCGATGCCGATCCGCTGATCAGTGAGCCACTCAAGGACACCTCCAAGGCCGCGCCCGACCTCTGGCCGCTGTGGGGGGCGATCGCCAAAGTGCCGATGCTGGCGATCCGCGGCGGGCTCTCGGACATCCTGAGCGCGGCGACGCTTGCACGCATGCAGCGCGAGAAGCCGGATCTCCAGGCGCTCACGATTGCCAACCGGGGACATGCGCCGCTGCTCGATGAACCCGAAAGCCTCGCCGCGATCGATGCCTTTCTCGCTTCAGGCTCCTCGGGATTGCAGCCGTGAGTCAATCGCCGTCGCTCGCGTCTGCGGAGTCTCCAGCGCGCCAGCTCCCGGGCGCCTACGCGCGCTACGTGCTCGGCTTCCTGACGCTCGTCTACATCACGAATTTCATCGATCGCATCGTGCTTGGGATCCTGGTGGGGCCGATCAAAGCGGAGCTCCACCTCAGCGACAGCGAGCTCGGCCTCCTTGGCGGCACGGCCTTCGCGCTCTTTTATACCGCTCTCGGAATCCCCATCGGCTGGTGGGCGGATCGGTCCAATCGCGTCCGCATCATGACGGCAGCTCTCATCTGCTGGAGCGTGTTCACTGCCCTGACCGGTTTTGCACACAGCTTCCTCTTTCTGTTTCTTGCGCGACTCGGCGTCGGAATAGGGGAGGCCGGCGGTGTGGCGCCCGCCTATGCATTGATCGCGGATTACTTTCGGCCTGCCTCCCGGGCTCGGGTATTGGGCTTCTACTCGCTCGGCATCCCGATTGGCAGTGCGCTCGGGTACCTGCTGGGAGGCTATCTCACGACGGCGTTCACCTGGCGTATGGCATTCATGCTGCTCGGCGCCATCGGGGTGCTGCTCGCCCCGATTTTCCTGGGGACGATCCGCGAGCCCAAACGTGGAATGCACGACGATTCGCCGAGAACTCACACGGCGCCACCAGCTTCGACGGTTTGGAGGGTGCTCTCTGCCAAGCCCACCTTCTGGCTCCTGTCGCTTGGGGCGGGTTGCGCCTCGATCATGGGCTACGGGCTGCTCTTCTGGCTGCCATCGTTCTTCATACGCAGCGAAGGCATGAGTGTGCTCGCCGTGTCGCGGCTCCTCGGCGCGCTGCTGCTATTCGGTGGAATTCCGGGCATCCTTTTGGGCAGCCACCTAGCCGACCGGATCGGTTTGCGTGATCGGCGCGCCTATGCCGTGGTGCCGGCGTTGGCATTCCTATGCATTCTTCCCTGCTATGCGATTGGTACCACGCTTCCCATGGGGCCGGCCGCGTTTCTGTTCTTCCTGGTACCCGCGGCCTTGCAGCTCGTGTGGCTCGGTCCCGTCATCATGGCCATTCAACAACTCGTGCCACCCACCATGCGATCCCTGGCCTCTGCGATCTTTCTGTTCATTAACAATCTGCTCGGTCTGGGGCTCGGCGCACTCGTCATAGGGTTTGCCTCGGATCAGCTCGCTGCCAGGTTCGGCAACGCCTCACTGCGCTACGCAATTCTAGGAGGCACGGTTTTCTATATTCTCGCCGCTGGACTTTTCCTTACGGCCGCCACCCGGATCCGGCGCGACTTCGAGCCGTTCGGGGCATAAGACCGTCTCGAATCACAGCGTTCTGCCATTTGATTCGGGGTCGTGCGAAGTTTCGTCACGGCGGGCGGTCGAGGACACGCTGGCCGCTAGTGCATGTACTGCCCACCGTTAATCGACAGTGTCTCACCGGTGACGAAGGCGGCGGCATCGCTCACGAGATAGACGATCGCGGCCGCGATCTCCTCGGGCCTGGCGAGGCGTCTGAGGGGAACGCTGGCGATGATCCGCTCGCGGACGTCGGGCCGCACGGCCGCCACCATCGCGGTGTCAGTGTACCCGGGAGCAACGACATTGACGGTAATGCCGTGCGCGGCACTCTCGAGCGCCAGCGCCTTAGTGAAGCCGATGATGCCGGCCTTGGTGGCGGCGTAATTGGTCTGACCAAACTGGCCGGCGAGCCCGTTGACCGAGCTCACGTTCACGATGCGGCCGAAGCCTCGCTCGCGCATCGGTCCGATCACCGCCCTGCACATGTTGAAGCAGCCGCCGAGATTCACGTCGACGACCTCGCGCCACTGCTCGCGGGTCATCTTATGAAGGCTGGCATCGCGGGTGATCCCGGCGTTGTTCACGAGTACGTCGACGGGACCCAGGGAACGAACGATCTCGGCAACTCCGCTCTGACAGGCATCGAAATCCGCGACGTTCCACTGAAACGCGGGAATAGCGCTCTGCTCGCGCAGCAGGCGCGCGGCTGCAACGTCTCCGACGAACGTAGCGGCCACCTGATAGCCGGCCTGCTGAAGGGCACGGCACGTGGCGGCACCGATGCCGGTCACTCCGCCGGTTACTACTGCAACGCGTGCCATCGGGCAAAATTCTGCAGGATCGGGCACGCGATTGCTGTATGCGCTTATCCCTATGTACCGTCCGCAGTCCCCGCACTAGCCTTGCTTCATGAGCATCCCGTTGCGCTGTGGGCGCGATCCGGCACAGACCTGGCGCGGGCGATTGCGGCGGCAGGCGCCCCCGACCGTCGCGGTCGCTTTCCTGCCGCTGGGGCTGATGTGGGCAGTCGCCGCGGCGCAAGTCTCGCCGTCAACCGCCGCGGTCACGGCGGATGCGCAGTACGGGAAATTTCTCTACCTGCGACACTGCGCAGCCTGTCATGGCCCGCGCGCCTGGGGTGACGGCCCCCGTGAGATTCCTGCGCTCGCTGGCCAGCGGGAGAGCTACCTCATCGAGCAGCTGCCGCGCTTCGCCGACGGGGAGCGGGCAGGTTCGCCAATGCACGGCCCGGCGATGCGCGACACTCTGAAGGCCGCGGACGTCAATCTTGCGCCTGCGATTCGTGATCTTGCCGCCTACCTGGCGCGCGCTCCTCAGGTCCCTCGAGCCGATCAGGGCGAAGGGCGGGACTTGGCGGCTGGCAGGAGCGCGTATCTCTCTTTCTGCGCGGGCTGTCACGGCCAGGATGGCGCAGGGCCCGACGGTGGGGCGGTGCCCCGCATCGGTGGTCAACACTTCCGTTATGTGCTGTCGCGGCTGCGGGAGTTCGCTGCCGCGCATCGTGGACAGGCGGAGCCGCCCGCGCTGTCGGCACAGCAGCAGCAGGCGCTGGCCGACTTCATCTCGCGACTCCCGGCGGGCCGGAGCACACCCTAGGGCTCGCGGTGAAGACCGCCGACTCACAGGAACAGGCGCGGCTGCTCGGCAACTGGAGGGCCGAGCGCGACAGCTCGGCACTGTATGCCGCGCTTGCACGGCTGGAGCGCGACCCGCACCGCCGCGGTGTGTATCTCGGGCTGGCGAGCGCCGAGCGTCGGCACGCTGAATTCTGGGAGGAGCGGCTGCGCATCTCGGGACGCACGTTACCGGCCTTCCACCCCTCGGCGCGTATCCGCATTCTGATCCTGCTGGCCCGGCACCTCGGCGTCGACTTCGTAGTCCCGAGCGTGGTTGCGCGCGAGATGAAAGAGCGCGACGACTACGCAGGGCAGGAGGATGCGCGCACCGCGGGACTGCCGTCGGAGGAACACGGCCACGCGACGGCGCTGCGCGTCACAGACCACGCGGCGCTCGGCAACAACCTGCGCGCCGCGGTGCTCGGTGCCAGCGACGGGCTGGCATCCAACTTCTGCCTGATGATGGGTGTAGCCGGCGCGCAGGTATCGACCTCGATCGTGCTGCTGACCGGAATCGCGGGGCTGCTCGGCGGGGCCTGTTCTATGGCCCTCGGGGAATGGCTGTCGGTCACCAACGCGCGCGAGCTCGCCTTGAGCCAGCTCGATCGGGACATTGGGACTCTAAAGCCCGATCCGGCGCACGTCAGCGTGGCTTCGGCCGGCGACGCGCTCAGCGCGGCCGGCCTTTCCTTCCTGCTGTTCGCGCTCGGCGCCCTGGTTCCGGTGTTGCCGTTCTGTTTTCTTCCAGTGGGCCTGCGGATCGAAGGCAGCATTGCTCTCTCGGCGGCGGCGCTGTTCGGGCTCGGGGTCGCGACCTCGCTCTTCAACGCCCGTTCGGCTCTGTACTCGGGCCTGCGGCAGACCACGTTTGGCGCAGCCGCCGCGCTCGTCACCTATCTGGCGGGGCGGGCATTCAGCGTGCTGGCGGGCGGCAGCGGCTGAGTGCGGCGTGGATCACGAACGCGCTAAGCACATCCCCTTATACCGCTCCCATCACGGCAGGCCGAGCCTACGCGCAGAGCGTGGGCTTTCCGCGTGCCTGATTCAGGGAGCGAACTGACTTTCCGGGCCGCTGCCGCGAGGTTAAGCTGCACACTGCGGGAGGGGAGGGAGATCTCGTGACCTGGCGAAGGGCGTTCCGCCGCCACCTGACGCTGCTGCTGCTCGCCAAGTTTGCGGCCCTGGCGCTGCTGTGGGCGCTGTGCTTCTCGCCCGCGCATCGCACCTTCGTTGACGGTGAGGTCGCCGGCCGTCGGCTGGCACTCGTGCAGCCGCACGCCCGCGCCAGGCCCGCCGCGCCACCGCTCGAGGAGAACACTCGTGATTGACCTCTCGGTCGTGACCCTGTCGCGCCTGCAGTTCGCGCTCACGGCTATGTACCACTTCCTGTTCGTACCGCTGACGCTCGGCCTGTCCATGATTCTGGTGATCATGGAGTCCGTGTACGTGATGACCGGGCGCGAGATCTGGAAGCGCATGACGCGCTTCTGGGGGCTGCTGTTCGGCATCAACTTCGCCATGGGAGTCGCGACCGGCATCACCATGGAGTTCCAGTTCGGCACCAACTGGGCCTACTACTCGCACTACGTGGGCGACATTTTTGGCGCGCCGCTAGCGATCGAGGGCCTGATGGCCTTCTTTCTCGAGTCGACTTTCGTCGGACTGTTCTTCTTCGGGTGGGAGCGGCTGTCGAAGGTCGGGCATCTGATCGTCACGGCGCTGGTCGCGCTCGGCTCGAGCCTGTCCGCGCTCTGGATCCTGATCGCCAACGCGTGGATGCAGCATCCGGTGGGCGCGCAGTTCAACTACCAGACGATGCGCATGGAGCTCACGTCCTTCTCCCAGGTACTGCTCAATCCGGTCGCCCAGGCGAAATTCGTCCACACGGTCGCGGCGGGTTACGTCGTGGGCTCGGTATTCGTGCTCGCGGTCAGCGCCTGGTATCTGCTGCGCGGCCGCAACGTCGAGGTGGCGCGTCGCTCGCTGGCGGTGGCGGCGAGCTTCGGGCTCGCGTGCTCGCTCTCGGTGGTGGTTCTGGGCGATGAGTCGGGGTATCTCGCGAGCGAGAACCAGAAGATGAAGATCGCCGCAATCGAAGCGGAGTGGCACACGGAGCGCGCGCCGGCGAGCTTCACCGTGTTCGGCTTCCCCGATGTGCAGAGCCATACCACGCACGAGGAGCTGAAGGTGCCGTGGCTCCTCGGGCTGATCGCGACGCGCTCGGTGGATGAGCCAGTGCTCGGCATCCTCGACCTGGTGGCGCGTGCCCGCACCCGCATCCGCAGCGGCATCGAGGCGCAGGCGGCACTGCGTGTGCTGCGTGCCGACCCGGACAACGCCGCGGCGCGGGCGCTGTTCGAGGAGCACCGCGCGGATCTCGGCTACGGGCTGCTGTTGCTGCGCTACGTCGACGATCCCGCACAGGCGACGCCGCGGCAGATCGAGGAGGCCGCCTGGTCGACGGTGCCGAACGTGTCGGTGCTCTTCTGGTGCTTCCGGGTGATGGTGGGCCTCGGCATCTTCTTCATCCTGCTGTTCGCCACGGCCTTCTACCTCGCGGCACGCCATCGCCTGCGGGAGCACCGCTGGTTTCTGCGCACCGCGTTCCTCAGTCTGCCGCTGCCTTGGATTGCGGCGGAGCTCGGCTGGGTGGTGGCCGAATACGGCCGTCAGCCGTGGGCAATCGATGGCGTGCTGCCGACGTTTCTCGGCGTCTCGCCGGTGCCGGCGAGCAACGTGGCGCTGTCGCTCAGCGGTTTCGTGGTGTTCTATTCGGCGCTGGCCGTGGTCGACGTGTATCTGCTCACCCGCATGATTCGCCGCGGACCCGACGGGTTGGGCTATTGGCCGCAAGCGCCTGCGGCGGTTGCCGCACACTGACGAGGAGGGGGCCGTGCCCGACTACGAGACGCTGCGGGTGATCTGGTGGCTGATTCTGGGAGCGCTGCTCATCGGCTTTGCGGTGATGGATGGCTTCGACCTGGGGCTCGGCGCGACGTTTCGCTTCCTCGGCCGCAGCGACGACGAGCGCCGCGCGCTGCTGGAGAGCATCGAGCCGGTGTGGGATGGCAACCAGGTGTGGCTGCTGCTGGCGGGCGGCGCGGTGTTTGCCGCCTGGCCGCTGCTGTACGCGGCCTCGTTTTCGGGACTCTATCTGGCGATGCTGGTGCTGCTGATGGCGCTGATTCTCAGACCCGTGGGCTTCACTTTCCGCAACAAGCTCGCCGATGCGCGCTGGCGCAACGCCTGGGACTGGGCTCTCACCATCGGCGGGGTGGTGCCGGCGCTGCTCACGGGGGTGGCCTTCGGCAACCTGTTCCTCGGCCTGCCGTTTCATTTCGACGAGCTTCAGCGCCCCGTGTACACCGGGGGCTTCTTCGGTCTGCTGCGTCCATTCGCGCTGTTGGCCGGCGTGGTGAGCCTGTCGATGCTGACCATGCACGGCTCGGTGTATGCAGCGCTCAAGGTGGGCGAGCCCATGGCGGGCCGCGCGGTGGCCGTGGGGCGCTGGGCGGCGGTGGTGTTCGTGGTGTGCTTCGTGCTGGCCGGAGTCTGGGTGGCCAACGGAGTCGACGGCCAGCAGCTGGTCTCGGCCGTGGACCCGCAGGCGCCGTCCAACCCGCTCGGCAAGCAGGTGGCGATCCTGCACGGCGCATGGCTGGCCAACTACCGCGCGCACGCCCTGCTGTGGCTGGCTCCGGCCGCGGCGGTGGTGGCGGCGGGCGCGACCCGCAGTCTCCTCGGCGCCGGCCGCGCGGGTCTGGCGTTTGTCACGAGCGGCTGCACTCTCGCGGCTACTATCCTGACTGCGGGGATCGCGCTGTTTCCGTTCCTCATGCCTTCCGCCACGCATCCGGATCAGGGTCTCACGGTGTGGGATGCCTCGAGCAGCGCCCGCACGCTCGGTATCATGCTGGTGGCGGTGCTGGTGTTACTGCCGGTGGTGCTCGCCTACACTGCCTGGGTCTTTCACGTGCTCAGGGGCCGGATCACCCTCGAGTCTGTGCGGCAGCACAGCGACATCTACTGAACCGTTGCGGAGCGCGACCATGTGGTACTTCAGCTGGATCCTGGGCACCGGGCTTGCGCTCACCTTCGGCGTGCTCAACGCCATCTGGTTCGAGGTGACTCAGAGTCCGCCGTCTGCGCAGCCGCCGGGCGGCCGCCCGCCGGACGCGGATTGATCCTGCGCACCGACGCCGCCGACTGCGTCCTGAGCGTGCGCGAGCTCTGCAAGAGCTACGGCGAGCTCAAGGCCGTCGAGCGGGTGTCGTTCGACGTGCGGCCGAAGGAGATCGTCGGGCTCCTCGGTCCGAACGGTGCCGGCAAGACCACCATCATCAACAGCGTGCTCGCGGTACTGGCGCCGGACTCGGGAGCGATCCGGATCGGGGGCGTGGACGTCGCGCGGCAGCGTTCGCTCGCCCTGGCGCGCACCAATTTCGCCGCGGTATACGCCAGCCTCCCCGGCAACCTGACGGTGCAGCAGAATCTGCGCTTCTTCGGCCTGCTGTACCGTGTCACGGGGCTCGACCTGCGGATCGAGGAGCTGCTGCGCCAGTTCAGCCTCGAGAGCCTGCGCCGCAGCAAGTGCGGCGTGCTGTCGTCCGGCGAGCTGACGCGTGTGGCGCTCGCCAAGGCGCTGCTCAATCGCCCGCTGCTGCTGTTGCTCGATGAGCCCACCGCCTCGCTCGATCCTTCCGCGGCACGCGACATCCGCGCCATGATCAGGGAGCTCGCGCGCGGCGGGGACTGCGGGGTGCTGTGGACCTCGCACAATATGTACGAGGTTGCCGAGGTCTGCGACCGGGTACTGTTCCTGTCGCACGGCCGGATACTGCTGGAGGGCGATCCGCAGAGTCTGCCGCGCGAGCACGGTGCGCCCAATCTCGAGGAGCTCTTCATCCAGCTCGCCCGCGAGCCGCTGGCGCACCCCGCGGAGCGGCTGGCGTGAGGGCGCGGCCCGTGGCGGCCATTCTGCTGCGCCAGTGGTACCTGCTGCGCGGCAGCCCGGTGCGCGCGCTGCCGATGTTCGCCTGGGTCGGCATCGACGTGGTGCTGTGGGGATTCATCTCGCGCTACCTCGACACGGTGAGCGCCGCCGGCATCAACTTCACCGCGGTGTTCCTCGGGGCGGTGCTGCTGTGGGACCTGTGCGGACGCGTGATGCAGGGCCTGACGACGGCGTTTCTCGAGGATGTGTGGTCGCGTAACTTCCTCAGCCTGTTCGCGAGCCCGCTCACGATCTCGGAGTACGTGACGGGCCTGGTGCTCGCCAGTGTCTGCACCAGCCTCATCGGGATCGCGGTCATGCTGGGGCTCGCGGTGCCGATCTTCGGCCTGTCATTCTTTGCGCTCGGCTCGCACCTGCTGCTGTTTCTCATGGTGTTGTACGGTTTCGGAGTGGCGCTCGGCATACTGGCAAGCGCGATGGTGCTGCGGTTCGGACCGGCCTCCGAGTGGCTGGTATGGCCGATCCCCGCGCTGCTGTCACCGTTCTGCGCGGTGTTCTATCCGCTCACGGTGCTGCCGGCATGGATGCGCGGAGTCGCGCACGCGCTGCCGCCCTCCTACGTGTTCGAAGGAATGCGCGCCCTGCTCGCGGGTCGGCCGTTCGAGCTGCTGCCCGCGGTGAGCGCGCTCGCGCTCGCGGCAGTGGACATCGCCTTGGCCGGGTATTACTTCCTGCGGGTCTACCGCCGCGCGGTGCGCACCGGGCTCCTGGCCCGCTACAGTGCCGAGACGGTGAGCTGAGACAGTACTGACGATCAGGCCAGCGCCTGCTCGAGATCCTGCACCAGGTCGGCGGGCTCCTCGATCCCGACCGAGAGCCGCAGCAGGTTCTGCGGCGCACGCGTGCCCGCTCCCTCGATGGAGGCGCGATGCTCGATCAGGCTCTCGACGCCCCCGAGGCTGGTGGCGCGGGTGAACAGCCGCGTGCGGCCCGCCACGCGCAGCGCCGCCTCGCGGCCGCCGGCTATGCACACCGAGAGCATCGCGCCGAAGCCACCGCGCATCTGCGTGGCGGCGAGCGCGTGCCCCGGGTGAGACGGCAGCCCGGGGTAGAAGACGCGCTCCACGGCGGGATGCGCCGCCAGGAATTGCGCCACCTCGAGCGCTGCCCGGCACTGCGCGCGCACCCGCAGCGCCAGCGTCGCGACACTGCGGCGCAGCAGCCAGCAGTCGAACGGCGCGAGCGGCGCGCCCGCCATCCGCTGCCAGGCGCACAGGCGCTCCAGCAGCGCGGCATCCTCGCGCACCACGACGATGCCGCCGAGCACGTCGCTATGTCCACCGAGATACTTGGTGGCGCTGTGAATCACCAGGTCCACCCCGAAATCGAAGGGGCGCTGGCAGACCGGGGTCGCGAACGTGTTGTCGCATACGACCAGCGCTCCGGCAGCGTGTCCGGCCGTCGCCGCGCGCTTCAGATCCGTGATGTTGAGCAGCGGATTGGTGGGCGTCTCGAGCCACAGCAGGCGTGCCCCGCGCGCCGTGGCGGCCTCGATCGCGGCCGGGTCACGGCAGTCGGCGAGCTCGAGCGCCGCGCCGCGGCTGCGGGTGAACTCGGTGAACTGCTGCAGCGAGCCGTAGTAGGCCTCGAGCGGCGCCACCAGCCGCTCGCCGCCGGCGAGCAGGTCGAGCGCCGCCATGTTGGCCGCCAATCCGGACGCGAACGCCACCGCGCCGATGCCGCCCTCGAGCGCCGCCACGCAGGATTCGAGGGCAGCACGGTTGGGCGTGCCCTCGCGGCTATAGCGGAAGCCGCGCGGGTAGTCACCATCCGCATCGCGCTCGAAGGTGGTACTGAGATAGATCGGCTCGGCGATCGCGCCGGTGGTCTGCTCGGGAGAGTGCGCGGCGTGCACGCACAGGGTATCGAGCCCCGCCTTCTTCATGCGGTACGCCGTGCGCGACGCAGCCTGCTTCCTATTGCTTCAGGGTCCAGGAGCTGCACCAGCCGCCGGCCTTGACCGCCTTGCCGGGGAACAGCAGACAGCCACCCTGTGCGGAGCCCGCCGCACCCTGGTAGAGCGCGCAGTTCGCGCACTTGCTGCCCGGCTTCGCGTCGGCAGACTTGCCGGCATCGCTGGTGTACTTCAGCGCCTTGGCCGTGGGGTCGTCGGCCGCGACCAGCGGCAGGTCGGCGGCGCGCGCCGTGAAGGGTGCCGCTGCGACCGGAACCAGCAGCGTTCCGATGGCGACGTTCCTGAGCAATTGCCGGCGGGACTCATCGAAGGGCTGCCTCATGCGCTTCTCCTCAACGACCGTAGGTCAGTCGGATGTGAAAGCCTACGCAAAGCGGCCGCGGGTGGGAAGTAGGGACCAGTGCGGACCGTCGGACCGCCCTGCGCAGCCCGCAGCCGCGGGCCGTTTGAGGGGCGCGTCAGCTTCTTAACGCCCCGCTCACGCGCGAGGCGCTAGCGTCGGTCCATGAGCAACCTCGATGTCGCCTGCTACGTCCTCGGCACGCTCGTCACCCTGTACATCGTCGCGGCGACGTGGCGCTCGAGGGACGCAGACCCGCGTACGCGCGACCCCCACGAGCGGCAGTCGCCGCACAGGTAGTCCGTCATCCTGCAACGCACCGAGCCGTCGCGGGGCTCGGCACGGATCAGCGTCCTTTGCCGAGGACCTCGGTGATCGGGGTTGCGGCAGCCGGAACCGCCGTCCGATAGTCCTTGCCGAGCAGGGCTGCGATCGTGGCCGCGATCTGGGCCTGGTGGATCTCAGGCGTGTTGCGGCGCTCGCCGAGCGGCGCGGTATCGGGACCGAGCACCGCGAGCCAGATGTTCTCCGAGCCTTTCTGCTCGACGCCGTGCTCCTTCCACTCGGTGAGCCCGCTGCCCCGTCCGTGATCGGCGGTGAGGAGGATGGTGGTCGAGTCACGGTACTCCGGCAGGCTCTGCAGCAGCTGCCACAGCTGCTCGACGAAGTGATCGAACATGTGGGCGCTGTGCAGCAGCAGGTCGTAGCGCCCGGCGTGACCCCAGTTGTCGGTCTCGCCGTAACCGATGAACAGCACCCGGGGCTTGTCCTTGCGCACCCCATCGAGCAGCGGCACCTGCATGAATGAGTCGTAGACGTCCTCGTCATCGAGCCTGGTAGTGGTCGCGTACAGCTCGTTCAGCAGCCGCTCGCGCGCACCGGAGTTTGCCGGGTAGGGCGGGTCCCAGCCGACGTGCAGCGGCAGATGGCTGCGGCTCACGTTGAAGATGTCCTTGAAGGTGGCCCAGCTCGCATACACCGCGACGTGCCCGTGGAGCTCCGGCAGACCGTTCAGCCATTCGAACACCGAGATGTTGGGGTTGGGACCGAACTCGTTGGAGTTGACGCGCGGATCGGCATGCCCGGTGAGCATCTCGTTGTAGCCCGGATAGGAGAAGGCGAGCCCGTTGGTGACGCGGGCGATGCTGCCCTTGGTCTGGTTGCCGAAGATCTGGCCGTGCGTCGCGATGGTGGTCCACAGGAACGGGAACAGCGCCTTGCGGCGCTCGTTCACGTCGTCGCGCCAGAACTCGCGCTTGAGGTCCTGCTGCTTGTCCCAGATGCCGCCGTGCTCCTCATCGAGCAGCGTCGGATCCGCGCCGGTGAAGATCTCCTGCCAGCGCAGGCCGTCACTCACGATGAGCACGACGTTGCGGGTCTTGAGGGTGCCTGGTTCGGCTCCCGCGAGCGGCGCAGAGCCGACGAGCGTCAACAGCATCAGACCCAGGGCTGCCCGGACGACGAGGGGGTTCGACATGACAGCAGCTCTCCACCACCGGCGGGACGGCTACAATAGCAGGCAGCCGCCGTGAATAAGCAGTCCGCACCCCGTCGCGTCCGCTGCGCGCTCGCCGGCGCCCTGGTCGCGCCAGCGGCCGCGTGCTTTTGCGGCGGCGCCGCGCTCGACGCCACGGCGAGCGTGCCGTCCGCGACTCTCGCGCCGACCCTCAGCGTGGGTCAGCTCACCTTGAAGCGCTGCGAGCCCGCCCAGCAATGGTGCACTACGCTCGTGCGGCCGCTCGATCCGCACGGCGGCGTGCCCGGGACGATTGGCATCTATTTCGAGTACTACCCGCATCAGGGGTCCGGACCTGCCGCCGGCACGCTGGTGGCGGCCGAGGGAGGCCCCGGCTACCCGGCCACCGACTCGCGCGACAGCTACCTAGCGCTGTTCGGATCGCTGCGCCGGCGCTACGACGTCGTCATCATGGACTATCGCGGCACCGGCCGCTCGGGCGCGATCGACTGCAAGGAGCTGCAGAGCGCCCCTGAGCTCACCGAGGGCAACATCGGCAGCTGCGGCCGCTCGCTCGGCGCTGCTGCACCTCTTTACAGCACCGCGCTCGCGAGCGATGACCTGGCGGCGATCCTCGATGCGCTCGCGATCGAGCGTGTGGGTCTGTACGCAAACTCGTACGGCACCTACTTCGCCCAGGTGTTCGCGCTGCGCCATCGCGACAAGGTCCGCTCGCTGGTCCTCGACGGCGCCGATCTGCTCGACGGGCCGGACTTCGCCTGGTATCCGCACTATGCACCCGCGATGCGCGACAAGTTCAACCTGGCGTGCGCGCGCTCGAGCGCCTGCGCCGCGGTGGGCGGGACTTCGCTCGATCACATCGCGCCCGCGCTCGAGCGGCTGCGTGCGCACCCGTTCGAGGCCGCGGTGCGCTATGGCGACGGCCGCACCCTCAAGCTCACCGCCAACGCCACGGCGCTCGCCATCGTCATGTTCGGCGGCTCGCCGGCCTTCTCCACGCTGCGGGAAACGGATGCCGCCGCGCGCGCCTTCGTGGCCGGGGACACGCAGCCGCTGCTGCGGCTCATGGCCGAGACCGCCGGCAGCGTCGACTCACGCGATCCGACCCGCAACCCGGTGATATTCAGCGCCGGGCTCGCCGCCGCCGTGTCCTGCCTCGACCCGCCGCAGATCTTCGACATGTACCTCGCGCCGGCGCAGCGCCTCGCCGCGCGCGATGCGCTGATCGCCGAGCGCAAGGCGCAGGCGCCCGCGACCTATGCGCCGTTCACGATCGATGAGTACCGCGCGATGCCGCTCGACTATGCGTTCATCGACCAGTGTGTCGAGTGGCCGTCGCCGAGCGGCTACCCGCCTTCGCCGCTCACGTTTCCCGCCGCGAGCTACCCGGACGTGCCGGTGCTGGTGGTGTCGGGGGAGCTCGACAACATGACTCCGGTCGCGGACGGCGCGGCCGTCGCCGCGCATTTTCCCCGTTCTCAGCACCTGGTGCTTGCCAACAGCTTTCATGTCAACGCGCTGCCGCACGCGCGCAGCGCCTGCGCGGCGCAGCTGGTGCGGCGTTTCCTAGACACCCTGGCCAGCGGCGATGACAGCTGCGCGCGCAGCGTACCCGCCGTGCGCCTGGTTGCGGCCTTCGCACGGCGTGCCCACGAGCTCGCCCCCGCGCAGGCAGCGCGCGGCAATCACGCGCGCACCGAGGCGCTGCGCGTCGTGACGGCGGCGTGGCTCACGGCTGAGGATGCGATTTCGCGGAGCGTCGAGAACGGTGCCGGCAAGGGAGTGGGGCTGCGCGGCGGCAGCTTCACGGCCGCGGCGACCCGCGGCGGCTACGGACTCGTACTGCACGAGCTGCAGTGGACGGACGATGTCAGCGCCTCGGGTCGCATCGACTGGCCGGGACGCACCGGCACCGTCCGCGCCACTCTCTATCTGCACAGCCCGCAGGGAACCGGGACGCTCGAGCTGAGCTGGCCCGAAGGCGTGAGCGGCGCGTACGCCACGGCGCGCGGCCGACTCGGTGGCAAGACGCTCGTGGCGCAGGGGCCCGCGCCCTGACGGACATCAGCGCGCTGCCGACTCCGGCATCCCGCGCGTCGGATCCACCGCGAGCCAGGCCGCCGCGCCCGCCACGGCGAGCACCGCGCCGATTCCGAACGCCAGCGTCCACTCGTGCTGACTGGAAAGGTAGCCGACGATCGGGGTGGCGATCACCCCGCCGAGGTTGCCGCCAGTATTGAGTAGCCCGGAGGCTGCCATGGCATCGGTGCGCCCGACGTGCATGATCGCAGCCCAGTAGGGCCCCTCATTGAGCTCGACCGCGCCGTAGCATAGTGCGAGCGCGAGCACCGCCAGGTAGGCGTTGACTGCATCGACCGCCAGGAATTGCAACACGGCGGCGGCCGGGAGCGAGACCAGCGGTACGATGCGCAATCCGCGGCGCACGCCGTAGCGGACCGCGAAGCTGCCGGCCAGTTTGCCGCCCACCCCGGCGGCGATCGCCGCCGCAAGCGGCGGCGCGCTCGCCAGCCAGCCGCTCTCGAGGACGGTGAAGTGCCGCTCCTGCACCAGGTAGAGAAAACACCAGTTGGCCAGCAGGTAGAACACGTAGTTCATGCAGACGTAGGAGGCGGTGAGCAGCAACACGTCGCGGTTCTTCATCAGCGCCCACATGCGCCGCCATGAGATGCTGGAGTCCACCGGCGGCGGCGGATGCGCCGCGAGCTCGGCGAGCTCCGCCGCGCTCACGGCCGGATGCTCCGCCGGCGTGTTGCGCCCGTACCAGGCCCACGCGCCGATAAGCAGCAGCGCGGGGAGCGAGCTCCACAGTAGCGCCCGCTGCCAGTCGAAGCTCGACATGAGCCAGGCGATGAGTGGCGGCATGACCGCGGCACCGAGCTGCAGCCCCATGCTCTGCAGCCCCTGCACCAGCGGCCACTTCTCCGGCGGGAACCACGTCTGGAACACGCCGGCGGACACCGGGAACACCGGCCCCTGCGCGGCACCGAGCAGCAGCTGCAGGGCGGCCAGAACGCCAAGCAATGCGGCGCCGGTGGCGAGCAGCGGGGCGAGCGGCGTCGCCACGTAGGCGGCGAGCGCGACCAGCGAGATGATGACGAAGCTGCGGCGCGCTCCGAGCCGCTGACCCAGTACGCCGCCGGGGAACTGCAGCAGCGTATAGCCGATGAGCAGCGCCTGCTCCAGCCAGGCGATCTGCAGCTGCGTGAGGCCGAGCCGCGGCATCATCTCGACGCTCGCCACCGGTATGGCGCGCTGCTGCATGTAGAGGATGAAGCCGAAGCCGAACAGGTACAGGAAGATCTTCCAGCGCACCCGCACGCGCTGCGCAGCAGGGCGCGGCAGCGCGCCGGCCGGCGCCGTCACGTCGGATCGATCACGTCGCCGATCCGCTCCAGGACATAGCGACGGATGTCGAGATTGAAGTCTTCCATCGGCGCGTAGTAGCCATGCTCATGGACGCGGGCGGCCAGACCCAACTGCAGCGCCTCGCAGATCGCCCAGTCCTGGCGGTTGACCAGATCCCAGAACTCGGTAGTGTCGCGCGGATCGAAGTCGCCCTTGGTCGTCTCGAACGGCTCGAACAGGAAGTGACACACGATGTCGGTGCGCGTGGCGCTGCGCGGCTCGAGGATGAAGCTCGCCACGTGGTCGCAGGCGAGACTGATGAACAGGTTCGGATAGGCGAGCTCGCCCTTGTGGCGCACCCGTTCGTCGTCACTGAGCCCCGGAAAGGCGCGTCGGCGCGTGGTACCGGAAGTCGTGAAGGTATAAGCGCCGGGCCGGTGCGGCACGCCGCGCGCCCAGTCGAGGCTCCCGCCCCCATGCTCGCGGAAGGCCGGTACGACCGCGCACAGCTCCGGGTGCAGGCCCGCACAGTGATAGCACTCGTTGTAGTTCTCGCACAGCGCCTTCCAGTTGGCCGCCACCTGGTAGCGGATGGTGTGGCCGATGCGCAGCTCGGAAAGCGGATAGCGCGCCAGCCGCTCGGGGATCCCACCCAGCTGCTGCGCCAGCGGCACGGCCGTGGACGGCGTCAGGTTGAGGAACACGAAGCCGCCCCAGCACTCCACCGCCGCCGGGTACAGGCTGAATTGCGCCTTGTCAAAGCCGGGCTCGAGACTCAGGTGCGGCGCCGTCACCAGGCGGCCATCGAAGTCATAGCTCCACTGGTGATACGGGCAGGTGATGCGTCCGCCCGCGATGCCGCCCGGGAGCGCGGCTTGCGGGCTGGTGTCATGGCTCTCGCGGCACAGCCGCGTGCCACGGTGCCGGCACACGTTGTAGAAGGCGCGCAGCTGACCGGCGCGATTGCGAAGCAGCAGCAGGCTCTCGCCCACAACGTCCAGCACGCGCCAGCTGCCGGGCGCCGCGAGCTCTTCCTCGCGCGCCACGCACAACCAGTCGCGGCAGAAGATGCGCTCCTTCTCGAGCGCAAACACGCGCTCGGAGGTATACCAGCTCGAGGGCAGCGTCGGCTCGAGCCCGGCGACGCGCGGCGGCAGGGGCTTCGCGCTCATGCGGGCCTCGCGAGCGGCGCATCGCGCCTGAAGGTCAGCGTCGCCGGATCGGCGTCCAGTTCCTGGGCGTAGCGATGGCCGGAGTAGACGGCGTGCACGATGGCACCGGGGGCGAGCGCATCGCCGATGCGCGTGACGGAGCGGATCCCGGCGGCTTCGAGCTCGGCGCTGCGCGAAGCGAGCTCGGTGTGCAGAGCGTCGTCGGCGAAGCGCGCGCCGACGATGACGAGCGAGCGGCACTCGAGTCGGGTCTCGGCATTGGTGAACTGGTTGGCGAGCGTCGCCACGCCGTCGCCGTAGGCGCTGACACGCGACAGGGTGTGGAGTGCCACGCCTGCGGAGAAGAGCGCGCGATGTACCTGCGGCTGTTCGTTGCTCATGATGGTCCACGCCGAGGCGTGACCCGCCGGGGTCACGTAGTGCACCGAGTGTCCGCCGCGGGCGAGGTGTTCCGCAAGCACACCCCCCAGGTAGTAGTTGTCGAAGTCGTAGACGACCACGGGGTCGGTGACCTGCGCGCCGGCTGCGAGGTCATCAGGCGTCAGGACTCCCGGTGCGGCGAGGCTTCCGGCCGGAATCTCCAGCGGCGAGTACAGCAGCTTCGCCCAGCGCGCGCCCGTGGCGATGACGACGTGAGTGTTGCCGAGCTCGACAACCTCGTCCGCCGACAGGCGGTTGCCGCGATAGATGGCGACGTTGGAGAGCTGCTCGAGCTGCCCGCGCCGCCAGTCGAGCACCCGCCCCCAGGCGCTGAGTCCCGGCAGCCGCGTCTCGAAACGCAGCCGCCCGCCGATGTCGTCGGCCGCTTCCGCCAGCGACACCTGGTAGCCGCGCCGTCCGAGCGACAGCGCGCATTCGAGGCCGGCGGGTCCGCCGCCGACGATCAGCACCGAGGCGGCGCTCGCCGCCGACGCGATGCGCTCGGGGTGCCAGCCGCGGCGCCACTCCTCGCCGATGGTCGGGTTCTGCGTGCAGCGCACCGGTACGCTGTCGTGCCAGCTCGCGATGCAGATGTTGCAGCCGATGCATTCGCGGATGTCGGCCTCGCGTCCCGCGGCGATCTTCTGCGGCAGGAACGGATCGGCGATCGAGGGACGCGCGGCGCCGATCAGATCGAGCACCCCGCGCCGCACCTGACTCACCATGGTGTCGGGGGAGGTGAAGCGCCCGACGCCGACTACCGGCTTGACTGTCAGCTGCTTCACGAAGTCGATCACCGGCTCATGACTCCCTTCGGGCGCAAAGCGCGACGGCGCGCAGTCGGTGGGCGAGGAGTCGAGCTTGACGTCCCACAGGTCGGGCAGGTCCTGCAGCAGCCCCACCACCTCGTGCGCCTCCGAGGGCGCCGTCTCGCCCGGCCGCGTGCGCAGCTCCTCGAGGCTGATCCGCAGCGCCACCGCGCACTTCCCCGCCACCGCCTCGTGCGTGACCTCAAGGAGCTCGCGCACGATGCGCACCCGGTTGGCGACGCTGCCGCCGTAGGCGTCGGCGCGCCGATTCCACTCCGGCAGCAGGAACTCGTAGGGCAGATAGCCCATGCCGGCATAGACGTACACGATGTCGAAGCCCGCCTGGCGCGCAAGCCGTGCCGCGGCACCCTGCTGCCCGAGCAGCGCACGGATATCGTGGCTGTCCATGACGCGCGGCCGCTGGTTGCCCATGAAGTTGACGTGGGTCGCCATCCACGAGGTGCCGGACGGCGACATGGTCGGCAGGCGGCTCAGGCGGTTCATGACCGAGCCGCCACCGTGCCACAGCTCGATGCCGGCGAGCGCGCCGTGCGCGTGCACCGCGTCCGTCATCAGCGCGTGCGCGCGCACGTCATGCTCGTCCCACAGCGTCGCATAGGGGAGCGGCGCATCGTCCGAGGACGGATCGATCGAGACATAGCCGCTGCACACCACGCCCCAGCCGCCCTCGGCCTTCATGCCGCGGAACGCGGCGCGCATGTGCGGCATGGAGTTGGTCATGCCGGCAGCGTGCGGCACGGCATAGAAGCGATTGCGCGCCGTGACCGGCCCGATCTTCACCGGCTCGAACAGCAGGTCGTACCGCGGGTTGCGCGCCATCGTTCCGGAGTCTGCCTCTCGTTGAGCGAATGTTCAATAGAAAGAGAGGCGCGTTATACTTGCCTGGCTTACGCCGCGAAGGTGCAGCTGCCATGCGCAACCTGAAGCTCGTGCTGTCCACCATCCTGGCACTCGTCCCGCTGGCGCTCGCCGCACAGTCGCAACCCTCTCCCGACACCGCCGAGGCCGGCTCGGTGGAGGAGATCGCACGCGCCACGACCGAGGCGCGCTTCCTGTCGCCGTGGGTCGCGTATCTCCCGGCCTCCGCGAGCGTGGTGTCGCCGCGCGCCTTCCTGCAGCGCATTCCGGGAGCGCCGGGCGAGCTCGCGGATTCCGCCGCCGCTTACGCCTACTGCCGCGCGCTCGCCGGCTCCTCTCCGCGGGTGCGCCTGTTCACGATCGGACGCTCGGAGGAGGGGCGCGACATCGTGCTGCTCGCGATCGCCGACGAGCAGGGCATTGCGAACCTCGAGCGGCTGAAGGCCGCGACCGCCGCGCTCGCCGACCCGCGGCGCACCGACGCCGCCGCCGCCGAGCAGCTGCTCGCGAGCGCACGCCCGATCTACTACATCAACGCCGGACTGCATTCCGACGAAAGCGGCTCCACCGAGTCGGTGCTCGAGCTCGCCTATCGGCTCGCGGTCTCGGAGCAGCCGATGATCCGCCGCATCCGCGAGCAGCTGGTGGTGCTCATCAACCCGGTGTCCAACCCCGACGGGCGCGACAAGCAGGTCGAGTGGTTCTACCGCTATCTCAAGGGCAAGACGGATCTCGCGACGCTGCCGCGTCAGGCACCGCCCTACTGGTCGAAGTACGCCTTCGTCGACATCAACCGCGACGCGCACCAGCAGGTGCATGCGACCACCCGGGCGGTATTCCGCATGTTCTTCGACTGGCACCCGCAGGTGATTCACGATCTGCACGAGAGCGTCGCGCTCCTCATGACGTGGAACGGCACCGGGCCTATCAACGAGCACGTCGATCCGCTCACCTATGCCGAGCGCCTCGAGCTCAGCTTCCATGAGGTGCAGATCCTCACCGGCCTCGGCATGCCGGGAGTGTGGACCTGGAATTTCGGCGACGACTTCGCGCACCTGTATCTCGATTCCATCGCCACCAACCACAACGCCGACGGCCGCGGCTACGAGACCTTCGGCAACGGTACCGCCGAGACGCTCAGCGCCGATCAGCCCTCGCAGGAAACTTCCGTCGAATGGTACCGGCCGCTGCCGCCGCCCGCGCAGGGGACGTTTCTCTGGTCAGCACGCGACAACGTCAACTACAACGAGACGGCGCTGCTCGCGGCGCTCGACGATACCGCGCAGCAGTCGCGCTCGCTGCTGCGCAACTATTACCTGAAGGGCCTGCATTCCTACCGGCGCGGGCTCGAGCAGCCGCCGTTCGGCTTTGTTGTCCCGGACGGGCAGGGCGATCCGACGCGCGTCGCGCAGCTCGTGGCCTTGCTCATGAAGCAGGGGATCGAGGTGGCGCGCGCCGACGCACCGATCACCCTCAACGAAGGCACGTACCCGGCCGGCACCTACGTGGTGCGGCTCGACCAGCCGTATCGCGACTACGCGGTCGATCTGCTTACCCCGCAGCAGTTTCCGAAGGACGCGGGCGAAGAAGCGTACGACGACGTGTCCTGGGAGCTGCCCGCGCACTATCACCTGACAGTGATCCCGACGGCGGACAGCCGCGTGCGTGCGCTTCCCCTCACGCTCCTCAAGGCGGCACCCCGGCCGCAGGGTACGGCCGACGGCGCGGGACCGGTATTCGTGCTCAAGGATACCGGACAGGAGGGACTCCTCGAGGCGCGCTACCGCCTCGCGCGCTTCAAGGTCGCGATCGCCGAGCGACCGTTCACCCTCGCCGGCGTGGACTATCCGGCCGGCTCGTGGATCCTTACGCCCCAGGCGGGACTTGAGCCGGCGGTGCGCGCTCTGGCTCGCGACCTCGGGCTCGAGTTCGCGAGTGCCGCCGCGGTGCCGGCGGTCGCGCACCACGACGCGCCGGTGCCGCGCCTGGGTCTGTGGGTGCCGTGGGCGGACACCGACACGATCGGCTGGGCCCGCTATTCGCTCGACCAGCGGCACATTCCTTATTCCTACGTGCGCGACGAGGACATCCGTGCCGGCAGGCTTCACGAGAAGTACGACGTGCTGCTCTACGGGCACGTCGATCTCGAGCTCGCCGAGCAGATCCAGGGGCTCCCCAAAGCCTGGGGTCCGATGCCATTCAAGAAGACCAGCGCGACGCCCGCGTTCGGCACGCCCGCGGAGTCCGACGACATCACCGGTGGCATCGGCTTCGGCGGACTCGCCGAGCTGCAGAGCTTCCTCGACTCGGGGGGGCTGCTGATCACGCTCGGCAGCGGCACGATGTTGCCGCTCGAGGCGGGGCTGGTGCGCGGCGTGCGCCGCGAGTCCGGTGGCGTGCCGCGCAGCGCCGCGGGAGGCGGAGCCGCCTCGGCCGCAGCTTCGCAGTCGGCCGTGAGCCGTACGCCGGGAGCGCACGTGCGGGTGAGCTTCGCGCGGCCCGACCACCCGATTGCCTACGGGTACCCGACGCGCACCTGGGTGTTCCGCCAGAACTTCCCGCTCTACTCGGTGCCGCGGCGCTGGCTGCGCATGGCGTACTGCACGGTGTGCCTCGACGGGCCCATCGATCGCAGCGGCGTGGTGCTCGAGTGGGGCGACAAGGACGGCGCGCCGTTCGTGGTCAGCGGCCAGGCATGGGGCGAGGAGAATCTCATCGGCCGGCCGGCGATTCTCGACCTGCGCTCAGGCAGGGGTCACGTGATCGCGTTCAACTTCAATCCGCTGCACCGCGATCTCAACCGCGGCGATCAGCGCATGCTGTGGAACGCGATCATCAACTGGCGGGCGATTCTCGCCGCACAGTAAGCGCGCGCCACCGGTTCACCTGGTGAGGCGGTGGTACTTCGCCAGCACCGCGCGCAGCTCCTCATGCGGCAGCGCTCGCACGTGGTGGCCGTCGATGCCGGTCATGTCGGTGGCGGCGACCATGGCGTTGACGATGGCTTCCTCGGTTGCCTCGACGGTGGCCGCAAACAGCGGGTCCATGGAATCGTTCGGCACCATCTTGAGGTCCACCGGTCCGTGATCGATCTCGCTTGCCGTCGGGTTGGCGGTGGAGAAGGCGATGAAGATGTCGCCCGAGCCGTTGCCGGCGATGCTGCCGTTGCGCCCGATGCCGAGCGACACACGCCGGGCGATACGCTTCAGCTGGTGCGGCAGGAGCGGCGCGTTGGTGGCGACCACGACGATGATCGAGCCGCGCTCGACGAGGTCCGCCGGCACGGCGGCGTACGGATCCTCGCTCGCGATCTCGCGGCCGACAGGAATACCGGCGATGCGCAGATTCTGCCGCGTGCCGTAGTTGCACTGCACCAGCACCCCGACCACGTAGCCGCCCGACTTGTCCGCGAGCTTGCGTGAGGAGGTGCCGATGCCGCCCTTAAAGCCGTTACAGATCATGCCGGTGCCGCCGCCCACCGCGCCTTCCTCGACCGGGCCGGAGCGTGCGCTGTCGAGCGCATGGAACACGTGCTCAGGTCTGACGTGAAAGCCGTTGATGTCGTTGAGCCAGCCGTCCCAGGTCTCGGCGACGACCGGGAGCGACCACCATGAGTCGGTCGCATCCGGCGGTCCGTGCGCCACGCGCCAGGCGATCACGGCATCGCGGACCACACCGACGCTGTGGGTGTTGGTGATGAGCACCGGCGATTCGAGAAAGCCCGACTCCTCCACCCAGGTCGTGCCGGTCATCTCACCGTTGCCGTTCTGCGAGTACCAGCCGGCGAAGGAGAAGCGCTGCATGGACTCGGCCCCGCGCGGCAGCACCGCCGTGACTCCGGTACGGATCGGCCCCTGTCCCACGACCAGCTTCCCGCTCCCCTCGATGAGGGTGGTCTGCCCGACCAGCACTCCCGCGACGTCCGTGATCGCATTGAGGGGGCCGGGTGTGCCGTCGAACGGCACACCCAGGTCACGGGCGCGCACCTTGTGCTCCGGCGTTTGCGCCGGAGCGGGAGCGGGGGCGCTGCTCGCGGCGGCGACCATGCAGGCGGTCGACAGCAGACAGGCGGCGAGGGCGGAAGCAGGACGCGGCATACGATCTCCGATCAGGCGCTGGCTGCCAGAGCGTCGCGCCGCAGGGTGTGGCGCTTGTGCCACCAGTACACGCCGTACACCGGCACTCCGAGCGCACACAGAGCCAGCGCCTGCTTGAGCGGCGTGCCGCCGATGCCGATCGACACCCAGGCGCAGTAGAGGGCGGCGAGAAGCGCCGCCACGAACCAGCGCATCTCGCGTGGTCCCGGCTTCGGGATCTGCCCGCGCCGCCACAGCACCAGCACCGCCAGCGCACAGCCGATGTAGATGGGGAGGTTCGCAGCCGTGACGACCACACTCATCAGGGTGAAGGCGCCGGCCATCGAGTCGTTGTAGTTCATGACGGTGATGACGCTGGCAAATGCAGCGGTCAGCACGAAGCCCCAGGTCGGCGCCCCATGCGAATTCACCCGGGCGAGCGCGCGCGGAAACCCGCCGTGTCGCGCGAAGCTCACCGTCAGCTCGCCCAATATGAGCGTCCAGCCGTTGAGGCAGCCGAGACCGCCGACGATCACGAACGCGGCCAGGACCTTGCCGGACCCGGCGCCGAGGAAGCGCGCCAGCACGTCCGCAAAGGGCGCATTCGACGCCGCCAGCTCCGCCTGCGGCAGCAGCAGCATCGGCACGAGCGACACGCAGATGTAGATGAGCGCCACCAGCAGCGTGCCGATGAACGTGGCGCGGGGAATGGTCCGGCCCGGATCGCGCACCCGGCCCGCCGGCATCGCGGCGCTCTCGACGCCGAGCATGGCGTAGAGGGCCAGCGTCGAGGCGGCGATAACGCCGGACAGCGATATCGGCGTCGTCGGCACGTGCACCACCGGCTGCGCATGCGGTGCTAGGAACGCCCACACGCCGAGCGCGATGATGCCGAGCTGCGGCACGAGCTTCAGCACCGTGGTGAGCACCTGTACCCAGCCGGCGGTGCGTGCGCCGAGGATGTTGATCAACACGAACAGCCAGATGAGCGACACCGCCGTGGCGGCGGCGAGCGAGTGATTGATGTTGAGGACCGGAAAGAAGAACGACAGATAGCCCGTCACGCCGGTCGCGAGTACCGCGTTCGTCACCCAGGTGGATATCCAGTAGCACCACAAGAGGAGGAAGGCGACGAAGCCGCCGAACGCGCGGGCCGCGTAGGCATAGGGTCCGTCGTCCTCCGCGAAGGCGCGCGCCAGTCCCGCGAATACCCAGGCGATGAACACGCAGCCGACGGTGGTGATCAGCCAGGCGGGGAGCGCGTTCATGCCGTACGGCGCAAGCGACGCCGGCAGCATGAAGATTCCGACGCCGATGGTGTTACCCACCACCAGCGCGGTGCACATGAGAAGACCGAGGGCGCGCGGCTGCCCGGCAGTCGTGCTCATGCCGATGCCTTGGCCGCCGCGCCCGACGCCAGTGCCTCCTTGAGCGCGATCTCGAGGAGCGTCATGGCCTCGTCGACGTGCCCGCGGTTGATCATGAGCGGCGGAATGAAGCGCACGGTGCTCTGGCCACAGGACAGGAGCAGCAGCCCGTTGTGGAAGGCGCGCGTCAGTACCGCCTCGCACAGCTCCTTCGCCGGCTTACGGCTCACGCGGTCCGTCACCAGCTCCATGCCGATCATGAGTCCCTTGCCGCGCACCTCGCCGATCACCGCGAAACGCTGCTGCAGCTCCTTGAGGCGCGACAGAAAGTACTCGCCCACCGTGGCGGCATTAGCGGCGTATTCGCGCTCGACGAGCTCGAGGGTCGCGAGCGCCGCCGCACAGCACAGCGGATTGCCGCCGAAGGTGTTGCCGTGCGCGCCGCGCTTCCATTTCTCCATCAGCGTCCGCCGCGCCACCACCAGCCCCATCGGCAGACCCGAGGCGAGTCCCTTGGCGAGCGTCATGATGTCGGCTGATACGCCCCAGTGCTGGCTGGCGAACATGCGGCCGGTGCGGCCGATGCCGCACTGCACCTCATCGAAAATGAGCAGGATCCCGTGGCGGTCGCACAGCGCGCGCAGCCCGGGGAGGAAGTTGTCGGGCGGCACCAGGTAGCCGCCTTCGCCCTGGATGGGCTCGACCACGATGGCCGCCACCTCGGCGGCGGGCACGTTGTACTGAAACAGCATCTCGATGTAGTCGAGAACCGCGCGGCCCTGATCGGCGCCGGCGAACAGCGGGCGATAGGGGTTGGGGTAGGGCACGTGAGTGACGCCCGGCATGGTGGGGAAGAACCCGGCCTGCTGGGTGTACTTGCTCGCCGTGAAGGCGAGCGAGCCCATGCTGCGGCCGTGGAAGCCGCCGAGAAAGCCGATGAAGCGTGGCCGGCCGGTCACGTAGCGCGCCAGCTTGAGCGCGCCCTCTACGGACTCCGTGCCGCTTTGGCAGATGAGGCTCTGCACCGGCTCGCGCATCGGGTCGAGCTGATTGATCCGCTCCGCGAGCCGCGTCATGCGCTCGTGCCAGTAGTCGGACGAGATGTGCAGGAAATCGTCGGCCGCGTCCTTGATCGCCTGCACCACCTGGGGATGCGCGTGCCCGGTGCTGGCGACGCCGATGCCGCTCATGAAATCGAGGAAGCGGTTGCCGTCCACGTCCCACGCTTCGGCGCCGCGGCCCCTAGCCATGACGAACGGGTAGTCGCGCGGGTAGGACGGCGTGGTCACCGGCCGGTCGCGGGCGATGAGCGCCTGTGCCTTGGGGCCCGGGAGTGGCGTGCGGATGTGAGGTGAGGGCATTGCGGTTCCTCGATCGTCGCCTTAAGGGGTGACGGGCAGAGTGATGCGGATCGGACGGGCCTGAGCATCGCGGGTGCGCGCCTCGAGGCCGCGGAGCGAACGCAGCTCGGCGGGGCTCGGGGCGGCAAGCGTCTCGAGACGCGGCGCCACTTTGAGCGGCCAGCCGGTCGCCGCACGCGCGGCGTCTGCGCTGACACCAGGATAGAGTGCCACCAGTTCGAGCTCGTCGGTCTGCGGGTGGGGCCGCAGCAGACCGAAATCGGTGATCACCGCGCGCGGCCCCGCGCCCGGGCAGCGGTGCGTGCGGCGCTCGCCCGCGCCCGCGAGGTAGCCGCAGGAGGTGAGGAAATCCAGGCGCGGCACGAAGCTGCGCGGGGTCTGCTTCATGATGATCAGTACCTGGCGCGCGAAGCTGGCGATCTCCGGAGCGCCGCCGGCGCCCGGCAGGCGCACCTTGGGATGCGCGTAGTCGCCGATGACCGTGCTGTTGAGATTGCCGTGGCGATCGATCTGCGCGGCGCCGAGAAAGCCGACGTCCACGCGGCCGCGCTGCAGGTAATGCGCGAAGATCTCCGGCAGCGGCACCACGCAGGTCGCGGTCTCGGCGAGCTCGCCGTCGCCGATCGACAGCGGCAGCACCTGAGGCTTGGTTCCCACCGTGCCCGACTCGTAGATGAGCACCAGATCCGGCGCGTGGGTCAGGCGCGCGAGATTGCACGCGGCACTCGGCAGCCCGATGCCGACGAAGCACACCGCGCCGTTTTGCAGCTGCCGCGCGGCGGTCACCGTCATGATCTCGTCCGGCGTGTAGCCGGCCGCGCCCGCCGTCATGCGGCAACTCCCAGCGCGCGCAGGAGCGAGGCATGATCGGGCACGGCGAGCACGTGCCGCTGCATCCATGCGGTGAAGGCGGCGCGCTCGCGCGCGATCTCATCCCAGGCGAGATAGAAGCGATTGTCGCGCGGGTAGTAGCCCTGGGCATACGAGGGGTAAGCGCCGCCCGGCACGATGCTCGCGGCCGTGATCAGCCACGACGGCAGCACCACCGCATTCATATCGGCGTCGAGCCGCGCCACCTGCTCCTCGACGGTGACCAGCACGCACTGCGCAGCCAGCGCGGCTTCCTTGGCTGCGCCGACAATGCCGCGGATGAGCACGTTGCCCGCCGCATCGATCTGCTGGGCGTGCAGGATGGTGACGTCGGGGCTCACGGCGGGCACCGCGGTCAGCGGCCGCCCGGTGAACGGGCAGGGGAGCGTGCGGCGGGTGGCCGCCGCGCGCCGGTCGAGATCCGTGTCGGCATGGTGTGGCATCAGGCCGCAGGTCATGCCGCTCGCGCCTGCCTGGTAGGCGAGGGCGAGCTCCGCGTGCGTGTACTCGGTGAGCTCAAGCGGCTGCGGCCAGTCGTGCTCCACCGCATCGCGCAGCCGATGGAGCGAGCCGACGCCGGGATTACCGCCCCAGGAGAAGGTGAGCCTCGAGGCGCAGCCCATGCCGATCAGCTGGTCATAGACCAGATCGGGCGTCATGCGGATCAAATGCAGGCCGCGTAGCCCCTGGCGGATGATCTCGTGACCGGCGGCGAACGGGATGAGGTGCGTGAATCCCTCGAGCGCCACGCTCGTGCCATTGCGCACGTGCGCTGCGATCGCATCCTTCAGCGGCAGCAGCTGCATCGGTCCCTACTCGACTACAGTCTGCGACTGCTCGCGCAGGTACTGCGGCAGATAATAGAAGGAGGCGATCGCCTTGCCGGTCGTGCCCGAGCCTTTCCAGCCGCCGAAGGGCTGGTAGCCCGGCCACGCGCCGGTGGTCGCTCCCTGCGGCCGGTTGGCGTAGGTGACTCCGGCCTCGATGTGCTCCTGGAACCACGCGACCTCATCACTCGCGCCGTAGAAGCCGGCCGTCAGCCCGAGCGGTGAGGCGTTGGCGAGCTGCATCGCTTCCTCGTTCGAGGCGACGCGGTGCAGCATGAGGATCGGGAGAAACATCTCCTTCTCCCACAGCGGGTGAGCAAGCGGCGCTTCGGCCAGCGTGGGCGCCACGAACAAGCCGCGCGCCAGGGCTCCGTCCCTTAGCTGCTCGCCGCCCGAGAGAATGCGCGCTCCGGCTTCGCGCAGCGCGGCTGCGTAGCGCGCGAAATCCTCGTAGCCCGACTGTGTGGCGACCGGGCCCAGCCAGTTCTCGCGCCGCGCCGGGTCGCCGATGGCGAGCGAGTCAAGCTGCTCGAGGAGCCTGGCCGTGAGCGGCTCCGCTACCCGGGCGTCGACGTACAGGCGCGACAGCGCCGAGCACTTCTGGCCGCCCATGCCGAACGCGGAGCGCACGATGCCGCTCGCGGCACGGCCGAGATCGGCGCGCGCAGTCACGATGCAGGCGTTCTTGCCGCCCATCTCGGCGATGCAGGGCCTGGGGTATGCGCCGCCCTGCAGCTTCACGGCGATCTGCCGACCGACCTCGAAGGAGCCGGTGAAGGTCACACCCGCAGTGAGCGGATGGTCGGTGAGCGCAGCGCCGATCTCGCCGCTCGAGCCGCTGAGATAATTGAATACGCCCGGCGGAACCTGCGCGTCGCGGATGCAGTCGGCGAGCAGGCGCCCGGCCCAGGGCGTCGCCGTCGCGCCCTTCAGCACCACCGTATTGCCGGTGATCAGTGCCGCCGCCACCGGGCCTGCGGCGAGCGCGATGGGGAAGTTGAACGGCGTGATCACCACCCAGGCGCCGTAAGGCTTGAGCACGCTGCGGTTGTGCGACACGTGGCTCTTCAGCGGATCGTCGGGCAGCGCACGCGCGAACCCCCCCGCGCGCTCGAAATCGTCGCAATAGGTGTGGAAGAAATCCGCCGCCTCCTGCGCCTCGCCGAGCGCCTCCATGCGGTTCTTGCCGACTTCGAGCGTGAGCGTTGCGGCGATATCGTAGACGCGCTCACCGATGAGCTCGCCGACACGGCGCAGCAGCCGCGCGCGGCCCGCGGTCGGCAGCTGCTTCCAGGCGGGGAATGCGGCATGTGCGGCGCGCACGGCGGCGTCGGCGTCGGCGGTGCTGGCGGCGGCGAAGCGGCCGAGCAGCTGCGCGTGATCGGCCGGATTGCGCCTCTCCAGCATGGTCGGGGTAAGCCGGTCGACCCCGGCGACGTACAGCGGGTGCGAGCTGCCCAGCTGCGTGAGGGCGCGCTGCATGGCCGCCTCGAAGCGCGTGTGCAGCTCCTCGGGCGGATCGAACATGGTGGCGTAGGTGAGCTTGAAGGTCATGAGCTGCCTCGCTCGGGCAACAGCGGCCTTTGCAACGAGCGCACGGCGAAATAATAGACCGGACTTACTATCGCGATGCCGGCGACCCAGGAGAGATCAACCCCGCCGATCGCCCGCGCCAGGGGGCCGGTGTAAAAGTCGGCGGCGATGAACGGGACCTGCACGACGATGCCCACCAGGTAGCAGGCCAGAGCGGTCATGTTGTAATGACCGTAGACGCCGCCGTCCGCGGCGAAGAAGGACGGCACGTGGTAGTCGCCGTAGCGGATAAGGTAATAGTCGATGAGGTTAACGGCGGTCCAGGGCACGAGCAGGTACAGCAGCAGCTCGTTGAAGTGACTGTAGAGGGAGAGGAAATTCGCCGCGCCCGCGATGCTGATGAGGAGAGCGAGGACGAATATTCCCGTGGCAATCGCGATGCGCGCGCGCGGAGCAATGCGCCAGCCGGGCACCAGCGTATGCCCCAAGGTGATCACCGCCAGCGCTCCTCCATAGAGACAGATGGCACCGGCGACGGCGACGCCCGGCGCGAGCAGTATCGTGACCGGTAAGCTCACGGGTCCCGCGAGCTGAGCGATTGCAGTGATGACGTTGCCGTCTGTTACAGCCGGGCCGATCATGGCTCCAAGGACCATAGGCAGTACGGCGCCCAGCGTCGTGCCCCAGTAGCAGGACCAGAACGCCTGGCGCGGCCCGGACTCCGGGGGCAGATAGCGTGAATAGTCGGAGACATATGGCGCGTATCCAATCTGCCACAGGGCGCCCATGGAAACCATCTTGAAGAAGCCGACCGCGGAGAAGGACCCTTCAGTGAGGAAGTGTCCTGGTATGGGAGTGATGAACAGCAACCAGACGTAGCACAGCAGCAGCGCGCTGCCCGAGACGTAGGTCATCATGCGGGTGCAGAAGTGGATCACATCGTGTCCGTAGATCGCGCCCGCAAGGCTGATCGCTCCAATGGCAATGATCGCCGCGTGCTCGTTGAGCGCGGGAAGGATGAAATGCAGCGATTGCCCGCCGGTCACGAAGGCGGTGCCCGCATATCCCACGTACATGAAAGCGACCAGCACGACCACGAATCCGGCTCCCCTGGCGCCGAATTGGCCGCGGCTCTGGACCATCTGCGGCACGCCGAGCCGCGGACCCTGCGCCGCATGCAGCGCCATGAAGATCGTGCCGATCAGGTTTCCAACCAGGATGGCGAGCACCCCGGAGAGAAAGGACTGATGGAAGATCGTGGTCGCCAGAGCTCCGGTAACCACGGTCAGGACGTTCAGGTTCGCGCCGAACCAGAGCGTGAACAGTTGGTGCGCCTTGCCATGCCGCTGGTCGAGCGGAATCTGGTAGATCGTGTGCTGTTCGATGCGCGAGGATTTGTCGGGACTGGGCTGCAAGGGCGCTCGTCAGGGCGGATATTGCTGCGGACACCAGGCGGCCGACTCTAACATACGGCGCACGCTTCCCGAGCCAGTGGCTCGAGAGGTGGCGCGGGAGAATTCATGACTGGTTTTCCGGATTTTGGCCTCACCCCGGCACAGCGACACGAAGCTGTGTTCGGCCATCGCTATGAGCGCCCTGGCATGGGTGGCGAACGCGGCGAGATCTGGTGCTACACGGATTGCATAGCCTACCCGCCCGGAGCGACCGTGCGCTTGTCCGTGTGCGCTACCGCGCAAAAGTATCAGCTGGCGATTGTGCGCGACGGCGCGACTGCGCTGCCGGTCCTCAGGCGGGAGGTTCACGGGGCACGCTGGCAGGACACGCCCGAGCAGTGCTCCGTGGCCGGCTGTGGCTGGGCGCCCTCGGTGGAGTTTCGGGTCGGAGAGGATTGGCCCTCCGGCGCCTATCGGATCACGCTGACAGCGCAAGGGCCGGATGACAACGAACTCAGCGCACAGCACCTTTTCATCGTGCGCCCGCTCGCGGGCGCAAAGGCGCAACGGATCCTGCAGGTCGCAGCATCGGCGAGCTGGACGGCGTACAACACCTGGGGAGGCTCGAATCACTATCAGGGAATCACCGGGCCGAAGCGCAATCAATATGCGACGACGGTAAGCCTCGAGCGCCCGTGGTGCCGCGGCTTCGTCGTTCTGCCGGACGAGGCGCCGCGGGTGCCCCTGGAGGTTTGTCCACCGCCGGGTGCCGGGCTGCGCTATCCGCATCTGGAATGGGCGTACGCGCACGGTTACTCCAACAAGTACGCATCAAGCGGGTGGGCGAGCTATGACCGACACTTCCTGCGCTGGGCCGAGAGCGCCGGCTTTCAGGTCGATCTCGCCAGCCAGCACGAATTGCATTTCAACCCGGAGATTCTCGACGGCTACCCCTGTGTGGTGTTCGTCGGGCATGACGAATATTGGACGTGGGAGATGCGCGATGCGGTCGATCGTTACGTCGAACGCGGCGGACACGTGGCGCGGTTCGCGGGGAACTTCATGTGGCAGATACGCCTGGAGAGGGGCGGCAAGGCGCAGGTCTGTTACAAGTATCGGGCGCGGGCCGAGGACCCGGTGTACCGCTCTGCCGATCCGTCACGCACCTCCGGCTCGTGGGAAGCCAGTGAAACCGGACGGCCGGGTGCGTTGACCTTCGGCCTCAACGCCACCAACGGTCTGTACGCAGGCTGGGGGGCTTGTGCGCCGCGAGGTGTGCGTGGCTTCCCGGTGTATCGGCCCGAGCATTGGGCTTTCGCCGGCACCGGGCTGTGCTACGGAGATCTGCTCGGAGCACAGGGCCACGCGTTCGGGTATGAGGTCGACGGGCTCGACTACAGCATCCGCGGCGGCCTCCCCGAGCCGACCGCGACGAGTGGCGCCCCGCCGGGGTTGCAGATCCTGGCGCTCGGCATGGCAAGTCTCAAGGAGGAGCGCACGGACGTCCCGCTCGATGATCGATTTCTGTCCGACGACGATGCGAAGTACGTGGCGCAGACGGTGCTCGGTGACAACAGCGATTCGGCCGTGGATCGAGTCAAACGTGGCGCGGGGATGATCGTTGGCTTCGCACGTGGCCGGGGCGAAGTGTTCCACGCCGGCAGCTGCGAATGGGTGGCGGCGCTCTTGAGGCGTGATCCCATGGTAGAGCGCGTGACCGGGAATGTGCTGACTCGCTATCTTGGGCGCTAGGGGGTCCCGCCTGGGCCCAGGTACTTCCCCATCCAATCAAGATAGCGGCCGTAGCGATCGACGAGGAAGCTTGGCCGGTCGAGCGTGTGGTGCTCACCCGGATAGACCACGAGCTCAGTCGGCACGCCGAGCGTGCGCAGCGCCTGATACATCTGCTCGCCGCCGATTATGGGCACGTTGAAGTCCTTGTCTCCTCCCATGAAGAGTGTCGGGGTGCGGATGCGGTCCGCATGGAAGAAGGGATAGGAGACCTTGAGCCACAGCGCGGTGTTCTTCCAGGGCGGCCCGAGCTCGGCGTCGTACTCGACAACATACTCGTCCGAGCCGTAAGTCGAGAGCTGGTTACCGCTGCCGGCACCGCTGATCGCCGCCTTGAAGCGCGCATCGCTCGCGATCGTGTAGTCGGTGAGCAGTCCCCCGTAGCTCCAGCCGCCGACACCGAGGCGCCCCGGGTCGGCGACACGCGCGGCGATGGCATAATCGAGCCCGGCGCGCAGGTCCTCGACCTCGAGATGGCCCCAATCGGCGAGGATGCTGCGCGCGAACTTCGCGCCGCGGCCGGTGCCGCCCCGGTAGTTGATCGCCAGCACGACATAGCCGTGGGTCGCGAACAGCTGCCGCTCGAGCTGCGGCCCGTAGCTCTCGAGGAGCAGGGAGTGATCGTCCTGGCCGTTGGGTCCGCCGTGGATCCACACGATGGTGGGATAGCGACGCCCTGGCACGTAATCCGGCGGCTTGACGATCTGGCCATGGATCCGCGTGCCGTCACGGCTCGCGAAGGCGAAGTCCTCGACCGTGCCCAGCGCGAGCTCGGAAAACAGCGCGCGGTTGTGCGCGCTGAGCGCACGAAGCTTGCCTGCTTCGAGCGCACACACCTCGAAGGGCGCGTGATCGTCGGACGCGAGCACCGCCGTATGTCCGGCGGCGGTGGTGAGCTCGTTCACCACGATCGGCCCGGTGAGGCGCTCGATGGCACCATCGGCGAGCCGCACTTGTGCCGGGTACTGGGCGCCGTCGTCCTCGACCGCAAACTGGATCGCGGTGCCGTCGGCGGTGAACTGCGGCGACAGCACCGCGCGATCGAGACTCTGAGTGAGCGGGCGCACGCGCCCGGTGGAGACGTCCGCGACCGCGAGCGTATCCATGATGTAGGCGTTGTACTTGAGCTCGGCGCCCTGGAGGAATGCGAGCTGCTGGCCGTCCGGGCTCCACTCGAGCTTCTGGTGGTTCGGCGCCCACGTGGTGAGAAATTTCCTCGGCTTCGAGCCGGGCGCGAGCGACAGCAGCTCGATGTCGTCGAGACCCGCACCGCTGCGATTCACGACGTCGTTGCTGACGAACGCCAGGGTGCGCCCGTCAGGGGAGAAGGCTGGCAGGGACTGGGAACGGTCGGCTTGCGTGACCAGGTTCCCGCAGGTGCCGCTCGCGACTTCGAGCAGGCAAAGGTGCGAGCGCGTGCCGGCGGTGAGGTAACCCCCCCGGTCCTGCTTGAAATGATAGGCATCGAGGACCAGCGGCCGGGGAGAGGAGTGCGTCGGGTCGCCGCCGTCTTCCGTCTCGTCCGCGTGCATCACCAGCACGATGTGGGCCGCATCGGGCGCCCATTCGTAGCTCGTGATTTCGCCGCTCCCGTGCGTGGCCTGCCGCGGCTCGCCACCGCGCCGGTCAAGGATCCACAGCTGCGTGGCGCTCCCCGCCGGCCGCGCCGAGAGGAAGCTCAAGTAACGCCCGTCGGGACTGAAGCGCGGCTCGCTCACGCTCTCGCCGCGGGTGAGTTGCACCGGCTCCTTGCCCGACCAGTCGGTGAGCCACAGGGCTTCACGGCTCTCGTCCGACTCTCTGTCATAACTGGTTACAAGATAAGCAACCGCGGCGCCGTCGGGCGCCATCCTGATGTCCGATACGTCCTGGAAGCGGTACCAGTCATCCGGATTCAGGGGGCGTCCGGCATGGACCGCGAGCGGCACGAGGCTCAAAACCAGGGCGAGGGCAGTCAGCGGCAGACGCTTCATTTGCATGGTCGGTTCATGATCGGTCGCGCCGGCCTGGCGCGCGGAGCGGCGAGTGTAGCCTGAGGGGCGGCGGTGAGGGCACACTGGCGCTGCCGTTCTGCCGTGAAACGATGAGCGCACCGAACCTCAACGCCGCCTTCGAGGAACGCCTCCGCCGGGCGCACGCGGCGCTGCGCGCCGGGCAGGCGGCGACGGCCGAGCGTGCGCTGCAGGCACTCGAGGTGCAGTTCCCGGGAGAGCTGAACTGCCTGTGGCTGCTCGGGGTGGCGCTGCTCGACCAGGGGAAGGTGGCCGACAGCGTCGCGCTGCTCGAGCGCGCGCTCGCCGCGGCTCCCGACTTTACCGAGGCGCGCGTCGATCTCGCCCGCGCCTACCGCCGCACGGGACGTGCGGCGGACGCGCGCACCGAGGTGCGGCGCGTGCTCGAGAAGACCCCGCACCATCACCGCGCCTGGCTTGCGTACGGTGATGTGCTGGTGGACCTGTCCCAGTACGACGATGCGCGTATTGCGTTCGAGCGCGCGCGGCTCACCGACCCGGAGCGGGCGGCGATCGACGAGGCGACCGCAGCGCTGGTCGGGGAGGATCGCCGCAAGTCCGAGGAGCTGTTTCGCGCGATCCTCAAGCGCGATGCAAGCCACCCGGCCGCGCTTTGCGGGCTGGCGGCGCTGTCGCTCGCGGCCGATATGCCGCGCGATGCCGAGCGGCTGCTGCGGCATGCGCTCAGGCAATCCCAGCATCTGCCGCTCGCGTACCGGGCGCTCGCACCTGTGCTCACGGGGCTCGGCCGGCTGATCGAGGCCGAGGCGGCCACACAGTATCTCGAGAGGATCGAGCCGCGGAGCCCGCAGACCTGGGTGACGGCGGCGGGTGTGGCGATCCGCCTTATGCGGCAGGCGGAGGCGATCGATGCCTATGAGCGCGCCTTCGAGCTCAGGCCGCAGGAGGCGGGCCTGCAGATGTCGATCGGGCATTTGCAGAAGACGCTCGGCCGGCGAGCCGCGAGCGAGGCCTCCTACAAGGCGGCGCTCGCGATGGATCCGGGGCGCGCGGAGGCGTACTGGAGCCTCGCGGATCTCAAGAACTACACCTTCAGCGATGCCGAGATCGCGGACATGCAGCGCCTCATCGGCTCCGACCCCCGCGGGCCTTCGAACGAGGCGCAGCTCAACTTCGCGCTCGGTAAGGCCTTCGAGCAGCGCCGGCGTTACGCGCAGGCGTTTGCCCACTACGCCCGCGGCGCGCAGCTCCGCCGACGCGAGGCGCCGTTCGACGTCGGGCAGTTCGAGCGCCGCAGCGCGCGCATCCGCGACTTCTTCAATGCGCGGTTCTTCGCCGCGCATCGCGGCAGCGGTGACTCGAGCCGCGCGCCGATCTTCATCGTCGGGCTGCCACGCTCGGGGTCGACGCTCGTCGAGCAGATCCTCGCGAGTCACTCCGCAGTCGAGGGCACGATGGAGCTGCTGAACGTGCTCAACATTGTCCGCGAGTTCGATGACCTGAGCCCCGGCCGCAACGGTTATCCGGAGACCGTGGGCGGCGCTTCCGCGGAGGGATTCGCCGAGCTCGGCCGCCGCTATCTCGAGCAGACCGCGCCGCTCCTGCGACTCGGGCGCGAGCGCTTCACGGACAAGCTGCCCAACAACTTCAGCCACATCGGGTTGATCCACGCGATCCTGCCGAATGCCACGGTCATCGACGTTCGCCGCCACCCCATGGATGCCTGCTTCAGCACCTTCAAGCAGTATTTCGCCGAGGGGCAGAACTTCAGCTACGACCTCGAGGACCTGGGGCGCTACTATCGCTGCTACCTTGCCCTCATGGATCACTGGGACGCAGTGCTGCCGGGGAAGGTGTTGCACGCGCGCTACGAGGAGCTGGTGCGCTCCCCCGAGGCCGGCATCCGCCGCCTCCTCGAGCATTGCGGGCTGCCCTTCGAGCCCGGCTGCCTCGCTTTTCATGAGACGCAGCGTGCGGTCCGAACGGCGAGCGCCGAGCAGGTGCGCCAGCCGATCTATACCTCGGCCGTGGGCTACTGGCGGCACTTCGAGGCGGAGCTCGAGCCGCTCAGGGGCGCGCTCGGCGACTGCCTGCAGCGTTTCGCCTGAGGCGCCCCACAGCGCCTTACAGTCGGTATTGAACGACCGTTTGACTGGTAGCCGGCCCTCTAAGATCATCCGCAGAGAGTCGAGAGCGGCCGCTGGCCACGCCACGAGGCCGCCGCAAAGAAACGGGGAGGGTAGCGGATGCAATCAGGGGATATCCGTTCGAAGATCGGGCTGGCCGTAGCGGCAGCGCTCACCGCAGCGGCAGCTTCGTCGGGGGCTCAGGCGCAGGCGGCGGCCGCCACGACTGCCGACACCAGCAGCACCGGGGCCCTGCAGGAGGTCGTGGTCACGGCGCGCAAGCGCCAGGAGAACCTGCAGGAGGTGCCGATCAGCATCGACGTCTTCAGCCAGCAGGATCTCAAGAACCTCGGCATCAACAGCATGGACGATTACCTGCAGAAGGTGCCGTCCATCTCCTACATCAGCACCGGCCCCGGCACTCAGCTGTTCGTGATGCGCGGCGTCTCCGACGGCAGCAATCCCAATTACGCCAACACCTCTTCGACGGCCTTCATGGTCGATGACATGTCGATGAGCTATGGGGGTGCACAGCCGGACCTGCATCTCTACGACATCGAGAACATCCAGATTCTGAACGGGCCGCAGGGCACGACGTTCGGTGCCGGGGCGATGTCCGGCGCGATCCTCTATGTCACCAACAAGCCGGATCTGCACTCCTTCAGCGCCGGCGTCGACTTCGACGGCGGTCAGATCCAGAGCGCGCAGCAGAACTGGAGCTACCAGGGATTCCTCAACGCGCCGCTGATCGACGGGGTCCTCGGCCTGCGCGTCTCGGCATTCAGCGATTCGCACGGCGGATTCATCAACAATGCATTCGACACGCGCACCTGGGTGAACGGCGCGGTCTCGACCAACGCCCCTTGGGCGCGCGAGGACTACAACCGCGAGAACGTCGAGGGCGGCCGCCTGGAGCTCAAGGCGCAGTTCACGGAAGGCTGGAGCGCGCTCCTCACCTACGGCTTCCAGCGTCAGAGCACGCATGGCGCCTGGGACGAGGATCCGACGCTTGCGCCGCGCACGGTGGAGCGCTTTGGTCCCGAGTCGAACCTGTTCGAGACGAACATGCTCGATTTCCACGTCGACGGCGATGTCGGCATCGGCGACCTGGTATTTGCCAGCACCTACTGGAACCAGGAGCGGCGCCAGTGGGACGAGTACTCGCAGTACGAGCAGAACTTCAACGCCGGCGCCCGCAATACCCCGCCGACGGGCTTTCCGGGCACGCAGGAGGGCTTTACCTGCCTCACCGACCCTTACTATGGCGGGGCCGGCACGCCCTATACAGGATGCAACCCGTCGCTGCAGTTCTACGACTACGACATCAATCCGCAGCGCTGGTCCAACGAGCTGCGGCTCAGCTCCAAGCAGGGGGGTCGCTTTCACTGGCTCGCGGGCGCGTACTGGGAGCGGACCATCGACCGCAATTTCAGCAACACCTATTACATGCCGGGACTGCAGTACGGCAGCGAAGCCTTTCAGTACGAGCTCCAGTACTACGGCATCACGCAGCGGACCTTGCCGCCAGGCGTGTGGTACACCTACACGGAAACCTCCTGGATCCTGCAAACCTCCGAGTTCGCGAATATCAATTTCGACATCACGGACAAGCTCAACGTTGAAGCGGGTGTCGTGCACTTTCACGACGACGAGGCGTACAACACACCCGTGCTGGGCTTCGCCTATGCGCCCAACGCCCCCAGCTACTTCACCACCAACTCGCACAAGTGGGACAGCAAGTTCGGCATCAACTACAAGGTCACGGATCACGTGATGCTGTACGCCGACTTTGCACAGGGGTTCCGTCCCGGGGGCTCGAACTCCGGCGACCCCTCCGGCTGTTATAGCGCGGGTGTTACCCAGCAGTACACGCCCGACACACTCAACAACTACGAGATCGGCTGGAAGACGACCAGCCTCAACAACCGGCTGCTGTGGAACGGTGCCGTCTACGACATGGACTGGAAGGAGCTGCAGGCGCTCATCTACGACGCGCTGGTGTGCCCGTCCTCGAGCTACAACATCAACGTGGGCGATGCGCACATCTACGGCGCGGAATCCAACGTCGACTTCCGCGCGAACGAAAACTGGTCGACACAGGCGTCGGTCGACTACACCCAGTCGAGCGTCACCTCGGCCTCCAACCCGAACTACGGCTCCTATGTCGGCGAGCGACTGCCGTTCGCGCCGTACTTCAACTGGGCGTGGAACGTGCGCTACATGCACCCTGTGGCGAAGGATCTGTCGGGCTATCTGCAGTTCGACATCTCTCACAAGGGCGATATGTATAACGGCCTGAATCCGGAGGATAAGAACACCGGCCTGGGGCGCATCCTGCAGCCGTCCTACTCGATCATGAATCTGCGCTTAGGTCTCAATCCCGCCGAAGGCGAGCGCTGGTTGCTGGAGCTCTACATCACCAATCTCACGGACAAGAACGCGATCATCTACAGCAATACCGGCAATTTCGACTTGCGCCTCACCACCAACGAGCCGCGCGTGTACGGGCTGCGCCTCAGCTACCGTTGGGGCAAGGGCAGCTGAGGGCAGCGATTGCGGCCGCTTCCGTGAGCGCCGGCAGTCCACCACCGGTCAGCCTTCCCGGCCACGCCCGCGCGGTAGTCGTCGGCGGCGGCATCATCGGCACCTCGGTCGCCTACCACCTGGCGGCCATGGGTTGGCAGGACGTCGTGCTGCTCGAGCGCGACCGGCTGACCTCGGGGACCACCTGGCACGCGGCGGGCCTCATGGTGACCTTCGGCTCGACCTCCGAGACCTCGACCGAGATGCGCAAGTACTCGCGCGATCTGTACCGGCGCCTCGAGGCCGAGACCGGGCAGGCGACCGGCTTGTCTCTCATCGGCTTCATCGAGGTCGCATCGGATAAGGACCGGCTGGAAGAGTACCGGCGGGTCGCGGCCTTCAACCGCTACTGCGGTGTCGATGTCCTGGAACTGTCACCGCGCGAAGTGCTTGAGCTGTTCCCGCTGGCGCGCATCGATGACATCGAGGCCGGCTTCTACGTAAAGGACGACGGGCGCGTCAATCCGGTGGACGTCACCATGGCCCTCGCCAAGGGCGCCCGCCAGCGGGGAGTGCGCATCATCGAGGGAGTGGCCGCGACGGGGGTGCTCGAGGCACGCGGGCACGTCACCGGCGTGCGCACCGCGCACGGCGACATCAGGAGCGATATCGTGGTCAACTGCGCCGGCATGTGGGCGCGCCAGTTCGGCGCGCTCGCCGGGGTCACGATCGCCAATCAGGCTGCCGAGCACTACTACCTCATCACCGAGCCGATCAGGGATCTGCCGCTCAACATGCCGGTGCTCGAGGATCCGGGCGCCTACGGCTACTACCGCGAGGAGGGCGGCGGGCTGATGGTGGGGCTGTTCGAGCCAGTGTGCGCGCCGTGGAGGGTGGAGGGGATCCCGGAGGATTTCTCCTTCGGCGAGCTGCCGCCGGACTGGGAGCGGATGACGCCATTCCTCGAGCGCGCCATGTCGCGCGTGCCGATCACCGCCGAGGTCGGCATGAAGCGTTTCTTCTGCGGCCCGGAGAGCTTCACTCCGGATCTGCGCCCGATCGTGGGCGAAGCGCCGGAGCTGCGCGGTTACTTCGTCGCCGCCGGCCTCAACTCGATCGGGGTCTTGACCGGCGGCGGGCTCGGGCGGGTGCTCGCCCACTGGATCGTGAACGGATATCCGGACGTCGACGTCACCGGCTTCAACATCGACCGGCTGCACGTCTGCCAAGCGAATCCCGAGTACCGCAGGTTACGCACGGTCGAGTCGCTCGGCATGGTCTACAAGTGCCACTACCCGTACATGTCGCTCACCACCGCGCGCGGCGTGCGCAAATCGCCGTTCCACGAGCGGCTGGCGGCGGCGGGCGCTTACTTCCGCGAGGTGAGCGGCTGGGAGAGCCCGGGCTGGTACGGCGCTCCCGGCACGACGCCCGATCCGGGACCCTTAAGCTGGGGCCGGCCGGGCTGGTTTACGCGCTGGCGCGAGGAGCATCGCGCCGCGCGCGACAACGTGATTCTCATGGACATGTCGTTCATGGGCAAATTCCTGGTGCAGGGACGCGATGCCGGACGCTGCCTGAACCGTATCTCCGGGAATCAGGTCGACGGCGCCGCGGGCGTCATCACCTACACCCAGTGGCTGAACGAGACGGGTAGGCTCGAGGCCGATCTCACCGTCACCAAGCTCGAGGAGGAGCGCTACCTCGTGGTCGTGACCGACACCATGGTGCGCCACGCCGAGACCTGGATGAGGCGCAACATCCCGGACGCTGCGCACGCGGCGGTTACCGACGTCACCTCGGCCTACGGCCAGCTCAATGTGCAGGGTCCGAACTCGCGCGCGCTGCTGCAGAGCGTGACCAGCGCCGACCTCTCCAACGCCGCATTCCCGTTCCGCACTGCGCGCGAGATCGACATCGGCTTCGCGCGCGTGCTGTGCATCCGCATCACCTATCTCGGGGAGCTCGGCTACGAGCTGTACGTGCCGGCCGAGCAGGCAACCCACGTCTACGATCGCCTCATCGCTGCAGGCTCGAGGGTCGGACTCACCCACGCCGGGCTCACGGCGCTCGGCAGCCTGCGCATGGAGAAGGGCTATCGAGATTACGGCCACGACATCGACAATACCGACGTGCCGTACGAAGTGGGGCTGGGATTTGCACTCGATCTCAGGAAACCCGACGGGTTCATCGGCAAGGAGGCGGTGCTCGCGCACCAGGCGCGCGGCCCGCTGACCCGCCGCCTCGTGCAGGTGCTGGTGAAGGATCCCGAGCCGCTCATGTTCCACGCCGAGGTGGTGCTGCGCGACAGCGTGCCGGTCGGCTACGTGCGCGCCGCCTCTTACGGGCATACCCTCGGAGGTGCGGTGGGGCTGGCGATGATCGAGCCGAAGGTGCCGGTCGATGAGGCCTTCCTCAGGGACGCAGAGTGGCAGGTGAACATCGGCGGCAGGCTCTATCCGGCCATGGTTTCGATGCGGTCGCTGTACGACCCGCAGATGAGACGGATCCATGCCTGAAGGACCGCGGCCGCCGCCGCAACCCCCTTCGCGCCGCGCGGCCGTGCTGGGACTCCTGGTGACGCTGCTGCTCGTCGTGCTCGGGCTCATCCTGGTGCGGGTGCTCGGCGACTCGAGCCGGCTGCAGGACTGCGCGCTCTCGGGGCGCAGCAACTGTGCCCCCATCGACTCGAGCAACGGAGGATCGCCATGATCACCGGCTACAGCGACCACGCCGCAAACGAGCGGACGTTCCTCGCCTGGGTGCGCACCGGCATCGCGGTGATCGCCTTTGGCTTCCTGATCGAGAAGTTCAACCTGTTCCTGGTGACGATCGCGAGCGCCGCGGTCGGCGAGCAGGCGGCGCTTCTCAAGCATCTCGCCGGACACGTCGGCAACTACGAGGGGCTGGTGCTCATCGTCGGCGGCGTGGCGCTGGTGGTGCTCGCGACCACACGCTTCGTACGCACCACACGGCTGCTCGATGACCCCGCAGTGCACACCGCGGGGAGCGTGCGCACCGAGCTGATCCTGTGCGCCTGTCTGGTGCTCGTTGTCGCCAGCTACAGCCTGTACCTGGCGTTTGCCTGAGGCGCCGCGCACTCAGGGCTGTACGGCGCGCTCGATGAGCGGCACCACCGCGGCGAGATTGGCGGCGAGCGCCGCGGGCAGTGAGTGGCGGCCAATGACGTACTGCGGATCGTTCCAGGCGATCCAGGTACGCCCGTCGCCAGCCTCGAAGATCAGCGCCTTCAGCGGCAGGTCGAGGCCGGCCACCGGCTCGGCCTGCATCAGCGGCGTGCCGGCCTTGGGGTTGCCGAAGATCAGCAGCAGCTCGGGGCGCATGCTGAGCCCGGCGCGCGCGGCATCCGCGGTGAAGTCGATGCGTGCGAAGATCAGCACGCCGCGCTCCCGCAGTGCGCTCTCGAGTCGCGCGGCGGTCTCGGCCACGGTGTGCGGGGATGCCAGTCGGACGACGCCCGGGTGGGCGAGGGTGCTGCTCATGAAGGGACAGCATAACCTGTGGACGAGGCCCGGGCGGGCATGCAATAAAAAGAGTCGCCGGGCGTCAGGATGAGGAGCGATGAAATCACTGGGTCGTAAGCCGGAGGGCAGCCGGCTCGAGCGCATCAGGGCCTCGGCGCGCTGGGCGGAAGACCGCTTCCGCAACCTGTACCCGGTCCTGCCCGGCCTGCGCGATCCGAACGCCGCGATGCCGACGCTGCGCGAGTTCCTGTGCGGCGGCGAGCGGCGCATACCCCCGGGGCCGCTGCCCGCGGTGAGTCCGCTCGAGAGCTGGCGGCGACCGCCTGCGAGCGGGCTGCGGGCAACCTGGCTCGGACACTCCACGGTTCTCATCGAGATCGACGGGCTGCGCGTGCTCACCGACCCGGTGTGGGGGCCGCGGGCTTCCCCGTCGCGCCTCGTGGGGCCGAAGAGGTTCCAGCCGGTGCCGGTGGCGCTGCGCGCGCTGCCGCCGCTCGATGTGGTGCTGGTCTCGCACGACCACTACGACCATCTCGACTATCCGACCATCCGCGAGCTGCGCGCGCTCGCGGTGCCGTTCGTGACCTCACTCGGCGTCGGCGCGCACCTCGAAGCCTGGGGAGTGGACCCGTCGCGCATCGTCGAGCTCGACTGGTGGGAGTCCTGGACGCTGCCGCACGCCGATCTCACGATCACCGCCGCCCCCTCGCAGCACTTTTCCGGGCGCACCATGAAGAGCCGCAACACGACACTGTGGTCGTCGCTCGCGCTCCGCTCGGCCCGGCACGCGGTGTTCTTCAGCGGCGATACCGGGCTCACCACCGAGTATCGGGCCATCCACGAGCGGCTCGGGCCGTTCGACCTCACGATGCTCGAGGTGGGTGCGTGGCACCCGGCCTGGGGAGACATGCACTTGGGTCCCGAGAATGCGCTCAAGGCGCACACCCTGCTCGGCGGCGGGCCGTTCCTGCCGATTCACTGGGGAACCTTCGCCCTCGCCATGCATGCCTGGGATCAGCCCGCGGAGGTGCTGCTCGCGCAGGGCTCCGCAGCGGGCGCGCAGCTGCTCATGCCGCGACTCGGTGAGCCGGTCGAGCCGGCGCAAGGGCGGGAGGTCGAGCCCTGGTGGCGCAGCGGGCGCGCGGACCGGGGGCGGCCAATTGGCGCGACGCTCGCGGCCACCGTGCTGCCGAAATCGATCTCGGTGCCGATGGACTAAAGGCACGGCGCGCGGCGGACGAGTCAGCGGCGCGCCGCGAGCGCCGAGGCTACGGCATCGAACAGCCGCTCGAGACCAAAAGACACGTCCAGGATTGTGCCGTTGACGAAGAACCCGGGGGTGCCGCGCACGTGGCTGCGCCGGCCGCTGTCCTGGTGCTCGCGCACGCGCTGCAGATAGACGTGATCGTCCATCTCGGCCGTGAAGCGCGCCAGGTCGAGTCCCAGCCGCTCGGCATAGCCGTGGAGGTGTTTGAGCGCCAGACGATCCTGATTGGCGAACAGCAGGTCGTGCATCTCCCAGAACTTCCCCTGCTCGGCGGCGCACTCGGCCGCCTCGGCGGCGTTGAGCGCTTCGCGGTGTGCCTCCTCCAGCGGGAAATGACGGAACACGAGCCGCACGCGGCCGGCGAAGCGCTCCAGCAGTAACCGCACCGTGGGCGCCGCCTGCTTGCAGGTGGGGCACTGGAAGTCGCCGTACTCGACCACTGCGACCGGTGCGTGCTCGGGCCCGAGCACGTGATCGGTGGCGCCGACGGCAACCGCCAGGTCGGTGCCGTGAAAGTGATGCTCGGGCATGGTGCTACTCCTCGCGCCGCATTCTAGCGCGCCGCCGCCGCGCGCATCGGGGGGCGCACCGGCCTCACGGCTGCGCAGCGCCCGTCTTGAGCTGAACCGCAGGGGAATAAAGTCCGAGCAGGCGCCGCTGCCACCACATACCCCGTGCCTTGTCGGCGGCACCGGCGTAGCTGTAGTCGTAGAACTGTGCGCGCACGAAGCGCGGCGGCTTGTCGGGAAACGGATTCCTGGCGAGCAGCCCCGTCACGCTCGGCTCGTTCTCCAGCAGTCGCTCGAGGAACAGCCAGAACCAGCGCAGGTGCTGCGGATCGTCGAGCGCGGCGAACCACATCTGCCAGTCGAGGCGTGGCTGGTGCGGAATGTTCCAGCGCGGGCGACGCGTCAGGTCGCCGGGCTTGTAGCGGAACTCGTATTCGCGCCAGGTGATTCCGTCATTGGAGCCTTCGACGACGATCTCGTCGCGCTGCGTCGTCATGATCGAAAAGAGCCCGTAGGGGCTCGTGATGTGCAGCGGCCCGATGAGACCGTCGATGAAGCGCGCGACCGCCGGCGGGCTGCCGCCGAAGCGCTCCTGCATCTCAACGAGGCTGCAGAACACGATCAGAAGTGCCAGCGCGCCCACCGTAACCCGGACCGCTGTGCGCGGTGATGCGGCCCGAGTAGGCGTCGACAGCAGCCGCCCGAGACGGGAGGGAAGGATCCTGCGCACCGCCGCATCGTCGAACAGTACCAGGCACAGCAGCATGGTCTGCAGGTTGAACCAGTTGTAGTTGCCGGTGAGCAGGATGCCGCCCTGCAGCAGCAGGATGCCGCCGGCGGCGACGAAGCGCAGCCGCCTTGGAGAGAAGATGAGGAACGGCAGCAGCAGTTCGACGACGAATGTGGCGCCGGTGGCAAACCGCAGCACCGCGGGCGGCAGCTGCGCTGCGTACCAGGCGAGCGGCGTCGGCAGAGGCTGGGTGAGGAAGTGATACGAGAGCGCCGACAAGTTCCACCAGTTCGGATCGCCGGACACGAGCTTCACCACCCCCGACATGAACATGAAGCGAAACAGCAGCCAGCGCAGCAGCCAGACTCCGCCCCGGGTCGAGAAGCTCATCAGCAGCGCGACAAATCCCGCCTCCAGCAGGAAGGTGTCCCACTGGTAGGTCATGAAGGTCTGGCCGGCGTACAGGAGCGAGAGGTAGAGGAGGTAGAGCAGTGCGAGGCTTAGGCGCGGCAGAATGTTGAGGGTGAGCAGCAGCGCCAGGCTGGCGCCGCCCCAGCACACCGTCTGGATCGCCGTATCGCTGGCGTTCCACCAGAACACCATCGGCATGAGATAGAAGCGCTCGGCGCCTACGCCGCTGCGGCCGATGGCCGCGATGAGATCGGCGAGCGGCAGGATGCCGTGCGCGCCGATCAGGCCCCGCGCCTGCACGGCGAAGGAGACGAAGGCGGCGAGGTAAACGAGCCCGAAGGCCCGCAGGAACAACGACGCGACGAGATCGTAGCGCGGCGGCACGAAGGCCCGTCCCCAGAGAACGAGGCTCACCCGGTGCAGTTCAGGCCGGAGCGCCGCGATCAGGGCGTAAGCGCGCTCGGCGAGCGGCGCGAAGCCCGGGAGCCTGCGGTATAGCGCGAGCCAGATTCCCTTGCCGGGAGCGTGGCTCAGGGCGAGGAAGCTGGCCTCTGCGGCGCTGGCGCGGCGTCCATCCGGCGCGAAGTACTGGACCGCGCGCTGAAACTCGGCGACCGGGATCTCGGGGTGCTGTGCCGCTACCTGCTGATAGGGCAGGTAGCGTACCCGCTCGCCGGTGAGCGCCTGCCAGTAGCGCGCCCAGTAAGTGCAGAACCCGCAATCGCCGTCATAGACGAGGGTCGGGCGCCGCTCGGCGGCCGCGGAATCGACGGCTTGGGTGTCGCCCACGCTGGCGGCTCGCGCGCCGACTGCGCGCTCACTTGAAATAGGAGTGGATCACGTCGATCAGCTCATCGGCCGCCGCGGCGCGCGGGCCCGACACGCGCCCCAGCACGTGCTCGCGCAGGTGGTCCTCGAGGACCTCGGCCAGCAGGCTGTTGATGGCGCCCCGCGAGGCCGTGAGCAGGTGCATGACGTCCGAGCAGTCCGCATCGCCTTCGAGGGTGCGCTCGACGGCCTCCACCTGGCCGCGGATGCGCCGGATGCGGTTCAGGAGCTTCTGCTTGTCGCGGACGGTGTGGGCCACATCGGTCTCCTTATACCTAACGGGGGTAATGTATAGGAAACGCCCGCTGGCGGGTATGCACGCGCCATGGACAGGCCTGCCGCGGATGGGTATTTTCCCGGATGTCATCCGCGGGCGCCGTCGGCAACGATGCGCAGGGGCGGGAGGCGCATGAATACGCTCGAACACGCTTACCAGGACGCCTATCGGCGCGCACTCGAGGACCCGGAGGGCTTCTGGGGCGAGTGCGCCGCGGCGCTTCACTGGGAGCGCCGCTGGGATCGGGTGCTGGATTCGAGCCGGGCGCCGTTCTACCGCTGGTTTACGGGCGGGCGCATCAACACCTGCTACAACGCTCTTGACCGGCACGTCGCGCAGGGCCGTGGCGCGCAGCTGGCCCTCATCTACGACAGCCCGGTGACTGGAACGGTCGTCCGCCTTGACTACCGCGAGCTGTGCGAGCGCGTGGCGCAGTTCGCGGGCGCGCTGCTCACACAGGGTGTGGCGCGTGGCGACCGCGTCGTCATCTACATGCCGATGGTGCCCGAGGCCGTGGTGGCGATGCTCGCCTGTGCCCGCATCGGCGCGGTGCACTCGGTGGTGTTCGGTGGCTTCGCTCCGCACGAGCTCGCCAAGCGCATCGACGATGCGCGCCCCGTCATGGTGGTCTCGGCTTCCTGCGGCATCGAAGGGCAGCGGGTCATTCCTTATAAGCCGCTGCTCGATGCAGCGCTCGAGCTGGCGAGCCATCGTGTCGGGCACTGCATCGTGCTGCAGCGGCCGCAGGTGACCGCTACGCTGGTGAGCGGGCGCGACCTCGACTGGGCGGATGCGGTGCGTGGCGCCCGGCTGGCAGATTGCGTCGCCGTCGCGGCGACCGATCCGCTCTACATCCTTTATACCTCCGGTACCACGGGCAAGCCGAAGGGCGTGGTGCGCGATCATGGCGGCCACGCGGTCGCCCTTGCCTGGTCGATGCCAGCGATCTACGGCATGCAGCCCGGGGATGTCTTCTGGGCGGCTTCCGACGTCGGCTGGGTGGTCGGTCACTCGTACATCGTGTACGCGCCGCTGCTCGCCGGCTGCACCACCATCCTCTACGAGGGCAAGCCGGTCGGCACACCGGACGCCGGGGCTTTCTGGCGGGTGGTCGCAGAGCATCGCGTCAATGCACTGTTCACCGCGCCGACCGCCTTTCGCGCCATAAAGAAGGAGGATCCGGCCGGCGCGCTCATCGGCCGCTACGATCTCGGCAGCCTGCGCACGCTGTTCCTTGCCGGCGAGCGCTGTGACCCCGATACCGTGCAATGGGCCGAGGAGAAGCTGCGGGTACCGGTTATCGACCACTGGTGGCAGACCGAGACGGGCTGGCCGGTCGCGGCCAACTGCCGCGGGCTCACGCCAATGCCGGTGAAGCCGGGCTCGGCGAGTGTTGCGGTTCCGGGCTACGACGTGCGCGTGCTCGATGACGCGGGCGCTGCAGTGGCCGCCGGTCAAATCGGCAACATCGTCATCCGCCTGCCGCTGCCGCCCGGCACGCTGACGACGCTCTGGCAGAACGACGACGGCTACCGTGACGGCTACCTTAGCCGTTACGCCGGCTTCTACCTGACGGGCGATGCCGGCTTCATCGATGCAGACGGCTACGTGTGGATCATGTCGCGCATCGATGACGTCATCAACGTCGCCGGGCATCGCCTCTCGACCGGCGCGATGGAGGAGGTACTCGCAGGCCATCCGGACGTTGCCGAGTGCGCGGTCATCGGTGTAGGAGACGCGCTCAAGGGACAGTTGCCGCTGGGGCTCGTGGTGCTCAAGGCCGGAGTCACGCGCCCGCACGCCGAGCTGCGCCAGCAGCTGATCGATCGCGTGCGGCAGCGGATCGGTGCGATCGCCGCCTTCCGCCATGTGGCCATCGTCACGCGGCTGCCGAAGACCCGCTCGGGCAAGGTGCTGCGCGCGACCATGCGCTCGATCGCGGACTCGCAGCACTACAGCACTCCGGCAACGATCGACGATCCGGTGGCGCTCGATGAGATCGCCGTGGCGCTGAGGACGCTCGGCTACGCGCAGCCGACGGCGGCTGCCGACCGGTGACATCCTGGCGCGACGCGGGCGTAGAATGCGGCAGATGACGAACTGCGCGAGAGGAACACCATGAAACGGACGAATGCACTGCTGTGCGGCATCGTGCTGCTACTGAGCGCCGGTCTGGCGTACGCGGACGAGTACAGCGAGACGCTCGAGCTCTTCAGGAACGCCGGCGAGAGCGCGGCGTTCTTCCGCAACTGTTATGGCTACGCCGTTTTCCCGACGGTCGGCAAGGGTGGGCTGGTGGTCGGCGGCGCCTACGGCACCGGGCATGTGTTTGCACAGGGCAAGTACGTCGGCGATGCGAGCGTCACGCAGCTCAGCGTGGGATTCCAGGCGGGCGGCCAGGCCTACAGCCAGATCGTCTTCTTCGAGAATAAGTTTGCGTTCGATCAATTCACCAACGGCAGCTTCGAGTTCGGCGCCGACGTCGGCGCGGTGGCGATCACCGCCGCGGCCGAGGCGACCGCAGGAACGACCGGCGCGAGCGCGGTCGCGAGCGGTGGCAAGAAGGACGCCGTCACCGCCGGGCGTTACTACAAGGGCATGGCCGTCTTCACCATCGTGAAGGGCGGGGCGATGTACCAGGCGACGGTCGCCGGGCAGAAGTTCAAGTTCACGGCCCGGTAGCGCGCAACTCGCGGATCCAGATGTTGCGAAAGCGGACCGGATTGCCGTGGTCCTGGAGCGCAAGCGGCTGCTTCTCCGGGCCCGCGGTGTAGGACGGCCGCTGGTGATGCGCCGTCGGCCCCGTGAGCTCGACCTCATCCTGGACCAGCACGCCGTTGTGCAGCACCGTCATGCGCGCCGGACGCGTGAGGTGCCCGGCGGCATCGAAGCGCGGGCCATGGAACACAATGTCGTAGCTCTGCCACTGACCCGGTGGGCGTGAGGCGTTGACCAGCGGCGGGAACTGGCCGTAGACGGCGGCCGCCTGGCCGTCGGGGTAGGTCGGGCTGCGGTAGGAGTCGAGCACCTGCACCTCGTAGAGACCGTGGAGGAACACGCCGCTGTTGCCACGGTTCTGGTCGTCGCCTTTGGGGGGATCGGGCTCCGCGAGCTCGACGTGCAGCTGACAGTCGCCGAAGGCGTCGCGGGTGTAGAGATAGCCGCTCCCGGGTACGACCTCGAAGTAACCCTTGCCGAGAGTCCAGCGCGCCGGGCTGCCGTCCTTTTGCTGCCAGTGCGAGAGGTCCCGGCCGTCGAACAGTACGACCGCGTCCGAGGGGGGGCGCCCGGGGGTCTCCTGGGAGCTCGCCGTCCCCGGATCGACGACCGCGGGTTGCGGCCGGTCACGGTCGTGGATGGGGTAGCGCGGGTCAACATGCGTCTGCGCGGCGGCGCACCAGGCGCGCGCCAGCAGCGCCGCGCCGAGGACTCCGATCGACCAGGCCGGTTTCACAGGCGGTTCCCTTCAGGCGCCGTCTCGCGCGGCTGCCAGCGCCACTTTACCGCAGCAAAAAATCCGGTGCGCTGCTGCGATAGACTTCAGGCGGGGGAGCATCGATGTCCCGGATCAGAGTCGCCGCATTCTCGATTTCGATCGATGGCTATGGCGCCGGGCCGCGGCAGAGCCTCGAGAACCCGCTGGGCGTCGGCGGGCTGGGACTGCACGAGTGGGCATTTGGGACGCGAACGTTCCGGCGCATGCACGGGGGCGACGGCGGCACGACCGGCATCGATGAAGGCTTCGCGGCGCGCAGCTTCGAGAACGTCGGCGCCTGGATTCTGGGCCGGAACATGTTCGGGCCCGTCCGGGGTCCGTGGCCGGACGACACGTGGCAGGGCTGGTGGGGAGACACGCCGCCGTATCACGTTCCGGTGTTCGTGTTGACGCACCACCCGCGCGCGCCGCTCGTCATGCAGGGTGGCACGACTTTCCACTTCGTGACCGAGGGAATCCATCGTGCCCTGGAGAGGGCGACCGCGGCCGCCAACGGCAGGGACGTGCGCATCGGCGGCGGCATCGCAACGATCCAGCAGTATCTGCAGTCCGGGCTAATCGACGAGCTTCATATCGCGATCGCGCCGCTGCTTCTCGGCGCGGGCGAGCGCCTGTTCGGGGATCTCGACCTCGTGAGCCTCGGCTATCGCTGCACCGACCCGGTGAGCGGCGAGAATGCCACCCACGTGATCCTCAGCCGGCAGCAAAGCGCAGCCTGAGCACTGCGACGATCGTGGACTCGAGCGATGAATGACCTGGAGGCGTTTGTCTGCCAACTACTTCGAGCGCTGCGCGCTGGCGTCGCAGTCGCCCTGGCCGTCACCGGCCTTGCCGCTGCCGGCGAGACGCAGGCGGCGCACAACTCGGCCTGCGTGAGCGCTTCCAACGCCTGTACAGACTGGGTGGTGCTGGGCGGCGGTCCCGCTCGCGCCCTCATCTACCGCACCTTTCCGCTGGGCGTCCCGAACCCAGCCATTCGGCGCGCGCTGATCATGGTGCACGGGTCGCTGCGAAATCCCGAGCATTACTTCGCGACCGCGACGGCGGCGGCGTTCCTCGCCGGCGCCCTGGACGACACCCTGGTCGTCGCGCCGGCCTTTCACTCCTGGGACGGCAATGACTGTCAGGACAAGCTGCAGCCCCCGGAAATCAGCTGGAGCTGCCACGGCGATAGCTGGCGCTCGGGCGGCTCGGCAACCAGCAATCCGGCCCTGTCATCCTTCGACTTCATGGACCAGATCATGCGCAGGCTGGCCGACCGGCGGGTGTTCCCGAACCTCGCGGTCATTGTCATCGCCGGGCATTCAGCCGGCGGCCAGTTCGTCTCGCGCTACGAGATGGCCAACCAGGTGCAGGGCAATCTGGGTGTCGCGGTCAGCTATGTGATTGCCAACCCCTCGAGTTATGCATGGCCTGATGCGACACGCGTCCTGCCGGTCGACGATGCCGCCGCCGGGAACGCCGCGGACGGCTGGAAGGCGGATGAGCCGCACACGAAATTCAGCTATGGGAAGTTCGATGCGACCAAGGCGCCAGGTTACGACCAATGGCCTTACGGCCTCGAGAACCGCGCCCGCGGCTACACAGCGAAAGCAGGCGACGATCAGCTGCGGAGGCAGCTCGCGTCCCGGACCGCCACCTACCTCTTGAGCCAGGTCGATACACTGCCCCTCGGCGGGTTCGATGACTCGCCCGCGGCTATGGCCCAGGGCCCGACGCGACGCGCCAGGGGCGAGGCATTCGTCAGGTATCTCGATGAGCACCTGGGAGCCACGAACAGCCGGACGCTGATCGTGCCGGAATGCGGCCACAACGACCGCTGCGTTTTTACGACCGACGCTGTGCTGGCGGTGTTGTTCCCTGCTGAATCCCGCTGAAACCCGCAGCATGGAGAGCTGCTGGAAAATGGGCATCTCCGCCGATCAAGAGGCCGCAGAGATCGATCGGCGGGCGTCCGTCGCTGCCACGATGGTTGGATTGACGACTTTCATTTCGCTCGTTGGGTCTGATGCTTAGGCGGACTCGAGAGCGCTTGTCTCTTCTGCGTCTCCTCGCATTTTGCGGCTGTCGCCAGTGTGGTATATACTATTAATATATACTTTTACGGAGCACCCGGATGAAGACCGCGAAACTGTTCAAGAACGGCGAGAGTCAGGCGGTGCGTTTGCCGAAGGAGTTTCGCTTTCCCGGCAAGGAGGTGTTCATCAAGCGCATCGGGAGTGCCGTCGTCTTGTTGCCGAAGACCCGGTCGTGGGACACATTGGTAGAGAGTCTCGCCAAGTTCCCGCCGGACTTCATGGAGACTCGCGGACAGCCTGCGCACATTGATCGTCGGGAACCGTTGCAATGAAGTGGATGCTCGACACCGATACTTGCATCGCAATCATCAAAGGGAACCCGCCAAGTGTATTGAAGAAGTTGCGCGGCAAGTCAGTCGGACAGGTGGGGATCTCCTCAATAACCTTGGGCGAGCTTGCCTTTGGCGCTGCGAAGAGCGGCCGCCGCGATGAGTCCCGCGCGGCGCTTGCCGAGTTCCTGTTGGCGCTCGAGATCGCGAGCTTTGACAGCGACGCCGCGTCAAGCTACGGACAAGTGCGCGCATCGCTTGAAAAGCACGGCACCCCGATAGGTCCCCTGGATACTTTAATCGGGGCTCACGCGGCAGCGTTGGACGTCGTTCTGGTGACCCACAATACGCGAGAGTTTGGCAGGATCGACGCTTTGCTGCTCGAAGACTGGAGGAATTCTTGACCGCACTCGATCGTGGCTGAAGCAACCATCTTGGTAGCGCCGCTTTGGCGGCAGAGGAGTTCGACATGACGTAGTGACCTTAAAACCGGAGCCTTTTGATGAAACGTGCACTGCGTCGCCACCACGAACGCGTGGCGAAAGTTCGCCGTATTCGCATTCTGCTCAGCCATAGGGCTTGGGTCCCTCGGCATGCCTCGGGACCAAAGATCTGGCACAGCATGGAGCGCCTCGTCATGAACGAACCCGGATGGTGGACCCACGCGACGGTCATTCAACCGGCGCGAATCAAGACTCATCGTTTCGAACATCGCATTGCGCGTGGGTGCGATGCCGAGCTGCTGCTTTGGCCCGACTGCAAGAGACCGCATGACTATTACTGGTAAGGAATGTCCGGGTCGCAACTCTCGGGCCTCGCAGATACATCACGTATCGTCGCCCATGTCGGTCCGTCCAATTTCGATGCATCGAACGCCATGCAAGAAAACTGGATAGCAAATCAACAGTTGGATCGAAGAATTGCCGTGGCGCCGATGATGGACTGGACCGACGCGCGATAAGAGGGCTTTGTTTTCAAGCGCTTAGAGTCTCCGCCGAGTGCTTGCCTCCTATATGTCTCCTCGCAGCGCGACCGCAGCGTGCTCAACCGGTGTGCTACTTGCTCGCGAGGTCTGCAGCAGCTCTTGCGGCGCTCTCTGCTGAGGCGGCAGCGCTCTGCTGCGCCGCTGGATCGGGTGGCCCCGGCCGTTGCGCGGCCGGGTTCGGTCGCTCCAGCGGTTCAGGCATAGCAAGCGACGACGCCCGACCAACCGCATCCGGGTTTAGGGAACGGCTGCGAGAGACCTGTCCGCCCGTGATGCGGTCTCTCGAAACCCACACTAGCGCTGCGGCCGCGACGGCGAGCGCGCTCGGGATCAAAAGCAAGCGGCGAATCCGCTCAAGCCTCATACGGTGAGGCTTACGCAGAGCACAAGGGCCAGCGCGAAATCAAGTATCCCCGCATGCGCCGAGCGTAGCGTGAATTTTCGCAGAGGCGAAAAGAGTATCTGTCTCGACGTGAGCATTCATCTCACCTGCAGCTTCTATTTTTTTCGTCCTGCGAAGAATTTGTGACACCTCTTGAATTTGTCGCCACCGAGGCGGAAAAATTCGCGCTGCCACGGACGGTGAATCCGTAAGACCTCCAGGGAGTCTAGGAAGGACCGTCCAGATGATGAATTCGGGGGAGGTCTCATGAATGCAGTAGTCAATCCTTCCACGCGCTCTGGCGGGCTTACTCCGGAAGCCGTCGGTACTTCAGCATTCAAAGCCGGTTTCGCCTTACTACGGCGACTCCTACTCGGTGTGGCCGCGGTGTCGCGCGCCAGTGCAGCCCGGATGACCCCGGTCGTCGTCTCCGTGGTTATCGTACTGGGCGCACTCTGTGCGCCGGACAATGCTTTTTCAGGAACTCCCGAGTCGACGCCAATAACTTGCGGGTATTCAGGGGGGACGTCCTGCCCGCCGGCGTCGCCCATCATTACTCCCTTCTACTACGCGCCTGCAAATCCCTTCTATCCCGTCGCGGGAGATCCGGTTCCGTTCTATACCACCGCCGAGGTGACGGCGTGGTACTGGGGGCGCCTGAACGGTAACAGCATCTTTTGCTCGGCAACTTACGCCGGCACTACCTACACCCCGCAAACCTATCAAGACAACATTCTCATTAATGAGACCTTCGTGATGAGTTTTTCTCAGGTTTACAACATTCAAGCCGATCCATCGTGCACCAGCACGGAGACACAAACCGAGAAGGGAGTCTACGAGCGGAGCATGTACTGCCCGGCAGACTACGCGCTCACCTATGAAAGCAGCCCGCTCACCGGACCATATTGCGTCGCCGGCACCGCCTCCCCAGTTGTTCCAAAGGAGACCGGACAAAGCTGTCCGGGCGGCTGCGGAACGGGATCGAGTTCCGCAAATTCGGGTGCGGCCAATGGCGGGTCCGCGCAGACAACCATCGACGGTACAGACAGCGCGGCGAGCGGCAACGTATACCTGGCAGAGACTGATTACTCGGGAGTCGGCGTCAGTCCAATTACGTTTACGCGTAGTTACAATAGTTTGACTGGGATCCTTTCCGACGAGGGCTCGCCACAGGGCGGTTCTACGGAGATGGGCGCCGCCTGGTCCGCGACCTACTTTCAGTTGCTTCTGCCGACCACGACCACGGATAGCACGAAGACTTATAACGCCATCTACGCGTACCGCCCCGACGGGCGCGTGCTGGTATTCAACGAGTACAACGGCGTGTATTCGCCCGATGGAGATGTGGCCGACCGCCTTATTCAAACCTCCACCGGATACCAGTACCAAACGGCTGACGACACCATCGAAACATATGACTCTAACGGGCGCCTGCTGTCTGTCGCTGCAAGGGGCAAGGCACCTTTGACCCTTACGTACGCCTCTGGCAGCACCTATCCCGAGCCTCCGCTCTCGGTATCAGACCCCTACGGACACAGTCTGACATTTGCCTACTTGCACGATGCGAATAGCGTGCAGCGCTTGGCTTCGATCACCGACTCAGCGGGTAAGACGGTTCAATACGCGTATGACAATTATAAGGACCTGACTCAAGTCACGAACACTGACGGCACGACCCGCTCTTATGCCTACAGCAATACAAACGCGCATACGCTTTCGACGCTGACTGATGAAGCGACGGTGCAATACACGAGTTGGACCTACAACGGCTCGTTTCAGGTCGCGAGTGCACAGCATGCGGGAGGCGTGGGCTTGTACTCGTTCACCAACTCGACTTACGGAACTGGAGGGTCCGTAAAGGTAACCGACCCGCTCGGGGAGGCGAGAACGTTCAATCAGTCGCTCATCTGGGGCGCTTATCGGACCACGAGTGCCACCGCTTTGTGTTCGGGCTGCGGGGAGGATGCCTCGCGTGTATTTGATGCCAACGGAAATATCACCAAGCGGACCGATTTCAACGGCAATCAGACGACTTATACCTATGATGTTCTGACAAACCGGGAGACTTCACGCACCGAAGCCTACGGAACCTCCGCGGCGCGAACTATCACGACGGCGTGGGACACCAACTGGCGTCAGCCGGACACCATCACCGAGCCGAATCGCACGACGTCGTTTTCTTACGATTCGATGGGCAACACGCTGACGAAAACGATCACCGACACGACGGTGACGCCAAACGTCTCGCGCACCTGGACCTATACCTACGACACTAATGGCCGGATGCTCACGGCCAAAGGTCCCCGGACAGACGTCAACAGCACGACAACCTACACCTACTACACCTGCACCACCGGCTCTCAGTGCGGTCAGCTCGAGACCGTGACCGATCCAGTCGGGAACGTGACCACCTATAACACCTGCAACGCCTATGGTCAGCCGTTGACGATCACGGACCCAAATGGCGTGGTCACCACGCTGACCTACGATGTCCGCCAGCGGCTCACCTCGCGCGAGGTGGGTACAGAGACTACGAGCTTTAGCTACTACGCGACCGGGCTCCTCAAGCAGGTCACGCTGCCCGACAGCAGCTATGTTCTTTATACCTACGATACCGCGCACCGGCTGACCGAGATCAGCGATGGGGCAGGGAACTCGATCCAATACACGCTCGACAACATGGGGAATCGTACGGCCGAGAAGACCTACGATCCGTCCAATAATCTGCATCGGACGCACACGCGTGCCTTCAACACGCTGAACGAGCTCTACCGGGACATCAATGCCGCGGGCACTTCGGCAGTGACCACAACGTATGCGTACGACGGCAACGCCAATCAGACGGCAATCGATGCACCACTCAGCCGCAACACGACGAACGCCTACGATCCTCTGAACCGCCTCGACCAGATTACGGACCCGAATAGCGGCAATACGTACTTCACTTATGATGCCGAGGATGATCTGACGTCGGTCAAGGATCCAAGGAGCCTGACGACAAGCTACGGCTACAACGGCTTTGGGGACGTCAAGCAGCTCGCAAGCCCGGATACCGGGACAACCACGAGCACGTACGACTCGGGCGGGAATCTCTCGACTTCGACCGATGCACGTAGTTCCGTGGCCACATACGCCTACGACGTAGCCAATCGGGTGACTTCGATTGCTTACTCGAACGGCGGGACGACCGATCAGACGCTTACCTTCGGGTACGATTCTGGGACCTATGGCAAGGGACGGCTGACCAGCGCCGCCGACGCCAATCACTCCCTCGCCTGGACTTATGATTTCATGGGCCGCGTCGTCGGCAAGGGACTGACTGTCGGGACGGTGAATCTCTCCGTGGGCTACGGCTACTCTAATGGAGACCGGACCTCGCTCGTTACACCTTCCGGTCAGACCGTCACTTACGGCTACAACAGCAATCACCAGGTCACGAGCATTGCCGTGAACAGCACGACCGTGCTCTCAGGCGTCACCTACGAACCCTTCGGCGGCGTGAACGGCTGGACGTGGGGGAACAGCGGCACCACGACCCGGACGTTTAATGGCGACGGTCTTATCAGCCAGATCGTGACTTACGGGGTCACGCTCGGCTACAGCTTCGATAACGCCAACCGGATCACCGGGATTTCGGACTCCTCAAACAGTGCGCTGACCTGGACTTACGGCTATGACCTGCTCGATCGACTGACCAGCGCAACGACTTCGGCCATCACCGACGGCTGGACGTACGACGCCGACGGCAATCAGCTCACGCAGACCGGGACCACGCCGATCACCTTCTCGGTAGCCTCCGCGAGCAACCAGCTGACTGCCACCACAGGAAGTCTGGTACGCAGCTATAGCTATGACGCGGCAGGGCACGTCACG